>NZ_LS990887.1:1053323-1259218 GCF_900411315.1 Corynebacterium senegalense | reverse complement strand
CAGCGTCGTTACACGGCGGGCGCGAGATGTGCGTACTCGCACGTGTTTGTTGGCGGAGTGGGCCGGAGACCTGGGAACGCGTCACCTCGTGGCGCGGCGGCCGGTGCGGATGTGTATAAGCGCGAGCGCCGCGCCCAGCGCGTGCTCACCGACGGCCACTGCCTGCAGGTGGCCACCACCGGCGGCTCGGGCAGGCGGAGGGAGAGCTCCGCGCGCTCGTCGGGCAGGCGCCGGGCCCGCGCCGTGGCCAGGGGGGTGAGCCCGTTGGAGATCAGGTCGGGCAGGAAGGCGTACTCGGCGGCCGCCTCGCCGGGAAAAAGGCCCAGGTAAGAGCCCTCGAGGGAGAGGTCGTAGCCGGTCGTTCCGGCGCGGGGGCTGAGCGCCACCGTGATGTCGGCGCAGTCTGCGCCGGCGGAGGAGAGAACGCGCAGGATCGCGGCGTCGTCCAGCTGCACCGCGGGGACGCGGCGCAGGGGACCGAGACCGCGATCAGGGATCACGTACGCAGAAGTTCTCATGCCTCGCTCAAGGTCGGCTCAGTTCTAGGTCAGAAACATACACCTGTCAGGATACGTTGCAGAACCTGTGCAAAGCCATAAAGGCCGGCAACCTCATAGGCGGGACCATGCGTGATTTACATCACATGAGGTGGCTTAGACGCCGCTGGTCTGCTCCTTGGTCAGCCCGCGGTTCACGGCGGAGACGATGGCCTTCAGCGAGGCCCTGGTGGTCGAGCCCGCGATGCCCACGCCCCACGCGTTGGCGCCGTCGACGTTGGCGTAGATGTAGCAGGCCGCGTCCGCGTCGTCGCCCGCAGTGCGGGAGCGCTGGGAGTAGTCCTGCACCTCGAAATCGATGCCGAGGGCCTCCAGCGCCTGGGCGAAGGCCGCGATGGGGCNCCCCTTGGTCAGCCCGCGGTTCACGGCGGAGACGATGGCCTTCAGCGAGGCCCTGGTGGTCGAGCCCGCGATGCCCACGCCCCACGCGTTGGCGCCGTCGACGTTGGCGTAGATGTAGCAGGCCGCGTCGGCGTCGTCGCCCGCAGTGCGGGAGCGCTGGGAGTAGTCCTGCACCTCGAAATCGATGCCGAGGGCCTCCAGCGTCTGGGCGAAGGCCGCGATGGGGCCGTTGCCGGTGCCCTGGATCTCGCGGCGCTGCCCGTCGTACTCCACCTGGGCGACGACGGCGGAGTCCTCGTCCTCGGCCACGGCGCCCGTGACTTCGTAGTCGATGAGCTCCAGCGGGGCCTCCAGGTCCAGGTAGGTCCCGGCGAAGATGTCCCACATGTTCTTGGAGTTCACCTCGCCGCCCTCGGAGTCCGTGATGGACTGGACGATGGCGGAGAACTCGGGCTGCATCGCCTTGGGCATGTTGATGCCGTGGTCGGTCTTCATGATGTAGGCCACCCCGCCCTTGCCGGACTGGGAGTTCACGCGGATGACGGCCTCGTAGGTGCGGCCGACGTCCTTCGGGTCGATGGGCAGGTAGGGCACCTCCCACACCGTGTCACGCAGGTCGACGGCGCACCACAGCGGGGCGGTGGTGATGCGTTTGTCCGGCCAGGTGCGGTCGGGCAGGTGGAAGTCCTGTACTTCGACGTCGTAGGGCTGGTAGCGGGTGGTGGGCAAGGTGAAGGTGCGTTGTTTGTTCCATGCCGGCTGTCCCTGGGGATCTCGCCGTTGGGGGACATGGGGTTGGATTTTACCTTTCGGCGCGGATCCCTTTCCCGTCCCGGTGGTGCCTGTCCGCGGTGCGGCCGTGGGGTGTGGCGTTGGCAGGGGAGGGCGGGGCGCTGTATTGGGGGTGGTGGAGGTCAGCTGGCCGGCACGTGAAAAACCCGCGATGGGGAGCCGGCCGTTTTTACAGTCGAGCCCCGCCGCGGCACAGAAGGGGGAGTGCGCGCTGCATGTGACCTACCTAAACCCGTTAGCTTTTCGTTTATCACGTTCCGGGGGAACCGAGGGTGGCCGCAGTCGGAGAGTGGTCGAGTGTGGTGGGCGTCACAAAGTAGTGTCGCGGCATGCTCCGTGAGAAACATTTCCGAAAACCTTGGAAAGTCCCAGGTATTCGTATGGGTCGACCTACCTTTACATGTTCAACTTAGCTGTCACGGAAACAACGTAGCGCCGTCTGCCACACAAGTTTGCGGACGGCGCAGTAATCGCGCGCACGACTGAACGTGCGCGCACGGAAAGGCGGGATATAGGTGTCCTCACCTTCGCGCATCGTGGGCCTGGATGTGGCCCGGGGCCTCGCGATTATCGGAATGATAATCGTGCACATGGCCTCACTGCTGTGGAGCACGAAAGTCATCATCAACGGCGTGCCCTCGGCACTGTTCGCGGTCATCGCGGGCACGACCCTCATGGTGATCGGACGCAACTACACGTTCGACACGCTCCTTCGGCTCGTCGTCCGAGGCAGCGTCATCATGCTGCTCGGCTTGGCCCTGCTGCCGGTCGGCGGCCAAATCCAGGTCGTGCTGGTGGCCATGGGCCTGACCATGATCATCGTCTCCTGGGGTCCGCCGCTGAACGTCTGGTGGAAGCTGGCCCTGTTCGTCGTCGCGACCGCCGCGGCCACCGTCAGGTACGCCCCGTACACCCTGCCGCAGATCTACCCGCTGCTCGCGTGGATCGCCTACTTCATCGGCGGCATGCTGCTGTACGAGGTCTACCTGAAGAGCTTCGTCACCGGCTCGAAGCGACGGGCGTCGCTGCCGTGGGCCGTCACCGGCGCCAGCCTCGTCGTCGTCGCGATCGGCATGTACTTCCGCTTCCAGATGGACGTGCCCGGCTGGCTGCGATTCACCGGCCACACCGGCGTTCTGGGCGAAATCCTGCTCTCCGTCGCCGCATCCGCCGTCATCTTCCACCTGTGCCTCATCGTCGGTGTGAAGGCACCGAAGGTCGTGTACCCCGTCGCTGCAATGGGCTCGATGTCGCTGACCGTCTACATGCTCCACGTCCTCACCGCTTACTGGTGGCAGCAGAACATCGCGCTGCATTCGACGCTGTCCGCGTTGGGCTTCATCGTGTTCTTCCTGGTCATTGCGGCGCTGTGGAAGCACTTCCTGGGCAAGGGCCCCATGGAGAGACTCGTAGCCCGGATCATCACCATCGCGGTTCCGGCCGGAAAGAAGGCTTGAAAGTGAAAAACGCAAAAGCAACTGCAGCGGCATTCGCGGTCGGATTCCTGGCCCTCGGCGCCACCCCGGCCCACGCATTGGAGCACGCCCAGGAGGCACCGTCGTCGCCGGAGAGCAACGCGACCGCCTCGCTGAAAATCGGCCGCGCCGGCGATTTCGGGGACTGCACCGGTTCCCTGATCGCCGACCAGTGGGTGCTCACCGCACGGCACTGCCTGGAGTCGGTGAAAAACGACGGGTCGCAGGCCCGCATCGGAGACGAGATCTTCGACGTCGACTCGTGGGCGATGGCGCCGACCGCGGACATCGGCCTGATGCACCTGGACCGCAAGGTCACCTCCGTCGAGCCCGTCGACCTCGCGTCCGAGGTGCCGCAGCCCGGCGAGATCGGCACCCTTTACGGCTGGAGCAGCAGCTCCTCGTTGGCCCGCAAGGGGAAGCTGCCGATGGCGCGCATGGAGGTCAAGGAAGTCCTCGGCGGAATGGCCCCGGCCCCCGGCGGCGACACGGGCGACCCCGGCGAAGTCGACGGCGTCGAGTCCATCCCGGCACCGGGCGGTCCGATCGTCGACGGCAGCATGCCGCCGGTGATGCCCGACGGCGACGTGAAGCCGTCGATTTCCCCCGACGGCACCGAGAGCATCCCGGCCTTCGGCGGCCCGCTTTCCGACGACAGCGTTCCCGCCCCCGGCGGATCGGGCGCACCGAGCATGATGCCGGGTGAGCCGGACGCGACGCCGGGTGGCGGCGTTTCGGGCGATGACCCGTCGGTCACCACCATGATCGCCAGCGACATCATCGACGTTCATTCGCTCGACGGCGAAGGTACCCAGGGCGGCGACTCCGGCTCCCCGTTCTTCGTCGACGGCAAGGTCGCCGGCGTCGCCACGGCCGGCACGTCGAACGGCGACCCGGATCTGCCGTCGCCGAGCGCGGCAATCACCACCGTCGCCGGTTCCGCCCCGTGGATCCGGGGAGTGGTCGACGGCACCGACACCACCAGCGTCCTGGATGCATCGAACACCCCCGAGCCGCCGTCGGTCCTCCAGACCAGCGGCGACCGCAAGGGCGTCTACCTCACGATCGCCCTCGCCGGCCTGATCGCGTCCACCGTCATCGCGCAGGTGATGAGCCGACGCAACCGCAACGACGCGGACGGCGCCTGACCGGGCGCGCATGCGGCTCGGCGGCTGACCGGTCACCTGATCGCCGCCGCCGAACCGTCCCTGAAAATGGCCACTGCCGACCATGAATGACATGGTCGGCAGTGGTTGTTCTACGCTTCGGCCAGTGTGCGGCAGGCTTTACGCCTTGGTCAGCCCGCGGTTCACGGCGGAGACGATGGCCTTCAGCGAGGCCCTGGTGGTCGAGCCCGCGATGCCCACGCCCCACGCGTTGGCGCCGTCGACGTTGGCGTAGATGTAGCAGGCCGCGTCGGCGTCGTCGCCCGCAGTGCGGGAGCGCTGGGAGTAGTCCTGCACCTCGAAATCGATGCCGAGGGCCTCCAGCGCCTGGGCGAAGGCCGCGATGGGGCCGTTGCCGGTGCCCTGGATCTCGCGGCGCTGCCCGTCGTACTCCACCTGGGCGACGACGGCGGAGTCCTCGTCCTCGGCCACGGCGCCCGTGACTTCGTAGTCGATGAGCTCCAGCGGGGCCTCCAGGTCCAGGTAGGTCCCGGCGAAGATGTCCCACATGTTCTTGGAGTTCACCTCGCCGCCCTCGGAGTCCGTGATGGACTGGACGATGGCGGAGAACTCGGGCTGCATCGCCTTGGGCATGTTGATGCCGTGGTCGGTCTTCATGATGTAGGCCACCCCGCCCTTGCCGGACTGGGAGTTCACGCGGATGACGGCCTCGTAGGTGCGGCCGACGTCCTTCGGGTCGATGGGCAGGTAGGGCACCTCCCACACCGTGTCGCGCAACTCCTCCCAGGTGACGTCAGTGGAGGAGGCATCCGGGCGGACCTTCTGGGCGAGCGCGTCCAGGCCCTTGTTGATGGCGTCCTGGTGGGAGCCGGAGAAGGCGGTGAACACCAGCTCGCCGCCGTAGGGGTGGCGTTCCGGGACGCGCAGCTGGTTGCAGTACTCCACGACCTCGCGGATGCGGTTGATGTCGGAGAAGTCGATCTGCGGGTCGACGCCCTGGGTCAGCATGTTCAGGCCGAGGGTGACCAGGTCGACGTTGCCGGTGCGCTCGCCGTTGCCGAACAGGCAGCCCTCGATGCGGTCGGCGCCCGCCAGGTAGCCCAGCTCGGCGGCGGCGACGCCCTCGCCGCGGTCGTTGTGCGGGTGCAGGGAGAGGATGATCGAGTCGCGCTTGGCAAAGTTGCGGTGCATCCACTCGATGGAGTCGGCGTAGACGTTGGGGGAGATCATCTCCACCGTCGACGGCAGGTTGATGATCATCGGGTGCTCCGGCGTGGCCTCCATGATGTCCACCACGGCGTCGCATACCTCGAGGGCGAAGTCCAGCTCGGTGCCGGTGTAGGACTCCGGGGAGTACTCCCAGCGCCAGTTGGTTCCCGGGTAGTCGGCGGCGATGGACTTAATCAGCTCGGCGGCGTCGGTGGCCAGCTTCTTGATGGCGGCGCGGTCCTTGCGGAACACCACCTCGCGTTGCAGCTTCGAGGTGGAGTTGTAGAAGTGGACGATGACGTTGGGGGCGCCCTCGCAGGCCTCGAAGGTGCGGCGGATCAGGTGCTCGCGGGCTTGGACCAGCACCTGGATGGTGACGTCCTCGGGGATCATGTTCTTTTCGATGATCTCGCGGACGAAGTCGAAGTCGGTCTGGGAGGCCGAGGGGAAGCCGACCTCGATTTCCTTGTAGCCCATCTGTACCAGCAGGTTGAACATGCGGCGCTTGCGTTCGGGGCTCATCGGGTCGATCAGGGCCTGGTTGCCGTCGCGCAGGTCGACGGCGCACCACTGGGGGGCGACGGTGATCTTCTTGTCCGGCCAGGTGCGGTCGGGCAGGGTGATGTCCTCCACCTCCTGCGCGAAGGGCAGGTAGCGGTCGACGGGCATCTGGGAGCCGCGCTGCTTGTTCCAGGCGGGCTGGCCCTCGTTCCGCGGGCCGGAGGGGGTGCGGATCTCGGTGGGGGCGAAAAACTCGGTGTTGGTCGGCGTCATGGCCATTCATCCTTCGTGACGTGCTGTGTGGGGGCTCACGGCCGGCAAACACAAACTCCGCGACGGGGTGCCGGCCGTGCTAGCTGGTAAAGGCCTGATTCCCGCCGCGGCATAGAAGGAGAAGCTGCCCGAAGGGGCGCACCTGTGCCGATGACATGGGACACATCATAGCGCCGCAGTGGCGGAGCGCAAGCGGTTTCGGCGGAAAGGGGCTAGGTCACGGGCTTGCGGGAAAGCATCCCGGTGGCGACCATCATCCCGACGACCGCGGCGACGATGACCGCCCACCCCACAACACTGGACACGCCGAAGTCCTCGCCGAGCAGCATGTAGCCCAGGGACAGCGCGACGAGGGGCTCGACAATCTTCATCGCGGGCAGCGAGCGGGACAGCACCCCGGCGCCGAAGGCGTACTGCTGCACACCTGTGCCCACGATCGACGACGCCAGAAGCGCCCAGAACTGCCACGTCACCAGCATTTCCTCCAGCCCGCCGTGGGTGAAGGCGTCGACGGTGACCTTGGAGAACACCGCGAGGTAGCCGAAGACGGCCCCGCAGACGATCCCGTAGAGCAGGGCCTTGGCGGGGGCGGGGGTGTGGCGTCGATAGGCGATGGCGAAGAGCGCGCCAAAGAGCGCGCAACCCCCCGCGATGAATACGGCCCACTCCCAGGTGGGGACGATGCGCTCGCCCGGGATGGGGCGGCCGAGGACCACGACGATGCCGACGCAGGCGGTCAGGGTGAGCGCCCAGAAGGTCTCGTCGGCCTCCATGTGGCGGTGCTCCACGCGCGCCGAAAGCACGAGGGTGAGCATCAGCGACAGCACGAGGATGGGCTGCACCACGAGCAGGGAGCCGAACGCCAGCGCCAGCGCCTGCACGGCGTACGCGCCGAAGGCGAGGGCGAGGGAGAGCCACCACGAGGGCCTGCTTAACGACGCCAACGGCGACGCGTTCGCCTCCGCCTGCGTCAGACCGGAGCGCAGGATGCGGTGGCGCCACACGGTGCCAACCGCGATCATCAGCGCCGAGGTGAAGGCGAAGAGGACGGCGAGGGCGTTGTTGTGCACGAGACAACCATAAGCCAGGGGCCGCGGCCGAATGTATTTCGCACCACCGGGCCATTTCGAAGCCCCGAGCTTGTAGTATTGGAGCGCGGATTCCCGGAGCGCACAGCGGAAGGTGGCACAACGAATGGCATTGATCGTCCAGAAGTATGGGGGATCGTCCCTGGAGAGCGCGGATCGGATCCGTGCCGTCGCCGAGCGCGTGGTGAACACGAAGCGCCAGGGCCACGACGTCGTCGTCGTCTGCTCCGCCATGGGCGACACCACCGACGAGCTGCTGGACCTGGCCGCCCAGGTCAACCCCGTGCCGCCGGCGCGCGAGATGGACATGCTGCTCACCGCCGGCGAGCGCATCTCGAACTCGCTGGTCGCGATGGCCGTCGCCTCCTTCGGTGCCGAGGTGCAGTCCTTCACCGGCTCCCAGGCCGGCGTGATCACCACCGAGCGCCACGGCAACGCGCGCATCATCGAGGTCACGCCGGGTCGCGTCCAGGAGGTGCTCGACCAGGGCAAGATCGCCATCGTAGCGGGCTTCCAGGGCGTCAACCGCGATACCCGCGACGTGACCACCCTCGGCCGCGGCGGCTCCGACACGACGGCCGTGGCGCTGGCGGCGGCGCTGGGTGCCGACGAGTGCGAGATCTACTCCGACGTGGACGGCATCTACACCGCGGACCCGCGCATCGTGCCGGACGCGCGCAAGCTCGACCAGCTCTGCTTCGAGGAGATGCTGGAGCTCGCCGCGTCCGGGTCGAAGATCCTGGTCCTGCGCAGCGTCGAGTACGCCCGCGCTTTCAACGTGCCCCTGCGCGTTCGCTCTTCGTACAGTAACGACACCGGCACCCTCGTCGCCGGAGCATTGGAGGATATCCCCGTGGAGGAAGCAGTACTGACCGGCGTGGCCACCGACGACTCGGAGGCCAAGATCACCATCCTCGGCATCCCGGACACCCCGGGCGAGGCCGCCAAGGTCTTCCGGGCGCTCGCGGACGCCGAGATCAACATCGACATGGTTCTGCAGAACATCTCCTCCCTCGAGGACAACCGCACCGACATCACCTTCACCCTGCCGAAGGCCGACGGCAAGCGCGGGATGGAGCTGCTTGCGGTCCTGCAGGAGTCCGAGGGCTGGGAGGATCTGATCTACAACGACCAGATCGGCAAGGTCTCCCTCGTCGGCGCCGGCATGAAGTCGCACCCCGGCGTCACCGCCGACTTCACCGAGGCGGTGCGCGACGCCGGCATCAACATCGAGATGATCACCACCTCCGAGATCCGCATCACGGCCGTCGTGCGCCAGATCGATCTCGCCGACGCCGCCCGCGCCATCCACGCCAAGTTCGGCCTCGGCGGCGATGAGCCCGCCATCGTCTACGCGGGCACGGGCCGCTAACCGACGCCCCACCCACCGTCCCACCCACAAGGAAAGATCCCCCATGACCACCATCGCAGTCGTCGGAGCAACCGGGCAGGTCGGGCGCGTGATGCGCTCGATCCTGCAGGAGCGCAACTTCCCCGCCGACAAGGTCCGCTTCTTCGCCTCCCCGCGCTCGGCGGGCACGACGCTGGAATTCCGCGGCGAGTCCGTCGTGGTGGAGGACCTGACGCAGGTGACCGAGGACTCCGTCTCCGACGTCGACATCGCGCTATTCTCCGCCGGCAGTTCCACCTCCCGTCAGTGGGCCCCCGTCTTCGCCGCCGCGGGCGCGAAGGTTGTGGACAACTCCTCGGCGTGGCGCAAGGACGACGAGGTGCCCCTCATCGTCTCCGAGGTCAACCCCGACAAGGCCGCTGAGCTGCCGAAGGGCATCATCGCCAACCCGAACTGCACCACCATGGCGATCATGCCGGTGGCGAAGGCGCTGCACGACGCCGCCGGGCTCACCGCCATGCGCGTCGCCTCCTACCAGGCTGTCTCTGGCTCGGGCCTGGCCGGGGTCAACGCCCTGGCCTCCCAGGTCGCCGAGGTCGGCGAGCGCGGCCCCGAGTTGGCCCGCGACGGCAGCGTCGTGGCGCCCGCGGACCTCGGCCCCTACGTGGCACCCATCGCCTACAACGCGCTGCCGATGGCGGGCAACCTCGTCGACGACGGCTCCCTCGAAACCGACGAGGAGCAGAAGCTGCGCAACGAATCCCGCAAGATCCTCGGCCTCCCCGACCTCCGCGTCTCCGGGACCTGCGTCCGCGTGCCGGTCTTCACCGGGCACACGATGGTCGTGCACGCCGAGTTCGCCGAGGCGATCGACCCCGAGCGCGCCCGCAAGGTCCTCGACAACGCCCCCGGCGTGCGCGTCGTCGACGTCCCCACACCGCTCGAGGCCACCGGCAAGGACGAGTCCCTCGTCGGCCGCATCCGGCAGGACCAGGCGGTCGACGGTGGCCGCGGGCTCGTCTTCGTGGTCTCCGGGGACAACCTGCGCAAGGGCGCGGCACTGAACACGATCCAGATCGCCGAGCTGCTGGTCTAACTGCCCGCGTGCCGGTTTCGCTCTCGGGCCGGCAACGGGAAAGTTGCAATATTATAAACGCCCGTCCAAGGGCTTGCCTTCTGCGCTGCTGTGGACACAATGGAAGTTGTGACTTTTCCCCCTTCCTCCCGACGCGCACGCATGAGTGCCGCCGCAGCTGCGGTGGCACTCTGCCTGCTGTCCCCCGTCGCTGCGGCGGGCGAGGTCGAGGACGTGGAGATTTCCCCCGGCCACACGCTCGTGCTGCAGCCCGAGGATGGCCGCACCTACTCCGTGAAGGAGAGTGAGTCGGCGCCCCTGCCCGCAGGGTGGAGCGTCATCACCGAGAAGGGCGCTTTGCGCATCACCGCGTCGGCCACCGCCGCCCCGTCCGAGTCCGCGACGATCGAGGTCAAGGACGCCGCTGGTGGCACGGAGACGTTCGACGTCCGGGTAGAAGACGAAACCCCGGCCAACGAGCCCGCACCGTCCTCCTCGTCCTCCTCGAGCGGCGCGTCCGCCTGGCTTGACCGCCTGGCGGGCCGCGTCGCCAGCTTCTTCAGCTCCTAGCGCTTCTCCTCGCCCGCGCTGTCGGCCCCCTCGTCCGGGGCCTCGAACTCCTCCACCTCGATCGGTGCCGCCTCGGAGGGATCCTTCGGGTCGGAGTAGGCGATGTAGACGACCTCGCCGGCGGGATCCTCCGGGTCGAAATCCGCCTCCTCGTCCTTGGCCAGCTCCTGGCCCACCTCCTCCTCGATCGCTTCGGTGAAAGTTTCGTCGGGGACGTTGGATGTGGTGGTGATCTTTGCCAGCTCGTCGCGGTTCTTCTTGGTGAAGCGCAGGCGCGGGTCCAGCTTGATGCGGGTCAGCTCGAGCGCGCGGCGGCGGCGCGTGCCCTCCTGACGCAGCTTCTGCGCGCCGCGGAGCCACGCGGCCGAGACGACGACGATGAGCAGCACGCCCATGTAGCCGAGGATCGGGTAGACAACGGCGACGAGGTTCTGGAACCCGGCGAAGGACAGGGCGAAGCCGATCAGGCAGGCCGCGATGAAGATGACGCGGAACTTGTCCGTGCGCCCGCGTGCGAGGCGCTTGCCCAGGGCGTAGAACATGCCCAGCGCGGTGGCGAAGATCATGCCGAAGATGATGAGGGCCATGATGAGGCCCATCACGGGGTTGATGCTGGTGATCAGGGTGAGCGTCGGCATGTCGTCGCCGCCTACGGTCTCCACCGTGACGAGGAGGGCGGCGGAGAGCAGCAGGAGCATCACCAGGTACGCCAGGCCGCCGAGCAGGCCGCCGATGCCCGCCGCGCGGGTGTCGAGGTAGTTGCCGCCGATCACGATGGCCATCGAGGTCACGCAGATGAAGTTCAGGCCGGTGTAGTTCAGGGAGGAGACCCACCAGGAGGGCAGGGTGGTGTCGACGGATTTGGCGGCCTCGTTCAGCGCGGCCCAGTCGGGGGCGTTGTTCACCAGGGTCCACGTGCATCCGACGATGACGAAGAGGAGCAGGAAGGGCGTGAGCAGCCCGATGGCGCTGGTCACCTTGTCGACGTCCATCATCCCGACCACGAGGACGAGCGCGAGCATGATGACCGCACCCACCCAGACGGGCAGGCCGAACTGCTGGTTCAGGTTCGAGCCGGCGCCGGCGAACATGACGAAGCCGATGGAGAACAGGGTGGTGATCGTCGCGATGTCCAGCACCCACGACAGAACCTTGCCCGAGATCCGCCCGAGCACCTCCATGTGCTCCTCGGCCTGGAAGTAGCTGCCCAGCGGGAGGACGGACCCCCCGCCGATGAGCATGAGGGCGGAGCTCAGGATCGCGCCCCAGAAGCCCTGGGTGCCGAAGGCGACGAAGTAGCGCATGGCCTCCTGGCCCGACGCGAAGCCCGCTCCGACCAGGACGCCAATGAAGGCGAAGGAGATACCGATGGCGTTTCTTAGCATGGTGTGTCAGTGGCTCCGAAAAGTGTCAGGTGGGAGCCCGGCGGGAGCCGGGCCCCGGTGAAAGTCGTATACAGCCCAAATTATGTTAGTGGCTGAGCAACGAGGTTTCGCACTGTGCGGAGAAGGTAAGCGGGGCGGCTCACTGCTGCCCGGCGCCCTCGATGAGGTCGCGCCGGGCGCGCGCCACCCGGGAGCGGATGGTTCCCACACGCACGCCCGAGATCTTCGCCGCCTCCTCGTAGGTGTAGCCGAGCACCTGGGTGAGGATGAGGGCCTCGCGGCGTTCGGCCGGGAGGGCGTCGAGAAGCGCGCGGGCGTCGATGAGCTCGGACCAGGTGTTGGGGTTGTCGGGGCTCGGCTCGAAGGCCGCGACGTCGCTGTACTCGGCGGCCGACTTGCGCGGCCGGGCCATGTCGTGGCGCACCGAGTCGATCCACGCGCGCCTCGCCAGCGAGAGCAGCCAGGTGCGGGCGGAGGAGCGGGCGGCGAAACGGGGCAGGGCGCCGAGAACCCGCAGGTACGTCTCCTGCGTGAGGTCGTCGGCGTGCTCGCGGCCGGCGAGGTGGGCCAAAAGCCGCCAGACGTCGTCCTGCGTCTCCCTGATGAACTCGGAGAGAGCAGCCTCGTCGCCGCGCCCGGCCCGAAGGGCGAGGTCGGTGACGTAGTCGTCGTTTCTGCTGCTCACAGGTGGAAGACTACCAGCCGGGTGGCCCGGCCCCGCTCACTGCGAGGGCGCAAGGGCGTGGTTTAGGAGAAGCCTGAAATCCGTTGCCGGTCCCCGTGACTCCGGGTAGGATATAAAATGACCCCGACTGATAATAAAACCTTTTTAAGGGATAGAGGAGGCCAATCACGATGGCAGAGAATTCCAAGGCAGAGAACATCGTCGCGCGCGGCGAGCGTCCTGCCGGCAACGGCAAGACCACCCAGCTCGGCGGCCAGCCGGTCGCGTCGGAGAACATCTCCGCAACCGCGGGCCGCCAGGGCCCGAACGCGCTGGATGACATCCACCTGATTGAGAAGCTTGCGCACTTCAACCGCGAGAACGTTCCCGAGCGCATCCCCCACGCCAAGGGGCACGGTGCCTTCGGTGAGCTGCACATCACCGAGGACGTGTCCAAGTACACCAAGGCCAAGCTCTTCCAGCCGGGCACCGTCACCCCGATGGCCGCCCGCTTCTCCACCGTCGCCGGTGAGGCCGGCTCCCCGGACACCTGGCGCGACGTCCACGGCTTCGCGCTGCGTTTCTACACCGAGGACGGCAACTACGACATCGTCGGCAACAACACCCCGACCTTCTTCCTGCGCGACGGCATGAAGTTCCCGGACTTCATCCACTCCCAGAAGCGCCAGCCCAACACCGGCCTGCGCTCCGACGAGATGCAGTGGGACTTCTGGTCCCGCACCCCGGAGTCCGCGCACCAGGTGACCTACCTGCTCGGCGACCGCGGCACCCCGAAGACCTCCCGCCACCAGGACGGCTTCGGCTCCCACACCTTCCAGTGGGTCAACGAGGAGGGCACCCCGGTCTGGATCAAGTACCACTTCAAGACCCGCCAGGGCTGGGAGACCTTCACCGACGAAGAGGCCGCCGAGATGGCCGGCAAGAACGCCGACTACCACCGCCAGGACCTCTACGACGCGATCGACCGCGGCGACTTCCCGATCTGGGACGTCAAGGTCCAGATCATGCCGTTCGAGGACGCGGAGAACTACCGCTTCAACCCCTTCGACCTGACCAAGACCTGGTCCCAGAAGGACTACCCGCTGGTGGACGTGGGCTACTTCGTGCTCAACCGCAACCCGAAGAACTACCACGCCCAGATCGAGCAGATCGCCCTCGACCCGGCCAACATCGTCCCGGGCGTCGGCCTGTCCCCGGACCGCATGCTGCAGGCCCGCGTCTTCGCGTACGCCGACCAACACCGCTACCGCATCGGCGCCAACTACAAGGACCTCCCGGTCAACCGCCCGATCAACGAGGTCAACACCTACGCTGAGCGCGGCTCCATGGCGTACTTCTTCAACAACGAGGGCGAGCCGAACTACTCCCCGAACCGCACCGGCAAGGGCGCGGGCTACCTGGACAACGGCGAGGACTCCTCCTCCAACCACACCGACTACGGCCAGGCGGAGAACCTCTACGTCAATCCGGACCCGCACGGCACCGACCTGGTGCGCGCCGCCTACGTCAAGCACGCCGAGGACGACGACTTCGGCCAGGCCGGCACCCTGTACCGCGAGGTGTTCGATGACGCCGCCAAGGAGCGCTTCATCAACAACGTGACCAACAAGATGCTCCCGATCGAGGACAAGGACGTCGAGGAGCGCACCTTCGCCTACTGGGGCAACGTGGACAAGGATCTCGAGCAGAAGCTGCGCGCGGAGCTCGCACGCAAGCGCGAGGCTGCCAAGTTCGACGAGAAGGAAGACCAGTCCACGGTCTTCTAAGCCCGGACAGGCCCACGCGTTAAGGCCCGCTCCCCGTAGGGGGAGCGGGCCTTTTGCCGTTGCGCGCCGCTTTAGCGCAGGTCGTTGGACGCCTTATCGACGACAGTCACGCCGTAAATGGACCGGCCCATCACGAACGTGGCGACGGAGGCGACGATCCAGACGCCCGCCACCGCGAGCACCGCGCGCACCAGGTCGTTGAGGTCGAAGCCGGTGGTGGACCACGAGTAGATCAGCTTGGCCAGGATGAGGATCGGGAAGGCCACGCAGACGAGGGGGCCCAGCAGGTTGGCGCGCGTCAGCGCGTCCGGCGCGCGCAGCTGCAGCACGGTGGCCGCGACGGTGAACAGGGTCGCCACGACGGCGAGGGCGGCGACGACGATTTCCCAGACGGTCATCAGCGTCGCCCCCTCGAGATGATGCGGGCCATCGAGAGCGTCGGGATCGCTCCGCAGACCAGGCCGGCGAGGATCGCGATCTCGTAGGAGATCATCGAGCTGTTGAACAGCGTCCACAGCAGGTAGATGGCGACCATCGCGTAGAAGACCAGGTCCGCCATCACGACCCGCGACAGCTCGTCGCGCGTCCAGATCAGCGCGCCGAGCCCGACCAGCAGGCAGGCCGCCATGACGGCGATGCACCCGGTGATTATTGAAACAAACATGATGCTCTAGTCCAGCCTTTCAGCGGGGGGAAGATCCCGCGGCGGTTGATCGGGGCCCAGGTCCCGGTACGGCCTCCACGCCACCGTGGAGGGGTCGAGCGGGATGTTCTTCACGCGGGGCGAGACCCGCTCCTCCATGTCCATCAGGTCCTCGACCAGCCCGTCCGGGTCCCCGCCGAAGACCGCCTGCACGATGAGGATCTTCTGCTCGGTCCCGTCCGGGTCGTGGCGGAAGCCGATCGACATGGTGCCCGGGGTGGCGGTGATCGAGGTGGAGAACCAGAAGCGCTCCCAGTCGGTGCTCACCCGCAGGGGGTAGAAGATGATGATGGGGCGGATGCCGGGGTCGGGCTTGAAGGCCGCGATGGACGTCGACAAGCCCGCGGCGAAGATTTCCTTGATGATCCACGCGCCGTAGCCCAGCGCGTGGCCGATGCCTTTCAGAGCCATTAGCTGCGTCCTCCCTGGAGGTTGTCAATGTCGGGGACGCCGATTGGGTCGTCGCCGAGGACGGCGGAGGTGTAGGAATCCGTGTCCAGCAGGGCGTCCACCGCGGCCGTCGACGCCCCCCAGAGCGGGCCCGAGGCGAGGAACATCCCCACCGAGATCAGCATCAGCATGGCGGAGGGGGCGAGCAGCCGGGCGCGCACGTTGAGCGCGGCGGGGTAGTGCTGCATCGGGCGGCCCCAGAAGACTTCCTTCCACACCCGCATCATCGACAGTAGGGCGCCGAAGGAGGCCACGATGATCGCGGCGATGACCACCCAGCTGCGCCAGTCGCCGGGCGTGGCGGCCGCGAAGACCACGGCAACCTTGCCGAAAACACCCGAAAACGGCGGGAAGCCCACGATGGACAGCGCGCCGGTGGCGAAGACCGCCGAGGTGAGCGGGTCGCGCCGCGCCAGGCCGGACAGCTTCGACAGCGTGCCCGTGCCGTAGGTCTCCTCGATCGCGCCGGTGTTGAGCACCAGCGCGCCGACGGTGACCATGTGGTGCAGCGTGTAGATCAGGCCCGCCGCCAGCGCGCGGCGCGGGTCGTCGCTGGTGAAGGCCAGCATGACCAGGATGAACGGCATGCCGTTGACCATCTGGTAGGCCAGCACGCGGCGGATTGTCGCCTCCGCCAGGCCCGCGAAGCCGCCGATCAGCATCGAGATGACCATGACCACGACGATGAGGGTGTTCCAGCGGGGATCCATGTCGAAGAGCATCACCCAGAGGCGGAACAGCATGTACACCGCCACCTTCGTGTGCAGCCCCGAGAACAGGCCCATCACCGCGGCGCTTGTCGACGGGTACGAGCGCGGCAACCACGTGTGCACCGGGAACACGCCCGCCTTGGCGGCGATGGCAATGACCACGATCCCCGCGGCCACCGTCACCGGGCCGTTGCCCGCCGCGGCGCCCTTCAGCGCCGCCAGGTTGACCGCGCCCGTGACGGCGTAGATGTAGCCCACGCCCATCACCAGCAGCGTCGACGCGGCCAGGTTCACCAGCACGAACATGCGCGCGGCGACGAGGCGGAAGCGCGAGCCCGTCATGGCGATCAGCCCGTAGGAGGGCAGCAGCATGACCTCGATCATGACGAAGAAGTTGAACAGGTCCGCCGTGAGCACGGCGCCGCTCACGCCCGTGACCAGCACCAGCGTCAGCGGCGTGTAGTAGCGCGCCTCCGTCTCGCCGGCGGCGATGGCGAACCAGTTCGCGGTCAGCGCGATGAGCATCGTGGTCACCAGCATGACGGCCGAGAACTGGTCGCCCGCAAACGAGATGCCCACCCCGCCCTGGTACAGGCCGATGACGTGGCCGATGGTGCCGTGGGAGGCGGTGTAGGCGTAGAGCCACACGCCGCCGGCGAGGTTGATGGCCGGGATGAGTAGGGCGAGGGCGTCGTTAAGTGGCTTGACCGGGTTGAGGGCCGTGATGGCCGAGACGATCAGCGGCAGGGCGACGAAGACCGGGAGAAGTGCGTCCATCGTCATGCGTTGTTCGCCTCCGGTGAGTTCATGTGGTGCGGTTCCTCGAGCTTCCTGGGGTTGAGGCGGGCCCGGCGCCCCGCGGTGGACAGCGCCGACGGGCTGAGGCGGTTGGCGTCGTAGCCCGGCAGGGAGGCGACCGGGCGGTCGGAGGTGTCGTCGTCCTTGCCCAGCGAGGACAGCATGAGCAGGATCGTCGTGGTCGCCATGGCGATGACGATCGCGGTGAGCACGAAGGCCTGGGGGAGGGGATCGGACATGTCCTCGACGGGGGTGCGGGAGGGGAACGCCTCGCCGCGCCACGAGCCCACGCCCGCCGCGAGCAGGGTCAGGTTCGTCGCGTGGCCGAACAGCGACATGCCGAAGACGATGCGCACCATGCCGCGCTGCATCACGAGGTAGACGGCGCCGGCGGTGAGGACGGCGATGGTCAGGGCCATGATCATGGGTGGGTGGCCTCCTTCGAGGCGAAGGGCTTCGGGTCGTCCGCCGGGTTGATCGGCGCCGGGCGGGGGTTGGCGGCGTTGGCCGGCCGCTCGGGCTCGGGGACGTCGGGAAGCGGGTTCCAGTCGCCGCGGCGGTAGTTCAGGTTCTCCACCTCGGTGCCCGGACGCAGGTAGCCGCCGAGGTGGTTGATGGCCTGGGTGATCATGCCCAGAACCGCGAGGTAGATGCCGAAGTCGAAGATCAGGGAGGTGGTCAGGTGCTGCCCGGCGACCTCGCCGTGGATGGCGTACATGAAGCCGCCCTCGACGAAGCCGAGGAAGCCCGAGCTGATCGCGATGATGATGCCCCACGCAGCCAGGCGCGAGGGGGTGAGCAGCTTGACGACGTACGCGTCCGCCCCGCGCGAGAGGTAGCTCAGCGCGAAGGACGTGGCCATGACCAGCGCCGCGACGAAGCCGCCGCCCGGGGCGGTGTGGCCGCGGAAGAAGATGAGCACCGACAGGACGAGCAGCACCGGGGTGACCAGGGCGCTCGCCTTGCGCAGCGGCATCGAGTTGAGCTGCGACTGGCCGAAGGGGCGCGGGCGCGTGCCGGCCTCGAACATGTGGCGCGGCATCGACTGGGTCACCGCGAGGATGACCACGGCGGCCATGCCCAGCACGGAGAGCTCGCCCAGGGTATCGAAGCCACGGAACTCGACGATGATGACGGCGACGATGTTGTCGGCGCCCGTCTTCAGGCCGCCCTCCGCGAGGTACCACATGGCCAGGTCGGAGCGCTCGCGCCGGCCGGTCAGCCCGTACACGCCGGCAAAGGCGACCACGCCCGCGAGCACGGCGAGCACGCCTGCCGCCCAGCGGCGGCGCGCCGGGGTCTTCGGGAAGGCGCGCGGCTGGTAGCGCAGCACCACCATGATGACCACCACGGTCAGCGACTCCACCAGCACCTGCGTCAGGGCCACGTCCGGGGCGCCGAGCAGCAGCATCTGCAGGGACATGCCCACCCCGACGGTGCCGAGGAGGACCGCCGTGGCGAGGCGGCTGCGGGTGTGCACCATCCCGGCGACCGAGAGGGCGATGATGGCGAAGGGGATCAGGTCCCACCAGTTGGTCAGCCCGGGGGCGCGGTCGGCGGGGGTGACGCCGTCGATGCCCGAGGTGAGCAGAATGGTGGACAGCCCGAGGGCGACCACCGAGCCGACCAGCCACACGAGGTGGCGCGAGGGGTTGAGCCCGTCGGCCGGGACACCGAACCAGCGACCGAGCCGCGTCAGCGCCTTGTTCAGCAGCACGAGGATGTCGTTGCCGCTGAGCGGGAGCAGCTGGCGGTTGTCCACCGCGGCGAAGACGCGAGCGCGGACGAAGAGGAAGGCGACGCCGGCCCCGACGACGACGAGGGAGACCAGCAGCGGCGCCGTCACCCCGTGCCACACGGCGGTGTGCGTGTGGAACTGCGCGTCACCCGTGACCGCGCGCACGCCGGCCGCGAGGGGCTCGTCCACCCGGCTCAGCGCGAAGGGCAGGACCAGGGAGGTCAGGCCGGGCAGGGCCGCGGGCAGCCACAGCGCCACGGGCGCCTCGTGCGCCTCCGACATGTCCTCCGTGCCGTCCACGAAGGCGCCAAAGACGATCTTGGCGGAGTAGATGAAGGTCAGCAGCGCCGCCACGCCGGCGACGACGAGGAGAACCGGCCCCGCCGGGGCCTCCTCGAAGGCGGTGAGGATGGACTCCTTGGACACGAAGCCGAACAGCGGGGGCACGGCGGCCATCGAGGCGGCGGCCACCACCGTGGAGCCGAAGGTGAAGGGCATTTTGTCGTAGAGCTTGCCCAGGCGGCGCACGTCGCGCGTGCCCGCCTCGTGGTCGACCACGCCGATGAGCATGAACAGGGAGGATTTGAACAGGGCGTGCGCCAGCGTGTGCAGCAGCGCCGCGGCCAGCGCGATCTCGCTGCCCACGCCGATCGCGGCGACGATCCAGCCCAGGTGGGAGACCGTGGAGTAGGCGGTGAGGTGCTTCAGGTCGGTCTTCGTGATGGCGAACAGCGCGGACATGATCGCGGTGAACAGGCCGACGACCAGCAGCAGCGTGTTCCACACGGGGACGTCGTGGAAGATCGTCGAGAAGCGCAGCAGTAGGTAGATGCCGGCCTTGACCACCGCCGCGGCGTGGAGGAAGGCCGAGACCGGGGTGGCCGCCGCCATCGCCTCGGGAAGCCAGAAGTGGAAGGGGAACTGCGCCGCTTTGGTGAAGGCCGAGGCGGCCACCAGAACCGCGATCGTGGTGGTCAGCGCCGGGCGCTGCGCGAAGACGTCGGAGGCGAGGATGCCCGAGAGGTTCGTCGTCCCGGCCGCGACGGCCGCCAGGCCGAGGGCGGCGAGCAGCGTCAGGCCACCGAAAAAGGTGAGAATGAGGGTGCGGTAGGACCCGGCCTCACCCGACGACCCGGAGCGGGCGATGAGCAGGAAGGACGCCAGCGAGACCAGCTCCCACGCCACGAAGAGGAGCACGACGTCATCCGCCAGGACGAGCAGCAGCACGGAGAGCGTGAACGCCGTCATGATGGTGTAGAAGCTGACGTTGCCTTTGCCGCTGGGGAGGTAGGCGGCGGAGTATATGAGGACAACCGCGCCGATGACCAGCGCGAGCATCGCGAAGAAGATGCTCAGGCCGTCGGCGCGCAGCGCGAAGTCGACCTGCGTGCCCGACCCGAGGAGGTCCCGCGCCCACGGCACCCCCCAGGTGACGTCGCGCCCGTCCGCTACGCGCGGGTACTCGCGCCCGAGGACGACGGCGGCGGCGATGAGCACCAGCCCGAGCGGCCACCCCGCCTTCCTGTCCAGAAACCGCACCAGTACGGGAGACAGCGCCACCGCCGCCCCGACCAGTGCGAGCACGAGAGGTAAAGTCATGTGCGCCTCTCTAAAGCCGACTAGCAGCTTGTTACGTGTGTTGGGAAACCGTTAAAACAAGTTAAAGGGTAGCAATTCCCCAAGACAGCCCGAAACGGTTGCACAAAACCGGCCCGCCCCGGGCCCGGTGAGCCTGGCGCGGGGCGGCGGGCCCCGGGGCTATATTCCCAGACATGAAATGGCGTCTACTGCCCGCGGCCGCGCTCCTCGTCGCCGGGGCCTTCCTCCCGATGAGCCCGGCGAGCACCTGGTCCTCCGGGGCCGCGGACGACGGCCCGACGGGAGCGCCGTCCGCCGCGCCCGGCCCCGACAATCTCGTCGACGCGCGCCGGGCAGCGGGGGAGGCCGCCACCCAAGCCGGCTTTCTGACGAAGGGGACGGCGCAGCTCAAGGACGGTGTCGCCCAGCTCGACGGGGGCTCGAAGGAGCTTATCGACGGCATCGCCGCCGCCAACTCCGGGGCGCAGGAGCTCTCCCAGGGGATGGTGCAGCTGCAGGCGGGGACCGGTCAGCTCGCCACGGGCGCCACCCAGGTGGCCGACGCAGTCGGCGGCGTCGTCGACCAGGTGGTCGGCTTCCAGGCGGTGCGCGGGCAGGTGGTCAGCGGCATCGACAGCGCGCTCGCCGACATGAATGGGTCGAAGGACCCGGATGTGGTGAAGGCCCGCGACGCGCTGCAGGGGCTGCGCCAGCAGGCGGAGACGGCGGAGCTGCCCCCGGATGTCGTCGCGCAGATGAACGAGCTCAAGAGCGGCTCGCGCGAGGTGGCCAACCAGCTCTCGGTGCCCGGCTACGCCTACCACGACGGCGTCTACTCGGCGACGAAGGGCGCCGCCCAGCTGGCCAACGGGCTCGGTGAGCTCAACAACGGCGCGGGGGCCGCCGGGGAGGGCATCGGCCAGCTGCACGAGGGCTCGGACAAGCTCGACCAGGTCGCCGGCCTGACCTCCGACAAGATCGACGCCGTGCGCCGCGCCCTGCCCGCCGCCGCGCCGGCCGCCGCAGGTGCCGCGTCGGCGCAGGGCGAGGAGAATGCCCCCGCCTCCGCCCTGGCTCCCCTGGCCGCGATGCTGGTCAGCGCCCTGCTCGTCATCGGCGGACTCGGCCTGGCTGGGCTCGCCCGGGCGCTGCCGCGGCAGCGCTGGTGGGTCCTCGGCGCGGGCGGAGCCTTCGTCTCCCTGCTCGGTTTCCTCCTCGTGTACCTGCTCGGCGTGGGCATGTCGCCCGCGGCCCTGGCCGTGGCCTTCGCCGCGGCGGCCGCGGGGACCTACGCCTCCGCCGGCCTGTCCACCCTCCTCCTCGCGGCGTTCGGCCCCCGCGCCGGCGGTGCCGCGGCGGCGGTGCTCGCTGCGGTGCAGGTCGGGCTCGTCGGCTGGGTGTGGAAGGTCGCGGCGACCGGCTCGGTCTCCGCGGTCGCGGCCGGCGTGTCCAGCGCCCTGCCGATGCACTGGTCCACCGCCGCGCTGTCCGCCGTGGGCAACGGCGGCGCCGCCGCGGCGGTGTGGGCGGGGATCGGGCTGTCCGCCGTGGCCGCCGTGCTCGGCCTGGCGGGCGGGGTGGGCGTCGCCAAGCGCGAGCCCGTCGCCGTCGAGGCCTGAGGCCTAGCTGTACTTCCTCGGGAGGTTGTGAACGGTGTGAGCGGATGAGGGAAGCCTCCGGTAGTGGTGTAGGTAACGACACGAACATCCACCACGAAGGCTTCCATGACACACCGTAACGCACCTTTGACCCCGGCCGGTAGACAGAAGATGGTTGATCTGGTCCTCCTCGACGGCTGGTCCCAGCGCCGGGTGGCCGAACGCTTCCAGGTTTCTGCAGCCACCGTTAATCGGTGGGTCACACGCGCCCGTAACGGCGAGGACCTCACCGACCGGCCCAGCCGACCCCGCACCTGCCCGCACCAGCTGCCCACGCGCATGCAGCGCCGCATCATCAAACTGCGCTTTACTCGCCAGTGGGGCCCGCACCGCATCGGCTACCACTTGGGAATTGCCCGCTCCACGGTCGGGCGGGTGCTCGCCCGCTACAACATGCCGAAACTGGCGTGCATCGACCAGGCAACCGGGCTGCCGGTGCGCAAACAACCCCCGGTGCGCTACGAGCACAGCGCACCGGGGGAGTTGATCCATCTCGACATCAAAAAGCTCGGCCGCATCCCCGACGGCGGCGGCTGGCGAGTGCACGGGCGCGGCTCCGAACAGGACCGTCGTGCAGGGCGTGCCCGCAATCGCGCCACCCGCGCTGGTGCGCCTGCCGGGCGCGGGTATTCCTACCTGCACCACGCCGTCGATGACTACTCCAGGATGGTGTACTCCGAGATCTTGCCCGACGAGAAGAAGGACACCGCGGCAGGGTTTATGAAGCGTGCCTGCGCGTTCTTTTCCACCCAGGGCATTGCGGTCAAACGGGTGATGACCGACAACGGCGCCTGCTACCGCTCGACAGCATTCGATGCTGCCCTGGGCGGTGTAATCAAGCACCTCTACACGAAGCCGTACCGGCCGCAGACCAACGGCAAAGTCGAGCGGTTTAACCGCACACTCATGCAGGAGTGGGCCTACCTACGCCCCTATACCAGCGAGCGGGCCCGGCAGCAGACCTACGCGGCATTCATCCACGACTACAACTACCATCGAGCCCACACCGCCATCGGCGGCCTCACCCCCGCACAACGCGTTCACAACGTCACGGGGAAGTACACCTAGCCTTCGGGGAGGCGGCTGAGGGCGAGCCATCCCCGGCTCGACACGCAGAAAACCGACGGCACGTGTGCCGCCGGTTTCAATGAGTTGGTCGGGATAACAGGATTTGAACCTGCGACCTCTTCGTCCCGAACGAAGCGCGCTACCAAGCTGCGCCATATCCCGGTTGTTTCCCGCGCCTTCCGGCGCGCGCTACTCGAGCAACTTTAGCCCAGGCGGAAGAAAAGCCCAAAACGCGAGGTCACGGGCGTTCCGTCACCCGGATCAGGGCGGCGGACGGCGGGCAGAAGATGCGGACCGGCGCGTACTTCGACGTGCCCAGGCCGATGGAGACCTCCAGCCACATCCCCCCGTAGCGGTGCAGGCCGGAGGCGCGCCGGCGGTCGATGTCCGCGTTGGTCACGATGGCGCGCTCACCCGGCAGGCAGATCTGCCCGCCGTGGGTGTGCCCGGCCAGGGCGAGGTCGTAGCCGTCGGCCTCGAAGGCGCTCAGGGGGCGTCGATAAGGCGCGTGCGTGAGCGCGATGGACAGGTCGGCGTCGGGGTTCGGAGCCCCGGCGACCTGCGCGTAGTCGTCGAGGTCGTGGTGCGGGTCATCCACCCCGGCCAGCGCCAGGCGCACGCCCGAGGCCTTGAACTCGAGGCGCTGGTGGGTTGCGTCGCGCCACCCCCGCTCGACGAAGGCGGCGCGCATGCCCCGCCACGGCAGGTCGACGTAGGAGGGCTCGCGCTTCTTGTCCAGCAGGTACTTCAGGGGGTTGACCGGGCGCGGCGCCCAGTAGTCGTTGGTGCCGAAGACGAAGGCGCCGGGACGGTCGAGCAGCGGGCCGAGCGCGTCGAGGACCCAGGGAACCCCGCGCGGGTCGGAGAGGTTGTCGCCCGTGTTGATCACCAGGTCGGGGTTGAGCTCGTCGAGCGAGCGGACGAACTCCACCTTGCGGCGCTGCCCCGGGATCATGTGCAGGTCCGCGATGTGGAGGATGTCGAAGGACTCGCGGCCCCGCAGGGTGCCGGGGGCGAGCAGCGGCAGCTCGTAGGTCTTCAGCCGGAAGTTGCCGAGTTGGCTGACCCCGTAGGCCAGGGTCGCCGCGCCGGCGGCCGCGGCCGAGGCGAGGGTGGCGGCGAGGAAACGCGACGTATTCACCCGCACCACGTTACAGGCCCCGCGCGACGCGTAATCTGGGTGCCATGAGTGAGCTGAAGAACAAAATCCGCGCAGACCTGAAGGAAGCCATGAAGGCGAAGGAGAAGGAGCGCACCGGCACGATCCGCATGCTGCTGGCCGCGATCCAGACCGCCGAGACCGAGGGTACGAAGCACGAGGTCGACGACAACGAGATCCAGAAGATCATCGCCCGCGAGATCAAGAAGCGCCGCGAGTCCGCCGACATCTACTCCACCAACGGCCGCGACGAGCTCGCCGCCTCCGAGCTCGCGGAGGCCGAGATCCTCGAGGCCTACCAGCCGAAGCAGCTCACGGACGAGGAGCTCGGCACGCTTATCGACGCCATCATCGCCGACCTCGGCGTCACCTCCATGCAGCAGATGGGCCCCGTGATGAAGGAAGCCACCGCCCGGGCCGAGGGGCGCGCGGACGGCAAGCGCATCTCCGAGGCTGTGCGCGCCCGCCTGTCCTAGCCGCCCGGGGTTAGCCGCCCGGGCTTAGCCGCCCAGGATCGAGTTCAGCGCCGCTCGGGCGTCGTCGATCTGCTGGGTGAGGTCGCTGAAATCGGGGGCTGGGCCGACCGGCGCGCCAGGAAGGGGGAGCGGTTCGAGGGAGCCGGTGGTGGACTCGGGGGTCCGGGTCCTCGTTGGACGGGAGGGGGAGCCGTCCGAGACGTTGAGGGTGACGGTCGCGCCGCGCGTCAGCGCCGCGTCCGAGGCGTCGGCGGAGACGACCGTGTCGCGCGGCGAACCGTTGCCGGGGACGGTCTTCACGTCGACGCGGAAGCCCTGGTCCTCGAGCTTCTTCTTTGCCTCGGACGTCTTCATGCCCGTGACCTGCTCCAGCGCGGTGCGGCGGGTGCCGCGGTTGTAGACCTGGCTGGAGTCGGGCAGGCCCGCCTCCCGCGCGCCGGGCACGCCCGCTGCCATCTGGAACCAGGTGTCGGCGGCCTCGTTGCCGCCGAAGAGGGTGCCCTCGGCGCACTGGCGGACCGGGCCGGTGCACAGCGGGGTGGTCTGGGTGCCGTCGTTGAAGATGTAGGGGGCGCCGGCGACACCGCGGGTGAAGCCGAGGAAGGCCGAGGACTGGTGGGACTCTGTCGTACCCGTTTTTGCCGCGACGGGGGAGGTCCAGCCGGCAGCCCCGGCGGCGCGCTTCGCGGTGCCGCTCTTCGCGTCCTCGGACATGCCCTGCGCCAGCGCCGCCGCGATGTCGGCGCTGACGGCCTGCTCGCACGCGGGGCGCTCGATGAAGACCTCCTGGCCGCGCTTGTCCTTCACGCTGGCCACGGGGTTGGGCTCGCACCAGCGGCCGCCGGAGGCCAGGGTGGCGGCCACGTTGGACAGCTCCAGCGCGTTGACGGCGGTTGGGCCTAGGGTGAAGGAGCCCATGTTCTCGTCGGTCGCGGCCTGCGCCACGGAGCGCTCCCCGTCGTAGGTGCCCTTCTCCTTGTAGGAGCGCAGGCCCAGGCGCACGGCCATGTCGGTGGTCGGCTTGACCCCGACCTTCTGGATGAGCTCGACGAAGGTGGTGTTGGGGGACTGCGCCAGGGCGTCGCGCAGGCTCAGCTGCGGGGCGTAGGTCCCCGCGTTCTCCACGCAGTACGCCCCCGCGGGGCAGTTGGCGGCACCGCCGCCGCCCATGCCGTAGACGACGGAGCGCGTCGGGGTGTTGAGCATCGTGTCCAGGCCGATGCCCTGCTCGAGGGCGACGGCGGCGGTGAAGATCTTGAACACCGAGCCGGCGCCGTTGCCAACCAGGGAGGTGGGCTGCGGCATGATCGTCTGGTTTTCCTCGAGGTCCAGGCCGTAGTAGCGCGAGGAGGCCATCGCCGCGATGTCGCGGGAGTTCTCCCCCGGGCGGATCACGTTGAGCACCTCCGCGACGCCGCTCGCCTGCGGGCTGACGTTGGAGCGCACCGCCTGGACGGTGGCGGTCTGGATGGCCGGGTCGAGGGTGGTGGTGATGGTGTAGGAGCTGCGCTCGAGCTCCTCCTGCGGCAGGCCCTTGGCTTCCAGGTAACGCAGCGCGTAGTCGCACAGGAACCCGTTGTCCCCGGCGGCGATGCAGCCGTCGGGAAGCCCGGCGGGCTCGGGCAGCGTGCCCAGCGGCGCCGCGGCGAGCTGCTCGGCCTCCCCGGGGGCGAGGTAGCCCTGGGAAGCCATGTTGGCCAGCACCGTGTTGCGGCGCTCCGTCGCCCCCTCGGGGTTGGTGTAGGGGTTGAGGTACTCCACGGACTGCAGCAGGCCGACCAGCAGCGCGCTCTGCTCGGGGCGCAGGTCGCGGGCAGGGATGTCGAAGTAGGTCCGCGCCGCGGCCTCGATGCCGAAGGCGTGGTTGCCGAAGGAGACGAGGTTGAGGTAGCGGGTGAGGATATCGTCCTTGCTCAGCGTCTTATTCAGGTCCGAGGCCATGCGCATCTCGCGGAGCTTGCGGGGGATGGACTGCTCGGTGGCCGCCCGGGCTTCGTCCTCGTTGTCCGCCTCGACGAGCCAGAGGTAGTTCTTCACGTACTGCTGGTTGATGGTCGAGGCGCCCTGCTCCACCCCGCCGGCGAGGACGTTGGTCACCATCGCCCGGGCGAAGCCCTGCATGTCGACGCCCTCGTGCTCGTAGAAGCGGCGGTCCTCCGTGGACACGAGCGCGTCCTTGACGCTCTGCGCGATCGCGTCGCTTCCCACCTCGTAGCGGCGCTGGTTGTAGATCCAGGCCATGGGGGTTCCGTTGACGTCGGTCACCGTGGTGACGCCGGGAACGTCGCCGCTGGTCAGATCGGAGAGGTTCGAGCGCATCGTCTCGTCCGTGCGGGCGATGGCCAGACCCCCGAGCCCCGCGACCGGGGCGAGGCAGAGCGCCGTGGCGAGGGCCGCCGCCGCGATGGCGAGGAGGAGATTTCCGAGTGACGTCAGTGCAGACACCCCCCATACCTTAAAGCAAGTCCAACATGTGAGGGAACAGCCATTCCCCCCTGAATGTGTGATGCATTCGACAACGGTTTGGCGGTGTGAATACACTTACAGGAACCATTGTGACAGTTGGGGAGGGTTTCACAGGTTGCGGCGCTAACAGACGGCCCGCCCTGAGGAGCGCTCCCCAAGATCCGGGCCCCGGGTCATTCGCCTCTTCGCCAAGGAGATCTCTATGACGACCACTCTCAGCAACGACGCGTACTCGGCCACCTCGCAGAGCAAGGATACGCCGCGCAAGTGCAATTCGGCCGGTGACCTCGTGTTCGACCGCGGAGAGTGGGTCACCCTCGCGCACTGCCGCTCGGGCGATCCGGACGCCCTCTTCGTCCGCGGCGCCGAGCAGCGCAAGGCGGCCGCGATCTGCCGCCGCTGCCCCGTCCAGATGGAGTGCCGGGCGGACGCCCTGGACAACAAGGTGGAGTTCGGCGTGTGGGGCGGGCTCACCGAGCGCCAGCGCCGCGCGGTGCTGCGCAAGAACCCGCACGTCACCGACTGGGCGGCCCACCTGGCCGAGGGCGGCGAGGTCGTCGGCCTCTAGCCCTGCGCCGGCGCGCCCGCGTCCCCGGCCCGGAATGTAGACTGTGGGGCATGACTAAATGGGAATACGCCACCGTTCCGCTGCTCACCCACGCCACCAAGCAGATCCTGGACACCTGGGGCGAGGACGGCTGGGAGCTCGTCAGCGTCATCCCGGGGCCGACCCCGGAGAACCTCGTGGCCTACATGAAGCGGGAGGCCGAGTAGGCCATGGCCGGACAGTGGACCGCGCGCCTCGCTGAGCTCGGCATCGAGCTGCCGCCCGTCGCCGCCCCCGTCGCCTCCTACGTGCCGGCCCTGCGGGTCGGGGATCAGGTGTGGACCTCGGGGCAGCTCCCGCTTGTCGACGGCACCCTGCCCGCCACCGGAAAAGTCGGCGCCGACCTCGACACCGAGAAGGCGACCCGCCTGGCCCGCCAGTGCGCGCTCAACGCCCTCGCCGCCGTGGATGGCCTGGTGGGCATCGACCGGGTGGCGCGCGTGGTGAAGCTGGTCGGCTTCGTCTCCTCGGCCCCCGACTTCACGGCCCAGCCCGCCGTGGTCAACGGGGCCAGCGACCTCATCGGCGAGATCTTCGGCGAGGCGGGCGCCCACGCCCGCTCCGCTGTCGGCGTGGCCGTCCTGCCGCTGGACGCGCCGGTGGAGCTGGAGCTCGTGGTCGAGCTCGCGCCGTGCGACGACCCGCAGGACGACTAGAAAACGCGGGATAAAGCGGTAGGCTATTTTTTATGCAGCATCCCGCTTACAGCCAATTGCGTCAGGTGACGCCGTCCGCCGCGGTTGTCTTGGCGCCGAACCCCAGCTACGCTGCCCTCGAGGGCACGAACTCCTGGGTGATCCGCGCCCCCGGCGACGAGTGCAGCATCGTGGTTGACCCGGGCCCCGAGGACGAGGGGCACCTCAACGTCCTCCAGGCGAAGGGCGAGAAGGTGGCCCTGATCCTGCTCACGCACCGCCACCACGACCACGCCGACGGGGCCCAGCGCTTCCGCCAGCTCACGGGCGCGCCCGTCCGTTCCCTCGACGGCAACTACTCCGCAGGTGCGGAGCCCGTCACCGACGGGGAGGTCATCTCCGTCGAGGGCGTCACACCCAAGGTCAAGGTCGTCGCCTCCCCGGGGCACACGATGGACTCCGTGTGCTACTTCGTCTACACCAACGAGCCGGAGCGCGACCAGCTCGAGGGCATCATCACCGGCGACACCATCGCGGGCCGCCACACCACGATGATCTCCGAGACCGACGGCGACCTCGGCGCCTACCTCGAGACCCTGGCGATGCTCGAGGAGGAGGGTAAGGACGTCACGCTGCTGCCGGGCCACGGCCCCGAGGGCCCCGACCTGTCCGCCTACGCGCGCAAGTACATCGACCGTCGCACCCAGCGCCTCCAGCAGATCCGGGAAGCGCTGGCCAAGCACGGCAACAACGTCGACGTGGCCACCCTCGTCGACGAAATCTACGACGACGTCGACCCGGTCCTGCGCGGCGCGGCCGAGCAGTCCACCCGCGTCACCCTGCGCTACCTGCGCGACAAGGCCTGAGCCGCGGCCTGAGCCCAGCTCTTCAACGCCCGACGCCCCTCCCGCGCCGCCCTGTTGGGCGGGGGAGGGGCGTCGTCACGCGTGCGTCAGCGGGCGCGGCGGGCGAGGTGCTCGGTGTCGACGATGAGCACCGACTTGCCCTCGAGCCGGATCCACCCGCGGTGCGCGAAGGTGGCGAGGGCCTTGTTCACGGTCTCGCGGGAAGCGCCGACGAGCTGGGCGATCTCCTCCTGGGTCAGGTCGTGGTTGACGCGCAGCGCGCCGCCCTCCTGGGTGCCGAAGCGGTTGGCCAGCTGGAGCAGCGTCTTGGCCACGCGACCAGGGACGTCGGTGAAGATGAGGTCCGCCAGCGAGGCGTTCGTGCGGCGCAGGCGGCGCGCCAGCACGCGGAGCAGCTGCTGGGAGATCTCGGGGTGGTTGTCGATCCACTGCTTGAGCATCTCGGAGTTCATCGTCGCCGCGGTGACCTCGGTGACGCAGACGGCGGAGGAGGTGCGGGGGCCCGGGTCGAAGATGGACAGCTCGCCGAACATGTCCGACGGGCCCATCACGGACAGGAGGTTCTCGCGGCCGTCGGGTGCGTGGCGGGCCAGCTTCACCTTGCCGTCGATGATGATGTAGAGGCGGTCGCCCGGCTCACCCTCGTCGAAGATCGTGGTGCCGCGCGGGAAGCGAACGGTTTCCATGTCACCGATGAGTGCGGAAACGGCTGCAGGGTCCACGCCCTGGAAGATTCCGGCGCGCGCAAGGGTGTCCTGTACGCCTTCCATTAAGCCTCCTAGTGTGAGGGTGTCGGGTGCGTGGCCGCCACCGTGACCTGCCTGGCCTCTCCCGGGGCTCCCGGGCTGGTCCGGCAGAGGGATCCGACCGGGCGGGCGAAACCACAATTACAGCACACACCTTAGCAAATCCGTTGGGAGGTTCGTCACATCTCGGCGCGATTGTGGCTTCTTCGGGGAGTGGAATGGGGGACGCGCCAGCCTAGCTGCCGAGCGCGACCGCCTCGAGCCTTTCCATCGCCACGGCGAAAAGGCCGAAGACCAGCGGGACAAGGGCGACGAAGAGGACGATCATGCGTGTGATGCTACCCGCCGGCTCACTATAGTGACCACTATGACTGAACCGAGCGGCACCGGACTCACTCCGCAGCGGCACCGCCGCCCCGGCTCCCACCCCGCCGCGAAGGGGCGCGAGACGAGCCTCGGGCGCACCCGCCGCGCCCGGCGCGTGAACCGCACCCTCGCCGCCGCCTTCCCCGACGCCCACGCGGAGCTCGACTTCACCACCCCCCTCGAGCTGCTGGTGGCCACGGTGCTTTCGGCCCAGACCACCGACGTCCGCGTCAACCAGGTCACACCCCGCCTCTTCGAGCGCTTCCCGACGCCCCAGGCCTACGCCTCGGCGAGCCAGGCGGAGGTGGAGGAGATCATCCGCCCGACCGGCTTCTACCGGGCCAAGGCGGCCAACCTCATCGGACTCGGGCAGAAGCTCGTCGCCGACTACAGCGGGGAGGTCCCCACAGCCATCGAGGACCTGGTCACCCTGCCCGGCGTCGGCCGCAAGACGGCCCACGTCGTGCGTGGCAACGCCTTCGGCATGCCCGGCCTGACGGTGGACACTCACTTCCAGCGGCTGGTGCACCGGCTCAGGCTCACCGAGGAGAAAGACCCCGTCAGGATCGAGCACGCGGTGGGTGAGCTGGTCGAGAAGAAGGAGTGGACGATGTTCTCCCACCGGATCATCTTCCAGGGCCGCCGCGTCTGCCACGCCCGCAAGCCCGCGTGCGGGGCGTGCCCCATCGCCTTCGACTGCCCCAGCTTCGGCGCCGGGCCGACCGAGCCTGCCGAGGCGGCCGCCCTGGTCACGGGGGCAGAAAAGCAGCACATCCTGGAGATGGTCGGGCCGGGAGGGCAGGACTAGATGCGCCGCACGATCATCTACAGCGTCGCCGCCCTCGTCGCCGTCACTGTGCTCCTGGCCGCCGGTCTCGCGGCGCTGCGCCCCGGCCAGCCGGAGCGCGCGGCCGAGCCGGTGGCGGCCGGTGGGGCGTCGACAAGCGAAGAGCCCGTCGCCCCCCGCCCGGCGTGCCCGGCCGGCGGGGTCGGGGGAGTGGAGCTGGACTGCCTCGGCGGCAGCGCCGGGCAGGGCGAGAGCGCCGGCGTGACGGTTGTGAATCTGTGGGCCTGGTGGTGCGAGCCGTGCCGCGCCGAGCTGCCGATCGTCGAGCAGTTCGCGCGCGAGCACCCCGAGTACACCGTGGTCGGGGTCCACGCCGACCGGGCCGCGGGCCGCGGCGCCGCCCTCCTGGAGGATCTCGGGGTCGGGCTGCCCAGCTACCAGGACAGCGACAACCGCTTCGCCGGCACCCTCGGGCTGCCGGGTGTGGTGCCCCTGACCGTGGTGTTCCGCGAGGGCGAGAAGGTGGCCACCTTCCCGAAGGTCTTCTCCTCCTCCGCCGAGCTCGCCGACGCCGTGGCCGGGGCGGTGTAGGGGATGGGAGACGTCCCCCTGAACCCGGGGCGCGCGCCGGGCTGGCTCGCCCCGCTCGTGCACGGCCTCGAGGACGGCGTCGCGTCGCGCCGGGCGCGCGAGCGGCTCGCGGCCAGGGTGCCGCAGAAGGACCGCCCCGACGAGGCGGCCGTGCTCATGCTCTTCGCCGGCGACCCCGCCGCAGCACAGCGCCCGGACGACGCCGGGGTGCTCATCACCCACCGCACCCCGACGATGCGCAGCCACTCCGGGCAGATGGCCTTCCCCGGCGGGCGCATCGACCCCAACGACGCGGGCCCCGTCGACGCCGCGCTGCGCGAGGCCTGGGAGGAAACCGGCCTCGAGCGGGGGCGCGTCGACCCGCTAGCCACGCTGTCCACCGTGACCACCGGCGGCAGCAACCGCGCCGTGCGCCCCGTCCTCGCCTACTCCGCCGACCCGGGCAGCCCCCACGTGGCCAGCCCCGTCGAAACCGACGACGTCTTCTTCGTTCCCGTCTCCCACCTCCTCGACCCGGCCAACCGGCTGCAGGTGGGCATGCTCGGCTGGAGCGGGCCCGCCTTCGCCGTCGACGGTTACCTGGTCTGGGGCTTCACAGGGCTGCTTCTCGACGTCCTCCTCTCCGCCGCCGGCTGGGACGAGCCGTGGGACAGCGACCGGGTCGTGCCCCTGCGCCGCGCGCTGAAGAACTCGCGCAACGCCGAGCGGCACTTCTAGGCGGGCGCTGCCCGGGGGGTAAGATGGGGAGCCTATTTGACCGCCGAAGGAGATGTTTCCAGCGTGACCGCTTCGCTCGTCGTCGACGTGATCATCGTCCTCATGATCCTCCTCGCCTTCGCGAGCGGCTGGCGGCGCGGGGCCCTGTCCGCGGTGCTCTCCGTGGTGGGCATCCTCGCCGGCCTCGTCGTCGGCCTCGCCCTGGCCCCGATGGTGGTGCGGCTGGCTGAAACCCAGTTCATCCGCGTGGTGCTGCTCATCGCCGTGGTCGTCTTCTTCGCCGGCACGGGCAACGTGGTCGGCGGGCTCATCGGCGCCCACATCCGCGATCTCGCCCGGGCCCGCTCGACGCAGACGCTCGACTCCGCGGTCGGGGCCGTCTTCCAAGCCCTGGCCGTCACGCTGGTGGTGTGGTTCGTCTCCATCCCCCTGGCCACCGCGCTGCCCGGGGCGCCGGGCGCCGGCCTGAGGGAATCGCGCGTCCTCGCGGCCATCGACCGCATCGCTCCCCCGGGCGTCGAAACGCTCCCCGCCCGCTTCGCGGCGCTTCTCGACGACTCCGGCCTGCCGCCCCTGGTCTCCCCCTTCACCAACGCCGCTGGCGCCCCGGTTGACGCGCCCGACCCCTCCGCGATCGACCCCGCCATGGTCAAGCGCGTGCGTCCCAGCGTCATCCACGTCATCGGCGACGCCGAGACCTGCGGGCGCCACATGATGGGCTCCGGCTTCGTCGCCGCCGAGGACCATGTGGTGACCAACGCCCATGTCGTCGCGGGCGCCGACACCGTCCAGCTCGACACCGTCTTCGGCGTGAAGGAGGCTTCCGTGGTCTACTACGATCCGGGCGCCGACCTCGCCGTCCTGCGCGCCGAGGGCCTCGGGCTCGACCCGCTGCCCTTCGCCGCCGACCCCCTCTCCGCGGGCGACGACGCCGTGGTCATGGGGTTCCCCCAGTCTGGCCCCTTCGAGGCGGCGGCGGCGCGCGTGCGCGGCATCATCACCATCGCCGGGCCGAACATCTACGCCACCGGCAGGGTCGAGCGCGAGGCGTACACCCTGCGCGGCAACATCCGCCAGGGCAACTCGGGCGGGCCCGTGCTCACCCCGGCGGGCGAGGTTGCCGGCGTGATCTTCGGGGCGTCCGTGGACTCCTCCGAGACTGGCTACGCACTCACCACGCGGCAGGTCATGGACGGGATCGGCGACGTGGGCGCGCTGTCCGCCCTGGGCCCGGGCGTAGACACCGGGGAGTGCGTCGCGCGCTAACCGGGGGAGGGTAGTGACGTCGCGAAGCGGGCGATCGTGTCGGCAAACCCGGCGGGGCGCTCCAGGTGGGGGAGGTTTTTCGCCCCGGCCACCGCGTCCTCCGTCACCGGCCCCCGCAGGCGGCGGCGCTGCCGGGCTGCCACCGGACCCCACAAGCCGAGCGGGGGGTGGAGCAGCAGGGTTGGAGCGGGGACGGGCCCGGACGGCGCGCGCTGCGTGAGCAGCTGGGAATTCGAGCGGATGTACGGGCGGGCGTTGGAGATCTCTGCGGCGCGCAGCCGAAGCTCGAGGACGCGGTCGAAGTCGGGCGAGGCGTGGAACTCCGCAGAGGTGTTGAGCAGCAGGTCGCGGCGGTAGGCCCACGCTCGCAACCAGTCGCCCACCGGCATCCGCGCGAGCGCGAGGCGGGCGAGGAGGGGAAGGAAATCCCACGGGCGGCGGGCCATGCAGCGGCGCAGATCCGCCGGGTGCGCCGCGGAGACGGACACGAGACCGGCGACGAGATCGGGGTGGGCCGCCGCCGCGGCCCAGGCGACGGAGCCCCCCGTGTCAGCCCCGACGAGCACGGCGTTCCTGTGGCCTAGTGTGAGGACCGCGCCCTTGACGTCGCCGACGCTCAGCAGCATCTCGTCGCCCCCGCGCTGGGCGGGTTTGTCGGACATCCCGTAGCCGCGCAGGTCGAGGGCCGCGACGTGGAACCCCCGCGCCGCCAGCGGCGCGAGAACGTCCGCGTAGTCGAACCATCCGCCGAATGTGCCGTGGAGGAGCAGGATGAGGGGGTCGGCCGGGTCACCCGCCGTCGCCGCGTGCAGGCGAAGGCCGCGGGTGTGGAGCATCTCGTGGGTAAAGTCGCCCTCGAGCTCGACCACCCGGGGGGAGCGGCCCGCGTGAGACATGATCTTCCTCCTGCCGTGCCAGCGGAAGCGGGGAACGTGTGCCAAGCCTACAAAAACGCCCGCGCCTCAGAGAGGCGGCGGGCGGTTAAGAGGGGCAGGGGCCTAGTCGACGTCCACGGCGGTGGTGCCGCCGCGGTTGTTCAGGCGGGCCTGGGAGGCCTTGTCGGAGACCGCGGGGCGGCCGGCGGCGTGGGTGTAGAGGCCGCTGCGGTCCTCCTCGAGGTTCTTCTGCGCCTTGCCCGGGACGAGGTTCTTCAGCTCGTTGACCGACGAGATTGTCTTCTCCGGGGCGCGGACCGCCTTAATCTTCTTGAACCCAACGAAGGCGAGTGCGCCCGCGACGGCGATCATCACGAGGAAGACGATGAGGAACGCGGCCCACCACGGCATCCACAGCGCGAGCAGCGCGGCGACGAAGAGGAAGAAGAAGAACGTGGAGTACAGCGCCACCACGCCCGCGCCGGCGAACAGACCGCCGCCGACGGCGCCCTTCTTCACCTCGCCGACGACCTCGGCCTTGGCTAGCTCAATCTCGCTGCGCACCAGCGTGGAAACCTGCTCCGTCGCGTTGGAGACGAGGGCGCCCAGGGAATCCTGGCCCGGCTGGGTAACCCCGGTGTCGCGCAGGGGGATGGAGTCAACCTTCGCGGAGATCGACGAGGAACCGTCAGTGTAGAGACCTTTGTTGCTCATGTTCTAAATACCTTTCTCGGGGCGCTCGCGTGTGGCGGAAAACACCATGACGACGGGCTCAACTGTAACACCGCTTTCACAACGCTCCCGGGACGGAAGCGCCACAATGCCAATCCTAGATAAACCTGTGACATGTGCGAGACAAATTATGTTACGCGCTGTTCTGGTTCTTCGAGTCCCGGAGCAGGCGCTGGGTGAGCCAGAAACCGGCGGCGGTCAGCGCCGTCACGCCGGCGACCACCCCAGCACCGATGCCCACCTCGCGGGCGTTCGGCATCTGAATCAGCGGCACGGGGTTTTTGAAGGTGCGCACCTCCCACCCGTTGACGAGGGCGTGCTTGCGCAGCGCGCGGTCCGGGTTGACCGCGACGGGGTGGCCGACCATCTCCAGCATGGGGATGTCCGTGGCCGAGTCGGAGTAGGCGTAGCTGCGGGCCAGGTCATAGCCGTGGGAGGTCGCGAACTCCTCCACGGCCTCGGCCTTGGCTCCACCCTTGAGGTAGCGGGTGATGGTGCCGGTCAGTTTTCCGTCCACGACCTCGAGCTCGGTGGCCACCACCGTGTCCACCCCGAGCTCGCGGGCGATTGGCTCGACCAGGATCGAGGCCGAGGCGGAGATGATGATGACCTCGCGGCCCGCGTGGCGGTGGTGCTTGATGAGGTCCCGCGCCTCCGCGTAGATCGCCGGGGTGACCACGTTGTGCATCGTCTCGGTGGTGATGCGGCGGACCTCGTCGACGGACCACCCCGCCACCATCTGCGTGAGCGAGTCGCGTGTGCTGTCCATTTGCTCGCTCGTGTGGCCGGAGAGCATGTAGGAGGCCTTCGTCAGCGAGATCTCGAGCGCCTCCTGCCGGGTGATGAGCCCGTTGTTGAGGAACTCGCGCCCGAACGCGTACACGGAGGAGGTCGCGATGATGGTCTTGTCGAGGTCGAAGAACGCCGCAGTCGGGCGCAGCGCGAGCGCGGACCCGGTCGGGTCCGTGTCGGGGCCTGCGTGGCGGGGGTTCATGCCACCGTAGTGTAGACGGGTCCGTGGGGGAACGAAAGCGTGGCGCGTGTGGCGGATGTGGCTTTGCGGGTTGGGAGGGGATGGTGGGGATAGTTCCGGGTAGAAAAGTTGTTCGGAAATGTGGCCCGGTTTCTTGCCTGGGCGCCGCCCGATGTGCAATACTTGTTCGTGCACGGCCCCGATATACAGTGTGGCCTGCCCCGGCCCACCCCCCCGAGGCCGGGTTACTGACGGCCCGCGCACACCCCCCCCGAGGCGCGGGCCGTCCCTTATTTTCTCTGACCTTTCCCCAGGTAGTGCGGGATGCATCAACAAAGCCGGGGTTTATCCACAGCCTCCCGCGCTCTCCGTTGTGGTTGCGGTTCGGCCAGTGGAGGGTGGTGCCATGACAACCTCGCCACTCGCGGAACCGCTCGTCGTAGCTATCGACGACCCACTCCTGCACCCGGAGGCACTCCACGTCGCCGCCGCCACCGGGCGCCCGATCGTCGACGTGGACGGGGCCGACGGCGTTGGCCGCCACTTCGCCCGCGCGCACGCGGTGTTCGTGGACGCGCACTTCGCCGCCGCGGTGCGGGAGTGGCCCGCGCGGCCCGGCATCTTCCTGCTCGGCACGGAGGTGGCGGCCACCGACGCAGCCCACGCATCCTTCCCGCAGGCGGAGAGGTCCTTCGTCCTCCCCGCCCAGGCGGGGGAGCTCCTTCGTGCGGTGGGCTTGCTGGGCGCAGCGGGCAGCCAGGTGGGCGGGGAGGACCCCGTGATCGCCGTCCTCGCCGCGGCTGGCGGGGTCGGTGCCTCGACCTTCGCGGCCTCTCTGGCCCGCACTGCGGGCCCGGACCACGAGCCGACGCTCATTGACGCCCACCGGTACTCCGGCGGGATGGACCTCCTGCTCGGCGTGGAGGAGGAGGCCGGCGCCCGGTGGGGTGAGATCGTCCTCGGGGAAGGCGCCGTGAACCGGGAGGACGTGCGCCGCGCCCTGCCGCACACCGGAGACGGCATTGCGGTGCTGACCCACGCGAGGACCTCCATCAACGACCCTTTTGCGCTGGACAGGGTCACGGTGGAACGCGTCGTGTCGGCGGTGTCGGGCGGCGGCCTGACGGTGGTGGACACGCCGGTGCGCCTCATGCCCGCCCGCTGCGACCTCGCGGTGGTGGTCACCCCGGCGGAGGTTCGCGGCGCGGCGGCAGCGGCGCGGATGGCTGCGGAGTGCGCCGCCGCGAGCACCCCGGCGGTGGTGGTCCTGCGGCACCGCGGGTGGTCCTCGCTGGCCGCCGCCGAGGTGGAAAAGATCTCCCGGCTCACCGTCTGCGCCGAAGTGGGGGAGATCCGCGGTCTGCGGCGCGCGGCAGAGGTCAGCGGGCTGCCGGGGAGGCTCGCGCGGCCGCTCACCAGGGCGGCGCGGCGCGTGCTGTCGGAGGTGGGGCTGTGAACAGCGAGGTCATCGAGCGCGTGAAGCGGCGCCTCGCGGACGAGGGAGCCACCCCCGATCCCGCGCGCCTTGCCGCGATCGTGCGCGAGGAGGCGGTGGTGATCAGTGACGTCGACGTGCTCGACGTGATGCGCCGCCTGCGCGACGAGACCGCGGGCGCCGGACCCCTGGAGGCGCTGTTGGCGGGTGCCGACGTCACCGACGTCTGCGTCAACGGCGCGGACACCGTCTACGTTGACCGGGGCCGCGGGTTGGAGCCGGCCGAGATCTCGTTCGCGTCCGAGGCGGAGGTGCGCAGGCTGGCCACCCGCCTCGCCGCGGGGTGCGGGCGCCGCCTCGACGACGCCCAGCCATACTGCGACGGCCACCTGCCCCGCCCGGACGGCACGCTCCTGCGCTTCCACGCGGTGCTCGCACCGACAGCGAAGGCCGGGACGTGCCTGTCGCTGCGGGTGCTGCGCGGCAACACCACCACCCTCCACCAGCTCCGCGAGGCGGGCTCGCTCAACGACGACAGCCTGCGCCTCCTGCGCGACATCGTGGCGCGCCGGAAGTCCTTCCTGGTCATCGGGGGCACCGGGGCGGGGAAGACAACCCTGCTGTCGGCCATGCTCGCCGAGGTGGATCCAGGTGAGCGGATCATCGCCATCGAGGACACCGTTGAGCTGGCCCCGCGTCACCCGCACGTGCTGAACCTGACCACGCGGGGAGACAACGCGGAGGGGATCGGGCGCATCACCATCGCCGACCTCGTGCGCCAGGCGCTGCGGATGCGCCCCGACAGGATCGTCGTGGGCGAAATCCGGGGCGCCGAGGTCGTGGACCTGCTCGCCGCCCTGAACACGGGGCACGACGGCGGGGCGGGCACGCTGCACGCCAACTCCGTGCACGAGGTCCCCGCCCGGTTGGAGGCGCTGGCCGCGCTGGGCGGACTCGACCGCGCCGGGCTGCACTCGCAGCTCGCGGCTGCGGTGGACTACGTCGTGGTGGTGAAGCGCCTCCCCGGCGGGCGCCGCTGGGTGCACCAGATCGGGGTGCTGGAGGGCAACCCCGTGGGCGTGCGCGTGGTGTGGGAGGAGGCACCGTGATGTGGCTGCTTGCGGCCAGCGCCGCCGCGGCGGTGGGACGGCCGAACCCCGCCGGGAGGGTGTCCGAGGCTCAGCGGGTGCGCGCGCCCGGGTGGGTGCCGGTGTTCGCTGGCGCGGCGCTGCTCGGCGTTCTCGCGGTCGACCGGGCGGGGCTGGTGGCCGCGGCCGGAATGGCGGCGGCGACGGCGGCGGACACGGTGGTGAGGCGTCGCGAAGCGGCGCTGGCCCGCCGCCGGTCCGAGCTCACCGCGGGCTTCCTCGGGCACCTCGTGACCAACCTGCGGGCGGGAGCATCGCTTGCCGACGCCACCTCGCGCGCCGCGGAACACCTCCCCGCTTCCGCCCCCGCAGCGCTGCTGCGGGACATCCAGCGTGCGGTGGCTGCGGTGCGCTCGGGAGGTGAGCCGGACGCTGTTCTGGCCTGCTCCGCGAGCCCCGAGCTGCGGGAGGTCGGGGCGCTGTGGGGCCTCGCCGCCACCCGTGGCCTGCCCGTCGCCGAGCTTCTCGCGCGCGCCCGGGACCGCCTGGACGCGGCGCAGCGTCACAGGGCCGCGACCGAGGCGGCCCTGGCGGGACCGAAGACAACCGCCATCGTGCTCTCGGCGCTACCGGCGGCCGGGGTGGCGATGGGAACGGCCATGGGCGCGGATCCCCTCGGGATCCTCCTCGGCGGCGGGCTGGGCGGGTGGCTGCTGGCGGGCGGGACGGCGCTGGTGTGCGCGGGTTTCCTCCTCTGCGAACGCATCATCGCGGGAGCGACGGCATGAGCGCCGTCGCCTCGGCGGTGATCCCCGCCCTGCTTCTGGCCGGCGCCCTCGCGGTGCCCGCGCCGGGTGCATTCGCGCGGGTCTTGAGCGAGAAGACCCCGCGCGACGGGCCCGCGCTGCGCCTGCGCCCCGCCGGGGTCGACCGCCACCGGGCGGCCGCGGACATCGAGCTGTTCGCCGCGTGCTTCCGAGCCGGCCTGCCGGCGGCGAGTGCAGCGGCGGCGGTCGCCGAGTCCTACGGTGCCGATCCGGGTCCAGACAGCCCGGCGGATCCCTGGCGCACCGTCGCGGCCCTGAGCGCGCTGGGCGTGGAAACGCAGCGCGCGTGGGCGGAGATGCACCGCGTCCCGGGCGGAGCCGAGCTCGCCGCGCTGATCGCTCTCTCCAGCGCCTCGGGCTCGGCCGTCGCGGCCGGGTGCGAGCGCATCGCCGCCGGACTCCGCGAGGGGGCCGCCGACGACGCCAAGGCCAGGGCCGAGCGCGCCGGCGTCCTCATCGCACTGCCCTTGACCGCTTTCTTCCTCCCGGCCTTCTTCGTCCTCGGGCTCGCCCCGGTCGTGATCGGGCTGGCCGGGAAACTCACCTGACACACCACACCTCGACCACAAGAAGACAAGAACACGAGAAGGAGAAAACCCATGTCCCTGTTCACCAACGCAACCGCTTTCCTGTCCGCCCGCCTGCTCACCCTGCGCGATGACCGAGGGATGTCCACCATCGAGTACGCCTTCGGCAGCCTCGCCGCCGCCGCGCTCGCCGGGGTGCTCTACATGGTCGTCAACGGCAACGGCGTCGTGTCCGCGATCGAGGGGGTCATCACGGACGCCCTGAGCAACAAGCCGGGCTAATGCTGCGCGACAACACCGGCTCCGTCACCGTCGAGGCCGCTCTCTCCCTGGCGGTTCTGGTCACGGTGGCGGCAGCCATCGTCGGGGGAATCGCCACGATGGCCGCCTACATCTCGGCCGTCGACATCGCCGGGGCCGCCGCGCGCTCCCACGCGATCGGGGTGGACTACGCCCCGCCGCGGGGAAGCGTCAGCGTGGCGGAGGACGGCGGGATGGTCACGGTGACGGCGCAGGTGCCCGCCGCGCTTTTCGACGTCTCCGCCACCGCCGTCTACCCGGTGGAGTTCCGGTGAGGCGCGCGCTGCGCGGCGAGGAGGGTTACGCCACGGTGACCTCGGCGGGGATCATCGCGGCCGTGGTCAGCCTGCTGCTGGTGGTGGCCGGCCTGGGCGCGCGGGTGGCCGATTCGCACCGGGCGCGCAACGCGGCCGATCTCGCGGCCGTCGCCGCGGCGACCGCGCTGTACCGGGGCACCGACGCGTGCGGGGCGGCGCAAGCAACCGCCTCCGCCAACGGCGCGCGCGTGGAGGGCTGCGAGGAACGCGCCCCGGATGTCGTCGTCACGGTGCGTTTCGGCCGGTCCTCGTCCACCGCGCGGGCGGGGCCGCTGTAGGTCACCCGGGCGGGGCCGGTGTCATGGTCACCAGCGCCCCGAGGAGCTTCAGGGCGGCGTGCTTGTCCAGCGGCTGGTTGCCGTTTCCGCACTTCGGCGACTGGACACAGGACGGGCAGCCGGACTCGCAGCCGCAGGACTTCACCGCCTCGTACGTCGCGGCGATCCACTCGGGGAAGCGGGCGTAGCCCTCGTCGGCGAAGCCCGCCCCGCCCGGGTGGCCGTCGTAGACGAAGACGGTGGGCAGGAGGGTGTCCTGGTGCAGGGCGGTCGAGACCCCGCCGATGTCCCACCTGTCGCAGGTGGCCAGGAGGGGGAGCAGGCCGATCGCGGCGTGCTCCGCCGCGTGCAGCGCGCCGGGGACCTCGCCGGGCGTGATCCCCATGGCCTCGAGGGCAAGCGGGTCGATCGTGTAGGCCACGGCGCGGGTGACCAGCCGCTGCTCCGGCAGGTCGAGGGGGATGTGCTCGGAGACCGTGCCGTCGGTCAGCCTTACCACGTAGCCGGTCACCCGGTCCACCACCTCGACGTCCAGGTTGGCCACCCACAGCCCGGGGGCGGGGTTCGAGCGGGAGGAGGCCTCGCCGAGGATCGAAATCTGCGTGGTCGAGCGGGCCTGCGTGGAGTAGTCGGGGGTCTCGGGGCGGGCGAGGGCCACGAAGTCGTCGAGCTCGAGCGAGTCGATGACGTAGTGCTCGCCCTGGTGGATGTAGACGGCGCCTTCGTGGACCTGGGTCATGGCCCGGCCCGCGTCGACGGTGCCCAGCAGGCGCCCGTCGGAGATGTCCACGATCATTACTTCCGCGCCCGCCCCGCCGCGCAGGCTGACGGAGGCGTGGGCGGTTTCGGGGGAGAGCTCGCCCTCGAGCTGCGGCACCGCGAACCACCCGCGGGGCCGTCTGCGCAGGTAGCCGTCGCGCACGAGGCCGTCGACCACCTCCGCGGCGCCGAACGCCTCGACATCGTCGGGGGTGAGGGGCCGCTCGACCGCGGCGCAGTAGATGTGGCCGCGCAGCACGTAGGGGTTGGAGGGGTTGAACACGCTGTTTTCCACCGGCCTGCCAAGCAGCGCCTCGGGGTGGTTGACCAGGTAGGTGTCCATCGGCTCGTCGCGCGCGACCATGACGGCCACCGAGAACTGGCCGCGCCGCCCCGCCCGGCCCGCCTGCTGCCGGAAGGAGGCGACGGTGCCGGGGAAACCGGCCATGACCACGGCGTCCAGCCCGCCGACGTCGATGCCCAGCTCGAGGGCGTTCGTGGTGGCCAGCCCGAGCAGGTCGCCGTTGTCCAGCGCGCGCTCGAGGCGGCGCCGGTCCTCGGCGAGGTAGCCGGCGCGGTAGGAGGCGACCCGCTGGGCGAAGTCCGCCCGCCCGGCGACTACGAGGTCCTCCTGGGCGCGCATGGCCACGAGCTCGGCGGCGCGCCGGGAACGGACGAAGGTGAGGGTGCGGGCGCCGTCGAGGACCAGTGCGGACATGATCGAGGCGGCCTCCGTGGTGGCGGCGCGGCGCACCGGGGCGCCGTTTTTTCCCTCCGCGCCCTCGATGAATCCGGGCTCCCACAGCGCGATGGTGCGCTCGCCGGTCGGGGCGCCGTCCTCGGTCACGGCCGTGACGGCGCGCCCGCACAACCGGTAGGCCTGACCGGCGGGGTCGGCGGCGGTGGCGGAGGCGAAGATGAGCGTCGGGTGCGACCCGTAGGCCTCCGCGAGGCGGAGGAGGCGCCGCAGGGTCAGGGCGACGTTGGCACCGAAGACGCCGCGGTAGGTGTGGCACTCGTCCACCACCACGAACCTCAGGTGGCGCAGCAGGCGGGCCCACCGGGCGTGGTTGGGCAGGATGCCGGCGTGGAGCATGTCGGGGTTGGTGAACACGAAGCGGCTGGCTTCCCGGATCCCGGCGCGGGCCTCGGTCGGGGTGTCGCCGTCGTAGGGGGCGGGGTTGACGCCTGCGGGCGCGAGCCGGGCTGCGGCGTGGAGCTGGTCCGAGCCCAGGGCCTTGGTGGGTGTCAGGTAGATCGCGCAGGCGGTCGGGTCGGCGGCGAGCGCGGAGAGGACGGGCAGCTGGTAGCCCAGCGATTTGCCGGAGGAGGTGCCGGTGGCCACCACCACGTCGCGGCCCTCCCAGGCGAGCTCGGCGGTGCGCGCCTGGTGGGAGAAGAGGCGGGGGATGGAGGCGTCGGCAAGCGTGCTCTTGAGGCCCTCGCCGACCCACTCGGGCCAGTCGGCCCAGGTGGCGGGGGTGGCGGGGCTGTGCTCGACGTGCGTGATGCGGGCGGAGGGGAAGCGGCGGCGCAGCGCCTCGATGATCTCGGCGCCGAACGAGTAGCCGTGATTGGACATGCGTTTCACCCCCGGTTGGAACAGCGGATCGAATAAATTATGCCAGCCCCCTACACCTTTCCTTCAGTTTCGTGGCACAATTGAACTCGGTCGCAGATTCTGTGCGCGCCTAACCAAGGTGCTCGTGAGTTTTTGTTGCGCGGGCGCCAGGTCCTTTCGAAGACCTGGTGATCGATAGACCGTCATTGCCAGCGATTTTTGAAAGGTACACATCATGGCTACTGGAACTGTCAAGTGGTTCAACGCTGAAAAGGGCTTCGGCTTCATCGCTCCGGACGACGGCTCCGCCGACGTCTTCGTCCACTACTCCGAGATCAAGGGCTCCGGCTTCCGCACCCTCGAGGAGAACCAGCAGGTTGAGTTCGAGATTGGCGAGGGCACCAAGGGCCCGCAGGCCCAGGACGTCCGCGCTCTCTAAGCGCTTGTCGACGCCACAATCCCCCTCCCGGTTCCGGGAGGGGGATTTTTGCTGCCCTCGGCGCTAGAGGGTGGACACGCCGCGGCGGACGTCGTTCCAGTCGAACAGCCTGGCCTGCAGCTTCTGGATGAGCAGGCCGACGAGGGAGCCGAGAGTGACGCCGACGATCATGGCGAGCAGGGGGTAGTCGGCGAAGAGGGAGCCGCCGAGGTAGCCGACCCCGACGCTGAGGCAGGCCCAGACGATGACGCCGATGGTGTCGTAGATGAAGAAGGCGACCCAGCTGTAGCCCACGGAGCCGAGGACGATCGTGGCCACCCAGCGGGCCCAGGGCAGGAACCGGGCGACGATGATGGTCGCCCCGGCCCCGCGGTTCATGTTGCGCTTCACCCACGCGATGGACACCCCGGCCTTGGAGTTCGGGTCGAGCCTGTCGACGACCTTGATCAGCTTCTTGCCCAGGCGGAAGCAGATGTTGTCGCCGATGATCGCGCCGATGATGGCGGCGAGGATGACGCCGCCGACGTCGGGCACGCCGCGGGAGGCGGAGAAGGCGCCGGCGAGGTTGAGCACCGACTCGGAGGGGACGACGGGCGCGAGGGCGTCGCAGATGATCAGCACGCTGACCAGCGGGTAGAAGATTTCCATCTGCATGAGCTGCTCGAGGAAACCGATCAGAGAGTCGATCACTGCGGGGTGCTCCTTCCGGGCCGGTTGGCGGGCGCGCGCGGACCCTTCCCAGAGTGTAACGACACGCGCGGGAGGTGATCATATTTCCCATAGCGTGCCTGGGCGTGATAGTTGTCTGATAGAAAGAGGGGAGTTTTGACCTTCTGCGCGACCACCCGCGACCCACCCCTTTGAACCCGCGAAAATGGTGGGGCCAAGGATGCGTCCTTAATATAAGGCGCAGATCGGACAGAGAAGAGAGGTGTCACCCGGCGTGGCAGACAACGGCACAACCCTCGTCATCGTTGAGTCGGCGACGAAGGCGAAGAAGATCCAGAAGTACCTGGGCGGCGACTACATCGTTGAGGCGTCGGTGGGCCACATCCGCGATCTTCCCGGCCGCGCCGCGGACATCCCCGCGAAGTACAAGAAGGAGCCGTGGGCGAAGCTGGGGGTGAACCCCGAGGCGGGGTTCGCCCCGATCTACGTGGTCAGCCCCGACAAGAAGAAGAAGGTCTCCGACCTCAAGGACAAGCTGAAGAAGTCCGACCGGCTGCTCCTGGCCACAGACCCCGACCGAGAGGGCGAGGCGATCGCCTGGCACCTGCTCGAGACGCTGAAGCCGAAGGTGCCGGTGGAGCGCATGGTGTTCAACGAGATCACCGAATCGGCCATCCGCGAGGCGGCGCGCAACACCCGCGAGCTGGACATGGACCTCGTCGACGCGCAGGAGACCCGCCGCATCCTCGACCGCCTCTACGGCTACGAGGTCTCCCCGGTGCTGTGGAAGAAGGTCATGCCGCGACTGTCCGCGGGCCGTGTCCAGTCGGTGGCCACCAGGGTGATCGTGGAGCGCGAGCGCGAGCGCATGGCGTTCGTCTCCGCCGAGTACTGGGACCTGACGGCGACGCTGACCCCGGGCTCGGAGTCCTTCGACGCCAAGCTCACCGCCGTTGACGGCCGGCGCGTGGCGCAGGGCCGCGACTTCGACGACCGCGGCAACGTGAAGTCCAAGGACGTTCACGTGGTGGACCAGGCGGCGGCCGAGAAGCTCGCTGCGGGCCTCGAGGGCGCGACGATGAGCGTGACGAAGGTGGAGGAGAAGCCCTACACCCGCCGCCCGCACCCGCCGTTCATGACGTCCACGCTGCAGCAGGAGGCGGGGCGCAAGCTGCACTTCACCTCGGCGCGCACGATGCGCATCGCGCAGCGCCTCTACGAAAACGGCCACATCACCTACATGCGTACCGACTCGACCTCGCTGTCCAAGCAGGGCCTCGACGCGGCGCGCGCCGCGGCGACCGAGCTCTACGGCGCCGAGTACGTCAGCTCCTCTCCGCGCGTCTACGACCGTAAGGTGAAGAACTCGCAGGAGGCGCACGAGGCGATCCGCCCGGCGGGGGAGCGCTTCGCGACGCCCGGCCAGCTCGCCGGCTCCCTCGACGCCGAGGAGTTCAAACTCTACGAGCTGATCTGGCAGCGCACCGTCGCCTGCCAGATGAACGACGTGCGCGGCACCTCGATGAAGGTGACGGTGGAGGGGGCGTCGACAAGCGGCGAGGCCGCGGAGTTCGCCGCGACCGGCCGCACGATCACCTTCCCGGGCTGGCTGCGCGCCTACTCGGACACCAGCGACAGTGAGACGCACCTGCCGCGCCTGGCGGAGGGCGACGCGCTGGAGACGCAGAAGATCACCGCGGACGGGCACTCGACGAACCCGCCGGCGCGCTACACCGAAGCCAGCCTGGTGAAGAAGATGGAGGAGCTCGGCATCGGGCGCCCGTCGACGTACGCGTCGATCATCAAGACGATCCAGGACCGCGGCTACGTCGCCGCCCGCGGCAACGCGCTCGTCCCCACGTGGGTGGCGTTTTCCGTGGTCGGTCTGCTGGAGAACAACTTCGACGCGCTCGTGGACTACGACTTCACCTCCTCGATGGAGGACGAGCTCGACGAGATCGCCCACGGCAACGAGAACCGCACGGAGTGGCTCACCGGCTTCTACTTCGGCGACGCTGACGCGGACGACAGCATGGCCGAGGCCGTTGCCAGGCGCGGCGGGCTCAAGCACATCATCGAGGACAACCTCGAGAGCATCGACGCCCGCGAAGCCAACTCGCTGAAGCTTTTCGACGACTCCGAGGGCCGCCCCGTCGTCGTCCGCGTGGGCCGCTACGGGCCCTACATCGAGCGCGTTGTCGGCACCGGCGAGGACGGCGAGCCGGAGTACCAGCGCGCCAACGTGCCCGAGTCCGCCACCCCGGACGAGATCACCCTGGAGCTGGCGGAGAAGCTCTTCGCCACCCCGCGCTCCGGCCGCGAGCTGGGGCAGAACCCGGACAACGGACGCATGGTCGTGGCGAAGGAGGGCCGCTTCGGCCCCTACGTCACGGAGCTCGTGCGCGACGACGAGCGCGAGCGTGCCGAGGCCCACGCCGAGAAGGTCGTCGCCGAGGAGCGCGCCGCCGAGGACGCCCAGCGCGCCGAGGAGGGCAAGCGGGCCAAGAACTGGGAGACCAAGACCGCCGCCGCGCAGAAAGAGAAGCGCGTGGCGGAGCTGGTCGAGGAGCAGCTCAAGCCGGCGACCGCCTCGCTGTTTTCCTCCATGGAGCCCTCCAGCGTCACCCTCGAGGAGGCGCTGAAGCTGCTCTCGCTGCCCCGCGATGTGGGCGTGGACCCCTCCGACAACGAGGTGATCACAGCGCAGAACGGCCGCTACGGCCCCTACCTGAAGAAGGGCAGCGACTCGCGCTCGCTGGCGAGCGAGGAGCAGATCTTCGACATCACCCTCGAGGAGGCGCGCCGCATCTACGCCGAGCCAAAGCGCCGCGGCCGCGCCGCCGCGAAGCCGCCGCTGAAGATGCTGGGCGACAACGACGTCTCCGGCAAGCCGATGAGCATCAAGGAGGGCCGCTTCGGCCCCTACGTCACCGACGGGGTGACCAACGCCTCGCTGCAGCGCGGCGACACCCCGGAGACGATGACGGACCAGCGCGCCAACGAGCTGCTCTCCGCCCGCCGGGCACGCGAGGCCGAGGAGGGGACCGGGCCCGCGAAGAAGGCCACCAAGAAGGCCGCGAAGAAGAAGGCGACGAAGAAGGCCGCGAAGAAGACGGCCAAGCGCCCGGCGAAGACGACCAAGCGCGTGGTGCGCGCGAGGAAGAGGTGATCCGGCGGACCCTGCGCGGCGCGGAGGCGCTCGCGCTCGCCGTGGGCTCCCGCCCCGCGTGGGTGGTGCCGGCTGGGGCGTCGCTGAGCAGGCGCCTGCGCATCGCCGCCGAGCCGGCCGCGCGTCTGCTCGCCGCCCCCTGGAACCCGGCCGCCGCGCTCGCCGCATTCGACCAGAACCGCGTCCCGCGCCGCCCGTCTGCGCTGGGCGTGGGCGCGGTCGTCGCGGCGCACGCCGTCACCGTGGCGCTGGCCAACGACCCGGCACTGCGGGGTGGGGTGCCTGCACTGGAGGGCATCAGCCACGGCGCCAACCTCGCCTTCGCGGCGGAGGGCCTGCGGCTTTTCGCCAACTCGGGCGCACGCAACCCGCTTCTCGACGCCCTCGTGGCCGCCGCCGGCAGCATCGGCCACCTCCTGCTGGCGCAGGGGCTGCGGTGACGGAGCGGACGAGCTTCATATCGATCTTCACAAAAGTCTTCACACCTAATAAGATGAGTATGAAGCTAAGTGTGAAGCTCAAGTCGAGGAGGGCACGTGGAGAGTGCTGAACTGGGGAAGATTATCGGTGACCTGAGGATCATCGGCACTGATAAACAGCGAATTGAAGTGAAGAGTGGCATTGGGAAAGATGCCAGGGCAACTCTCAGTGCGTTTTCAAACGCGAACGGGGGAATCCTGATTGTCGGTGTGAGCGAGGCGGACGGGTTTGCCCCAGTTCCCAATTTCGATGCACGCGTCTCGCAAGACCAGCTGGAACAGCGATGCGCCCAGCTGTCGCCCCCTGTGCGGCCGAACATCGACCTTGTTCCTTTGGAGGATGTTGTCGTGCTGGTTGCTGAAGTGAAAGAGCTCTCCAGCATAGACAAGCCGTGCTACGTGACGGACCAGGGGCAATATAACGGCAGTTACATCCGCACGGGTGATGGAGACACTCGGCTGACGAAATACGAAGTGGATCGACTTCTCGAGGAGAAGGTTCAGCCCAAATGGGATGAGGAACCGGTCGCGGAGGCATCTATGTCGGATGTCGATGATGGGGTGCTGGCCGCATACCTGCGGCTGCAGGAAGAACGGCGCCCCAAGACCTTTGCACAGGGAAAGGATACTGCTCTCCGCCGTTTACGCTTGGCGCGGCAAGGATCTCCCACCCTAGCCTCCCTGCTCGTCATGGGGGATTATCCGCAAGAGTTCTATCCGCGGCTGTGCGTTACCTTCGCTCTCTTTCCCGGAACACGGAAGGGTGAGATCACGGAAGGGCAGCGCCTTCTGGACTCCGAGACTATTACGGGCAACATCCCTGAACTGGTGTCCCAGGCGCTGGCGGTTGTGAAACGCAACATGAGAACAGGGGCCATGATTGAGGGGGCTTTTCGACGCGATGTCCCCGACTATCCCGAAATTGCGGTGCGTGAAGCAGTTGTGAACGCTCTCATGCACCGAGACTATTCACCGTATTCCCTCGGGAGCCCGGTGCAGATCAACATGTTCGTGGACCGGTTGGAAATCTCGAGTCCCGGAGGTCTCTACGGGGGAGTTACTGTAAACAACCTCGGGGAGCCAGGGGTTAGCTCGACGAGGAATCAGCGGATCGCCACCCTCCTGGAAGACGTGCGTTTTCCCGGTGGAGGTGCCGTTGCGGAGAACCGCGGCACTGGAATAGACGCCATGCGAAACGCATTGGCTAAAGCGCTGATGCCGGAGCCCGTCTACACGAATACGCTCAACAGCTTCACGGTGACTTTCTCCCGTCGCAGGGTTGCTCCCCAGGAGCGGTACGGGACTGCTCGGGATGTTGTCCAAGGCCACTTGGAATCTATGGTGTCTGCCTCTACCGCCGAACTCGTTGCCGCGACAAAGTTGAGTCGTTCCTCTGTATTGAACTCCCTGAACTCGTTAATCGAAGAAGGGGTCGTCGAGCGGACAGAGCCCTCGCGCAGCCCTAAGCAGCGCTACCGCCTGAGGATCTGAATTTGTCCGTCGCTTCATACCTAACATCACAATTGAGAAGTTCATTGTGAAGGTAGCTGCGAAGCGCGGCGTCCCTAGTAGCGGTCCGCCAGCGTCGCCCGCACGGGGCGCGCCAGCTGCGTCATGCGGTTGCGCCCGCGCAGCTCGATCGATTTCATCAGCGTCCAGCGCTGCTGCTCGACCTCGTTGGCGGCGCGCAGCGTGGCGGCGTTGGTGAGCACCTGGCCGGGGGTGTCCTTGGCCAGCTCGGTGAGGCGGGCGGCGGCGTTGACGGCGTCGCCGATGACGGTGTACTCGAAGCGGTCGGAGCCGCCGATGTGGCCGGCGACGACGTGTCCGGAGGCGACGCCGACGCCCGCCTGGAGCTGCAGGCCGAGCATTTCCTCGCGCAGTTCGCGGGCGGCCTGGAGGGCGTGGGAGGTGGCGTCGTGAAGCGCGATGGGCGCGCCGAAGACCGCGAGCGCGGCGTCGCCCTCGAACTTGTTGATCACGCCCTTGTTGCGGTGCACGACCTCGACGACGACCTCGAAGAAGTCGTTGAGCGCGGAGACGACCTCCTCCGGGGTGTGGTCGACGGCGAAGGTAGTCGAGCCGACGACGTCGACAAAGACGACGGCGACCTTGCGGTCCTCGCCGCCGAGCTCCGGCTTTTCTTCGAGGGCCTTCTGGGCGACCTCGATGCCGACGTAGCGGCCGAAGATGTCGCGGACGCGCTGGCGCTCGTTGAGCCCGCGCATCATCTCGTTGAAGCCGGCCTGGAGCACGCCGATCTCGGAGCCGTCGTAGATGTCCACCTGGGTGTCCGACTCGCCGCGGCGCACCCGGTTGATGGCCTCCTGCAGCTCCTTGATCGGGTCCACCACGCTCATGATGGCGAAGGTCGTGCCGACGATGCCCGTCACCAGGGCCGTCACCGCGAGCGCCGCGACCGCCGGCATGAGGGAGCCGGGGGTGTTGGTGAAGAAGTTGTTGCGCTGGGCCCAGTAGAGCAGCAGCACGCCGAGCAGCGGGAAGCCCGTGGTGGTGAACCAGGTGAAGAACAGCCGGGTCGCGATGGGCGGCTCGAGGGTCGAGTCCTCGAAGCGGCGGGCGAGCGCGCTCGCCGCGATCGGGCGGACCAGGCGGGCGGCCTGGACGTAGGTGAGGATCGCCACGATCATGCAGGCCATGAGCGTGGAGACGACCACCACGACGGTCAGCCGTGTGCTGATGCGCGCGGCGGTGAACCCCGCGATGGCGATGCCGATGAGCCACACGGCCACCACGACCCACGTCTGCAGCCCGGGCAGCCGCATGACGAGGTTGCGCACCATGTTCGGGTCGTGGCCCTCCGGGTTGCGCTGCCACTCCAGCACCGGCCGGAACAGCAGGAACGTGACCACCATGCCGATGACCACAGCCACGACGAAGTAGGCCACGCCGACGTAGCCCATCCCGTTGTCCGCGACGGAGAGCGACTCCACCTCGGGGACGGGGATGAGGAAGCGGATGAAGAGCATGATCGCCAGCGCGCCGACGACGTTGGTGCCCAGGACTGTCGCCGCGTAGAGGGGCCACGAGGTGCCCCACAGCCACTTCACGCTGCGCCAGAATCTGTCCATGTCCACATACTCTAATGGGATGGTTCACCCGGCGGGCGAACAAGTAGTGTGTCTGGTGTGACGTACAGGAGCGTGAGCGACAGGCTCGCCGACACCCCGCGGGTGCACGATGCCATCATGGCCGCGGCGGCCGCCGCGCGCGGCATCGGCGACCCGCGCGCGATGACCCATTCGTGGCTGTTCACCGGCCCGCCCGGCTCGGGCCGCTCCACCACCGCGAAGGCCTTCGCCGCCGCCCTCGTGTGCACCGACCCCGAGGTCGTCGGCTGCGGCCGCTGCAAGGGCTGCCTCGACGCCTTCGCCGACGCCCACACCGACATCGTCCACGTCGTGCCCAAGGAGCTGGTCATCCACGTCGAGGCGATGCGCGACATCGTGCACCAGGCGGCCCGCCTGCCGACGGTTGCGAACTGGCGCGTCATCATCATCGACGACGCCGACCGCTTCACCGAGCAGGCCGCCGACGCCGTCCTCAAGACCGTCGAGGAGCCCCCCGCCCGCACCGTCATCATCCTCTCCGCCCCCTCGACCGACCCGGAGGACTTCTCCCAGACGCTGCGCTCGCGCTGCCGCCACCTCTACATCCCCGCCCCCTCGACCGAGGAGATCGTGCGCATCCTCACCGAGGAGGAGGGGGCCACGCTTCCCGACGCCCAACTCGCCGCCGCCACCTCCCTGCGCCACATCGGCCGCGCCCGCCTCCTGGTCAAGAACAAGGACGTCCAGGCCCGCCGCGCCCAGGCGATCAACCTCGCGGAGCTCGTCTTCCACGGCGACCAGGCCTTCCAGGCCGTGGGCACCCTCATCGCCGCGGCGAAAAAGGAATCCGTCTCCGCGTACTCCGCGGCGGACGAGCAGGAGCGGGAGAAGCTCGCCCAGGCCCTCGGGGTGGGCGCCAGGGGCAAGGGCGCGGCGAAGGCGCTGCGCGGCAGTGAGGCGTCGATAAGCGAGCTCGAGGCGCGGCAGAAGAAGCGCGGGACCCGGCGCAACCGCGACGTCCTCGACCTCACCCTCGTCGACCTGGCCGGGGTGTACCGCGACGCGATGGTGCTCAAGAGCGGGGCGGACGTCGGTCTGACGCACCCCGACTTCGAGGGCCTGAGCGCCGAAATCGCCTCGAAGGTGAGCCTGGAGGGGCTGGTGGCGTGCCAGGACGCGATCGTGACCTGCCGCGAGAGCCTGGACCAAAACGTCCAGCCGACCATCGCGTTCAACGGGATGCTGGGGCGCATCCGCAAGGCCTGCAACGTCAAGTAACCTGCGGGTTTCACGGTTTTCCTGACTCTGGGTTAAGCTATGGCGCGGATTGCGTGCAGTGGTTGCAGTGCGCGCGGCCCGGCCACCTTAGCTCAGTCGGTAGAGCATCTCACTCGTAATGAGAAGGTCGCGAGTTCGATTCTCGCAGGTGGCTCCACCGAAACCCCAGCTAGACAGTGTTTCTAGCTGGGGTTTCGCTCATTCTTCGCGCCGGGTTACTTGTCCCGCTTGCGCCGGTAATACACCTGGCGCCGCACGTGCGCGACGACGTCGCCCTCCTCGTCGATCACGTCCGTGTCGAACCAGTGCAGGTACTTCTCGCCGCCGGCGGTCTTTTCCCTGATCAGGTCGTAGGTTTCGTCGGGGATGAGCATGGTCGCGGTGATCGTGCCCTTGCCGGGTTTGACGAACTTCGCCTCGCCCGCGACGTCCCACACCATGTAGTCCTTGCCCAGCCGCGCCATCGAGGCGAGCATGAAGAAGGGGTCGGTCATCGCCATGATGGTGCCGCCGAAGGCCGCCCCGACGGCGTTCTGGTTGAGCTTGGTGATCTTGTGCTTAACGACGACCTTGGAGCCGTCGTCGGCGAACTCCTTGACGCGGATCCCGGCGCCGAGGAAGGGCGGCCAGAGGAACATGAAGCGGCGCAGCAGTTTGGGGGAGAAGTGCATGGGGGCTCCTTTGCAGTGTACGTTCGCGTAGCGATTCTACGTGACGCACACCACACGCGGGTCAGTTTAGTCCTCCCTGGTGGAGGGAGGGAGGTGGCGGGCGACGACCTTGCCCGTGGCGTTGCGCGGCAGCAGGTCGACGAAGTTGACGTCGCGGGGGATGGAGTGGTCCGCCAGGTGGTCGCGGACCCAGTCACGGATGGATTGGGCGGTGAGGCGCCGGCCGTTCTCGTCGGCGGTACGCACGACCCACACAGCGACGCGCTTGAAGGTCGTTTCGTCGTCGACGCCGCCGGCGTGCAGCTCGTGGATGCCGGGCATGCGCTCGAGGACCTCGACGACGGACTGCGGGTGGACGTTCTCCCCGCCGACGATGATCATGTCGTCGCTGCGGGACAGGACGTGGAGGTGGCCCTTGTCGTCGAGGTAGCCCATGTCCCCGATGTCGACGAGCCCGTCGATGGTGACCATCTCCGCGTTGGGGTTGGAGTAGCCTGACAGGGCGGTCTCGTTGGTGAGGAAGATGCGCCCGACCTCGCCCCGGGGGACCTCGTTGCCCTCGTCGTCGTAGAGCCGGAGGATGGTTCCGGGCGGGATCTTGCCGGCGATGGTCGGGTCGGCGGCCACCATCTCGGCGGTGGCGCAGGCGGCGAGGGCGAGCTCGGTGGAGCCGTAGTAGTTCGCCAGGATGGGGCCGAAGCGGGCGTTGGTGCGCTCGACGAGCAGCGGCGTGAGCGCGTTGCCGGCAGAGGCGATGAACTGAAGGGTCGAGGTGTCCCACTTCTCATTGCCTGGCAGGTCGACCATGTGCTTGAAGAAGATGGGGGAGGACACCAGCCCGTCGCAGCGGTAGTTCTGGATCTGGCGGTAGACGTTCTCCGGGTCGAAGATGCGTTGGGTGACCACGGTGTTGCGGGTGGCAAACGCGATGTTGACGGCCGACCAGCCCCAGGTGTGGAACATCGAAGCGGTGATCTGGACGGTCATCGCGTTGCGCCAGGGCACCGTCTCCAGGTAGCCGCCCACGACGAAGGGGAGGAGCGGCTCGGGCCGCAGGATGCCCTTCGGCACGCCGGAGGTGCCGGAGGACATGAGCACGATGTTGCCGTGGCGGGGGAAGGCCGGAAGGGCGGGCAGGCCCTCGTCGCCGCGCAGGGCGATGCGGCGCAGCGTCTCCTCCGTCCCGTGGTCGCGGGAGGTGTGCGCCCAGATCACGGTGATGTCGCCGAGGGGCTCGGGGATGCGGTCGGCGAACTCGTCGTCGATGATGAGGACGTTGATGCCGTTTTCCTCGAAGATGCCCTCGAGCTGCTCGGGGGAGGAGCCGACGTTGAGGAGGAACAGCTCGGCGCCCGCGTAGCCCTTGGCGGCCATGGGCAGGATGATCCCCCGGCCGTTGCGCGCCATCACGCCGATGCGCAGGGTGTCCAGCCCGCGCTCCCGCTTGAGGTTGAGCAGCCACCGGGCGATGGTCTTGGACTGCTGCGCGAGCTGGCGGTAGGTGAGCAGCCCGTCGTCGTCGATAAGCGCCGTGCGCTCGGGCGCGGTGGCGAGGGCCGCCTCGACCTCGCGGGCGGTGGTGAAGCGGTAGCGCGCCAGCGTGGGCCCGGCGGTGAAGAGCGCCGAGATTTTTCCCTCGGGGCTGAGGATGCCCGCGCGCCCCGCGGCGGCGAGGAACTTGACCAGGGATGATGCGGTGAAGGCGGCGCGCTGGAGCGGATTGAGCGGGGGCATGGTATTCCTTAACTCGGGTGGGGTGGCGGTGCGGGTGGTAACGCTGGCGGCGAAAAGTTAGATTTTCACACTAGCAATCGTTTCGCATTGACAAAGTATTTCACTTCTCCCGCGCGAGCCAACTAGAGTGGCTCATGCTACTGAAGTGACGTATGTGACGACGTGCCGGGTGGCCCGTCGCCCGCAACCGACTCCCCGTGCCCCGCAGAGACACACAGAGACCCACAGAGACAGAGGACCTGACGCAATGACTGTTTCCCGGCCAGCTTCCCGAACCGCCTCCCGCCTCCGCCGCCGCCTCGCCGCGGCAGCCGCGGCGGCCGTCACCGCGCTCGCGTCGGCACCCGCCCTCCCGGCTGCCGACGCGCAGGAGCGCAACATGGTCATCTTCGGCGACTCCGTCATCGCCGACCCCAACGCGCCCCAGTGGGCGGCGGGCAAGCTCGGTCTGGACGCGCGCGGCTCGTCCAACATCAACACCTGGTGCCCCCAGAGCCCGACCAGCTGGGGCCGCCGCGCCGCCGCCAAGCTGGGCCTGCCCGCCTGGGACTACTCCTGCTCCGGCACCACCACGATCTCCCAGGGCCCGCAGCTGTTCTCCCAGGTGGACCGCGCCCTGCGCGACGGCGGGCTGAACCCGGCCACCGCCCGCGTGATCATCTCCACCGGCTTCAACGACACCTACAACAACGACGCTCGCCCGGACGCCGACGTGCGCCGGGACTTCGTCAACTACATGGCACCGCAGATCGCGAAGATCCGCACCGCCGCCCCGAACGCCCGCATCCAGTTCGTCGGCTACCCCAAGATCACCGCCGGCGACCGCGTCTGCCTGTTCCACGTCGCCCCGAACACCTCCGACTGGACCCAGCTCCCGCAGGTGCAGAAGTGGGAGGACCAGGCCCAGTGGATGCAGGTGGACGCCGCCCGCGCCACCGGCACCGAGTTTCTCGATCTCAAGCCCTCCACGTGGGGCAACCACATGTGCTCGCCGGACAGCCAGCGCATGTGGGCCGGCCTGGTCGATTTCTACGGCGGGCCGGGCAACCTGCCCATCCACGTCAACCAGCGCGGCCACGAGCACGTGGCGGGCGTGATCGCCGGTTCCTAAAGTTCCGCTACCCTCGGGCACATGAGCGAAATCGTTTCAGGAGTCATTGCCCGAGAAAAGGGAGCGCCCGTCGAGGTCGCGCGCATCCGCATCCCTGACCCCGGCCCCCACGACGTGGTGGTCAAGGTCCAGGCCACCGGGGTGTGCCACACCGACCTGGCCTACCGCGACGGCGACATCGCCGACGCCTTCCCCTTCCTCCTCGGCCACGAGTCGGCCGGGGTCGTCGAAAGCGTCGGCTCCGCGGTCACCCACGTCGCCGAGGGCGACTTCGTCGTGCTGAATTGGCGCGCCGTGTGCGGCGAGTGCCGCGCCTGCCGCACGGGCGACACGAAGAACTGCTTCAACACGCACAACGCGTCCGAGGCCATGACGCTTGACGACGCCCCCGATACCGTCCTCACCCCGGCCCTCGGCATCGGCTCGTTTGCGGAGAAGACGCTCGTGCACGAGAAGCAGTGCACGAAGGTCGACCCGGCCGAGGACCCCGCCGCCGCCGGGCTGCTCGGCTGCGGCGTCATGGCCGGCCTCGGCGCGGCGGTGAACACCGGCGCGATCCGGCGCGGCGAGTCCGTCGCCGTGTTCGGCCTGGGCGGGGTGGGCCTGGCCGCCGTGGCGGGGGCGAAGCTGGCGGGGGCCACCAGGATCATCGCGGTGGACGTCGACAAGCGAAAGTGCGAAGCCGCCGAGGCCACCTTCGGCGCGACCCACTCGATCCACGCCCGCGGGATGAGCGAGGAGGAGGTCATCGAGGCCGTGCGCGGGCTCACCGGCGGATTCGGCGCCGACGTCACCATCGACGCCGTCGGCATCCAGCCGACGTGGCGCCAGGCCTTCTACTCGCGCGACCACGCGGGCCGCATGGTCATGGTGGGCGTGCCGAACATGACCGACCACGTCGACATTCCCGCGATCGACCTCTACAGCCGCGGCGGCTCCATCAAGCCCGCCTGGTACGGCGACTGCCTGCCGGAGCGCGACTTCCCCGCCTACGTGGACCTGCACTTGCAGGGCCGCTTCCCGCTCGGCGAGTTCGTCTCCGAGCGCATCGGGGCGGACGACGTGGAGGAGGCCTTCGAGAAGATGAGGCGTGGCGACGTTCTGCGCAGCGTCGTCGAGTACACGTAGCCGAGAACACGTAGCCGAGAACACGGAGAGAGGAGCAGGTTATGGCTTTGCAGATTGACAACGTTGTCACCTCGGGCATCTTCGCCCTCGACGGCGGCGAGTGGGAGGTGGACAACAACGTCTGGATCGTCGGCGACGACACCGAGGTCTACATCATCGACGCCGCACACGACGCCCAAGCCATCGCCCGCGCCGTGGGGGACCGCCGGGTCAAGGGCATCATCGCCACCCACGGGCACAACGACCACGTCGACGCCGCGCCCGAGCTGAGCACGCTTGTCGACGCCCCCGTGCTCCTCCACCCCGGCGACGACATGCTGTGGCGGGCGGAGAACCCCGACTTCGACTTCGAGCCCATCTCGGACGGCCAGGTCTTCCGGATCGCGGGGACGGAGCTGAAGGCCCTGTCCACCCCGGGCCACTCGCCCGGCTCCATCGTGCTCTACGCGGAGGAGGCGGGGGAGTTGTTCTCCGGCGACACCCTGTTCCAGGGCGGGCCGGGCGCGACGGGGCGCTCCTACTCCTCCTTCGACACGATCATCGACTCGCTGCAGAAGCGGGTGCTTGACCTCCCCGCCGAGACGGTGGTGCGCACCGGCCACGGGGAGCACACGACTATTGGGGCGGAGGCCCCGCACCTGGAGGAGTGGATCCGGCGGGGCTACTAAAGGGCGCTGTTAGAGACGGCGCTACTTGACCTCGCGGCGCTCGGGGGCGACTGCGTTCTGCAGCGCCACGGCGCGCGCCAGGCGGGCGTAGCGCAGCTCCTGCTCGCGGAAGCGCGTCCACGTGGACAGCGTGGTGAAGAAGAAGGCCACGATGAGCACGTAGAGCATGAGGTCGGTGCCGCGGTCAACGCCGAGCCAATTGGCCACCACGGTGACGTCATCGGGCCGGAGGATGGCCCACACGGCGGCGACGACGAGGCCGACGAAGCCGATCTTCACCCACGCCTTGGCGTTCGCCTTGCGGCGGTTGGTGAAGAAGTAGAGCACAAGCAGCAGCGCCGCGATGAGCAGCAGGACCTGGATCATGGCAGCCTCCTTGCGACGATGCCGTCGGCCAGGATGTTGACGCCGTTGATCAGCGACTGGCCCTTGCTCATCGAGTATTCGGTGTAGAGGATGTCCACCGGCTCCTCGGCGACGCGCCAGCCCTGCTGGTCGATCATCGCGACGATCTCGGAGGCGTGGGACATCCCGTTCATGCGGATGTTCATCTCGTCCGCGACCTTCTTGTTGAAGGCCCGGAGACCGTTGTGGGCGTCGGAAAGCCCGAGGCGGCGGGTGCGCGGCGAGAGCAGGACCACGGTCTTGAGCACCACGCGCTTGATCCAGGGCACCTGGGTGTTCTCCTGGCCCGCGAAGCGGGTGCCCACCACGATGTCGATCGGCTCGGTTCGCAGCCGCTGCACCATCTTCACCACGTCCTTGACCTGGTGCTGGCCGTCCGCGTCGAAGGTGACGAAGTAGCGCGCGCCGGGCTGGGCGCGGGCGTACTCCACACCCGTCTGAATGGCAGCCCCCTGCCCCAGGTTGACCGGGTGGTTGACCAGGTGCGCGCCCGCCGCGTGGATCGCCGCGGCGGAGTTGTCCTTCGATCCGTCGTTGACGGCGACGATGTTCGGGAAGGTTTCGCGGGCATGCTCGATGACCGACTGGATTACCTGCCCCTCGTTGAAACAGGGGATAACCAGCCAGGTGTCCGAGAAATCCTGGGTATCGTTCATGGCACGCACCACGTTACCCCCCGCGGTGGAAAAGTTTGGCGTACACACGGGTCAGCAGCGACTTGGGAAGCAGCCGGTAGGCGGTGCGCGCCACGAGGTTGGCCCGCGCCCGCCACGGGGAGACGAGCCCGTAGGAGACGAGGTTCGCCTGCATCTCGCGCTCTGCGGCGAACATCTCCCGGCCGGTGCGGCGGGCGAACTGGGCGGGGCTGACCCGGAAGTAAGTCAGGGGCTCTGGCAGATTGTGCAGCCTGCGCCCGGAGGCGATGAGGCGCGCCCACAGGTCGTAGTCCTCCATGAAGTGCACGCCCCGGTAGCCGCCGGCGGCGGCGACGTCGGCGGTGCGCAGCATGACGGATGGGTGGTTCAGCGGGGAGTTGATGAGGGCGTAGCGGGCGATCTCCTCGTGCGTGGTGGGCAGGGCGCGCACCCGCAGGGAGGCGGGGTCGCCCAGCTCGGACTCGTCCTGGAACTCGGTGACGGCGGTGCCGAGGGCGGCGACCTCGGGGTGGGCCTCCATGAACTCCAGCTGCCTTTCCAGCCGCTCGGGGTAGGCGATGTCGTCGGTGTCCAGGCGCAGGACGTAGTCGGAGGTGATGGTCTCCAGGCCAGCCTGCAGGGCGGGGCCGAGGCCGCGGTTGTCGGGCAGCTCGACAACGCGCGCGCGGGCGCCGGGCTTGTCGACGTACCCGCGCACCGCCTCGGAGACCTCCCCGCTCACCGGGCCGTCGTAGACGAGCACGATCTCGTCGGCGGGCCGGGTCTGGGCGAGCAGGGAGTCGAGCGCCGCGCGCAGCTCCCCGGCGGGGGTGCCGCGGTAGATGGACATGAGAGCGGAAACGGTTGCCACGGGCGCATATCATAGTCGCGCCCGCCCGCTCAGCCGATCCTAGTCCCGCGCGGCGTCGAGGAGGTAGCGGCCGTAGCCGGACTTCAGCGTCGCCTCCCCGAGGGCGACGAGCTCCGCACGGGAGATGAACCCCTCGCGGTAGGCGGCGACCTCGGGGGAGCCAATGACGGTGCCGGTGCGCTTCTGGATCACTTCGACGTAGGCGCTGGCTTCCGCCATCGAGTCGATGGTGCCGGTGTCGAGCCACACGTCGCCGCGGTGCAGGCGGTGCACCTTGAGCGCGCCGCGGCGCAGGTACTCCTCGTTGACCGAGGTGATCTCCAGCTCGCCGCGCGCACTCGGCGTCACGGACTTGGCGATGTCCACCACGTCGTTGTCGTAGAAGTACAGGCCGACCACCGCGAAGTTCGACTTCGGCTCGGCGGGCTTTTCCTCGATGGAGGTCGCGGTGCCCGCCTCGTTGAAGGCGACGACGCCGTAGCGCTGCGGGTCGGAGACCTCGTAGGCGAAGATGGCGCCGCCGTCGACCTCGCCGATGGAGCCGAGGATCTCGGTCAGGCCGGTGCCCTCGAAGATGTTGTCGCCCAGCACGAGGGCCACCGAGTCGTCGCCGATGAACTCCTCGCCGATGATGAATGCCTGGGCCAGGCCGTCCGGGGAGGGCTGCACGGCGTAGTCCAGCATGATGCCGAACTGGGAGCCGTCGCCGAGGAGGCGTCGGAAAGCGTCGGCGTCCTCAGGGGTGGTGATGACCAGGATCTCCCGGATCCCCGCGCTGATGAGCGTGGACAGCGGGTAGTAGATCATCGGCTTGTCGTAGACGGGCATGAGCTGTTTCGAGATGCCCCGGGTGATCGGATAGAGGCGCGTTCCCGAGCCGCCGGCGAGGATGATTCCCTTCACTGCTCAGCCCTCCCGCAGCGCCAGGTAGATCGCCAGGGCGGCGCGCCAGTTGGAAGGCGAGAACCCGGTGGCCTTGATCTTGTCCAGGCTCAGGGTGGACTCGCGGGGCCGCGGCGCCTCGGGGCCCACGAGCTCGGCGTACTGGGCGGAGGTGACGGGGTGGACGTCCGCCGGGTCGCCGCCGCAGCCGGCGAAGACCGCCATCGCGATCTCGTCGCGCCCCGCGGTGTCGCCCTCGGAGGTGAGGTTGTACACCCCGTACTCCGCGCCCGTGGCGAGCAGGTGCGCGATGCCCTTCGCCAGGTCCTCGGCGGAGGTGGGGCGGCCCCGCTGGTCGCAGACCACGCTCGGGCTTACCCCCCGGGCGTGCAGCCGCGCCATGGTGTCCATGAAGTTCGCGCCCTCGCCGAAGACCCAGGAGGTGCGGATGACGTAGTGCCGGCGCGTCGTCTGCGCCGCGGTGTCGCCCGCGGCCTTGGAGGTGCCGTAGGCCGACAGTGGGGAGGGCAGCTCGGCTTCGTCGTGCACCTCGACCGTGCCGTCGAAGATGTAGTCGCTCGAGACGTGCACGAGGGTCAGGTCGTGCTCGTCGGCGATGCGGGCCAGGCCCGCCACGGCGGTCGCGTTGACGGCCCACGCGCCCGCGCGGTCGGTCTCGGCACCGTTGACGTCGTTGTAGGCGGCGCAGTTGATGATCGCCCAGTAGCCTGACCAGTCGCGCTCGCCGGGGTCCGTGATGTCGAACTCCTCGCGGATGAAAAAGTCCGCCTCGGCGTCGGTGTACACCGCGCGCAGGGCCCGGCCGAGCTGGCCGTTCGCGCCGGTGACGAGGATTTTCCGGGGTGGGACCGGGGTGGCGTCGGCAAGCGCGGGGTGCTCTTTGTCCGCCTCCGAGAGCTCGGTGGGTGTGAGCGGCCACTCGATCTCGCGGTAGGAGCAGAAGGCGTAGGCCCCGTTCGGGTTGTAGCGCTGATTGACGAGGTAGATGTAGCTGGTGGCGTCCTCGAGGGCCTGGAAACCGTTGGCCACCCCGCGCGGGACGAACACCGCGGTGCCGGGGCCGATCTCCACCCCGAATGTCGCACCAAAGGTGGCCGAGCCCTCCCGCATGTCCACCCACGCGCCGTACACGCGCCCATTCGCCACCGACACCCACTTGTCCCACGGCTCGGCGTGCATGCCGCGGGTCGCACCGCGCCGGGCGTTGAAGCTGACGTTGTTCTGCACGGGCCGCAGCTTCTGGCCCGCCCAGTTCTCCTTGAACCAGCCGCGGTTGTCGGCGTGGACCGTCAGCTCGTGGACCTCGAGTCCCTCGATGGGGGTGTTCATCTCACTGCCCGCTTTCCGCATATCGCTTCTCGACGCCTTCCTTCGCGCCCCTCCACCATGCCTCGTTGTCCCGGTACCACGCGATCGTCTTCTCCAGCCCGTCGCGCAGCCCGGCGGTGTAGCGCGGCGCCCAACCCAGCTCGGCGGTGAGCTTGGCGGCGTCCATGGCGTAGCGCTGGTCGTGGCCCGGCCGGTCCGCCACGTGCTCGAAGCTGCCGCCCATGATCTCGCAGATCATTTCGATGACCTGCTTGTTCGAGGTCTTCTCCAGGCCCGCGCCGATGTTGTAGGTCTCCCCGGCCCGGCCGCGCTCGAGGATGGCCAGGACGGCGTCGTTGTGGTCGTCGACGTGGATCCAGTCGCGCACCTGGGCGCCGGTACCGTAAAGCTTGGCGGGGCGCCCGTCGAGGATGTTGGTGATCTGGCGGGGGATGAACTTCTCGATGTGCTGGTAGGGCCCGTAGTTGTTGGAGCAGTTCGAGATCGTCGCGTTGACGCCGAAGCTGCGCACCCACGCGCGCACCAGGTGGTCCGAGCCGGCCTTGGTGGCCGAGTACGGGCTCGACGGGTTGTAGGGCGTGGTCTCGGTGAACTTCTCCTCGCCCTCGACAGGCAGGTCGCCGAAGACCTCGTCGGTGGAGATGTGGTGCAGGCGCGTGCCGTGCCGGCGCACCGCCTCGAGCAGGGTGAAGGTGCCCACCACGTTGGTGGTGACGAAGGGGGAGGGGTCGCGCAGCGAGTTGTCGTTGTGCGACTCCGCGGCGAAGTGCACGACGGTGTCGCAGCCGCCCACCAGCTCGTCGACGAGCGCTGCGTCGGTGACGCTGCCGCGGACGAACTCGGCGTCGCAGCCGTCGAGGTTGGCCAGGTTGCCGGCGTAGGTCAGCGTGTCGAGCACCACCACCTCGGCCAGGTCGCGCTCGCGCACCATGCGCACGAAGTTCGACCCGATGAAACCGGCGCCGCCGGTAACCAGCATTGTTCCCATGTGGTGTAACTATACGGCCCGGGCTGCGGTACGGGACAGGCCGACCGCGTGCACCGCGGAGCCGGCGAGCGGCCCCGCGAACAGCGCGATGACCACCGTGGCGACCACGCCGAAGGGGAGGGCGAACATGAGCGCGAACGCCACCACCGAGGCGACGATCCACCCAGCGACGTACCAGCCGTGCTTCTCCTGGGCCAGCACGGCCACGCCCGTGACCATGAGAGCCCCCATGAACGCCGAGGCGAAGGTCAGCGCCCCGAGGACCACGCCGGGCACGAACATCTCCGGCTTGAAGGCCGCGCGCAGGATCCACGGGCCGATCAGCCAGGCGGCCGCGAAGCCGACGGCGCCGACGCCGAGAACCGCCGCGATCGGGCCCGCCAGTGCCGCGTAGACCCGATCGCGCTGCTCCACGAAGCGCACCACCAGCGCCGACTGGAAACGCTGCAGGGGCACGAGAACGGGGGCGCGGGTGAGGATGACCGCGTTGATGATCGCGGAGACAGCCGCGCCCTCGGACAGGGGAAACGCCGCGTTCGCCGCCGTGGGGAAACCCGTGATCAGCGCCGCCGACGCGCCCGAGGCGAGCATCGCCGAGCCGACACGCCGGGCGAACGCACGCTTGTCGACGTCCACCGCCGCGCGCAGGTCCCGCCTCAGAAACAGCACCCAGCTCACCGCGCCGACCACCGTGATGACCAGGAAGGCCGGCAGCCCCCAGCCGGCCCACCACGCCACGAGCGCGAGCACCAGTCTTACCCCGGAGTCCAGCGCCACCAGCCCCGCGTAGCGGTCCCACAGCCGCGCGCCGCTGAGCACGCCGGACAGCGCCGCCTGGAAGACGTAGCTGGCCAGGCCGAAAATCAACAGAGCGGTGGCCGGCGCGGGCGCGGAGGGAACGACCCCGGGCATGAACACCGCCCCGCCCGCCAGGAAGGCCAGGAAGATACCCGCGGCGAGGGCGGCGGCGAAGCGCCACGGGCTGGCGTCGCCGGCGCGACCCGATTCGCGGGAGGCGGCAACGGCACGGGTGGTCTCGTGCGTGATGCCGTCGATGAGCCCCGCGGAGGCGAAGAACAGGCCCCAGAAGGCCGCGAAGTAGCGGTAGTCCGTGTCGGCGTCGAGCGCCCACTGCGCCACCCAGAGGACAACGAACCCGGAAACAGCGGCGAAGACGGTGGCCAGCGACAGCTTCTTCACGGGCACTCCGGGAGCTCGGGGTGGTTGAGCCAGGCGTCCATGATCGCGTCGATCCCCGCTTCGTCGCCGTAGGGCTTCAGCGCGTTGGCGAGGTCGAAGGGCTCCACGATCCCGTGGGCGTTCTTGGCCACGTAGTCCCGCACGCCCCGGAAGAAGCCTTGGTCGCCGATGTGGCGTCGTAAAGCGTGCAGCGTGATGGCCCCGCGCTTGTACACGCGGTCGTCGAACATGTGGCGCGCGCCCGGGTTGCCCAGCAGGAAGTTCTGCGGGGTGAGGCTATCGTAGTGGGCGCGCACCGAGTCGTCGATGGGCGTGCCCGTGTGCTCGGCCCAGAGCCACTCCGCGTAACAGGCGAAGCCCTCGTTGAGCCAGATGTCGTTCCACTGCGCGATGCCCAGCGAGTTGCCGAACCACTGGTGGGCCAGCTCGTGGGCAATGAGGCGCTCGTTGCCGCGCAGGTGGTTGCGGCCGAAGATCGCCATCCCCTGGGCCTCGAGCGGGATCTCGAGGATGTCCTCGGTGACCACCACCTCGTAGCGCTCGAAGGGGTACGGGCCGAACAGCTCGCTGAAGAACTCCAGCATCTCCTGCTGCTTGTGCAGGTCGTGCGGGTGCGTGCCGTGGGGCAGCCAGGCGAAGGTGTCGGGGCCGAGACGGTGGCGCTTGTACTCGCCGACCTGCACCGTGGCCAGGTAGGACGCCATCGGGCGGGCGGTGAAGTTCGTCACCGCCGTGTAGTTCTGGTCCGCGCGGACGCGGAAGGAGTAGGTCGCCTTCTCGTCCGGGGTGTCATCGCAGGGGAACCACGTCGAGGCCCCGTGCGGCTGGTTCGCTACCAGCGCGCCGTTGCTCAGCTCCTCCCAGCCCAGAGAGCCCCACGGGGAGCGCTTCGTGCCGGGGTTGCCCGTGTAGCGGATGGAGAGGAGGAACTCGGTGTCCACCGGCACGGGCTGGGCGAAGCTGATGCGCAGCTTGCCGCCCGACTGGCGGAACTTGGACACCCGGATCCCCCCGGTCGCCTCGACCCGCCGCGCCGACATGTTCTCGTGCAGGTCGAGCGTCATGTGGGGCAGGTCGCGCCAGTTGGTCAGGGTGAGCGTGGCCGTGGCGTCCAGCCGGTTCGGGCCCACCTTGTAGTCCATGTCGAGGTCGTAGTGGGTGACATGGAACCCCAGGTTGAACTCGACCCCCGTGTACTCGTCTCGGATGCCGGGGATCGGGGTTGAGCGCAGCCTGTGGGATTTCACCCGGGATAGTCTAGCGCCCCCGGCACCCTTGGAGGTGACGGGGACGCTGGGGGCGCAATGCTACATGCCGAAGGATGGTTTGATGGTGGTCTCCCACGCCTTTCGAATGTCCTCGCGCCACATCGGCCACGAGTGGGTGCCGGTGTTGCGGAACTCGTAGTGCGCCGGGATGTTCAGCTTCTCCAGCTTCGCGCGCAGGTCGTGCGAGCACTGGTTGATGGCCGCCTCGATGGCGCCGCCCTCAACCTGCAGCTGAGCCGCGCCGATCGACGCCGCCGGGGCCGGGGCGCCCTGGCCCATCAGGTAGCCCACCATGTCCGTCTCGGAGGCCAGGCCGGTGCCGGTGGAGACGTAGAGCGCGGTGCCGCGCAGCTGCTCCGCGTTGGCCAGGGCGTCGTTGTACCCGTTGTACTCGCCGCCCATCGGGCCCCACATCATCTCGGGGGTGACGGTGCGGAAGTCGCCCGTGCCGGAGGCGCGGTTGACCGTCAGGCGCGCGTAGTTGAAGGCCTGCGGGGAGGCGGTGGCGGCGCAGCCGGAGAAGGACGCGGCCGACTTGTAGAAGCCCGGCTTGTGCGTCGGCAGCACGAGAGAGGAGGTGCCGGACATGGAGAAGCCCACGATGGAGCGGCGCTCGTCTGCCTTCAGGGTGCGCTCCATCGGCCCGGGCAGCTCCTCGGTGAGGAAGGTCTCCCACTTCTGCGGGCCGTTGATGTAGAGGGACTGGACGTCCTCGCGGACCCAGTCGGTGTAGTAGGAGAAGGCGCCGGCCTGCGGGATGACCACGTTGACGCCCTTGCCCTCGAAGAAGTCGCGGGTGCCGAAGCGGCTCAGCCAGTCCGCGTCCTGCTCGGCGCCGCCCGCACCGTTGAGCAGGTAGATGATCGGGGCGTTGTCGACACGCCGGCCCTCCAAGTCGGTGGCCGGGATCACGGCGACGGGGACGTCGCGGTTCATGGAGGGGGAGAAGACCTTGTAGGACAGCACACGCTGGCCGTCGACCTGCTCGGCCCAGCTCTGCGGCTTGTCGGAGCCGACGACCTTCGGCGGCTCAGAGTTGGCGTCCCACTCCTTGACGGTGCCCTCCTGGGCGGAGACCGTCGCCGGGGTGAGGCCGAGGGCGAGGGTGAGGGCCGCGGCCGCAGCCACTACCGAACGCTTGATGCTCATATGAGGGCACATCCTTTGTGTAGGTGGTCGTAAGGAGATTCCAATCAGAGATGGATCCGACGGAGTCAATGTAGCCGAAATGGGCGCCGAACACGACCCCGTACACCCTCATTATTGTGACCTGCGTGGGAATTGTTACTAGCGACGTGGGAGTAGCTGTGTAACAATTGGCCCGCCGCCAGCGAAATGCCAGCTGTAAGCAGAGTCGCCCGCGCCCCGGCGCCCGGCCAGCTCACCTTCACAGGACAATGACAGAAAAGGACCCGGACATGAGCCCCATCGAATTCATCCAGCTGCAGATCAACGAAGTCCTCGGCCAGCTCATTCACGCTGGATCCTCGACGTCCTCCCAGATCGCCCTCGGCCTGGGCCTCATCTAAGCCCCCGCGGCCGCCCGGACGAGGCGGCCGCGCGCAGAAAGAACGTATAAAAATCGCCCCCGCGGGGGCGATTTTTAGTTGCGCTTCCACTTCGGGCCGAGCTCCTCGGAGGTCCTGCCCGTCAGTGCCGGGCCGATGACGGAGACCCAGGACTCGGAGAGGTCATCGAGCCAGTAGGGCCAGGAGTGCGTGCCGGTGTTGCGGAACTTGAAGGTGGCGGCAATACCCTTGCTGTTCAGCTTGGCGCGCAGGTCGTGGGTGCAGGCGTTCGTCATGCCCTCGATGACGCCGCCCTCGATCTGCAGGGTCTGTGCGTTCGCGGAGGTCTGCTGCGGATTCGCTTCCTTGCCCAGGAAGTAGCCGATCATGTCGGTCTCGCCCGCCAAGCCGGAGCCGTTCGTGATGGAGAGCGCGGTGCCGGCCAGGTTCTCGACGGTGACCAGGGCGTCGTTGTAGCGGTTGTAATCGGAGCCAAGCGGACCCCACACCTGCTTGCCGTGGTAGTACGAGTTCTTCGTCGGGACCTCGAGCCAGTCGACGTAGTAGGAGAACGCGCCCTCCATCGGGATGACGAGGTTGATGTCCTGCCTGCGGAAGGTCGATTCCACCCGGCCAAGCGCCTTGGCCACCCAGTCCGTGTTCTGCTCGGAGCCGCCGGCACCGTTGAGCAGGTAGACGGTCGGGGTGCCCGGGATGCGGTTGTTCTGCCCGTCCTCGGCCCAGCGCACGGCGACGGGGATGTCGCGCTCCATGGACGGGGAGTACACCTTCAGGGCCTCCCACTGGCCTTTGTGGTCGGCGTCCGTGACCATTCCGTACCATTCCTGGCTCTTGCCCTGGTAGTCGAGGGGCGCCGCGGCGAGCGGCTGGGGCGCGCCGGCGGCAACCCCGGCTGCCACGAGCGAGGGCATGTTCCGCTGCTCTTCGGGGGTGTTGGCGCTGTTCTTCTCGGCGTCCTTGATGATCTCCGATTGCAGAGCCTTCACCTCGTCCGCAGCCGTGTTGGCGGGAGCCTCCAGCGCGGGGGCGCCCTCCCCGGCCTTTTCCTCGGCGGGCTGCGGGGCGTCCTGGGCGCCCTCGAGCTCCGGTGCGTCGGGCTCGGCGGCGTCCACGTTGGTTTCGTCGGCGGTGGGGACGATCTCGGCCGCGGGGAAGGAAACCTCGGACTCGCCCAGGGGGGGTGGCGGCGAGGGCGGGGCGGTGGATCTTCACGGGGTCGTGCTCGCTTTTCTCGGGGACTCCTGCGGGGAGTGCGCGTGGAGCGGGCTTTCCACTGGAATATCTCGCCAGAATGCCGGGATATTACAGGGTAATTTTCAGAAACCGCGTCCGCCGGGGGTCTCTTGCCCGGCCTCCACTGTCACCGCGGCGCGTGCGCACGTATCCTTGTCAGCGTGAGTAATGAACATTATGACGTTGTTGTACTCGGCGCGGGCCCCGGTGGCTACGTCGCCGCCATCCGCGCTGCACAGTTGGGCAAGAAGGTCGCCGTAATCGAGAAGAAGTACTGGGGCGGTGTGTGCCTGAACGTGGGCTGCATCCCCTCCAAGTCTCTTATCAAGAACGCCGAGGTCGCGAGCATCTTCAACCACGATGCCAAGACCTTCGGCATCAAGGGTGAGGTGGAGTTCGTTTACGCGGACGCCCACAAGCGCTCCCGCGGCGTCTCCGACAAGATCGTCGGCGGCGTTCACTACCTGATGAAGAAGAACAAGATCACCGAGATCCACGGCCTCGGCTCCTTCACGGACGCCAAGACCATCGAGATCACCGACGGCGACGACAAGGGCAAGGTTGTCACCTTCGACGACTGCATCATCGCCACCGGCTCCGTCGTGCGCACCCTGCCGGGCATCGAGCTGTCGGAGAACGTCGTCTCCTACGAGGAGCAGATCCTCAACCCCGAGGCCCCGAAGAAGATGGTGATCGTGGGCGCCGGCGCGATCGGCATGGAGTTCGCCTACGTGCTGTCGAACTACGGCGTCGACGTCACCGTCGTCGAGTACATGGACCGCGTCCTGCCGAACGAGGACAAGGACGTGTCGAAGGAGATCGCGAAGGCCTACAAGAAGCTCGGCGTGAAGCTCATGACCGGCCACGCCACCACCGCCGTGCGCGACGACGGCGACTCCGTCGAGGTTGACGTGCAGAAGAACGGCGCGGACAAGACCGAGACGCTCACCGTCGACCGCGTCATGATCTCCGTCGGCTTCGCCCCGCGCACCGAGGGCTACGGCCTGGAGAACACCGGCGTCGAGCTCACCGAGCGCGGCGCGATCGCCATCGACGACCACATGCGCACCAACGTCAAGGGCATCTACGCCATCGGCGACGTCACCGCGAAGCTGCAGCTCGCCCACGTCGCCGAGGCCCAGGGTGTCATCGCTGCCGAGGTCATCGCCGGCGCGGAGACCATGCTCATCGAGGACTACATGATGACCCCGCGCGCGACCTTCTGTAACCCGCAGGTCGCCTCCATGGGTTACACCGAGGAGCAGGCCCGCAAGAAGTGGCCGGACCGCGAGATCAAGGTCTCCTCCTTCCCCTACTCGGCGAACGGCAAGGCCGTCGGCCTGGCGGAGACGCAGGGTTTCGCCAAGATCGTGGCGGACGCCGAGTTCGGCGAGATCCTCGGCGCGCACCTCGTGGGCGCCAACGTCTCCGAGCTGCTGCCCGAGATCACCCTGGCCCAGCGCTTCGACCTCACCGCCGGTGAGATCTCGCGCAACATCCACATCCACCCGACGCTGTCCGAGGCCCTCAAGGAGGCCGCGCACGGCATCGAGGGCCACATGATCAACCTTTAGGCATTCGCTTCACGACGCCAAAAAGGAGCTCACCGGTTCGGTGAGCTCCTTTCGTGCGTTGTCGGGGGCGGTTAGCTGCCGGAGACCGCGGACGCGAGGGCGTCGAGGCTGGTCTCGAGGAAGTCATCGTCGAACTTCTCGGACATGGCGCGGACGTTGTCCAGGCCGATCTCGGAGCGGTCGTAGGTCAGGGTGACGCGGGTGTGGTCGGCGTCGACAGGCTCGAGCTCGTAGAGCCACTTCGCGCCCACGTTCACGCCGGCGGTGGTGTTCTCCTGGTTCTGCCAGCCGATGACCTTGTTCTCCTGGAGGGCGAAGACCTCGTTGCGGGTCTGGTAGTCGCCGTCCTCCTTCGTCATGTTCATGGTGAAGGTGTCGCCCACGGCCTTCAGGCGCTCCGCCTGGTCGGCGGAGACCACCATGCCGGAGTTGTCGGTCTCGGCGTGGCGCTGCGGGTTGGACAGCAGGTCGAAGATGGTGTCGGCGGAGGCGTCGATTACTCGGGTTGCGGAATTGGTGTCAGTCATGGCACCCAGTGTAGGGAAAATCCCGCGCTCAGTACGGGGCGATCGCGGTGGTGTGGGGATCGACCTGGATGCCGTGCTGGATGGAGGGGAAGGCGCGCTGGGGGCAGTGCTCGCGCGGGCACACCCTGCAGCCCGCGCCGATGGGGGTGGCCTGGGAGATGTCGTCGAGGGGCAGTCCGCGGGCGTAGATGGTGCGCTCGGCGTGGCGGGTCTCGCAGCCGAGGCCGATGGCGAAGAGCTTCTCCGTCTCGTTGAACTGGAAGCGGTGGTGGCGCACGGTGCGGGCGACCCACAGGTAGGTCCGCCCGTCCGGCATCATCGCGTGCTGGCGCACGGACTCGCCGGGCCGGGCGAAGGACTCGTAGATGCCCCACAGCGGGCACGTGCCGCCGGAGGTGGAGAAGTGGTAGCCGGTGGCGGACTGGCGCTTGGAGATGTTGCCCGCCCGGTCGACACGCACGAACGTGAAGGGCACGCCCCGCTTGTTGGCGCGCTGGAGGGTGGACAGCCGCGAGGCGACCGTCTCGTAGCCCACGCCGAAGACGTGGCACAGGTAGTCCACGTCGTAACCGTTGCGCTCGGACTCGGAGTGCATGAGCGTGTACGGCAGGAGGGTGGCGGCGGCGAAGTAGCTCGCGATGCCGCGCCGGGCCAGGTTGGCGGAGGTCTCGGAGGAGAAGGGCTCGGCGGCGACGTGGGCGTCGATAAGCGAGCCCGCCTCGAGGTAGCCGAGCTCGGAGGCGATGCGGAAGGCGCGCTGGCCCGAGGACAGGATGGGGGAGAGCTCGAGGACCCCGCTGGCCACGTCGAGGTGGTGCAGGACCCCCTGCTCGGAGGGGCGGGTGCGCACCTCGATCCCGTGATCGCGGGTGATGCGCCGCGTCAGCTCCCTCTCCGTGGCGTGGATGCCGAAGCGCTCCACCCCGATCTCCTCCGCCAGGGTCTCGGCGGAGTGGTCGAGGTCGTCGAGGTAGTTCTGCCGCGAGTAGAAGAAGTCGCGGACCTCGTCGTGCGGCATGGCGAGGCTCTCAGCGGATGAGACGCGCGAATCCGTCGCGAGGGTGAGCTTGTCGCGGGCGTTGCTGTAGCGCCGGTGCATCTCCACCACCGTCCGCGCGACCGTGGGGTGGCGGTAGACCAGCTCGGACAGCTCCTGCAGCTCGATGTGCGGGGTGCCCAGCTCCTGATCCTCGACCACGTCCTTGAGCTCGGCGAGCAGGCGCGAGTCGTCGTCCCGGGAGAAGAAGGTTGCGTCGACCCCGAAGGCCTCGGTGATGCGCTTGAGCACGGGGACGGTCAAGGGACGCACGTCGTGCTCGATCTGGTTGACGTAGGAGGCCGACAGCTCGAGAGTGGCCGCCAGCGACGCCTGGCTCAGGTTGCGCTCGCGCCGCAGCTGGCGCAACCGGGAACCCACGTAAGTCTTGGCCATGAGCATTATCTAACCATTGATCTCCGACCCGGGCCGCCGAAGTGTGAAGAGATGCGAACGACCTTCACAGACATGCCTTCAAGTGCGGGTGGAGGGTTAGGGCCGCCTAACAGTCGAAAGTTTGACACCCTTTGGGGTGTGGGGCGGGGCCTCCGCTACACCCGGCCCACAATGGTGGCAAAGGTCACAACTCCGTGGCGCGTCCGGCACCGGGCCGCGGCGGCCCGATCCGAAACGGCTGGGAGGGGGCTCGAAACGGCCTGGGGGTGGGGCGATCGCCCCGGCGGAGGGTGCGCCGGAGGCGGTCGAGGCCGGGGAAACGCGGGGTGGGGCGTCGAAAAGCGCGGGCGTTGAATATGTGAACGTCCGGCGCATTTCGTAGAGTGTTAACGACACTGGAGGTGCCATGACTGTTCAAAACGCAGATCGTGACGCAATTCGTCACGGAAAAATTACCGAAAAGCCGCTGCGCGAGCGGCCGTCCTTCCCCACCTGGGCCCTGAAACTCACCATGGCCGTGACCGGCCTGATTTTCGGCCTGTTCGTTCTCGGCCACATGGTCGGAAACCTCAAGATCTTCATGCCGCTGCACGCCAACGGCGTCGCGCCCATCGACGACTACGGCGCGTTCCTGCGGACCATGGGTGAGCCGCTGTTCCCGTACAGCTCGATCCTGTGGATTATCCGCATCGTCCTGCTCGTCGCGCTGGCGCTGCACATTTATGGCGCTTTCGCGCTGAAGGCCCGCTCCTCGCGCTCCCGCGGCAAGTTCCGCCGCACCAACCTCATGGGCGGCTGGCAGTCCACCGCGACGCGCTGGATGCTCGTCACCGGCATCATCCTGCTGCTGTTCCTGCTCTTCCACCTGCTCGACCTGACCTTCGGCCAGGTCGTCGCCTCCGACGAGTTCGTCCACGGGGCCGTGCGCAACAACCTGCTCGCCACCTTCGCCCCGAGCCGCTGGTGGGTCGCGCTGGTCTACATCATCGCCAACCTGGCGCTGCTGCTGCACCTGACCCACGGCATCTACCTCGCCGTCTCCGACCTCGGTTGGCTGGGCAAGCGTGGCCACGCGATCATGGTCATCCTCGCCTACATCCTCCCGGCGATCGTCGTGCTCGGCAACATCATCATGCCGCTGGCAATCATGCTCGGCTGGGTCCCCGGTTTCACTCGGTAACGGCTGATTAGGAGAACACACACATGACTACGTCTATTAACCCCCAGGGTTCCGGCGCCACCTCGCAGCCGACCGCCACCGCTGCGGGCACCACCGCCGCCGGCGCGCAGGCGGAGTTCCGCCAGCCCGCGTCCGTGATCGAGGGTGTCACCCCGGGCCTGATCCTGGACAACGCCGAACCGAACCGCCACGAGGTTCGCATGAAGGACATGTGGGAGTACCAGAAGGACCACATGAACCTGGTCTCCCCGCTGAACCGCCGCAAGTTCACGGTCCTCGTTGTCGGCACCGGCCTCTCCGGCGGCGCCGCAGCGGCCGCCCTCGGCGAGCTGGGCTACAACGTCAAGGCCTTCACCTACCACGACGCCCCGCGCCGCGCGCACTCCATCGCCGCGCAGGGCGGCGTGAACTCCGCCCGCGGCAAGAAGGTGGACAACGACGGCGCCTACCGCCACGTCAAGGACACCGTCAAGGGCGGCGACTACCGCTGCCGCGAGTCCGACTGCTGGCGCCTCGCCGTCGAGTCCGTCCGCGTCATCGACCACATGAACGCCATCGGCGCCCCCTTCGCCCGCGAGTACGGCGGCACCCTGGCCACCCGCTCCTTCGGCGGCGTGCAGGTCTCCCGCACGTACTACACCCGCGGCCAAACGGGCCAGCAGCTGCAGCTGTCCACCGCCTCGGCCCTGCAGCGCCAGATCCACCTCGGCAACGTGGAGATCTTCACCCACCATGACCTGATGGACCTGATCATCACCGAGAAGGACGGGAAGAAGCACTGCAACGGCATTGTCACCCGTAACCTCATCACCGGTGAGATCACCCCGTTCACCGGCCACGCCGTGATCCTGGCCACCGGCGGCTACGGCAACGTCTACCACAAGACCACCCTGGCGAAGAACTCCAACTCCTCCGCCATGATGCGCGCCTACGAGCGCGGTGCCTACCTGGCCTCCCCCTGCTTCATCCAGTTCCACCCGACCGGCCTGCCGGTCAACGCGAAGTGGCAGGCGAAGACCACCCTCATGTCCGAGTCGCTGCGTAACGACGGCCGCATCTGGACCCCCAAGGAAAAGGGCGACGACCGCGACCCGAACACCATCCCCGAGGAGGAGCGCGACTACTTCCTGGAGCGCCGCTACCCGGCCTTCGGCAACCTCGTGCCCCGCGACGTGGCCTCCCGCGCCATCTCCCAGCAGCTCAACGCCGGTTACGGCGTCGGCCCGCTGCACAACTCGGCCTACCTCGACTTCTCCGACGCCATCGAGCGCCTCGGCGAGAACGTCATCCGCGAGCGTTACTCCAACCTCTTCGAGATGTACGAGGACTCCACCGGCGAGGACCCCTACAAGTCTCCGATGCGCATCGCGCCGACCGTCCACTTCACCATGGGCGGCCTGTGGACCGACTTCAACGAGATGACCTCCATCGACGGCCTCTTCGCCGCCGGTGAGTGCTCCTGGACCTACCACGGCGCGAACCGCCTGGGCGCCAACTCGCTGCTCTCGGCCTCCGTGGACGGCTGGTTCACCCTCCCGTTCACCATCCCGAACTACCTGGCCAACCACCTCGGCGAGGAAGCCCCGGCGACCGACTCCCCGGAGGCGCTGGAGGCTGTCCAGCGCACCCAGGACATGATCGAGCGCCTCATGAGCGTGCGCGGCCCCGAGCCGCACGGCCCGGAGTACTTCCACGAGCAGCTCGGCGACATCCTCTACGAGCACTGCGGCGTCTCCCGCTCCGTCGAGGGCCTGCAGGAGGGCCTGCGCAAGATCCGCGCCCTGCGCGAGGACTTCTGGGCCAACATCTCCATCCCGGGCACCCCGAACGACATGAACCAGACGCTCGAGGCCGCGATCCGCCTCGTCGACTACATCAACCTCGGCGAGCTCATGTGCGTGGACGCCCTTGACCGCGACGAGTCCTGCGGCGCCCACTACCGCCTCGACCACCTCACCGAGGACGGCGAGGCCGAGCGTGATGACGAGAAATGGTGCTTCGTCTCCGCCTGGGAGCCGGCCGGCGAGGGCGAGTTCATCCGCCACGCCGAGCCCCTGCACTTCGATTCGATCCCTCTGATGGCAAGGAACTACAAGTAATGAAGCTGACACTTGAGATCTGGCGTCAGGCCGGACCCGATACTGAAGGTAGCTACGAAACGGTCCAGGTCGACGACGCTGTCGAGCAGATGTCCATCCTGGAGCTGCTGGACCACGTGAACAACAAGTACGTCGAGGCGGGCAAGGAGCCCTTCACCTTCGCCTCCGACTGCCGCGAGGGCATCTGCGGCACCTGCGGCGTGACCGTCAACGGCCGCCCGCACGGCGCCGGCCAGAACACCACGGCCTGCCTCCAGCGCCTGGTGAACTACAAGGACGGCGACACCCTGAAGATCGAGCCGTTCCGCTCGGGCGCCTTCCCGGTGATCAAGGACCTCGCCGTCGACCGCTCCGCGCTTGACCGCGTCATGCAGCAGGGCGGCTACGTCTCCGTCGCCGCCGGCACGGCCCCGGATGCCGACACCCTGCACGTCAACCACCACGACGCCGAGCTCGCGCTCGACTACGCGGCCTGCATCGGCTGCGGTGCCTGCGTGGCGGCGTGCCCGAACGGCGCGGCCCACCTGTTCACCGGTGCGAAGCTGAAGCACCTCAAGCTCCTCCCGCTGGGCAAGCAGGAGCGCGGCAAGCGCGCCCGCCAGATGGTGGACGAGCTGGAGACCAACTTCGGCCACTGCTCCCTGTTCGGCGAGTGCGCGGACGTCTGCCCGGCGGGCATCCCGCTGGACGCCGTCGGCGCGATCAACGCCGAGCGCGCCCGCGCGGCCTTCCGAGGAAACGACAACTAAACGGCGAACCCGGGTGCCGTATACTGTGGCTGTCACAGGTCACGGGTAGAACGTGCACCTACAGTGCACGGCGGCGGCACAGGTCACGACCCGGCCACCGCGCGACGCCCGGGCCTTCCCCCCACCTTTTCGAGGCAAACAAAGGAAACGAGCGACATGGCTTACTCCCACGACTCCGTAGCGGACATTCGCAGTGAGTCTTTCCCGGACTACGAGGCACGCATCGAAGATGCCTACATCGAGGGCTACGACCCGGCTTCCCTGGGCGCGCCCCACTCCTCCCTCCACACGCGCAAGCTGTGGTTCGGCCTCGGCCTGATTCTCGCCGCGCTGTTCGGCATCGGGCTGTCCGTGTGGGGCGCGGCGGCTCACATCTGGGGCACCGGCACCCAGATCGACCTGAGCAACCGTCTGCTCGTCCTCGGCCTCATCGAGGTGGCTGTCACCCTTACCCTCGGGTTCGTGCTCATCGCCTCCTCCCGCAAGGGCTACAAGGAGTACCGCAAGCGCACCGGCCGCGTGAACTAGCGTGAGCTAAGCTGGCACCTCCACGACGAACTCCCCGCCACTGCGCCGGCAGCGGCGGGGAGTTCGCGCGTTCCCGGGCGGCGTGCTGCTTTAATCGAGGGCATGTCTACTCAAGCTTTCGGCCTGCCCGCCCCCACCAACGAGGCGGAGCGGCGGGCGACCCTGCGCCGCCACAAGGTGTTCGTCACGAGCCTTCTGGGCGTCATGGCGGCGATCTTCCTGTCGTGCTCGTGGTGGCAGTCCCACGGCGCGGCCCCGGCGTGGGTGGGCTACGTTCGGGCCGCCGCCGAGGCCGGCATGGTCGGCGGGTTGGCCGACTGGTTCGCGGTGACGGCGCTGTTCCGCCGCCCGATGGGCCTGCCCATCCCGCACACCGCGATCATCCCGCGGAAGAAGGACCAGGTGGCGGACGCGCTCAGCGAGTTCGTCAGTGAGAACTTCCTCAACGCCCAGACCATCACGGAGAAAGTCGCGGCGGCGGACGTGCCGCGCAGGGTGGGGCAGTGGTTGACGGTGCCGGGCAACGCGGAGGCGGTCTCGCAGCGGGCGGGTTCGTTCATCCAGCGGGCGGTGGCGGGCATTGACCCGGAGGAGGCGGAGCGGTTCATCCAGTCGCAGGTGGTGAGCCGGGCGGCGGAGCCCGAGTGGGGGCCGCCGCTGGGGCGCGCGCTCGAGGGGCTGATCGCCGACGGCAAGGTGGAGCCGCTTGTCGACGACACGATCGCGTGGGGGCGTCGAAAAGTGGGCGAAATGGAAGACGCGGTGATCACCATGATCGACGAGCGGATGCCGCGCTGGGCCCCGCGCTTCGCCAAGGAGCTGGTGGGGGAGAAGGTCTACCGCGAGATGGTGGACTTCATGGCGGAGGTTGACACGGACCCGGAGCACGAGGCGCGCCGTGCGATCCGCCGCCAGATCTCGCAGTTCGCGCGCGACCTGCAGCACGACCCGGCGATGATCGCCCGGGTGGAGTCGGTCAAGGCCGACGTGCTGGGCTCGGAAGCGCTGGCGAACCTGTCCGGGGGGATCTGGCAGCAGGTGGCGAACTCGCTGGCCGACGCGGCCGCCGACCCGGACTCGCCGCTGCGGCGCAAGATCACCTCGCTGTGCCTGGAGTGGGGCGGCAAGCTGGTGGAGGACCCGGACGTGCGGGCCGCCGCGGAGCGCAATCTGGAGCGGGTGACCCACTTCGTCGCGGAGAACGGCGCGGGCGAGATCGTCGGCATTATCTCCGAGACGATCCAGCGTTGGGATGGCGAGGAGGCGAGCGAGAAGATCGAGCTCATGGTGGGCAAGGACCTGCAGTTCATCAGGCTCAACGGCACGATCGTGGGTGCGCTGGCGGGTCTGGCTATCTACACTGTGTCCCAGATACTTTTTTTCTAGAAAACTGAGCAAGCAACTGCCAACGAACAAAGGAATGGGACGATGACCTCCGATTACACCCCGCACAACGACGTCACCGGCAACTTCGACGAGAACGCCGCGGACGCGCCCAAGGCCGATTTCCACGACGAGGGCGGCTCGCTGATGGACAGCCTGAAGAGCGCCGGCGAGGCCTGGCTGCTCGCGGGTTCCGCCCTGGGCAACGTGGTGAGCCACTTTGCGCAGAACTTCCGCGAGGACCGCTCCCCGGAGGCCCCGCAGGGCGCGCACGCGCTCGGCGACACCGCGGATTCCCACGACACCCTGACGGAACAGTTCAAGGCGGCGATCAACAACGCCCGCTCCTCCTTCAACTCCGCGGACAACGACCGCGATTTCCGCGCCGCCGCGTCCTCCTTCGCCACCGACGCGGAGGGGATCCTGCGCGACCTAACCGGCTCGCTCTCCCGCGCCGGCGACGCGACCGTGAAGTCCCCGCACACCGAGGACGCCAAGGCCGCCTTCGGCGACGCGCTCTCCGAGGTGCGCGAGGCCTTCAACCAGGCGGTCGCCGGGGTGCGCAACAGGGCCGAGGAATCCGACATCGACGCCGAGGGCACCGTCAACGACCTGCGCTCGCGCCTCGAGGGGCTGATCGGGAAGGTGACCGAGCAGTTCGACAAGCCGAAGGCGCAGGACGCCAACGGCGACGTCGTCGACGGTGAGGTTGTCGCGGAGGACGACAAGTAGAATTTCTCCGCAGTACCCGAAGCGGAGAAAGCTCGAAGCGGAGATAGAAAGAGAAACGCGTGATTGACTTTGCCTCCATGGGGACGGTGGGAACCATCCTCAGCCTCCCCGTGCTGCTGCGCAGCGTCCTGTTCATCCTCGTCGGCATCGCCGGCGTCGTCGGCGCGGTCCTCGCGGCGACGACGAGGGAGGACGCCTTCGAGGCGGGGAACCGGCAGAGCAAGTGGGTGTGGGTGGCCATCCTCGTCGGCTCGGCGATCGCCTGCCTGCTGCCCCTGCCCTTCGTCTCGTGGTTCGGGGCGGTGGCCATCGGCATCTACTACTTCGACGTCCGCCCGCAGCTCAGCGGCATCATCCGCGGCAGCTACGGGTGGTAGTTCGGGCCGGGGCGATGGATGACCTGCAGTGGCTGGCCACCCGGACGGGCGTGTCTCTCCTGGGTGGCCAGCCCCCTTTTGACGTGTCCCCGGAACGGTTCGGGGCGGGCGTCGTCGTCGAGCCGACGCACGTCGCCGCGGCGAGACGGCTCGGCGTGCCCGTCATCGCGGTGGTCGGCTGGCCGACGGGGCGCCACCACAGCGTGATCAAGGCGGCGGAGGCGCGGCTCGCGGCGGAGAGCGGGGCGGCGGAGGTGTGGCTCGCGGTGGACCCGGGGCTCGACGAGAACGCAGCGCTTGCCGACGTCATCGCGGTGCACCAGGCCATTTCCCCCGAGACCCGGTTCGGGGTGATCCACTCGGGCGGTGCCGCACTGGCCGCTGCGGCGGAGCGCTCGGGGGCCGAGGTGCTCGCGGTGCCCTCCGGGGTGGACCTAACCGGCACCCGGGCCGAGGTGGCGGCCTACGGCGTGGAGGGCGGCGAGGACGCGGTCGTGGCCGCGCTGGAAGCGGGGGCCAGCAGGGTCTTCCTTACCCCACCCGCGCCGCGCCCGGCTGTGCGCCCGTAGCGGACAGCTCCTCCATGTCGACGTTCTCGCCCTCCACGGTGACGCGCAGCGCCCCGTCGACAACGGTGAACTCCGTGACGCGCATCTCGGAGTTTACTGCGTCCTCGACGCCCTGCTGGAGGGCTGAGGTGATGCCGCGGGTGACGGTGTCGGGCAGCTGGAAGCCGAACAGCTCGGTGGAGGCGGCCTCGAAGGTGAGCGAGTCGTTGACCATGGCGGGGCGCAGGTCGATCGCCGCGGCGCCGTCGCTGACCTCCACGGTGAAGGTTCCGGTCTCGGGGTGGGAGGCCACCCCGGAGACGGTGAGCAGGCCGTCGAGGAAGGAGGCGCCGCCGCCCTGGATGCTGCTGGAGAGCTGCTCCTGGAGGATGGCGCGGACGTAATCGTCGGGCAGGTCCGTGGTCATGCGCAGCCGGCCGGCCACCTGGCGGCCGTCGGCGACCGAGAGGTTGTCCACCGAGATGTCCGCGCCGGGCTGGCCGGTGTAGGTCTCGCCCTGGGCGACCAGGGTCGAGGGGGTGGTCATGGCGACGTGGGGGACGACCCCGCGAAGCAGCCCGAGGGTCAGGGGGCTGGGCCCGAAGGACACCTTGGCCTCGTCGGCCTGCTCGGCGGAGATGGTTTCCGGGTTCTGCGCAGCCATGTCGGAGCGGATCTGGCCGGCCATGAAGGCGCGCAGCCCGAACTCCGCCACGAGGAGGAGGACGAGCAGCGCCGCGAGGACGGAGACGGTGACTTTCCAGGCTGTTTTCATGGGGCTCATCATACGGAGGGCGCGACCGCGGCCCAATCGACGAAGAGGGTGCAGTCGCGCAGCTTGCGCCGCAGCGGCTGGACCGGCCAGCCGCGCTGCCGCAGCTTAGCGTGCGCGTGGGCCCAGCGGACGCGGGGGCCGTGGGGAGCCCACCCGGCGGCGTGCTCCCAGGCGGCGTCCGCGTCGGCGAGCAGGTCGTGGATCCGCTCGCCGGGCACGTTGCGGTGGATGAGCGCCTTCGGCAGCCGCTCGGCCACGTCGGAGGGGCGGGCGGCGTCGTTGGGGTCCCAGGAAAGGTGGAGGGAGAGGGGGCCGGTGGCGTCGAGAAGCACCCACGTGGCCCGGCGGCCGAGCTCGTCGCAGGTGCCCTCGATGAAGAAGCCCCCCGGCGCGAGGCGCGAGGCCACGGCCTCCCACACCGCGGGGACGTCGGCGACGTCGTACTGGCGCAGTACGTTGAAGGCGCGCACGAGGTGGGGGCGGTAGCCGGCGAGCTCGAAGCCGCCGAGCTCGAAGCGCACGCCGTCTCGGGGCGGAAGCACGCGGGCCGGGTCGATCTCGAGCCCCACGACCTCGACGCCGGGGTTGACCTGGCGCAGCCAGCGGGCCCACTCGACGGTGGTGGTGTGGGAGTTGCCGTAGCCGACGTCGACGGCGAGCGGGCGCGGCGCCGAGCGCAGCAGCGACTGAATGCGCGGTTCGTGGCGCGTCCAGCGGTCGGAGCGGCGCAGCCTGTTGAACCCGGTGGTGCCGCGGGTGATCACGCCGAAAGGCCGACCAGGCCCGGTCTGCGCGCGCAGATTATGGGCGTGGTCGGCCATCGTCGGAAAGAGGGGGAGGGGCTAGAGGTTCTCGGAGATCCACTGCTCGGTCAGCTTAGCCTCGTTGCCGAAGATCTCCTCCAGCGCGTCGCTGACCTTTGGCTCAAGGGCTGCGCCCATGAAGGGGATGTTCACCTTGGCCTCGTTGTCGTAGCTCAGGGTGGTGGTCTCGCCCGCGCCGGCCAGGGCGATGGTGCCGGAGAAGTCCACCGGGGTGCCCTTGACGTCGCCGGTGTAGGAAAGCTGCGCGTTCTCGCCCTCGAGGGCGCCGATGGTGACCACGCGCTTGAGCTTCAGGTCCTGGGAGATCATGGCCTGCGCCGCCTCGGGGAGGATGGACTGGGGCAGGACCTCGAAGAGGGTGGCGGTGTCACCGGTGAACTCGGCGAGCTGGCCGGGCTCGGGGGAGAGCTTCTCGGCGATGAACTCCCAGTACTCCCTGGTGGAGAAGGCCTTGTGCACCTTCTCGGCCGGGTGGTTGATGGTCACGGTGGTTTCACTGTGTGCGGTCATGACCATCAGACTACCGTTGTTGCCGTGTCTGATTCATCTTTCGCCTCCCTCACGACCCTCCGCGTCGGCGGCGCCCCCCGCGCGCTGATCCGCTGCACCAGCGCCGAAGAACTCGCCGCGACCGTCGCCCGCCTCGACGCCGAGGGAACCCCGCTGCTCGTCGTCGGCGGAGGCTCCAACCTCGTGGTCGCGGACGGCCAGCTCGACCTCACGGCGGTCCTCGCCCGCAACGAGGGCATTGAGCCCGTCGAGGAGCTTGTCGACGCCACCATCCTGCGCATCGGCGCCGGCACCGTGTGGGACGACGTCGTGGCCTTCGCCGTCGAGCGCGACCTCGGCGGCATCGAGGCGCTGTCCGGCATCCCGGGCTCGGCGGGCGCCACCCCGGTGCAGAACGTCGGCGCCTACGGGGCGGAGATCTCCGAGGTGCTCACCCGGGTGCGCCTGTGGAACCGCGAGACGAACACCGACGAGTGGGTGCCGGCGGAGTCGCTGGAGCTGGCGTACCGCTACTCCAACCTGAAGTTCACCCACCGGGCGGTCGTGCTCGAGCTCGAGCTGCGCCTCGAAAAGGCGGAGCTCTCCCGCCCGCTGCGCCACCTCGGCGGGCAGCGCCTACCGCTGGCGGAGGCGCGCGCGGAGATCCTGGCCACGCGCCGGGCGAAGGGCATGGTGCTCGACGCCGCCGACCACGACACCTGGTCCGCGGGGTCGTTCTTCACCAACCCCGTGGTGGACACCGCCGTCGCCGACACCATCGAGGCGCAGGTGGGCGAGGCCGGCATGCCGCGCTTCGCGCAGCCGGACGGGCGGGAGAAGCTCTCGGCGGCGTGGCTCATCGAGCGCGCCGGGTTCCCCCGCGGCTACCCCGGCGAGGGCGCCCCAGCGCGCCTGAGCACCAAGCACACCCTGGCTCTGACGAACCGGGGCAGCGCGGCCGCCGCGGACATCGTGGAATTGGCCAGGGAGGTCCGGGGTGGCGTCGAGAAGCGCTTCGGCGTGCGGCTGGTGCCCGAGCCCGTGTGGGTGGGCGTGGAGGTCTAGTCCTCCAGCATCTCCATGAGCTCGGCCTGCACCTCGCGGCGGCGGATCTTGCCCAGCTGGTCGCGGGCGAGCTCCTCGAAGTGGTAGAAGGTGCGCGGCACCTTGTAGCGGGTGAGGCGCTCGCGGGCGAAGGCCTTGAGCCCCTCCGGCTCGAGCGGCGCGCCCTCGCGCAGCGTGACGCAGGCGACGACGTCCTCGGAGCCGTCGGAGCGCGGTCGGCCCACGACAGCGACCTCGACGACGTCCGGGTGCTCGCGCATCACGTCCTCGACCTCCTGCGGGTAGACGTTGAACCCGCCGGTGATGATGAGCTCCTTGATGCGCGAGACGAGCTTGATGAAGCCGTCCTCGTCGATGAAGCCCATGTCGCCGGTGCGGAACCAGCCGTCGTGGAAGGCCTTCTCCGTGGCCTCGGGGTTGTTGAGGTAGCCGGAGAAGACCTGCGGGCCGCGCACCAGCAGCTCGCCCGCCTCGCCGACGGGCATCTCCTCGTCGAGGTTGTCCGGGTTGGCCACGCGGACCTCGGTGTCCGGGAAGGGGATGCCGATGTAGCCGGGGCGGCGGTTGTCGCTCTGCGGGTTGCCGATGACGATGGGGGAGGTCTCCGTCAGGCCGTAGCCCTCGATGAGGTGGCCGCCGGTGATGGACTCCCACTGCTCGATGGCTGCCTCCGGCAGTGAGGACGCGCCCGAGAAGCCGATCTCCACGTCGCTGAGGTCCACCCCCTTCTCCTTCGCCTCGGAGATGATGCGCTCGAAGAGGGTGGGCACCCCGGGGACGAAGGAGGGCGTGTGTTTCTTCATCACGTTCATGATGAGGTCCATGTTCGGCGCCGGGAGCAGGATCACCTCGCTGCCGATGAGGAAGGTCAGCGTCAGCGAGAAGGTCAGCCCGTAGGCGTGGAAGAAGGGCAGGGTGGCCAGCATCCGCTGGCCCGGCTCCTGCAGCTGGCGCACCCAGGCCACGCCCTGCCACGCGTTGGCGTGCAGGTTCTTGTGGGTCAGCTGGGCGCCCTTCGGCTTGCCGGTGGTGCCGGAGGTGTAGAGGATCAGCGCCGGGTCGTCCGGGGTGAGCGTGTCGGGGTAGGAAATGTCCGTGCCCGCGCCGCCGATGGCGAGCCCGGTGAGCACCTCCCAGGGCACCGTGTGGGTGGAGGGGCCGGTGAGCTGCTCGCGGGCGGCGCGCAGCTTCTTCACCGGGATGCGCAGGGCGAGCTGCTGCAGCCGCGGCATGGCCTTGGTCATGTCCACGCTCACCACGGTCTCCAGGTCCGTGTCAGGGCGCAGCTTCTCCAGCGTGTCGGCGACCTTGTCCCACACGATGGCGATGCGCGCGCCGTGGTCCTGGAACTGGGGGCGCAGCTCGGCGGCGGTGTAGAGCGGGTTGTGCTCCACCACCACCGCGCCGAGCATCTGCACGGCGAAGAACGCCGCGACGTGCTGGGGGCAGTTCGGCAGCATGATGGCCACGCGGTCGCCGGGGCGCACGCCGAAGGCCTTGAGCCCCGCGGCGGCGCAGCGCACCTCACGGTCGAGCTCGGCGTAGGTCTGCGTGTGGCCGAAGAACCAGGTCGCGGGCTTGCCGGCGTTCGCGGCCAGGTTCTCCTCGTAGATGCGCGGCAGCGTGGTGGTGCCGTACTCCAGCGAGTGGGCGGTCCACTCGGGGTAGTACTTCAACCAGGGCTTGTTCTGCTGATCAGGCATGCCCACGAGTATAGGCCCGCAAGCGCCTACTGCCGGGCGGTTCCGGCCTCGAGCATCTCCAGGAGCAGCTTCTGCACCGCCTTGCGGCGGATCTTGCCGGTCTGGTCGCGCTCCAGCTCCTCGAAGTGGTAGAAGGTGCGCGGGACCTTGTAGGGGGTGAGGCGCTCGCGGGCGAAGGCCTGCAGGGCCTCGGGCTCCAGCGGCGCGCCCTCGCGCAGGGTCACGCAGGCCACGACGTCCTCGGAGCCGTCCGGGCGGGGCTGGCCGACCACCGCGATGTCGGCGATGTCCGGGTGCTGCTTCATCACCTGCTCGACCTCGTCGGGGTAGACGTTGAACCCGCCGGTGATGATCATCTCCTTGATGCGGGCGACGAGCCTGATGAAGCCGTCCTCCTCCATCACCGCCATGTCGCCGGTGCGGAACCAGCCGTCGTAAAAGGCCTTCTCGTTCGCCTCCGGCTTGTTCAGGTAGCCGGAGAAGACCTGGGGGCCGCGGGCCAGCAGCTCGCCGGGGGTGCCGTCGGGGACGGTCTCCGCCGGGTTGTCGGGGTTGGCGATGCGGATGTCCGTGTAGGGGAAGGGCACGCCGACGTAGCCGGGGCGGCGGTTGCCGTCCATCGGGTTGGCGGTGAGGATCGGGGACGTCTCGGTCAGCCCGTAGCCCTCCACGAGGCGCCCGCCGGTGGCCTGCTCCCACAGCTCCAACGTGGAGGTGGGCAGGGTTGCGGCCCCGGAGAAGGAGTTGCGGATGGAGGAGACGTCCTTGTCGTTCTCCAGCGCCCAGGTGGCGATGCGCTCGTAGAGCGTCGGCACGCCCGGCAGCATCGTCGGCTTCGTCTTCTCGATCGCGGGGAACATCAGCTCCGGCTTCGGCGCGGGCACCAGGATGATCTGTGCGGCGTCGGTAAGCGCCAGCGAGAAGTTGAGCAGCAGGCCGTAGACGTGGAACAGGGGCAGCACAGCGAGGATCTTCTCGTCCTTTTCGCCCCAGCCCTTCAGCCACTCCAGTCCGGCGACGAGGTTGGCGTTGAGGTTGCCGTGGGTCAGCGGGGCTCCCTTGGGCTCTCCGGTCGTGCCGGAGGTGTAGAGGATGAAGGCCGTATCCTCCTGTGTCACCTCGACGTTGTCCGCCGCGGACGCGCCGTCATCGGAGGAGACCAGCAGGGTGGCGAAGGGGATCGTTCCCGGGGCAGGCGCGCTGAGCTCGGCGCGCTTCGCCTTCACCGAGCCCACCGGCAACCGCAGCAGCGTGCGCAGGTGCCAGGGCATGGCGTCGATCATGTTCACGCTGACGATGGTGCGCAGCTGCGTCGTCTCGGCGAGCTCGCGGTAGACGCCGGCCGCCTTGTCCCACACGATCGCCACGGTGGCGCCGTGGTCGGTGACCTGGTTGCGCAGCTCGTAAGCCGTGTAGAGGGGGTTGTGCTCCACCACCGTCGCCCCCAGCGAGTGCACGGCGAGGATGGAAACGACGTGCTGCGGGCAGTTCGGCAGGGCGATGACCACCCGGTCGCCGCGGCGCACGCCCAGGCCGGTCAGGCCCCGGGCCACGCTGCGCACCTGCGCCGCCAGCTCGGCGTAGGTCAGCTCCGCGCCCATGAACCAGGTCGCCTTCGCTCTCGGGTGCGCGCGAACCGACTCCTCGAAGCGCGAGACGAGGGTGTGCGTGCCCAGCTCCGGCTCCGGGTTCGTCCACTCGGCGTAGTGGCGCAGCCAGGCCCTTTCTTCAAACGCTCCCATCGCGTTCCCCTTTCTAAGTTTAGTTCCTTATACCTAAATTATTGGGGCGGGTCAAGCCGCCCGCGTAACGTGGGGGCATGAAGATTTCGGTAGTTCCCGGCGACATCACGACGCAGCAGGTCGACGCGGTGGTCAACGCCGCCAACCACACCCTCATGGGCGGCGGGGGCGTCGACGGCGCCATCCACCGCGCGGGCGGGCCCGAGATCCTGCGCGAGTGCAGGCAGCTGCGGGAGAGCACGTGGCCAGACGGCTTACCGACGGGCGAGGCGGCGCCCACCACGGCCGGCAACCTGCCCGCGCGCTGGGTGATCCACACTGTCGGGCCCGTGTGGGCGAAGACGAAGGACAAGTCCGGCCAGCTCGCCTCCTGCTACCGGCGCAGCCTCGAGGTGGCCGCGGAGCTCGGCGCCGCTACCGTGGCCTTCCCGCTCGTCTCTGCCGGGGTCTACGGCTGGCCCATCCCGGGCGCGGCGCGTATCGCGGTGGACACGGCCCGCGCCTACGCGCGGGAGCATCCGGACAGCCCGGTGGAGGAGGTGCGCTTCGTCGCCTTCAGCGAGAAAACCCGCGCCGCCCTCGAGGAGGCGGCGCGGGGGTAGGGGCGCTGTGGGGCGTCGAGAAGCGAAAGCCCGGCCCTAGGCCTTCTCGCCGACCTTGGTGTCGTCGCCCTGGTCGAGCATGTCCACGAGGGTTTGCTGCACCTCGCGGCGGCGGATCTTGCCCGTCATGTCGCGGGCGAGCTCCTCGAAGTGGTAGAAGGTGCGCGGCACCTTGTACGCGGTGAGGCGCTCGCGGGCGTACTCGCGCAGCGTGTCGGACTGGATGATCGCGCCCTCGCGCAGGGTCACGCAGGCCACGACGTCCTCGGAGCCGTCGGAGCGGGGCCGGCCGACCACCGCGATGTCCTCGACGTCCGGGTGCTGCTTCATCACCTGCTCGACCTCGTCGGGGTAGACGTTGAAGCCGCCGGTGATGATCATCTCCTTGATGCGCGAGACGAGGCGGATGAAGCCGTCCTCCTCCATCACTCCCATGTCGCCGGTGCGGAACCAGCCGTTGTGGAAGGCCTTTTCCGTGGCCTCGGGCTTGTTCAGGTAGCCCTTGAACACCTGCGGGCCGCGGGCGACGAGCTCGCCGGGCTCGCCGTCGGGCATGGTCTCGTCCAGGTTGTCCGGGTTGGCGATGCGCACCTCGGTGTTGGGGAAGGGCAGGCCGATGTAGCCCGGGCGGTGGTTGCCGTCCATCGGGTTGGCGGTGAGGATCGGGGAAGTTTCGGTCAGGCCGTAGCCCTCGACGAGCACGCCGCCGGTGATGGACTCCCACTTCTCGATCGTCGAGGCGGGCAGCGTCGAGGCGCCTGAGAAGGAGTTGCGGATCGACGGGTAGCGCTTCTCGTTCTCGATGGCCGCGTCCGCGATCTTCTCGTACAGCGTGGGAACGCCCGGGAAGAAGGTCGGCGGGTTCTTCTTCAGCGCCATCCCGATCAACCTCGGTTCGGGCGACGGGATGAGGATCATCTCCGCGCCGATGCCGAGGGCCAGGCCCATGTTCAGGGCGAGGCCGTAGACGTGGAACAGCGGGAGGATCGCCATGATCTTCTCGCGCTCCTTGCCCAGGTCCTTGACCCACTTCAGGCCCGACTGCAGCACGGCGTTGAGGTTGCCGTGGGTGATCTGGGCGCCCTTCGGCGGGCCGGTGGTGCCGGAGGTGTAGAGGATGAGGATGGTGTCGTCCTGCTTGATGTCCTCGGCCGGGTGGAACTGCTTGTCGATCATCACCGACTGCCACGACATCGTCGCCGGGGCGGGGGTGGACAGCTGCTCGCGCATCTGCTTGAACTGGCCCACCGGGATCTTCAGCGCGAGGCGGTAGGGCAGGGGCATCGCGTCGATCATGTTGACGGAGATGATGGTGGACAGCGGGGCGTCCTTGCGGATGGTGGAGACCATCTCGGCTGCCTTGTCCCACACGATGGCGACCTTCGCGCCGTGGTCCTGGAACTGGGGCAGCAGCTCGGGGGCGGTGTAGAGCGGGTTGTGCTCGACCACGATCGCGCCGAGGCGCATGACGGCGGCGAAGGCGACGATGTGCTGAGGGCAGTTCGGCAGGAGGATGGCGACGCGGTCGCCCTTCTTCACACCCAGCTCCTGCAGGCCGGCCGCGAGCTTGAGCACCTGCTCGTTGAGGTCCGCGTAGGTCATGGTCTGGCCGAAGAACCAGGTGGCCACCCGGTTCGAGTGCTTCGCCAGGTTGCGCTCGTAGAGGTCGACGATCGTGTCGTCGCCGAGCTCGATTTCGTGCGGTGTCCACGGCGCATAGTGCTGCAACCAGGCCTTTTCTTCAAATGCGCCCATTGGGGGAGATCTCCTTATCGCTTATCGACGACTCATTGGCGATCAGTATAGATAACTATTCGTGTCCCGTGTCACATATCGCCCGGATTCGTGAGGGCTGCTACATTCCACCCCTTCGCCCCGGCTGCGCGCTCCCCCGGTTGCGGCACCGCCCGATTCGTGGAAGAACTTGACGTAACCCGCGCGACGCGGGCATCGGGAGGTACAGGGGGAACAATCATGGACGCGCACGTCTCGCCGCGCCCGGCCGGGGCCGACCCGGCGGGCACGAACCAGGCCGTCAACCAGGCCGCACTTCAGGCCGGTAACCTGGCGCCCGACCCGGGGCTGGACCAGAGCACGCTGATCAACCCGGTCAAGGCGCCGCCGTCGAAGGGGTGGCGCCGGGTGGTGCACACGGTGACGGGAGGCCGGGTCAACCTCGGCGGCTCGGCCAAGCAGCTGCGCGAGGAGCAGCTGCGGGCCGCCATCCGCGCGCCGCTGCGCGGCGACTACCGCATCGCGGTGATGTCGCTCAAGGGCGGGGTGGGGAAGACGACCACCACGGTCGCCCTCGGCGGGGTCTTCGCCGCGGAGCGGGGGGACCGGGTGATCGCCATCGACGCCAACCCGGACCTGGGCACCCTCGCCCAGCGCGCAGCCGTCGCCGCGCCCGCGACCATCCGCGACCTGCTGGCCGCCCCCGACACCTCGCGCTACCCGCAGGTGCGCGCCTTCACCAACCAGGCCACCTCCCGGCTGGAGGTGATCGGCTCCGAGCGCGACCCGGCCGTGAGCGAGGCGTTCAGCGAGGCGGACTACCGCCGGGCGGTGGACATCCTGCAGCACCACTACAACGTCATCCTCACCGACTGCGGCACCGGGCTCATGCACTCCGCGATGGCCGGGGTGCTCGACTTGGCCAACACCCTCGTGCTGGTCACCTCCCCGGCCCTGGACGGGGCGCAGTCCGCCTCCGCCACCCTCGACTGGCTCAACCTGCACGGCTACGACCAGCTTGCGGCCAACGCGGTGGTGGTGATCTCCGCCTCCGCGCCGGGCAAGCCGACCATTGACATCGCCCGGCTCGTCGAGCACTTCGCCGCGCGCACCAGGGCGGTGCACTCCGTCCCCTATGACAGGCACCTCGCCGAGGGCGCCGTCGTCGAGCTGGATCGCCTCGCCCCGGCAACGGTCCGGGCGTACCGGGAGCTCGCGGCGACCGTCGCCGCCGACTTCCCCTCCTGGCACCGCCACGCCGCGTGGTAGCGCGGCCCCGTAGAGTGGGGCGCATGCGCGTTGCCATGATCTCCATGCACACCTCCCCGCTCGAGCAGCCGGGGGCCGGCGACGCCGGCGGCATGAACGTCTACGTGCTCAACGTGGCGAAGGAGCTCGCCCGGCGCGGTGTGGAGGTGGACGTGTTCACCCGCGCCTCCCGCCCGAGCCAGGGCGAGGTCGTGCAGGTCGCGCCGGGGTTCCGGGTGGTCAACATCGTCGCCGGGCCCTACGAGGGCCTGAGCAAGGAGGAGCTGCCGACGCAGCTGGCCGCCTTCGCTGGCGGGATCGTCCAGTTCACCCGCGCCCACGGGGTGCGCTACGACCTCGTCCACTCCCACTACTGGCTCTCCGGCCAGGTGGGGTGGCTTTTGGCGGACCTCGCCCGCGTCCCCCTCGTCCACACCGGCCACACCTGGGCGGCGGTGAAGAACGCGGCGCAGGCCGGCTCCTACGAGGGCGAGGCGCGGCGCATCTGCGAGCAGCAGCTGGTGGACAACGCGGACGCGCTGGTGGTCAACACCGGCAACGAGAGCGCTGAGCTCGCCGCCCATTACGACGTCGACCCCGCCGTCATCACCGTGGTCACTCCGGGCGCCGACACTGCCCTGTTCACCCCGGGCACCAACCGCAACACCGAGGTGGCGCGGCGCCACCTCGGGATCCCGCTGCACGCGAAGGTGATCGCCTTCGTCGGCCGGCTGCAGGAGTTCAAGGGCCCCCAGGTCCTGATCCGGGCGGTCGGCGAGCTCGCGCGCCGCGAGCCGCTTCGCGACGTCCGCCTGCTGCTGTGCGGTGGGGCGTCGGGAAGCGAGGCGAGCGTGGAGGCGTACCGCAGCCTCGCCGTCGAGGAAGGCCTCGGCGCGCGGGTGCGCTTCCTCGGGCCGCGCCCGCCGGAGGAGCTGGTCAGCGTGTACCAGGCGGCGGATATCGTCGCCGTGCCGAGCTACAACGAGTCCTTCGGTCTCGTGGCCGTCGAGGCCCAGGCCACGGGAACCCCCGTGGTGGCGGCGCGCGTCGGCGGTCTGCCGCTGGCCGTCGCCGACGGCGAGACGGGGCTCCTCGTCGACAGCCACGACCCCGCCGAGTGGGCCGGGGTCCTGGGCCAGCTCCTCGTTGACGACTCCCGGCGCATCGCCATGGGCCGCGCCGCCGTCGCCCACGCCGCAGGATTCAGCTGGGCCGCCGCGGCCGAGAACCTCGAGGCGGTCTACCGGCGGACCCTCGACGCCTTCGAGCCGGGCACCCACGAGCGCGATCCGTTCGGCGGGTAACGGCGCAGGCAGACGGCGATCGTGGCATGCTGGGTACATGGCAAAACAAGGAAAGCTGATTCTGGTCCGCCATGGACAGAGCGAGTGGAACAAGTCCAACCAGTTCACCGGCTGGGTCGACGTCGACCTCACTGAGCAGGGCGAGCAGGAGGCGGTCAACGCCGGCAAGCTGCTTGTCAAGGAGGGCGTCCTACCGGACGTCGTCTTCACCTCCCTGCTTCGCCGCGCCATCCGCACCGCCAACATCGCGCTCAACGCCGCGGACCGCCACTGGATCCCGGTCAAGCGCAACTGGCGCCTCAACGAGCGCCACTACGGCAAGCTGCAGGGCCTGAACAAGGCCGAGATCCGCGAGGAGTTCGGCGAGGAGCAGTTCATGACGTGGCGCCGCTCCTACGACACGCCGCCGCCCCAGATCGAGGTGGACAACCAGTACGCGCAGACCGACGACGCGCGCTACGCCTTTCTGCCCGAGGTGCCGCGCACCGAGTGCCTGAAGGACGTTGTCGAGCGCTTCCTGCCCTACTACGTCGACGTGATCCTCCCGGAGGTCCTCGAGGGCAAGAACGTGATGGTCGCCGCGCACGGCAACTCCCTGCGCGCCCTGGTGAAGTACCTGGACAACATCTCCGACGAGGACATCGCCGGGCTGAACATCCCGACCGGCATGCCGCTCGTCTACGAGATCGACGCCAACGGCGCGGTGCTTAACCCAGGCGGCACCTACCTGGACCCGGAGGCTGCCGCAGCCGGTGCCGCCGCCGTGGCGAACCAGGGCAACAAGTAGCGGGAAGTACACGGATTGTCACTCGCCCTCGCGTTTCTCATCGGCAGCGCGCTGACCATTCTCGCCGTGCCCGTGACGCAGCGCTTCGGGCGGTGGCACGGCCGCTCCCTGACCTCCGCCGAGGCGGAGGAGCAGCAGGTTTCCACGATCAGCCAGGTGCTCCACCTGAGCGTGCAGGGCTCGCCGACGGGCGTGGCCGTGATCAACCGGGCCGGGCGCGTCATTCTGTCCAACTCGCGCGCCCACGACATGGCCCTGGTGCACGACCGCACCCTCAACCCGCTGGTATGGAAGGCGGCCGAGAAGGTCTTCGAGGATAAGGAGGAGCGCACCCTCGAGCTCGAGATGCCGCGCCGCGCCACCGGCAACCGCATCCGGAACGTCCGCGCCCTGGTCAAACCCCTCACGCTCACCGACAACTCCTTCGTGGTGGCCTACGGCTCCGACGAGTCAGAGAACGTGCGCATGGAATCGGCGCGCCGCGACTTCGTGGCGAACGTCTCCCACGAGCTCAAGACCCCCATCGGCGGCATCTCGCTGCTCGCGGAGGCCCTGCTCCAGGACCCCACCGACTCGGAGATGGTGAGCTACTTCGGGACGAAGCTGCAGAAGGAGTCGCAGCGGATGGGCGAGATGATCACCGATCTGATCTCGCTGTCCAAGCTCCAGGGTGCCGAGGCCCTGCCCGAAATGGCGTTGGTCCGGGTGGATGACATCATCGACGCCGCCATCCAGCGCAACACGGTCTCCGCCGACAACCGCGAGATCGAGCTGACGCGCGGCGTCCCGACGGGCCTCTTCGTCGTCGGTGATCGCGCCCTGCTCACCGCCGCGGTGTCGAACCTGGTGTCCAACGCGATCAACTACTCGCCGAACTGCCAGCCCGTCAGCATCACCCAGAAGGTCGTGCGCGACAACGTGGTGCAGATCCGCGTGACCGACCGGGGCATCGGCATCGCCCCGGAGGACCAGAAGCGGGTGTTCGAGCGTTTCTACAGGGTGGACAAGGCCCGCTCCCGCTCCACCGGCGGGACGGGGCTCGGCCTTGCCATCGTCAAGCACGTGGTGATCAACCACGGCGGTAATATCAAGTTGTGGTCCCGCCTCGGGACGGGCTCGACATTCACGATCGAGCTGCCCATCTACAAGCCGGAAGAGCACCCCGCTGAGGCCGAGCCCGGGGACAGCGAATCCGGCTCCGGGATCCGCAAGGCCGTAACAAGGGTGGCCGCCCGGCGAAAGGAAAAGGAAGAGCAGTGACGAACATCCTCATCGTGGAAGACGAAGAATCCCTCGCCGATCCACTGGCGTACCTGTTGCGCAAGGAGGGCTTCGAGGCCGTCGTGGCGGAGGATGGACCCAAGGCGCTCGAGGAGTTCGACAAGGGCGGCGTCGACCTCGTCCTGCTGGACCTCATGCTGCCGGGCATGAGCGGCACCGAGGTGTGCCGCCGCCTGCGCGCCGTCTCCGCCGTGCCGATCATCATGGTCACGGCCCGTGACTCCGAGATCGACAAGGTCGTCGGCCTCGAGCTGGGCGCGGACGACTACGTGACCAAGCCCTACTCCACCCGCGAGCTCGTCGCCCGCATCCGGGCCGTCCTGCGCCGCGGGGCCGAGACCGAGGCGGCGGAGGCCGAGGACGAGCAGATCATCGAGGTCGGGCGCGTCAAGATGGACGTCGAGAGGCACACGGTGCTTGTCGACGGCCAGCCCGTGCCCATGCCCCTCAAGGAGTTCGACCTGCTCGAGTACCTGATGCGCAACGCGGGCCGTGTGCTCACCCGCGGGCAGCTCATCGACCGGATCTGGGGCGCGAACTACGTGGGCGACACCAAGACCCTCGACGTGCACGTCAAGCGCCTGCGCACCAAGATCGAGAGCGAGCCCTCCCGCCCGACGCAGCTGGTCACCGTGCGCGGGCTGGGCTACAAGTTCGAGGTTTAAGACTCGCCGCGCGAGGCCCGCTCCGTCGCCGGGTGGACGGCGCGGGCGGAGGCGGGAAGCGCCCGGCGCGCGCGGCAGTGCTCGGCGAGGATGCGGTAGGGCTCCTCGCCGATCAGGGCCGTGAGCTCGTCCTTCATCGACTCCCACACGGGCGTGCCGGTCGGCGCGCCGGGCGAGTGGCAGGTGGGGGAGGAGGTGCACCACCAGTCGAAGTCCTCGCCCCCGCCGCCCCACTGCCGGCGGTGGTATTCGCCGATGGTGGTGCGCAGGATCTCCACCCCGTCGGAGCGCTCCTCCCACGCGTCCTCGCGGGAGAAGGGGACCTGCCAGCACACCTCCGGCTTGGAGCCGACGATGTTGCGCCCCTCCGCCACGGCCCACTGGTGCAGGGCGCAGCCGGGGCCGGTCTCGGCGTCGGCGCGGTTGGCGAAGATGCAGGCGCCGTCGACAACCTTTGTCTTCAGGTGGGGGCCCTCCTCGTTGGGGTCCTCCGCGGGGTCGGTGTCGTCCCACTCCAGCCAGGGCTCGAGGACGACGGGGTCGGCGGCGGCGATGTAGGAATCGACCTCCGCCGGGCGCAGCTGCCAATACTTCGCCGGCATTTCGGCCACGGCGTTGTAGAGGTCGTCGCGGTCGGTCTCGTCCGAGAGGTAGGCGCCGTGGATGCAGCAGCCGACGACGGGGAAGGACTCGTCGATGCCCAGGCACTCGGGAGTGCCGAAGCGGCAGGACCAGGTTGACTCCGCCCAGGTCAGGTCGATGGAGAAGTAGTGTGTGGGGTCGTCCGGGTGGACGAACTCGAACCATTCGCGGGGGAAGTCGGGGGCAACTTCGCGGCCCGCGAGGATCGAGGCGCCCGCCGGGGAGGAGGCGGGGAACCCGAGCAACACGGGCTTAGGGGACGGTTGATTCACACCTGAGTACGGTAGACCCATTACTCTGGGGGTGTGCGACTAGGTGTATTAGACGTAGGCAGCAACACCGTTCACCTCGTGGCGGTGGATGCCCACAGCGGCGGACGGCCCACCCCGATGAGCGACTGGAAGCAGCCGCTGCGGCTCGTCGAGATGCTCGACAAGCACGGCAACATCGAGGACAAGGGTGTCAACAGGCTCATTGACACCGTCCAGGAGGCCAAGGACCTCTCGGAGAACCTGAAGTGCGAGCAGTTCCTCGCCTTCGCCACCTCCGCCGTGCGTTCGGCCACCAACTCGGAGGAGGTGCTGAAGAAGGTGGAGAAGAGCACCGGCGTCACCCTCACCATCCTCTCGGGCGAGGAGGAGGCGCGCCTGACCTTCCTCGCCGCGCGCCGCTGGCACGGGTGGTCCGCGGGGCGGATCACCAACCTCGACATCGGCGGCGGCTCCCTGGAGATCTCCACCGGCGTGGAGGAGACCCCGGACCTCGCCGTCTCCCTCGACCTGGGCGCCGGGCGCCTGACCCACCAGTGGTTCGACACCGACCCGCCCGAGCGCAAGAAGATCAACATGCTGCGCGACTACATCGACGCGGAGCTGGCCGGCCCGGCCGAGCAGTTCCGGGCGATGGGGGAGCCCAGCCTCGCGGTGGGCACGTCCAAGACGTTCCGCTCGCTGGCCCGCCTGACCGGTGCCGCGCCCTCCTCGGCGGGCCCGTTCGTCCGCCGCACCCTCACCGCTCCGGGCCTGCGCCAGCTGATCGCGTTCATCTCGCGCATGACCGCGGCCGACCGGGCGGAGCTCGAGGGCATCAATTCTGACCGCTCCCACCAGATCGTCGCGGGTGCCCTGGTGGCGGAGGCCGCCATGCGGGCCCTTAATCTTGATAAGTTGGATATCTGCCCGTGGGCGTTGCGCGAAGGCGTGATTCTCCGGTGGATGGATCAAGGACACGACCAAGGAGATGACGTCTAATGTCTGAGGACAAGCAGCTCACCGTTGCCGAGCTCCTCGCCCGGGCGGAGAAGCAGAACCCGGGTGGTGCCTCGTCGCGTCCCCGCCGTCGCCGCAGCCTGGAGGAGGGCGGCGTGTCCGTCGCCGAGCTGACCGGGTCGATCAAGAAGGTCGAGGCGCAGCCCGTCGAGGTCAAGCACTCGAGCGTGCCTCTCGACGCCCCCGCGGCGCCCACCCCGCCGAAGCCGACGCCCACGCCGAAGCCGGAGGCGCCCAAGGCTGAGCCCGCCAAGGCGGAGCAGCCGAAGCGCGAGCCCGCCAAGGCAGAGCAGTCGAAGCCCGAGCAGCCGAAGCCCCAGCCCGTGAAGGCCGGGTCTGTGAAGCCCCAGCCCGCAAAGCCAGAGCCTTCCGGAGTGGGCGAGAAGGGCGTCGGCAAGCAGGCTGCACCGACCTCGGACGACACCGCCGTGATCCGGAAGGTGACGGCGGAGCCGGAGAAGAAGACGGGGACCGGTTCGACGAAGGTCGCGGCCCCGGCTGACACCGGAGTGATCCCCGCGGTGCCCGCGCCGGCGGCGGAGTCCGGCCTCGACGAGTTCGGCGACCGCGATGTCGAGCCCGCCGCGCCCGGCCGCGTGGCCGAGCGGGAGGAGGCGGACCTGGAGGACGAGGGCACGCTCAACCCGATCATGCTCGTTCTGCTGGTCTTCGCGGGCCTGCTGCTCGGCGTGCTCGGCTTCTTCGCCTTCCAGTGGGTGTGGACGAATACCAGCACCATCGTGTCCGTCCTCCTCGCCGTGGTAGCGGTGCTGGCTGTCGTCTTCGGTGTGCGCGCCATGCGCACCGGGCGCGACGGCGTGACCACCACCCTCGCGGGCGTCGCCGCGGTCGTCGTGGCCTTCGGTCCAGCCCTGCTGGTGTAGCGGGTGCCCGGCCGGCCGGGGTGTGTGGCACCCTAGGGGCATGAACTCGACTACTGACATCGCGGCAGACAAGATTGCGGTCCTCGGGGCCGGCAACATCGGCGAGGCGCTCATCGCGGGGCTGATCTCGGCGGGCGTGGAGCCGCTGCGCATCACGGCGACGAACCGCAGCCCCGAGCGAGGCGCGGAACTCGCGGAGCGCTACGGCGTGGTCACCACCGACGACAACAACGAGGCGGCCGTCGACGCCGACGTCTGCTTCCTCTGCGTCAAGCCCGCCCAGGTGCTCGGCGTGATCGAGGAGATCGGCGACACCGTGGCGAAGAACGAGGTGTCCACGGCCCTGGTCTCGATGGCCGCGGGTGTGACCATCTCCGCGATGGAGAGCGCCGCGTCCTCGGCGGGCACGTCGGTCGCGCGCGTCATGCCGAACACCCCGATGCTGGTGGGCCGGGGCGTGCACATCGCGGCGTTCGGCCGCTACGTGGAGGAGGACCAGCACAACGCGATCCGCGCGATGCTGGCCGCGACGGGCCAGGTGGTGGAGCTCGACGAGTCGCTCATCGACGTCGCCACGGCCCTGTCCGGGTCGGGGCCTGCGTACTACTTCCTGCTCACCGAGGCGCTCATCGACGCAGGCGTGGCCCTCGGCCTTCCGCGCGAGACGGCCAGCCAGCTCGCCACGGCCACGGCGGCGGGCGCGGGGGAGATGCTGGCGGGGGAGAAGTCGGCGGCGGAGCTGCGCCACGCCGTGTCCTCGCCGGCGGGGACGACGGCCGCGGCGATCCGCGAGCTGGAGGAGTCCGGCCTGCGCGGGGCGCTGTACCGCGCCACCGACGCCTGCGCGTGCCGGGCCCGGGAACTGGGCAAATAAGGCCGCGAATAACGCGAGTGTGGTTTCGTCACAGCAGTGCCGGAGAGTTGACTGGGTGAACTCTGAAAAATTTTCTGCACTTGAGTCGCAAGGCGCCCACCGTTCACGCTAGGCTGGTTCCAGCACGTGCGTGTTCGTCCTGCGGGAGGGGAAGCCTGCAGCGCGACCGTGCTTGAAGGGTTAACTAATTTATGGCTAACGAAGAAAAGGGCAAGTTCCTCACCGTCGCCGAGGTCGCGGAGATCATGCGCGTCTCGAAGATGACGGTGTACCGCCTCGTTCACTCCGGTGAGCTCCCCGCCGTGCGCGTGGGCCGCTCCTTCCGCGTGAACGAGACGGCGGTGAACGACTACCTCGACTCGTCGGTGTACGACGTCGGGTAGGTTCCCCGCCGAGCTGCGCCGCCCCCCCGCTCGCTTCGCGACGGCACGGGCGGCGCAGCTTTTCGCATTTTGGCCTGACCCGCGCCGGGCGCTATGCTGGGAACATTCATGCTGGCGCCGGTGCGGCGGCTGGAGAGTGCACCTCCCCCGCCCGACGCGCTCCGCGCGTTCCACGTGCGCCGGCAGGTCTGTACGTACAACCGAGCGAAATGAGGAAGCCCTATGGGTTCTGTGATCAAGAAGCGCCGCAAGCGCATGTCCAAGAAGAAGCACCGCAAGATGCTGCGCCGCACCCGCGTTCAGCGTCGTAAGCTCGGCAAGTAAGCCGCGCGTGGCCCGCCCCGGAGTCTTCCGGGGCGGGCTTTTTCTCTGTCCGTGCCCCGCCGGGTGCTCGCGCCTTTAACCTCGCCGGCGGCGGAGAACAAGTGCGGCCCCCACGGCCAGGGCGGCGCCGAGCGGCAGCGCCCAGCTGCGCGCCAGGCGCCGCACGGAGCGGTACTCCCGGATCTCCCAGCCGGCGCGCTCGGCGTGGGCGCGCAGGCTGCGGTCGGGGTTGATGGCCACCGGCGTGCCCACCATGGAGAGCATGGGGATGTCGTTGACGCTGTCCGAGTAGGCCGTGCACTGCGCCAGGTCGAGCTGCTGGACGGCGGCGAGCGCCGCCACGGCGTGCTTCTTGCCGGGCCCGTGCAGGATGTCCCCGACGAGCCGGCCGGTGAAGCGCCCGTCCTCCTCCTCCGCCACGGTGCCCAGCGCGCCGGTGAAGCCGAGGCGCTGGGCGAGCGCCTGGCCGATCTGCACGGGGGTCGCGGAGACCAGCCAGACCTGCTGGCCGGCCGCGATGTGCATGGAGGCGAGCTCGATGGTGGGCTGGTAGGCCTTGCTGAGCATGTGCTGCTCGACGATCTCGGCGCACAGCTCCTTCAGCTCGGCGACGCTCTTGCCCTTGACCAGGCCGAGCGCCTGCTCGCGCCCGGAGGCGATGTCGTCGTGGTTCTCCGTGCCGCTGAGCCGGAAGCGCACCTGCTTGATCAGGCCGGGCAGAAGCTCGCGCAGCGTGATGAAGCGGTGCCGGGCAAGTCCCGCCGCGAGCAGCACCAGGGAGGAGCCCTGGATGAGCGTGTTGTCGATGTCGAAGAACGCCGCAGCCTGCGCGTCTTGGGGGATGTCGGGGTCGGGGGCGGTGACCGTCGAGGAGCCCGCGGAGGCGAAGGCGCCGCCGACGGAGTCGACGCCGAGGGCGAACTGGTCGAGGTCGAGGCCGAAAGTCTCCTGCACGGCGGCGGCCGCGGCTGCTTCGCCGGCGGCGCGCTGTGAGGCGTCGTCAAGCGGCGGCAGCGCGGTGTCCTCGAGGAAGCGGCGCAGGTTGCCCTGCGAGGCCGACCACTGGGCGAGGAATTCGCTGCCGGGGAGGGGGACGAAGTCCGCGCTCATGGTGCCTATCAGCCTTTCGATGGATGTGGGAGTAGCGTTATCAATCGTAATTCTTCGCGGAGCCGAGCGCTGGGCTAGGAGGGCTAGTGAGAAAAGTGGAGCTGATGGTGCGCGCGAGCTGCGGGTCGTGCGCGAGGGTGGCGGAACAGATCGCGCCTGTCGTCGAGAAGTGCGGCGCGAGCCTTTCGTTTGTCGACGTCGACGCGGCCGCCGACCCCGAACTGGCGATGGAATACGGCGACCGCGTGCCCGTTGTCGTCATCGACGGCGAGGAGTTCGCCTGCTGGGAGGTCGACAACGACGACCTGGCAGCCGAGCTGTCCTGACGCCTGGGTTATACTTTAGTTTGATTTTTTGGGACTTTCCGGAGGGATGTAGTGAGTGTTCTCGTCGTAGGGATGTCGCACCGGTCGGCGCCCGTGACGCTGTTGGAGCAGCTCAGCATGGACGTCTCCGTACAGGAGGAGACGGCGTCGACGCTTCTGGAGCAGCCCTCGCTGTCCGAGGCGATGATCATTTCCACCTGCAACCGCCTCGAGGTCTACGCCGTGACCAACTCCTTCCACAGCGGAGTCGAGGACGTGCTCGGCGTGCTCTCGGCGAAGTCCGGGGTGGCCGAGGCTGAGCTGCGCACCTACCTCTACGTGCGCTACGCCGACGCGGCCGCGGAGCACATGATGACGGTCGCCTCGGGCCTGGACTCGATGGTGGTGGGGGAACAGCAGATCATCGGGCAGGTGCGCTCGAGCTACCAGGACGCCGCCGAGCGCGGCACCGTCGGGCCCGGCCTGCACTCCCTAGCGCAGTCGGCGCTGCACGCCGGCAAACGCGTCCACACGGAGACCGACATCGACGACGCCGGCGCGTCCATGGTCACCCTCGCGCTCGAGCAGGCGATGGAGATCATGGGCATCGACAGCTTCGACGACAAGACGGCACTCATCCTGGGCGCCGGGGCGATGGCCTCCCTGTCGGCCACGCACCTGGGCAAGCTGGGGGTGAGCAAGCTCATCATCGCGAACCGGACCCGCTCGCGCGCCGAGCGGCTGGCGGAGCACTCCCGCGAGGCGGGCGTGCCCGCCGAGGTGGTCGACTTCAACGCCCGCGCAGGCGCCCTCGCCCGCGCCGACATCGCCGTCTCCGCCACGGCCAGCGGCGACTTCACCATCACCCCGGAGGACATCTCCGGCCCGGTCATGCTCGCCGACCTGTCGCTGCCGCGCGACATCGACGACGCCGTCACCGCCGCAGAGGGCGTCCACCTGGTCAACATCGAGTACCTGCACAAGCGGATGCTCGAGGGCGACTCGAAGGACAGCAAGGCGCACCGCGCAGCCGAGGCGATCGTCGCCGAGGAGCTCGAGGCGTTCAGCTCTCAGCAGCGCGTCCGCGAGGTTGGCCCGGCCGTGGCCCAGCTGCGCCGCGCCGCCAGCGAGGTGACCGACTCCGAGCTGGAGAGCCTGCGCGCCCGCCTGCCCGGGCTCAGCGATGAGGACTTCGGGCAGGTGACCAGGACGGTGCGGAGGGTCGTCGATAAGCTTCTGCATAACCCGACGGTGAAAATCAAGGAAATGGCCGCCACCGCCGAGACCTTCAGCGTGGAAACCGCCCTGGAGGAACTGTTCGGCCTGGGCAGCCCGTCGGTGTCTGTGGAGGCGACGCGGCTGCCTCGCCTCGAAGAGATCAAGATGAGGGAGAAGTAATGCTCAAGATCGGAACCCGCGGATCAAATCTGGCCACCACGCAGGCGGGGCACGTACGCGACGCGCTCATCGCCGCCGGCTTCCCCGCCGAGCTCAAGGTGGTCACTACCGCCGGGGACCTCTCGGCCGCCCCCGTCGAGCGCATTGGCGTCGGCGTGTTCACCTCCGCGCTGCGCGACGCGCTCTTCGACGGCGACGTCGACGTGGCCGTCCACTCCTTCAAGGACCTGCCCACGGCCTACGAGCCGCGCACCCACCTCATCATCCCCGTCCGCGAGGACAACCGCGAGGCCCTCATCGCCCGCGACGGGCTCAGCCTCGCCGAGCTGCCCGAGGGCGCGCGCGTGGGCACCTCCGCGCCGCGCCGGGTCTCCCAGCTCAAGGCGCTGCGCCCCGACCTGGACATCCGCCCGCTGCGCGGCAACATCGAGACCCGCATGGGCTACGTCACCCGCGGGGACCTCGACGCGGTGATCCTCGCCTACGCCGGGCTGGTCCGCGCCGGCTACGGCGACCGCGCCACGGAGGTCTTCGCCCCCGAGGTGCTCATGCCCGCCCCCGCCCAGGGCGCGCTCGCCGTGGAGTGCCGGGTGGACGACACCGAGGCGCGCGCCGCGATCGACTCGCTTGTCGACGCCCACGCCACCCGCTGCGCCGCCGCCGAGCGTCAGGTCCTGGCCACCCTCGAGGCGGGCTGCACCGCCCCGGTGGCCAGCTACGCCCGCACCGAGGGAGACGAGCTCGTCGTGCGCGGCGGGGTCTTCGCCCTCGACGGCTCGGCGCAGCTGGTCGAGACGGCCCGTGGCGGCGCCGGGGCCGACGCCGCGGCGCTCGGGCGGGAGGTCGCGGCGCGGCTCCTGGAGCGCGGCGCGGCGGACCTGATGGCGCAGTAGCGCGGGCGCGCCGGCCCGGGAGCGCTGTTTTTGTTTCGGGGGCCGTTCACTTTAAGGTGTATCTAGCACTTAGCACACGGTGGATTGCCCGGGCGCATTCGGCCCCGCCAAAGGCGGGCCGGCGCGTCGAGGCTTTCCGCGCCTTTATTTACGCCTTAGAAAAGATCCCTGAATGACTATGCCCTCGATCACCCCCCAGCCGGGGAAGGTTATCTTCGTCGGCGCAGGCCCGGGTAACCCCGATCTGCTCACCGTCCGCGCACGCGAGGTGATGGAAACCAACTCTATCGCGATCGTTGATCCCGAGGTTCTTCAGGGGGTGCGAAACGTCGTCGCCGCCAGGCTGCCCGTGCCGGCGGAGAAGATGAAGGCGGCGGAGGAGCACTACGAGAAGATGTGCGCCGAGGCCAAGGCCGCGGGCGCGCGGCGCCGGCCGCAGCGGCCCGCCCCGCCGACGGCGGCGGAAATCGAGGAGCTCGGCCTGGGCGGCGAGGGGATCGTCGAGAAGCTGCGCGAGGCCCTGGACAGGGCCGCCGCCGCGATTGAGCGCGGCGAGGCAGGCGAGGGCGACGTCGTGCGCCTCGTGGCCGGCAACCCGCTGACCCGCGACGCCGTCATGGCGGAGATCTCCGCAGTGGCCAACGCGGGCCTCGAGTTCCAGGTCGTGCCGGGGATGTCGCTGCCCTCCACCGTGCCCTCGTTTGCGGGCATCGCGCTGGGCTCGACCTACACCGAGACCGACCTGAGCAACGACAGCGTCGACTGGGACCAGCTCGCCGCCGCCCCGCAGCCGCTCGTCTTCCAGGCCGTCTCCGAGCAGCTGCCCACCATCGCCGAGGAGCTCTCCGCCCGCGGCTTTTCGGGGCAGACGCCGCTGACGGTGACCACCAACGGCACGACCCGCCTGCAGCGCACCTTCGACGCCACCCTCGAGACCGTGGGCAAGATCGACGCCGACCTGTCCGGCAACCTCGTGGTCACCATCGGCACCGCCGTCGACGACCGCACCAAGTACTCCTGGTGGGAGAACCGGCCGCTCTACGGGTGGCGCGTGCTCGTGCCGCGTGCGAAGGAGCAGGCCGCGGCGATGAACGCGCGGCTGAGCTCCTGCGGCGCCATCCCGCAGTCCGTGCCCACCATCTCCATGGAGCCGCCGCGCAACCCCGCGCAGCTCGACCGCGCCATCAAGGGCATCGTCGAGGGGCGCTACCAGTGGGTCGTGTTCACCTCCGTCAACGCGGTCGGCGCCGTGTGGGACAAGTTCGAGGAGCTCGGCCTGGACGCCCGGGCCTTCGCCGGCGTGCACCTCGCCGCGGTGGGGGAGAAGACCGCCGACGCGCTGCGCTCGCGCGGCATGTTCCCGGAGCTGCTGCCGCACCGCACCAAGCAGAACGCCGCCGGCGTCGTGGAGGTCTTCCCCGAGTACGTCGAGGACATCGACCCCGTCTCCCGCGTCCTGCTGCCGCGCGCCGACCTCGGCACCGACGTGCTCGTCGACGGCCTGATGGAGAAGGGCTGGGAAGTCGACGACGTCGTCGCCTACCGCACGGTCCGCGCCGCCCCGCCGCCGCCGGAGGTGCGCGACATGATCAAGACCGGCGGTTTCGACGCCGTCTGCTTCACCTCGGCCTCGACGGTGAAGAACCTGGTCGGCATCGCGGGCAAGCCGCACCCGCGCACCATCATCGCCTGCATCGGCCCGATGACGGCCGCCGAGGCGCGCGAGCAGGGCCTGCGCGTCGACGTCATGCCCGAGGTCGCGGACGTGCCCTCGCTTGTCGACGCCCTCGCGGCGCACGTCGCCTCCCTGCGCGCGGCCGGCCAGCTGCCGCCGCCGCGGAAGAAGCGCCGGACCCGTCGCAAGCCGAGCGAGTCGGAGTAGGGCGCCGCGCCCGCCGTCGCGTTTCACCGTGTCCGGGGGAGGTCCTAGGATGATGGTGTGTCTTCCTACGAAATCACCCGCCGTCCCCGGCGCCTGCGCCAGAACCCCGCGATGCGTGAGCTCGTCGCTGAAACGCGCCTCGCCCCCTCCGACCTGATCCTGCCGCTGTTCGCGGCGGACGGGATCGACGCCAGGCGCGAAATCCCCTCCATGCCGGGCCAGTACCAGCACACCCTCGACTCTCTCAAGGCCATCGGCCACGAGGCGCTCGAGGCCGGGGTGCGCTGCGTCGACCTGTTCGGCGTGCCCCTCGAGGAGGACAAGGACGCCGAGGGCTCGGTCGGCTGGGCCGAGGACGGCGTGCTCAACCGGGCGCTGCGCGAGATGCGCGCGGAGTTCGGCAACGACCTGCTCATCATGGCGGACACCTGCCTCGACGAGTTCACCGACCACGGCCACTGCGGCGCGGTGGGCACCGACCGCTTCGGCAACGAGGTCGTGCTCAACGACGACACCCTCGAGCTCTACGCCCGCATGGCCGTGGCCCAGGCGGAGGCGGGCGCGCACATCGTCAGCCCCTCCGGGATGATGGACGGCCAAGTCGCCGTGATCCGCGACGCGCTCGACGCCGCCGGGCACCGCGACGTGGCCATCATGGCCTACTCCGCCAAGTACGCCTCCGCCTTCTTCGGGCCGTTCCGCGACGCCGTCGGTTCGTCTCTCACCGGCGACCGCCGCACCTACCAGCAGGACCCCGCCAACGCCCGGGAGTCACTGCTGGAGGCTCAGCTCGACATCGAGGAGGGCGCGGACCTCGTCATGGTCAAGCCGGCCCTGCCGTACCTGGACATCCTCTCCCAGATCGCGGAGATCTCCCCGGTGCCCGTGGCGGCCTACCAGGTCTCCGGCGAGTACGCCATGCTCCAGGCTGCCGGCCGCAACGGGTGGATCGACCTTGACGCCACCATGATGGAGTCGCTGCTGTCCATCAAGCGCGCCGGCGCCGACCAGATCCTCACCTACTTCGCCATCGACGCCGCGAGGGCCCTCCATGACTAGCATCCCGCCGCGCCGCACGCCGGCGCCCGCCGCCCCGTCCGCACCGCCCGAGACCCCGGAGGGGCCGAGCCACGTCAGCGCGAGGGCCGTGAACGGGGGCGGGAAAAAGGGCGTCGGCAAGCTGCCCGAGGCCGTGCGCTACATGGTGCTGTGCCTCGGGGTGATGCTCGGCACCGAGGTCGCCCACCAGCTGCTGTCCGCGGCGGCGGTGCTCATCGACCCGAGCGCGCTGCGCGAGAGCACCCGCGACGCCGCGCAGGCCTCGGGCGAGCAGGTCAGCGACCTGATGATTAACGTCAGCGTCTACAGCTCCGTGGCGATGATGCTCGCCTTCCAGCTGCTCATCGCCGGTCTTCTGGTGTTCGCCGTGCGCGCGGTGGCCAAGCGCTCCTCGTGGGCGGGTAATGCGCTGCGCCTGCTGCAGTTCTTCAGCGTGTTCTTCGTCCTCCGCATGATCACCCTGTTCTTCATGACGCCCGACTCCGCCACCGTCCCCGTCGCCCTCTACGCGGTCGACGGAGTGCTGCAGATCATCGTCGGCGCGGCCGCCGCGTGCGCGTTGGCCTACTCTATGCAGGACGAGGTGCAGAAGTTCGCCCGCACCCGGCCCCCGGGCCAGGGCGGGGCGGACTCTGCCGCAACCAACCACGACAGCAACTAGGGGGCGCACATGGCCGGCATGTTTCCCACGATGGTCAGCGACCCGAACGACCCGAACCGCCGCCGCGCGGAGCCGGTCGGGGACACCTGGCCGGCCCCGCTGCGGCGGGCGCACCGGCTCGTCATCGCCGCGGCTGTCCTCATGCTCGTGGCCGGCATGGTGATGCTCGCGGCCGGCTTCCCCGAGGGCGCCGACGAGGCCTTCCGGGCCGCGTTCATGCGCAACATGCGCTTCGCGGCCTGGTCCAACATCGTCCTCGGCCTGGCGCTGGGCGCGGCCGCGGCGTACCTGCAGCGCGGCTCCAAGGTGGCGCGGCGCTGGGTGGCGGTGTTCTCCGCCGCCGCGATCTTCGTCAACATCGCGGCCTTCGCGCTGCGTGTGACCAGCTGGGCCTCCTTCGTCATCGTGGTGGTGCTGGCCGTCGCCCTGTGGCTGGCGTTCCGCCCGGCGTCCAACGCGTACGTCGATGAGAAACACTCGCTGTGGCGGGGGCTGAAGTAATGGCCTCCAGCGACCTCGACGAGTGCATCGACGCCGCCCGGCTCGCCGCCCGCAGCGCCGGATTCGACCCGGACACCCCGCACGAGCAGCGCGGCTCCTCCATCCGCCCGAACGCCTCCTACGCCTTCGAGCTCAGCGGCCTGGAGGACGCGCCGCAGCTGCGCGACATCGAGGAGGCCCTGGGCCGGCTCGACGGGGTGACCGCGCGGCTCGTTTACCCCTCGGCCACGGCGTGGGTGACCGCCTCGGAGGATCTCGACCCGCGCCGGATCATCGAGGTGATCGAGAGTTTCGGGGTCACCGCCGAGATGTCGGACTCCACCCTGTGGCGCCGCGCCATCGGGCGCCGGGCGGCCGAGCACCCGCTGCCGCGGCGCGGCACGCGCGGCATGACCGGCAAGATGCGCCGCCAGCGCCGCGACGAGGAGGCGAACCTCGCCCGCGAACGCGCGGCGGGCTTCATGCGCGGGGCACCCCGTCGCCTGCGCACGAGCCAGTCGGACGTGCTGTTCACCGCCCGCGACATGGTCACGCCGCTGCGCATGTGGGTGTCCATCCTGCTCACCGTCCCCGTCTTCGCGCTGAGCTACCTGCCCGACCTGCAGTTCGCCGGCTGGCAGTGGGTGTGCCTCGCGCTGGCGACGCCGGTGGTGCTGTGGTGCGCCTTCCCCTTCCACCGCGCGATGGCCGGCGGCGTGCGCCGCGGCATGTCGGCGCTCGACGGCGCCAGCTCCATCGCCATCCTCGCCTCCTACCTGTGGAGCCTCTGCGCGCTGGTGTTCACCCCGACGGGGGACATCGGCTGGCACTCGCCGGGCGGCTGGCTCTCGGTGCGCGGGGCGAGCGAGATGGAGCTGTTCTTCGACGTCGCCTGCGGCGTGACGGCGATGCTGCTGGTGGGGCGCAACAACTCGATCAGGGTGCGTTCCTACCTGCTGCGCGACATGGAGCTGGACCGGCCCGACCCCGACCGCGAGTTCACGGTCTTCCGCCGCAACCGCACGTCGGACAAGGTGGTCAAGGAAACCCTCCCGGTCTCCGAGATCAACCGCGGCCACGACGTGAAGATCAACCCGGGCGACGTCATCCCCGTCGACGGTGACGTCGTGGGCGGTTCCTGCGTGCTGCGCCGCCCGCTTATCGACGCCCGCGAGCCGCTCCAGGCGAAGGTCGGCTCCCGCGTCTATGCCGGCACCGTGGTGGAAAGCGGCAGCATCAAGGTGCGCGTGGTGCGTACCGGCCACGCCACGCGCTGGGCGGCGGTGCACAGCTGGGTGGAGGACGCCTCGCGCCGCGAGAACGTGGCCACGATGCTGTCCACCCGCACCGCCGGCATGCTCATCCCGGCGGCCTACTTCATCGCCTTCGCCGACTTCTGCCTCTGGTTCCTCATCACGGGCAACCCGAACATCGCGTTTTCCACGGCGGTGGCGATCCTCGCGGTCGTCGCCCCGGTGGCTCTGGCCATCTCGCCGGCGGTGGCGATCCGGCTGGGCATCGAGGCGGCGGCCCGCAACGGCATCATGCTCCGCGACGGCGAGACCTTCCGCGGCCTCGATGACACCGACACGATCGTGTTCAACCGGGTGGGCACCCTCGTCACCCCGCAGATGGTGGTGGAGACGGTCACTGCGGAGCACGGCGAGGACCCCGACATGGTGCTGCGCGTCGCCGCGGCGCTGTCGATGGACTCCACGCACCCCCTGGCCAAGGCGCTGGTGAAGGCGTCGCGGGAATCGCGCGACACGCGCTCGAGGGACAGCTCCATGCCCGTGTGGGTGGAGCTGACCAACCACGAGATCACCTCGGACGGCGACTTCAAGGGACGCCTCGCCATGACCTTCGAGGACGAGGACGGCGAGGAGCGCGTCGAGCACCTCGAGGCCGTCCTGTGGCGCCCGACCAACCTGTCGCGCCTGCAGGGCAGGCTGGCCATCGCCGCCACCTCCGGCGGCGCGCCGGTGATCGTGCGCTGGAAGGGCAAGGACCGCGGCGTGATCACGCTCTACGACCCCGCGAAGCCCGACGCCATCTCCGCCATCGAGCGCCTCGAGGACATGGGCATCGAGACAGTCATGCTCACCCGCGACACCTACCCGGTGGCCCGCCGCTTCGCCGACTTCCTCGGCGTGTCCAACGTGCTCGCCGGCATCCCCTCGCCCAGCAAGCCGCTGGCGGTGCGGGCGCTGCGAAGCCAGGGCGCGACGGTGACGATGGTGGGCGACTACACCATGATGGACGCCCTCAAGGGCAGCGACGTGGGCATCCTCTACGCCACCGAGGAGTCGGTGAACACCCGCCTGAGCAAGGTGGAGGACGCCGCCGAGGTGGTCATGCTGCGCAACGACGTCACCGCGGTGCCGCAGCTGATCGAGCTGGCCCGGCGGGTCAGCCGGATCATCGACACCAACATGTTCTTCGCCTGGGCCTACAACACCATCGCGATCGTGCTCGCGGTGGCGGGCCTCCTCCCGCCCGTCGGTGCGACGCTGCTCATGCTGGGCAGCTCCACCTTCATCGAGGCGCGCTCCTCCCGCGCCCGCCGTTTCCCCACCTAAACCGCGGATTCTGCTTTCGCCCCGGCGTGGGTAGGCTGGGGCAGTATGACTAGACGCGCGTTGACGAACGCCCCGCTCATCGAGGCCGCCCACGGCCGCACCCCCTCCCGCACCCCCGTCTGGTTCATGCGCCAGGCGGGCCGCTCCCTGCCCGAATACCGCGAAGTGCGCGAGGGCATCCCCATGCTCGACTCCTGCTTCATGCCGGAGCTGCTCGCCGAGATCACCATGCAGCCGGTGCGCCGCCACGACATGGACGGCGCGATCCTCTTCTCCGACATCGTCGTGCCCCTCAAGGCGGCCGGGGTGGACGTGGAGATCGTGCCCGGACGGGGTCCGGTGATGGGCTCGGCGATTCGCGCGGCGTCGGACGTCGACAAGCTTCCCGTGCTCGACCACGAGGTCGCCGAGGTGGCGGAGGGCATCCGCATCATCCTCGGCGAGCTCACCGATGCCCAGGCCCTGATCGGCTTCGTCGGCGCCCCGTTTACCCTGGCCAGCTACCTCATCGAGGGCGGGCCCAGCAAGAACCACGAGAAGACCAAGGCGATGATGCACGCCGAGCCCGAGACGTGGCACCGCCTCATGCGCCGCCTCGTGCCCACCATCACCGCGTTCCTGCGCACCCAGGTCGAGGCCGGCATCGACGCGGTGCAGCTGTTCGACTCGTGGGCGGGCTTCCTCACCGAGGCCGACTACCGCGAGCACGTCCTGCCGTACTCCACCGAGATCCTGGAGTCGGTCGCGGGCGAGATCCCGCGCATCCACTTCGGCGTGTCCACCGGCGAGCTGCTGGGCGCGATGAGCGAGGCCGGCTCGGAGGTCATGGGCGTCGATTGGCGGGTGCCCCTCGACGCTGCCGCGACGCGCTTCGCCGGCCCCCGCGTGCTCCAGGGCAACCTCGACCCGGCGATGCTCTTCGCCGGCACGGAGGTGGTGCGCACCGAGGTCGCGCGCATTAAGGCCGAGGCCGCCCGCGCCATCGCGGCCGGCGACGCCACCGGCCACATCTTCAACCTCGGCCACGGCGTCCTGCCCACCACGGACGCGGACGCCATCACCGAGGCGGTACGGATCATCCACGGGGAGGAGCTGCAGTGAAGGTAGCGATCATCGGAGCCGGCCTGGCGGGCCTGACCGCGGCCTACGAGCTGCGCGACTCCGGCCACGACGTCGACGTCTACGAGGCCACCGAGCGCATCGGCGGAAAGCTCCGCACGGTCGCCTTCGCCGCCGGGCCCACCGACATGGGCGCGGAGGCCTTCATGGCGCGGCGCCGCGACGCCGTGGAGTTGTTCACCGAGCTCGGCCTGGGGCCGTCGCTGCGCGAACCCTCCGGCCTTGGCTCGCTCGTCTGGGTCGACGGCGAGACGCGCCCGCTGCCGCGCGGCGGGATCATGGGCATCCCCTCCTCCTCCGAGGGCGTCGCCCACTTGGTCTCCGCCGAGACAGCAGCGCTTATCGACGCCGAATCCAGCGCCCCCGGCTTCGACTGGGAAATCGGCGGCGACGTGAACGTCGGCAAGCTTGTGCGCTCGCGCTACGGCGACGAGGTGGTCGACAACATCGTCTCCGCCCTGCTCGGCGGCGTCTACTCCTGCACCGCCGACGACCTCGGCGTGCGCGCCACCGTCCCGCAGCTCGCCGAGGAGTTCGACCGTCTCGCCGCCTCCGGCCCGGTGCACCTGTCGGAGGCCGTGCGCAACCTCGAGCAGGCCCGTGCCGAACTGCCGACGGGGCAGGGCGCGGTGTTCAACGCCTTCCGCGACGGCTACCAGGAGGTCTACGAGGCGCTCGCGGAGAAGTCCGGCGCCGACATCTACGTCGACGCTTTCATCTCGGGTATCGAGCGCGCCGGTGAGGGCTACCGGCTGACGGGCGGCGAGGACACCGTCTATGACCGCGTCATCCTCGCGGTTCCCGCTCCGACCGCGGCGCTGCTGCTGAAGAAGGTCGCCCCCGCCGCCGCGGAAGCTTTGAAGCCGGTCAAGCTGGCCGACTCCGTCGTGGTGGGCATGCGTTTCGCCACCGACGAGGGACTGCCCGCCAACTCCGGGGTGCTCGTCTCCTCCGGCGCGTCCGATGTCCGCGCGAAGGCGTTCACCTTCGCCTCCCGCAAGTGGCCCCACCTTGCTGACCGGGGCGGAGCGCTCGTCCGCGCCAGCTTCGGCCGCTTCGGCGACACCATCGCCGTCCGCGCCTCCGAGGACGACCTTGTCGACTGGGCGCTCGACGACCTCCAGACCATCACCGGCTTCGACGGCCGCGCCGCCGGCCTCGAGGAAATCTACGTCCAGCGCTGGTTCGGCGGCTTGCCCCGCTACGACGAACACCACCTCGCCACCGTCGCGGCGGTCCTCGATGCGCTGTCCACCGAGCCGGGGCTGTCCGTCACCGGCGCCTGGGTCGGCGGCGTCGGCGTGCCCGCGGTGATCGCCCACGCCCGCGAGGTGGCGCGCGCCCTCTAGTTCTCTGCCGGGGCGGCGCGCTTGGGTGTGGCAGTGACAGATTTGGGCCTTGCGCCGCGGGATTTGTCACTTTGCCCGGGTGGGGAGTGGGGTCCGGGCAAATTTGGCACTGCCGGTGCCAAAGGTTGCCTTTTGGCAGCTGTGGGGGAGCGTTTTCCCAGGTGGGGTGGCGAGGTCCCGAAAGTTTGGCACTGCCGATGCCAAAGTTTGCCTTTTGGCTGCTGTGGGGGAGCGTTTTCCCAGGTCGGGTGGCGGGATCGGAAAAGTTTGGCACTGGATCCCACAGATTCGCCCGCCCCGCCACCCACCAAACATCCCCAGCGACAGATTGAGGCCTAGTGCCGCCAGATTTGTCACTTTCACCAGGCGGGGTGGCGGTGAGACCCGAAAGATGTCTCCGGCAGCAGGGTCTGCAGGGGCCCAAACCGCTGCGGCGGGGTAGATTCTTAGCCCATGTCGCCCGAACAACACCCCGAACAGCACCCCGAACACCCCACCACCGACCACCACCCCGAACACCCCGAGCAAAAGGAGTGGTGGGAGGAGGACGGCCTGCCCTGGACGTCGAAGCCGACGAAGGCGGATTACTGGTGTTTGGCGTGGTTCGGGTTCGCGGGGTTGTTCGGGCTGGCGATGATTCCGCTGCGCGCGTGGTTGCTGGGGTTGGATCCGCCGGTTCAGTTGGCGTTGACGGGGTCGAGGTTTGGTGCGGCGTCGACAGGCGCTCTTGCTGCGGTGGGCGAGGCGGACCGTTGGCTGCTGTACCTGCTGGTTGGCTCGTTGGTGGCGATCAAGTTCGACTGGATTTACTGGTGGGCGGGCCGGTTGTGGGGCCGCGGCATCCTGGATGTGCAGGCGGGGCAGTCGAAGCGTGCGGCGAGGAATATCGCGCGGGCGGAGCGGTGGGCGGTGAAGCTGGGGTGGATCGGCATCTTCCTTGCCTATATCCCGATTCCGCTGCCGATTGCGCTGGTGGTGTTCGTGCTGGCGGGGATGACGGGGATGAAGCTGTGGAAGTTCATGGTGCTCAACTTCGTGGCCAAGACGGCGTGGTCGCTGGGGTACCTGGGGCTGGGGTACTCGATTGGTGAGCCGGTGGTGTTCGTGCTGGAGCAGTACGCGAAGGTGGCCAACTGGATCGCGATTGGTCTGCTGGTGGTGATTTTCTGGGGGGTCGCGCGGAAAAAGCGCACGGCGGCCTGATCAAACTTTTGGATGGCCTAAGATGGCCAAGTATGACTGAGTTACGCCCGACCTCTTCCAACACCGCACGCTCCGCCGAGCTTTTCGCCCGCGCCCAGAAGGTGACCCCGGGCGGGGTGAACTCGCCGGTGCGCGCCTTCGGTTCGGTCGGGGGCCAGACCCGCTTCATTGAGAGGGCCGAGGGCAGCACGCTTTACGACGTCGACGGCAACGCCTATGTTGACCTCGTGAATTCCTGGGGGCCGATGATCCACGGCAATGCCCGCCCGGAGATCGCGGAGGCCGTGCAGAAGGCGCTGGCGAATGGCCTGTCTTTCGGCGCACCCACCGAGGCGGAGGTGGAGCTGGCGGAGATGATCGTGGAGCGCACGTCCGTGGAGGAGGTGCGCATGGTCAACTCGGGCACCGAGGCGACGATGAGCGCGGTGCGCCTGGCGCGCGGGTACACGGGCCGGCCGAAGGTGATCAAGTTCGACGGCTGCTACCACGGCCACGTCGACGCCCTGCTGGCCTCGGCGGGCTCTGGGCTGGCCACGTTCTCGCTGCCGGACTCGCCGGGCGTGACCGGGGCGCAGGCGGCAGACACGATCGTGGTGCCCTACAACGACATCGAGGCTGTGAAGCGCGCCTTCGCGGAGAACGAGGGCGAGATCGCCTGCGTCATCGCGGAGGCCGCCGCGGGCAACATGGGCACGGTCGCCCCGGAGGACAACTTCAACGCCAAGCTCAAGGAGGTCGCGCACGCCAACGGCGCGTTGCTCATCCTGGACGAGGTGATGACGGGCTTCCGCACCTCCCACGCCGGCTGGTTCGGCGTGGACGGCGTGGCGGGGGACCTGACCACCTTCGGCAAGGTCGTCTCCGGCGGCCTGCCCGCAGCGGCGTTTGGCGGGCGCCGCGAGATCATGGAGAAGCTCGCCCCGAACGGCCCCGTCTACCAGGCCGGGACCCTGTCGGGCAATCCCGTGGCCATGGCGGCGGGTAAGGCGTCGCTAAGCCTGGCGGGCGAGGACATCTACCCCGTGCTGCGCGCGAACGCAGACCGACTGGCGGGGCTCATCACGGCGGCCCTGGACAAACAGGGCGTGGCCCACCACATCCAGCGCGCGGAGACGATGCTCTCGGTGCGCTTCGCCGAGGGCCGCGGCCGCAACTTCGACGACATGAAGGCGGCCGACACCTTCCGCTACGCGCCCTTCTTCCACGCGCTGCTGGACAACGGGGTTTTCGCCCCGCCGAGCGCGTTCGAGACGTGGTTCGTCTCCACGGCGCTCAGCGACGCCGACTTCGAGCGCATCGAGAAGGCCCTCGAACCCGCGGCGCGCGCGGCGGCGGGGGCCACCCGGTGACCCGCACCCTTACGACTGTCCACCTCGTGCGCCACGGCGAGGTGTTCAACCCGACCAAGATCCTCTACGGCCGAATGCCGGGCTACCACCTGTCCTCGCGCGGGCAGTCGATGGCCGCGGTGACGGCGAGGTACTTCGAGGGCAGGGACGTCGCCTACCTCGCGGCCAGCCCGCTGGAGCGGGCGCAGGAGACGGCGCAGCCGATCGCCGAGGTGACCGGGCTGGACGTCGACACGCGCGAGGACATCATCGAGGCCGGCAACCTCTTCGAGGGGCTGCGCACGAAGGGCTGGCGCTCGCAGCTGTGGAACCCGGTGCGCTGGCGGCACATGACCAACCCCACCACCCCGAGCTGGGGCGAGGCGTACGAGGACATCCTCGAGCGGATGATGCGCGCCGTGCGGGACGCGCGGGCGCGCGCCGAGGGCCGCGAGGCCGTCATGGTGAGCCACCAGCTGCCGATCGTCACCGTGCAGCGCTTCGTGCAGGGGAAACCCCTGGCCCACATCAGCCGCGAGTGCGATCTGGCCAGCGTGACCTCACTTGTGTTCGACGGCGACGTTGTTGTTGACTGGTCATACAACCGACCTGCGAAGGACATCTAGAATGCTCAAGAAACTCGCCGCCCCGCTGGCGGGGCTGCTGGTGCTCACCGGCTGCGCCGCGGGCGACAGCGGCGACACGTTCGCCTTCCACTCCCCGGGCGGGCAGGTGGAGATCTTCTACGACGCCGCCGAGCGCAAGCCCGTCACCGAGTTCTCCGGGGAGTCTCTCATGGAGCCCGGGACCCAGGTGAACCTGTCGGACTTCGACGGCCAGGTGGTTGTGCTCAACGCCTGGGGCCAGTGGTGCGCGCCGTGCCGCGCGGAGGTCGACGACCTCCAGGAGGCCCAGGAGCAGCTCCAGGCCGACGGGACGGGGACAATCCTGGGGATCAACGTGCGCGACTACAACCCGCAGATCGCGCGCGACTTCGTCACCGACAACGGCGTGACCTACCCCTCCATCTACGACCCCCCGTTCAAGACCGCGGTGAACCTCGGCGGAGTGCCCAGTTCGGTCATCCCCACCACCGTCATTCTGGACAAGCAGCACCGCCCGGCTGCGGTGTTCCTGCGGGAGGTCACCGCCGCGGACATCATCGAGGTCACCGACCGCCTGGCGCAGGAAGAGGCGTAGATGGGGGAGGTGTTCTCCGAGGTCGTCACCTCCGGCCCGCTGCTGCTCGGCGTGCTCGCCGCGGCGCTGGCCGGCCTGGTGTCCTTCGCCTCGCCCTGCGTCATCCCCCTCGTGCCCGGCTACATGTCCTACCTGACCAGCATTGTCGGCGGCGAGCTCGTCTTCGAGGAGAAGGGCCCGCGCGTGGGGCGCAGGCGCCAGTGGGCCGTCGTGGGCGTGGCCGCGCTGTTCATCCTCGGGTTCACCGCGGTCTTCCTGCTGGCCACGGTCTCGGTGTTCGGCGCGATCAGCCTGATCGCCCTCAACGCCGACACGCTCATGCGCGCCGGCGGGGTGGTGACCATCCTCATGGGCGTGGTCTTCCTCGGCATGATCCCGGCCCTGCAGAAGGACACGCGGATGCAGCCGAAGCGCTGGACCACCTGGGTCGGGGCGCCGCTTCTCGGCGGCGTCTTCGCCCTCGGTTGGACGCCCTGCCTCGGCCCGACGCTCGCGGCGATCATCTCGGTCTCCGTCGGCTCGGAGGGGTTCACGGCCGCCCGCGGCATCGTCCTGGTCACCGCCTACTGCCTCGGCCTCGGCCTGCCCTTCCTGCTGGTGGCGCTGGGCTCGGCGCGGGCGGTGACCGGCATCGACTTCCTGCGCCGGCACTCGCGGGCGATCCAGATCATCGGCGGTGTGCTCATGATCGTGGTCGGCCTGCTGCTCGTCAGCGGCGTGTGGAACCACTTCATCGGGTGGACGCGCCAGCTCACCGTAGGCTATGGCGCCACACTCATCTAGCCAGACCCACCTAGCCAGACCCACCTAGCCACACACATCTAGCCAGAAGAAGGAGCACGAAGTGAGGTTTGTCTCAACCTGGTCGCGGCGGACGTGGCACTGGATCACCAGCATGCGCACGGCGCTGGTGCTGCTGTTTCTGCTCGCCCTCGCCTGCATCCCGGGCGCGCTTCTGCCGCAGCGCCGCGTCAGCGCCACGCTTGTCGACGACTACCTCGCCGCCAACCCCACCATGGGGCCGATCTACGACAGGCTCCAGCTTTTCGACGTCTTCGGCTCCACCTGGTTCATCGCCATCGTCGTCCTGCTCATGGTGTCCCTGGTCGGCTGCATCATCCCGCGCTCGATCGACCACTGGCGCGCCTACCGGGCGAACCCGACGCGCGCCCCGAAGTACCTCAGCCGCATGCCGATGCACGCGGAGGGGGAGGTCGAGGCGCCGCTCGAGGACGTCGATAAGCGTCTGCGCGAAGAGCTGGGGCGCTGGCACCTCGCGTCGTACAGCGCGAAGGAGGACCGCGCCGGGGTGTACTCGCTGGCCGCAGAGAAGGGCTACACGCGCGAGCTGATGAACCTGCTGTTCCATGTCGGCCTGGTGGGCATGATCGTGGCGTTCGCGGCGGGCCGGATGGCCTACTACGAGGGGCAGATCATCGTCGTGACCGACTCCGCGTCCGAGTTCGCGGTGCCCGTCGAGCAGTCCCGCGAGTTCTGCAACACCTCGCCGGCCAACTTCGACTCCTTCCGCGCGGGCCCGCTTTTCGACGGCACCGGGCTGACCCCCTTCTGCTTCGAGTCCAAGAACTTCACCGCCGACTACCTCAACAACGGCCAGGCCAACGGCTTCTCCTCCGACATCTCCTACACCACGGACCTGACGGCGGAGCGCTCCGAGTGGCAGGACACGACGCTGCAGGTCAACCACCCGCTGCGCATCAACGGCGACCGCGTCTACCTGCAGGGCCACGGCTTCGCCCCCCAGATCACCGTGACCTGGCCCGACGGCGAGAGTCGCACGCAGCTCATCCAGTTCCGGCCGACGGACGTGCAGAACTTCCTCTCCTCCGGCGTGATGCGCTTCGACCCGCCGGCGGGCATGTACCCGGACCTGGGCGAGCGGCGGCAGAACCAGATCGCCGTCGAGGGCGTGTTCGCGCCCACCGCGAAGTGGACCGGCCCGAACGGCGACATGCTCCAGTCGGCCTTCCCGGCGATGACGGACCCGGCGATGGCCGTGGACGTCTACGTCGGCGACGCGGGCCTGGACACGGGGCGCCCGCAGAACATCTTCGTGCTGGACCAGTCGCTCATCGCCGGCGGGCAGCTGGAGAAGGTCGACCGGCTCAACCTCACCCCGGGCCAGGAGATCACGATCGACGGCGGCATCAAGGTCCGCTTCGACGGGGCGGCGGAGTTCGCGAACTACCAGGTCTCGCGCGACACCACCCAGCTGTGGCTGCTGGCCACGACGCTGCTCATGCTCGGCTCGCTGATCGGCTCGCTGACCATCAAGCGCCGCCGCATCTGGGCGCGGCTCGTGCCCACGCAGACGGGGACGCACGTCGAGCTGGGCGGCCTGGCGCGCACGGACCGCGCCGGGTGGGGCCGCGAGTTCGAAGCCGTCGCGGACCGGATCCTCGGCAGGGCGCCGGTCGAGCTCGACGAGGACCCCGAAAATGAGGTAGCCGGGCTCGGCTAGGCCAAATAATTGCGCTTTTGACCTTGGAAAATGCCCGTCGGGTGGGGTAGGTTAGCTCTATGCTTGTCAACTCCACAATGGCGGATCTGTCGGATCTGACGTTCCGCACAGCCTTCGTCATCTACATCGTGGCCATGCTCATGTCGTGCATCTACTACGGCAGGATGTTCGGCATCATCGACATGCGCCGCGCCCACGAGGCGGCGCAGAAGCGCGCGGCCCGGGCGGAGCAGAAGGTCGCGGTCGCCGGCGGGGGCAGCGAGCTTGTCGACGCCCCAGCGGCCGACACCCCCGAGACCCCCTTCGACCCGGTGGAGTACGACAACCGCGTCCGCGGCGCGCGCAAGTGGGCGGGCATGACGCAGTCCCTGGTGTGGCTGGGCGTGCTGCTGCACATCGTGGCGGTGGTGACCCGCGGCTTCGGCGCGAAGCGCTTCCCGCTGGGTAACCTCTACGAGTACATCCTCATGATGACGGCGGTGATCATGGTCGTCGCGGCGGCGGTGATCCAGCGCAAGAAGTGGTACTCGGTCTACCCCTGGCTGCTCGCCCCGATGATCGTGGCGATGTACCTCAACTCCACGGTCTTCCACATCAAGGCCGCCCCGGTCGTCCCGGCGCTGCAGTCCTACTGGCTGCCGGTGCACGTCTCCTCGGTCTCTATCGGCGCCTCGATCGGCATCGTCTCCGGCATCTTCTCGCTGCTCTACCTGCTGCGCATGTGGCAGCCGCGCGGCGAGGAGCGCGGGTTCTTCGGCGCGCTGGCCAAGCCGCTGCCGGCGGCGAAGACGCTGGACCAGCTGGCGTACAAGACGGCGATCATCACCCTGCCGCTGTTCGGCATTGGCATCATGCTCGGCGCGATCTGGGCCGAGGTTGCGTGGAGCCGGCCGTGGGGTTGGGACGCGAAGGAGACGGTCTCCCTGATCACCTGGGTGCTCTACGCGGCCTACCTGCATGCGCGCGCGACGGCAGGGTGGAAGAACGCCAAGGCGGCGTGGATCAACGTCTTCGCCCTCGGTGTGACCATCTTCAACATGACCTACGTGAACACCGTTATCGCCGGCCTGCACTCCTACGCGGGGCTGAACTAGATGAAGGTGCTCATCGCCGGCGGGGCCGGCTACATCGGTTCCACGATCGCGTCGTGCTGCGAGGACGCGGGGATCACGCCGGTCATCCTCGATGACTACTCCACGGGCCTGCGCGTCTTCGCCTCCCGCTACGCCCACTACGAGGGTGACATTGCGGACGAGGCGCTCATCGACCGCATTGTCGCCGACCACCCGGACCTCGACGCCGTGATCCATTGCGCGGCGAAGATCGTGGTGCCCGAGTCGGTGGAGCAGCCGCTGGCCTACTACGACACGAACGTGGGCAAGGCCATTGCGCTTGTCGACGCCCTCTCCGCCCGCGGCGTGACCAAGGTGCTGTTCAGCTCGACGGCCGCGATGTACGAGCCTGACCCGGACTTCATGGTCAGCGAGACCAGCGAGATCAACCCGGGCAGCCCGTATGCGGCGTCGAAGGCGATGTTCGAGCGGGTGCTGGCTGACGCCGCGGCGACCGAGCGCATCACCGCGACGACGCTGCGCTACTTCAACCCGATCGGTGCGGACCCCAAGATGCGCACCGGCCTGCAGAACCCGGCACCGAGCCACGCCCTGGGCAAGATGCTCACGGCCCACGCCGCAGGTGAGCCCTTCTACGTCACGGGCGTGGACTGGCCCACCCGCGACGGCTCCGGGCTGCGCGACTACATCCACGTGTGGGACCTGGCCCGCGCCCACGTGCTGGCGCTGCAGGCGCAGCTGGGCAACTACGAGGTGATCAACCTGGGAACCGGCACGGGCACCACCGTGTTCGAGCTGGCGGAGGCCGTCGGCGAGGCCACCGGCACCCCGCTGCGCGTCGAGGGCGCACCGCGCCGCGACGGCGACGTGGTCGGCTCGGCGGCGCGCATCGACAAAGCCCGCGAGGTGCTGGGCTGGGAGCCCGCCCTGAGCATCGCCGACGGGGTGCGCCACTCGCTCGAGTGGTCCGCGAAGCTGCCCGGTGTGCTGCGCGAGGAGGAGTCGCTGCGCGGCGCGTAGCCGCGCGCAACTCAGGAAAATTCGCGGGCCGTCTGCGCCCGCCGGGGCCCGGCGCCGCGCTAGGATGAAGCGATTCCATCCGGCGAGAAAGGCAGGTGTCGGGAGATGTCAGGTCCGCGCAACAAGGCCGGCAGGCCGGCGAGCGAGGATCCCGTGCTCATCGCGCTCGGCGAGCAGATCGCCCTGACGCGCCGCGAGGCGGGCCGGCTTCAGCAGGAGGTCGCCGACGCGGCCGGGGTGTCGCGCTCGACGCTGCACACCATCGAGCACGGGGGAGCGGGGGTGCGCTGGGAGAAGGTGGTCGCCGTGGCCCGGGCCCTCGGGCTGCGCCCCTCCTTCGAGCGGGACTGACGCCTACTCGCCCGGCTCCTCCCCGAAGCGCTTGCGCCGCTCTTCCTCCTCCCGCCTGCGTCGCTCGGCTTCCTCGCGGGCGCGGCGCTCCTTGAAGCGGTTCTTCTCGATGTTCCAGAGGAACTCCTCGTCGTCGTCCGGCCCCTTGATCGCCGGCGGTTGCGCGGCCTCGCCTCCGCGCAGGGAGCCGTAGCGCCGCGCGCTGCCCGGCCCGAAGGCCCGCCACATGAGGTAGGCGGCCAGCACGACCAGCAGGAGCAGCAGAATTCTTCCCATGCCTTCCAACATACTGTTTAGGGTGGCCGGGTTTCAGCCGGTAGGGTGAGGGTTTGTGACTGAGCACAACGAGCCGACCGCCCCCTCCTCCGCCGCGCCGGACGTAGATCCGGGCGCGCGCAGCCGCGCCAACAAGGCCGCGGCCGTCTACGGGCTCTACAGGCTGCTTCTCTTCCTCGCCCTGACGGCCCTCATCCAGCTTGCGGCGGTGCTTATCGACGCCCCCGTGCCGCTCATCATGTCGGCCCTGCTCGCCCTGATCGTGGCGTTCCCGCTGTCGATGCTGATCTTCAAGAAGCAGCGCCTCGAGGCGAACTACGCCATCGCGCACTGGAAGCAGCAGCGGCAGGCGCGCAAGGACTGGATCCGCGGGGAGCTCGCGGAGCGCTAGGAGCGCCTAGTAGGGGACGACTCCCCAGGAGCCCCACGCCAGCACCACGGCGGTGATGAGCGACCACAAGAGCATCGTCTTGCCGTTGAGCCCGAGAACGGGGATGAGATCCGCGCCCTGCGCGCCGCGGGTGACCTTGAGCACCGACGCGACCGCCAGCGGCAGCGGCGCCAGCCCGAACAGGGCGGGCAGGAAGACCACGCCGAGGATGACGGAGACGGCGAAGGGGGCCAGGGTGAGGACGGTGAAGAGGCGGCGGGAGGTGGCGTCGCCAAGCAGCACTGCGAGCGTGCGCTTGCCCGCGCCGACGTCGGTGGGGATGTCGCGGATGTTGTTGGCCAGGTTGACCGAGGCCGAGATGGAGCCGATGGCCACGGCGCACAGCGCCCCGACCGCCGTGACCCGGCCGGACTGGGTGAATTCCGTGCCGAGCACGGCGACGAGCCCGAAGAAGATGAACACGGCTGCCTCGCCGAGGCCGGCGTAGCCGTAGGGGCGGGTGCCGCCGGTGTAGAACCAGGCGGCGGCGATGCAGGCCGCGCCGACCAGCAGCAACCACAGTGCCCCGGCCTCGAAGCAGAGGATGACGCCGAAGACGGCGGCGACGGCGAAGGAGATGAACGCGGCGGCCTTGACCTGCTCGGGGCGCGCGAGGCGGGTCGCGGTGAGACGGGTGGGGCCGGTGCGGTCGTCGTCGGTGCCGCGGATGCCGTCGGAGTAGTCGTTGGCGTAGTTGACGCCGATGATCAGCGCCCACGCCACCACAAGGGCCAGAAGCGCCCGGCCGGGGTGCGCCCCGCCCGCAAAGGCCGCGGCACCCGTCCCCGCGATGACGGGGGCGACGGCGTTCGGCCAGGTGTGGGGGCGGGCTGCCTCCCACCAGTCTTTGGGGGTGGCGGAGAAAGCTTCGGTCATGCGTTCCATCATGCCCCCAACGGTGCTCCGTGTCGCACCCGGGTGCGCGCGCCCGCTAAAATTGGCGGGCATGTGGGTCGACTACGCGGTGCGTCAGGTGCTCAATTCGGTGGGTGCCTTCGTCCGCGCACCCCGCCTGAGGGTGGCGGCGCGCCGCTCGCACCACGAGTTCCCCGCCGAGGGTGACACCGTGGTGTCGGTGACCACCCACGGCAAGCGGCTGAGCTCGGTCGTGGTCTCCATTTCGTCGCTGCTCGTGGGCACGCGGCGGGCACCGGTGCACCTGTGGCTCGACGCGCAGGATTTCGACGGGCCGTGGCCGCAGGGCCTGCACCACCTCGTGGAGCGGGGGCTGATCGTGCACCGCTCCGACGGCGCCTACGGGCCGCACACCAAGTACTACGGGGCGTGCCGGCTCTTCGCGGGCACCGGCACCCGAGTGGTGACGATCGACGACGACATGATCTACCCGCGCTGGTTCCTGGAGAAGCTGCTCAACTCCGCCGACGCCGACCCGGGCTGCGTGGTGGCCTACCGCGCGCACGAGATCGCCCTGGACGCCAACGGCATCGCCCCCTACCGCCAGTGGCGCCCGGTCTACGACACCGAGCCCGCCGCCCGGCACTTCGCCACCGGCGTGTCCGGGGTGGCCTACCCGGCGTCGATGGTGGACTACCTCGCCGCGCAGGGCACTGCCTTCGCCGAGCACGCCCCCTACGCCGACGACGTGTGGCTCAGCGCCTGCGCGCTGCGCTCGGGACACCTCGTGCGGCAGGTTTTCCCGCACCCGCGGGAGTTCTCGATGGTGCCGGGCTCGCAGTCGGTGGCGCTCGTGCGCGGCAACCTGCGCGGCGGCAACGACGACCAGATCGCCCGGACCTACACCCCCGCAGATGTCGCCCACCTCCGCGAGCCCTGAGGCGGTTGTCGTCGGCGCGGGGCCCAACGGGCTCGCGGCGGCGGCTGAGCTCGCCGAGGCGGGGTGGCGCGTGCGCGTGCTCGAGCGCGGCGGCACCATCGGTGGCAACTGCCGCTCCGCCGAGCTCTTCCCGGGCACGGTCAGCGACTGCGGCGCAGCCGCTTTCCCTTTCGGCGCCGCGACCCTCGACGCCGGGTGGCTGCACCCGCCGCGGCCCGTCGCCCACCCCCTCGAGCACGGGACGGGGCTTATCGACGCCCTCGGCCCCGACCAGGACACCTGGGACCGCCTCCACGGTCCCATCGCCCGGTGCATCGGCGACCACCTGGACAACATCCTCGGGCCCACCCTGTGGCGCCTGCCCCCGCACCCGGTGGCGATGGCCCGCTTCGGTGCGCGGGGGGCGCTGCCCGCCACCACCCTGGGCGCCGCTCTGTTTCGCACCGAGGCGGCCCGCGCGCTGCTGGTGGGCAACGCGGTGCACGCGCTGCGCCCGCCGGACAGGGCGCTGACCGGGGCTTTCGGGGTGCTGTTCGGGGCGCTGGCGATGTCGGTGGGCTGGCCGGTGAGCGCCGGGGGAGCGCAGGGGGTCGTCGAGAAGCTGGCGGCGCGGGCTCGGGCGGCGGGTGCCGTGATCGAGACCGGGGTGGAGGTCCGCGAGCTGCCGCGCGCCGACGCCGTGGTGCTGAACATGGCGCCGTGGGAGGCCGCGAAACTCGGGGTGAAGGTGCGTCCGTGGCGGCAGGGACCCGGGGTGTTCAAGGTGGACTGGCTCCTGAACGCTCCCGTGCCCTGGCGCGACCCGCGCGTCGGGGAGGCCGGCACCGTCCACGTCGGCGGCACCGCGGCCGAAATCGCCCACGCGGAGCGCGAGGTTTCCCGCGGCCGGATGCCGAACCGGCCGTTCGTCATGGTTTGCCAGCAGTTCGTCGCCGACCCCTCGCGCGGGCCGGTGCTGTGGACCTACGCCCACGTCCCCCGCGGCTACCAGGGCGACGCCACCGGCCACATCGCCCGGCAGATCGAGCGCTTCGCGCCGGGCTTCGGCGATGTGGTCGCCGACACCCACGTCACCGGCTACATCCCCGACATCGCCGCCGGCGCGATGGACACCCGGCAACTCCTGCTGCGCCACCCACGCAGGGTCGGCGACGGCGTGTGGCTGGCCAGCGGCGCCACCGCCCCGGGCGCCGGTGTCCACGGCATGGCGGGGGTGTGGGCCGCTAGAGAAATAGGTCGCGCACGGCGGCCCGGTCGACCTTCCCCGGGCCGAGCAGAGGCAGCGCGGCGAGGTGCGTGAGCTCCTTCGGCACCTGCCAGCGGGGGAGCTCGTCGAAAGCTTCCATAAGCTTCTCGACGCCCACCGAGCCCGCGTAGACCGCGCAAATGCGCTGCCCGAAGCGCTCGTCGGGAACCCCCACCACGCAGGCCCCCGTCACGCCCTGCACCCCGAGCATGACGTTCTCCAGCACCTCGGGGTGCAGCTTCAGTCCGCCGGAGTCGATGACGTTGTCGAGCCGGCCGTGGACGGTGAGGGTGGCGTCGTGAAGCGAGCCCGCGTCGGAGGTGGCGAACCAGCCGGGCTCCGCGAAGGCCTCGTGGCCGGGCAGGTTGCGGTAGCCGCGCGCCACCATCGGACCGCCGAGGTAGATCCTCCCGCCCCGGATGCGCACCTTCGCCCCGGCGATGGGGCGGCCGTCGTAGACGCAGCCGCCGGAGGTCTCCGACGACCCGTAGGTGGTGACCACGTTGATGCGCAGCTTGCGCGCGGACTCGAGGATCTGCGGATTCGTCGCCGCCCCGCCGACGAGCACCGCCGTGAAGCGACGCAGCGCCTCGATGCCGTCGAGGGTGGACAGCGCCTTGCTCAGCTGCAGCGGCGTCAGCGCGGTGTAGCAGCGCTCCCCGGTGTCCGCCAGCGGGTGCGTCTTGGCGGCGAGCTCGGCGACGCTGAACCCGCGGGAGAGATCGAGAAACTCCGGCTCGACGCCCGCCACCATGCTGCGCACCAGCACCTGCAACCCCGCGATGTACGCCGCCGGCATGGCCAGCAGCCACTGCCCCTCGCCGCCGAGGTGCTGATGGGTGGCGTCCGCGCTGGAGATCAGGTTCGCCGCGGTCAGCTGCGCGCCCTTCGGCGTGCCCGTCGAGCCGGAGGTGGACACGACCAGGGCAACGTCGTCCTCGATCGGCTTACCGACGCCCTGCGTATTGCGCAGCAGATTGGTGCGCGCCGGGTCATCGGTGGGCACCGGAAGCAGCGCGCGCTGGCCCGTCAGCGCCTCCTCCAACGCCGGCATGACAGCCAGCGGGTCGGCGGGGTTGACGGGCAGGATCTCGAGGTGGTTCGGCACGGGGTCAAGGGTAGTCGCCGGGCAGGAGTGCCAAAGTTTCCCGGTGCGTTTTGATGACCTGGGGAAACGCGCCTGGTTTTCGGACAGAAGGGAAAGTTTGGCACTGGGCGGGGGTGGGGGAGTGCCAAAGTTTGCCAGCGCATTTTGGTGACCTGGGGAAACAGCGCCGCCACCCGGCCCAAGCGCAAACTTTGGCACTGCGCCCCGAGCCTCGCCGGGGGTAGCACCCGCGCCCCGCAACGTGGAACAAGGCGCCGGCGTCCCACCCCCGCGGGAACCCGCCACCCCCACCGCGCGACCAATCAGGGTCCCTAGTCCCCCAATCCGGAGGTTCGATACATGACCGATACCGCGCCCCAGCGCAGCGGGCTATCGGCGCTGACCCGTAGGATCCACTTCCACGCCGGCCTGTTCCTGCCACTGCTGGGCGTGAGCTTCGCGGCGATGCTCGTCGCGGACAGAGCGCTGGCCAAGCGCCGCACAACCGCAGAACCCCAGCCGGAACCAAAGCCCCAGCCGGAGCACGTGAACGCCTAGTAGTAGTAGGGGAAGGCCTCCCAATCGGGGTCGCGCTTCTCCAGGAAGGAGTCGCGGCCCTCGACGGCCTCGTCCGTCATGTAGGCCAGGCGGGTGGCCTCGCCGGCGAAGACCTGCTGGCCCATGAGACCGTCGTCGGTGAGGTTGAAGGCGAACTTCAGCATTCTTTGGGCGGTGGGGGACTTGGTGTTGATCTCCCGGGCGGCGGCGATGGCCTCCTCTTCCAAAGAAGCGTGGTCCGCGACGATGTTGACAGCCCCCATGCGCTGCATCTCCTCGGCGCCGTAGGTGCGGCCGAGGAAGAAGATCTCGCGGGCGAACTTCTGGCCCACCATCTTGGCCAGGTAGGCGGAGCCGTAGCCGGCGTCAAAGGATCCCACGTCGGCGTCCGTCTGCTTGAAGCGGGCCTCCTGGCGCGAGGCGATGGTCAGGTCGCACACCACGTGGAGGGAGTGCCCGCCGCCGGCGGCCCAGCCGTTGACCACGGCGATGACCACCTTCGGCATGGTGCGGATGAGGCGCTGCACCTCGAGGATGTGCAGGCGCCCGCCCTCCGCCTTGACGCGGGCCTCATCCACCTGGCCGGAATCGGTGGCGTACTGGTAGCCGGAGCGGCCGCGGATGCGCTGATCGCCGCCGGAGCAGAACGCCCAGCCGCCGTCCTTGGCGCTCGGCCCGTTGCCGGTGAGCAGCACTGTTCCCACCGAGGGGTCGCGGCGGGCGTCGTCAAGCGCGCGGTAGAGCTCGTCGACCGTGTGGGGGCGGAAGGCGTTGCGCACCTCGGGCCTGTCGAAGGCGATGCGGACGATGCCGTTGGCGCGGCCGCCCCGGTTGTGGCGGTGGTAGGTGATGTCGGTGAAGTCGAAGCCCGCGACCTCGTCCCACTGGGTGGGGTCGAAGGGCTGCTCGGTGGAGTAGCTCATGCGGCTCATCCTACGTGTCGCCAATTTCACAACAGAAGTGTGGAGAAATTCGAAGTTAGGTATTGCTTACCTCAGGCGGCGGGGTCTATCCTGCACCTATGAGCTTGATCAGCACCTTCCGGGCGCCGACCAGCGTGGGCACCTCGCTTTACGACGTCCCCGTCGGCGCCCAAGCAGTCATCGACGCGCACACCGCGCCCGCTTCGGCGTCGCGTCGGCTGCGTGAGCTGGGCCTGCGCCCCGGCGCCTGCGTCACCGTGGTGCAGAAGACCTCGGGCGGCGGGCGCGTCGTCCGCGTGGGCAACACCCGCTACGCGCTCGGCGGCTCCGCCCTGCGCTCCATCTCCGTCGCCGCCTAGCCGCGATGAGCGCGAGTGATTTCGCGGCCGCCCCGTCGTGCCGCTGCGAGGACGCCGGCGTTGTCGCGGCCCCGCCGACCGCACCGATCCTGGCCCTGATCGGGGCGCCGAACGCGGGCAAGTCCACGCTGTTCAACGCCCTGACGGGTGCCCGGGTGAAGATGGGCAACTGGCCCGGCACCTCCGTCGAGGTGGCGCGGGGCCTGTGGCGCGCCGGCCGCGAGTACGCGGTGATCGACTTCCCGGGTGCCTATTCCCTCGACCCGGTCAGCCCGGACGAGGAGCTCACCCGCGAGCTGCTGCTCGAGCGGCCCGCCGACGATCGCCCCGACCTGGTGCTGGTGGCGGTGGACACGGCGAACATCGCGCGCGGGCTCTACCTCGCCGCGCAGGTCGCGGAGCACCCGTACCGCGTGGTGGTGGTGCTGACCAAGTCCGAGGTCGCCGCCGCGCAGGGCCTGGAGGTCGACGCCGCCGCCTTGTCGCAGCGGCTGGGCCTGCCGGTCGTGCAGGTCGACCCCCGCCGGCGCGAGCTCGACGGCCTGCGGGAGGCCGTGGAGGAGCAGCTCGCGCTTCCCGCGTCCACGATCCGCCCGGTGGGGGAGGCAGACGAGCTTGAGCTTGCCGACGCCCGATTTGCCTGGGTCGACGACGCCGTCGCCGCCGCCACGGTGCGCAACGAGCCGCGCCCCACGCTCACCGAGACGGTGGACCGCGTGGTGCTCCACCCCGTCGCGGGGCCGCTGATCTTCCTGTTCGCCATGTGGTGCGTCTTCCAGATCACCACAACCGTCGCCGCGCCCCTGCAGGACGGGCTGGACGCGTTCTTCGCCGGGCCGGTCTCGGACGCCGCCCGTGCCCTTTTGCCGGATATCGGCTGGCTGCAGGGCCTGATCGTCGACGGCCTCATCGCCGGCGTGGGCATGGTGCTCACCTTCGTGCCGCTGATGGGCCTCATGTTCCTCTGCCTCGCGGTGCTGGAGGACTCCGGATACATGGCCCGCGCCGCCGTGGTGGCCGACCGCATGATGCGCGCGATCGGCCTGCCGGGCAAGGCGTTCATCCCGCTCATCGTGGGCTTCGGCTGCAACGTGCCGGCGATCTCCGCGACCCGCGTGCTGGGCGACCCGCGCCAGCGCCGCATGACCGCACTCCTCGTCCCCTTCACCTCCTGCTCGGCGCGCCTGACGGTGTACGTGATGCTGGCGGCCACCTTCTTCCCGCGCAACGCGGGAACGGTCGTGTTTGCCATGTACGTCATCTCGATCGCCCTGGTCGTCCTCGCTGGCCTGGCCATGCACAAGCTGCTGTGGCGCACGATGGGGTCGGACCCGCTGGTCATCGATCTTCCCAGCTACCAGTGGCCGGTGCCGCGCATCGCGCTGACGGTGATGTGGACGCGCCTCCGCGGGTTCCTCGAAACCGCCGGCAAGATCATCGTCGCCACCGTCGTGGTGGTGTGGGCGCTGCAGTCCACCCCGGCACGCCCGGGCGAAAACTTCGGGGAGGTCGTCCCCGAGGACTCCGTCTATGGCACGGTCTCCGGGGCCATTGCTCCCGTGTTCGAGCCCGCCGGCTTCGGCTCGTGGTCGCTCGCCGGCCCGCTGATCACCGGGTTCGTGGCCAAGGAGGCCGTGATCTCCAGCTGGGCGCAGACCTACTCGCTTGAGGACCCCTCGGCCGAGGCGCCCGAGGAGCAGGGCCGCTCCGCTCTGGCGGAGCGCATCCGCGCCGACTTCGACGCGGCCTCCGGCGGGCACGCCGTCGCCGCGGTGTGGGCGTTTATGATCTTCCTGCTCGCCTACACCCCGTGCGTGGCCACCCTCGCCGCGCAGCGCCGGGAAATCGGCATGAAATGGGCCATGTTCGGCCTGGCCGTGCAGCTCAGCACCGCCTGGGTGCTGGCGGTGGCCACCTTCCAGATTCTCAAGGGGGTGCTGTAGATGGGCCCCATGTCCGCCGTGATGAACGAGATCCGCGCCGGCGCCACCGGGCGCGCCGACATCGCGCAGCGCACCGGCCTGACCCGCTCCACCGTCGACGCTGTGATCGAGCGCCTCGAGGCGATGGGAAAGCTGCGCCGGGAGGGCCTGAACTCCAGCTGCGCCGCCGGCGGCTGCGGCAGCTGCTCCTCCAACGGAGCGTGCTCGATCCAGCAGGGCCCGGTGGCACTCGTGCTCGGCCGGACGCCGGGGCTCGACTAGCCGAAGATTGCTAGCAGGCCCGGGTGGCAAGGAGTGTGCACTGCGAGGCGATTGAGCTGGGCAACGTGAGGATGAGCAGTGCGCTCAGCGCATCGCGCTGCCACTGCTGCGTGGGGACGGCGCGCAGGAGCAGGTTTTTCACGGGTTAAGCCCTTGAATTGTCCCTGGGGATGGTTTCACCGCGGAAGGTACCTGCGCCGTCACGGGGCTTCAACATGGCCGGCCGGGCGCGTGCTCGTGCTCCACTCGTACAAAGAGCCGCGTGAGCGGGTGTATCGCGAGGTCTTTCTGATGCTATTTGAGCGATGGGCGAGGGCCGCGCCCGCCGCGGTCTTCCCCTGCTCTGCACGAGTGGGCGAGTGCGCCTACCATGGGTGTGCAACTCATTACGTTTATCGAATAGGAGCAGGTAATGGCGCAAAAAGATTCTTCCCCGCCCGCCGCATCCCCGCAGGGCGATGCGGCTCCTGGAACCCCTGGAGGCCACACTCCCCAGGCGTCCGAGCCGACCGGGCCGACCACCCCTCCCCAGCCGACTGAGGCGCAGACTCCCCCGGCTGCCTACTCTCCGACCGGTTGCCCCTTCCATATTGGAGCCGGTGATCCCGACCCCCGCGCTCAGCAGGGCGAGTACCTCACCACAGCCCAAGGTGCGCGCCTGGGGGAGACGAGCCACTCGCTGCGCGCGGGTGAGCGCGGACCGCTGCTCATGCAGGATCACCACTTCCGGGAGAAGATCACCCACTTCGACCATGAGCGCATCCCGGAGCGCGTGGTGCACGCGCGTGGTGCAGGGGCGCACGGCGTGTTCAAGGCCAATGGCGCCGCCTCGAAGATCTCGAAAGCCGGTGTATTCGCCAAGAACAAGGAGACACCGGTCTTCGTGCGCTTCTCTACCGTGCTGGGCTCCCGCGGGTCCGCAGACACCGTGCGCGACACCCGCGGTTGGGGTGTGAAGTTCTACACCGACGAGGGCACCTGGGACCTGGTGGGCAACAACATCCCCGTGTTTTTTATTCAGGATGGCATCAAGTTCCCGGATGTCATCCATGCCGCCAAGCCTCACCCGGACCGTGAGATCCCGCAGGCGCAGAGTGCCCACGACACGTTTTGGGATTTCGTGGGCCTGCACACCGAGGCAACGCACCACACGTTCTGGAACATGTCGGATCGCGGCATCCCGCGCTCTTACCGAACCATGGAGGGCTTCGGTATCCACACGTTCCGCATGATCAACGATGCCGGCGAAACGACATTGGTAAAGTTCCACTTCAAACCGCGTCTCGGTGTGCACTCCCAGGTGTGGGAGGAAGCCCAGATCACCGGTGGTGTCGATCCGGATTTCCACCGCCGGGACCTCGCCGACGCCATCGTGGCCGGCGCCTACCCGGAGTGGGATCTGGGCATCCAGGTCTTTCCGGATACGAAGGAGCAGATGTTCGAGGGTATCGACCTGCTCGACCCGACGAAGATTGTTCCGGAGGAGCTCGCCCCGGTTGAGATTATCGGCACATTGACCTTGAACAAGAACCCGGGCAACTACTTCGAGGAAACTGAGCAGGTCGCTTTCCACCCGGGCCACCTCGTTCCGGGCATCGACGTGACCAATGACCCGCTGCTGCAGGCCCGTCTCTTCTCCTACCTGGACACCCAGATCAGTCGGCTCGGTGGCCCGAACTTTTCCCAGTTGCCGGTCAATCGCCCGCACGCGCCTGTCAACGACAATTTCCGCGACGGCATGTATCAACAGGGCGCGCACACCGGTGTCGCCCCGTACAAGCCGAACAGCTTGGACGGTGGCAACCCGACCGAGGCCAGCGTCGAGGAGGGTGCGTTCATTGATGTGCCCCAACCAGTCGAGGGCCACATCACCCGTGAGAACCCGGCATCCTTTGACGATCACTTCACGCAGCCGCGCATGTTCTACCTGTCCCTGACGGACGTGGAGAAGCAGCACCTCACCGATGCTTTCTCTTTCGAGCTGGGCAAGTGCTACGAGGAGGCGATCAAGACCCGCTATCTCGACGTTCTGGCTCACGTGGACCAGGGCCTGGCCGAGTCCGTCGCCGACAACCTCGGTCTGCCGCACCCGGCCCCGCAGAAGGTTGCGGAGGTTACGCCGTCCCCGGCCGTGTCGCAGCTGGGCAAGACCTGGCCGATTGACGGTCGACAGGTCGCCATCCTCGTCAGCTCCGACGCACCGGTCGACGGAGTGGGTGAGCTTATGAATACGCTCTTCGACGCCAGCGTGACCCCACTGCTGATTTGCGACAAGGGTGGCACGCTCACCGTCGACGGCGCGGAGGTGTCGGTGTCCCGTACCTACCTCACCGCGCGTTCCATCGAGTTCGACGCTGTCGTGGTGGTCAACCCGCCAGCCACGCCGGAAGTTGCCACCATGCTGGGTGAATTCGAGCGGCACAAGAAGGCGATCGTCTGCGTTGGCAAGGACGGTTCCGCAGCCCTCGAGGCCGCGCGTGTGCCTGCCAACCAGCCTGGCATCGTGTCGGTGGACACGGCGGACAAGGCCGTGTCCCCGGTGACCGAGCTTCTCGCGGGTCACCGCGTTTGGGAGCGCTAGTCCAACAGTGCAGAAAGCCGCACACGTCCGCATGGGCGTGTGCGGCTTCGCTTTCGGATGGTGCTCGCCCAGTGGTTGCGCGAGCCGTGGGTTTTAGCCTCTGTAGGTCTCGCGGTCCTGGCGCAGGGCTGTGAGAGAGGCGTGGTGATGGATGTCCGAGATCAGCTGGAGCTGGCCGTGGGCGGCGTCGATGAGGTCGTCGAAGATACCGGGCTCGAGGCCGAGGTCCGCCGAATTGTCCCGTAGAGTTTCCCAACCGCCGATCTTGCCCATCACAGCGGAGCGCATCATTTCGGATTCCAGTAGCAGAGCCAGGGGCGAGCGTTTCGCCACGCGGCCGTTCGGTTTCAGGCGCCCCACCATCTCACCGGCCCATGCCGCAGCACCCTGCACCGGTTTCGGGCTCAGACCGAGTTCGCGTGTGAGCCGCTCGAGGAAGTCGCGGTCGGCGCGGATTTCGATCGCGATGCGTGCGATCTGCGGGAAAACGGGGGTGTCCTGGTAGTTGAGGGTCATCATGTCCAGCCGCTCCACCGCGCCGCGCGCGCCGGTGAGGTGGTTGCCCAGGTAACGTTCCAGCAGTTTGGCGTCGATCTGCGGAGAGACGGAGCCCACCCTCGTCGCGCGTACGGCCTCCGCGACGGTGATACCGAGATGCGGCAGGGATTTCGTGTCGTCGTCCTCCGCCCACAGGCTCGGCGAGTTGTGGCCGGTGCCGGCGGTCATGGCGTCGAGAAGCTCGCGTACTGTGTCCTTCGCTGTGCGGGTGGGGGTCCAGCCGAGTTCGGTTTTGGCGCGGGTGGTGTCCATCAGGGGGACGCCCATGGCCATGTCGATCCAGCCGGGATCCATGGGCAGGGCACCTGAGCGGTGTGCGGCGAACACGGCGGCGCGTGCGGCGACCGGGGGGACTTCAAAGAACGTTCCGGCGCCGAGGAGATCGGCGAAGTCCTGCGGGTAAAGAACGTCGTCGGCGCAGATGTTGAATGCGCCCGAAGCACCCGTGGTGGCGGCCAGACGGTACGCCTGTGCGATGTCATCGGCGTGCACGGCCTGGGCGCGCAGACCGCGCGGCAGGGGTAGGACGGGGATCGTGCCCCGGCCCGCCAGCTGTACCGGGGCAGCGGAGCCAAGAAAGAAACGCTGGATCTCGGAGGCGGCGTCGGCCTGGAAGATCAGTCCCGGGCGCAGCCGCGCAATAGTGATGTCCGGGTGGGCGGCCTGGAAGGTGTCGAGCAGCTCCTCGACCGCCCCCTTGTCCTCACTGTAGTGCGAACCCGCAATGCCACGGGCCGGGAAATCCTCCCGACGCAGCGGTGGGGTGTCTTTCGAATCGGAGACGTCCTTGCGAGCCTTATCCGGGCTGTAGGCGCCGATAGAGGAGGCGACGACGACGTGTTTCACCCCGGCCCGGGCACTGGCCTCGAGCACGCGGCGCGTCCCCTCCACGTTGACGCGGCGCAGTAGTTCGCGGTCGTGATTGGGGTAGATGATCCAGGCCAGGTGGACTATGGAATCGGCGCCCGCAAACGCGTTGGCGAGGGCGGAAATCGTCTGCTTCTCGTCGGCGGCACCGACATCGATGCTGTGCCACTCCACCCCGGCGTAGGGTTCCTCGTCCTCGGGTGGAGTGCGGCGCGAGATGCCCACGATGTCGGTAACGGAGTTGTCGTTGTGCAACGCGCGCAGCAGCGCGGTTCCGACGTTGCCGGATGCTCCCGTGATTGCGATTTTCATGCTGTCGACCTCACTTACTCTTCTCTGGTCAGACCCGCCGAGCTGGTAACGGGGGTCCATATAAGGATGTGCTAATTAGTGAGGTCCAGTAAACACGAAAATGGCGCGGCCGGTTCGGTTGGCCGTCCGGCGCGCAGCTTCACCTCACGATTTTCAGTCCGGTCGTAGTGGCTCGTATCGCCGGGATCGTGCGCGCTACTCCGCCCGCGCCCGAACCAGAACTAGCCTGGGGGTATGTTCCCCACCCTTGACAGCATCCTCGAGCGCGCCCACGTGGTCGCCCTGCCCATGGCCGTTACCTTCCGCGGGGTGACCACCCGCGAAGCTCTGCTCATCGAGGGGCCCGCAGGCTGGGGTGAGTTCTCGCCGTTTGTGGAGTACGGCCCGGAGGAGTCGGCGAGCTGGCTTGCGGCGGGCCTCGAGGCTGCGTTCACGGGTCTGCCCGAGGCGCACGGCTGGGTCGAGGTCAACGGGACGGTGCCCGCGGTGCCCGCCTCACGGGTGCCCGAGGTGCTCGACCGCTACCCGGGGGTGGGCACCTTCAAGATCAAGGTGGCGGAGAAGGGCCAGTCGCTTGACGACGACATAGCCCGCGTCACCGCCGTTCGCCGTGCGCGCCCGGACGCCACCCTGCGCGTGGACGCCAACCGCGGCTGGTCTGTCGAGGAGGCGGTGGCTGCCGCCCGCGCGCTGGGGGAGCTGGAGTACATCGAGCAGCCCTGCGCCACGGTGGAGCAGCTCGCCGAGGTGCGCCGGCGCACCGCCACGCCGGTCGCGGCGGACGAGTCCATCCGGCGCGCCGCCGACCCGTACCGCGTGGTGGAGGCGGGGGCGGCGGATGTGGGCGTCGTGAAGCCTGCCCCTTTAGGAGGGGTGCGCAGGCTGGTCGCGATCGGAGAAGAGCTGGGCCTGTCGTTGACGGTGGCCAGCGCCCTCGACACAGCCGTGGGCATTGACGCTGGGCTGGTTGCGGCGAAGCTGACCGGCTCGCGGGCCGCGGGGCTGGCCACGCAACGGCTGTTCGTCGAGGACGTCGCCGCCCCGCGGGAGCTGCGCGGGAGCCGCCTCGAGGTCACCCGCACCACCCCCGACCCGGAGCGGCTCCACGGGCTGCGCGCCCCCGGGCCGCGGCGCGACTGGTGGTTCCGGCGCGTCCGCGAGAGCTACCCCCATCTTCGGGGGTGAAATCCGAGAGACAACACTTTTCGGGGCCCGGGATTTTTTATTCGGTGTGGGGGAGGCTCCTAAAGTGTGGGGGGTAGAGCATTAACTCCCCACCTCGCTTAAGGATTCGCCGTGTCTACCCCCGTGACCCACCAATCAGGACGCCTCTCGGAGGGCGACCTCGCCCCCGCCCCCGAGCCGCAGGAGTGGCGTCGGCAAGCAATCGGCCTCATCGCCGGCGTCCTCTTGGCGCTGCTGGTCTACCTCATCTTCCCGGCCGGGGCTGCCGACACCGTGGCCAACTCCTCCGGCGCCGACCCGGAAACCACCTACGACGCTGGGGCTATGCGCGTCGTCGCCGCCGTCACCGTCCTCATGGCGGTGTGGTGGATGACAGAGGCGATCCCGCTGGCCGCCACCGCGCTGCTGCCGATCGCCATCTTCCCGCTGGCTGGCGTGGCCAAGTTCAGCGACGTCTCCAGCCCGTACGCCTCCTCCACGATCTTCCTGTTCATGGGCGGCTTCCTCATGGCGCTCGGCCTGCAGCGCTGGAACCTGCACCGGCGCCTCGCCCTCGTTGTCGTCTCCCTGGTGGGCACCAGCCCGAAGCGCATCATCCTCGGGTTCATGATCGCCACCGGCTTCATGTCCATGTGGGTTTCCAACACCGCCACCGCCGTGGTCATGCTCCCCATCGGCGTCTCCGTGCTCACCCTCACCGCCGAGAGCGTGGGCGGGATGCAGAACCAGAAGAAGTTCGCCACCGCCCTGATGCTCGCCATCGCCTACTCGGCCTCCATCGGCTCCCTCGGCACCCTCATCGGCACCCCGCCCAACGCCCTGCTGGCCGGGTACATGAAGGAGGCGCACGACATCACCATCGGCTTCGGGCAGTGGATGCTTGTGGGCATGCCCGTCGCTATCGTGTTCACCTTCATCGCCTGGTTCGTGCTCATCACCGTGTTCAAGCCTGAGGTGGACCAGATCCCGGGCGGTCGCGAGCTCATCCGCGACGAGATCCGCCAGCTCGGCCCGTGGACCTTCCCGCAGGTCGCCGTCGGAACGATCTTCCTCATCGCGGCGCTGAGCTGGATCCTCATCCCACTGGGCATCGACTACTTCGGGTGGGGCTTCCCCTACGACGACGCCGTGGTGGGCATCATCGCCGGCCTGCTCATGTTCATCGTCCCCGCGAAGAAGGACGGCACCCGCATCCTGGACTGGAAGACGGCCAACGAGCTGCCCTGGGACGTCCTGCTCCTCTTCGGCGGAGGCCTGTCCCTGTCCTCGATGTTCACCAAGACCGGCCTGTCGCTGTGGATCGGCGAGGCCGCCAAGGGCTTGGCCGTGCTGCCGACCTTCCTGCTCATCCTCGCCGTGGCCGCCCTCGTCCTCGGCCTGACCGAGCTGACCTCCAACACGGCCACCGCCGCGACCTTCCTGCCGATCATGGGCGGCGTCGCCGTCGGCATCGGTCTGACCGGGGCCACCGAGATGAACGTCCTGCTGCTCGCCATCCCCGTCGCCCTCTCCGCCACCTGCGCCTTCATGCTGCCGGTGGCCACCCCGCCCAATGCGATCGCCTACTCCTCCGGCTACGTCACGATGGGCGAGATGCTCAAGGGCGGCGTGTGGCTCAACGCCATCGCGCTGGTGCTGATCTCGCTGGCCACCTACTTCATCGCCGTGCCGGTATTCGGGATGGTGCTGTAGCTTAGCTCGTTTAGCGACGCCCCCGCGCGTGCCTCCCGGCCACCTCTCCAGCCGGGGGCACGCGCTACCCTGTCCCTATGAATCCCAACGACGACGAAACCCGCCAGTTCCGGCGGGAGCCGCAGGCGTCGAACCAGCCACCGCGGCCGGAGAGGCCCAGGCAGTACTTCCCGGACCCCGCGCAGCAGGCCCCGGAGACCAGCTACTACGAGAACCCGGCTTACGAGCAGCGTTACGCAGAGCCTGCCTACGCTGAGCCCGTCTACGCGGAGCCCGCTTACCCTCCGGCCAAGGAGCGTTCCAACACCGCGGCCGTCGCCCTCGGCGTGATCGCGGGCCTGGCCACCCTCGCCGCGGTGGTGTTCATGTTCCTGTGGCGCGGTGCCGCCGAGGAGGCGAACCAGCCGCCGGAGACCGTGACGGTCACCCAGACGCAGACGGCCACCTCCACGGTGACCACCACGAAGCGCCCGAGTCTTTTGCCCGAGCGGGGCCCGAGCAGCGAGCCCGCGCTGCCGAGCGAGCTGCCCACGGAGGTCCCGACGCAGGTGCAGGACGAAGTCGGCGGGCTCATCGACAGCCTGCTCAACGAGGCGGACCGCGCCATCCAGGGGCGGTAGGGCATGAACGACAGCATCAGCATGGATGTGGCGGCGAAGGTCGTCGAGAAGCTGGCGGAGCACGTCACCGACGTGGTTCTGTGCCCGGGTTCGCGCAACTCGCCCCTGGCGTACGCGCTGCTGGCGCGCCGGGACCTGACGGTGCACGTGCGCATCGATGAGCGCTCCGCCGCCTTCACCGCCCTGGGCCTGGCGCGGGTGCAGCGGCGCCACGTGGCCGTCGTGATGACCTCCGGCACCGCCGTGGCCAACACGCTGCCCGCGATGGTGGAGGCGCACATGTCCCACACCCCGCTCGCGGTGGTCAGCGCGGATCGCCCCGAGCGCCTGCATGGCACCGGCGCCAGCCAGACCATCTGGCAGCAGGGAATCTTCGGCCGCTACGCGCGCACCCAGCAGGTCGCCACGCTTGACGACGTCCCCCAGCTCGACTTCACGGAAGACCAGGTGCACGTCAACGTCGCCCTGGACACCCCGCTCGTGCCCGACGCCCTGCCGGAGCCTGCGGGCGCGCCGCGCCGCGTCGGGCCCGGCCGCCTGGGCACGCCGCCGATCTGGGTGGACCACGGGGCGGTGGACGTGGACCTGGGCCGCGACACCCTTGTCATCGCCGGCGACGAGGCCTGGGAGGTGCCCGGCCTCGAGCACGTGCCCACCATCGCCGAGCCGACCGCGCCGACGCCCTTCCACCAGGTCCACCCGCTGGCGGCGCGCTTCTTCGCGCAGTCCGAGGTGGCCATCAGCCACGACGGCGGCGACTTCGCCGCCTCGACGAAGCCGGAGCAGGTGGTCGTGGTGGGCCACCCGACCCTGCACCGCGACGTCATGGCGCTGCTCGCCGACCCGGACATCGAGGTCATCGGGGTCAGCCGCACGGAGACCTTTACGGGCCGGCCGACGCGCCGCGGCAGCCGCGTCAACGCCACCGGGCAACCGAGCGACACGTGGCTGAAGATCTGCGAGGCCGCCGGCGACGTCGGCGCGCAGACGGTGCGCGACGCCCTGGCCGACGAGCAGTACGGGTTCACCGGCCTGCACGTCGCCGCCGCCGTCGCCGACACCCTGGGCGTGGGCGACACCCTCGTGCTCGGGTCGTCGAACCCGGTGCGTGACGCAAGCTTCGTCGGCCTGCCTTTCGACGGCGTGTCCACGTACAGCGCGCGCGGCGCGGCGGGCATCGACGGCACCGTCTCCCAGGCTGTCGGCGTGGCGCTGGCCACCCAGGTGCTGCACCCGGCGGACATCCGCGCCCCGCGCACCGTGGCGCTGATGGGTGACCTGACCTTCCTGCACGACATCAACGGCCTGCTCATTGGGCCCGACGAGCCGCGCCCGGGCAACCTGACCATCGTGGTGGCCAACGACGACGGCGGCGGGATCTTCGAAACGCTCGAGCCGGGCGCCGACAACCTCAGGCGGGACTTCGAGCGGGCGTTCGGGACGGCGCACGGGGTAGGCGTCGACAAGCTTGCCCAGGCCTATGGCGCCGCCTATCGCCGGGCGGAAAGCATCCCCGAGCTGCTGGAGGCGCTGATGGACGAGGAGGCCGAGCCGATCACCGTCATTGAGGCCCCGACCACCCGGGCCACGCGCCGTGCGCTGGCCGAGAGGCTGCGCCGATGAATTGGCGGCGCCGCCTGCTGCAGCTCGTCATGGCGCTCTACGCGTGCGCCGTGCTGGGTTCGGTGGTGATGGTCGCCGGCCCGGCGCTCAACGACGCCCGCATCATGCGCGACCCCGGCCGCGGCATGGCCACGGTGACGGGGGTGAACTGGCTGCGCACCTCCGCCGAATACCAGGACGAGCAGGGCCGCTACCACTCGCCGCGCTACGGGCTGCTCTACCCGACGGGCCTGGGGGAGGACCAGCGGGTGTGGGTGACCTACTCCACGTCCGACCCCGACCTGGTGAAGGTGGAGGGGCGCGGCTGGACGCTCGCGGTGCTGCCGGCGCTGTCGGTGTGGGCCGTGTCCACGCTGGTGGCGGGGGCGGGGTGGCTCGCCATCGGCCTCTGCTTTGGCAGGGAAAACAAAGTTACACTGCCTTAAAGAGAAGTTCACTCGGATTTTTCCCCCTGTGCACGGCCCTTTCGGCCAGGTGTGAAAGGTTTCAACCATGCGTGTCGCCATCGTCGCGGAGTCCTTCCTCCCCAACGTCAACGGAGTGACCAACTCGGTTCTCCGCGTGCTGGAGCACCTGCACGCGCAGGGCCACGACGCGATCGTCGTCGCGCCGGGGGCGAGGGAGTTCCAGGAGGAAATCCCGGATTACCTCGGTTTCGAGATTGTCCGCGTGCCCACGGTGATGATCCCCCTGGTCGATTCGCTGCCCATCGGCGTGCCCACCACCGCCGTGGTCAACGCGATTAGCCACTTCAAGCCGGACGTGGTGCACCTGGCCAGCCCCTTCGTCCTCGGCGGGGCGGGCGCCTTCGCCGCCTCCCAGATGGGCATTCCGGCCGTCGCGCTCTACCAGACGGACGTGGCGGGCTTCGCCACCCAGTACCAGCTCTCCCTGCTGTCGAGTATGGCGTGGGAGTGGACCCGCAACGTCCACAACCGCTGCGAGCTCACGCTGGCGCCGTCCTCGGAGGCGATCCGCGAGCTGGAGTCCCACGGCATCCGCGACGTGCACCACTGGGGCCGCGGCGTGGACACCGAGCTGTTCCACCCGGCGAAGCGCTCCGAGGTGCTGCGCCGCCAGTGGGACCCGACGGGGCGGAAGAAGATCGTCGGCTTCGTCGGCCGCCTCGCCGCCGAGAAGGGCGTGCACCGGCTGGCGGCGCTCGTCGACGACGACAGCGTGCAGCTCGTGATCGTCGGAGACGGGCCCGAGCGCGACTGCCTCGAGCGGAAGCTACCCAACGCGGTGTTCACCGGCGCGCTCGGCGGCGAGCAGCTCGCCCGCGCCTACGCCAGCCTGGACCTGTTCGTGCACACCGGCGAGTTCGAGACCTTCTGCCAGGCGATCCAGGAGGCGCAGGCCAGCGGGGTGCCCACGATCGGGCCCCGCGCGGGCGGGCCTATCGACCTCATCCAGGAGGGCTACAACGGGCTGCTTCTCGACGTCCCCACCTTCACCCAGGACCTCCCCAGCGCCGCGGGCTACCTCCTCGACGGGGTGCGCCACGCCGAGCTGCGGGCCAACGCGCGCGAATCCGTGGCGGACAAGACGTGGGCCGCACTGTGCGAGCAGCTCCTCGGCTACTACGGCAAGGCGATCGCCGGGTACAACCGGGGCACGGTGGAGCTGTTCGGGCGCCGCTTCGCGGTGCCGGACTGGACGCGCAAGCTGCGCCCCTCGCGCTCTGCGTAGCCCGCGGCGGCCGGGTTGTAGACTAGGCGCTCATGGCCAAGGCAGACCTGGATAAGAAGCCCTTCGACGTCGCCGGGATGTTCGACGCGGTGGGCAGCAAGTACGACATCACCAACACCGTGCTGTCGTTCGGCCTGGACCACTACTGGCGCCGCCGCACCCGCGAGCGCCTCGGCCTGAAGCCGGGGGAAAAGGTGCTCGACCTGGCGGCCGGCACCGCGGTGTCGACGGTGGAGCTGGCGAAGTCGGGTGCGTGGGTGGTGGCCTGCGACTTCTCCCAGGGCATGCTGGCGGCCGGGAAGGACCGCGACGTGCCCAAGGTAGTCGGCGACGCGATGTACCTGCCCTTCGCCGACAACACCTTCGACGCCGTGACCATCTCCTACGGCCTGCGCAACGTCCACGACTTCGAGGCCGGGCTGCGCGAGATGGCGCGCGTGACCAAGCCGGGCGGCCGCCTTCTGGTCAACGAGTTCTCCACCCCGATCGTGCCGGTGTTCCGCACCATCTACAAGGAGTACCTGCCGCGCGTGCTCCCCCTGGTGGCCAAGGTGTTCTCCTCGAACCCGGAGGCCTACGAGTACCTGGCGGAATCGATCAGCGCGTGGCCGCACCAGGACGAGCTCGCCGCGGTGATCAACCGCAGCGGGTGGACGGACGCCGGCTGGCAGGACCTCTCGCTCGGTATCGTCGCCCTGCACAGCGCCGTCAAGGCCTAATCAAGGCCTAGTCAGGTCCAGAGCCCGGGCCGTCAGGAGAGGTCCCAGAGTGGCCCATTTGTCGGTGCGAGCCGGGAGGCCGCCCGCCAGGCGCGGGCGAGAAGGTCGCGGTCCCCGTCCGTGACGAGGTTGCCCATGAGACGGGCGGCGGCGGGCATGAGCCGATTGCCGACGGGCCCCCGCAGCGCCACCGGCCCCGCCACCGGAAGGAACTGCGGGTAGGTGAGCAGCCGCGCCGCCGTCCTGGCCAGCGTGAACGCCTCCCCGTAGTGGCTGCGCAGGGCGTAGGGCCACGCCAGCGTGAGATCCGCGCCCGTGCCGATGAGCTGCACCGCGAGCACGGCGGTTTCCAGGCCGTAGTCGATGCCCTCGCCGTTGAGCGGATTGACGCAGGCCGCGGCGTCGCCGATGAGCGCCCAGTTCGGCCCGGCTACGTTGCTCACCGCCCCGCCCATGGGCAGCAGGGCGCTGGTGACCTCCCGCTCCGGCCCGAGCCCCCATGCCTTGCGCTGCTGCGCGGCGTACTCGGAGAGCAGCTTCTTGGTGTTCACCTTTGCCGGGCGCGCCTCGGTGGACAGGGCCCCGCAGCCGAGGTTGACGGCGCCCTCATCCTCGCCGAGGGGGAAGATCCACCCGTAGCCGGGCTGGATCGCCCCGGCGGCGTCGCGCAGCTCCACGTGGGAGTGCATCCAGGGCTCCCTGGACAGCGGGGAGGAGCAGTAGGAGCGCGCCGCGATGCCGTAGACCTCGCCCTTGTGCCACTCGCGGCCGAGGAGCTTGCCGAAGGGGGAGCGCACCCCGTCGGCCACGACGACCCACTTCGGCGCGATCTCGCCGCGCGGGGTGGTCACGCTCTCGATGCCCCGGGGGCCGACGGAGACCGCGGTGGCGGGGCAGTCGTGCCACACGGTCGCCCCGGCCTGCCGGGCCTGCTCCACCAGGGCGGCGTCGAAGCTGGCGCGGGGTGCCGCGGAGCCCTCCGCGCCGAAGTCGCCGTCCGGCCAGGGCGCGGTGACGGAGCCGCCGTAGCCGTGCAGCTTCAGGCCCCGGTTGCGGTAGGCGGGCAGCACGTGCTCCAGGCCGAGGGAGCGCAGCGAGCGCACGGCGCGCGGGGTGAGCCCGTCGCCGCAGGTCTTGTCGCGGTGCGCTGGTTGGGCGTCGATAAGCAGGGTGCTCAGCCCCGCCCTCTGGGCCGCCACCGCCGCGGCCGAGCCCGCCGGGCCCGCGCCCACCACCAAGACTTCCCAGCTGCTGTTCACGGTCACCCATTGTGGCACACGACCCGCCGCCCAATTACCACCCGCTGCTGCGCGCGCGCCCGCCGGTGGGCTACGGTTGAGTGCGAAATCCAATCGCCCTCGGCGACCCGACATCGCCCCGGGAAGGCCATTCGACCTGCAAGGACATCACCGATGACCCACGGCACCCCACCGTCAGCGTCCAGCGAGTTCACCCTCGAACTCGGCGACGCCGACCTGACCGACCGCATCGCCCACGGCATGGGCAGGGTCGAGGACGTGCTGTACGAGCGCCTCTCCGAGGGCGAGGACTTCATCACGGACAAGGTCACCCACCTCATGAAGGCCGGGGGCAAGCGCTTCCGCCCGCTCGTCGCCCTGCTGTGCAGCGAGTTCGGCCCGGAGCCCGGCGCCGAGAACGTGGTCAAGGGCGCGGCCATCACGGAGATGGTCCACCTGGCCACCCTCTACCACGACGACGTCATGGATGAGGCCGCCAAGCGCCGCGGCGTCGACTCCGCAAACCACCGCTGGGGCAACACGGTGGCGATCCTCGCCGGCGACATCCTCTTCGCCCACGCCTCGCGCCTGATGAGCGAGATCAACACCGATACGGTCCGTCACTTCGCCGATACCTTCGCCAAGCTGGTCACCGGACAGATGCGCGAGACCGTGGGCGCGCGCGGCGGCGATCCCGTCGAGCACTACCTGAAGGTGATCGAGGAGAAGACGGGCGTGCTCATCGGCTCGGCCGCCTACCTCGGCGCGCGTCTGTCCGGCGCCGAGGACGAGGTGGTGCGCCGCTGCGAGGAGATCGGCGGGGCAATCGGCATGGTCTTCCAGATCGTCGACGACATCATCGACATCTTCTCCACCTCCACTGAGTCCGGCAAGGTCCCCGGCACCGACCTGCGCGAGGGGGTGTTCACCCTGCCCGTGCTCTACGCCCTGCGCGAGGACTCCCCGGCAGGCGAGGAGCTGCGCGGCCTGCTCACGGGCCCTCTCACGCGCGACGAAGACGTCTCCCGAGCCCTCGAGCTCATCGCCGCCACCGATGGCAGGGAGCGGGCGCTTGACGACGTCCACCGCTACCTCGCCGTAGCCGAGCAGCAGCTCGACCAGCTCCCCGACATCCCAGCGAACCGCGCCCTGCGCCAGCTCTCGCGCTACACCGTCGAGCGCGTGGGCTAGTTTTACCCCTTTCACCTGGCGATTTGTTGCAACACCGCGCCGTTGTTGTAAGGTAGTCAACGCACATCAGGTGCTTGCCAGGTTGCCCGAGCGGCCAAAGGGAGCGGACTGTAAATCCGCCGGCATTGCCTTCAGAAGTTCGAATCTTCTACCTGGCACCGCAGTGCACAACACGAAACCTGTCACCGATCCGGTGGCGGGTTTTCGCGTTGCTCGGCGTCGCCGCAAGTAAGTTCCGGCGGCAGTGGCACGGCTCGAAGCGGTTTACTACCCGGGGGTGCCCCGTCACTTGGGCCCGTAAGGTCTCCTGCTCGGGGATTTAGCGAGTACCCAGCCGACCTATCGCATCGTCAATGATCCTGCGCCCCTCATCCCCGCTGACTGCGCCAAGAAAGACTGCCTGGCCCACTCCATCGGAAAGAAAAACCAACTCCCGAGCATGCAGTTCCGCATCCTTCATCCCCGGATACTGCGACCTCACGCACGCTTCCACCGCACCGATCAAACCCTGTTTGGCATCCGCCAGCAGATTGGCGATCCAGGGATCAGCAACAGCTGCGGCCACGTACGAGTAATAGACGCCGGTTCCCACCCGCTTTGACGCAGCCGGCTCCAGGGCATGCATGAGCAGTGCTCGCAGGGTGGATGGATTCGCTGGATTTTCCTGGGTTAACGGGTTGGAGTCCACCGCCGTCTGCAGCATTGTCTCGGCGCTCGCGCGCACGAGAGCTGTCTTAGTGGGGAAATAGTGCTGCACCCGTCCCGCGGACACTCCAGCTGCCGACGCCACAGAGCGCACACTGACCGCAGCCAGCCCTTCCGTGGCGATAACGTGCCACACTCCAAAAATAATCTCGGTCTTTTTATCGCGTTCCACTTGCTCACCATATCAATACGACCGTATCGTCTTCAGTATGAGGCGGGCACCGGCAGGCAAACCCATGGTTCGCATTTTGCGGAGAATAACCCTGGGGGCAGTGTTCCTGCTTGCCCTCGGAAAAGCTGCAGATATCGCCGCGCCTGAACCCCAAGTTGGCCACTGGCGCAATGAGAGGGCACGCGGCGACTACCTCTCGTCGTACCGGGCGGTCCTCAGCGGTATTGACGCCCCAACCCACACCCGCGATATTCCTACCGACTTCGGCACTGCCCGCGCGACCATCTGGCAGGGCCCGGAAGGCTCGGGCAATCCTGTCCTGCTGGTACCCGGGCGGGCGAGCGGTGCCCCCATGTGGGCGGAAAATCTTCCCTCGTGGATCGGCACACGGACCATCGTCGCCCTGGACCCCGTCGGAGATGCGGGGCTATCCACCCAATCGACCCCTTTCGCAGGTCCGGAAGATCAGGGAAGGTGGATCTCGCAGGCGGTGCACGCGCTGGATCTTGGCCCGGTACACGTGGTCGGGCATAGTTTCGGGGGAGCCACCGCGACCGAGTTTGCCCTCGCTGATCCTGGGCAGGTCACCTCACTCGCCCTCCTGGAGCCAGTCATGGTCGCTCGCCCGATGCCACCGTCAATCTACTTCTGGGCTGCGATCGCATCACTGCCCACCCCGCAGGCATGGCGCGACCGGGCGTTCGCGGAGATCGGGGGGACGACAGTGCAAGAAGTACAAACGCGCACTCCCATGTCGGAAATGATCAGCTCGGCCAGCCGCGCGTACTCCCCGGCACTCCCTCTGCCTCGCACCCTCTCCGACGAGCAATGGGGAAACCTACGAATGCCCCTCCGTCTCGACATCGGGGCAAACTCCTCAATAGCAGGTGGAGAGGGGAGTATCTCCAGGATCAACGCCCTGATTCCCACGGCAACGACCGTACTCTGGCCAGAAGCCACCCATTCCCTCCCCATGGACGAGCGTGATCGCATCGGAGCGGAGCTGACCCTTTTCTGGGAAAAATCAGAACGCAGCGAGGGTGCGCCACCGGACAAGGGGGTCGACTAAAACGAATCCACATCGTTGGTGAAGCGTTGTTGGGACGTCGAAAAGCGGGAGTAAGCTGGCGATTTGTTTGGAATATCGCTAGTGGGTTAATCTTTTCAAGGCTTCAACGGAGCGGGTCGCACGAAAGTGAGTCCCACAACATAGAGGCTGTGCCCCCTTAGCTCAGTCGGCAGAGCGTTTCCATGGTAAGGAAAAGGTCATCAGTTCGATTCTGATAGGGGGCTCTGTTGTTTGTCGGCCTTCGGCCGGTGGACGCATGGCGGTGTAGCTCAGTGGTAGAGCAAGCGACTCATAATCGCTGTGTCGAGAGTTCAATTCTCTCCATCGCTACTCACCTCAAACTGGGCGCCTCGGCGCCCGTGGTAGGGTAAGCGTACTGCCTAGGGCAGTGCCTTAGGGGCGTGGCGCAATTGGTAGCGCAACGGTCTCCAAAACCGTAGGTTGCAGGTTCGAGTCCTGTCGCCCCTGCCATAACGTTGAGTAACGAGGAGAGCTGTGACAAACCCCAACGCACAGAACCCGGCGCAGCCGACCGGCAAGCGCCAGCTGCGTGGTTCCTCTTCCGTTGACACCCAGTCCTCCGAGGCGAAGCGCGCCGTCGTTCAGGACAACGACAACACCGACGGTGAGTCCTCCCGTGGCAGCATCGCCCAGTTCCCCGCCGAGGTCGCGGGCGAGATGCGCAAGGTGATCTGGCCGACCGGCAACCAGATGCTCAACTACACGCTGATCGTGTTTGGCTTCCTCATCGTCCTCACCGCTCTCGTCTGGTCCGTCGACTGGGCCGCGCGTTGGCTAGTTGAGCAAGCGTTCGTGCGTTAGCTATAATCTCCACTCGTAAGATCATCCCGCCGCCCCGCCACCGGGGAGGGCGGGATAATTTATTGCCCCCCTCTCCCACGCCAGTAGGTAGGCTAGGGCAAAATTCACGAGCGAGCTGAGGAGCAAGTCATGGCTGAAGACACCGGCAAGAAGGTTGAGAACAACGAGACCGAGATGATCGGCGAGGGCGCGCCCGTGCGCCCCCAGACCGACCCCGAAGCCAAGGAAGCCGAGGAGGCCGACGAGGCCGGCGACGCTGACGAAGACGCCGACAGAGCTGACGGCGGCATTGACGACGCCCCGATTACCGCCGAGAAGAAGATGATCGCCGAGGGAGCCCCCGTCAGCCCCGAGACGGAGCCCGCCGTCCTCGCCGGCGATTCCGAACTGGCCGCCGCCGAGGAAGCCGGCTACGTGGCGGAGCCCACCGCTGAAGCCGCCGAGGAGGCCGCTCCGCTCGGTGAGGTTGCGACCGAGATCGCCGAGAACGAGGAGATGATCGACGAGGGCGCCCCCGTCGAGCCGGAGACCGACCCGGTCCTCAACGCCACCGAGCCCGAGGCCGAGGAGGAGCCCGTCCAGGAGGGCGACCTCGCCGCCGCCGAGCAGGCCCTGGGTGGCGACGCCGAGGACACCCAGGACGGCGAATACCGCCGCCGCCTGCGCGAGTACACCCGGGAGCTGAAAAAGCTGCCGGGCGAGTGGTACATCATCCAGTCCTACTCGGGCTACGAGAACAAGGTGAAGACCAACCTCGACATGCGCATCCAGACGCTCGAGGTGGAGGACTCGATCTACGACGTCGTCGTCCCGATCGAGCAGGCCATCGAGCTCAAGGACGGCAAGCGCAAGCTGGTCAAGCGCAAGCTGCTGCCGGGCTACGTGCTCGTCCGCATGGACATGAACGACGCTGCCTGGTCCGTCGTCCGCGAAACCCCGGGCGTGACCTCCTTCGTGGGCAACGAGGGCAACGCCACCCCGGTCAAGCACCGGGACGTGGCCAAGTTCCTCATGCCGAAGGAGACCCCGACCGAGGGTGAGGCCGCCAAGGCCAACGCCGAGGGCGAGACCGTCGTGGCCATGCCCGAGGAGAAGGTAGCCCCGACCCTCGCGCACGACTACCAGGTCGGCGAGGCCGTCACCATCCTCTCCGGTGCGCTGGCCTCCGTCTCCGCCACGATCTCCGAGATCGAGCCGGAGACCGGCAAGATCCAGGCCCTGGTGTCCATCTTCGGCCGCGAAACCCCGGTCGAGCTCACCGCGGACCAGATCGAGCGCATCATCTAGTTTGCTTCCGCGCACGTTGAAGCCGTAGAGTGAAACGTCGCGTGTGCCTTGCTCATCGCAGGCGCGCGCGACGTTTCATTCGTTCATCCCCGGTGGCCCGAGCCGCTTGACGACGGCAGGGCATCCGGAAGCTCCCGGCAGTGCATCGTGGCCGGGGGCCGTACCAAGGAATTGAGGTAATCCGATGGCAAAGAAGAAGGTCACCGGCCTGATCAAGCTGCAGATCGAGGCAGGCATGGCTAACCCGGCTCCGCCGGTCGGCCCGGCCCTGGGAGCGCACGGCGTCAACATCGTCGAGTTCACCAAGGCCTACAACGCCGCCACCGAGTCCATGCGCGGCAACATCATCCCGGTCGAGATCACCGTCTACGAGGACCGCTCCTTCGACTTCATCCTGAAGTCGCCGCCGGCCGCGAAGCTCCTGCTCAAGGCCGCCGGCCTGCAGAAGGGCTCCGGCGTCCCGCACACCCAGAAGGTCGGCTCCGTGACCTGGGAGCAGTGCAAGGAGATTGCCGAGACCAAGAAGGCCGACCTCAACGCCCGCGACATCGAGGCCGGCGCCGCGATCATCGCTGGTACCGCCCGCTCCATGGGCATCGAGGTCAAGAAGTAAACACCCCTCATGTGGAAGGGCCGGCCAGGCCCGCACCACAACTCCCGCTGTTTGAAGAAAACAGGAAAGGAACCCAACATGGCTAAGAAGTCCAAGCGCTACGAGGAGATGCTCGCAAAGGTCGACCGCGACGCCCTCTACCACCCGCTCGACGCCGTCACCCTTGCGAAGGAGACCTCCTCCGACAAGTACGACGCCACCATCGACGTCGCAATGCGCCTCTCCGTCGACCCCCGCAAGGCCGACCAGCTGGTCCGCGGCACCGTCTCCCTGCCCAACGGCACCGGCAAGACCGTCCGCGTCGCCGTCTTCGCCGAGGGCGAGAAGGCCACCCAGGCTGAGGAGGCCGGCGCCGACATCGTGGGCACCGACGTCCTGATCGAGCAGATCAACAACGGCCAGCTCGACTTCGACGTCGCCATCGCGACGCCGGACCAGATGGCCAAGGTCGGCCGCGTCGCCCGCGTCCTCGGCCCCCGCGGCCTCATGCCGAACCCCAAGACCGGCACCGTCACCCCGGACGTCGCCAAGGCGATCCAGGAAGTCAAGGGCGGCAAGATCTCCTTCCGCGTGGACAAGGCCTCCAACCTCCACGCCCTCATCGGCAAGGCCTCCTTCACCCCGGAGCAGCTCGCCGAGAACTACGGCGCGCTCCTCGACGAGGTCCTGCGCCTCAAGCCCTCCTCCGCGAAGGGCATCTACCTGAAGAAGATCTCCGTCTCCGCCACCCAGGGCCCGGGCGTCCCGGTTGACCCGACCGTGCAGAAGAACTACGCCACCAAGGCATAGCGACTCTCAGCCTTAACGGCTGGCGGAAGGCCTCCACGCTTCGGCGTGGGGGTCTTCTTCTTTGTGGTGGGGTTTCTGTTTGGTGCGGTGGGGATGGGGCCAAAGTTTGGCACCGGTTCTGGGGCGTGCAGTGCCAAAGTTTGGTTTTCGGTGGGGGAGGGGCGGTGTTTTGCCTGCTCGGTTGGCGCCGGTAGGAAAGTTTGGCACTGTTTTCGGGGCAGGTAGTGCCAAAGTTTGGTTTCGTGCCGGTTAGGGGCACCGTTTCCTCAGGTCGCCTGCCGCTGACAGCAAACTTTGGCACCAAAGCAGGTGCGGCCAGTGCCAAAGTTTCCTCCCACTCAGGCAAAGAGCGATGTTCCGCGAGGTCGCCCACTAAAGGGCCAAACCTCAGCACCACGAGCTCCGGCAGCAGTGACAAATGTGCCCGCCCAAACCCGAAATGTGTCACTTTCCCCAGGTGGGAATCCCCAGGTGGGAGATCGAAGCAGCGTAAATCTGTCACCGAACCGCGCTGCCAGAAAAACGCCGATTTGGTTCCGCCACCCACCTGCCACTAGACTGACCCATCGAAGTTTGAACGGGGCAGTACAACAAGCCCCGAGCTCAAGTTTCACCGAAGACCGTCGGTCGCCCTGGAAACAGGGCCGAAGGATTCCCACTCCAGGGAACGGCCCACGCAGGAGGAACGTGGCTAACCTTTTGTGGTGCCCCGTGCTTTCTGCACGGGGCGTTTTTGATTTTCAAAAAGGCCCCGGCGGATTGAAGGACATGACGTTATTGGAAGGAGGCGTGTGTAATGGCTAACCCGAAGAACACCAAGGATCTGGAGGCTCTCAAGGGCAAGTTCCAGGAGGCGAGCTCCATCGTTCTCACCGAGTACCGTGGCCTGACCGTTGGTCAGCTGCAGGAGCTGCGCGGTGAGCTGGGCTTCGATGTCGAGTACCACGTCGCCAAGAACACCCTCGTCAAGATCGCCGCTAACGAGAATGGCATTGAGGGTCTCGATGATCTCCTGACCGGCCCGACCGCTGTCGCCTTCATTAAGGGCGAGGCTGTCGATGCCGCGAAGGTGATGAAGAAGTTCAACAAGGCTCACGACGCGTTCGTGATCAAGGGCGGCTACATGGACGGCAACGTCCTGGACGCTTCCCAGGTTGACGCCATCGCTGAGATGGATAACCGCGAGACCACCCTTGCGAAGATCGCCGGCGCCTTCCAGGGCTCCTTGGCAAAGGCTGCTGGCCTGTTCCAGGCACCAGCATCCAAGACCGCTCGCCTTGTCGCTGCGCTGCAGGACAAGCAGGGCGAAGCTGCGTAAAGCACGAACAACAACTACACCAACGAGCCCGTCTCGGGCTCACTAAAGAAAGGAAGCCACAATGGCTAAGCTGTCTAAGGACGAGCTCATTGAGCAGTTCAAGGAAATGACCCTCATCGAGCTTTCCGAGTTCCTGAAGGAGTTCGAGGAGGTCTTCGACGTCACCGCTGCCGCTCCGGTTGCTGTTGCTGCTGCCGGTGCTCCGGCTGGTGGCGAGGCCGCTGCTGAGGAGGAGAAGGACGAGTTCGACGTCGTTCTCGAGTCCGCCGGCGACAAGAAGATCGGCGTCATCAAGGTTGTCCGCGAGCTCGTTCCGGGTCTCGGCCTGAAGGACGCCAAGGAGATGGTCGAGGGTGCTCCGAAGGCCATCCTCGAGGGCGCCAACAAGGACGACGCCGAGGCTGCCAAGACTAAGCTCGAGGAGGCTGGCGCGAAGGTTACCCTCAAGTAATCTCGCTGCTTCCCAGAAGCGCTTCAGCTCCCCACGCCACGCGGTGTGGGGAGCTTTTCGCTTGTCGACGCCCCCTCAGCCCACCAGGAACTTGTTGAAGTAGCGCTTGACGATGTCGGGGGAGAAGTCGGCGAGCCCCTTGAGCAGGGTGTCGGCGGCACTGACGGTGTGGTGCATCTTCTTCCGGCTGTAGAGGTTTGTGGTGGTGAAGACCCGCTCGGCCACCTCGGCGATGTCGGCGGGGACGAGGTTGACGCCGAGCGTGTTGATGGAGCGGGCGTTCACCTCGGAGATCTTCGTCTTTGCCCACAGCGGCATGAGGTCGTGGACGCGAATCTTGTCGGCGGCCCATTCGACGGCGAGCGCCTCGGTGAGGCCTTTGACGTAGAACTTCGAGGCGGAGTAGGTGGACACGTCGGGCTGGCCGAAGATGGCGGAGGCGGAGCACATGGATACCATGACGGCGCCGGGGGTGCGCTTGAGGTAGGGGTGGCAGGCCTTTGCGCCGTAGGTGGCGCCGACGGCGTTGATGTCCACGAGCCACTGGATGCGATCGGGGTCCTGGGCGCTGAGTTTGCCGTCGACAATGACCCCTGCGTTGTTGAAGAACGCGTCGAGGGTTCCGCCGGTGTGCGAGGTGAAGTCGGTGAGCGCCGCCTCCCAGTCGTCCCACTTGCGGACGTCGAGATGCCCCGTGACGAGCGTGCCGGGGAGGTGGGCTGCCTCGTCGCCCCATTCGACGGGGGCGATGTCGTAGCAGCCGACGGTCCAGCCCCGGGCCAGCATGCGTCGTGCGGTCTCCATGCCGATGCCGGTGGCGCCGCCCGAGATGAAGATGGACTTGTTTTCGTTTGCGGATCTATCCATGTGAAAGACTCTAGATGTAGCGCGGGTCACATGTATAGGATTGGCTGCAAAACTTTTTCCACGAGGAAGGTATGAACCTATGACTCACGCTCTTCGCGAACAGCCGGCCACCGACATCATCAACCCGGCCACCGGCGAGGTGATCGCCACCGTCCCGGCGCACTCGAAGGACGACACCAGGGAGGCCTTCGCGCGCGCTCGCGTCGCGCAGAAGCGCTGGGAAAAGACGAGCTTCCGGCAGCGGCGCAAGATCTTTCTCCGGTTCCACAACCTCGTGCTGGACAACCGCGAGCGCCTCATGGACACCATCCAGGACGAGAACGGGAAGAGCCGCCTGTCGGCGCTGGAGGAGGTGCTCGACGTCGCGCTGACCGCGCGGCACTACGGCTACAAGGGGGAGAAGCTGCTGCGCCCGAGGCGTCGCAAGCCGGTCATGCCCCTGCTGACGAGCACCTGGGAGCAGCGCGCCCCGAAGGGGGTGGTGGGGGTGATCGCGCCGTTCAACTACCCCCTGGCGCTCTCGATCAGCGACGCCCTGGCGGCCCTCATGGCGGGCAACGCGGTGGTGCTCAAGCCGGACTCTCAGACGCCCCTGTCAGCCCTGGCGGGCGTGGAGCTGCTCGAGCGCGCGGGCCTGCCACGCGACGTGTTCCAGGTCGTCCCGGGCCGCGGCTCTGAGGTGGGCCAGGCGATCGTCGAGGAGTGCGACTACCTGATGTTCACCGGGTCCACGGCGACCGGCGAACGCCTCGCGCAGCAGGCAGCGGCGCGCCTGATCGACTACTCCATGGAGTTGGGCGGCAAGAACGCGATGATCGTGGCTCACGACGCGGATCTGAAGCGCACGGTCGACGGCGCGTGGACCGCCTGCTTCGGCAATTCGGGCCAGCTGTGCATCTCGATTGAGCGCCTCTACGTCCACCGCGAGGTGGCGGAGGAGTTCATCCCCGCGTTCGTCTCCCGCGTCCAGGCGCTGCGTGTGGGGGCCGGGCACGACTGGGACGTCGACATGGGCTCGCTCATCTCGGTCGAGCACGCCGACGAGGTCGAGCGGCTCGTCGACGATGCCGTGGACAAGGGCGCCACGGTGCTCACCGGAGGGCGTCGGCTGCGTGAGCTCGGCGACGCCTTCTTCGCGCCCACCGTCCTCACCGACGTGCCCGAGTCGGCGGAGCTGTACCGCGCGGAGGTCTTCGGCCCCGTGGTCTACATCGAGGTGGTGGACTCGAACGAGGAGGCCATCGAGCGCGCGAACGACACGACCTACGGCCTGAACTCCTCGGTGTGGGCGAGCCCGAAGACGGGTCGCGCGATCGCCAAGCAGCTGCAGACGGGCACCGTCAACATCAACGAGGGCTACGCGCCCGCATGGTCGGCTATCGACGCCCCCATGGGCGGGTGGAAGAAGTCGGGCGTCGGCCGGCGCCACGGCGACGGCGGGCTGACCAAGTACACGGAGCAGCGCAACGTCACCCAGACCCGGCTGATGAGCCTGATGGACAACACCGTGCCGCGCGCCCAGTGGGCCGAAACCCTGGCGACGATGCTCCGACTCGGCCGCGACATTCTGCGGTAGGAGCCGGTGGCGCGGCCCACCCCTGCGATACAATCGGCGGTCATGCTGCCCAGGTCACGAATTCTTCCGATCCTGCTCGCCGGTGTGGGCATCGCTCTCATCGTCGGCGGGCTGGTCGCCCCGCGCTTCCTGCTGGGGGACGGGCGGCTCCCGCTTGACCTGGAGAACTCAACCTGGACCCTGCGTGACCCGGAGGGGACCTACCTGGGCGAACCCGCCCCCGTGACGCGCCAGCTGCACATGGGTATCCAGAACCCCGCGGACCGGGAGACCACCGGCGTGCGGGTGGGCGACACCCTGCGCGCGGGGACGGCCGGGCGGGACTTTGACAACCTGGTCAGCGCCGCGACGTGGTCGTACGAGATGGACCGCGTCACGGGCCAGCCCACCGGCGACATGCGCCTGCAGAGCGTGATGGCCATGCCGGAGACGACGGTGTCGGCGGGCGGGCAGTGGCTGAAGTTCCCCGCAGATGTCGCGCAGGAGGACTACGAGGTGTTTGACCCGACCCTTCGCGCGACCGCCCCAGCGCACTTCGTGGGCCAGGAGGAGGTGGCGGGCCGGACGGTGTACCGCTTCGAGCAGGACATCGCCCCCACCAACGTCGCCCTGGCCTATGCCGACCTCCGCAACACCACCACGGTGGAGGGCCCGGAGGGCGAGCAGATCCGGGCGTTCCTCTTCCACAGCGCGCGGCGGGTGATCCTCGTCGACCAGGTCTCGGGGCTCGTGGTGGGCCTAGAGGAGAAGGTCGACGACTACTACGCGGACGCTCAGGGGGCGCGGCTGAAGGAACTGGTGACCTACGACGCGCGGATGGACGAGGCCCAGGTGGAGGGGCTGGCGGGCCAGCTCGGGACGGTTTTCTCCCAAGCCCAGTCCCGCGCGGTGACCATCGGGGTCATCGCCCTCGGCGCCCTGCTCGCGGTGGCGGGCCTGGCGGGCGCGGTGCGCCCGGAGCGGACGCGCCCGAGGCACACATTTGCCGAATGACAACGGGGCAGTGGTAGAGTTCCCGGCAAGTGAGCAACCCGCCCAGGACGGCGAGCGGGGGCCACGGGGTCGACACCAGGGGGGTGGTGTTGAAGGATTAATAGCGAGTCTTTACAATGCGCGCGGATTTGTATAAGCTAAGTCGTTGCGCTGGAAGCCGTCTCCAGTTTGTTCCGGAAACCTTGCAGGTGCGGTTTGTTTTTCCGCATTTGACAAGGTGACTTTGTGCATTCTAGGGGCGGATCTTCCACAGCAGACCGAATGCTAACTTATCCAGCGGATTTCCCGGCGAGGCTGTAAGCCAGAGCAGTTTTCCCGGGTCCGCGTGAGGTGCTGGAAGGACCCAACTTGGCAGTCTCCCACCAGACCATGTCAATGGCCACAATCCCCGGAGCTCCGCAGCGTTACTCCTTTGCGAAGATCTCCGAGCCGATCACGGTTCCGGGGCTTCTTGACGTTCAGCTCGAATCCTTCGCGTGGCTCGTCGGCACGCCGGAGTGGCGCAAGCGCGAGCAGGCGGCACGCGGCGAGGGCGCCCGCGTCACGAGCGGCCTCGAGGACATCCTCGAGGAGCTCTCCCCGATCCAGGACTACTCGGGCAACATGAGCCTGTCCCTGTCGGAGCCGCGCTTCGAGGACGTCAAGTACACCATCGACGAGTGTAAAGACAAGGACATCAACTACTCCGCGCCGCTGTACGTGACGGCGGAGTTCATCAACAACGACACCCAAGAGATCAAGTCCCAGACCGTCTTCATCGGCGACTTCCCGCTGATGACGGACAAGGGCACCTTCATCGTCAACGGCACGGAGCGCGTCGTCGTCTCCCAGCTCGTGCGTTCCCCGGGTGTCTACTTCGACGAGACCATCGACAAGTCGACCGAGCGCCCGCTCCACTCCGTGAAGGTCATCCCCTCGCGGGGTGCGTGGCTCGAGTTTGACGTCGACAAGCGCGACACCGTCGGCGTGCGCATCGACCGCAAGCGCCGCCAGCCGGTGACCGTGCTGCTGAAGGCCCTGGGCTGGACCACCGAGCAGATCACGGAGCGCTTCGGCTTCTCCGAGATCATGATGTCCACCCTCGAGTCCGACGGCGTGGCCAACACCGATGAGGCGCTGCTGGAGATCTACCGCAAGCAGCGCCCGGGCGAGCAGCCGACCCGCGACCTCGCGCAGTCCCTGCTCGAGAACGCCTTCTTCCGCCCGAAGCGCTACGACCTCGCCCGCGTCGGCCGCTACAAGGTCAACCGCAAGCTGGGCCTCGGCGGCGACCACGAGGGTCTGATGACCCTGACCGAGGACGACATCGCCACCACGCTCGAGTACCTCGTGCGCCTGCACGCCGGCGAGACCGAAATGACCTCCCCGAACGGCGAGATCGTCCCGATCAACACCGACGACATCGACCACTTCGGCAACCGCCGCCTGCGCACCGTCGGCGAGCTCATCCAGAACCAGGTCCGCGTCGGCCTGTCCCGCATGGAGCGCGTCGTGCGCGAGCGCATGACCACCCAGGACGCGGAGTCGATCACCCCGACCTCGCTCATCAACGTCCGCCCGGTCTCCGCCGCGATCCGCGAGTTCTTCGGCACCTCCCAGCTGTCGCAGTTCATGGACCAGAACAACTCCCTGTCTGGCCTGACCCACAAGCGCCGCCTGTCCGCGCTCGGCCCCGGCGGCCTGTCGCGCGAGCGCGCCGGCATTGAGGTCCGCGACGTCCACCCGTCGCACTACGGCCGCATGTGCCCGATTGAGACCCCCGAGGGCCCGAACATCGGCCTGATCGGCGCGCTGGCCTCCTACGCCCGCGTGAACTCCTTCGGCTTCATCGAGACGCCGTACCAGAAGGTCGAGGGCGGCAAGCTCACCGACCAGATCGACTACCTCACCGCCGACGAGGAGGACCGCTACGCGATCGCGCAGGCGGCCACCCCGATGAACGCGCAGCGCGAGCTGACCGCGGAGCGCATCGAGGTCCGCCTCAAGGACGGCGACATCGGCGTCGTCGGCCCGCAGGGCGTCGACTACCTCGACATCTCCCCGCGCCAGATGGTCTCCGTGGCAACGGCCATGATTCCGTTCCTCGAGCACGACGACGCGAACCGCGCGCTCATGGGCGCGAACATGCAGAAGCAGGCCGTGCCGCTGCTGCGCCCGGAGGCCCCCTACGTGGCCACCGGCATGGAGCAGCGCGCCGCCTACGACGCCGGCGACACCGTGATCTCCCGCAAGGCGGGCGCGGTGACCAACGTGACCGGTGACTTCATCACCGTCATGGACGACGACGGCATCCAGGACACCTACATGCTGCGCACCTTCGAGCGCACCAACCAGGGCACCTGCTACAACCAGACCCCGATCGTCTCCCAGGGCGACCGCGTCGAGGCCGGCCAGGTCATCGCGGACGGCCCGGGCACCAAGGACGGCGAGATGTCGCTCGGCCGCAACCTGCTGGTCGCGTTCATGCCGTGGGAGGGCCACAACTACGAGGACGCCATCATCCTCAACCAGCGCGTGGTGGAGGAGGACATCCTCACCTCCGTGCACATCGAGGAGCACGAGATCGACGCCCGCGACACCAAGCTGGGCGCCGAGGAGATCACCCGCGAGATCCCGAACGTCTCCGAGGACGTGCTGAAGGACCTCGACGAGCGCGGCATCATCCGCATCGGCGCGGACGTGCGCGACGGCGATATCCTGGTGGGCAAGGTCACCCCGAAGGGCGAGACTGAGCTGACCCCGGAGGAGCGCCTGCTGCGCGCCATCTTCGGCGAGAAGGCCCGCGAGGTCCGCGACACCTCCCTGAAGGTGCCCCACGGTGAGACCGGCAAGGTCATCGCCGTGCGCCGCTTCTCCCGCGAGGACGACGACGACCTGAGCCCGGGCGTCAACGAAATGATCCGCGTCTACGTCGCCCAGAAGCGCAAGATCCAGGACGGCGACAAGATGGCCGGCCGCCACGGCAACAAGGGTGTCGTGGGCAAGATCCTGCCGCAGGAGGACATGCCGTTCATGGAGGACGGCACCCCGGTGGACATCATCCTGAACACCCACGGCGTGCCGCGTCGTATGAACATCGGCCAGGTCCTCGAGGTGCACCTCGGCTGGCTGGCCAAGGCCGGCTGGACCGTGAACCCGGACGACCCGGCGAACGCGAAGCTGCTGGAGACCCTGCCGGAGCACCTCTACGACGTGCCGGCCGAGTCCCTCACCGCCACCCCGGTGTTCGACGGCGCCACCAACGAGGAGATCGCGGGCCTGCTCGCCAGCTCCAAGCCGAACCGCGACGGCGACGTCATGGTCGACGGCAACGGCAAGGCCCGGCTCTTCGACGGCCGCTCCGGCGAGCCCTTCAAGTACCCGGTCTCGGTGGGCTACATGTACATGCTCAAGCTGCACCACCTGGTCGACGAGAAGATCCACGCACGCTCCACCGGCCCCTACTCGATGATTACGCAGCAGCCGCTGGGCGGTAAGGCCCAGTTCGGTGGCCAGCGCTTCGGCGAGATGGAGGTGTGGGCGATGCAGGCCTACGGCGCCGCCTACACCCTGCAGGAGCTGCTCACCATCAAGTCGGACGACGTGGTCGGCCGCGTGAAGGTCTACGAGGCCATCGTCAAGGGCGACAACATCCCGGACCCGGGCATCCCGGAGTCCTTCAAGGTGCTGCTCAAGGAGCTGCAGTCGCTCTGCCTCAACGTCGAGGTGCTGTCCACGGACGGCGTCCCGATGGAGCTGTCGGGCGACGATGACGACTACGACCAGGCTGGTTCCTCGCTGGGCATCAACCTCTCGCGCGACGAGGGCTCGGCCGCCGATACCGCGTAAACGCCAGGCGGGCGTCGTTAAGCGCACGCTTCTCGACGCCCGGACGAACGCACAGAACTTAGACCACAATCGATCCTCCCGAACCGGGAGGTGAAAGGGAATTTACGTGTTTGACGTAAACCTCTTCGACGAGCTTCGCATTGGCCTGGCTACCGCCGACGACATCCGCCGTTGGTCCCACGGTGAGGTCAAGAAGCCCGAAACCATCAACTACCGCACCCTCAAGCCGGAGAAGGACGGTCTCTTCTGCGAGCGCATCTTCGGCCCGACCCGCGACTGGGAGTGCGCCTGCGGCAAGTACAAGCGCGTCCGCTACAAGGGCATCATCTGCGAGCGCTGCGGCGTCGAAGTGACCAAGTCCAAGGTGCGCCGCGAGCGCATGGGCCACATCGAGCTCGCCGCGCCGGTCACCCACATCTGGTACTTCAAGGGCGTGCCCTCGCGCCTGGGCTACCTGCTCGACCTGGCTCCGAAGGACCTCGAGCGCATCATCTACTTCGCCGCCAACATCATCACCAGCGTTGACGACGAGGCGCGCCACAACGACATGTCGACCCTCGAGGCCGAGATGATCCTGGAGAAGAAGGAAGTCGAGGCCGACGCCAACTCCGAGATCGCCGAGCGCGCCCAGAAGCTGGAGGAGGACCTCGCCGAGCTCGAGGCCGCCGGCGCCAACGCCTCTGCCCGCAAGAAGGTGCAGCAGGCCGCCGACAAGGAGATGACCCACATCCGCGAGGCGGGGGAGCGCGAGGTTGAGCGCCTGGACGAGATCTGGCAGACCTTCGTCAAGCTCGCCCCGAAGCAGATGGTCATCGACGAGAACCTCTACGACGAGCTCGTGGACCGCTACGAGGACTACTTCACCGGTGGCATGGGCGCCGAGGCGATCCAGACCCTGATCCGCAACTTCGACCTCGACGCCGAGGCCGAGGAGCTGCGCACCATCATCGCCGAGGGCAAGGGCCAGCGTAAGGTCCGCGCCCTGAAGCGCCTCAAGGTCGTCGCGGCGTTCCAGCGCTCCGGCAACGACCCGGCCGGCATGATCCTCGACGCCATCCCGGTGATCCCGCCGGAGCTGCGCCCGATGGTCCAGCTCGACGGTGGCCGCTTCGCCACCTCGGACCTGAACGACCTGTACCGTCGCGTGATCAACCGCAACAACCGCCTCAAGCGCATGATCGACCTCGGCGCGCCCGAGATCATCGTGAACAACGAGAAGCGCATGCTGCAGGAGTCCGTCGACGCGCTGTTCGACAACGGCCGCCGCGGCCGCCCCGTCACCGGCCCGGGCAACCGCCCGCTGAAGTCCCTGTCCGACCTGCTCAAGGGCAAGCAGGGCCGCTTCCGCCAGAACCTGCTGGGCAAGCGCGTGGACTACTCCGGCCGCTCCGTCATCATCGTCGGCCCCCAGCTGCAGCTGCACGAGTGCGGCCTGCCCAAGCTGATGGCCCTCGAGCTGTTCAAGCCGTTCGTGATGAAGCGCCTGGTGGACAACGACTACGCGCAGAACATCAAGAGCGCCAAGCGCATGGTCGAGCGCCAGCGCCCCGAGGTGTGGGACGTGCTCGAGGAAGCCATCTCCGAGCACCCGGTGCTGCTCAACCGCGCCCCGACCCTGCACCGCCTGGGCATCCAGGCCTTCGAGCCGAAGCTCGTCGAGGGCAAGGCCATCCAGCTGCACCCGCTCGCCTGCGAGGCCTTCAACGCCGACTTCGACGGCGACCAGATGGCAGTCCACCTGCCGCTGTCCGCCGAGGCGCAGGCCGAGGCCCGCGTGCTCATGCTGTCGTCGAACAACATCCTCTCCCCGGCGTCCGGCAAGCCGCTGGCCATGCCGCGCCTGGACATGGTCACGGGCCTGTACTTCCTCACCATGCTGAAGGGCGAGTCCGAGATCGGCGGCGAGGGCGCCTACGCCCCGGCCGACGAGAACGGCCCGGAGAAGGGCGTCTACTCCTCCTACCGCGAGGCCATCATGGCCTACGACCTCGGTGTGCTCGGCCTGCAGGCCCCGATCCGCGTGCGGATCGACCACCTCCGCCCGACCGTCGAGATCGAGGCGGAGCAGTTCCCCGACGGCTGGGAGAAGGGCCAGCCGTGGATGGCGGAGACCACCCTCGGCCGCATCATGTTCAACGAGCTCCTGCCGTTCAACTTCCCGTACCAGGAAGGCGCCATGGTGCGTAAGGGCGGCGGCTCCGGCAAGGTCATGCTGGGCGACATCATCCAGTCGATGGTGGAGAAGTACCCGATGATCACCGTCGCGCAGACCCTGGACAAGATGAAGGACGCCGGCTTCTACTGGGCCACCCGCTCCGGCGTGACCATCTCCATGTCCGACGTTCTCGTCCTGCCGAACAAGACCGAGGTCCTCGAGCAGTACGAGAAGGAAGCCGAGGAGATCGAGCGCAAGTTCTGGGAGAAGGGCGCGCTGACCGAGGAGAACCGCTACGACCGTCTCGTCGAGCTGTGGCAGGACGCCACCAACAAGGTGGGCCAGGCCGTGGAGGACCTCTACCCGGACGACAACCCGATCCCGATGATCGTGAAGTCTGGCGCCGCCGGCAACATGCGCCAGATCTGGACCCTGGCCGGCATGAAGGGCATGGTCGTGAACTCGCGCGGTGAGTACATCACCCGCCCGATCAAGACCTCCTTCCGCGAGGGCCTGACAGTGATGGAGTACTTCAACAACTCCCACGGCTCCCGCAAGGGCCTGGCCGATACCGCGCTGCGCACCGCCGACTCCGGCTACCTCACCCGCCGTCTCGTCGACGTCGCCCAGGACGTCATCGTCCGCGAGGACGACTGCGGCACCCACCAGGGCGTCAAGGTCCCGGTGGCGCAGGAAGTGGGCGGCAAGTGGGTCCGCGACGACCTCGTCGAGACCTCCGTGTCGGGCCGCGTGCTCGCCTCCGACGCCAAGGATGCCGAGGGCAACGTCGTCCTCGAGGGCGGCACCGAGCTGTCCGAGGAGCGCATCGACGCCCTCGTCGCCGCAGGCGTGGCCGAGGTCAAGGTCCGCTCCGTGCTGACCTGCCAGACCCCGACCGGCGTGTGCGCGAAGTGCTACGGCAAGTCCATGGCCTCCGGCAAGCTTGTCGACATCGGCGAGGCCGTCGGCATCGTGGCCGCGCAGTCCATTGGTGAGCCGGGTACCCAGCTGACCATGCGTACCTTCCACCAGGGCGGTGTCGGCGGCGACATCACCGGCGGCCTGCCCCGCGTCCAGGAGCTGTTCGAGGCCCGCGTGCCGAAGAACCGCGCCCCGATCGCCTCGGTGGCCGGCACCGTCACGCTGGAGGACGAGGGCAACTTCTGGACGCTGACCATCCACCCGGATGACGGCTCCGACCTCGTGGTCTACGAGAAGCTGTCCAAGCGCCAGGGCCTGGCCCAGGTGCGCCGCCCGATGGAGTCCAACCCGGATGCCATGATCGAGCGCTCCCTGCGCGAGGGCGACCACGTCAACGTGGGCGACCGCCTCCTGCGCGGCGCTGCCGACCCGCACGACGTGCTCGAGGTGCTGGGTCGGCGTGGCGTCGAGAAGCACCTCATCGACGAGGTGCAGGCCGTCTACCGCACCCAGGGTGTGTCGATCCACGACAAGCACATCGAGATCATCATCCGTCAGATGCTGCGCCGCGGCACCGTCATCGACTCGGGCACCACCGAGTTCCTGCCGGGCACCCTCGTGGACCTCGCCGAGGCCCGCCAGGTCAACGCGGCCGCCGTGGCCGAGAACGGCCAGCCGGCGGAGATGCGCTCCGAGATCATGGGTATCACCAAGGCATCGCTCGCAACCGAGTCCTGGCTGTCGGCGGCCTCCTTCCAGGAGACCACCCGAGTGCTCACCGACGCCGCGATCAACAAGCGCTCCGACAAGCTCATCGGCCTGAAGGAGAACGTGATCATCGGTAAGCTCATCCCGGCCGGTACCGGCATCTCGCGTTACCGCAACATCCAGGTCAAGCCGACCGAGGCCGCGCGCTCCGCCGCGTACTCCATCCCGAGCTTCGGCGACTCCATCTACGGAGACGACGGCTACGGCGAGTTCACCGGCGCGTCCGTGCCCCTGGACGAGTACGGGTTCGACCAGATCTAGTAACTCTGGCTTGTAGCTGGGTCTGCTGAACCACAGCGCCCCCGGGTATCCGCCCGGGGGCCCTTCGTCGTCTTCCGCTGAGACGCACGCTTGTCGACGTCACACCGTCCGCTCACCCCGAGGCTTTCTGACCACCTCGACGTCGCCCAACAGTGCGACGCCGCGCAGCCGGACGATCGGGGCGGTCGCGGCGGCGGAGCGCTCGTCGAACTCGGAAAGGGTGATCCGCCCGTCGCTGAGGGCGTCGGAAAGCAGTGCGGTGGCTCTTTCGCGCAGGGAGTCGGTGGCGCGCTGGCGGGGAAGGGCTGGGTCCTCTGTCATACGCGTGATGATAGGCGGGATTTGGAGGTTGAGCCGGGCGTGCTTTATCCTGGTGAGGTATTTCTCGCGTGCGCAGCGTGCGGGAAACGTTGAATCCCTCGCGACAATTGCGATGGTGTTCCAACGTGCGAACGGCAGGGCCCCGGATGGAAGAGCCCCAATTTTTGCATGTATGGGCACTGTACGGTGTCGCTCCGGGGCTCGCCCCGTGCACAGACTTAAAAAGAAGGATTTTCATGCCAACTATTCAGCAGCTGGTCCGCAAGGGCCGCCACGACAAGCGTGGCAAGGTTGCCACGGTGGCCCTGAAGGGCTCCCCGCAGCGTCGTGGCGTGTGCACCCGTGTGTACACCACCACCCCGAGGAAGCCGAACTCCGCTCTCCGTAAGGTCGCGCGTGTGCGCCTGACCTCCGGCATCGAGGTCTCCGCCTACATCCCGGGCGAGGGCCACAACCTGCAGGAGCACTCCATGGTCCTCGTCCGCGGCGGCCGTGTGAAGGACCTCCCGGGTGTCCGCTACAAGATCATCCGCGGCGCGCTGGACACCCAGGGCGTCAAGGACCGCAAGCAGGCTCGCTCCCGCTACGGCGCGAAGAAGGGACAGTAATCACTCATGCGTAAGCAGCAAGCTCCGAAGCGTCCCGTCGTCAAGGATCCGGTGTACAACTCCGAGGTCGTGACCCAGCTGGTGAACAAGATCCTGCGCGACGGCAAGAAGTCCACCGCAGAGCGCATCGTCTACGGCGCCCTCGAGATCTGCCGCGAGAAGACCGGCACCGATCCCGTCGGCACCCTCGAGAAGGCCCTCGGCAACATCCGCCCCGACCTCGAGGTCCGCTCCCGCCGCGTCGGCGGCGCGACCTACCAGGTCCCGGTCGAGGTCAAGCCGGCCCGCTCCAACACCCTCGCCCTGCGCTGGATGGTCACCTTCACCCGCCAGCGCCGCGAGAACACCATGGTCGAGCGCCTGGCCAACGAGATCCTGGACGCATCCAACGGTCTCGGCGCCTCCGTGAAGCGCCGCGAGGACACCCACAAGATGGCCGAGGCCAACCGCGCCTTCGCCCACTACCGCTGGTAATTCCTCGCCTGTGACGAACGGAACCACGCGCAACCCCGCCGCGGCCGCCACGCCCTGTCCTCGGACGAACTGCATATCGCTCTTCCTCTGAGATGGGGCTGGTGGTGTTGGCGGGGTTGCGTCGTCTCCCGGCCTCGAGCCGCCCGTCGCTCACAGCCCACGCTGCCAGGTGGGTGAAAAAGTGGCAGAATTAATAAAGATACATATTCGCCAGAGACGTTCACTGGCTGCGGGCGGGCGGAAAGCCGGCCTTTACGCCACAGCGTCGACGACTCTTAAGTTGGGGTAAAAACGTGGCACAAGAAGTGCTTAAGGATCTGAACAAGGTCCGCAACATCGGCATCATGGCCCACATCGATGCCGGTAAGACCACCACCACCGAGCGCATCCTCTTCTACACCGGCATCAACCGCAAGGTCGGCGAGACGCACGACGGCGGCGCCACCACCGACTGGATGGAGCAGGAGAAGGAGCGCGGCATCACCATTACGTCCGCCGCGGTGACCTGTTTCTGGAACAACAACCAGATCAACATCATCGACACCCCGGGCCACGTGGACTTCACGGTCGAGGTCGAGCGCTCGCTGCGCGTCCTCGACGGCGCCGTCGCGGTTTTCGACGGCAAGGAGGGCGTCGAGCCCCAGTCCGAGCAGGTCTGGCGCCAGGCCGCCAAGTACGACGTCCCGCGCATCTGCTTCGTCAACAAGATGGACAAGCTGGGTGCGGACTTCTACTACACCGTCCAGACCATCGTCGACCGCCTCGGCGCCAAGCCGCTGGTCATGCAGCTGCCGATCGGTGCCGAGGATGACTTCGACGGCGTTGTCGACCTCATCGAGATGAAGGCTCTGCTGTGGCCGGGCAAGGTCGAGACCGGCACCCCGCCGCAGATCGGCGAGATCCCCGCCGAGCTGCAGGAGAAGGCCGAGGAGTACCGCGAGAAGCTGGTGGAGACCGTCGCGGAGTCCGACGAAGAGCTCATGGAGAAGTACTTCGGTGGCGAGGAGCTCACCACCGAGGAGATCAAGGCCGCGATCCGCAAGATGACGGTCAACTCCGAGATCTACCCCGTCTACTGCGGCACCGCCTATCGCAACAAGGGCATCGAGCCGCTTCTCGACGCCGTCGTCGACTACCTGCCGAACCCGCTCGACATCGGCGAGGTGCACGGCACCGACCTGAGCGGCGAGGAGGAGCTCGTGCGCAAGCCCTCCGTCGAGGAGCCCTTCTCCGCTCTGGCGTTCAAGATCGCCGTCCACCCGTTCTTCGGCAAGCTCACCTACGTGCGCGTCTACTCCGGCCAGGCCATCCCGGGCGAGCAGATGCTCAACTCCACCAAGCAGCACAAGGAGCGCGTGGGCAAGCTCTTCCAGATGCACGCGAACAAGGAGAACCCGGTCGAGCACGCCGACGCCGGCAACATCTACGCGTTCATCGGCCTGAAGAACACCACCACGGGTGACACGCTGTGCAACCCGGATCACCCGATCATCCTCGAGTCCATGGACTTCCCGGACCCGGTTATCCAGGTGGCCATCGAGCCGAAGACCAAGGCCGACCAGGAGAAGCTGGGCACCGCCATCCAGAAGCTTGCGGAGGAGGACCCGACCTTCACCGTCAAGCTCGACGACGAGACCGGCCAGACCGTCATCGGCGGCATGGGCGAGCTGCACCTCGACGTGCTCGTCGACCGCATGAAGCGCGAGTTCAAGGTCGAGGCGAACATCGGCTCCCCGCAGGTGGCCTACCGCGAGACCATCCGCAAGAAGGTGGAGTCCCTCGACTACACCCACAAGAAGCAGACCGGTGGTTCCGGCCAGTTCGCGAAGGTCATCGTCACCATCGAGCCCTACAACCCGAACCCGGAGGAGCTGGAGGAGGGCGAGTCCGCCACCTACCGCTTCGAGAACGCCGTCACCGGTGGCCGCGTGCCGAAGGAGTACATCCCGTCGGTCGACGCCGGTATCCAGGACGCCATGCAGTACGGCTACCTGGCCGGCTTCCCCCTGGTGAACATTAAGGCCACCCTCGAGGACGGTGCCTACCACGAGGTCGACTCCTCCGAGATGGCCTTCAAGATGGCCGGCTCCCAGGTGCTCAAGGAGGCCGTCGCGAAGGCGAAGCCGGTCCTGCTCGAGCCGCTGATGGCCGTCGAGGTTGTCACCCCCGAGGAGTACATGGGCGACGTCATCGGCGACCTGAACTCCCGCCGCGGCCAGGTCAACTCCATGGACGACCGCTCCGGCGCCAAGGTGGTCAAGGCCATCGTCCCGCTGTCGCAGATGTTCGGCTACGTGGGCGACCTGCGCTCCCGTACCCAGGGCCGCGCGAACTACACCATGGTGTTCGACTCCTACGGTGAGGTTCCCTCCAGCGTCGCCCAGGAGATCATCGACGAGCGCAACGGCAACTAGGCCGTAGCACCCCGCTCCACCCCGGGGTCGGAGCCCGCGTGCCAGCGGGCCCCGGCACCTCCCCGGGGAGGGCGAGCCGGGGGAGTAGCAGCCGGGCTGAGATCACGGGCCCGCCGGGCCCAGATTTGAGCCGGCCGTTACTCCCAAGGCAGATCTACTTTTCCTCAGATCGCCGAGATCCTCCTTGCTGCCCGTACGGGCGCAAGACGGTTTGAAAAACGGTCTTGATGAATCTAGGATCATGTAACTGGCACATTGTGAAATGGCCATTGTCGCGCGCCCGGTTTTCGTCCGGGGCGGGTCAAGGCGAAATGTAAACCACGTGGCTGCGAAGGTCGTAGCCACCATGAAGTCCAGGAGGACATGCAGTGGCAAAGGCTAAGTTTGAGCGTACGAAGCCGCACGTAAACATCGGCACCATCGGTCACGTCGACCACGGCAAGACCACCACCACGGCTGCCATCACCAAGGTGCTGGCCGACGCCTACCCGGAGGAGAACAAGGCATTCGCGTTCGACGCGATTGACAAGGCTCCGGAGGAGCGCGAGCGCGGCATCACCATCAACATCTCCCACGTGGAGTACAACACCCCGAAGCGCCACTACGCGCACGTCGACGCTCCGGGCCACGCCGACTACATCAAGAACATGATCACCGGTGCCGCTCAGATGGACGGCGCGATCCTCGTTGTCGCCGCCACCGACGGCCCGATGCCGCAGACCCGCGAGCACGTTCTGCTCGCCCGCCAGGTCGGCGTCCCCTACATCCTCGTCGCCCTGAACAAGTGCGACATGGTCGACGATGAGGAGATCATCGAGCTCGTCGAGATGGAGGTCCGCGAGCTTCTGGCTGAGCAGGACTACGACGAGGACGCCCCGATCGTCCACATCTCCGCTCTGAAGGCTCTCGAGGGCGACGAGAAGTGGGTTCAGTCCGTGCTCGACCTCATGCAGGCTTGCGACGACTCCATCCCGGATCCGCAGCGTGAGACCGACAAGGACTTCCTCATGCCGATCGAGGACATCTTCACCATTTCCGGCCGCGGCACCGTCGTGACCGGCCGTGTCGAGCGCGGTATCCTCAACCTCAACGACGAGGTCGAGATCATCGGTATCCGCGACAAGGCTCAGAAGACCACCGTCACCTCCATCGAGATGTTCAACAAGCTTCTCGACACCGCCGAGGCCGGCGACAACGCCGCCCTCCTGCTCCGCGGCCTCAAGCGTGAGGACGTCGAGCGTGGCCAGGTCGTCATCAAGCCGGGCGCCTACACCCCGCACACCAAGTTCGAGGGTTCCGTCTACGTCCTGTCCAAGGACGAGGGCGGCCGCCACACCCCGTTCTTCGACAACTACCGTCCGCAGTTCTACTTCCGCACCACCGACGTCACCGGCGTCGTCAAGCTGCCGGAGGGCACCGAGATGGTCATGCCGGGCGACAACGTCGAGATGTCCGTCGAGCTGATCCAGCCGGTCGCCATGGACGAGGGCCTGCGCTTCGCTATCCGCGAGGGCTCCCGCACCGTCGGCGCTGGCCGCGTCACCAAGATCCTCGACTAGTTCGGGATCTGGCTAACGCCAGCTAGCCAAGGGCCGTTCCTCCCCACACGGGAGGGCGGCCCTTTCGCATGCGTAGACTCGGGTAACTGTGTACGACTCCACCGACCCCACCCGCATCCCCCGGGTCACGGCAGCCCTCCAGAGGGCGTGGGAGGGCCAGCCCGACCTCACGCTCGGCGCCCTCATGGGTGTGCTCACCAACCGCGGCATCGGCTGGGGCAGCACGGACGCCGAGATCGTCGAGGAGCTCGCCCGCATGGAGGCCGAACACCCGTCGCTTCTCGACGCCACCCCGGCCCACCCCTACCTCATCTCGACCACATCCCCGGGGCGCCTCGTCACCGTGACGGACGGGCTGGTTGTGGTACGCGATTCCGAACGGGCGCGGGCGATGCCCGCCCTGTGGCGCTACGACTCGCTCCGGCGCACGGGCCCCGGCCGCCCCCTCGTCGTGCGGGATGCGGAGGGCATCGAGCACAGGATCGGCGTGGTCCGCCTCATCACCAGGCTCGACGCAGAGGCCGCCCCGCGCCTGAGCGGGCTGGTCCGGGCAGAGGTGGGCGGCCACATGTGGCTCGTGGCTCTGGAGGGCGGGGCGCGGGTGGCCGTCGGGCGGCGCATCCGCGTCTGGGAGCCGGCCCGGAGGGACGTCGGTTACAGAGCGTTCTCGTGGGAGCGTGTCCTGGAGGCGCGCGAGGGGGCGGAGATGGTGGTCGCACCGGCGGGCGGCGGGGCGCCGCTGACCCTCGGGAGGGTCGAGCGGTGCGTGCTCATCGAGGGGGAGAGCTAGGCGCTGATCCGGTCGAGCTCGAGCTTGTAGACGGTGTCAATGTCCACGCCGCGGCAGGCCTCGCAGAAGTCCCGGTCGGTGCGCTCGATGAGCTCGGCGACCTCGGCGAAGCTGTAGTAGGGGTCCGCCACGATGCGGAACGTCGCGGTCGGCCGCGCCCCGACCAGGGCCGCGGCGGCGGAGGCGCGCTGGACAAGCGGCGAGGACTCGACGTGCTGGCAAGCCGCCTCGGCGATGCGCTGAACGTTGAGCACCGTCGAGCCGTGCTTCGGGTCTGCGGGTTCGGCCTCCCGGTTGTTGAAGCCCCGGTTGCGGATGTTCGCGAGCACGAACCACAGGCCCAGGAGGATCGAGAGAACCAGTGCGACGATGAGCGCCGTGAGGTACCAGCCCTCGGCGGGCAGCGCGGCCATGCGGTCCCGGCTGAGCCGGTGTAGCGGGCCCGAGACGTAGGGGACATCCCAGTAGAGCGCGGCGGGAACGAGCCCCGCGACGACGAGGGCCAGGCCGGTGAGGAAGACGACCAGCCGGTTGAGGGTGGCGAGCGCGCGGGTCACAGGATCGCCTCCTCGGTGCGGGTCGGGCGAGGCGTCAGGCGGACGTCGATACGCGGCGGGCGTGCAAGACCCGCGAACTGCTCGGCGAGGGACTGCTCGAGGTGCTCCCGGAGGGCGTCGCCGCGGCCGTCGTCCTGCGCGCGCACGCTCAGCTTCTTCCGCGTCGCCTGGGAGCGGATGTGGTGCGCGCCCGTCCGCTCCTTGGCCGTGTACGTGGCCATGCGCGCGATGTCGACGGGCCGCAACCAGATCGAGGTCTCGGAGCCGTAGCGCACGTGCGTGCGCGGGCGGGGGTTGAGCGCGGCGATCGCGAGCACGAGGCCGAGCACCGCCACCGCGATCCCGGCCGCCACCGACGCGGGCCCGACCGGCACCTGGGCCAGCCAGCGGAAAAACGAGCCGACCCACGAGTCGTGGGGGCCGTCTGTCTGCAGGTGGAACCACAGGTCGCGGCCGACAACGCCGGCGAGCGCGAGGAGGAGCAGGCCGACGGCGACGGTCAGCCACTGCACGGCGGACAGCCCGCGGGGCTCGGCGCCGGGGCGCGGGCCCGCCGTGGGCTCAGCGGGAGAGGTCATGGTAGTTCACCACCGGGTTGATCGAGATCTGCGATAGCGGGGCGGGCTCGGGCGCGGACACGCTGCGCACGGGGGAGGGCGACACCTTCACCGGGACGCGCGGAGCGGGCTTCACGACGACAGGAGCAAGCCTCGCCGGCTCCGGCACCGCGAGCGGCGCGAGGCGGACCGGGGGAGGGGTGTGCGGCGAGCGGGGAGTGGCGGGCTCGGGCGCCGCGACGGGGCGCGGGGAGACCGGGTCGGGCAGGAAGCCCGCCACGCGCACGGGCGTAGGGGCCGGCGCGGAGGGGTGGGCGACGGTGCGCGAGGACGGGGAGCCCCTGATCTCCGCCAGCGGCGCCGCCGGGCGCGTGGCGGGCGAGGTGACGCCGAGCGCCGGAACCTCGATGGGGCGGGGGTCGATGCCGACCGGGTGGCGCTGAACCTGCTCGGCGGTCACGCGCCCGTGCGCGCCCTGGTCGGCGCTCTCGGCGCCCTCGGCGCGGGCGTCCGCCACTGTAACGTTCACGCGCACGACGCTCAGCCCGGTCAGGGCCTCGACCTGCGCGATGACCGCGGCGCGCACCGCGTCGGTCACGGCGACGACGGGGGAGGGGTAGCTCACCGCCAGTTCGACGTCGACGGCGGCCGCCGAGGCTACGTGGTCGATGCGCGCCTCCACCCGGGGCAGCCCCCTGCCCGCGAGGCCCGCGAGCTTGGAGTCGAGGGCGACGGTGCCGGGCACGCCCTGGGCGGCGGCCTCGGCGATGCGCGCCACAGCCCGCTCGTTGAGGTGGAAGGACGAAGAGGACATCAGCTGCGTCCCCGTCCCGAGGTGGCGCTGATGAGGGCGGCGAGGTCGAGTTTGCCGTCGAGCTGGGCGCCCACAACCCCGCCGATGGCGGCGAAGAGCACGAGCCACATCAGCCCGATCCAGCCGCCGAAGGTGACGAAGAAGGCGACGATGATGCCCAGGAGAACGCCGAGGGCCACCTTGTTGGAGAGGAAGTTCATTACGGTACCACTTTCCGGAGAAGTTCTTTACTGCGCGTCGCTCACGACGACGTCCACGTAGTCCACCCCGGTGGCCGAGGCCACCGCGAGGCGCGCGTCCTCCGCGACCTCGTGCACCTCGCGGGCGGAGGAGACGTCGAAGACGAGGTGGACCTCCAGGCCCCTGCGCCCGTCCCGCGCGGAGGGGCGCATGCCCTCGATCCGCGTGCCCGGCAGCAGGAGGCCCACCTCCCCGAAGCGGCCGCGGTCCAGGCGGGCCACCCCGGGAACGGCGAGCGCCGCGTCGCGGGCGCGCGCGGCCGCGGCCGGGGAGACGAGGGGGGAGTCCACGGCTACTGGTCCAGGCGGGCGGCGTCGGAGGACGGCTCGGCGGCCTCGGAGTCCTGGCCCGGGAGGTGGACGTCGTGGACGGTGACGTCGACGCGGTCGACGACGAGCCCGGTCATGCGGGTGATCGCCACGGTGACGTTCTCCCGGATCGCGTTGGCGAGCTCGTGAATCGCCACGCCGTACTCCGCGATGATGGCGACGGCGACGGAGGCGTGGCCCTCCTCCACAACAACGTTGACGCCCTGCTGGACGTTGGTGGAGGACGTCAGGGACTCGCGCACGGCACCCCACATGCGGGCGGCGCCGCCCCCGAGGTTGTACACGCCCGACACCTCGCGGGCGGCGATGCCCGCGATCTTGCCCACCACGTTGTCGTCGATGACAGTGGTGCCGTGGTCCGTCTCGAGGTTCTCGTTGCGGGGACGGGTGGGTGCCGGGGTGGCGGGTGCCGCCGCCTCGCCGCCGACCGGCTTCGGGTTCGTGTTCTCGGCCATTGCGATCCTTCCGGGAAGTGTCGAAGAGTATGAAGATGAAAACTGCGAGGTCAGCGGTGCCGACCGGGCCCGTCGCGGCGACTGCGGTGGACGCCGTTTCCGCCGGTCGGGGCCATACACGGACAGGCTACACAGGGTCGCCGGGGCCGGCGCGGAGGCGAAGGCAATTGGTATGAAGTTGAGACGTTCGGGGTGGCGTCGAAAAGCGTGTTGCATATTCGTGAGCAGCGTGTTTTAATAGCGGGGTTGCCTTAACACGGCGCCGCGAGGCGCGGTGGTTTGGTGAACATGACACCTTCGTAACGAGGGTCCCGCCCAGCGGGAACCGGAGAAGGGCCATGGCAAATAAACAGCGGCAGTACGCAAGGGTCACGCGCCCTTCCGAGTCTGACACCCGAGCGCCGGCACCACGCCGACTCTCAGGCGGAAGCACTGATACAGCACGATGTTTTGTTGCCGTGCGTCTCACCTCCCGGATGTGTCACGACAGTCAGAAACGACACTGGCGTTGAGCCAAGGGCCCAGCCCGGACAACGTTATAGAGAAACTAGAAGCTACAACCCCACCGCTTCGACACGAATGTGGGGATGCGAGGAAGAGGTAAGCGTGGCGGGACAGAAGATCCGCATCAGGCTCAAGGCCTACGACCACGAGGCGATCGACGCATCCGCGAAGAAGATCGTCGAGACGGTCACCCGCACGGGTGCCCGCGTCGTTGGACCGGTGCCGTTGCCCACTGAAAAGAACGTGTACGCCGTTATTCGTTCTCCCCACAAGTACAAGGACTCTCGCGAGCACTTCGAGATGCGCACCCACAAGCGCCTCATCGACATTCTCGACCCGACGCCCAAGACGGTCGACGCGCTCATGCGCATCGACCTGCCGGCCAGCGTCGACGTGAACATTCAGTAATCGCCCCCCGGGCGCGATTGCCGAAACATCACTGAAACACGAAGCAGCAACGAGATCCCCCAACTTTCAGTGGAGAACCAACACATGTCTGACAACCAGATCAAGGGCATTCTGGGCAAGAAGCTCGGCATGACCCAGATCTTCGACGAGGAGAACCGCGTTATCCCGGTCACCGTCGTCGAGGCTGGGCCGGCCGTGGTCACCCAGATTCGTACCCCCGAAACCGATGGCTACTCCGCCATCCAGATTGCTTACGGCGACATCGATCCCCGTAAGACCAAAAAGCCGCAGGCTGGCCACTTCAAGAAGGCCGGCGTGAACCCGCGTCGCTACGTCACCGAGATCCGCATGGACGACACCTCCGCGTACGAGGTCGGCCAGGAGATCACCGCGAACATCTTCGACGGCGACACCTACGTCGACGTCGTCGGCACCACCAAGGGCCACGGCTACGCCGGCGCCATGAAGCGCCACGGCTTTGCCGGCCAGGGTGCGTCCCACGGTAACCAGGCGGCTCACCGCCGCGTCGGTTCCATCGGTGGCTGCGCCACCCCGGGTCGCGTTCTGAAGGGCACCCGCATGGCTGGCCGCATGGGCGGTAACCGCGTTACCACCCAGAACCTGAAGATCCAACGCATCGACGGCGACAACAACCTGATCCTGATCAAGGGCGCCATCCCCGGCGCCAAGGGCAGCGTTGTTACCGTCAAGACCGCAGTGAAGGGCGGTGCTCACGCATGACGAACCTGACGCTTGACGTCCACACCGCTGACGGAAAGACCAACGGTTCCGTAGAGCTTCCGGCGGAGCTTTTCGACCGCGAAGCCTCCATCCCCCTGATGCACCAGGTTGTCACCGCACAGCTTGCTGCTTCCCGTCAGGGCACCCACGCCACCAAGACCCGTGGCATGGTCTCCGGCGGCGGCAAGAAGCCGTTCCGCCAGAAGGGAACCGGCCGGGCCCGCCAGGGCTCGATCCGCGCTCCGCACTTCACCGGCGGCGGCACCGTCCACGGTCCGCAGCCGCGTTCCTACGCGCAGCGCACCCCCAAGAAGATGATCAAGGCCGCTCTCGCCGGCGCCCTCACCGACCGCGCCCGCAACGAGCGCATCCACGTCGTTGAGGACCTCGTCCCGGGCCAGACCCCGTCGACGAAGTCCGCCCGCGCCTTCATCGAGCGCCTGACCGACCGCAAGAGCGTTCTGCTCGTGATCGGCCGTGAGGACGTCAACTCCCGTCTTTCCGCAAGGAACCTGCCGGGCGTGCACATCCTTGAGCCGGCTCAGCTGAACACCTACGACGTGCTCAACGCCGATGACCTCGTGTTCTCGGTGGAGGCACTCCACACCTTCGTCAGCGCCGCCACCGGCGCCGGCGCTGCAGCAGTGGAGGAGGATAAGTAATGGCCAAGATCGCCAACCCGCGTGACATCGTCATCGCCCCGGTCCTCTCCGAGAAGACCTACGCGCTGATGGAGCAGAACACGTACACGTTCCTCGTGAACCCGTCTGCCAACAAGACCCAGATCAAGATTGCCGTGGAAGAGATCTTCGGCGTCGACGTCGCTTCGGTGAACACCGCCAACCGCGAGGGCAAGCGCAAGCGCTCCCGCACCGGTTTCGGCAAGCGCAAGGACACCAAGCGCGCCTACGTCACTCTCCGCGAGGGCAGCGACTCCATCGACATCTTCGGCGGCGCAGCCGTCTAAGTGACTCGATAGAAAAGGACACATTATGGCTATTCGCAAGTACAAGCCGACAACCCCGGGTCGCCGCGCCAGCTCCGTTTCCCAGTTCGAGGAGCTCACCCGCTCCACGCCGGAAAAGTCCCTGCTGCGCCCGCTCCCGAAGAAGGGTGGCCGCAACCAGCACGGCCACATCACCACCCGTCACCGCGGCGGCGGCCACAAGCGCCGCTACCGCGTCATCGACTTCCGCCGCTCCGACAAGGACGGCGTGCTGGCCAAGGTCGCTCACATCGAGTACGACCCGAACCGCACCGCCAACATCGCGCTGCTGCACTACCTGGACGGCGAGAAGCGCTACATCATCGCGCCGAAGGGCCTGACCCAGGGCACCATCGTTGAGTCTGGCGCCAACGCCGACATCAAGGTGGGCAACAACCTGCCGCTGCGCAACATCCCGACCGGTACCACCATCCACGCAGTGGAGCTCAAGCCGGGCGCCGGCGCCAAGCTGGCCCGCTCGGCCGGTGCCTCCATCCAGCTGCTGGGCAAGGAAGGCTCCTACGCCGTCCTGCGCATGCCCTCGTCGGAGATCCGCCGCGTGGACATCCGCTGCCGCGCGACCGTTGGCGAGGTCGGCAACGCCGACCAGATCAACATCCGCTGGGGCAAGGCCGGCCGCATGCGCTGGAAGGGCTGGCGCCCGACGGTGCGCGGTGTCGTCATGAACCCGGTCGACCACCCGCACGGTGGTGGCGAGGGCAAGACCTCGGGTGGCCGCCACCCGGTGTCGCCGTGGGGCCAGAAGGAAGGCCGCACCCGCAACCCGAACCGTTACTCGAACAACATGATCGTGCGCCGTCGCCGCGCGAACAAGAAGCGCTAAGAGGAGGTAAACAGACATGCCACGCAGCCTTAAGAAGGGCCCGTTCGTCGATGAGCACCTCCTCAACAAGGTGGACGCTCAGAACGAGGCCGGCACCAAGCAGGTCATCAAGACCTGGTCCCGCCGCTCGACCATTCTCCCCGACTTCATCGGTCACACCTTCGCCGTCCACGACGGCCGGAAGCACGTCCCGGTGTTCGTCGACGAGTCCATGGTCGGCCACAAGCTCGGCGAGTTTGCACCAACCAAGACCTTCAAGGGTCACGTCAAGGAACAGAAGGGACGTCGATAAGCAATGGCTGAGACCATCACCACTGCATCCGCGACGGCCAAGTTCGTCCGCACTTCCCCGATGAAGGCCCGCCGCGTGCTGGCTCTCGTCCGCGGCAAGTCCGTAGCCGAGGCCCTCGCCATCCTGAAGTACGCACCGCAGGGCGCCGCCAAGCCGGTGGCCAAGGTCGTCGCTTCCGCGGCCGCCAACGCCGAAAACAACTTCGGCCTGGACCCGCGCACCCTGGTCATCTCCGAGGCCTACGCCAACGAGGGTCCGACGATGCGCCGCTTCCAGCCGCGCGCCCAGGGCCGCGCCTTCCAGATCCGGAAGCGCACGTCGCACATCACCGTTGTTGTCGAGTCCAAGGAAGGGGCTAAGTAATGGGCCAGAAGATTCACCCACACGGCCTGCGCCTGGGAATCACCGCCGACTGGAAGTCCCACTGGTACGCCGACAAGAACTACGCCGACTACGTCGCTGAGGACATCAAGATCCGCGAGTTCCTGTCCAAGGGCCTGGAGCGCGCCGGCATCGCCGACGTCGTCATCGAGCGCACCCGCGACCGCGTCCGCGTCGACATTCACACCGCCCGCCCGGGCATCGTGATCGGCCGCCGCGGCGCCGAGGCTGACCGCATCCGCCGCGAGCTCGAGAAGCTCACCGGCAAGATGGTCGCCCTCAACATCCTCGAGGTCAAGAACGTAGACGCCAACGCTGCCCTGGTGGCCCAGTCCATCGCCGAGCAGCTGGTCAACCGCGTCGCCTTCCGCCGCGCGATGCGCAAGGCTATCCAGTCCGCAATGCGCAACCCGCAGGTCAAGGGCATCAAGGTGATGACCTCCGGCCGTCTGGGCGGCGCCGAGATGTCCCGCGTCGAGCGCTACCACGAGGGCCGTGTGCCGCTGCACACGCTCCGCGCGGAGATCGACTACGGCATCGCAGAAGCACACACCACCTTCGGCGTCATCGGCGTCAAGGTGTGGATCTACAAGGGCGACGTCGTCGGTGGCGTCCGTGAGTCTGAGCTCAACGCTCCGTCGAACGAGCGCCGCGGCCGCGGCGACCGCCGCCCGCGCCGCGGTGGCCAGCGTCGCCAGCGCGCAGAGCAGAAGCAGGAGGGCTAAAACATGCTTATTCCTAAGCGCGTTAAGTACCGCCGCCAGCACCGCCCGACCCGTCGCGGCGTGTCCAAGGGTGGCAACACCATCAACTTCGGTGACTATGGCCTCCAGGCTCTCGAGCCGGCCTACATCACCAACCGCCAGATCGAGGCCGCGCGTATCGCGATCAACCGCCACGTCAAGCGCGGCGGCAAGGTCTGGATCAACATCTTCCCGGACCGCCCCCTGACCCAGAAGCCGCTCGGCGTGCGTATGGGTTCCGGTAAGGGTCCCGTGGAGAAGTGGGTGGCCAACGTTAAGCCGGGCCGCATCCTCTTCGAGATGTCGTACCCGAACGAGGAGACCGCCATGGAAGCTCTGCGCCGCGCCGGCGCGAAGCTGCCGTGCAAGGTTCGCGTCATCAAGAAGGAGGACCAGTTCTAATGGCTAACGGTACCCCCGCATCCGAGTTCCGCGAGCTCAACGACAACGAGCTGCGCACCCGCCTGTCCGAGGCGAAGGAAGAGCTGTTCAACCTGCGCTTCCAGCTCGCCACCGGCCAGCTGACCAACAACCGCCGCATCTCCACCGTCAAGCGCGACATCGCACGCATCTACACCGTGCTGCGCGAGCGCGAGCTCGGCCTGTCCGTCGTCCCGGGAGCTGAGGCATAACCATGACTGAGGCAAACGTGAACGAAAACCAGAAGGAAAAGGGCCTGCAGAAGCGCCGCCGTGGATACGTCGTGTCCAACAAGATGGACAAGACGATCGTCGTCGAGGTTGAGGACCGCAAGTCCCACGGCCTGTACGGCAAGATCGTGCGCACTACCAAGCGCGTGAAGGCCCACGACGAGAACAACACCGCCGGCATCGGCGACCTCGTCCACATCGAGGAGACCCGCCCGCTGTCCAAGGACAAGCACTTCCGTCTCGTGGACATCATCGAGAAGGCCCGCTAAGCGCCGCCCGATCGAGCAACAAAAAGCCCCGCCCCGTGCGGGGCTTTTTGCTTGTCGACGCCCCCTCGCGCCCCAATTCACTGAAAGTTCACCCGGTTGTTCGTGCCCCGCCATGTCGCCGCCCTACGGTTCACATTGTTTTGCTGTTAATCCGATAGGCGGCGCCGCCGCGAGAGTACGGGGAGATACACCATGGCCATCCGGGGTCTGAACCTGCTGTTCCAGTCCAACCGATCGAAGCTGACCTGCACCTACAAGTGCGGCAACGCCTGCTACGGCGAGTGCACCAACACGTCGGACAACGAGTACTTCGGCGACACCGTCTCGCGCCGCGGCGTCCTGCGCGCCTTCGGCCTCGGCGTGGTCACCGTCGGCGGCGGCGCGGCCCTGGCCGCGTGCGGGGCGGGGGAGTCGGGTGCTTCCTCCACCGGGGCGGCCTCCGGGTCGTCGACAAGCGGCTCCGGCTCCTCCTCTGCCGACGTCAAACCGCTGGAGGGTATGCAGTTCGACAGCGTGGCCCCGAACACCGACGACTCCGTGGTGGTGCCGGCCGGCTACGCCACCGGCGTGCTCATCGCCTGGGGCGACCCCGTCTACCAGGATGCCCCCGAGTTCGACCCGATGAACCAGACCGCGGTGGCCGCAGCGCGCCAGTTCGGCTTCAACAACGACTTCGCCGGGCTCATGGACCACCCGACGGACAAGGAGCGCCTGCTGTACGTGTGCTCGCACGAGTACACCACCGAGCCGCAGATGTTCCCGAACTACGACGCGGAGAACCCGACCGACGAGCAGATCAACATCGGCATCGAGAGCCACGGCCACACCATCCTCGAGGTGTCCAAGGTGGGCAAGACCGGCGAGCTGAAGCGCGAGTTCGGCCCGCTCAACCGCCGCATCACGGGCACCACCGAGTTCACCCTCACGGGCGCGGCGGCCGGCTCCGAGCTGCTCAAGACCAGCGCAGACCAGAGCGGCACGAAGGTGTACGGCACCTTCAACAACTGCTCCGGCGGCATGACCCCGTGGGGCACCATGCTCTCCGGCGAGGAGAACATCGACCAGTACTGGGCGAACGCGGAGGCGGTCAAGGACGGCCGCGCCGCAGAGGACGTGAAGCGCTTCGGCGTGAAGGAGGGCGCCTCCGAGCGCAAGTGGGAGCGCCTGCACGACCGCTTCGACCTGGCGAAGGAGCCCAACGAGTTCAACCGCTTCGGCTGGATGGTGGAGATCAACCCGCAGGACCCCGCCTCCACCCCGGTCAAGCACACCTCCATGGGCCGCTTCAAGCACGAGGCGGGCAACGTCCACGTGACCAAGGACGGCACCGTGGTGTGCTACTCCGGCGACGACGCGCGCTTCGAGTACATCTATAAGTTCGTCTCCTCCAAGAAGATCGTCGAGGGCGACATGGCCCACAACATGACCATCCTCGACGAGGGCACCCTCTACGTCGCCTCGCTGAAGGGCAACTCGCCCGAGGGCGAGATCGCCGGCGACGGCGCCCTGCCGGCCGACGGCCGCTTCGACGGCACCGGCGAGTGGCACAAACTGCTCACGGCAACGGCCGACGGGGCCGAGTCGCACGTCGAGGGTTTCACGGCCGAGGAGGTGGCCGTCTACACCCGCCTCGCCGCCGACGCGGTCGGCGCGACGAAGATGGACCGCCCCGAGGACTTCCAGGCCAACCCCGTCACCGGCAAGGTCTACCTCGCCCTGACGAACAACTCCTACCGCGGCGCGTCCGGCGAGAACGCCAAGAAGAGCAAGGAGGACGTCAGGGAGTACGCCCCGATCCGCGAGAACAAGAACGGCCTCGTCATGGAGATCGAGGACGACCACGCGGGCGAGAAGTTCACCTGGAACCTGCTGCTGGTCTGCGGCGACCCGGAGGCCGCCAGCTCCTACTTCGGCGGCTTCGACAAGACCAAGGTTTCGCCGATCTCCTGCCCGGACAACCTCGCCTTCGACACCTACGGCAACCTGTGGATCTCCACCGACGGCAACGCGCTGAAGAGCAACGACGGCCTCTACGCCGTCGGCCTCGAGGGGCAGAACCGCGGCCAGGTGAAGTGCTTCCTCACCGTCCCGGTCGGCGCCGAGACCTGCGGCCCGATCGTCGACGAGGAGCGCGTGATGGTCAACGTCCAGCACCCGGGCGAGTCCGACGACGCCACCTTCGAGCAACCCGGCTCCCACTGGCCCGACGGCGGCAACAAGGTGCCGCGCCCCGCGGTGGCGGTGACGTGGCGCAAGGACGGCGGCAAGGTCGGCGTCGAGGGCTGAGGCCCCGGCGGGAATAAATGATGACGTGTCCACGTTGTTGAGGGCATGAAGTCATTCGGATTCCTCTCATTCGGCCACTACGCCCTGCCCGGGCAGGCGGGCCCGGGCGCGAAGCAGACCCTGCAGGACACCGTCGAGATCGCCAGGCAGGCGGACGCGATCGGCGTCAACGGCGCCTACGTGCGCGTCCACCACTTCGCCCCGCAGTTCGCCTCGCCCGTCGCGCTCTTGTCCGCGATGGCCGCGGTGACGAAAAACATCGAGGTCGGCACCGGCGTGCTGGACATGCGCTACGCCAACCCGCTGCAGCTCGCCGAGGACATCGCCACGCTCGACCTGCTTTCCGACGAGCGCGTGGCCCTCGGCGTCTCCCGTGGCTCACCCGAGCCCGCCGACAAGGGCTGGGAGGCCTTCGGGTTCACCGCTGCTGCCGACAACGGCGCCGACTTGGCCAGGCGCAACTTCGAGCGCTTCATGGCCGCCCTGCGCGGCGAGGGCGTGGCCACCTCCGCGCCCCTGGAAAAGCAGTACCCGCGGATGTACCACCCGGGCATCCCGCTGCCCGTCATGCCCCACGCGCCGGGTGCGGCGCGCCGCGTCTGGTGGGGAGCCGGGTCCTTCGACTCCGCCGAGCAGGCTGCCCGCGACGGCGTGAACCTCATGAGCTCCACCCTCATCAGCGAGGCCGACGGGTCCTCCCTCGGCGAGCTCCAGGCCCGGCAGATCCAGCGCTACCGCGACACCTGGGCGGAAGCGGGCCACGACTGGCAGCCCCGCGTCTCCGTCTCGCGCAGTATCTTCCCCATCGTCGACGAGCAGTCCCGCCGCATGTTCGGGCTGCAGGGCGGCGCCGAGCAGATCGGCTCGCTGGGGGAGGGCCGGCAGGTCACCTTCGGCAAGACCTACGCGGCCGAGCCCGACGCAATCATCGAGGAGCTCGCGGCCGACCCGTCGATCCAGGCGGCCGACACGCTCATGCTCACCATCCCCAACCAGCTCGGCGTGGACGCCAACGTGAAGATCCTCGCCGACTTCGCCGAGCACATCGCCCCCGCGCTCGGCTGGGTCCCGGCGGGCAGCTAACTTTCGCCGCCAGCGAGGCGGCGCAGCCGGTGGAAGTGGTCCACCGGCCCGTTGCCGTGGCCGACGTGCAGGGCGTCCGCGTGGACTATTGCCTCGTGCAGCCAGTGCGAGGCCCACTCGGCGGCTGCGGCGGGGGTGGCGTCGAGAAGCATGCGCGTGGCCAGTGCCGAGGAGAGCGAGCAGCCGGTGCCGTGGGTGTTCGCCGTGTCCACGCGGGGCAGGTCGATGACGTGGGCCGAGCCGTCGGCGGAGACGAGCGCGTTCGAAGCCACGGGTCCCGTGAGGTGGCCGCCCTTGACCAGCACGTCGACGCCCGCGGCCGCCGCGTAGCGCGCGCCCTGCTCGACGGCCTCCTCGAAGGTCGCGGCGGGCGCGGTGCCGAGCATCACCGCCAGCTCCGGGATGTTCGGGGTCACCACCGTCGCGTGCTCGCGGATGAACTCGCGCACCGCCTCCTCCGCGTCGGCGCTGAGCAGCCGGTCGCCGGAGGTGGCCACCATGACCGGGTCCACGACCACCACGCCCACCGGGTGGAGGCGCAGGAATTCGGAGACGGTGCGCGTCACGGTGGCGTTGCCAAGCATGCCGATCTTCACGGCGTCCACCTCGACGTCGTCGAACACCGAGGAGAGCTGTGCGGTGAGGAAGGACTGCGGGGGAGTGTGGATCTCCTGCACGCCGCGGGTGTTCTGGGCCAGCAGGGAGGTCACCACCGCCATGCCGTAGCCGCCCGCCGCGGCGATGGATTTGAGGTCGGCCTGAACCCCCGCGCCGCCGGTCGGGTCGGTGCCGGCGATCGAGAGGACCCTGGGTTGCTGGAGCTGCTGAGACATGCCTCCATTTCTATCGCATCGGCACCGCATCAAGGGCCACCGAGATTTGGGTTCCGCGCAGGCAGTGTGGTTAAATACCACAGTTGCCTGGAACTGGTCGGGGTGGACGCGCGTTTCCGAGTGAAAGCCCCGAGACCCTTCGGCACCGCACGGCCTGATGGCCGACGGGGTCCGTCGATAAGCTTCAGGCGAAAAGCTAAGTGACCACGTGCGTGCAGGACGGAAATCTGGCGCACATTCAACCAGGTCAGGAGACCACAGTGATTCAGCAAGAATCGCGTCTGAAGGTCGCCGACAACACCGGTGCACGAGAGATCCTCTGCATCCGCGTGCTCGGTGGCTCTGTCCGACGCTTCGCCGGCATCGGCGACACGATTGTCGCCACCGTGAAGGAAGCCGCCCCCGGCGGCAACGTCAAGGAGGGTGAGGTCGTCCGCGCCGTCATCGTCCGCGCGAAGAAGGAGACCCGTCGCCCGGACGGCTCCTACATCGCATTCGACGAGAACGCTGCCGTTCTGATCAAGAACGACACCGAGCCCCGCGGCACCCGTATCTTCGGCCCGGTCGCGCGCGAGCTGCGCGACAAGCGCTTCATGAAGATTGTGTCTCTCGCACCGGAGGTGATCTAAGTATGAAGATCAAGAAGGGCGATATGGTCCAGGTCATTTCCGGCAAGGACAAGGGCGCTCAGGGCAAGGTCATCGAGGCCTACCCGCAGCGCAACAAGGTCCTCGTCGAGGGCGTGAACCGCATCAAGAAGCACGTTGCGAACTCCTACAACGAGCGCGGCGCCGAGTCTGGCGGCATCGTCACCCAGGAGGCTCCGATCCACGTCTCCAACGTGATGGTCCTCGACTCCGACGGCACCCCGACCCGCGTGGGCTACCGCTTCGATGAGAACGGCAAGAAGGTCCGCGTTGCCAAGTCGAACGGGAAGGACATCTAAGCATGGCTGAGAACTACACCCCGCGGCTCAAGACCCGCTACAAGGACGACATCCGCGCCAAGCTCAACGAGGAGTTCGGCTACGACAACGTCATGCAGATCCCGGGCCTGACCAAGATCGTCGTCAACATGGGTGTCGGCGACGCCGCACGCGACTCCAAGGTCATCAACGGCGCGCTCGAGGACCTGACCGCGATCACCGGCCAGAAGCCGCAGCTGCGTCGCGCGAAGAAGTCCATCGCGAACTTCAAGCTCCGTGAGGGCATGCCGATCGGCGCGAAGGTCACCCTCCGCGGCGACCGCATGTGGGAGTTCCTGGACCGCCTGCTCAACGTCGCTCTGCCGCGTATTCGTGACTTCCGCGGCCTGAACGACAAGCAGTTCGACGGCGCCGGCAACTACACCTTCGGCCTGACCGAGCAGACCATGTTCTACGAGATCGACATCGACAAGATCGATCGCGTCCGCGGCATGGACATCACGCTCGTCACCACCGCGACGAACGACGACGAGGGCCGCGCTCTCCTGCGCCACCTCGGCTTCCCGTTCGTCGACAAGGACGGCAAGATGCAGCAGGCCTAAGGCTTCGCTTCACGACGTCACACCCCCGCCCCGCCCCTTTCCGGGTTGAGCGGGGGTTTGTCGTGTTTCGGGTGGGTGGGACGAGCATGTGCGCCTGAAACGGGCGCAATAGCGGCCCTCCGGGGCTCATGTGCTCGTCTTCAGGGGCGGGCCCTGCCGTGGAACCAGAAGGGAACCCACACGACCTTCTCCGCGGGCAGGCCCCACCCCTTCACCGCTAGTGCGCGCACGGCCTTCGTGAGGTCGCCTTCGCCGGAGACCCACACGGAGCGCGGCGGCGCGGGGGAGAAGCGCTCGCGCAGCAGTGTCAGTGTCCGCGCGGTCTCGAGTGTCTTCGCGGCCTCCACGACGTCGAGGGAGCGCACGGCCGTGCCCCACTGCTCCGCAAGCCCGTCCTCCACCTCGTCGTGGGATGTCACCACGGCGACGACGTGGGTCTCGGCCAGTGCCTCCGGCGCGTTGGCCCGCTGGTAGGCGAGGATGTGGCGCAGCGCCGGGAGCGCAGAGGCGTCGGCGACGAGTAGCTGGGAGCCGGTGGGCGGGGTCCACAGCGCGGGGCAGGTGAACATGCCAGCCGTGTCGCCGGGCCGCGCGCGGCGGATCCACCGGGAGCCCGGCCCGGAGTCCCCGTGGGTCACGACGTCGACGTCGATAAGCTTCCGTTGCCTGTCGAGGCTGCGGATGGTGTACCAGCGCAGGTTGGGGCGTGTTTCCTCTGGCAGAGCGGCTACGGCGGCGCGGATGTTCACGCCGTCGATGCTGAACGGCGTGAACTCCCGGCCCTCCTTGGGCATGACGAGCCCGAAGAACTCGTCCGGGCCGCTCAGCGGGAAGTCGGCGAAGGCCTCCGAGGTAAACGTCAGCCGGTGCAGGCGCGGCTTGAGCATCTCGTTGGCGACGAGGGTGACGGGGTGGAGGAGGTGTGTCGACATGATCTCCATCGAAAGTTGGTGAGGTAAGGCTTGCTTAATGGCCGGATCGCGCTCTAGTATACGTCCGACCCTTTAATTTCGGAACACCGTTGTGCCTTTATTCGGCCTGGGTGTGGATCTGGCTCGGGCCAGGGAAGGAAACACATGAGTCTTCTGGGAAGAAAGCCCACGGTGGCCGTCGCCGCCATCACCGCCGCCGCCCTCGCCCTCGCCGGGTGCTCGCGCGGTGAGGGGGAGCCGGCCGCCGAGCAGGCGGGCCAGGACATGCGCGTGGCCAGCCTCGGCCTCGGTGACGTCGACACGCTTCTCGCCCTCGACGTCACCCCGGTCGCCATCGCTCCCTGGGGCGCGCAGGGTGACGGCGACCCCTCCGGCGTGGGTCCCTGGTCGAATGAGCTGCTTGGCGACGCCACCCCGGCGACCATCTACAACACCGCCAGCGGGTTCACCGCCGACGTCCTGGAGCAGGTCACCGCCTCGGACCCCACGCAGATCATCGCCGTGAACCAGGCCGTCGACGCGCAGGCGAAGGAGTCCCTGGAAAAGATCGCCCCGACCGCCCTCAAGCCGGAGGGCTACGAGGACTGGCAGATCCCCTGGGACAAGCAGGTGGAAACGATCGCCGGGGCGGTGGGTAAGGCGTCGCAAGGCGAGAAGCTCATCGAGGAGACCGAGAAGGCGTTCGCCGACTTCAAGCGGGATCACCCCGAGCTGCAGGGCAAGCGCGCCGCGATCGTGATGCCCTACGACGGCAAGATCGGTCTCTACACCTCGGGCGACGGACGCGGACAATTCATCGAGGACCTCGGCTTCACCATCCCCGAGCAGCTGCAGGGCGACGGCTCGAGCTTCTTCGTGGACTACGCGCCGGAGAACTATGCCTCCCTCAACGACGTCGACTACCTCTTCGTGCTCGACTACAACGGGGCCGCCGACGCCCTGAAGAACGACGCGACATTCCAGGGGCTCGAGGTGGTGCGCGACGGGCGCGTGCGCTACCTGGAGACGGACGTGGGCAACGCCATGAGCATGCCGAACCCGGTGACCATCCCCTGGGCGATCGACAAGTTTGAGGGGCAGCTGTCCTGATCTCCCCCGCGAAGCGCGACCCGCGGGGCAGGGCGTTGGCCACCGGGCTCCTCGCCGCCGCTGCCGCGGTGGCCGTGGCGGCCTCCCTGCTGCTCGGCTCGCGCACCGTTTCTCCAGGCGACGTCGCAGACGCGCTGCTCGGTGTGGGTGGCGCCGAGATCCGCGGCATCGTCTGGGACCTGCGCGTGCCCCGCACCCTCGTCGCTTTCGCGGTGGGCGCGTCGCTCGCCGTCGCGGGTGTGCTGGCCCAGGCGTGGACGCGCAACCCGCTCGCGGACCCCGGGTTCATCGGCATCACCGCCGGCGCCTCGTTTACCGTGGCGCTGGGGACAGCGGTTGGCGCGGCAGTCGGCGCGGGTGCTACGGCGGGCCTCGCCTTCGTGGGCGCGGCGGGGGCTGCGGGTGTGGTCATGCTGGTCGCCCGGCGCGCTCGCAGCCCGCTCACACTGATTCTTGTGGGGGTGGGCGTGGACGCAGCGCTGCGCTCGGGGGCCATGCTCATCGGGCTCTTCGACACGGACGTGCTCGACGGGATGCGCCACTGGACGGTCGGATCGACCTTCGGCCGGGGCTACGGCGACGCTGCCGTGGCCTGGGCGGGGCTCGGGGCGGGCGGCGTCTGCGCAGCGCTCGCCGCGCGCCCCCTCGACCTGCTGGCGCTCGGTGAGGAAACCTCGCTCGCGCTCGGCGGGTCCCCGCGGCTGGCGCGCGCCTGCGCCGCGCTGGGCGTTGTGCTCCTCGCGGGGTGCGCCACGGCCGCAGCGGGGCCGGTGGCCTTCGTCGGTTTTGCGGCGCCGCACGTCATGCGGCGCGTCGTCGGCCCGCAGGTGAGGGCGTTGCTCCTTCCCACGGCGCTGTTCGGGGGGACGATGGTCCTGCTTGCCGACGTCGCCGGCCGCCTCATCCTGCGGCCCGGGGAGCTCGAGATGTCCGTCGTGCTGGCCTTCCTCGGCGCGCCGGTACTGATCGCTGCCGTCCACCGAGGCGTCGGGTGGCGCAGGGGGGTGGCGTAGATGGCGGGCCCGAGCGAGGTTCTCCACCGGCAGCGCCGCTCCCGGGCGGCCCGGCGCGTTCTCGCCACCGCCGTGTTCTCTTGCGTTGCCGCGGTCTCGTACCTCCTTCTGCTGGGGCAGGGCGCGGTCGCGCTCAGCCCGCTGGAGGTCATCGAGGTGCTGCGCGGCGGCGGGACTCCCCGGGCGATCGCGGTGGTGTGGGACCTGCGCCTGCCGGTCGCCGTCGCGACGCTCCTCGTCGGCGCGGCGCTGGGGATGGCCGGGGCCTGGACGCAGACCATGGCTCGCAACCCGCTGGCCTCCCCGGACATTCTGGGCGTGACCTCCGGGGCGGCGGTCCTGGTGGTGCTCGGGACGGTGACGTTCCGCCCCGCGTTCGCCGACGGCCTGCCGGACTTCTGGTGGCGGGCGTGCCTGGCGCTCGTCGGCTCTGTCGCCGTCGTGGCTCTGCTCACCCTTCTCGGCGGGGTGGGGACGAGCGACCGGATCGTGCTCACCGGCTTCGCCCTGTCGCTCATGCTCCAGGCGTCGGTGAGCTACCTCCTGCTCAAGGCGGAGGTGCTGCGGGCCGCCGAGGCCCAGACGTGGCTGGCCGGTTCGACGGGGTTCGTGCGCATGGAGGCGATCGCCCCGCTGATCGCCGGGCTCGTTCCCTTCGTCGCGCTGGGCCTGTGGTGCGGACGCGACCTGCCCCTGCTGGCGCACGACGACGCCTCGGCGGGAACGCTAGGCGTGAATGTCACGCGGCAGCGCACCGCCCTGCTCGTCGCCGCGACCGGAGTCTCCGCTGTCGTGGTCTCCGCGGTGGGGCCGATCGGGTTCGTCGCCCTTCTCGCCCCGCACCTCGGCCGGATGGTGGCCCGCACCCCGACGCCCCCGCCGGTCGTCTCGGCGGCGGCGGGGGCGGCGCTGCTCGGCTTATGCGCGGTGCTGGCCGGGCTCATCCCCTCGAACGCCCCGGTCGGCGCGGTGTCCTCGGCGATCGGAGGTCTCGCTCTCGTCGTGCTGGTGAGGCGGGAGTCGGGTAGGGCCCGGTGACTCAGAAAACGGCGGGGCAGGCTGTGAAAGGTGAGGAAGAGATGGAGAAAGAAAACACGCGCGCGGCGCTGCTGCGGGCACGGGACATCCGCGCGGGCTACGGCGACGGCGCAGAAGTCCTGCACGGGGTCAGCGTTGAAGCCCGCGCGGGTGAGGTGACCACCCTGATCGGGCCGAACGGGTGCGGCAAATCGACGCTGCTCAAGGCCATGTCCAAGCTTGTTGCTCCCCGCTCCGGTTCCGTCACCGTGGGCGGCGGGGAGGTCCACGCGCTGTCGCCGCGGGAGGCAGCCCGCCTCATCGCGCTGCTGCCCCAGCACCCGTCCGCCCCCGACGGGCTCTACGTGGGCGAGCTGGTGGCCAGGGGGCGCCACCCCCACCAGGGGCGTCTGCGGGGGCAGTCCGCGGCCGACCGCGAGGCCATCGCCCGGGCGTGCGAGGCCGCGGGGATCTCGGACCTGCTCGAGCGCGACATCGCCGCCCTGTCGGGAGGGCAGCGTCAGCGTGTCTGGCTCGCCATGACGCTCGCCCAGGACACACCCGTGCTGCTCCTCGACGAGCCCACCACCTTCCTCGACCCGGCGCACGCGATGGCCATGCTCGACCTCGCTCGCCGGCAGGCGCGCGGCGGCAAGGCGGTGGTGATGGTTCTGCACGACCTGATGCTGGCGGGGATGTTCTCCGACACCATGGTGGTGATGAAGGACGGCCGCGTCATCGCGCAGGGCACGCCCGGGGAGGCGCTGACGCCCGAAGTGCTGGCGCGGGCGTACGGGTTGCGCGCCGAGGTGTGGGACGACCCGGCGGGAGTCTCGCCCGTGATCGTGCCCCGCGGCGTCGTGTAGCGCGGCCCCGCGCGGTCAACAGCAGACTCGCCGCGAAGCGGCAGGTGCCGTCCCCTAAGATCTACCCTGCTGCTTTACCGCCGCGCCGGCCCGGCCAACGGGCGTTCGGTGGATTACGACACTCGAGGAAGGAACACCCGTGGCACTGCACGAGGCAATCGACACCGGCGCGGCCAAAAAGGTCGAGCTCTTGGACAAGGATTTCGGCCGCTTCGCCGTGCGCGCCGTGCTCGCCGGGATGTACCTGACGCTCGGCACGGCCTTCGCGGCCGTGGCCGGCAACGTGGCCGAGAAGCTCGCGCCGGGCTCCGGATCCATCGTCTTCGCCAGCCTCTTCGGCCTGGGCCTGTTCGCCATCATCGTGCTGGGCGCCGAACTTGCCACGGGCGACATGATGTTCGTGTCTTGGTCGGCCGCCCGCGGCGACCTCGGCTGGGGCAAGGCCGTATGGGTCGTGGTGGTGGCCACGGTGTTCAACCTGGTCGGCGCGATCCTCGTCGCGTTCATCATGAGCCAGTCCGCGAAGCTGGGCGGGATGGACAACACCCACCTCATCTCCACGCTCACCGCGGGCAAGCTGGCCAAGCCGGCGCTCGGGGCGTTCATCGAGGCCGTCGGGGCGAACTTCGTGGTGAACATGGCGGTCGTGGGTGCACTCAAGGCGCCGGACATCGTTTCGAAGTTCGTGGTCATCCTGCCGATCATCGCGATTTTCGTCGGCCTCGGTCTCGAGCACATCATCGCGAACTTCTCGCTGTTCACCCTCGCCTTCATCGCCGACCCCCACCCGGCCGGCTTCGACGCCGCGCACATCAGCCTGAACTGGCTGATGGTGTGGCTCGGTAACTTCGTGGGCGGCGGCCTCGGCATCGGCGCGGTCTACGCGTGGCTGAACACCACGAAGACCAGCTACCTCGACTGAGCCGCGCTTATCGACGCCCCCCGGCCAGCGCCCCGGCGTAGAGGTTGAAGCGCTCCTCCCGCGCGAATCCTGCGAGCGCCATGCCCGCCTGGCGGGCCAGCTCGACGGCGAGGGACGACGCGGCCGAGACGGCGACGAGGGCGGGGAATCCCGCCATCGCGGCTTTCTGCACCAGCTCGAACGACGCCCGCGAGGACATGACCAGGATCGTGTCCTTGGCGGGCAGTTTGTTTTCGAGCAGGAGGTGGCCGATGACCTTGTCGGCGGCGTTGTGGCGCCCAATGTCCTCCCGAATCACCAGGGCATTGCCGTCGAGGTCGAAGGCCCCGGCGGCGTGGATGCCGCCGGTCTTGCGGAATTGCTTCTGGCCTTCCCTCAGCTTCCCCGGCAGGGCCATGATCAGGTCCGGGTCGAGCGCCACCGGCTCGATGGGGGCGTGGGTGCGGTGGAGCAGCTCGGAGATGGACTGCGTGCCGCACACTCCACAGGCGCTCGTGGTGGGGGTGAGGCGGATGAGGTTCGGGGTGACGGGGGCCGCCGTTCCGGCGAGGTCGATGTCCAGGAGGTTGTAGGTGTTCTCGCCCTCCGGGCCGACGGCGCCGGCGCAGTAGCGCGCAGTGGTGACGTCGTCAGGCGAGCTGATGAGGCGCTCCGCGAAGAGCCAGCCGTGGGCGAGCTCGATGTCGTGGCCGGGGGTGCGCATCGTGGAGGTGAGGGTCGTGCCGCCGGCGCGGATCTCCAGGGGCTCCTCGACGCTGACGGTGTCGGCCCGGGTGTCTGTGCGGATGACGCCGTCCTCGCGGGTGACGCGGGTGACGGCGAAGCTGCGGTTGATGCGTCCCATCTACTTGCCGTAGCGCTCCAGGAGGGCGTCGACGTCCGCGATGAGCTCGTCGAGCTCGTCGACCGAGGGGGAGGCGCCGGACTTCAGGGCCAGCGCGTATCCGAGCACGAAGGCCGTGGTGGGCGCGGCGGGGCGCGAGGGGCCGTTGTGCGCGACGTTCGCGGTTAGGTCGAGGACGGGGCCGACGGCTGCGCGGGTGAACTCGGGCGGAACGCCGAGTGTTTCGGACACGGCGGTGAGCCACTCGTGGGTGGAGGCGAGGCTCTCTTTATCGGGCATGGGGCTCCTTTACAGGTGGGCGGTGTAGTCGTGGTCGAAGGGGATGGTCCCCTTGATGGCCTGCGGGTCGGTCCGGGTGGTGATGCTCAGGCGGTTGAACGTGTTGATGGCCAGGATGCTCACGAGGATGTCGTGCGTACCGTCCACGCCGAACAGGTCGACGAGCCGGTCCCACAGGTCGCCGGGGATGGACTCGTAGCCGTCGACGTGGGTGACCGCGTCGGTGAGTCGGAGAACGAGCGTCTCCTCCTCGTCGAAGCTGTCCGTGTGGTTCGTCCAGTCCTCGGCGCGCAGGATGCGCTCCTCCGACCAGCCGTCGCGGCGGGCGTCACGGCGGTGCGTGGTCACGCAGGCCCGACAGTCGTTGATCACGGAGGCGCGCAGCGAGACGAGGTGCCGGTAGCGCTCGGGTGTGTGGGCGGACGAGTACTTGACCATCGGCAGCAGGGAACGCATCCCGTCGCCCCGAAGTTGCGGACGCGAAGTAGCCATACCGCAAGACTATGCCACTGCCCGGACATGCGGCCCGGGTTATCCACAGGGCCAGGCCCAGGAAAGGGTTATCCACAGGTCTGCGGGTTCCGGCGAGTGCCGTGTCGGCCGCGTGTTCTACAACTGCCCTCAGTGCGTGTGCGCCGCCGGTGGCGCCGCCGAAAACAACAGAGGGGGGAAGACCCGTGAGGGACATCGACAAGATCAAGGACAGGGTGCGCAAGCTGCTCAACCAGGCCGCCGACCGCGAAGGGACGCCGGAGGGGGAGGTCTTCTACGACCGCGCCTTCGAGATCATGGCCGCCTACGGGTTCGACGAGCGCGACGTGGAAAGACCCGACGAGCGTGACGACGTGGTGCGCAGGACCTTCGAGTTCGCGGGAGCCTACACGGACATGCAGGCTGCGCTGCTGCTCGCGATCGCCGGGGCGCTGCACTGCACCGGTTTCCAGCAGAAGCTCCACCGTTCGACGAGGACTCCCTCCGCAACCGTCTTCGGGTCGGCGCGGCACATGCAGCGGGTGGAGATGCTGTACGCGCTGCTCAACCCGGTGATGATCGTCGGGGCGCGCAAGCACGTCTCCGAGGGGTGGTACGACTGCTCGACCGTGGTCAAGCGCCGCTCCTTCATGCTGGGGTTCTCGCAGGCCATCGGCAGGAGGCTCGGGGCGGCGGAGGAGACGATAGCCGAAACGGACGGGCGCTATTCGCTGGCGCTTTTCGACGACCTGCGGCGCGCCGAACAGGCCCAGGAGGACTACGCCCGCGACCTCGGGCTGCATCTGACGGCGTCGCGGGCGCGGCGGACCTACGACGGCCGGGCGTACGGCAGCGGCCTCGACGCCGGCGACAGGACCGACCTCGGCCAGGAAAGGGTGCGCTCGCGCCCCGCTCTTCCAAGGTAAGACCGGGTAGATCCCGGCGTCGGGGGCGAAGGCGGGGACGGACCGCGGCCGAGCTGCAGCCGAGCTACGCCCCCGACCTTGACCTGGTCGGCGGGTACGCCTCGGCGCCGCCGGCCGACCTGACCGCGGTGATGGCCAACATCGACGGGTCCGACCTGGCCGGCGCGATCGGCTTCTCCATCAACGGGTTGGTCGCCCGGTACCCGGAGATCGGCGAGATCGTCGAGGCCAACGTCAACGACGACGGCCGCAGCGCGCTCGGGGCGCTGTCCGAGATGTGCACCGACGAGATCATGGAAGAATACGGCTACACCTCGACGCGCGAGTGGATCGCAGGGGGCCGCTCGCTCTCCGAGCTGGTCAAGGAGTACCCGGAGGCGCAGCGGGCGGTGGATGACCAGCTGATCGGGAGGAAGGCGCCCGAGGTGCCGATGATGATCGTCTCTGGCCGCTTCGACCGCAACGTGGCCTACGGCCAGGCCAAGGACCTCGCGCGGAACTGGTGCACCCAGGGCGCTGCGATGTACTACCGCGACGACATCCTCCCCGAGGTCGGCACGATCGGGGAGGCCAACCACGTGGCCCAGTCCGTCAGCGGCGGAGCGTTCGGCATGCCCTTCCTCCTCGACCGCTTCCACGGCCGCGCCCTCGGCGAGAACCTGACCTGCACGAACTGGAACGGCAACGAGGGCTCGTCGGGCATCGACCTGAGCTCCGCGCTCTCCAGCATGCCCCTGTTCAGCGGCCTCGTCGCGCCGGGCTCCGCCGAGGGGCCGAGCTCCGGCACGGAAGGCTCGGGCAGCTCCTCGCCGCCGGGCATCATCGCTGCGCTCGTCGCCCTGGTCCTCGCGGCCGTGGGCGGTGCCGCGGCGGCCTTCGTGCCCCTGCTGGGCGGCGGCGGGTTCGCGCCGCCGTTCTAGACCGGGCGCGCCGCCGGAGCTTCACGACGCCCGCGCGCCGCCACCCTGGGGAAAGGCGGCGATGGGGCGTCGAGAAGCGAATTGCTTTTTCGGCGTGCGGCGAGGTAACGTGAGCGGTCGGACTTGCGCGCCGGTACTTTCGTGCGCGCGGCCGAAGAACATTTGAACATCCAACTTTGTTGCAGGCCCCCCGCCGAAATGCGGACCGGGTGCGAGGGTGGCGGCGAGCGCCCCACGTTATTGAGCGTGGGGAGCGTGGAGTAGCCCCCGACAGATCACACGGCAAACGTGACTTGGGTCCCGCTCAGCGGGCCCGGTCGAGGTGGGCCAGGGAACCGCAACGAGAAAGGTAAACGGTCACATCCTATGACCATGACTGATCCGATCGCAGACATGCTGTCTCGCGTGCGCAACGCAAACAATGCGCACCACGAGACCGTGTCCATGCCTTCCTCGAAGATCAAGGCGTCCATCGCCGAGATCCTGAAGCAGGAGGGCTACATCGCCGACTACAAGGTTGAGGACGCGAAGGTGGGCAAGCAGCTCACCCTCGACCTCAAGTACGGCCCGACCCGCGAGGCGTCCATCGCCGGACTGCGCCGCGTGTCCAAGCCGGGTCTGCGCGTGTACGCAAAGTCGAACGACCTGCCGCAGGTTCTCGGCGGCCTTGGCGTGGCCATCATCTCCACGTCGCAGGGCCTCCTGACCGACCGTCAGGCCCAGGAGAAGGGCGTAGGTGGGGAAGTCCTCGCCTACGTCTGGTAAAGGGAGGTTGGAAAGACTATGTCGCGTGTAGGTAAAGCACCCATCGCCATCCCGAATGGCGTCGAGACCACAATCAACGGCCAGAGCGTCCAGGTCAAGGGCCCGAAGGGCACCATGACCCTGGAGCTTCCGGCTCCGATCACCGCGTCCGTCGAGGACAACGAGATCGTGGTGTCCCGTCCGGACGACCACCGCAACAACCGCGCTCTGCACGGCCTGTCCCGCTCGCTGGTCAACAACATCGTTGTCGGCGTGACCGAGGGCTACAAGATCAACATGGAGATCTTCGGTGTTGGTTACCGTGTCCAGCTCAAGGGCAAGAACCTCGAGTTCTCCCTGGGCTACTCGCACCCCGTTCTGATCGAGGCGCCGGAGGGCATCACCTTCGCCGTCGACGGCAACACCAAGTTCTCGATCGAGGGCATTGACAAGCAGCAGGTTGGCCAGATCGCGGCTAACATCCGCCGACTGCGCAAGGATGACCCCTACAAGGGCAAGGGCATCCGCTACGCAGGCGAGCAGGTTCGCCGCAAGGTCGGAAAGACGGGTAAGTAATCATGAGCAACACCGCAGAGAACACCAAGCGCACCCCGGTCGGCCGCGACATCTCCTCGCGCCGCCGCGAGGCCCGCGTGCGTCGCCACAACCGCATCCGCAAGACCCTGCGCGGCACCCCGGAGACCCCGCGTCTCGTCGTGCACCGCTCGTCTCGCCACATGCACGTCCAGATCATCGACGACCTCGCTGGCCACACCCTCGTCTCCGCCTCCTCCATGGAGCCGGACGTGCGCACCCTCGAGGGCGACAAGAAGGACAAGGCCGCCAAGGTTGGCCAGCTCGCCGCCGAGCGCGCCAAGGCTGCCGGCATCGAAACGGTTGTCTTCGACCGCGCCGGCTACAAGTACCACGGCCGCATCGCGGCCCTGGCGGACGCAGCTCGTGAAGGTGGTCTGAAGTTCTAATGATCACCGCAATCATCACCACCAACGGAAGGATCGCGTAATGGCCGAACGTGAACGGCGTGACGGCGGGCGCTCCGCCGACAACCAGAACAACAACCGCAGCAACGAGCGTGGCGGCCGCGGCCGTCGTGACGACCGCCGCAACCAGAACGACGAGCGCGACAAGTACATCGAGCGCGTCATCACCATCAACCGCGTGGCCAAGACCGTCAAGGGCGGCCGCAACATGTCCTTCACCGCACTCGTCGTCGTCGGCGACGGTGAGGGCTTGGTCGGCGTCGGCTACGGCAAGGCCAAGGAAGTCCCGGCCGCAATCCAGAAGGGTGCCGAGGAGGCTCGCAAGAACTTCTTCCGCGTCCCGATGATCGGCGGCACCATCCCCCACCCGGTCCAGGCCGAGGCCGCCGCGGGCATCGTCATGCTCCGCCCGGCTGCCCCCGGTACCGGTGTCATCGCCGGCGGCGCCGTCCGCCCGGTTCTCGAGTGCGCCGGCATCCAGGACATCCTGGCCAAGTCGCTGGGCTCCGACAACGCCCTCAACGTAGTCCAGGCCACGGTTGCCGGCCTGAAGGAGCTCGTGCGCCCCGAGGAGGTCGCCGCCAAGCGCGGTAAGGCCATCGAGGACGTTGCCCCGGCCCGCATGCTCCGCGCCCGCGCAGGACAGGAGGCCTAAGCACAATGGCACTGAAGATCACGTTGCACCACGGCAAGGTTGGCGAGAAGCCGATGACCCGCAAGAACCTCGAGGCCCTCGGCCTGCGCAAGATTGGCCAGTCCGTTGTCAAGAAGGACAACGCTGCCACCCGCGGCCAGATCCTCAAGGTGCGCCACCTCGTCACCGTTGAAGAAGTTGCAGGGGAGTAGAGAAAACATGGCTGACATCATCAAGCTCCATGATCTGCGCCCGGCAAAGGGCGCGAACAAGGCCAAGACCCGCGTTGGCCGCGGTGAGGCCTCCAAGGGCAAGACCGCAGGCCGCGGCACCAAGGGCACCGGCGCTCGCAAGCAGGTTTCCGCTGCTTTCGAGGGTGGCCAGATGCCGCTGCACATGCGTCTGCCGAAGCTCAAGGGCTTCAAGAACCCGAACCGCGTCGAGTACCAGGTCGTCAACGTTGCCGACCTGGCCGAGAAGTTCCCCAACGGCGGCACCGTCACCGTTGCGGACATCGTCGCAGCCGGCCTGGTGCGCAAGAACCAGCCGGTCAAGGTTCTCGGTAACGGCGACCTGAGCGTCAAGCTCGACGTCACCGCGACCAAGTTCTCCAAGTCCGCGGTCGAGAAGATCGAGGCCGCCGGAGGGTCCGTCACCGAGGCTTAAGCTTCGCGACGCCCCACCAGCGCAACCACGAGGGCCGCTTCCCCGGCAACGGGGGAGCGGCCCTTTGGCGTCGGAAAGCGGCTCAGCCCTCGAGCTCCTTCCGGCGCTCCATTGCAATGCGCAGGCGCTTCGCGCGCTTTTCCTTCTCGGCCGCGTCCAGCTCTTCGAACAGCTCCTCCTCCTCGTCGCCGAGGCCGACGAGGCCGCGCACCCCGGCCACAGCCAGCGCCGCGACGGGGAAAACGACCCAGGACCATCCCCAGTCGAACACCAAAAGACCCACGAAGAAGAAGATCAACGCGCCCGCCAGGATGAGGGAGTCGGCGCTGCGGACCTTCCTCCCCCGGGCTACGAGACGGTCGAGCTCGGCGTCGGTTGCGGAGTCGGCGGACCCGTCCGTCTGGGAAACGGCGAGATCGCGTCCCCGGGGTACATCGGCGAATAGTGCGTCGAGCTCACCCGCGCGGGTCGCGGATGTCGCCGTCGCCGAGCGAGCGTAGAACTCGGCGACGTCGAGGTAACCGGCTGTGAAAAGCTCGGTGAGGCGGTCGAGCGCCTGCATGCGTTCCGAGTCGCCGATACGGAAGTCCGGGTGGGGGCCCTGCTGTGAATCCACGGTGATTCCTTTCCGGACGCGGCCCCGGTGTGGCTCCCATCGTGGAGGGCGGGGCGCGTGCTCCGCCGCCGCGGGTGATCCCAGCGTAACTAAGGGGCTGCACAAATTCAGCGGTGAGCGCCCAGCTGGTAGGCTAGGGGGGTCAAATTTGTCTGGGCCGCAGAAAACCGCTAGGGCGGGGCGGCCCGGGCGGTAAATGTCCACTATCTTCCGGGTGATGCCCTCCCGGGAGCCAGGAGGCTTAGTGTCCGCAATCGTTCAGGCGTTCAAAGACCCCGATCTGCGCAAAAAGATTCTCATCTCCCTCGCGCTGATCATTCTCTACCGCGTCGGCGCCCAGATCCCCACGCCCGGCGTGGATTATGCGCTCATCAGCCAGCGCCTCAACGACATCTCGCAGGGCGACCAGGCGACGATGTTCTCCATCATCGGCCTGTTCTCCGGCGGCGCGCTGCTGCAGCTGTCGATCTTCGCCATCGGCATCATGCCCTACATCACGGCGTCGATCATCGTGCAGCTGCTCACCGTCGTGATCCCCAAGTTCGAGGAGCTGAAGAAGGAGGGGCAGGCGGGCCAGGCGAAGATGACCCAGTACACCCGCTACCTCACCGTCGGGCTGGCCCTGCTCCAGTCCGCTGGCATCGTGGCCCTGGCCGACCGTGAACAGCTCCTCGGCCAGGGGATGCCGGTGCTCGTCGAGGACCGCAGCGTCTGGACGCTGATCATGATGATCATCGTGATGACCGCCGGCGCGATCCTCATCATGTGGCTGGGCGAGATCATCACCGAGAAGGGCGTGGGCAACGGCATGTCGCTGCTCATCTTCGCCGGCATTGCCACCCAGATCCCCGCCCAGGGCGCGACGATCCTGACGCAGTCCGGCGGCGTGACCTTCGGCCTCGTCCTCGCCGCCGTCGTCGTCCTCGTCGTGGGCATCATCTTCGTCGAGCAGGGCCAGCGCCGCATCCCGGTGCAGTACGCCAAGCGCATGGTGGGGCGGCGCCAGTACGGCGGCTCGTCCACCTACCTGCCGCTGAAGGTCAACCAGGCGGGCGTCATCCCCGTGATCTTCGCCTCCTCGCTCATGTACGTGCCGGTGCTGATCACCCAGATCGTCACCATGAACAAGCCGAGCCCGCCCGACAACTGGTGGATGAACAACGTCATGGCGTGGCTGCAGAACCCCGGCTCCTGGCAGTACATCGTGGCCTACTTCGCCATGATCATCTTCTTCTCGTACTTCTACGTCTCCATCCAGTACGACCCGGTCGAGCAGGCGGAGAACATGAAGAAGTACGGCGGCTTCATCCCCGGCATCCGCCCGGGCCGCCCGACGGCCGAGTACCTCGGCTTCGTGATGAACCGACTCCTCTTCGTCGGCGCCCTCTACCTGGCGCTCATCGCGATCCTGCCGAACCTCGCCCTCGACGCCGGCATCTCCGGCACGGGCCAGATGGGTATGAGCGCCTTCGGCGGCACCGCTATCCTGATTATGGTGTCCGTGGCGCTGACCACGGTCAAGCAAATTGAATCCCAGCTCCTGCAATCCAACTACGAAGGACTTCTGCGATAATGCGTCTCGTTCTCCTTGGCCCTCCCGGTGCCGGCAAGGGCACCCAGGCCGCCATCCTCTCCGAAAAGCTCGGCGTCCCGCACATCTCCACGGGCGACCTGTTCCGCGCCAACATCGGCGAGGGCACGCCCCTGGGCGTGGAGGCGAAGCAGTACATCGACGCCGGCAAGCTCGTGCCCACCGATGTCACCGCCCGCATGGTTGAGGCCCGCCTGAACGAGGACGACGCCAAGGACGGCTTCCTCCTCGACGGCTTCCCGCGCACCGTGGAACAGGCGGACATCCTCGCCGACCTCCTGGAGAAGAAGGGCGTCGCCCTTGACGGCGTGCTCAACTTTGTCGTCGACGAGGACGTGGTGGTGGAGCGCATGCTCGCCCGCGGCCGCGCCGACGACAACGAGGAGACCATCCGCACGCGCCTCGGCGTGTACCGCGACGAGACTGCGCCGCTCATCGAGCACTATGGCGACGCGATCATCAACATCGACGCGGTGGGCGATGTCGACGAGGTCAACGCCCGCGCGATGGCGCAGCTGAAGAAGTAGCCCGCCCACGGACCAAGCCGGCCCTCCGCTCGGAGTCGCCGGCTTTCGCCGTTGTGAACCCACCCCCACATTCGCTTACCGACGCCAAGGAGGCACCGTGGCTTTCCGCCGCCGCACCATCACCGCCAAAACCCCGGGAGAGCTCGACGCCATGGAGGCCGCCGGGCGCATCGTCGGCGCCGCGCTGAAGCAGGTGTGCGAGGCCGCCGCACCCGGCGTGAGCACCCTCGACCTCGACCGCGTCGCCGAGGAGGTGATCCGCAGCCACGGTGCCACGCCGACGTTCCTCGGTTACCAGGGCTTCCCGGGCTCCATCTGCGCCTCCGTCAACGACGTCGTCGTCCACGGCATTCCGGGCCAAGACGTAGTGCTCAAGGAGGGCGACCTCGTCTCCATCGACTGCGGTGCCACCCTCGACGGCTGGGTGGGGGACTCGGCGTGGTCGTTCGGGGTGGGGCGGCTCGCGGATGACGTCGACAAGCTCAATCGGGCGACCGAGTGGGTGCTTGCCGAGGGGCTGAAGGCGATGGTGCCGGGCAACCGCCTCACGGACGTCTCGCACGCGCTCGAGCTCGCGACCTACGATGCCGAGGAGCGCTTCGGCGTGGCCCTCGGCATCCTCGACGGCTATGGCGGCCACGGTATCGGCCGGACGATGCACGAGGACCCCTACCTGCCGAACGAGGGCAGGCCGCGCAGGGGCCCGAGGATCCAGGAAGGCTCCGTGCTTGCCATCGAGCCGATGCTCATCCTCGGCGGGGGAACGGAAAGCAAGGTGCTCGACGACGACTGGACCGTTGTCACCCTCGACGGCGCGCCCGCCGCCCACTGGGAGCACACGGTCGCGGCGACAGCCGACGGGCCCCGGATCCTCACCCCGCGGGACTGACACCGGTGTCCGTGCCCGGACTTTTCGCAGAGGACGGTTATACTTTTCCCATGTCTTACACTCCGTGCCATGCGAAGGCCTCGCCCCTGAAGCGTCGCTTCGCCTCCCTCGCAGCCGTCGCCGGTGTCTCGGCCACCCTCGCCGCAGCACCGTTCGGCGCCCCCCAGGCGGCCGCGCAGCCGGCCCCGAGCCCCATCGACCAGCTGACTGCAGCCGACTCCGCGGGTAGCCTCGACGCCTTTGTCGCGCAGGTCAACGCCTCCTTCCAGTCGATCGGCCAGGCGCAGGACCGCGCCGCGCGCGACGCCGCCTGGAACACGCGCAACTCGCTGCGCCAGCAGGCAGAGGGCCTGGCCGCCGTCAACCCGCAGCTGCCTGAGCAGGCGAAGGCCGCGGTCGACGGTGCTGTCGAGACCTTCTTCCCCGGGCTGATCGCCGAGCGCACCCCGAAGCCCGCGCCGGCCCCCGCACCCGCCCCGGCGCCCGCCGCCGAGCCCGCGCCGGCCCCCGCCTTCGACTACGGCCCCTGCCCGCCCGACGCCAAGGCGTGCATCGACATCGACGGACGCCGCTCCTGGCTGCAGGACAACGGCCAGATGTACTACCAGGCCGCCACCATCGGCCCGGGCGCGCCCGGCAGCGAGACCCCGCGCGGCACCTTCTACGTCAACCGGAAGGTCAAGGACGAGATCTCCTACGAGTTCAACAACGCCCCGATGCCGTACGCGACGTACTTCACCTACAACGGCATCGCCTTCCACGAGGGCAACCCGCAGTACCTCTCCAACGGCTGCATCCGCATGTACCGCGGCGACGCCCAGCGCTACTTCAACGACCTGCAGATCGGCGACAAGGTCTTCGTCTACTAGGTTCACAGCGCTTCCGGCGCCCGCCCCCTCCGCCCCCGGGTCGTTCCCCGGCGGAGGGGGTTTGTCTTTGTGCAGGTGAAGGGCTAAACTGGCCCATTGGTGTGTATCAGGGAGGTTATTCCTGCCTGAAACAGGCCACGTAGCAACTACCAAAGTACGTCAGGCACCAGCGCAAACGGTGCTTTAGGAAGTGGAGTGTATGGCAAAAGAAGGCGCAATTGAGGTTGAGGGCCGCATCGTCGAGCCCTTGAAGAACGCGATGTTCCGTGTCGAGCTCGACAACGGGCACGAAGTCCTTGCCCACATCAGCGGCAAGATGCGCCAGCACTACATCCGCATCCTTCCGGAAGATCGGGTCATCGTGGAGCTCTCCCCGTACGACCTGGAGCGCGGACGTATCACGTACCGCTACAAGTAAACACGACAAGCCTCCCCACCCAAAGCGCATACCCGCCACGGCGGGCGTGCGCCTCCCACCTCCGGCCACGGTGGCCGGAGCCGCGCGACATCACGGCCCATCATCCGGTTAGGTCCGGGTAAAGCGCCGCTTGGCTTGGACGAGTGGGGAGAAAACCACCGTAACAACCTGAAAGGCACGTACCACATGGCACGTCTAGCTGGTGTGGATCTGCCGCGCAACAAGCGCATGGAGATCGCACTCACCTACATCTACGGAATCGGCGCAACCCGTTCCAAGGAACTGCTCGAGAAGACGGGCATTTCTCCTGACCTGCGCACGGACAACCTGACCGACGATCAGCTCGCCGCGCTTCGCGACGCCATCGAGTCCTCCTACACCGTGGAGGGCGACCTCCGCCGCGAGGTCCAGGCCGACATCCGCCGCAAGATCGAGATCGGCTCTTACCAGGGTCTGCGCCACCGCCGCGGCCTTCCGGTGCGCGGTCAGCGCACGAAGACCAACGCGCGTACTCGCAAGGGCCCGAAGAAGACCATCGCAGGAAAGAAGAAGTAACACATGCCTCCGAAGACTCGTTCCGGCGCGCGCCGTGGTGGCCGTCGCGTCGTCAAGAAGAATGTGGCCGCTGGCCACGCCTACATCAAGTCCACGTTCAACAACACCATCGTGTCCATCACGGACCCGAACGGTGCTGTGATCTCCTGGGCGTCCTCCGGCCACGTCGGCTTCAAGGGCTCCCGCAAGTCGACCCCCTTCGCCGCCCAGATGGCTGCCGAGAACGCAGCCCGCAAGGCGATGGATCACGGCATGAAGAAGGTCGACGTCTTTGTCAAGGGTCCGGGCTCCGGCCGTGAGACCGCCATCCGTTCTCTCCAGGCCGCCGGCCTGGAGGTGTCCTCGATCTCCGACGTGACGCCGCAGCCCTTCAACGGCTGCCGTCCGCCGAAGCGTCGTCGCGTTTAAGGCAGAAAGGAAAGAGGTAAGACAACATGGCTCGTTACACCGGCCCTGCTACCCGTAAGTCCCGTCGCCTCCGCGTCGACCTCGTCGGCGGCGACATGTCCTTCGAGCGTCGCCCCTACCCTCCGGGGCAGGCTGGCCGCGCCCGCATCAAGGAGTCCGAGTACCTGCTCCAGCTGCAGGAGAAGCAGAAGGCTCGCTTCACCTACGGCGTCATGGAGAAGCAGTTCCGCCGCTACTACGAGGAGGCCAACCGCCTCCCCGGCAAGACCGGCGACAACCTGCTGATCCTCCTGGAGTCCCGCCTGGACAACGTCGTCTACCGCGCTGGTCTGGCCCGCACCCGCCGCCAGGCCCGCCAGCTTGTCTCGCACGGCCACTTCACCGTCAACGGCAAGAAGACCAACGTCCCGTCCTACCGCGTCTCCCAGTACGACATCGTGGACGTCCGCGAGAAGTCCCGCGGCATGCTGTGGTTCGAGGAGGCCCAGGACAACCTGGTCGACTCCGTCGTCCCCGCGTGGCTCCAGGTCGTACCGGAGACCCTGCGCATTCTCGTGCACCAGCTGCCCGAGCGCGCTCAGATCGAGGTTCCGCTGCAGGAGCAGCTGATCGTCGAGCTCTACTCGAAGTAAGAGCCCCTTACTTCACACCGCGCCCCCGTTCACGGCGTGTCGGCGGCGCGATATCTTCCACATTTCCAGCACCCGTTCCTACCGGCATCAAATAGTGGTTGCCGACAAAGGAGAAGTTCATGCTCATCTCGCAGCGCCCTCAGCTGACCGAGGAATACATCGACACCAACCGCTCGAAGTTCGTCATCGAGCCGCTCGAGCCCGGTTTCGGCTACACCCTCGGTAACTCTCTGCGCCGCACGCTGCTGTCGTCCATCCCGGGCGCGGCCGTGACCTCCATCAAGATCGACGGTGTCCTCCACGAATTCACCACGATCAACGGCATCAAGGAGAACGTTTCCGAGATCATCCTCAACGTCAAGGACATGGTTCTGTCCTCCGACTCCGACGAGCCGGTGGTCATGTACCTGTCCAAGCAGGGCCCCGGCGACGTCACCGCAGGTGACATTGAGCCGCCGGCGGGCGTGGAGATCCACAACCCGGATCTGCACATCGCCTCGCTCAACGAGCAGGCGCGCCTCGAGATGGAGCTCGTCGTCGAGCGCGGCCGCGGCTACGTCCCGGCCATGCCCAACGCCGGCGGAGAGGTCGGCCGCATCCCGGTCGACCAGATCTACTCCCCGGTGACCCGCGTCGCCTACAAGGTTGAGGCGACCCGTGTCGAGCAGCGCACCGACTTCGACAAGCTGATCATCGACGTGGAGACCAAGAACTCCATGACGGCCCGCGACGCCCTGGCGTCGGCAGGCTCCACCCTCGTCGAGCTGTTCGGGCTCGCCCGCGAGCTCAACACCGCGGCCGAGGGCATCGAGATCGGCCCCTCCCCGCAGGAGACCGAGTTCATCGCGGCCTACAACCTGCCGATTGAGGACCTGAACTTCTCCGTGCGTTCCTACAACTGCCTGAAGCGCCAGGAGATCCACACGGTTGGCGAGCTCGCGGAATGCACCGAGAGCGACCTGCTGGACATCCGCAACTTCGGCCAGAAGTCCATCAACGAGGTCAAGATCAAGCTTGCCTCGCTGGGCCTGACCCTCAAGGATGCCCCGGAAGATTTCGACCCGACCCAGATCGAAGGCTACGACGCCGAGACTGGCGACTACGTCGACACCAGCGCGGAAGAGACCGAGTAACACCACCGAGCACGCGCTCAACCAACCGCAACGAGGAGTACGAAAATGCCTACCCCTAAGAAGGGTGCCCGCCTCGGAGGGTCCGCCAGCCACCAGAAGCACATCGTTTCTAACCTGGCCCAGTCCCTCTTCGAGCACGGCGCCATCAAGACGACCGAAGCCAAGGCGAAGGTCCTGCGCCCCTACGCAGAGAAGCTGATCACCAAGGCCAAGAAGGGCACGCTGGCCGACCGCCGCGCCGTCGCCGCCGAGCTGCCGAACAAGGACATCGTCGCCTACCTGTTCAACGAGCTCGCGCCGAAGTTCGCCAACCGCGAGGGCGGCTACACCCGCTCCATCAAGCTGGAGAACCGCGCCGGCGACAACGCCCCGATGACCCACATCTCCCTCGTCCTCGAGGAGACCGTGTCCGCCGAGGCAACCCGCACCGCGCGCGCCGCGGCCTCCAAGCGGGCCGAGGAAGCTAAGGCTGATGAGGCTCCGGCCGAGGCAGCCGAGGAGACCCAGGCTGAGGAGACCCCGGCCGAGGAGACCAAGGAGGACTAGTTCCTTCCTTCCTTCCTCGCGACCCCGCCCGCCGCTCGTTCGAGCACTGGGCGGGGTTTCGTCATGCGTGGGGTTGCTAGGGTGAGTCGGGTGACCGCCAGCCCCCAGCTTCCGCCCGACGACGTCCGCCTCCGCCTCGACCTCGCCTACGACGGCACCGGCTTCCACGGCTGGGCAAGCCAGAAGCCGGGCCCCGACGGCACGCCGACGCGCACGGTGCAGGGCACGCTCGAGGAGGCCCTCACGACCATTCTGCGCGCGCCGGCCCGCCTGACCGTCGCCGGGCGCACCGACGCCGGCGTGCACGCCACGGGCCAGGTCGCCCACCTCGACGTGCCGCGTTCCAGCCTGGAGCAGCGCTCCATCGACGGCGACCCGGCGCGCCTCGTTCGCCGGCTGGCCAAGTTCCTCCCCGAGGACGTCCGGGTCTTCCGCGTCGCCGAGGTGACGCCGCTTTTCGACGCCCGATTCGCCGCCCTCGACCGCAGCTACGTCTACCGGGTGACAACCCACCAGGCCGGGGCGCTGCCCACGCGGCGCCGGGACACCGCGGTGTGGCCCAAGCCCGTCGACCTCGAGCGGGTGCAGGCGGCCGCCGACCTGGTGGTGGGGCTCAACGACTACGCCGCGTTCTGCAGGCCGCGCCCGCACGCGACGACGGTGCGGGAGGTCAAGGAGATGCGGTGGGTGGAGGCGTCGACAAGCGAGGAGCCTTTCCTCTACGAGGCCCACGTGCGCGCGGACGCCTTTTGCTGGAACATGGTGCGCGCCCTCGTCGCGTCGTGCCTGCAGGTCGGGGAGGGGCGCCGCGACACCGCGTGGGTCGCGGGGCTGCTCGGTGAGAGGGAACGATCGCCGCAGGTCGCGCTGGCCCCCGCCCGCGGGCTGACGCTGACCGGCGTGACCTACCCGCCGGAGGACGAGCTCGCGCGGCGCGTCGCGCAAACGCGGGGGCGCAGGGACGCCGTTGAGCGCGCCTAATGGGAGCATGTTGGGGCGGGGGAATAGAATGCGACGTGTTGCGTGCCTCCGCTCCATCGGAGCCACGCCGGGGTCGACGAGCTGAGAGGACGGGACGATGGCGCTAACGGGAACGGTCTTTCTCGCGCTGCTCGTTTTCATTCTCCCCGGATTCGCCGTCTCCTGGGTGGCGGGCGCGAAGATCCCCTCGGCGGCCGCCGCGTCGATTCCCGTCACCTTCGGCCTCATCGGGCTCAGTGCCTGGATGTGGGGGGCGACGAGCGCGCCCTTCAACTGGCTGACGTTCGCCATCAGCCTCCTCCTTGCCCTCGTCGCGGCCGCGCTCTGGCGCTGGGCGTTCGCGCGCCGCGCGATGAAGCGCAGCGGTGTCGGCTGGCGCGAGGCGCTGCTGCCGGGGGACTGGCGCAGCACAAGCGTGCTCGACCCCTCCTGGCTGCTCCCCGCTGCCGGGGTGGTCGCCGGCGCCTGGATGAACATCTCGGACAAGCTCAACTGGCTCGTCCGCCTGCCGCACGGCGTGGGCAACATCGTCCAGGGGTGGGACTCGCAGTGGCACGCGAACGTGGTGCGCTTCATCATGGCGGAGCACATCGCCTCGCCGACGAGGATGGGGGAGCTGCAGAACCTGGAGAGCCGCGCCCCGCTGCTCTACCCGTCCAGCTTCCACGCGGGTACCGCGCTGTTTGCCGAGGCCGGCGGGCTGGAGCCGATCCCGGCCCTCAACATCGCCACGGCCGTGCTGCCCGGGCTGGCGTTGTCAGTGTCCATGGCGTGCCTGGTCCTCACCGTCCTGCGCTCGCGGGGGCTGACGGCGCAGATCGCCGCCGGGCTGGCGCCGCTGGCCATCTACGTCGCGCCGCCGCTGTGGATCGCCGACTACGTGGGCATGTGGCCCTACCTGTTCGCCGCCTGCCTGGCCGGAACCGTCATCTACCTGCTCTGCGAGGTCCCTTCCCGCCACGCGCTGGCCTTCCCGGCTGCGCTGGCCTTCGTCGGCGTGCTGCAGGTGCACCCCTCGGCCGTGACCTACATCGCGCTGCCGGTCGCCCTGTTCTGGCTGACCAGCCTCCTCGTGCGCCCCGCCCGCTCGCGCGTGTCCGATTTCTGCTGGCTCGCCGCCCCCGCCGTCGCCGGGACGCTGCTCTTCCTCCCGCAGGCGTTGGCGGGCTCCACGCAGGCGGAGGAGGTCTCGGGCTGGGCGACGCCGGAAGACGCCGGCATCACCGAACCGTGGAAGGCGGTGGTCACGCTCAACACCCGCCACGTGGGCGAGTTCTTCCCCGCCTTCGACGCCACCGCCCTGCTGTGGCTCGCCGGCTTCGGCGCCCTCGTCGCCCTCGTGTGGCGCGGCCAGATCTGGCCCGCGCTGTTCTACGCCATCTCCGCGGCCGTCGCCGTCAACGCGCTCCAGCCCTTCGACGGCTGGGTCGGCACCGCCGTCGGCGCGGTCGGCGCGCTGCACTACAACACCGCGCACCGGCTGGTGCTGCCCGTCGCGATGATGACCGTGGCGGGCGCGGCCATCGGAGTTGCCACCATGATCCGGCTGCTCTGCCTCGCGCCGCTGGGCGCGCGCAACGACTCCCCGGCGTGGGCGCGCGCCAGTGTGGCGGTCTCCTCTGTGGTGGCGGTCGCCGCGGCCGCGGGCACGGGGTGGTGGGCCCACGACCGGGCGAGCGCCGGGGCGGAGGCGAGCTACAGCGACGTGCGCGTCGGCGGGCGGATGGTCAACGACAACGACCTCCTCGCCTACGACTGGCTGGCGGAACAGCCCGGGGCGTGGGAGGGCTACACGATGGGCGACCCCGCCGACGGATACTCCTGGCTCTACGCCTACAACGGCGTGCCCACCATCGCCCGCCACTACATGTGGCCCGTCGGCGGGGCCGGCTCCAGCACGGACATCGTCTACACGCGGACGGACATGCTGGGCGCCGGCGTGCGCGGCGACGCAGAGACCGACAACATGGTCGACCGCGCCGTCGAGGACCTCAACATCAAGTTCTTCCTCCTCAGCCCCGACCCCTTCTGGTGGCAGCAGCAGCCGGCACTCACCCAGCTCAAGGGCCTGTGGACGGCGCCGGGGGCGACCGCGGTGTACCGCAAGGGCAGCACCGTCATCTTCGCCGTCGACGAGCAGTTCACGGAGTCCGAGATCCGCGCGATGCGCGCCGACGCCGCGGCCAACGGCTCGGACGACCTGCCCGAGCTCGAGCCGGCCGGTTCCGCTTCCCCGGCGCTGTAGCGGGCCGTGGGGTAAGTTCTCCGTGGTGTAAGTTTGCTGCGCACCCGCCGGTTCAGGGGGAACCGGGTGTGAGGGGTGGAGCAGGGGAGAAACCGGGGGATCCCGCATGTCCGATTCCGACGCGCGCCGCCCAAGCCCGACGCGCCTCTTGCCGACGACCCGCCCGCAGGTCAGCGGGCACCGCTTCATGCGCCGCCGCGTCGAGCACGGCCTGCTCTTTGGCGACATCCGCATGATCCACGATCCGCTGGCGGCGCGGCGCCGCGCGCTGCTCTTCGGGGCTGTCGCCGTGGCGCTGCTGATGGCCGGGGCGGCTCTTTTCGCCTGGCTGCGGCCGAACCCTGACCCGGGCGACGCCGCGATCCTGCGCGACCCAGCCGACAACCTCTACGTCCGCGTCGACGGGACGGCCCACCCCGGCCTCCTATCCACCTCCCCCGCCCCCGCCCAACCTCCACCTCTCCCCCCCCCCCCAGACCCCCACCCGGGGGAGGGGGAGA
>NZ_LS990887.1:1046837-1053312 GCF_900411315.1 Corynebacterium senegalense | reverse complement strand
CGTCGGGTCACGCAAGGTACGTTTTGTATCGATGATAAGCATTTTTCCGAATTTCATTGTGCATCCGCCGACGTTAGAGATGCGAATGGGTGGTCAAGCGAGGGGGGTACGAGTGCGAGGTTTTTTATAAATGATAGGGCAACCACAGAGCTCTAGACAGAGTAGGTCGTCGGCAGCGTCAGATGGGTATAAGAGCCGGGTCCCGTGCGCGGCGGCGGGCGCTGCCGCGAGGGGAACCGCGGCAGCCGCACAGAGGCAGGCCGCGACCCCGGCCGGGGCGCGCACCTAGAGCCCCCTGACCGCGTCGACAACCCCCGCCACGTGCGCGGCGAGCGGAAGGGCGGCGATGAGCGCCACGGCCTCCGCCCGCTCGAACCAGACCACGGTGGTGGGCTCCAGCTCGGGCACACGCGGCACCCACGCGACCGCCGTCGCGCTGACCAGGCCCACAACGCCCGCGGCGATGTAGCCCGCCGGGTGGGGCGGGTCCATCCTGCTCGCGGCCACCCCGGTCACGACCACCGCGCACAGGGCGATCGCGGTGAGCGAGGCACGCGGCAGACGGTAGTGGTGGCGGGCGGCGTGGACCACGACGGCGCCGAGCACGCAGTAGCACAGCGCCGCCGGCCACCCGCGCCCCGACCAGGCGAGCGCACACAGAGCCGGGAGGGCTACCGCAGCTGCCCCGAGCAGGATGCCCGCGACCACGCGACGCGCGCGCTCGGCGCGCTCATCGACGTCCAACTGATACCCGTCGGCGGAGGACAGCTCCTCGCCCGCGGTGGGGATGTGCGGGATCTTCAGCCCGGCGGTGCGGGTGGCCAGGCCCGGCGCGGCCGCGACCGCCAGCAGCGCCCCCAGCGCGGCGGCCGCGGGCGCCGCGTCCGGGGAGGGCAGCCAGGAAGCGCCCGCGGCGGCGCAGGCCAGGGCGGATGCTGTTGCGAGGGTGGTGGCGGAGGTGGCGTCGAGAAGCGAAAAGAGAGCTCCGAGGCCCGCGAGGCAGGAGAGGACCCCCGCTGCGGCGAGGACTCCGAGGGCGGGGTCGGCGGGCGAGGCCCACCCGCCGGGCGCCCCGGCCACCCAGCCGCCGCACGCCGCCGCGGCACAGAGGGCGCCAAGGACGAACAGCGCGCGCGAGCGCGAGAAGACTGCGAGGACGAGCAGGCCAACCCCGGCCAGCGCCGCAGCCGCGGCGGGACCGATCAAGGAGGACAGCGCTGCCGCGAGGGCCGCGCAGCCGGCGGCGGAGGCGGCGGCGTCGAGCCCCCTCAGGTCGGCGGCCGCCCCGGCCGCCGCGGCGAGGCACTCCGCGGCGTCGCGCACGACCGGGGGAGCCGGGGGCTCCTGCGGGCGGAGGACGAGGACGGAGCCGTCGCGAAGTTTGAGCTGGTAAAGCGGCGTGTTCATGTCCACCGGGGCGCCGGCCGCAGTGGTCGCCTGCCACGGGCGGTGCACGGTGGGAAGCTCGATCAGGCGCGCGATCTCCGGGAAGGTCTCGTTGAGCGTCGAGGACGTGGGCAGGACGAGGTCCACGTCCCGGTGGAAGGAAACGACGTCGACGCGCACGGTGATGCGCACGATGTGGTGCGCCGAAGCGGCAACCATGGCAAAACCCCCGAAAAGTCTGCTGCGGTGCGCGGCCGTCCCCCTTGGCGCGCGCGAGACAACATTATTGCCTAGGATCATTCTCACGTCCACAGCAACGGGGGCCGGTTCGGGGTGGGCCGGCTGCTGCGGAAGGTATTCACCACAGGGGGGTTGTCGTGCTCGGGCTCGACCACAATGACGTTCTGGCGCCGCTGCCGCCGCAGGCCGCCGACCCTGCGCCGGACCTGCCCTCGGGCTCGCTCGTCGCCGAGGGAGTGCCGGCGGCGCAGAAGGACCAGCCTCAGCCCCTGATGAAGATCGTCATGCCCGTCGTCATGCTCGCGGCCGTGGGCGCGATGGTGGCCATCATGGCTTTGTCCGGGCGCGGGGTGAGCCCGATGATGATGCTTTTCCCGCTGATGATGATCTTCAGCGTGCTCATGATGGTCAGCCCGCCGGAAAAGGCCGGTGACATCGACGAGAACCGGCGCGTCTACCTGCGCCACCTCGACGCGCTCACCGCGCGCGCCCGCGCCAACGCCCGCAGGCAACGCGCCCACGCGCTGCACTTCCACCCGGACCCGGCGGGGTTGCTCGCTGCGGTGCCCACGACCCGGGTGTGGGAGCGCGGCGTCGACTCGCCCCACGCCGGTGAGGTGCGCCTCGGCGTGGGTTCGAGCGCTCTGTGCACCCCCGTCGAGGTGGCCGACCCCGGCTCGCCGGAGGACCTCGACCCCGTGTGCGCCGTCAGCCTCCGCCGCGCCGTGGCCGCCGTGAGCACGGTGCCCGGGATGCCGATCGTGGTGCAGCTGGCGGCGTTCCCCACCGTCACGCTCGCCGGACCGGGAGCCCTCGGCGTGGCGCGCGCGCTCGTGACGCAGCTGGCGTTCTTCCACGGCCCCGAGGTGATCGGCCTTGTCAACAGGCACGGCGACGCCTCGCTGGGGTGGGTGAAGTGGCTCCCGCACACCCGCAATCCCGCAGCAGCCGCCCTCACGGTCGTGCTCAGCGACGCCCCGGGGGCGCACTCGGCCCTCGCCGACCGCTCCGCCGATTGCGTGATCGTGGTCGACCCCGACCCGGACTACTTCGTCGACGACGACGCCCTCCACCTGCTGTGCGGTGCCTCCCTGCGCGCCCGGACCGAAGCGGGGGAGGAGCTGCTCGGTGTGCCCGATGACTTGGACCCGAGGGAGGCCGAGCTGATCGCGCGCCACCTGGCCTTCTACCGCCGGCCGGCGGACGGGGAGGCGGGAGCGGGAACCGGGCTGCTGGACATGCTGGGCATCGGCGACATTGACCGCCTCGACCCCCACACGATGTGGGCCGGCCGCGAGGGCACCCGCCAGCGCCTCACGGTGCCCGTCGGGGCGAGCCCCGAGGGGCAGCCCGTCTACCTAAATCTGAAGGAGGCGGCGCACGGCGGCATGGGCCCGCACGGGCTGTGCATCGGGGCGACCGGCAGCGGGAATACCAACCCCTTTTTGGTGTACCTATCCGGTGTGGGGCTCGAGGGGGCAACCGGCCATGCCCCCGCCGCCTGGCATGCAGGGCAAAAGCGCAGGTGAGAAACGCCGTCTAAGGCGTCGAACACACAGCGGTGGTAGCTGGGCACCCTCGGGGTCGTCCACGCGCCGGGCTAGTGGAGGTGTTCGCGCGCTGTAGCGGCGAGCTCGGAAATTAATGCCTCACAGTGCGGCGGCATGGTCTGTGCCTTGTTGATTTCCGACCACGATTCCCACGAGTTCCAGGTGAGCACCTCTGCGAGGTGCTCGTAGCGCTTGGAAAGCTCATGGTCAAGCGCTGCCGCTGCCTTACGAACCTCGGGATTGGTGAGCTCGAGGTCAAGGTGAATGTAGGCGTCGCGGTAGGTGTTAAACGCGCGCTCGAGTGGCGACCATGTATCGAGCTGGTGATCGTCGGTGCACTTTTTCAGTACCTCAATGCGCTCCTCGTTGGCTTTCCATGCGGCTGTGCGTACAGCCTTGATGTAGGTCGCCACCGCTTCACGCTGCGCTGCATTGGCCGCTCGGCTGTGCTCGAGTGCTTGGCTACGTTTCTCACGCCGGTCAACGGCGAGGGCACCAACAAGCACCACTACAAGGGAAAACACGCCGCTAATCACAGACGGCACCCAATAGTCCATGCACTTACCTTACTGCCGCATGCCCACACCGCCCGGCATGCGCTACGCCCCCGCGCTCGAGGTGAGCAGGGGGGCGTCGAGGCGGTGGGGAGGTTAGTAGCGCTCGTAGCGCACTGGGCCAACCTCGTTACCGGTCGTTCGGTTCACCCTCACGACCATGCCGGGGTTGCCCCGCCCGCCGCTCGAGGCCGCCATGCGCGCGGCGTCGGCGTCGAGCTGCTCGGCGGTCGGGCGCAGCACCCTATCGCCGCCGTCGCCACCGTCGTCGCGCACGTGGGTAAGCACCGCGCCGGGCCCGTGCCCGTAGACACGGGCGCCGCGGGCGTCGAGGTCGTCATTGCGGCCGTAGGCGCGCGCACCACGGCTATCGGCCTCGGTATCTGCGGGTGCACCGTAGATACGGGCACCGAGCTCGGTGAGGTCGTCGGTGTAGTTGGTCTTGAACGTCTCGCCATAGATACGCGCGCCGTGCGCGTCGAGGGCGTCGTTGTTGGTTGCCATGATTGTTGTTCCTTTACTGGTTGATGGTCATGGGCCACACAGCTCGGGCACCCCTGCCGCGGCGGTGTAACGCTTGGCCACCGTGGCTTTGAGTGTGCCCCGGCGCTGCTCGAGGCGGGTGGCGATGAACGGCTCGAAATTACGTGCCGAGCGGCTAAAGAAATGCCCCGGCTTGCCGCCGATGTTGGTGATGTAACGCTTGGTCAATTGGCCCCCGTTGCGGGCGTAGAGGGTGTACTCGGGCGGTAGCGCCATGAGCAACTGCGTGGTGTGTTTCACCCCCGGAATACCGGGCATGTTCGCTATACGGCGGGCGAGGGTGCGCGAGCCGACGACCTCGCCCTTGTCGAGCGCGCCAACGGCTGCGGTCACCACCCGGCGGCGCAACGAGTTTTGGGCCCGTACGAGCTCGGCCTTGGTGGGCATGCCCCGCTCGAGCTGCGCGGCGGTGGGAATGCCGGGGTTTCTATCCCACACAGCTAGTGCAGACGCGTCCGCAGGCTCGGGCGTGCAACCTGCCGCTAGAGAGGCAAGGGCGCGCTGCCACGTGCCGGGCGCGTGGCACGGCGCCTCGTGATAGTCGAACGCGGCCACGGCGGTTAATCCTCGTAGACCTCGGCGGGGTCAACGTCGAACTCGGCGGGCTCATTGTCGGCAACCGGCGCGCTCGGCTCGGTCGTGAACAGCTCGGGGCTGTACGCCTTGAGCTCGGCGAGGGACGCGGCCGGGGAACTAGCGCCGTAGCGGGTGTGGTCGCTGTAGTGCCCGTTGAGCCCGCGCATGCGGTCGCCCACGGTGCGGCGGCGATAGTCGAGCCACCCGGCCGCGGCGGAAATGACGGACAACCGGCGCTCGAGCTCGGCCCGGTCGTCACCGAGCGGGTCGGCGAGCGGGGAAATGGTTGTCAGCCCCGCGGCGATGGCCTCAGTCTCACCCATGTCGAACACGTCGAGGGCGCAACCGTCTGCGTCGAGCCACAGCGCCTTATAGCTACCCCGATACGGCGATTCCGAGTCGATTACGGCGAACACGTCGCGGTCTTTGTTGGCGGTGGCCTCGGCGACGTCGCCAAAGGCCATGGCGCGGGCACACCGCTCGTAGGCAGTGAAGTCCATGTGTTCGATGGGCGCCCATGCACGCACCGCTCGGCGGTAGGTGCTGATGGTTGCCTCGGGCGTCGTCGCCGGGTCAATGAGCTCGAGAATGGACGACACGTAGGTGCCGCGGGCGGCGCGTTCACGGGCGGCGTCGTCAAGGGCAGCGAACGAGTCGTGTGCCTCGGCGGCGAGGGCGTCGAACCATGCGCGCACCGCCGTCTTGCACGAGTCCACGAGCGCAGCCGTGGCGAACTCGGGCTTGTCGTGCACCTTGGTCAGTTCCTTGACCATGCCCTCGCGCATGGCAGTGAACCTGCGCGCCTGCGGGGTCGATACGTGCCGCGTTTCCCACCCGCCAGACTGTGAATGCACCGGCACCGTCGTTTGTGACCTCGGTGCCGGGGCGGCAAGCATGGTCTCGAGCTGCTTGAGGCCGGTCTTGGTCGGCGAGGCGGCCCACTTGGCCCCCGCGTCGCGGTAGGCGTCGAGCTCGAGGGGCTCGAAATGCTTGTCGAACTTCTCGAGTGTTTCGTTAACCGCCGCGTCGGCGGCCTGCACGGTCTCGGCGGCCGCGGGGCGAACGCCGGTAAAGGCGAGCGCCCCCGCTACAGCGTTAGCCCGGTCGGTAAAGCGAGTGAATGGTTGAGAGGCCAAAATGCCACGTCCTTAGTGTCGTCAACGTCTCGGTTGGTGCCGGGCCTCGGGCGAGGCGCGGGTGCTTACACCGCGGTTGGTGGTGTGTCGCTATGAAATAGCTTGAGCGATGTGCTAGAGAATTGCAACGAGGTACTAAAAGGTACTCAATCGCAGGTCACAGTACCTTTTCGGCATGTTAGCCGAGGCTAGGGCGTATATACCCCACCGGGTATTGCACATCTCTACGAGTGGCAGCGGGGGTAAAACGGGGGTAATTCTCGGGGCTGCGGCGCCGGGTGCGGCGAGGTGCGGCCGGGCGGTGCACGACGTCGGTGGAAGATGGGCACACCGCCCGGGCGCGCGTCCCTCTCTTTTATACATCTGACGCCGCCGACGGACCCCCCCTTGGTGGATCTGGGGGGGGGCGGGGCGTTTAAAAAAAAAAAAATAGTCATAGCAAGTCATCGCGCGAGGCACAAACATGAGAGTGGAGGTAGATCGAACGACA
>NZ_LS990887.1:1010393-1046826 GCF_900411315.1 Corynebacterium senegalense | reverse complement strand
GCGCTATGTCAAAGGATGCGGCGTCCGCAGAGGTCTGCACGGGGGGGGTCGTGGGCAGCGTCAGAGGTGAATGAGGGGCAGCGGGGGGTGGTGCGGGGGCGTCTACGGGCGCGTGAGGGGGCGAAAACGGCGCCGGGCGAGCGGCCACACAGCGGGTTTTATGCACGCTCTATGCACGCGGTGGCGCCTTGGCCTATGTGTCGGGCTGGATTGTTTCGTCTACGGGCTAACAGTTTGCCAATACCGGTAGGGGAGAGGGAATGGCGGCAAGGGGAGCCGCCCCCCACCCCGGCGACGACGCGGGCGCGGTCGCGGGGCGGTTCATGCATTGAATAAATGATTATTCATTTCGCCTCGAGCGTCAACGCTGGCATGAGTGGCGTGCCCACGTGCTCGGCGTCCACACAGCTCGGGCAACCTTGCAGGCGTGCATAAACCTAAGAGAAAGCTTAGTGACAACTCACGAAACCTACGGGTTGTAGCGCAACGGGGTGGACACTTGAGGGGGGTGGACACTCGAGAGGGGTGGACGTGCCGTTGTCTAGTTAACGAGCAGGTCAACACATCTTTAGGGTGCCATGTGGTGGACGGGTGGACGGGGTGGACAATAGGGCCCCTCCAATCCCCTCAACCCCACAGCGTTGCCATATCACCTAATAATTTCTTATATAAAAAAATACTAAGGGTAGTGTTCGGCCACCGGGGGAAAGGGGGCTTGTCCACCCCGTCCACCCGTCCACCTCTTGAGGGCAAAAATAGGGCGTGAGCTGTGTAAACGCTCCCGTTGATGGTGTCCACCCCTCGATGTGTCCACCCCTCCGCCGCTGTCCACCCCCACGGTGTTTGCGCAGGTAGGGGACGGTTTTTGGGGGGTGGACACCACGGCGGCTATCCGGTGAAAATGACGCGCCAACCCTTGTTTTGCTCGAACACTTCGAACTGCGGGTCGCCCTCGAGCACTTCGCGCACGGCCTCGAGGGTGTCACTATCCCACCGCTTCGCGGGCCCGTTGCGCTTGAGCTCGGAGAACCGCACGCCCTCGCCCCCGGCGTGCTTGCTAAGCCACTTCGCCGCGGTGTCAACGCGCTGATGTAGCAACTTCTCGGCCGCCTCGGCCTTAACGGCGAGCTCGGCGGTCGCCGCCTCAACCTTGCGGTCGCGCGCCTGCCGGGCGTACTTCTCGTGCCACTGCGTGATAACTGCGCGGTGGTTGGCCATGACGTAGCCCGCGAGGTGCCACCACCGCGGCGTGAGTTCCCACTCGCCACTAGCGATAGCCATGAGTGTTGCCACCTTGCGGCGGCGCAGCCCCTCGTGTGCGGCCTGTTCGTCGCCCTCGTTGAGGCGTAGGTTGGCGTCCTCAATGGCGCGTATGACCTCGGGGGCGGTGGGAAATGCCAGCCGCCTGTTGGTCGTCTGCATGGTCAGCATGGGCGGCTGCGGTTCGGCGACGCGGATAACCGGCGTCGGTTCGTCGTTGGTGTCGAACGCCCCGGCGTCTCGCTGTTCGCGCCACAGCTTGCGCCCGGCTGTGGTGAGCTCGGGGACGGCCACGAGCAGGCGGGCGGTGAAACCGGTGCCTTTGACGTCGCCGGTGAGCAGCGGGGCGGCGGTTTCTTCCTGGGCCTCGATGTTGAGCACGCCGCGGTAGGTGTGCTCGGGCACGTGCCACGAGGTCTTGACGTCGCTGTTGGTCGCGCCCATGGCCTCACCCATAAAGAACTTGTTAAGTGTCGGCACGTGGGTCGAGTTCTTGGCGCTTGCCAGCGCCGTAAGGCTGGCTACCTCACTTTCGACAAAGCGCATGCGAGGCGGTACCCACCCATCGGGCTTGGCGGTCTTGCTACGCCATGCGAACGAGGAACCGAGACCTTGACCGGAAAAGCCCGGCCCCTCGTGGATTTCCCACTCGGTGCGCATGGCGCTTGTCACGAGCTTGCGCGCCGTTTTCGTCGTGGTGCCCTTGCCACCGCTGGGCGGGGTCACGAGCATGGTAATGAGGTTGAGCGAGGCGTCTGCAGGGTTCGCCATGACAACGCGCGGGTCAACCCGTAGCGCGACCTCGGAGAGCACCACGAGCAGCATGGCGTAGGGGTCAACGTGCTTAATCCACGCCCACCGCTTGACCTCGGCGAGCCACTTGGTCGCCTCCCACAGCTCACTATCGTCGCCGGTGTCGATAGCGCGCGTGAGGTCGCGGGGCCGGGTTGTAGCGGCGGTGTGGGTAAACGGGTTGGGCGCGTCGGGGTCAACCTCCACCTCGGATAGGTCGCATGCGCCAACTATGTCGTCGGCGATACCGAGTGCGGTGCGCGCCGCTGCGTAGTCACCGCCGTGCTGCGTGAGGGCGACGAACTGAAACTTTGAGACGCGCTCGTAGCCCTTGAGCTCGTCCGGTGGGTTGGACGTCCACAACTGCAGCGCGCCGCCGTTGTCGGCGTAGCCGCACATGCCGTTGTGAGCCGTGGCCGACTTGGTTGAGCTGTGGCACCCCGGTGCTTGGTAGATATCACACCCGCAGTTGTCGGTGCCGGTGATAAACCACCCGGCCGGGGCGAGCAGGTCGTGCCAGTCGGTTTCCTCGGCCCACGTGTCGATATTCGAGGTGGCAAACGAGTCTGCGCGCCCGGCCTTGGCGTGGTCGCGCTTCTCGGCGGCCTCGGCCCTGGTGCGGGCCCTGTCACGGGCGGCGTCGATAACCGGGCGGGCCGCCCGCGCTGTGTAGACCCGGCCGCCGTCTGCGACGACGTAGGCGGGCTTGGCGGGGTCCGCGGCGTCGTCGCGCACGCTGCCGGGCAGGAGCACGTAGCGGTTGCCCGCCATGGCGGTTGCGCCGCCCACCTTGACCTCGGCGAGGGCGTCGTTGGTGTCGGCGGCGTCAATCCACCAATGCCCGCCGCTGTGGTGCCCGCGAGTGGTGCCGGGGCTGTGTACCGTCGGCGTCGGCATGTTTGTGCCGTTTTGGGCCTGCCATGTGTGCCACCCGTCCACCTCGGCGGGCGTGTCGGCGTCCACGATAACGAGCTTGCTCGGGCCCAATACAACGGCGAGGTTCATGCCGTCGCGGTAGTGGCTGCTAAACACGCCCGGCTCGGTGGTGGCGTTATTGAGCCCGTTGGGGGTCGCGGGCTTCTTTCCCCCGCGCTCGATGGGGATAAGGGCGAGGCCGTGGCCCTGCAACGCCGCGGCGTAGGCGAGCACCTCGTCGCGTGTGGCCCGGTCAACCCGCGGCGCGGTGCGCAGCAGGTCGGTCAAAGCGTCCGCTCGTGAGGGACGCGGTGTGTGAGTTACCATATGACGTGTCACTTTCTCGGTTGGTTTGATGGTGGCGTTAACCCCCGCTGATTCATGCCCGGCGGGGGTTTTATTCGCCGTTCAGCTCGGCCACATATGCGATGTCCATGACGGCGGGCTCGCCCAAAAGCTGAATGTTCTTGTTGACGGGCACCCCGCGGCCGGTTGCCTTGGCCAGCCTCGGCGAGGTGAGGTAGCCGCGTGGCATACGTACGCCGTCGTCGTCTCTGGGCTCGATGATGTAGGGCGTCTCGGGAAACTCGGGGTGATGTTCCCAGTGGTAGCCCTTGAGGCGGCGGCCACCCAGCCAACGGCGGACGTCGCCAATCTCGCTACCGGGGGGCAAGTCGAGGCCAAAGGCTCGGTACACCCCGTCGCCCCGGCCCGCGATAACGAGACGGTGGATTAAAGCCGGGTGAGATTTGATTTCGTACACGGTGACGTGAGTGCCGGGCATGAGGTAGTAGGGGGTCAAGTTGTCTATGGCCACGGGTCGGTGTCCTTTCCGTTGTCGTTTACAGGTGCCTGCCCCATGACGGGGTAGGGGTAGTCGAGGCCGCGCACGGCGGCGAACACCTCGGCGTAGGGCTTGTGCAGCAGCGTCGAGACGTGCAATAGGGTCACACCGCGGCGTGCGAGTACGCGGGCGGTGACGACCTCGGCGGCGCTTAGCGTTGTCAGGGGCACTTATCCCACCGCCTTAGCGGGTGTGTGGGCGCGGTAGATCGTGGCAAGCCGGTCGCGGCACTCGGTGCTTGCCTGCGGTGCCCCCGCCGCGGTGGCAATGGCGTGCACGGTGGTGGTCGTGGCGAACAGCAGCTTGAGGTAGGCCGCGTGCTGCTCGGGGGTCATTGCTCGTGTGTCCACGGCTTACGCACCTGCCTTGGCGAGGCGGTGCGAGAGGTAGGCGTTGAGGTACTCGAGCCGGGCGGGGTCGAGCTGGGCGCCGTTGTTGGTGGCGTGGTCGATGGTGCGCACCATCTGAACAACGGCGAGGTCGGCGCGGGCCTCGGCTATCTCGGTGCCGCTGCCGCCCCGGCGTGCGAGTACGGCAAGCCGTGAACGCACGTCGGTGAACTTGGGCGGGACGTAGGGAAGTGTGGTTGCCATGACGGGGCTCCTTTGTCTCGGCCCGCGCCGGGTTGCGCGGTGCCCCGTAATCGTCATGCAACGGCGGGAAATGAGGCGGCTACTATGACCTGTAGTACCAGTTATCGGGCCCTATGGCCCGGTATTGGCGACGGTAAATGTGCAGGTCAAAGGAGGTTTTGAGCCGGCGAGTTAATGTGGTGGTAGTTGTAGCCAATCTCGTAGCGCACCGCCCCTACACTTTCCATTCGATTCGCACCTTATCCGGGTCGAACCGCTTGACGCCGGTGCGCTCGGGCACGATGTAGACCCGTGCCACCGCGTCCACGAGGGCACGCTTGAGCTCGAGCGGGGCGGTGGCCCACCACACACGCACGTCGTCACCCGCAGTAGTGATAGCGGCCACCGCGGCGTTGTCGTTGGCGCGGGTGGCAAGCTCGGCGTCAAGGTCGGCGAGCTGTGTGAGCAACGCTTTGTTGAGCTTCCCGAACTGCGCGGCGTCGAGGTTGCCCGCCATAAACTCGGCCTCGAGGCCCGCTATCCGGTCACGCAACTGTGTGCGCTTGGTCGTAAGCACCGCCGCCGCGTCGTCGCCCTCGGCCGCCGCTATCGCCTCGGCCATGTCGGGGCGAGACAACCGTGCCAACACCGCTGCGGTCACGTAGTCGTCTACCGGGTCGGCCAGCCGCGAGGTATGCCCCTTGCTGGTGAGGTTCTCGTTGCTCTTGGCGTAATAGACGCGCTTTTTGTAGACGGCGCCGCTTGCGAGCGTGTCCTTGCGCCACCGCGCGTACATAACGCGGGCGTTATCGGGCTCGGCTAGGCACGCGCTACAGCCACACCGGTAAATGCCGCTGCCGAGGTGCTCGGGCTTGTGCCCACGGCCCTTGTTGGCGGTGCGCGCCGGGTTGGTGAGCACGGCCTTGAGCTGCTCGTGCTCGCCCTCGGTGAAAATGACGGGCCACTGTCCCCGGCCCACAACCTTGCGGTTGTACTTGCGCCGCTTGCCTTGGGTGTCGAGCGTGTTGTGCGTGGCGTACCCGGCGAGCCGTGGGTTGGTGAGCAGGTCGCGCACCGCCCCGCCGTAGAACGGCTTACCCGTCGTGGTGGTAAACCCCTGCTCGTTGAGCCACTGCGCGGCGCCGTAGAGACTGCCGCCGCCTATGACCATGCCCGCAACGTGGCGCAGCGCCTCGGCCTCGGGCTCGACTAGCGCGGTGCGCTCGGGGTTGTAGCCAAAGGTGCGCCGCCCGGTCGCATACGGCACACCGTTGAGGTTCATTTGCTCGAAAGCGGCCTTGATTCGTTCCGACTTGTGGCGTGATTCCTGCTCGCTGACGGCGCCGATAATCTGCGCAATCATGCGCCCGTTAGACCCGCTTAGGTCGATGGCGCCGCCGTTGACCGTCTCGGTGTCCACACCGCGTGGGGCAACTACGTCGATGTACTCATTGAGCTCGGTGAGGCGGCGGTGCAAGCGGTCTTGGTGCCATGCGAGCACCTTGTCTACACGGCCTGCCTTTATGTCGCGCAACAAGCGTTGATACTCGGGGCGGGTGGCGCCGCTGTAGGCCGAAACTGAATTGTCGATGTAGGTATCGGTGACGACGTAGCCGCGTGAGGCGGCGAGGTCGCGGCATGCCTTTTCTTGGCGCTTTACGCCCGCTTCTTCCTTGCGGTCGAGCGAAATGCGGGCGTAGATAACGGCGCGAGGGGCGGTGGTGGGCTCGGTTGTCATGGCCTCACTATAGGGACGCCAAAACAAGTTCAGCTAAAAGCGAATTTTTGAGAACCCTTGTCGTCGCGCTCGCCGCCACGCACTCGCCCGACGAGCTGAACCTCGTCCTCGTGGACTTCAAGGGAGGCGCGACCTTCCTCGGCTGCGAGGGCCTGCCGCACACCTCGGCGGTGATCACCAACCTCGCGGACGAGGCGATCCTCGTCGACCGCATGTACGACGCCATCTCCGGGGAGCTGAACCGCCGGCAGGAGCTGCTGCGGGCGGCGGGCAACTTCGCCAACGTCACCGATTACGCGGCCGCCCGGGCGGAGCGCCCCGGAGAACTGGACCCGTTGCCCTCCCTGCTCATCGTGGTCGACGAATTCTCGGAGCTGCTCAGCCAGCACCCGCACTTCGCCGACCTGTTCGTCGCGGTGGGCCGGTTGGGCCGCTCCCTCGGGGTGCACCTGCTGCTGGCCTCGCAGCGCCTCGAGGAGGGGCGGCTGCGCGGGCTTGACGCGCACCTGTCCTACAGGATCGGATTGAAGACGTTCTCCGCCGCCGAGTCGCGCCAGGTCCTCGGGGTGCCTGACGCGCACGAGCTGCCCTCCGAGCCGGGCTCAGGATACCTGAAAGCGGGTCCCGGGGAGCTGACGCGGTTCCGGGCCGCATACGTCTCCGGGCCGCTGGTCAGGCGCGTCGAGAAGCGGGCCCCGTCTGAGACCGCCCGCGTGAGGGCCTTCCACGGGTGGGACGAGGCTGAGGGGGCGGGGCCGGACACGGAGGAGGTCGTGGACGACTCCGCGACGCTTCTTTCCGCCGTCGTGGATGCGGCGGCCCGCACGGCGCAGGAGCGGGGGCAGTCCGCGCACACGGTGTGGCTGCCTCCCCTGCCGGACGCGGTTGAGCTCGCGGCGGTGTGCGAGGAGTCCGGTTTCCTGCGCGCCGTGGTGGGGGTGACCGACGAGCCCTACAGGCAGCGGCAGGGGGCCTTCGTCCTGGACCTGACCTCGGCGGGCGGGCACGTCGCGGTGGTCGGCGGGCCGCAGACGGGCAAATCGATGGCCGTGCGCACCCTCGTGGCCTCGCTCGCGGCGACCCACACGACCGACCAGCTCGCCTTCTACGTCATCGACGCCGGCGCGGGCGACCACGCCGCCCTCGCCCGCCTGCCGCACGTGGCGGGGGTGGCGGGGCGCGAGGACGAGGAGAGGGTGCGCCGCATCGTGGACGAGGTCGGGGGATTCGTGGACAACCCGGCGCAGCTCGCCGGGCGCCACGCGGTCCTCGTCGTCGACGGGTGGCACGCGGTGACCGCGACGGATTCCCCGCTGGCGGACCTGCGCGAGCCTTTGACCCGCATCGCCGCCGACGGTCCGGCGGCGGGAGTCCACCTCGTCGCGACGTCGCAGCGCTGGAGCGCCATGCGCGCCGCCGTGCGCGACCTCTTCGGTACGAGAGTCGAGCTGCGCCTCGCCGAGCCCCACGATTCCCTGCTCGACCGCAAGGCACAGGCCAGCCTGCCGGCGCGGCCCGGCCGGGGTCTGACGCCGGAGGCGGTCCCGATGCTCGTCGCGGCGACGCACCACCAGGACATCGCCCACGTCGCCGCCCGCGCCGCGGACCAGGACCCCGTGCCCCAGCTGAAGGTTCTGCCCGGCCACGTCGCCGCCCGCACGCTTTACGACGCCCACCCGGGCGCCCTCCCCTTCGGCGTCGGCGGCCCGGGACTCGAGCCGCTGACGTGCGCCTCGGGGCACCTGCTCGCGGTGGGAACGGGCGGCTGCGGCAAGTCGACGCTGCTCGCCACCGCGATCGGTGCCGTCTGCCGGGCCCCGCGCGAGCAGGCCCGCCTGGTGGTTGTGGACCCGCGCCGCACCCATCTGGGCCGTGCCCCGGAACACATGGTGGCCGCCTACGCTGCGTCGACGTCCGCGGCGCGCGACGCGCTCGCCGCAGCGGCCGTGACATTGTCCGGCCGCCTGCCCGGGGCGGAGGTCACGCCGGAGCAGCTCGCCAGCCGCTCGTGGTGGGAGGGCCCCGACATCTGGGTTGTCATCGACGACCTCGACCTTCTCGACGAGGACGCGTTGCGCCCGCTCGTGCCACTGTTGCCGCACTCCCGCGACGTCGGACTGCACTTGGTCGTGGCCCGAAAGTTCGGCGGCGTGGCCCGCGCGCTGTTCGGCGGGTTCCTCGGCGCTTTCAGGGACCTGTCGCCGGAGGTGCTGCTCTTCGACGGAAACCGCGACGAGGGCACCGTCTTCGGGATCAAACCCGGCCCGCACCGCCCCGGGCGGGCGACGCTCGTGCGGGGAAGCGATGTGGTCGGCACCGTCCAGGTGGCGGCCCCCTACGAGGAAGGAGGGCGCCTGTGAACGCGCCTGCGGCGGGAGCGGACCCGCTGGTCACCATCACGCTGACCGAGGCCGGTGCCATCTTCGAGGGGTTGACCAACGTCCACCGCTACGATCGCCCCTCCCCGGCCGAGGTGGCGAGCTACGTGCGCAACCTGCTCGGCCCCAACCCCGGTGGCGCCGGGGTGCACATCATCGGAGCCGAGGAGGACGTGGAGAAGCTCGACCGGGCGCTGGCGGGCTACGACGTCGTTCTCACCGCCGAGCGGCCCGCGCAGCGCCACCCCGTGGTGCCACCGCTCCGGGCGGAGGAGGAGACGGTGGTCATCACCCGGCCGAGCGCTCCTCCCTCTGTCCTCGAGGGCGTCGGCCGGTGGATCGACGGCAACGGAGCGTGGGTGCTGGGGGCGGGGGTGGTTGCCGTCACCGCAGTGGTCGCGGGAGCGATCTGGGCAACCGTCGCGCCGGGCGGGGAGGATGCGGCCGCGCCGCAGGCCCCCGCAGACGTCGCCGGGAGCGCGCCGGGTTCGGCGGTAGCGCCGCCGGTGGCGTCGTCAAGCGTGCGGGCTCCCTCCGTCGTTGTTGTGAGGCAGGGGCTCAGCGTCGAGCTGCCGCCGGGTTTCCGCGTCGAGCCCGACGGGCAGATGTGGCGGGCGACCGGCGCCGACCCGAATTTCCGCTTGCAGCTCGCCGTTGACAACCTCTACGAACTTCCCGCCGAGGAGATGGCGGCGCAGGTGCTGCGCGACATCGAGGCGGATCCGGAGGTGGAGCTCGTCAGCAACGACGGGGCAGCGATCACCTACCTGGAGACCGCCCCCGACGGCTCAGAAGCGCTCTGGCGCACGTGGGCGGACGCGGGCCACCAGCTCTTCGTCGGCTGTCACACGCGCTCTGCGCCGACGACCGTGCAGCAGGCGACCTGCCGCATGGCGATGGACTCCGCCGACTACGACCCGGAGGCGGTGGACTCCGTGACGTAGCTGTGACGCAGCCCGGGCGCGTGCGAAAAAGAAATGTGCGCCGCGAGGGAACCGCCGCGCAAGTTTCGCAGTCTAAGACGGGTGCGAGGTTGGCTGGGCGGATGGACCGCGCCGCCGCGGCCTCTCGGAAACCGCCGCCTCAACAGCACAAACACAACGAACAAGGGGGGACGTCCCATGGGACAGTTCAAGACAGAAGCCGACGTGATGCGCTCGGCCGCAGAGCGCGTCGACGAAACGAACAGCAACGTCAACATCGAGATCGACCGCGTCCAGCAGGTCGCCGAGTCCACCCGCTCCTTCTGGAGCGGCGAGGCGCAGCGCAGCTTCGACGACCTCATGGTGCGTTACGACGACGCGCAGCGGCGCCTCGGCGAGGCCCTGGGCGCCATCGCTGTCAACATCCGTGACAACGCCACCAACTTCGAGGGCGTCGACGCCTCCAACACCGACGACTTCCGCTCCATCTCCGCCGGCCTGGCGCTCTAACCCGGGCTCTCCACCAAAGACACGACTAGAAAGGAACGAACATGGAAATCAAGTACGGTTTCGGCCAGCTCTCCGGCGCGGCCCAGGACATGGACGCCTCCGCGGCCAAGATCGCGGGCCAGCTCGCCGACCTGGAGGCCATGCTCCAGCCCATGGTCTCCACCTGGGAAGGCGACGCCGCCGAGGCGTACGCCGCCCACCAGCAGAAGTGGGACCAGGCGGCCGAGGAGCTCAACACCATCCTCAAGACCATCGCCTCCACCGTGGAGGAGGGCAACAGCCGCATGCAGGCCGTCAACGCCGCCGCAGCGGCGAGCTGGGGCTGAGACCAGCCGGTACAACGCCACGGTGCGGCCGGCGGGCTGATCACGGGGGTGGACGCCGCCACGCCGAACCGCGCCGCAGCGCCCTGCTTGGGGGAGCAGGGGCATCCGGCACCACAACGAGACCACACTGAAGAAACGATGTCGGGGGACATCCTGAACGCCGCCGCTGCAGTGCGGGGGGACGGGGGCCGCGTGATGCGGCACCCGGGCACTGCACCGGGGGCGCTCACGCGTTTTGGAGATCGCCGCCCGCGCGGAGTAACCTTTGACACCTGTGTGTTTCAGCGCCCCCGGGCGCGCCACCCGTCGGGTCTCCACCGGCCGCCGTCGGGTGCGGCGGACACGCGATCGTCTGGCCGGCAGCTCACTAGACAGACTTTAAGGAGTCATGCATGTCTACTTACCACCCGAAGAGCGGTGACATCACCCGCAAGTGGTACGTCATCGACGCCACCGACGTGGTGCTGGGCAAGCTTGCTTCCACCGCAGCGGATATCCTGCGTGGCAAGCACAAGCCGCAGTTCGCACCGAACGTCGACACCGGCGACCACGTCATCGTGATCAACGCCGACAAGGTCCACATCTCCTCCAACAAGCGCGACCGCGAGATGCGCTACCGCCACTCCGGCTACCCGGGTGGTCTGAAGTCCATGACCCTGGGTCGTGCGCTTGATGAGCGTCCGGATCGCGTTATCGAGGAGGCAGTGCGCGGCATGATGCCGCACAACCGCCTCTCCCGCCAGTCCATCAAGAAGCTTCACGTCTTCGTCGGCTCCGAGCACCCCTACGCCGCTCAGAAGCCGGAAACCTTCGAGTTCAAGCAGGTGGCTCAGTAATGACCGAACCGAACAACTACGCAGAAGAGACCCTCGGCGCTGCCACCGACATCGAGGCAGCCACCGCCGCTACCGAGGAGTTCAACTACACCATTGGTGACGCCGTCGCACCGGCCGTCGACGCCGAGGACGAGCAGGCCGTCGAGCCCGTGTCCCTGCACGAGGGCCCGATCCAGACCGTCGGCCGCCGCAAGCGCGCCATCGCCCGCGTCACCGTCACCGAGGGCGAGGGCAAGATCGTGGTCAACGGCCGCGAGTTCGAGGACTACTTCCCGAACAAGCTGCACCAGCAGGACATCCTCACCCCGCTGACCCTGCTCGAGCGCGAGGGCCAGTTCAACATCAAGGCCACCATCAACGGTGGCGGCCCGACCGGCCAGGCCGGTGCCCTTCGTCTCGCCATCGCGCGTGCGCTGAACGTCTACAACCCGGCTGAGCGCCCGACCCTGAAGAAGGCCGGCCTGCTCACCCGTGACGCCCGCGCCGTCGAGCGCAAGAAGGCCGGTCTGCACAAGGCCCGCCGCGCACCGCAGTACTCCAAGCGTTAATCGCTTTTCCTGCCGCGCGCAGCCGCTCCGCTGGATCCCAGTGGGGCGGTTTTCGCCGTTTCGGGCCGTCCTCCCAGTCGGGGAGGTCCGCCCGGTGGGGCATAATTGGGCCCATGACTCGATTGTTTGGAACCGATGGTGTCCGCGGCCTCGCGAACCAGGTGCTCACCGCCCCGCTCGCCCTGAAGCTGGGTGCGGCGGCGGCGATGGTGCTCACGGAGAAGACTGGTACGGGCAAGCGCCGACCCACCGCGATTATCGGCCGGGACCCCCGCGTCTCGGGGGAGATGCTGGCCGCGGCCATGGCGGCCGGGATGGCGTCGAAAGGCGTCGACGTGCTCCGCGTCGGCGTGATTCCGACCCCGGGCCTGGCGTTTCTCACCGACGACTACGGCGCCGACATTGGGGTGATGATCTCCGCCTCGCATAACCCGATGCCGGACAACGGCATCAAGTTCTTCTCCGCGGGCGGCAGGAAGCTTCCCGACGATGTGGAGGACCGGATCGAGGCTGCGATGGAGGGCCTGGACGAGACGGGGCCGACGGGCACCGGCATCGGCCGCGTGATCGAGGAATCTCTGGATGCCCAGGAACGCTACCTCGCGCACCTGAAGGACGCGATCAACGTCGACCTGACGGGGATTAAAGTGGTCGTGGACTGCGCGAACGGCGCTGCCTCGGTCGTCGCCCCCAAGGCCTACGCCGCGGCGGGCGCGGAGGTGGTGCCGATCTTCAACCAGCCCAACGCTTTCAACATCAACGACGGCTCCGGCTCGACCCACATGGACAAGATCCAGGCGGCCGTGGTGGAGCACGGCGCCGACATCGGGCTCGCCCACGACGGCGACGCGGACCGCTGCCTGGCTGTGGACGCGGAGGGCAACATCGTCGACGGCGACCAGATCATGGCGATCCTCGCGACGGGGATGAAGGAGAAGTCGAGCCTGCACGAGAACACCCTGGTCGCCACCGTGATGAGCAACCTGGGCCTAAAGATCGCGATGCGACGCGAGGGCATCACGATCAAGGAGACGAAGGTGGGGGACCGCTACGTCCTCGAGGAGCTCGGCCGCGGGGATTACTCGCTCGGCGGCGAGCAGTCCGGCCACATCGTCGTGCCGGCGCACGCGACCACCGGCGACGGCACCCTCTCGGGCCTCATGCTCATGGCGCGCATGGCGGAGACGGGCAAGAGCCTGAAGCAGCTTGCCGACGTCATGACCGTCCTGCCCCAGGTACTCATCAACGTCCCGGTGTCCAACAAGACGCTGATCCTGGAGGACGAGAACGTGCGCACCGCCATCGCCACCGCCGAATCCGAGCTCGGCGACACCGGCCGCGTGCTGCTGCGCCCCTCCGGCACGGAGGAGCTGTTCCGCGTCATGGTCGAGGCCTCGGATTCCGAGGTGGCGCGGAAGGTGGCCGGCCGGCTGGCGGCGGTCGTTGCGGCCGTGTAGGTTCCGGGGGTGGAACACCCCGCCGGAATTTTTCCGGGGCGGCGGGGGAACCGGGGGACTGCGGTTGCAGTCTAAGTAGGGCGCAATGGTTTTGAGCCCTGCTGGCGGGCCGGACATCCGGCCCGCTGGCACAGGGGGAATGGGGGAAGAATGAGCGTTCCTTTGAACGTCGATCCAGCAGCGGTCCGCTCGCAGGTCAGCGCGGCCATCGAAGAACATCGCCAGCTCATTGCGGACCTGAGGGGCAACCTTCCGGAGTTTCCCGCTGGCGCCGCCGGGGTGGGATTCGCCGCCGGAGCGGGAGCGCTTTCCGACGCCATGGTGGGCGTCCAGAATCTCACGATCAGGTTCCTCGAGAACCGGGTCACGGCGTGGGAGCAGATCATCGCGCTTGTCGACGCCATCGAGCAGCGCGACTCCCTCAACGCCGGCGACCTCGAGGCGGTGGACCGGCTGTGAGCGCGGTACTCGAGAAAGCGGCCCAGGTCGCGGCGGACGCGAGCGCCATCCCGCTGGCGAACCCCGCCGTCGTCGCCCAGATCCACGACCTGGTGGGACGCATCACGGAGGAGGAGCGAAAGACCGAGGGCATGGACCTCGACCTCGTGAGGGCGGGCGCGCGGAACCTCACCCGGGGTGGAGGGTTCGACAAGCTGATCAAGGGGGTGTTCGAGCGCGTCTTCGCGGACGGCATCGCGGGTGCCATCGGCGACGCGCTCTCCAGCGGAGCGGAGTGGTTCGAAAGCGTCGGCATTGGCCCGGACGAGCGCGCCCGCCAGGAAGGCGAGAGTAGACAGGGCGACAACGTCGAGGAGCTGTGCCGCGCGGTCGACGAGTGCTGCCAGGCGATCGAGGTGACCACCGAGACCTCGGACACGGCTGCGGGTTCGATGCTCGATCTGGTCTCGCTGGTGCTTTTCTTCTGCAAGTCGACCCCGGCGACGGCGATCATCTCGGCGGTGCTGCCCCTGGCGGTCGACGGGTTGAACGGGGTGCTGGGCACCGTGCGCGACCGCAACGAGAGCATCGACAAGTGCCTGGCCGAGTGCGAGGCGCGCTGCCGGGCGGCGGAGGAGCACCAGCCGCTGCCACCCCCGCAGTTCGACTGTCCTCCTGCACCGGAGGGTCCGCCGCCGGCGTCCCCGTACCCAGTGGAATCCCAGCCCCCGGCGGCCCCGGCACCTCCTGTGGCCCCGCCAGCGCCCGCAGCCGCGAGCCCCGCGCCGCCGCGCGGCCCGGTGAGCCCGGTGGGCGACGCCGGCAGCGTCGCTACCGTGGCCAGCTCGGCCCTGCCACCGGTCGGGGGCGCCCTCACGCTCAGCCAACCCGGACCGGTGGGCATCAACGCCTCCGTCACGGCCAACGTTTCGGCGCACCTGAATCTCAACGTCGACGCCGCAGCGCTGGCCGGAGCGGCACAGGCTTCGGCGGCCCAGGTGACGCAGGTAGCTCAGGCGGTGGCGGCCACGCTCGCCGACAGCGCGAGCGCAGCGGAGTGCACGGTGGTAGAGGCCGCCCACGAGGCGGCGCACGCGTGCGGCCCGTGCTGCACCTGCGGCTCCGGGGACGAGGCGCCCGCCCCCGAGCAGCCCGCTCCTCCCGCGGAACCCGCCCAGGAGCCGGCGCCCGCTGCCGGCCCGCCCACAGCAGAGGGGACCATCCCGCCGCCTCCGGAGCTGGCGCAGGTGGAGGAGCCCCCGGCGCCGCCGGAAAAGCTGGCCGCGGCGGGAACCCAGCCCGCCGCGGGGCCGGCTCCACCGGCTGACACACCGTCCCCGGCTGAGCCTCCGGCCGGTGGCGGCGACGGACCGGGCCTGCCCGACGCACCCGAAACCCACGACAGCGCCCCCGCCGCCGAACCGGACGAGGCCGCACGGATCAAGAAAACGAGTGAATGGTAATGGACTTCCTGGAATTTGCGGAGCAGTACAAGCTGCGCACGGCAAAGCGGATGATGGACTTCGAAGCAGCGATCAACGAAGCTCACCGGAAGATGGAGCAGGCCGGGCGGCAGCAGCAAATGGTTCGAGAGCTGGGCCTGCGGAAGCCCGTGACGAACCTGCCCAAAGGCGTGTACCGCCCGCCGCGACGGGGCGGCAGGGTCCAGGGGGTGCTGCGAAGGGACGACCAGGTCGATTCGGACTAGGGCCCGGCGCGGAAAACCTGGCGGAGAAACCTAGCGGGGGCTCAGCGGGTTGCCGCCCGTGGCCAACCCGGCGCGCTGGGCCAGTTCCTCGCCGGTGACGGACGTAACGGACTTGCCGGTGGCGTCGGGGGCGGAAAAATCGGAGTACTTTTTCTCTCCCGCGAGCTGGTGGAGGAAGTATCCGGTCAGAAGGGCGCGCACGGTGGTCTGGACCTTGCGCTGCGGCGAACCGAGCCCGATGAGGCGCTTGGGCAGTCCATCCTCCGCGAAGCTGCGCTGGTTGCCCTTCTTCACCACGCGGTAAACAACCTCGCCAGCCCAGTTGAAGGCGATCGCGGCGGGGTTGCCCGGGTCGAACATGGCGTCCGCGTCCTCGTCGGCGCCGATGACCATTCCGGGGAGGAAGAGGTTGCGCGCGGCCTCCACGGCCGACGGCGCGGTAGCAGCCGGGTACACCGCCGCGACGGCCGCCAGCTTCTCGTTGTTCACGGCGGCGAGCAGGGCGGCCCCGCCACCCATGCCGTGGCCGGCGATCCCCAGCTTCCCGGGCGAGACCGTCGCGTTCCCGTTGCCGAGGCGCACCCCGGCGAGGATCTGCAGGGTTGTTTCCAGGTCGGCGGCGAAGCCGGCGTGGTCGGGGTTGAAACCGGTCTCCGTGTCGGGGGAGGCAACCACGATGCCCCAGCTGGCCAGGTGGCGGAAGGTCTCGTGGTAGTCCGAGACGTGGCGCATCCAGTCGTGGCCGAACGCCACGGCGGGCAGGTTGGAGCCTTCCTCCGGGGTGTACACCTTGCCGGGCAGGCCGGTGTAGCCCAGGTCGCCCTCGAGGACCCGGTGCGGGCCACGATGGGAGAGATCGGACAGTTTCTTCAGATTCGCAGACACGCTACACAGAATACTTGAAACCGGGGGCGCGACGGGCGCTGTCGCGCGGCACGGCTGAGGGGGCGCGGGCAACACGCTGCGCCAACGGGGGGTTGCGGGTTGGACGGCGCGGTAGATTAATGTGGTCGCTATGTGTGGGATCGTGGGATATGTAGGACAGCGCGCGTCGCTGGATATCGCGCTGGAGGCGCTGCGTCGGATGGAGTACCGCGGGTACGATTCCGCGGGCATCGCCGTGGCCGGTGACACCGGTTTTGAGGTGGTGAAGCGGGCCGGCAAGCTCGCGAACCTGGACGACAAGATCGACGAGGTCGGGCGGGAGAACCTGGCGGGCACGACTGCCATCGGCCATACCCGGTGGGCCACGCACGGCCGTCCGACCGACGAGAACGCGCACCCCCACGTCTCCTTCGACGGCAAGGTTGCGATCGTCCACAACGGCATCATCGAGAACTTCGGGCCGCTGCGCGCCGAGGTGGAGAAGGAGGGCATCACCTTCGCCTCCGAGACCGATTCGGAGACCGCCGCCCACCTGCTCGCCCTGGCGTACAACTCCGGTGAGACTGCGGGGGACTTCCGCGCCTCTGCCCTGATGGTACTCAACCGCTTGGAGGGTGCGTTCACCCTTCTCTTCCTCCACGCTGACCACCCCGACCAGATCATCGCCGCGCGCCGCTCGACCCCGCTCATGGTGGGCGTCGGCGAGGGTGAGATGTTCCTCGGCTCGGACGTCGCAGCTTTCATCGAGCACACGAAGAACGCGGTCGAGCTGGGCCAGGACTCGGTCGTGATCATCGACAAGGACAACTACGAGATCCTCAACTTCGACGGCTCCGCGGGCGAGGGCAAGCCCTTCACCATCGACTGGGACCTCGAGGCGGCGGAGAAGGGCGGTTTCGACTCCTTCATGATGAAGGAGATTTTCGAGCAGCCGGCCGCCGTGCGCGACACGCTTGCCGGGCACTGGGACGGCGAGCGCGTCACCCTGGACGAGAGCAACCTCACCAACGACGAGCTGAAGTCTTTCGACCAGGTCTTCGTCGTGGCCTGCGGCTCCGCCTACCACTCTGGCCTGGCGGCGAAGTACGCCATCGAGCACTGGGTGCGCATCCCGGTGCAGATCGAGGTGGCCTCGGAGTTCCGTTACCGCGACCCGATCCTGGACGAGCGGACCCTGGTCCTGGCTATCTCGCAGTCCGGCGAGACCGCGGACACCCTGGAGGCGGTGCGCCACGCGAAGACGCAGGGCGCGAAGGTTCTGGCGGTGTGCAACACGAACGGCTCGCAGATCCCGCGCGAGTCCGACGCTGTGCTCTACACCCACGCTGGCCCCGAGATCGGCGTCGCCTCCACCAAGGCGTTTTTGGCGCAGGTGGCGGCCAACTACATCGTCGGACTGGCGCTCGCGCAGGCGAAGGGCACCAAGTACCCGGACGAGATCCGCCAGATCTGGGAGGAGCTCGAGGCCATCCCGGCGAAGGTGGAGGAGGTCCTCGGCGTCAAGGAGCAGGTCGACCACATCTCCGCAACCCTCGGCGCGGTGAAGACCATGCTCTTCCTCGGCCGCGGCGTGGGTTTCCCGATCGCCCTGGAGGGCGCGCTCAAGCTCAAGGAGCTGGCCTACATCCACGCCGAGGGCTTCCCGGCCGGCGAGCTCAAGCACGGCCCGATTGCGCTCATCGAGGACGACCTGCCCGTCGTGGTCATCGTCCCGAGCCCGCGCGGGGTGTCCCAGCTGCACTCGAAGATCGTCTCCAACATCCAGGAGATCCGCGCCCGCGGTGCGAAGACCATCGTCATCGCGGAGGAGGGCGACACCGCGGTGGAGCCCTACGCCAACTGGCTGGTGCGCATCCCGCAGTCGCCGACGATCATGCAGCCGCTGCTCGCCACCGTCCCGCTGCAGTTCCTCTCCGCGGACATCGCCCGCGAGAACGGCAACGAGGACATCGACAAGCCGCGCAACCTGGCCAAGTCGGTCACGGTCGAGTAGCAGCCCAGTGCTCACCGCCCTCACGTTCGCCTTCGTCGACTCGATCAACCTCCTGCTCATCGGGGTGATCGTGGCGGTGGGCATCGTCGCCCCGCGCGCCGGGGTGGCGTCGAGAAGCAACTATGCTCCGATCACCGCGCTGCTCATCGCGGGGGACTGGCTGGGGGTGGCCAGCCTGGCGCTGCTCATGCTCGTCATTTTCGACGGCCTGGGGCCGGTGGTGCAGCACTTCGTCGAGGGGCCGATCTTCGGCATCCTGCTCGTGGCCGTCGGCGTCATTACGGGGCTGCTCGCGCTGCGCGGGGGAGACAACTCCGGGCTCGTCGAGAGGATCATGGGCCCGCTGCGCAGCCCGAACCCGCTGACCGTGCTCACCGGCTTCGTCCTCGGCGTGGTGCAGTCCGCCACGTCCGTGCCCTTCTACGGCGGCCTCGCGGTGCTCTCCGCCGCGGGGATCGGGCCGGTCGTGCGCTACACCTCGCTCGTCCTCTACGCCACGGTGGCGCTCAGCCTGCCGACGCTCACCGCGCTGCTCGTGGCGTGGGTGCGCGCCCGGCCCGACAGCCTCGCCGGGCACGCCTTCGAGCGCGCCCGCGCCAACCCCCGGCCCGTGACCATGGCCGCGACGTGGGCGGTGGCGGTCCTGCTCATCCTGCTGGGCACGCTCCACCTGCTGTAGCCTGCGGCGTCGAGTCCGCCGCCCGGGTCTAAAGTTGTGGGCATGAACCTGCTTGCCACCCGCATCGACCTGGACGCGATCGCCCACAACACCCGCACCATGAAGGACCTGGTCGGTGGGGCGCGTCTGATGTGCGTGGTCAAGGCCGACGCCTACAACCACGGCGTCGAGCGGGTGGTGCCGGTCATGGAGCGCGCGGGCGCGGACGCCTTTGCGGTGGCCACCTTCGAGGAAGCCCGAACGGTGCGCGCGCTGACGGACCTGCCGGTGCTCGCGTGGCTGTGGGCGCCGGGCCAGGACATCCCCGAGGGCATCGAGGTCGCCGCCCCGAACATCGCGCACCTGCGCGCGCTTGCCGACGCCCCCGCGGCCCCCCGGGTGCACCTCAAGGTGGACACGGGGATGAACCGCGCCGGCATCGACGAGGAGGACTGGGACGAGGCGTTCTCCTTCGCCCGGCGGGCGGGTCTCGACGTGGTCGGGGTGATGAGCCACCTGGCCCGCGCGGACGAGCCGGGGCAAGACTACAACGACGTGCAGGCGGCGACCTTCCGCCGCGCCATCGAGTGCGCGCGCGGCCACGGCCTGGCGGTGGAGACGAACCACCTGTCCAACTCCCCGGCAACGCTGACGCGCCCCGACCTGCGCTTCGAGCAGGTGCGCGTCGGCGTCGCCCTGTACGGCCTCGAGCCGGTCGAGGGCGCCGACAACGGTCTGCGCCCCGCGATGTCCTGGGTGGCCACCGTGCTGGCGGTGCGCCGCGTCGCGGCGGGCGAGGGCGTGAGCTACGGCCTGACGTGGCAGGCCCCGGCCGACGGGTACACGGCGGTGATCTCGGCGGGCTACGCCGACGGCCTGCCCCGGGCCTGGCAGGAGCGCTTCGAGGTGGGGATCGCGGGGGCGCGCTACCCCCAGGTGGGCAGGGTGTGCATGGACCAGTTCATCGTGTGGCTGGGGGAGAACCCGCGCGGGGTCGCGCCGGGCGACGAGGCGGTCATCTTCGGCGCCGGCGGGCCCGGCGCCACGGAGCTGGCGGCCCGGGTGGGCACGATCAACTACGAGGTGGTGTGCTCGCCGGCTGGGCGCACCGCCCGCGAGTACGTCGGCGGCGGTGGCGACAGTGGCGACAGTGCAGCCGGCGCCGGCGCCGACGGGGAGGGGGAGAAGTGAGAGGCGGATTCGAGCCCGCCGGTCGCAGAGTCTGCGCAACCGCCGCCGAGACGAACCAGCTGGGGCGGGAGCTGGGCGCGGCCCTCGAGGCGGGGGACGTTGTCATCCTGGACGGGCCGCTGGGGGCGGGGAAGACGACCCTCACCCAGGGCATCGCCGCCGGCCTGGGGGTGTCGGGGCGGGTGACCAGCCCGACCTTCGTCATCGCCCGGGAGCACCGCTCGGCCGTGGGCGGCCCGGCGCTGGTGCACGTGGACGCCTACCGGATGATGGGGGAGGGCTCCTCGGGCGATCCGCTCGGCGAGCTCGACGCGCTCGACCTGGACACCGAGCTGATCGACGCGGTCGTGGTGGCCGAGTGGGGAGGCGGGCTCGTCGAGCAGATCGCCGGAACCTACCTCCTGGTCACCCTCGACCGTACGACGCTTACGGAGGCGGACCCGGACTCCGAGGCCCGCATCATTTCGTGGGAGCTGGTGGGCCGGTAGGCTTGTCTACCATGTTGAAGCTGAACAAGAAGCACCGCAGCTGGATCGTCCTCGCAGTGGTGGCCTGGCTGCTCGTCCTCGCCGCGCTGATCTTCATCCCGAAGACGCGCGCGGAAAGCGGCGTCCAGTCGGGGCACGCGGGCACCCTGCAGCAGAGCCTGCTGAGCAGCGAGCCCGCGTCGGGCGACGCGGTGGTCGGCCAGCTCGTGGACCCCTCCCGGATCTACGATGCCGCCACCTACGCCGGCTACATCTCCCTGTGCCCGAACGAGCCGCAGGGGCTCGCCGAGGACAAGATCGCCCAGCTGGGCATCGACGCCAACGAGGTCGACCTCGGCGGCAAGTACGGCTACGTCGTGCTCCTGCCCGCCGACGGCTCGGACGTCGTCCTGGACAAGGTTGACCTGAACGCGGTGGACATCTGCACGATTCCGATGGATCAGCCCTACCCGCTCAACGCGCCGCTGCCGTTCTACATCAGCGACGGCACCTGGACCCTGGGGGCGAACGCCCAGTGATCGTTCTCGCCCTCGACACGGCCACCTCGGACCTGATCGCGGGCGTAGTCGATTCCTCCGACGGGCGCACGCTGGCCGAGGCGGTCACGCGCACGCGCGCGCACAACGAGGAGCTGGTCCCCGCGGTGACACGTCTGCTCGCCGAGGCGGGCCTGGGCTTCCCGGACGTCGAGGCGATTGTCGTCGGCTGCGGCCCCGGTCCCTTCACCGGGCTGCGGGTCGGTATGGCTACGGCCTCCGCCCTCGGCCAGGCCCTCGGGGTGCCCGTCCACGGGGTGGTCACGCACGACGCGGCCGCAGCGCTTCTCGACGCCCCCTCCTGCCTCGTCGTCACCGACGCGCGCCGGCGCGAGGTGTACTGGGCGCGCTACGAGCACGGCGCCCGCGTCGACGGGCCCGGCGTGTGCGCGCCGTCCGCGGTGCCCGCCGCCGGCGGGGTGGACGTGGTGAGCGTGCCGGAGTCCCTCGCCCCCGCGCTGGAGGTTCGGGCCCGGGAGGTCACCTACGTCGCCCCCCGGGCGGCCGGCCTGGTCGCGGCCGCCGATCTGGGTGCGCCGCCCGCGCCGCTCGTGCCCCACTACCTGCGCCGCCCGGACGCGGTGGCCCCGGCGGCGAAGCCGAGGTCGGCCGCGATCCCGGAGGTCGACCTCGACGGATTGTCGGAGAAGCGCTGAGGATGGGTGAGATGATGAGGATGCGCGAGCTCACGCTCTCCGACGCCACCCGCGTCGCCGAGATCGAGCAGGAGCTGTTCGCCGGTGACAACCCGTGGTCGCGCGACGTGTTCGTCGCGGAGTTCGCCCAGCCCTACACCTTCTACGTGGGCGCCTTCGAGGGGGACGGTCCCGACGGGGAGGAGACGTTGGTCGGCTACGCCGGCCTGGCGATGCTCGGCCCCCGCGACGACCCCGAGTTCGAGGTCCACACCATCGGCGTCGACCCCGCCTTCCAGGGGCGGGGCATCGGCCGCGCCCTCATGGACCAGCTCGTCCACGCCGCGGACATGCTCGACGGCCCGATGTTCCTGGAGGTGCGCACCGACAACGCCCCGGCGGTCGGGATGTACAAGAGCTACGGGTTCTTCGAGCTCGCGGTGCGCAAGAACTACTACCAGCCCTCTGGCGCGGACGCGTACTCGATGATGCGCCACCGCCGAAGCGAAAGGGAGACGTAAATGATCATCCTCGGCATCGAATCCTCCTGTGACGAGACGGGCGTGGGCGTGATCAGGCTTGACGACGACGACGGGATGGAGGTCCTCGCCGACTCCGTCGCCTCCTCCATGCAGGAGCACGCCCGCTTCGGCGGCGTCGTGCCCGAGATCGCCTCGCGCGCCCACCTGGAGGCGATGCCCCAGGTCATCGCGGCCGCGCTGGAGCAGGCGGGCGTGGACAAGCCCGACGCCGTCGCCGCCACGGTCGGGCCCGGCCTGGCCGGGGCGCTGCTGGTCGGCGCCTCGGCCGCGAAGGCCTACGCGGCCGCCTGGGGCGTGCCGTTCTACGGGGTCAACCACCTCGGCGGCCACGTCGCGGTGGCCAACCTCGACGGGGCGGAGGAGCTCCCGCACTCCGTGGCCCTGCTCGTCTCGGGCGGGCACACGCAGCTGCTCGAGGTCGAGGCGGTGGGCCGGCCGATGCGCGAGCTCGGCTCGACGCTCGACGACGCGGCCGGGGAGGCCTACGACAAGGTCTCCCGTCTGCTCGGTCTGGGGTATCCCGGCGGGCCGGTCGTCGACAAGCTTGCCGCCCGCGGCGACCGCGCGGCGATCGCCTTCCCCCGGGGGCTGAGCAAGGCGGAGGACATGCGCGGCGAGCACCGCTACGACTTTTCCTTCTCGGGGCTCAAGACCGCGGTGGCGCGCTACGTCGAGGCCGCCGAGCGCGAGGGCCGCGTCATCTCCGTCGAGGACGTCTGCGCCTCGTTCCAGGAGGCGGTGTGCGACGTGCTCACCGCCAAGGCCGTCCTCGCCTGCGAGGACACCGGCGCGCGCACCCTGCTGCTCGGCGGCGGGGTGGCCGCCAACTCGCGGCTGCGGGAGCTGGCCGCGCAGCGCTGCGCCGACAAGGGCATCGAGCTGCGCGTGCCGCGGTTCGCGCTGTGCACCGACAACGGGGTCATGATCGCAGCCCTGGCCGCCCAGCTCATCCACGAGGGGGCGCCCGCCTCGGAGCTCTCGGTCGCGACGGACCCCTCCCTCGAGGTGGAAACCCCGCTCGTGTGAGCGGGATGACACACTCGCGCTGCCAACTCGCTGAATCCGGGATAGCGTTAGTGGGCAACCATTCATCGCACGGAAAGATGCCGCCCACCATGAGCAACGAGCAGCACGACGCCACGACCGCTTCCGTCTCCGCCGACGCGACCCCCGGGTCGACCCCCGACTCGACCGCCGATCAGGGGCGCTTCGGCGTCCTGGTTCAGCCGGACCTGAGCTACCGGCGCATCATCTTCGACGACGCCGCGGCCCGCCAGCTCCTCGCCTCGGGCGGCGTCGAGGCCGAGGTGGAGGAGGCGGAGGCTGCCTTCGAGCAGGAGGGGGAGCGCTACCGCGCGCTCTACAACGCCGGGGCAGCGGCCGCCGGCGAGGAGCCGAACCCGATCGCCTCGATGGCGCGCAACACCGCCGACACCTCCAACCCCGATTTCCTCGCCGACCCGACCCGCGCGATCCGTGGGCCCGTCATCTTCGCCGCGCGGGAGGGGGGAAACCTCGGCGAGGGCAGCATCGACGCCCTCGAGCAGGCCATCCGCGCGCTGGAGAACTACCGCGACGACGAGACCGGGGAGTACGAGCTGTGGCACAACGCGGTGGTGAACCGCGACGGGGAGGCTTCGGGGGAGGCCGACCAGTCCGAGTAGGGCCGGCCGGGACGGGCCCGCCGGGGTGTCCCGGGTGTTGTTGTCTAGCACTCGAGGGGGTAGAGTGCTAACAGGTTGTTTAGAGCACAGTTGTTCACCCGCGACGACGGCTGCGCCCACGAAAAACCGCTGAATCTTAGAAGGCTCAACACATCACGAAAGGTCGTTGATCATGGCAAACGTCAACATCAAGCCGCTCGAGGACAAGGTCCTCGTCCAGATCGCCGAGGCCGAGACCACCACCGCCTCCGGCCTGGTCATCCCCGATTCCGCGGCCGAGAAGCCGCAGGAGGCCGTCGTCATCGCCGTGGGCCCGGGCCGCCTGGACGACAACGGCAACCGCGTCGCCATCGACGTCAAGGAGGGCGACACCGTCGTGTTCTCCAAGTACGGCGGGACTGAGCTGAAGTACAACGGCGAGGAGTACCTCCTCCTCTCCGCCCGCGACCTGCTGGCCGTCGTCGAAAAGTAATTAAGGGGGCTTAGCCACCAATGGCAAAACTCATTGCATTTGACCAGGAGGCCCGCGAGGGCATCCAGCGCGGCGTGGACATCCTCGCCGACGCGGTCAAGGTCACCCTCGGCCCCCGCGGCCGCAACGTCGTGCTCTCCAAGGCGTGGGGCGGCCCAACCGTCACCAACGACGGCGTCACCATCGCCCGCGACATTGATCTCGAGGACCCCTTCGAGAACCTCGGCGCGCAGCTGGTGAAGTCCGTGGCCGTCAAGACCAACGACATCGCCGGTGACGGCACCACCACCGCGACCCTGCTCGCCCAGGCGCTCGTCGCCGAGGGTCTGCGCAACGTCGCGGCGGGCGCCAACCCGATCGAGCTGAACAAGGGCATCCGCGCCGCCGCCGAGAAGGTCGTCGAGGAGCTGAAGAACCGGGCCACCCCGGTGTCCTCCTCCGCGGAGATCGCCAACGTCGCCACCGTGTCCTCCCGCGACCCCGAGGTCGGCGAGATGGTCGCTGGCGCCATGGACAAGGTGGGCAAGGACGGCGTCCTCACCGTCGAGGAGTCCCAGTCGATGGAGTCCTACGTGGACATCACCGAGGGCATCTCCTTCGACAAGGGCTTCCTGTCCCCGTACTTCATGACGGACCCCGACGCCGGCCAGGCCGTGCTCGAGGAAGCCCGCGTGCTGCTCGTGCGCAACAAGATCTCCTCGCTGCCCGACTTCCTGCCGCTGCTGGAGCAGGTGGCCAACGACTCCGTGCCGCTGCTCATCATCGCCGAGGACGTCGACGGCGAGCCGCTGCAGACCCTCGTGGTCAACACGATCCGCAAGACGGTCAAGGTCGTCGCGGTGAAGTCCCCGTACTTCGGTGAGCGCCGCAAGGCGTTCATGGACGACCTCGCCGTGGTCACCCAGGCCACCGTGATCGACCCCGAGGTGGGCATCAACCTCAAGGACGCCACCCTCGAGCACCTCGGTTCCGCCCGCCGCGTGACGGTGACCAAGGACGACACCATCATCGTCGACGGCGCAGGCTCCGCTGAGGCTGTCGAGGAGCGCCGCGCCCAGATCCGCCGCGAGATCGAGGCGACGGACTCCACCTGGGACAAGGAGAAGATGGAGGAGCGCCTGGCCAAGCTATCCGGCGGTGTCGCCGTGCTGCGCGTCGGCGCCGCCACCGAGACCGAGGTCAACGAGCGCAAGCTGCGCGTCGAGGACGCCATCAACGCCGCGCGCGCCGCGGTGCAGGAGGGCATCGTCGCCGGCGGCGGCTCCGCCCTGGTGCAGATCGCCAAGGAGCTCGAGGCCTTCGCTGAGGGCTTCGAGGGCGAGCAGAAGACCGGCGTGCTCTCCGTCTCCCGGGCGCTGACCAAGCCGGCGTTCTGGATCGGCGAGAACGCGGGCCTCGACGGCGCCGTCGTCGTGGCCAAGGTCGCCGAGATGGGCAACGGCGAGGGCTTCAACGCCGCCACGCTCGAGTACGTCAACCTCCTTGAGCAGGGCATCATCGACCCCGTCAAGGTCACCCACTCCGCCGTGGTCAACGCGGCCTCCGTGGCCCGGATGATCCTCACTACCGAGGCGTCCGTGGTGACCAAGCCGGCCGAGGAGGACGAGCAGGCCCACGGCCACGCTCACTAGCGGCAGCCCGCTAGGCACAGCCCGGCACCAGCCGGTCACGGACAAGGCCCTGGCCCCGCGCAAGCGTGAGGCCAGGGCCTTGTTCTGTGTGGCGGAGCCTAGCTGGAGGAGGCCGCCGCGACCTTTATCCCGCCGCGGGAGCCGCCGCGCAGCAGCGCCTGGCGCTCGGACTCGCTCATGCCGCCCCAGATCCCGTAGGGCTCGGCCACCTTCAGCGCGTGGTCGCGGCACTGGGTGAGGACGGGGCACGAGTAGCAGATCGCCTTGGCGCGGTTCTCGCGCTGGGCGCGGGCGCGGCCGCGCTCGCCGTCCGGGTGGTAGAAAACCTCAGATGCCTGTCCGCGGCACGCGCCGTGGAGCTGCCAATCCCAGAAGTCCGCGTTGGGTCCGGGAAGCTGATGAGGCTGAGACATGAATGAAGGCTCCTTATTCACGTAACTACGTTCACGGGGTGTGACTTGGGCGGTGGGGTCCGCGCCTGGGGCGAGGAGCACCGAGAAGGCATCGTTCCGAACCAGGGTTAACGTCCGGTATCGGCGCGGTAACGCCTAGCTTGAACGTGCGTAATACCTGTGAATTCGCGTCGTTCTACCTGGACTTTTGCCGAAGGTTAAAGGTGGGTGAATTTCTGTCGCAGGTGCCCGCGCGCAGCACCCAGCCCCTTTTTTCGCCGGTAGTGCGCGCGCGGCGGGGGCCGGGGCGTAAACTTGCTGGATGATTGTGCCCCGCGCGGGGTGGTTCCGGCTGCACTGGTGAAGCGAGGAAGGAGAGCTATGTCGACGAGCGACCTGGACAACGCTCTTTCCGAGCTCGTTCCCCGCGCGGCCGCGGGAGACCGGCGGGCCCTGCAGCAGGTGGTTCGCCTCATTCACCCGTCCGTGCTGCGCTACGCCCGCGCGCGCGTCGGCGGAGGCCGCACCCCGACGGCGGAGGACGTGGCGCAGGAGATCTGCCTCGCGGTGGCCACGTCGGTGGACCGCTACGTGGACAAGGGAAAGCCGTTCATGGCGTTCGTCTACGGCATCGCCTTCAACAAGGTCGCGGACGCGCACAGGGCGATGGCGCGCGACCGGCTCAGCCCGACCGAGGAGGTGCCCGACACCGAGTTTTCCGGGGGTACGCCGGAGGAGCTTGCGCTGATCGGCGACGGCAGTAACAGAGTGAGGGCCTTGCTCGATTTATTGAGTGACAAGGCGCGCGACATCCTCATCCTGAGGGTGTTTGTGGGGCTTTCCGCCGAGGAGACAGCCGAGGTGGTGGGAAGCACGGCCGGTGCGGTTCGAGTGGCCCAGCACCGTGCGCTCGCCACACTGCGCAAAGCCATTGAGGAAGGGGACCAGCCATGAAGCGTCGCTCCAACGGGGATCAGTCGCGCGATATTTCGGCGCACCTTCAGCCCCTCATCGACGACGACGCCTTCCTCACCGCGCTGTCGCGGGGCGAGGACCCTTCCGGCGGCAGCGACGAGCTCGCTGGCCTGTTCCTCGAGCTGCGCTCCGAGGTCGAGGCGCAGATGCCGCCCGCGCCCGAGGTCGAGGGGGCGGAGGTCGCGTCGCTTGACGACGCCCCATCCCGCCGCCACCGGACCAGCCCCTGGGCCGCCGGTCTCATCGGCGCCGCCGCGGCGACGGTGCTCGTCGCGGGCACGGGCGCTGCCCTCTACGGCGCGGCCCCCGGCTCACCGCTGTGGGGCCCGGCGTCGGCGGTGTTCGGCGACCGCGCGGCGGTGGTCGAGCTGGCCAGCACTCTGGACGAGCTGGAGGCGGCCAACAACTCCGGCGACGAGGACGCCGCGCGCGGCCTGCTGGAGCAGGCCCAGCTCCTCATGGGCTCGATCAAGCCCGGGGCGGCATCGCACGAGCGCCGGGGCGAGTCGGGAACCACGAGCGTGACCGTCACCGAGCGCACCACGACGCGCTCCACCAAGCAGCCGCAGGCCCCGGCGCCGGCCAGCCCGACGGCCGCGCCGCAGGAGACGGTGACGGAGCGCGTCACCGAGACGGTCACGGTAACCGTGACCCCCGCGCCCGGCACGGGCACCACCCGCCCGTCCGAGCCCGTCCCGAGCAACACGGCGACAGTGCCGGCCCAGCCGAGCACCGGGGTTTCGACTCAGCCGGTCGGCGACTACCAGGGCGAGCCCGGGGACCCGGCGCGCCCGAGCACGGGCGCCCAGGCGGCCGGGGAGGCGCGAGGCCTCTAGACGCGCCCGCGCCGCCAGGCCCAGGCGGACAGGCCAGCGCCCGCGAGGCTCGCCGCCGCCCAGAAGATCCCCTGCCAGTTGAAGGCTGCGGTGTCCCCGGAGTCCTCCGTGGCGTCGGCGAGAGGGGCGTACATGGTCCACCCGAACTCGGTGTTCAGGGGCTCGACCGGGAGGAAGAGGTAGGCGGTCAGAGCCAGGGCCAGCGCAGTGAGGGGGAACGCCACCCAGAACCAGGGGAAGCGGGAGGGATCCTCAGCAGCGCGGCGGGGGAGGACCGCCGCAGCGACGAGCACCACGACCAGGGCGGCGAAGGCGAGCAAGGAATTCATTCTCACAGGATGCCACGGGGCGGACGTGGGGCGTCGTGAAGCGGGGCGCGGAGCCTAACGCGCGTCGAGGCCGTCGAGGTAGCCGAGGGCGTAGTCCCAGGGCACGTAGGCGTCGACGTTGGGCTGGGCGCTGGGCTCGTGGACCGGGGGAAGCTCCCCGCGCAGGCTGGAGAGCATGTTCTGCTCCATGATCTCCCAGTCGTAGTAGTGCAGCTGGTCGCAGTCCTCGCACGTGAAGTAGATGCCGAGGATGCCGCGCGGGCCGAGCACGGCCTTGAACTCGCGGACCTGGGCGAGGTCGCGGGTGACGTCGACGCGCTCCTGCGGGGACAGGGGCTCGGCAACCTCGTCGTCCTCGATGAACGACGCCGGGTCGTTCGGATCGCCCGCGAAAGGATCGAGGGGCATCATGTCGTCATAGTTCACAGCACCTCACCCTATTGCGCACGCTTGTGCAGGGCAATTCCCTCCGCCCACCCCCGGGGCGGTGACCTCCGCAAATGTGTGATTTGGCCGGTCGTTATATCATGGCTGAAACGAACAGGGCAGCACCGCGCGCGAAGGAGTGGACAACTTTATGGCACAGGACCGAGTACTCACTGGTGGGGACGACCCGAACAAGGTTGCGCTGCGCGGCCTCACATTCGACGACGTGTTGCTGCTGCCCGCCGAGTCCCACATCGTCCCCGGCGAGGTCAACACCTCCTCCCAGCTGACGCGCAACATCCGCCTCAACATGCCGATCGCCTCCGCCGCGATGGACACTGTCACCGAGTCGCGCATGGCCATCGCGATGGCCCGCCAGGGCGGCATCGGCGTGCTGCACCGCAACCTCAGCGCGCGGGACCAGGCACAGCACGTGGACATCGTGAAGCGCTCCGAGTCGGGCATGATCTCCGACCCGGTCACCGCCTCCCCGGGCATGAGGCTCAACGACGTCGACGCGATCTGCGCCCGCTTCCACATCTCGGGCCTGCCCGTCGTCGACGCTGACGGCACCCTCGTGGGCATCATCACCAACCGCGACATGCGCTTCGAGCCGGACTTCACCCGCCGCGTCTCCGAGGTCATGACGGCCATGCCGCTCGTCGTCGCCCGCGACGGCGTGACCAAGGACGAGGCCCTGAGCCTCCTGAGCTCCAACAAGGTGGAGAAGCTGCCGATCGTCGACGAGGCCGGCAAGCTCTCCGGGCTCATTACGGTCAAGGACTTCGTCAAGAGCGAGCAGTACCCCAACGCCTCCAAGGACGCCCAGGGCCGCCTGCTCGTCGCTGCGGGCATCGGCACCGGCGAGGACTCCTACGGCCGCGCCGGCCTCCTCGTCGAGGCCGGGGTCGACGCCCTCGTGGTCGACTCCGCCCACGCCCACAACAACCGCGTGCTCGAGATGGTCTCGCGGGTGAAGAAGGACTTCGGCGACCGCGTCGACGTCATCGGCGGCAACCTCGCCACCCGCGAGGCCGCCCAGGCCATGATCGACGCCGGCGCCGACGCCATCAAGGTCGGCATCGGCCCCGGCTCCATCTGCACCACCCGCGTCGTCGCCGGCGTGGGCGCGCCCCAGATCACCGCGATCCTCGAGGCGGCCGTCCCCGCCCGCGCGGCCGGCGTGCCGATCATCGCCGACGGCGGCATGCAGCACTCCGGTGACGTCGCCAAGGCCCTCGCGGCCGGCGCCTCCACCGTCATGCTCGGCTCCATGCTCGCCGGCACCAGGGAGGCCCCGGGCGACATCGTCGTCGTCGGCGGCAAGCAGTACAAGCGCTACCGCGGCATGGGCTCCATGGGCGCCATGCAGGGCCGCGGCCTGACGGGTGAGAAGCGCTCCTTCTCCAAGGACCGTTACTTCCAGGCCGACGTGACCAGCGAGGACAAGCTGGTTCCGGAGGGCATCGAGGGGCGCGTGCCCTACCGCGGCGAGATCGACGCCATCACCCACCAGATCGTCGGCGGCCTGCGCGCCGCCATGGGCTACACCGGCTCCGCCTCCATCGAGGAGCTGCAGACCCGCCGGTTCGTCCAGATCACCTCCGCCGGCCTGCGCGAGTCCCACCCGCACGACATCCAGCAGACCGTCGAAGCGCCGAACTACCACAACTAAGGGAGCAACCTGACGATGCGAGACTACGTCGAAATCGGAATCGGGCGCGAGGCGCGCCGGGCATACAAGCTTGACGACGTCTCGCTCGTGCCCTCCCGCCGCACCCGCTCCTCCTCGGACGTGGACACCAGCTGGAACTTCGACGCCTACGGCTTCGAGATCCCGGTGGTCTCCCACCCGACCGACGCCCTGGCCAGCCCCGAGTTCGCCATCGAGATGGGCCGCCTCGGCGGTCTCGGCGTGCTCAACGCCGAGGGCCTGCTCGGCCGCCACGCCTCCTTCGAGGACGCGGTGGCGAAGGTCGCGGGCATCGGCGCGGCGGGGGAGGACTTCTCCCGCGTGGACGACGTCCTGCGCACCCGCGCCTCGGCGACCAAGATCCTCCAGGAGCTCCACTCCGCCCCCATCGACTACGACCTGCTCGCGGAGCGCATCGCCCAGGTGCGCGACGCAGGCGTGACCGTGGGCGTGCGCGTCTCCCCGCAGAACGCGCGCGAGGTCGCCCCGGCCGTGGTGAAGGCGGGTGCCGAGATCCTCTTCATCCAGGGCACCCTCATCTCCGCCGAGCACGTCCAGAGCGGCGGAGAGCCGCTGAACCTGAAGGAGTTCATCGGAACCCTCGAGGTGCCGGTCATCGCGGGCGGGGTGTACGACTACACCACCGCGACCCACCTGATGCGCTCCGGGGCGGCCGGCATCATCGTCGGCTCCGGCAACACCAACAGCGCCCAGACGCTCGGCCTCGGCATGCCGATGGCCACGGCCATCTCCGACGTCGCGGCCGCGCGCCGCGAGTACCTGGACGAGACGGGCGGGCGCTACGTCCACGTCATCGCCGACGGGGAGATCCGCACCAGCGGTGACATAGCCAAGGCGATCGCGTGCGGATCCGACGCCGTCATGGTCGGCCGCCCGCTCGCCGCGGCGCAGGAGGCAGCCGGGCACGGCGTGTACTGGGAATCCGCCTCGGCGCACCCGCGCTTCCCGCGCGGCTCGGTGGAACCCACCGGCTACGCCGAGGAGCGCCAGCCGCTCGAGGCCGTCCTCAACGGGCCGGCGACCGACCCCTACGGCGCCACCAACCTCGTCGGCGGGCTGCGCCGCGCGATGGCCAAGTGCGGCTACACGGAGACCAAGACCTTCCAGAAGGTCGGACTGGCGCTGCACCGCTAGTGTCCGGGGGCGCGGGGAGGGGCGTCTGTCCGGGGGCCCGCAGCTGGGATTCGGCACGCGCGGGCCGTCCGCTAGAATCTGGGGCGTGACTACTCCTCAAACCCGCCCCGTCCTCGTCGTCGATTTCGGCGCCCAGTACGCGCAGCTCATCGCCCGCCGCGTGCGCGAGGCCCGCGTGTACTCCGAAGTTGTTCCCTCGACCATCTCCGCCGCGGAGGTTCGCGAGAAGAATCCCGCCGCCCTCGTGCTCTCCGGCGGCCCCTCCTCCGTCTACGAAGAGGGTGCCCCGCAGCTCGACCCCGAGATCTTTGAGCTTGGCCTGCCCATCTTCGGCATCTGCTACGGCTTCCAGGTCATGACCCAGGCCCTCGGCGGCAAGGTGGAGAAGACCGGCGCGCGCGAGTACGGCCGCACCGCGGTGACCACTTCGGAGGGTGTCCTCCACGCGGGCCTGCCGGCCGAGCACCCGGTGTGGATGAGCCACGGTGACTCCGTCACGCAGGCTCCCGCGGGCTTCACCGCCACCGCCAGCTCCGCGGGCGCGCCGGTAGCCGCCTTCGAAAATGCCGAGAAGCGCTTCGCCGGCGTGCAGTACCACCCCGAGGTGATGCACTCCCCGCACGGGCAGCAGGTGCTCACACGCTTCCTCACCGAGATCGCGGGCCTGGAGCAGAACTGGACCGCCTCCAACATCGCCGAGCAGCTCATCGAGCAGGTGCGCGAGCAGGTCGGCGAGGACGGGCGCGCGATCTGCGGCCTGTCCGGCGGCGTCGACTCCGCGGTCGCTGCGGCGCTCGTGCAGCGCGCCATCGGCGACCGTCTGACCTGCGTGTTCGTGGATCACGGCCTGCTGCGCCAGGGCGAGCGCGAGCAGGTGGAGACCGATTTCGTGGCCGCCACCGGTGCGAAGCTGGTCACCGTGGACGAGCGCAAGGCCTTCCTGGACAAGCTCGCCGGGGTGACCGAGCCGGAGGCGAAGCGCAAGGCGATCGGCTCGGAGTTCATCCGCTCCTTCGAGCGCGCCGTGGCCGACGTGCTCTCCGACCACCAGGTCGACTTCCTCGTGCAGGGCACCCTCTACCCGGACGTCGTGGAGTCCGGCGGGGGCACGGGCACGGCGAACATCAAGAGCCACCACAACGTGGGCGGCCTGCCCGACGACGTCGAGTTCACGCTCGTCGAGCCGCTGCGCCTGCTGTTCAAGGACGAGGTCCGTGCCGTGGGCCGCGAGCTGGGCCTGCCCGAGGTCATCGTCAACCGCCAGCCCTTCCCGGGCCCGGGCCTGGGCATCCGCATCATCGGCGAGGTGACCGAGGAGCGCCTGGAGACGCTGCGCGCCGCCGACGCCATCGCCCGCGAGGAGCTCACCCGCGCCGGCCTGGACGAGCAGATCTGGCAGTGCCCGGTCGTGCTGCTCGCCGACGTGCGCTCCGTGGGCGTGCAGGGCGACGGCCGCACCTACGGCCACCCCATCGTGCTGCGCCCGGTTGCCTCCGAGGACGCGATGACGGCCGACTGGGTGCGCGTGCCCTACGAGGTCCTCGAGACGATCTCCACCCGCATCACTAACGAGGTCGCCGACGTCAACCGCGTCGTGCTCGACGTGACGTCGAAGCCGCCGGCCACCATCGAGTGGGAGTAGCCGCAGGGCCTTCTGCTTAGCGACGCCACACAGCCGCCGCCTCCGGAAACGTACGTTCCGAGGCGGCGGCTGCGTGCGTGTGCGGGATGCTGGGCGGGGCGTTCGGCGGGGTCTCGGGCGGCGTCTCAGGCGGCGTCGCGGACGGTGACGGTGCCGATGCCGAGGTCCACGTTGAGGCGGAGCGTCTCGCCGCCGGCGTCGTCGTTGAGCACGGCCGGGCAGTTCTCATCGCCGACGCCCACGTCGCAGTTCAGCTCGACGCGCACGTCCTTCGGCGCGACGATGTCGACGGTGCCGATGCCGTGGTCGACGGTGACGTCGCGCGGCTCGGCGAGGGGCTCGAGACCGCTCAGATCAAGCTGGGTGGAGCCGATGGAGGTGTCGTAGGTGTCCTGCAGGTCGTCGGTGACAACGATGTCCCGGTTCGCCTCGGCGGGCGTTATCGTCGCCCAACCGAGTCCGAACGCGGCCGCGGCGGTCACGGCCAGGGCGGCCAGGGCAGCGAAGGTGAGGAGGATCCAGCGCAGCGGGTTGGTGCGCTTGCGGAGCTGTTCCTGCGGCTGCGGTTCAGCCGGGTCGGGCAGGTGCCACAGGCCCGGTGCCGCACCAAGGGGGTCCCAGCTCGGCGGGGTGGGTGCCGCCAGGCCGGGGTGCGCGTAGCCCTCGGGCACGGTGAGCTTCGAGGTGTCCACCCGCGGTGCGGTGGCCTGCGTCGTGTGCGGGGCCTGGGTTGTTTGGGTTGTTTGGGTTGTTTGGGGCTCGGCGGGGTGGGCGAGGAGCCCCTCCGGGGGCACGGGGTGAGAGCGGTGCAGCAGGTACATGCCCGCGGCGCCGAGAGCCAGCGTGACGAGGGAGGAGGCGGCCCAGCCGCCGCCGGCGGCGAGGGAGGGGAAGAAGACGAACAGGCCGACGAGCAGCCACCAGCCGGTTTCGCGCTGCTTCCTCTCCACGGCCGTGAGCTGGTCCTTCGGGGTGTTCACGGCGCGCCACGGGGAGACCGTGGTGCCGAACAGCGGCATGTTGAGCCAGAACAGCAGGTAGAGGAAGATGCCGCCGCCGAAGGCGAAGGCGAGCGCGACGAAGGCGAGGCGCACGAGGACGGGGTCGACGCCGTAGCGGGCGCCGATGCCCTCGCAGACGCCGGCGATCATGGCGTTGCCGCCCTGGTTTTCGGGGATGCGGGGAGGGCGGGTGTCCCACAGTTGCTTCAGAGTGTCGTTGACGGAGCTTTCCGGGCGGGGGGTCGGTGCGGTGGTGTCCATGCCTCAAGTGTCGCGCCCGGAGCGCGGAAAGACCATCGGGAACGGCCCTGAACTTTGGTTTCAGGGTTCTCCCTGATTCGCCGGGGTGCAGGGCCGTGCGATGATGGGGGCATGTCTGCATCCCCCGCACGCGCCGCCTCGTCCGCCGCCCCGGCCGCGCTGTACCCGCGCTTCGCCCGCTCACGGCGCGGGCGCGTCATCGGCGGTGTCGGCGCGGGGCTCGCGCGCCACCTCGGGGTGGACGTGCGCTGGGTGCGCGTGTTCTTCGCGGCGGCGAGCTTCGCCGGGGGTTTCGGGTTCATCCTCTACGCGCTGCTGTGGGTGTTCACCCCCCTGCGCGACGCGGGGGAGGATGCCGCACCGGATCCCGCGTCTCCGGGGTGGCCCGCCCCCGTGTATTTCCTGCTGGCCGCGCTCGGTGCCGTCGGGGCGGCGACGTCGCTCTCCCTCGTCAGCGGGGCGGGAGGGGCGTTCGTCTTCCTCGTCGGCATCGTCGCCGTCGGGGCGGTCGTCGTGTGGCAGGCCTACGACCGGGGATTGTCGTCGGCAAGCAACTTCGTGGCGCTCGCGCTCGGCATCCTGCTGGTGATGGGCGGGGTGACCGCGGTGGCGCTGCTCGGCGACAGCACCGGCACCGCGGGCATCGTCATGGCGGTGCTCGCCAGCGTCTTCGGCGTTGCGCTGCTGGTGATCCCGCTGGTGGTCCGCCTCACCTCCTCCCTGATGGAGGAGCGCAAGGCGAAGGCCGTCGCGGATCAGCGCGCGGAGATCGCGTCGCGCCTGCACGATTCGGTGCTGCAGACCCTCGCTCTCATCCAGAAGCGTTCCACCGACCCGTCCGAGGTCGCGCGCCTGGCCCGCGCCCAGGAACGCGAGCTCCGGGCCTGGCTTTTCGACGCTGACCCCGCGACCCCGGAGGAAACCCTGACCTTCTTCGGTGCCTTGGCGCGGGCGGCGGGTGAGGTGGAGGACGTTCACGGGGTGACGATCCGCCCGGTCACGGTGGGCGGGGATGTCGCGTTCACCCGCGCAACCGAGCCGGTCGTGCTCGCCGCGCGGGAGGCGATGGTCAACGCGGCCACCCATGCCGGGGTGGACCGCGTGGACGTGTACGCGGAACACCTGGGAGGGGAGCTGGCCGTCTACGTGCGCGACCGTGGCGTGGGATTCGACCCCAGCACGGTCCCCGCGGACCGCCACGGGGTGCGCGACTCGATCCTCGGGCGCATGGAGCGCGCCGGGGGCACGGCGACGATCACCCCGGTACCGGGGGAGGGCACCGAGGTCGAGCTGCGGACGACCCACTCAGGGTAAGAACGCGGCGGCAAGAATCCGGTAGCCCGGTCGACTGCGGCGGATTCTTGCCCTCCCGTTCTTACCGGGAGGGCACCCCCCACCCGGCCGCCTGCAACAGCGAGGCCGCCACCTTGTCCGTTTCCTGGAGGAAGGGGGCGTCCGTACCCGGCATGGGCGAGATCGTCGTGTCCGCCCACTGCGCGCCGGTGGGGATCCCCGCGATGTGGAGGCGCGGATCGGGGGAGCCGTCGGGGTGGATGGTGCGGCGGGGGGGGGGGGGCTCTTATAAAAAACTGAAGCCGGCGACGGGCCACTCTGGGTGGAGCTTGGGGGGGGGCGGGGCATTTAAAAAAAAAAAAAAGCGGGGAGGGCGGAAGCGGGGGTGCGTATAGAGGTGGTGAAACATGGGGTGAAGGCAGGACCACTACGTGTACTACTGACGAGCGAACACTATGTATTACAGACCACATCGACAGAAGTGATGGTG
>NZ_LS990887.1:996616-1010382 GCF_900411315.1 Corynebacterium senegalense | reverse complement strand
CAGTCAATCCAATATTGCATAAGGAATCGCCACATCCTTGCATGGGGAGTTTATTCACAAGTACGGTGGCTCGCTCTACTTTTTAGTCAATATGCGGGAGTCCCCGGATATCTACAGGGGGTAGATCGTCGGGAGCGTCAGATGTGTATAAGGAACAGGAAGGTGACCAGACCCGCGTCGACGAGGGCGAGGAGCTCGCGGGTGCGGAACAGTGGCGGGCCGGAACCGACCATCTGGCCGAAGGCCAGGTAGTCGCGCAACGCGCCCGTGCGGTCCTCCTCCGCGCCACGGCCGTTCTCCACGGCGAGGGTGGTGGGCTTGCGGCCGGCGGACATGACCCACAGGGCCGCCTTCACCGGGGAGTCCCGGGCAGCGATGGCCTCGGCGATGTCGCGCTCCATGCCGTCGGAGATGATGCGGGTCAGCTCGCCGACGGGGAGGTCGCCCGCGCCCCGGAGGGGGTCGATCCACCCGACCAGATCGAGGGGCTCCCCACCCACCCCGGTGAGGGCCTCCGTGAGGGCGGCTGGGACGGCTTCAATGTCGGTGGAGGAAGCCACGGATTCGAGGTCGGCGGCATCGATGCGCCCGAGGATCGCGTCGAGGCTCTCACCCAGCGCTTCGGGGCGCACGCGCGACAGCACCCGGTAATAGGCGGCGAAGGAATCGCGCACGAGTGCGGGCCAGAGGTCGACGCCGAAGCGGATCTGCCCGGGGCGCCGCCCCGCGGCGCGGACGGCTGCGGCGTGCCGGGAAAGGTCGGCCGCGGGAGGCAGGGAGCGGTACTCGGACTTGGGCAGGTAGGGGTAACCGCGTCCCGAGGCGACAACGAGGCGGGGCTCGTTCCCCGAGGCCTCGTAGCGCACCCCCGCGCGGGCGGTGCCGTCGGTGACGAAGCGGCCGCCGCGGTCGATGGTGCTGAGCGCCATGAGATCGAAGAAGCCCATGCCCAACCCGCGGACGAGCACCGTCCCGCCCGCCGGGAGCGCGGCGATGTTCTGCTCGACAGGGTTGTTCCCGCCGACCCAGGTGAACCCGCTGTCTGCGAACTTGCGCTCGCGGGCGGTGCGCTCCGGCAGCACCCAGCCGCTGGCGAGCGCGGTGGCGTCTGCGCTGACGGTGGTGCCGTCGCTCAGCGCGATGGCGTCGCGGTCGCCTTCGTCCGTGATCGCGAGGGCTCGTGCCCGGTGGGTGCGCACCTCGACGGAGGCGGGGAGCTGCGCCAGCGCGACGGCGAAGGCCCAGTTCAGGTACGCGCCGTAGAGGGCGCGCGAGGGGTTTGATTCGGGGCGGGTGCGGGCGATCTCCTCCGCGAACGCCTCAGGGATGTGAGGTGGCGTTGGGTGGGCGTCGACAAGCGCCGCCGTGGTGGGGGAGACGGCGTCGCGCTCGCCCCGGAGGAGCTGGATCCACTCGTACATCGTCGGGCCCTCGAGAGGCGGAGCGCCGACGGTGGCACCGGGTTCGGTGAAGAGGGTGACGGCGCCGGCGAGGGTGTTCATGCAGAGCGTGTGGGTCTGGGTGGTCTCCCACACGCGCCCGGCACCGAGCTCGGCATCGTCGATGAGGTGGAGCGTGAGGCCGGCGCCGTCGGCTCCCTGCGCGTTGAGGTACGCGGCAATGCGCTCGGTGGTGGATATTCCACGGGGGCCGACCCCGATCAGTGCGATGTCCGCTGGCATGGGGCTCACTGTACTCCCTCCCCCGGGTCTGTGATGTACTAAGTGGTCTATTTAGACAATACCGAATCGTCTAATTGTGGTAGTGTTCTGTCAACGCATCAACAACCCGGAGGTAGCAGTGGGAATCAGAACACAGGCGGGTGGGCGGCACCCGCTCCTCGTCGCCCTGGCGGTGCTCGCGGTGGCGGGGGTGCTGGCCGGGTGCTCTCTGAGCGGAGCCCCGTCAGCCAGGACCGACGGGGCGAGCGCACAGGCGGCTCCGGGGGAGGAGGTGCTCACCTACCTCGAACCGAATTGGTTCACCACCCTGTACCCGCCGGCAGCCGGCTTCTACCCCAACGGCGGTGTGCTCAACCAGGTGACAGACCGACTGCTCTACCAGGATCCGGACACGCTCGAGCTGAAGCCGTGGATCGCCACCGACCTCCCGGAGGTCAATGCAGACGCCACCGAGTTCACCTTCCACCTCCGCGACGGGGTGACCTACTCCGATGGCACGCCGTTGACGGCGCAGAACGTGGTGGACAACTTCGACCTCTACGGCAAGGGCGACAAGTCGCGGTTGCTCAACGCCTCCGAGCAGATCAGCGGGTACGACCACGGCGAGGTCGTCGACGACTCCACGGTCCGCTTCCTCTTCTCCCAGCCCTCGCCCGACTTCCCGCAGGCGACCTCCGTCTACAACGCGGGCCTGCTTTCCGACGCCACCCTGGCGCTGCGCAACGAGGACTTCGGCCCGGGAAACGCGGTGCACATCGTCGGCTCTGGACCCTTCGTCATCACCGACGAGACCCTCGGCACCGACCTGACCCTGACCGCGCGGGAGGACTACAACTGGGCGCCGCCCTCCCTGGAACACCAGGGGCGCGCCAGCATCGGGGGCATCCACTACCGCCTCGCCGCGGAGGAGTCCACCCGCTCGGGCGCGGTGCTCTCCGGCCAGGCGGATATGGCGCGCAGCATGACCGCTCCGGCGGAGCGCTACCTCACCGATGCCGGCGTCCAGGTGTACTCCCGCGGAACCAACGCGATGAACAACCAGCTGGCGTTCCGCTTCAACCACCCGCTCCTGCGGGACATCCGGGTGCGCCGCGCCCTCATCCACGGCATCAACCGTCAGGAGATCCTCCGCGTCCTCTTCTCCCCCTCGTACCCGCTGGCCACGTCCAGCGTCGCCGCGACGGGTCTGGGGTACAAGGAGCAGGACCCGCAGGCCTACGCCTTTGACCCGGACGAGTCCCGCCGCCTGCTGGAGGAGGCCGGGTGGCAACCCGGGCCCGACGGCATCCGGACCAGGGACGGCCAGCGCCTCACCCTGCGGGTCAACATCGCTGGCCCGCAGCCCCGCTCGCGCGAGGTGCAGACGATGGTCCAGGACCAGCTCCGCGGAATCGGAGTCGACCTCGAGATCAACTCCGGCGACAACGCCAGCCAGAACGCGGACGCCAAGGACCAGAACAAGATCCAGATCTACCACTCCATGGTGGGGCGGGCGGACTACGGCGCGATCGAGTCCCTGTACTCGGTGGGTGCCCGCAACGTGTTCCTCAACAAGGACGCAGACGGCAACGTCGCGGACCAGCACCTGGAGGACCTGCTGAAGAAGACCGTGTCCACACCTGACCCGGAGGCCAGGGCCGAGGCGACCCGCGAGGTGCAGGACTACGTCACCGAGCAGGCCTACACCCTGCCCCTGTTCGAGGAACCGCAGGTGTACGCGCTCTCGCCGAGGGTGAAGGGCTTCCGCACCGAGGCCGTTGCCCGGCCGTGGTTCTACGGCGTGTCCATCGACCATGGCGCCACACCCGGGAAGGAGAACTGATGCCCCGCATCCTCGCACGCATCGGGGAGGCGCTAGCCGTCCTCCTCATCGCCTACACCCTCGCGTTCTTCCTGCTTTCGGCACTGCCCTCCGATGGGGTGATGGCGCGTTACGCCGATCCCGCCCTGGGCCTGTCCAAGGAGGAGGTCGAGGGCATCCGTTCGCAGATGGGCCTGGACAAGCCCGTGTGGGCGCAGTACGTCGCGTCCCTGCGCGGTTTCCTCACCGGGAACCTCGGCTACTCCGTGCGCACGGGCACCCCGGTCGCGGAGCTGATCACGGACGCGCTGCCGCACACGCTGGCCCTGGCCGCCTCGGCGGTGGGCCTGGCTATCGTTCTTGCGCTGCTCGTGGCCTACGCCGCGACGCTGCCGGGGATGGGAGCGGTGGGCGCCTTCTTCCGGGCGCTGCCCTCCTTCCTCGTCTCCCTGCCCGGTTTCTGGGTGGCGATCCTGCTGCTGCAGTTCTTCTCCTTCCGCCTGGGCTGGGTCAACGTCATCGACCCTGGCCCCCTCGAGGGCCTCGTCCTGCCGACGCTGACGCTGGTGGTCCCCATGGCGGCACCGCTGACCCAGGTGCTCATCCGCTCCATCGACGAGGTCAAGGGGCAGCCGTTCGTGCAGGTGCTGCGCGCCCGGGGAGCGGGAGAGCCCCGCATCTTCTGGCGCAACGTCCTGCGCAACGCCACCCTCCCCGCGCTCACGATGGCTGGCCTCCTCTTCGGTGAGCTCATCAGCGGCGCGGTCGTCACCGAGACGGTCTTCGGGCGCACCGGCCTCGGCTCGCTGGTGGTCACCGCGGTGTCGAACCGCGACACCCCCGTCCTGTTGGGTGTGGTCGTCCTCGCGGCCGTGGCCTACGTCGTGATCAACCTCGTCGTCGACCTCCTCTACCGGGTTTTCGACGTCCGTCTCCGCAGAAAGGCACGCTCATGAGCGAGGCACTGTACCGAACCGCAGCACCCGCGGCGCCCCCAGTCTCGGCACCGGCGGAGCGCACCCGGCGCAACCCGTGGCTTGCGCCGGGCTCCCTCGCCTCTCTCGCGGTGCTTGCCGTGGCGTTCCTCTTCGCCCTCGCCCCGGGTTTGTTCGCCACCGCCGACCCCTACACGGGCACCGACGTCGCGCTCCTCCCGCCGGGTGCGGACCACTGGTTCGGCACAGACTCCGTCGGGCGCGACCTCTTCTCCCGCGTCGTCTTCGGAGCCCGGCAGTCGCTGTTCGGGGCGCTCATCGCGGTGCTTGTCGGTGCCGTGGTCGGCACCCTTTTCGGCCTCGTCGCCGGCACGCGGCGCGGGTGGGTAGACACCGTCATCATGCGGCTTGTCGACGTCCTCCTGGCCATCCCGGGCATCCTCCTGTCGCTGTCCCTGATCATCGTGCTGGGCTTCGGCTCCCTGCAGGCCGCCTTCGCGGTGGGGGTGACCAGCATCGCCACCTTCGCGCGCCTGGTGCGCTCGCAGGTGATCACGGTGGCCAACTCGGATTACGTCGAGGCGGCGTACGGGGCGGGGGCGACGCGCGCGCAGGCGCTGCGGCGCCACGTCCTGCCCAACTCACTGACTCCGGTGATCGCGCTGGCGGCGCTGCAGTTCGGCTCGGCCGTGCTGCAGCTGTCCATCCTCGGCTTTCTCGGTTACGGCGCGCCGCCGCCCGTGCCGGAGTGGGGCCTCATCATCGCCGAGGGGCGGGACTTCATGACCCTGGCGTGGTGGATCATCGCGCTGCCCGGCCTGGCCATCGTGGCCACGGTGATGGCGGCGAACCGGCTGTCCAGGAACATCGACGCTGCGGCGGAGGCTTGAGAATCATGACGACATCCCTTTCACGCACCGCCGCCCCCGTTCTGGCCGTGGAGGACCTGGCCGTGTCCTACGGCGGGGTCCCCGCCGTCAGCGGTATCGGTTTCGCCGTCAGCCCGGGAAGGATGACCGCCATCGTCGGCGAGTCCGGCTCCGGCAAGACCACCTCCGCCATGGCCGCCATCGGACTGCTCGGGCCCGGGGCCCGGGTCGAGGCCGGCCGCATCACCTTCCGCGGGGAGGACATCACGGAATCCACCCCGGCCCAGTGGCGCGCCCTGCGTGGTGCCCGGATCGGGCTGGTGCCCCAGGACCCCAACAATTCCCTGAACCCGCTGAAGACCATCGGGCGCTCCATCGAGGAGGGCATGGAGGTCCACGGGATCGGGGATGGGGCGTCGAGAAGCGAACGCGCCCTCGAGCTGCTGGAGCAGGTCGGGATTGACGACCCGGAGCTCCGTTACCGGCAATACCCGCACGAGCTGTCGGGCGGGATGAAGCAGCGCGTGCTCATCGCCGCGGCGGTGGCGCTCGAACCCGAGGTGCTCATCGCGGACGAGCCCACGTCGGCGCTGGACGTGACGGTGCAGAAGACGATCCTGGACCTGCTCGACCGGATGCGCGCCGAGCTGGGGCTCGGTGTCGTGCTCATCACCCACGACCTCGCGGTGGCGGGCGACCGGGCTGACGACGTGGTCATCATGGAGCGCGGCCGCGTGGTCGAGGCCGGTCCCGCCGACGCCGTTTTGTCCAGCCCGAGCGAGGAGTATTCGCGCAGGCTGCTCGCCGACGCCCCGTCGCTCGCCGTCGTGAACTCGCGGCACCGGCCACCCACCGGCAGCGATGTGCTCGTCAGCGTGGAGCACCTGAGCAAGCGCTACGGCGGTTTCACCGCCGTCGGGGACGTCTCCTTCGAGGTCTACCGCGGTTCGACGCACGCCCTGGTCGGCGAGTCGGGCTCCGGCAAGACAACGACGGGGCGCACGGTGTCACTGTTCACCGAACCCACCGAGGGCCGTGTCGTCATCGACGGCGTGGACCTGGCCGGCCTCGGTGCGGCCGACCGGCGCCGCATGCGCGGGACGGTGCAAATGGTGCACCAGAACCCGTTTTCCTCGCTGGACCCGCGCATGACGGTGGAGGACATCGTGGCCGAGCCGCTGCGCAGCCTCTCCCGGGTGCCCAGGCGCCGGGCCCGCGAGCGGGCCCGGGAGGCCCTCAGCCTCGTCGCACTCGACCCGGTCCTGGCGGGCCGCCGCCCCGCGCAGCTCTCCGGCGGCCAGCGCCAGCGCGTCGCCATCGCGCGGGCGCTCATCGTGGAACCGGAGGTCGTGGTCCTCGACGAGGCCGTCTCCGCCCTCGATGTCACGGTCCAGGCGCAGATCCTCGAACTCCTCGAGCGTCTGCAGCGCGAACTGGGCCTGACCTACATCTTCATCTCGCACGACCTCGCCGTGGTGCGCCAGATCTCCGACACCGTCAGCGTGTTCAGCCACGGGACGCAGGTGGAGTACGGGCGCACCGACGAGGTTTTCGACCATCCGCGCGCGGCAACCACCCGCACGCTCATCGACGCCATCCCCGGCGCCCTCTTCCGGGCCCGGGGGCTAGGAGAATTCATTGTCTGACCCCACCACCGGCACCACCATCATCGACCTCCTGGCGGACGCGCCCGCCGACATCGCGGCGCTGCGCCGCCGGCGCCCCGAGGCGGTGGACAACGCGGAGGCGAGCTTCCGTGCGCTCCTCGAACCCGCGGACGCCGCCGGGTTCCCGCAGGCCTGGCGCTACGCCGTCGCTGCGTTCGTCGCTGGCGTCACCGGGCAGCCCGCGGCGCTGGCCTTCTACCGGGACCTCCTCGCCGACGAAGCGGAGGGGGCGGAAGCGGATCTTCCCGGGGCGCTTCCCGGGGCCGTCGATACGGCGATCGCGCGGGGGGCATCGACGGGCCCGTACTCCGGGGGCGGGTTCGTGGAGTTCGGAGCCGTGCCGGGGCTCGACCCGCGGCTCGCGGCGGGCCTGGACTTCGCCCACCTGCTCACCTTCCACCCGAAGGACGCCTCGCCGGCCGCCATCGGGCACCTGCAGGAGGCGGGCTGGGGTGATGACGCCATCGTTTCCCTGGCCCAGCTGGTGGCCTTTCTCGCCTTCCAGCTGCGCGTCGCGCACGGCGTGCGGGTCCTCGCGGGCGGGGGTGCGGGCTCCCCGGCTTCCCCGGGTGCGGGGCGCGCGCCGGGCGTGGCGGATCCGGGCTGGACGCCCGGCCCGCGCACCCTGGTGCCGGACGTCGTCGCGCCCGCCCGCTTCGTGGAGCACTCCCTGGGGTGGAAGCCGTGGCTGGCGGCGCTGCCGAAGGAGGAGTTCACCGATGTCCACCGGGAAGCCCTGGTGCAGCCGCAGCGCATCGATTCCGAATACTTCCGCCTCCTCGCCCGCGACCCGGCCGCCCTCAGGGCGCGCACGCTGACGGACCTCGACATCTTCTACAACACCGACGGCGGGTTGGGCCGCGCCGAGCGTGAGTTCGCGGCGACGGTGGTCTCCCGCCTCAACGGGTGCGAGTACTGCGCGTCGGTGCACCAGGCGCGCTCGAAGGAGGAGGGCGGGGACGCCGCGGTGATTTCCCGGTTGCTGGACGAAGGCGTGGCGGCCGACATGGGCTCCCCGCTGTGGGAGGCGCTGCGCGACGCCGCCGTCGCGCTCACGGCCACGCCCGTCGAGTTCTCGTGGCGCCACGTGGAGGGGCTGCGCGATGCCGGCCTCGATGACCTCGCCGTCCTCGACGCGATCAACGCCTCCGCATTCTTCAACTGGGCGAACCGCCTCATGCTCACCCTCGGTGCCCCGGACGTGCCGAAGCGCTTCCGCTGACCCTCCTGGCTATGGTGGGGGCATGGTTCGTGTCTTCCTCGTCGATGATCACTCCGTCTTCCGCGCCGGCGTGCGCGCCGAGCTCGCGGAGGCGGGGGCGGGCATCGAGGTGGTCGGCGAGGCGGGCGCGGTGTGCCAGGCCATCGCCGGGATTAACACCACCCGCCCTGACGTCGTGCTTCTCGACGTCCACATGCCCGACGGCGGGGGCCTCGCCGTCATCCGGGGCGCCGAGCCGGGGCCGCGCTACCTCGCGCTGTCCGTGTCGGACGCCGCGGAGGACGTCATCGCCCTGATCCGGGCGGGCGCGCGCGGTTACGTGACCAAGAACATCGCCGGCGACGAGCTGGCCGAGGCCATCGGCCGCGTGCACGGCGGTGACGCCTACTTCTCCGCACGCCTGGCCGGCTTCGTCCTCGACGCCTTCGTCGCGGGCGGGGTGGTCGACGACCCGGAGGGCGAGCCCGTGAAGGTGGAGGATCCGGCCGTGGATGCGCTCACCCGCCGCGAGCTCGAGGTCCTGCGGCTGCTGGCCCGCGGCTACACCTACAAGGAGATCGGGAAACAGCTGTTCATCTCGGTGAAGACGGTGGAGACGCACGCCTCCAACATCCTGCGCAAGACGCAGACCTCCAACCGCCACCAGCTGACGCGCTGGGCGGCCGACAGGGACTTGGACTAGGGCTAGGGGCTTGACCAGCGCGCTCTACTCCGCGTAGGCGAGCCGCCGCGACCCGTCGACGTGCGGGTAGAGCAGCCACGCCACTGCGCCTACCGCCACGAAGGCGGCCAGGACCGCCCACGCGGGCCACGGGGCGACGAGCGGCGCCAGCATGAGCAGCAGCCACCACAGCATCAGCGGCACGAGCATGCTTACCGACGGCACCCGGGCGACGTTCTTCTCCTCGGCGTACGCGCGCATTCGCGCGCGGTAGGGGTGCGCCAGCGTGAGGGCGACGGCGAGGGCCACCGACGCGAGCACGGCGACGGCCTTGACCCCGGGGGCGGCGGCGGAAACCATCGCAGCCAGGGAAAAGCCGACGAGCGCGGAGCCGCCGGCGCGGACGAGACCGGGCGTGGGGATGGGGGTGGGGCGGTTGCGGAGGTCGGCGGGGGAGAGCAGCGGAGCGGACATGGGGTTAGGGTACAACGGGGTCCGGACACGGCGAATTTTCTAGAAAGTACGTTCGACCTCGCCTGTTGCCGGTGTCGGCCGCGGGGTGCATACTGGGGCGCGTGAATGGAACATCTATTCGAGCGCGCTCCGGGGCGGGCGCGGCGAGCCGGGCGGAGCAGATCGCCGAGCTGCGCGCCCGCATGTCCGCCCTGGGTGGGGAGGTTGTCCGCCCCGCCGCGCCCGACGTGGATGTCGTTCCCACCGGCGGGGAGCTCGGCGTGCTGTTTCCCCACGGCGGCCTGCCCCGCCGGGCCGTGAGCCACTTCAGCGACACTCCCGCGCTGGTGGTGGAAGTGATCGCCCGCGTCGCGGAGGACGGCGGGTTCTGCGGAGTGGTGGGGTGGCCCGAGCTGTCCTACGCGGGGATCGCCGCCGAGCGCATGGACAGGATCGTGGCGGTGCCCGACCCGGGCATCGACCCCCTGAGCGTGGCCGGGGTGCTGGCGGAGGGGCTCGACCTCGTCGTGCTGCGCACCCCGCAGCGCATCGAGCTGTCCCCGGTGCGGGCCCGCCCGCTGCTGGCCAAGCTGCGCCACGGCCGCGCCGCGCTCGTCGCGGTCGGGACGCGCGTGCCCTCCGCCGCGCTCGAGGTGACCGGGGAGGTCGTCGACTTCCACGGGGTCGGCCGGGGGCAGGGCAGGATCTCCGGCATTGACCTGCGCGTCCGCGCCCGGGCGAAGGGGGCGCAGCCCGCCTCGCGGGTGCTCACCCTGGGAGGCGCCCCGCAGCAGCCGGGGCTGAGGGTGGTGAAGTGACGTGCGCGTCGCCGCCATCTGGTTTCCCGACTGGCCTGTGCAGGCGGCGCGCCTGGAGGCGGACGACGAGCTCGCCGAGCTCATCGCCATCGCCGCCCAGCGCCGGGTGAAGGCATGCTCGCACGTGGCGCGCTCCCTCGGGGTGCGTCGCGGGATGAAGGTGCGCCACGCCCAGGCCCTCGCCCCCACGCTGAGCGTGGTGGAGGACAACCCCGACCGTGACGGGCGGATGTTCGCGGCCCTGGCGACAAGCTTCGACGAGGTGGCGTCCTCCGTCGAGGTGCTGCGCCCCGGGCTCGTGCTCGTCGACGTCGCCGCGGCGGGGAAGTTCCACGGCGGGGAGGAGGTGGCCACGGAGATGCTTCTCGATGCCGCCTCGCGCCGCGGCATCGACGCGCTCGCCGGGGTGGCCGACGAGATCGCCACCGCCGTCATCGCCGCGCGCTTTTCCGCGGTGGTGGAACCCGGCGGCTCGGCGGGCTTCCTCGGGTCCCGCCCGCTGCGGGTCCTGCTGGCAGAGGCCGCTTTGGGGGCGGACCCGCAGGTCGTGGCCGAGCTGGGCCAGCTCGGCATCGCCACCCTCGGCGACCTGGCGGGCGTGCCCGCGACCGCCATGACTACCCGCTTCGGGTCCGCCGGCATGCACCTGCACCGCATCGCCCGCGCGGCCCCGGACCGCCGCGTCGCCCCGGAGCTGCCCGTCGCGGACCTTGCGGTGGCCGTCACGCCGGACGAGCCGATCGAGCGCGTCGACGCGGCCGCCTTCGCCGCCCGCGCCCTCGCCGCGGGCCTGCACGAGCGGCTCCGGGAGGCCGGGCGCAATTGCCTGCGCCTCAAGGTCGTGGCCGAGCTGACCTCCGGGGAGAGGGTGGAGCGCGTCTGGCGCACCCGCGAGGCGCTCACCGAGTCCGCCACCGCGGACCGCGTGCGCTGGCAGCTCGACGGCTGGCTCACAGGCGGCGGGGCGGGGGCCATCGCCTCGCTCATCCTGGAGCCGCTCGAGCTGGCGGAGCCGGAGACGGTCGGGCAGCTGTGGTCCGACGGGACGAGCACCGACGAGGCGCGCCGCGTGGTCGAGCGGGTCCAGTCCCAGCTCGGCATTGACGCCGTCGTCCAGCCCCAGTTCGTCGGCGGTCGCGGGGTGGCCGAGCGGGTGGAGCTCATCCCCTTCGGCGAGCGGCCCCGGAAGGTGGAGCAGCTGCCGTGGCCGGGGGCGATCCCCGCCCCGCTGCCCGCCCGGCTCGGCGGGGGCATCGACCACCCCGCGTCCGCGGTCACGCTTCTCGACGCCACCGCGCGCCGCGTCGGGGTCACCGCCGAGGCCCTGCTCACCTCCGCCCCCTACGCGCTCGGCTGGGGGGAGGGGCGCTACCTGGTCACCGGGTGGGCCGGCCCGTGGCCGGTGGACGAGGGCTGGTGGGGAGCCCGCCCGAATAAGGTGGCGCGGCTGCAGGTCGTCGGTAAGCGGGAAAAGGGCGGGGACGTGCACGCCTGGCTGCTGGTGTGGACGCGAGGGAGGTGGCGCGTGGAGGCGGTGTACGGCTAGGGCTCAGGAGGACTTGACGATGTCCACGACGAGGCGCGTCGGGTTGTCCAGGACCTGCACCGAGTAGGGCTTGGCCGAGCGCAGGCCGACAACGACTTGGCTGCGGCCCTCGTAGGTCCCGGCGTTGACCACGTCGACGATGTTGCTGGACCCGCCGGTCGAGTCCACGGGGACGGAGCCCACCCCGGCCTCGAAGGGGTAGACGGTGCCGTCGACGTTGATGTTGAGGAAGGTCGAGCCCTGCACGTTCAGCGGCCGGCCCACGGTTTCCTGCATGGGGGTGTCCACGTAGTTGACATACCAGCCCGGCAAGCCGGTACCGGAGAGGTCGATGACCACGCGGTCGAAGCGCTGGTGGCTGCCCACACGGACCCCGGAGACCGCGAGCTGGGCGGGCTCGTCGGGGCGCTGCGTCTTGGGGGAGGAGTTGGGCGTGCCCAGGGGTGTGAGGTCGGTCTCGCGCGCGGCCGAGGGCTGGGGCAGGGAGGCAACCTTGTTCTCGGGTGGGGGACTGCCCATCGGCGCTGGTGAGCACCCCGCGAGGAGGGCACCGGCGGCCGCGGCGGCGACACCGGGGAACACTCCTGCCTTTAAATTCATGCGCACCACGCTAGTCAAAGAGGTCGGCGAGGGGAAATTGTTGACTCGTCGCGCACCGATGAGCGCGGGGAATAAATGCGCCGGGCCTGCGCGGATGGGGTTAGGCTTGCCTAAATTTACTAGGATGGGGGACATGAGCAACACGGTGGACATTCTCTGCTCCGACAACGAGGTGGAGCCGCTGCCCGGAACAGCGAAGAAGGGCGTGGTCTACGTCCTTTTCGAGTGGCCCGACCCGTGGAGCCACGACATCCTCGACGGAGATACCTTCGGCCCCGAGCTCACCGCCAAGCTCAAGGCGCACATGGCGAAGTGGGGGGCGTCGCTGCAGCTCATCCGCCACCCCACGCGCGAGGGGCGCCAGATCGCGGACCACCACCTCTACATCGTGTTCTCCTATATCGGACTCACGGAGGTCAAGCACGTCGACGGCCCCGAGGACATCCTCGACCTCGACCTGAGCGGGCCCGGGCTCAACGACGCCATGGCGCGCCTCACCCCCCTCGTCCTCGTGTGCACCCACGCCAAGCGCGACCGCTGCTGCGCCATCAAGGGCCGCCCCCTGGTCAACGAGATCGAACGCCGCTACCCCTTCCAGGAGGGCCGCGATGTGGTGTGGGAGACCTCCCACATGAAGGGCCACCGTTTCGCGGCGACGCTCCTGCTCATGCCGTGGGGCTACAGCTTCGGGCGGATGAATCTCGAGGCCACGGAGGCAATGCTTGCCGACGCCATGCGCGGCATCTTCTTCGTCCCCGGCAACCGCGGCCGCGGCATCTACTCCCCGCTGGGGCAGGCCGCCGAGATCGCGGTGGCTGCCCACCTGGCTGGGCAGGGCGTGCGGGTGCAGTACGGCCAGCTCACCATTTCCTCCGAAAGCTCCGACGGCGACCGTGGCGAGGTCGTGGTGACGGACACCGGCACTGGAACCTCGTACACGGTTCCCATGGAGAAGAAGCAGGTCTCGGGCATCCTGTCCTCCTGCGGCGACCAGCCGAAGGACGGCGCCTACTGGCAGGCCGGCAGCGTCTCGACTGCGCCCTAGCTGTACTTCCCCGTGACGTTGTGAACGCGTTGTGCGGGGGTGAGGCCGCCGATGGCGGTGTGGGCTCGATGGTAGTTGTAGTCGTGGATGAATGCCGCGTAGGTCTGCTGCCGGGCCCGCTCGCTGGTATAGGGGCGTAGGTAGGCCCACTCCTGCATGAGTGTGCGGTTAAACCGCTCGACTTTGCCGTTGGTCTGCGGCCGGTACGGCTTCGTGTAGAGGTGCTTGATTACACCGCCCAGGGCAGCATCGAATGCTGTCGAGCGGTAGCAGGCGCCGTTGTCGGTCATCACCCGTTTGACCGCAATGCCCTGGGTGGAAAAGAACGCGCAGGCACGCTTCATAAACCCTGCCGCGGTGTCCTTCTTCTCGTCGGGCAAGATCTCGGAGTACACCATCCTGGAGTAGTCATCGACGGCGTGGTGCAGGTAGGAATACCCGCGCCCGGCAGGCGCACCAGCGCGGGT
>NZ_LS990887.1:532105-995785 GCF_900411315.1 Corynebacterium senegalense | reverse complement strand
CGCGCGTCGCCGCCCCCCCCTCCCCTGCGCGCCCGCCTCGGCCCTCCGGGGACGCGTCCAGCTGCCCCGGTTCTGGGGCAGGGGGCGGTGGAAGAGGGTCGCGCCCCGGTGGCCGGCCACCCCCGCGGGGGGGTTCGCGGTCTGGGTGCGAACCCCGCCGTGGGAGTGGCAGGCTAGCGGCGCATGACCTTCTTCGACAGCCAGTTGCCCAGGAACTGGGCCAGCTGGACGATGACGACGATGACGATGACGGCCGCGAAGGTGACGGCGGGCTGGAACTGCCGGTAGCCGTAGACAATCGCGAAGTCACCGATGCCGCCGCCGCCGATGTAGCCGGCCATGGCGGACATGTCGATCACCGCGATGAAGATGAAGGTGTAGCCGAGGATGAGCGGGCCGAGGGCCTCAGGCAGGATCACCGTGCGGATGATGCGCCACGGACCCGCGCCCATGGAGCGGGCGGCCTCGATGACTCCCGGGTCGATGGCAACCAGGTTCTGCTCCACGATGCGGGCGACCGTAAAGGTGGCGGCCACGCACATGACGAAGGTGGCGGCCTCGCGCCCGATCGTCGTGCCCACGACCTTGAGGGTGATGGGGTAGAGCATCGCGATCATGATGATGAACGGGATCGGGCGGAAGAAGTTCACCAGGATGTTGATGACCCAGTAGACGGGCGAGTTCCGCAGGATGCCGCTCGGGCGCGTCGTGTAGAGCAGCACGCCGAGGACCAGGCCGAAGAATCCGCCGACCAGCATGGTGATGCCCACCATCATCATGGTGTCGCCGATAGCCTCTAGGAAGGTGGGGCCGAGGCGGTCCCAGTTCGGTCCCGCTGCGAGGGTGAGTTCGTTCATCGGGTGATCTCCTCAATGTCGGTGGTCTGCTGAAGAGTGCTGAGGAACTCGTTGATGGCGGCGTTGTCGCCGTTGAGGCGCACCGTCATCTTGCCGAAGGAGTAGCTCTGCAGGGTCGTGATGCCGGCGTGGACGGGCTGCACGGTCACGCCCTTCTCGCGGAGGCGGGACGCGGCGCCGAAGAAGCCGGAGTTCTCCGTCAGGCTGACGGTGAACAGCCTGCCGGGACGCTCGAGCAGCTCCGCCACCTCGACCTTGTCGGGGGTGTTGCGCAGGCTCGTCGCCACGAAACGCTGGGTGACGTGGGCCTGCGGGTCGGAGAACACCTCGTAGGTCGAGCCGTACTCGACAACCTTGCCCTTCTCCATCACGGCGACCTTGTCCGCAATCGAGCGAATGACCTCCATTTCGTGGGTGATCACCACGATGGTCACCCCGAGCTCCTCGTTCGCGCGGCGCAGCACGCCGAGGACCTCCTGCGTGGTCTCGGGGTCCAGGGCGGAGGTTGCCTCGTCGGCGAGCAGGAGAGAGGGGTTGGTGGCCAGCGCGCGGGCGATGCCCACGCGCTGCTTCTGGCCGCCGGAGAGCTGCTCGGGGTAGTTGTCGCCGCGGTCGGACAGCCCGACGAAGTCGAGCAGCTCCGCCACGCGCGCCTTGCGCTCCGCCTTGCCCATGCCGGCAAGCTCCAGCGGGTAGGCGATGTTGCCGGCGGCGGTGCGCGACTGCAGCAGGTTGAACTGCTGGAAGATCATGCCGACGTTGCGGCGGATGGAGCGCAGATTCTTCTCGCTCATGCCCACGATGTCGGTGCCGTCGAGGAGGAGCTCGCCGCCGGTGGGCATGTCGAGGCCGTTGATGAGGCGCACGAGTGTCGACTTGCCGGCACCCGAGTAGCCGATGACGCCGAGGATCTCTCCTGGCTCGACGGTGAGTGTGACGCCGTCGACCGCCGCAACGTCGCGGCCGCCGGTGGTGAAGATCTTTGAGACGTCCCGGAATTCGACCCGGGTACCGGTGCTAGACACTTACTTGTACTCCTCCACGAGTCGGTCGAGGATCTCGTTGAGCTCCTCCTTGGAGCGTTTGACCTGCACTGCGGTTCCACCGGAGTCCTGGTTGAGGGCCTCGGTGACCTCGGGGGACTGCCAGGCGTCGACAAGCTTGGCGTAGGTCTCGTTGTCGACGTCGTCCGCGCGGACCGTGAACACGTTGATGTAGGGCTCGGCGAGCTCGGAGTTCGGGTCGTCGGCGGCGACGGAGGACGCCGGGTCGACGCCTGCGCGGCCCAGCCAGTTGTTGTTGATCACGGCGGGGCGGCCCTCGTTGTAGGCCGAGGGGGTCTGGGAGGCGTCGATGGCGACGACGGAGACCTTGGACGCGGCCTCGTCGATGTCGGTCGGCGTCGGGGTCAGCTTCGGCGCGCCGGGCTTGAGGGTGACCAGGTCGGCCTGGACGAGCACGTTGATCGCGCGGCCCTGGTTCGACGGGTCGTTCGGCACCGCGACCTCCTGGCCCTCGATGCCGTCGAGCGAGGTGTGGTCCTTCCAGTAGAGGCCGAGGATGTTGATCTCGCCGGAGCCGATGATGCGCAGGTCCTTGCCGGAGGAGGCGTTGTACTGCGCCTGGTAGTTGATGGTCTGGAACTTGGAGACCTCGATCTGGTTCTCGTCCAGGGCCGGGTTGACCGGCGGGTACTCGGAGAAGCGGACGATGTCGAGCTTCACGCCGTTTTCCTCGGCCTTCTTCTCGAAGGCGGTCCACGCCTGCTGGTCGGCGTCGGTCGTACCGATCTTCACGGTGACGGTGTCGCCGGCGGAGGTGCCCGAGTCGCTGGAGCAGGCGGCGAGGCCGAGGGCGGTGAGCGCTGCGGCGGCCGCGGCGGTGAGGCGGTTGAGTCGCATGGTGGGTCCTTTGTGTGGGTTTACTTGTTCTGGACGCGGTCGAGGATGGCGTTGAGCTCGGCCTTGTCGCGCTTGACCGGCACGGAGGTGCCCTTGGAGTCCTGGGCGACGGCCTCGGTGACCTTCGGGTCGTGCCAGATCTCGACGAGCTTGTTCAGGGTCTCGTCGTCGACGCGGTCCGCCTTGGCGGCGAAGACGTTGATGTAGGGCTCAGCCTCGGGGGAGTTCGGGTCGTCCTGGAAGACGGCCAGGGAGGGCTCGATGCCGGAGCGGTCGAGCCAGGTGTTGTTGATGATCGCCGGGCGGCCCTCGTTGTAGGCCGAGGGGGTCTGGGAGGCGTCGACGGGCACGACGGAGACCTTGGAGGCCTCGGTGTCGATGTCGGCTGGGGTGGGGGTCAGCGGGTCGGCGAGGCCGTCCTTGAGGGTGACCAGGTCGGCCTGGGCGAGCACGTTGATGGCGCGGCCCTGGTTCGACGGGTCGTTGGGGATGGCGACCTCCTCGCCGTCGATGCCGTCGAGGCTGTCGTGGTCCTTCCAGAACAGCGCCAGCGGGACGATCTCGGTGGAGCCGACGATCCGCAGGTCGTTGCCGGAGGAGTTGTTGTACTCGCCGAGGTACTTAATGTGCTGGAACTTGTTCACGTCCAGCTCGCCCTGGGCGAGGGCCTCGTTGACCGGGTTGTAATCGGAGAAGGACACGATGTCGAGCTCGATGCCCTGCTCGGCCGCGAGGTCGGAGAAGACGGACCAGGCCTGCTGGTCGGCGTCGGTGGTGCCGATCTTGATGGTGGTCTCGCCGTCGGCGGAGCTGCTGTTGCCGCTGTCGCCGGAGCAGGCGGCCAGCCCGGTGGCAGCCACGACTGCGGCGGCTGCGGTGGCGATGGTGCGGTGGAATCGCATGGGTTCTCCTCGGTGTTTGTCGGAAAATGTAATGACGCAAGCGAATTTATCACCCTATGTACCGCTTAGTCTATTTCTTTTTTCGTCCCCCTCTTCCCGTTCTGTAGAACAGGTTATCGAATTCATGCTACCGTGTCCACATGAGATTCAACGGGGGAGAAACGCTGTCGTGGTCGCGCCTGGAGCGCATCCTCTCCGGCCGGCCCGGGCCCGAGCCGGTGCCCGTCAACCACACGCGCACGCTTGACGACGCCCCACCGGCGCCCCAGGCCCCCGCCACGCCTTTCGCCGAGCTCCACGCCGTGTCCTCCTACAGCTTCCTCGACGGGGCCAGCGAGCCGGAGGAGATGGTCGCGCGTGCGTCCCGTCTCGGCATCACGGCGCTCGCGCTGCTGGACAGGGACGGTTTCTACGGCGCCGTGAAGTTCGCCGAGGCGGCGGCGGAGGCGGGCGTTGCCACGGTGTTCGGCGCGGAGTTGAGCCTCGAGGGCGCGCGCGGCGAGCGCACCCTCCCCGTGCTCGCCCGCGGCCCGGAGGGGTACCGGCGCCTGTCGCACCTCATCGCGGAGGCGCACATGGCCACGCGGGAGAAGGGGGAGGTGGCCTACCCGCCGCTCGAGCTGGTCGCGCACCGGCTGGGCGGCACCTGCACGGTGCTGGCGGGGTGGCGCTGGGCGGGAGAAATCGACTCTTTGGTCCAATTGTTCGGACTAGACCGAGTGGTCAGGGAGTACGAGGTGTCCCTCACCCCCGAGGACGCCGACCACCACGCGCTTCTCGACGCCTTCCCCCACATCCCGGCCATCGTCACCGCCGCCCCGGCCGCCGCGACCCGCGACCGGGCACGGTTGGCTGCGGCGAAGCGCGCGCTGGGGCGTCGTGAAGCGGTGGGCGCGGCCCACGGGCGGCTGCACCCGATGGGGGCGAACTGGCTGCGGTCGGGCGGGCAGATCGCGGCGCTGTGCCCGGGCTCCCAGGGCAAGATCGACACGGCGCTGGCGCTCGCGCGGGAGTGCGCCTTCACCCTGAACCTGGTGGCCCCCGAGCTGCCGCGCTTCCCCACGCCGGAGGGCCACGACGAGATGAGCTGGCTGCGCGAGGCGACGCTCGCCGCCGCCCGGGTGCGCTACGCCGCCCGCCCGGCGGACATCCGCGAGCGCGCCCTGGCCCAGATCGACTACGAACTCAGCGTGATCGCGCAGCTGAACTTCCCCGGCTACTTCCTCATCGTCCACGACCTGGTGGACTTCTGCCGCCGGGAGAACATCCTCTGCCAGGGCCGGGGCTCGGCCGCGAACTCGGCGGTGTGCTTCGCCCTCGGCATCACCAACGCGGAGCCGATCAGCGCGGGCCTGCTCTTCGAGCGCTTCCTCTCCCCGGACCGCGACGGCCCGCCGGACATTGACATCGACATCGAGTCGGGCCGGCGCGAGGAGGTGATCCAGTACGTCTACGACACCTACGGGCGCGACAACGCCGCGCAGGTGGCCAACGTGATCACGTACCGCACCAAGGGCGCGATCCGTGACGCCGCCCGCGCCCTCGGCTACGCCCAGGGCGCGGCGGATTCGTGGTCGAAGGGCATTGAGGACCCGCCGGAGGCCGTCGAACGCCTCGCGGCGCAGTTCAAGGGCCAGCCGCGGCACCTGGGCATCCACTCCGGGGGCATGGTCATCTGCGACCGCCCCATCGCCGACGTCGTGCCGGTGGAGTGGGCGCGGATGGAGAACCGCTCGGTGGTGCAGTGGGACAAGGACGACTGCGCCTCGGCGGGGCTGGTCAAGTTCGACCTGCTGGGTCTCGGCATGCTGGAGGCGCTGCACCACATGATCGACCTGGTGCGCGACACCACGGGGCGCACCGTGAACCTGTGGGAGCTGGACCTCGCCGACGCCGAGGTCTACGACATGCTCTGCCGCGCCGACGCGGTGGGGGTGTTCCAGGTGGAGTCGCGCGCCCAGCTGTCCACGCTGCCGCGGCTCAAGCCGCGCCGCTTCTTCGACCTGGTCGTCGAGGTGGCGCTCATCCGTCCCGGGCCGATCCAGGGCGGGTCGGTGCACCCCTACCTGCGCCGCCGCGACGGCAGGGAGGCGGTGGACTACGACCACCCGGTGCTGGAGAAGTCGCTGGGCAAGACCCTGGGCGTGCCGCTGTTCCAGGAGCAGCTCATGCAGATCGCCGTCGACGCGGCGGGCTTTTCGGGCCGGGAGGCCGACGCGCTGCGCCGCGCGATGGGCGCGAAGCGCTCCCCGGAGAGGATGGCGGCGCTCAAGGCCCGCTTCTTCGCGGGGTGCTGGGAGACCAACCGGATCGATGAGGCGACTGCGGAGAAGCTGTGGACCAAGATCGTGGCGTTCGCCGCCTACGGCTTCCCGGAGTCGCACTCGCAGTCCTTCGCCTCGCTGGTGTACTTCTCGGCCTGGTTCAAGCGCTACTACCCGGCTCAGTTCTGCGTCGGCCTGCTGCGCGCCCAGCCGATGGGCTTCTACTCGCCGCAGTCGCTGATCCAGGACGCGCGCCGCCACGGCATCGCGGTCCAGCCGGTGAGCGTCAACACCTCCGGGGTGGAGGCCCGCTGCGTGGACAGCAGCACGATCCGCGTGGGCCTGAACCTGGTCAAGGGTCTGGGGGACACAGCGGCCGAGCGCGTCGAGCAGGCGCAGCCGTTTACCGGCATCCCGGACCTGGCGCGCCGGGCGGACCTGTCGGTGGAGCAGGTCGCGGCGCTGGCGAAGGCGGGGGCGCTGGAGTGCTTCGGCGTGGACCGCCGCCAGGCCCTGTGGCAGGCGGGCATCGCCGCCACGGAGCGCGAGGGGATGCTGCCGGGACTGTCGGCCATCTCCGCGCCCGCGCTGCCCGGCATGAACGCCTTCGAGCTGATGGCCGCCGACATCGCCGCCACGGGCGTGACCCCGGACAAACAGCCCATGGAGCTGCTGCGCGAGGCGCTGCGCGCCGCTGCTGTCCGCACCGCCGCCGACCTCCGCCGCGTCGAGGACGGCTCGCGGGTCCGGGTGGCCGGGGTAGTCACGCACCGGCAGCGCCCGCAGACCGCCTCGGGCGTGACCTTTTTCGGCATGGAGGACGAGACAGGCCTGATCAACGTGATGGTCTCGCCGGGGCTGTGGGCGCGGCAGAAGGTGGTGGCGCGGACGGCGAAGGCGCTCATCGTGCGCGGGGTGGTGCAAAACGCCACGGGGGCGGTCAACGTCGTGGCGGACAAGCTGGAGCCGTTGGTGATGGGGGAGTGGCTTTCGCGCGGATCCCGGGATTTCCACTAGGGCTCTGAAATAGAGTTGCTGCATGGCCCACGTCACAAGCACCAACATCGCGCGCCCCCAGCCGGACCCGGGCGGGTCCGCGCGGGTCAGCGGGATCGACAAGCGGCCAGCCGCGGGCATCGAGGTCTCCGCGCCGGGGCCGGACTACGGCGACGGCTCGGGGGTCGCCGGCGACGTCATCGGCGACGTCGCCCACCACGGCGGGGCGGACAAGGCGGTCTACGCCTTCGCGCGCGAGCGGCTCGACTGGTGGGAGGGGCAGCTGGGGCGCACGCTTGACGACGGCACCTTCGGCGAAAACCTCACCACTTCCGGCATCGACTGGGCCGGCGCCCTCCTCGACCAGCGCTTCCGGGTGGGGGAGACGGTGCTGCAGGTCAGCGTGCCGCGCTCCCCGTGCAGGACCTTCGCCGGCTGGCTCGGCGAGCCCGGCTGGGTCAAGCGCTTCGCAGCCAGCGGCGACTGCGGCAGCTACCTGCGCGTGCTTACCCCGGGCGTGATCCGCCCCGGCGACCCGATAACCGCGCTCGACGAGCCGGACCACGGCCGGACGATGGGCCAGGCGTTCGCGGCGGTGATGGGCGACTGGGAAGCGGCGCGCGACCTGTGGGAGCGCCGCCTCCTCCCGCCGCGCTACCGGGCGCGGTGGGACGCGAGGTTCGGACCCGCCTGACAAAGACATCCCCGGCACGCCCGCCCGCACATTCCTGCACCGACCACGAAAGGACCCTCACCGATGGCAGTAAACCACTACTTCGCCCGCACCGGCGAGACGACGTACGCGCCCACCCTCCACTGCGAGGGCGCCTGGTCGCCGGAGGACTACCACTTCGCCTCGCTGGCCGGCCTCGTCGTCCACGTCGCCGAGCGCTCCCGCCCGGAGGGCGACACGAAGAAGCTGGCGCGGGTGTCCTACGACATCCTCGGGCGCCTGCCGCTGAAGGAGGCGACGGTGCTCGTGGGGACGATCCGCCCCGGCCGCAAGATCGAGCTGGTGCAGGTCACGGTGCAGCTGGAGGGGCGCAGCGCGATCATCGCCCGGATCTGGTACCTCGAGGCGTGGGACACCGCGGAGGTCGCCGACCCGCTCGGCCAGACGTTCCCGCTGCCGGAGGACTGCGTGGACCAGCGCTTCTCCGAGGTGTGGGGCGGCGGCTACATCCGCCAGCTCACCGGCCGCCGCGTGACGGGGTTGCCGGCCGGAGAGTTCTTCACCTGGTTCACCTCCCCGAACAGGCTTGTCGACGCCGACGAGCGCATCCCGCTCGCCGAGTACTTCTCCCGCATCGACACCGCCAACGGCGTCACCGCGAAGCACAGCCCCGAGGAGTGGGCCTTCCCCAACGTGGATCTCACCGTGCACATCTACCGCCACCCGGAGGGGGAGTGGACCGGCCTGGAGGCCACGAACGCGTGGGGCCCCGAGGGCACCGGGGTGACTTCGTCGATCCTGCACGACCTCGACGGCCCGCTGGGCCGCGCCGAGCAGATGCAGGCGCTGGGCAGGCTCTAGACGCCGCCCGGGAAACCGAGCTGCCGCCACGCCTCGTAGCAGGCCACGGCGGCGGTGTTGGACAGGTTCATCGAGCGCCGCCCGGGCAGCATGGGCACGCGCACCCGCTGCTCCACCCGCGGGTGGTGGGCGTGCTCGTGCGGCAGGCCGGTCGGCTCGGTGCCGAAGAGCAGGGCGTCGCCGTCGCGGTAGGAGACGTCGTGGTAGTGGGTGGTGGCCTGTGTGGTGAAGGCGAAGATGCGGGCGTCGTGAAGCGAGGCGAAGCACGCCTCGATGTCGGGGTGGACGATGACGTGCGCGAGGTCGTGGTAGTCGAGGCCCGCGCGGCGCAGGTGCTTCTCAGAGAGGTCGAAGCCGAGCGGCTCGACGAGGTGCAGGCTCGCCCCCGTGCCGGCGCACATGCGGATCGCGTTGCCAGTGTTCGGCGGGATCACCGGATTATCGAAGATGACATGGAGTGCGCACACGGGCCCCAAGTCTAGGATGGGGTGCGTGACTGCGAAGAAACTGGATGGCAAGCTCTACCGCGAGGAGATTTTCGCGGACCTGAAAACGCGCGTCGCCGCGCTCAAGGAGAAGGGGATCACCCCCGGCCTCGCGACGGTGCTCGTCGGCGAGGACCCCGCGAGCCAGAACTACGTGCGGATGAAGCACAAGGACTGCGCCGAGCTCGGCATCGCCTCGATCATGAAGGAGCTGCCCGGCGACACGACGCAGGAGGAGCTCGAGAAGCTTATCGACGACCTCAACAACGACCCGGCCGTCACCGGCTACATCGTCCAGCTGCCGCTGCCGAAGCACCTCGACGAAAACCGCGTCCTGGAGCTGATCGACCCGGACAAGGACGCCGACGGCCTCCACCCGGTCAACCTGGGCAAGCTCGTGCTGAACGAGCCGGCCCCGCTGCCCTGCACCCCGAACGGCTCCATCAAGCTCCTGGAGCGCTTCGGCGTCGAGCTGAACGGCGCGATCGTGTGCGTCATCGGCCGCGGCGTCACGGTCGGCCGCCCGATCTCGCTGATGCTGACCACCAAGGGCGTCAACGCCACGACCGTCCTGTGTCACACGGGCACGAAGGACCTGGCTGCGGAGACGCGCCGGGCCGACGTGATCATCGCCGCCGCCGGCAAGCCCCGCATGATCACCGCCGACATGGTCAAGGAGGGCGCGGCGGTCCTCGACGTCGGCGTGTCCCGCGTCGACGGCAAGACCGTCGGCGACGTGCACCCGGACGTGTGGGAGAAGGCCGCGTGGGTCTCGCCCAACCCGGGCGGGGTGGGCCCGATGACCCGCACCTTCCTTGTCCGCAACATCGTGGAGCGTGCTGAGCAGCTTGTTTAACGCCCCCGAGGGGCTTTCCCTGGACAACCCCCACGACGCAGGCAACCCGCCCTCCCCGCTGCCCCTGTGGGCGCAGTGGGCGATGGTCGGGGTCTTCGTCGTGGGTTTCGTCGCCTCCGGGCTTTTCTCTGCCACAGAGCACTGGCGCCGCGCGACGTTCACCCTGGGCGCGGCGATGCTGTGGCTGGCGCTCATGCGCCTGACCTGCGATTCGCGGGTCATCGGCCTTGTGGCCGTACGTTCCCGGCGCTTCGACGCCCTGTTCTGCACCGCAGTGGGCGCCGCGATGATGTTCCTGGCGGGGTCGGTGGACGCGCTGGGAAGCTAGATCTCGTACGCCCCTCCGCCGGGGTTCTCGCAGGTCAGCGCGATGAACTTGCGCAGGATGAAATCCATCTGCCGCGCCTCGGCCAAGAAGGCGTCGTGGCCCATCGGGCTGGACAGCTTGGACATGGCCAGCAGGCTGCCGAGGTTGCGGGAGATGTGTTCCTGCTGGTGGTAGGGGTAGAGGATGTCGGTGTCCACGCCGACGACCATGGTGGGCACGGTGGAGGAGGCCAGCGCCTTGTTCAGCCCGCCGCGGCCCCGCCCGACGTCGTGGCGGTTGAGCGTCTCGGTGAGACAGACGTAGGAGCCGGCGTCGAAACGCTCGACGAGCTTGCGGCCCTGGTGGTCGAGGTAGCTCTGCACCGCGAAGCGCTGGTCCTCGGTGCGGTAGGGGCCGAGCGGGTCCTCGCCGGGCTGCGGGGAGGTGCCGAAGCGCTCGTCAATCTCCAGCTCGCCGCGGTAGGTCAGGTGGGCGATGCGCCGCGCCGCCGCGAGGCCGGCCTCCGGCGTTTCGCCGGTGCCGTAGTAGTCGCCGCCGTGCCAGGCGGGGTCGCGGGTGATGGCGGAGATCTGCGCCTCCTGGATGCCGATCTGCCAGGCGCTCGCGCGCGCGGAGACGGCGATGACGCAGGCGTAGCCGACCATCTCGGGGTGGAGCAGCGTCCACTCGAGGGTGCGTGCCCCGCCCATGGAGCCGCCGAGGACCGCGTGCAGGCGCGTGATCCCGAGCTCGTCGAGGAAGGCCTTTTCGGCGCGCACCTGGTCGCGCACGGAAATCGCGGGGAAGCGCGAGCCCCAGGCGCGCCCGTCGGGGTGGGGGCTGGACGGCCCGGTGGTGCCGTAGCAGGACCCGAGGGCGTTGGTGCAGATCACGCACCATTTCTCCGTGTCGAGCGCCTTGCCGGGACCGACGGCCTCGCTCCACCATTCGGCGGCATTGGAGTCGCCGGTCAGCGCGTGCTCGACCAGCAGGATGTTGTCTCCCCGGGGCGTTCCCCAACGTCGGTAAGCAATGCTGACATCGCTTATCGACGCCCCAGCCTCCGTCTCGAAGTCCCCAACGCCCACGTGCTGGAGCGCGCCGTCCTCCGCGTGCACAGCTAGATCGCCGCGAAACCGCGCTCGAGGTCGGCGATGATGTCGTCGATGTCCTCGATGCCCACCGACAGGCGGACCGTGGCCTGCGTGATGCCGGCGCGCTTCAGGCCAGCCTCGTCGGACTGCGAGTGCGTCGTGGAGGCGGGGTGGACCACCAGGGAGCGCACGTCGCCGATGTTGGCCAGGTTGGAGTGCAGCTTCAGCGCGTCGATGAACGCCCACGCCTTGGTGCGGTCGTTCTCGTCACCGGCGATGTCGAAGGAGAGCACCGCGCCGGTGTACTTCAGGCCGAGCTTCTCCTTCGTGGCGTAGTAGGGGGAGTCGGGCAGGCCGGCGAAGTTCACGCGGGCGACCTTGTCGTGCTTGCTCAGGAACTCCGCCACCTTCAGGGCGTTCTCGTTGTGGCGCTCGACGCGCAGACCCAGGGTGTCCAGGCCCTGCAGCGCCACCCAGGCGTTGAAGGGCGAGATCGCCGCGCCGGTGTCGCGCAGGATGCCCGCGCGGGCCTTGAGGGCGAAGGCCGGGGCGCCGAGGTCGGCGTACTTCAGGCCGTGGTAGGCCGGGTCCGGGGTGACGAAGTAGGGGAAGACCGGCTGGCCGTCGCGCTCCACGGTCCAGTCGAACGTGCCGCCGTCGACGAGCACGCCGCCGATGGCCGCGCCGTTGCCGGTGTAGAACTTCGTGGTGGAGGCCACCACGATGTCGGCGCCCAGCTCCAGCGGCTTGACCAGCGCCGCCGTGGCGACGGTGTTGTCCACGATGAGCGGCACGCTGTTGCGGTGCGCGACCTCCGCGATGGTCGGGATGTCCAGGACGTCGGCGATCGGGTTGCCGAAGGTCTCGCCGTAGAACGCCTTGGTGTTCGGCTGCACGGCCGCCTGCCAGGACTCCGGATCGTCCGGGTTCTCCACGAAGGTCACGTCGATGCCGTAGCGCTTGAGCGTCACCTGGAACAGGGTCTCGGTGCCGCCGTAGAGGCGCGGGGAGGTGACGATGTGATCACCGGACGAGGCGAGGTTGGTGATCGCCGCGGTCTCAGCAGCCATGCCGGACGCGAAGGTCAGGGCCGCGACGCCGCCCTCGAGGCTGGCGATGCGGTCCTCGAGCGCCTGCTGCGTCGGGTTGGTCAGGCGGGTGTAGATCGGGCCCGGATCCGACAGGTTGAAGCGATCGGCCGCGTGCTGCGCGTCGTTGAAGACGTAGGACGTGGTCATGTAGATCGGCTGGTTGCGGGCTGAGTTGTCCGAATCCAGGGTCTGGCCGGCGTGGATGGAGCGGGTGCCGAAGCCCCACTCGGATGCTTGGGAGTTGTTGTACTTTGCCATGCGCATCAATCTAACGGCTGGTGCGGGGTTTGTGTACCAAGCTGTCTAGTGCCTGCCCTGAGCTGGGACTTTGCGTGAATATAATTCGGCACGGGAACCGCAGAGTGGACAGAGGGGTCTAATCTGGCATGGGTATTGATCGGGAGCATCCGGGCGGCGCTGCGCGATTGCGCGAGCTCCAGAATCACTTGCGCGATGGGCTTGTGGCTGCAGGTTCATCCACGGCGACGTACTGCGCCACCGACAGGTGGTCCTTTCCCATCGAGCAGTGGGTTGAGCTCCCCGACCACAACAAACAACTCCTCCAGGTCATCGCGGCCGCGAAAGGAACCTTTGGGGCGGTGCTCGTCGGCCGTTCTGCCGCCCGCATCCACGGCATGTGGCTGGCTCCGCTTTGCGGGACTGGCGGGGAAACCGTAGAAATATCGCTGCGCGGTGGAGGATCCTCCCCGACCCGGAGCTCCGATCCCGGACTGACATTTCGGCACGCCCGCCTGAGGGACGGGGATGTGGGCGAGATCAACGGCTTTGTGGTGACTTCCGCGATCAGGACTTTCGCCGACATCGCCCGCTACCACGGTCTGGTCGAGGGGATCGTTGCCGCTGACTGGCTGCGCTACCGGGGCCTCGACATGCAGCGCCTGCAGGAGGAGATCGCGGAAATGGGCCGGCTGAAAGGGATAGCGACGGTGCGTCGATCAGCTGCTGCAAGCATCGCGACATCCGAATCCGCACCGGAGTCCCTCGCGCTTGGCCTCCTCATCCAGGCTGGAATCGGCCCCGTAGACGCCCAGGTCCCGATCGGCGCGTACCGGGTCGACCTACTCATCGACGGCTGGTTGATCATCGAGATTGACGGCGCGGTCAAACACTCTGGACCGGACTCTGAGCGCGTGCGGCAGAGCGAATTCAACCGGCAGAAGCGGATCACGAACCAGGGGTTCGTCTTCCTGCGCTATGCGCCGAGCTTCCTGATTCGTTATCCGGAGCGTTTCATTTCGGAGGTGAGGGAGACTCTCGCAGCGCGCAGGCGCGTCCGGCGAGGCTAGGACGAGCATGTAGCCGATTGTCGCTCTGAATTGGGCACCTGGGGCGCTACATGCTCGTCTTTGCGCTGGGGTGGAGGGCAGGACGAGCATGTAGCCGGTTGCCACCCCGAATTTGGCCTTGAAAGACGGCAAATGCTCGTCTTTGCGCCGGGGCCAGGAGCACAACAAGGACCCACACGCACGACAAAGCCCCGGCCGAAGCCGGGGCGAGCCGCGCGACTGCCTACTTCGCGGCCAGTTCGTCGATGATCTTGTTGAACGTCGCGGACGGGCGCATGACGGCGGAGGTCTTGGCGTCGTCGGGCAGGTAGTAGCCGCCGAGGTCGGCGGGGGAGCCCTGAACGTCGAGAAGCTCGGCGGCGATGGTCTCCTCGTTGGCGCGCAGCGCCTCGGCGACGGGGGCGAAGGTGGCGGCCACGGAAGCGTCGTCGGTCTGCTTCGCCAGCTCCTCGGCCCAGTTCAGGGCGAGGTAGAAGTGGGAGCCGCGGTTGTCGATCTCGCCGACCTTGCGCGAGGGCGACTTGCCCTCCTCGAGGACGGTCTCGGTCGCCTTGTCCAGCGCGTCGGCGAGGACGCCGGCGGTGGCGTTGCCGTGGTCGGCCTCCATGCGCAGGGATTCCGCGAGGGCGAGGAACTCGCCGAGGGAGTCCCAGCGCAGGTGGTTCTCCTCCTGCAGCTGCTGGACGTGCTTCGGGGCGGAGCCGCCGGCGCCGGTCTCGAAGAGGCCGCCGCCCGCCATGAGCGGGACGATGGAGAGCATCTTGGCGGAGGTGCCCAGCTCGAGGATGGGGAAGAGGTCCGTGTTGTAGTCGCGCAGGACGTTGCCGGTCACCGTGATGGTGTCCTCGCCGGCGCGCATGCGCTGCACGGTGGTGCGGGTGGCCTCGACCGGGGAGGCGATGGAGATGTCCAGGCCCTCGGTGTCGAGGTCGGCGAGGTACTTGTTCACCAGGGAGATCAGGTTGCGGTCGTGGGCGCGGGTCTCGTCGAGCCAGAAGATGGTCTTCATGCCGGACTTGCGGGCGCGATCGACGGCGAGCTTGACCCAGTCCTGGATCGGCGCGTCCTTGGTCTGGCAGGCGCGCCAGATGTCGCCGGCCTCGACCTCGTGGGAGATGAGCACGTCGCCGGCGGCGTTGACCACCTGGACGGTGCCGTCGGCCGGGATCTTGAAGGTCTTGTCGTGGGAGCCGTACTCCTCGGCCTTCTGGGCCATGAGGCCGACGTTGGGGACGGTGCCCATGGTGGTCGGGTCGTAGGCGCCGTTGGCGCGGCAGTCGTCGATGACGACCTGGTAGATGCCGGCGTAGGAGGAGTCGGGGAGCACCGCGAGGGTGTCCTGCTCCTGGTCGTCGGCGTTCCACATGTGGCCGGAGGTGCGGATCATCGCGGGCATGGAGGCGTCCACGATGACGTCGGAGGGCACGTGCAGATTGGTGATGCCGCGGGTGGAGTTGACCATGGCGAGGTCGGGGCCGTCGATAAGCCCCTGCTCGAAGGCCGCGCGGATCTCCTCGCCGTTATCGAGCGCGGAGAGGCTGTCGAGGATGGCGCCGAGGCCGTTCTCCCCGTCGAGGCCGGCGGCGAGGAGCTGGTCGCCGTACTTGTCGTAGACGTCCTTGAAGTAGGCGCGCACGACGTGGCCGAACATGATCGGGTCGGAGACCTTCATCATGGTGGCCTTGAGGTGGGCGGAGAAGAGCACGCCCTCGTCCTTGGCGCGCTTGACGGCGTCGAGGAGGAAGGCGTCAAGCGCCTTGGCGGACATGAAGGTGCCGTCGATGACCTCGCCGGCGAGGACCTTCAGCTCGGGCTTGAGCACGTCCTCGGAGCCGTCGGCCTTGACCAGCTTGATGCTCAGGGTGTCGTCGGAGTCCATGATGACGGACTTCTCGTTGTGGCGGAAGTCGTCGGCGTCCATGGTCGCGACGTTCGTCTTCGAGTCGGCCGACCACTCGCCCATGGTGTGCGGGTGGTTGCGGGTGAAGTTCTTCACGGCCTCGGGCGCGCGGCGGTCGGAGTTGCCCTGGCGCAGGACGGGGTTGACGGCAGAGCCGGTGACCGTCTTGTAGCGCTCGAGGATGTCGCGCTCCTCGTCGGTGGCGGGGTTGTCCGGGTAGTCCGGGATGTCGAAGCCCTTGGACTGCAGCTCCGCGATGGCCTTCTTCAGCTGGACCAGCGACGCCGAGATGTTCGGCAGCTTGATGATGTTCGCCTCGGGGCTCTCGGTCAGCTCGCCGAGCTCGGCGAGGGCGTCGTGCGCGTAGGCGGCGTCCTTGACCCGCTCCGGGAACAGGGACAGGATGCGCCCGGCGACCGAGATGTCGCGGGTTTCGACCTCCACGCCGGCGTTGGAGGCGAAGGCCTCGACGATCGGCTTGAGGGAGTAGGTGGCGAGCAGCGGTGCTTCGTCGGTGCGGGTCCAGATAATCTTGGCCACTATTTTGCTCCTCTAACTTTCTTGTGACAATCCAATGCAACAGGATACCTATGTCTGCCATTGGAGCGCGCCCGAGGTGTCGGGGCTGTGACCAACGGCGCACTGTAGTCTGTTGCGCATGAGCTTCACTATCGCGTCCGTCAACGTCAACGGCATCCGCGCGGCCACGAAGGTGCGCAGCGAGGACAACCGGGGGATGCTCGCCTGGTTGAAACAGACCTCGGCGGACGTGGTTCTGATGCAGGAGGTCCGCGCCTCCGGCGACCAGGCCGTCACTGCGCTGCGCCCGGCCCTCGACGACGGCTGGCACCTCGTCGTCGCCCCCGCCGAGACACCGGGCGCGAAGGGTCGCGCCGGGGTGGGCATCCTGAGCCGCGATCCGCTGACGGAGGTGGAGATCGGCATCCCCGACTTCGAGGACGCCGGCCGCTTCATCGCGGGCACGCTTCTCGACGGCACCCGCGTCGCCTCCCTGTACCTCCCCTCCGGCTCGGCCGACACGGCGAAGCAGGACGAGAAGTACGCCTTCCTGGATCGCTTCGAGCCGAAGCTCGAGCAGTGGGCCGGGCAGTACGACAACATGGTCATCGGCGGCGACTGGAACATCTGCCACCGCCGCGAGGACCTGAAGAACTGGCGGACCAACCGGAACAAATCCGGCTTCCTGCCGGACGAGCGCGCCTTCATGGACGCCGTGTTCGGCACCTTCCCGGACGATCAGGCGCAGGACCTGGAGGCCAAGCAGCTCTACGGGTGGGCGGGGGCCGTGGAGTATGTGTCGGAGGGGCGTCGTGAAGCAAATGCCGAGCCGAAGTGGTTCGACGTAGCCCGCCGCCTGCAGCCCGAGGACGCGCCCTACACCTGGTGGACCTACCGCGGACAGGCCTTCAACAACGACGCCGGGTGGCGCATCGACTACCAGGCAGCGACCGCCGCGATGCTCGAGCGCGCCGAGCGCAGCTGGGTGGACAAGGCGTCGACGGTGGAGGAGCGCTGGTCGGACCACTCGCCGCTGATGGTCACCTACGGCTGATGCAGGGGCTCGACATCACGGGCCTGCTCACGGTCCTCTACGTCATCGGGATCACCGCCGAGGCCATGACGGCCGCCGTGTCCGCCGGGCGGATGCGCATGGACCTGTTCGGCGTGATCACCCTCGGCGCCCTCACGGCGCTCGGCGGCGGAACCGTGCGCGACGTCCTCCTCGGCGCCTACCCGCTGACGTGGGTGGAGCACCCCCGCTACCTGCTTGTGGTCATCGTCGCGGCCGTGGTCACCGTGCGCATCAGCTGGCTGATGTACCAGCTGCGCCGCTTCTTTTTGCTTGCCGACGCCATTGGACTCGCCACCTTCGTCGTCCTCGGCATCCAGGTGGCGCTGTCGCAGGGCCACGGCTTCATCATCGCCTGCGTCGCCGCCGTGACCACGGGCGTGTCCGGCGGCGTCATGCGCGACGTGCTCTCCGACCGCGTCCCGCTCGTGTTCCGCCACGAGATGTACGCCTCCACCGCGGTGATCGGCACCTGCGTGTGGTGGGTCCTGATGAAGCTCGGGACCCCGGACTGGGTGACGGTGCTGACCACCCTCGCCGTCGTGCTGGGCACCCGCCTGATCTCGCTCAAGCGCGGCTGGGGGCTGCCCGTCTACGAGTACGACGAGGAGGTGGTCAAGTCCCGCAACCCCCGCGAGGAGATGACCGTCTTCCTCTACAGCAGCGGCCGGAAGATCCCCGGCGCGCGCCGAGCCTACCACGGCCTGCGCCGCATCCGCCGGGCCCGGCCCCCGAAGCGCGACGGCCGCCAGCGGCGCCCCAAGCGGACCGACGGCGAGATCTAGCCGGATCCCCGGCTCAGCGACCTGAGGCAGGCCGCCAGCAGGACCAGGCCGCCCGCCCCGAACGCGAGGGCGGGGACCCAGGGCGTGGAGACGGAACCGACCCGCGCCAGCCCCGCCGAGGCGCCGAGGGAGAGGAGGGCGGCGGCCGCCACGGAGGCGCCGAGCGCTCGGCGGGAGCCTGCGTCGGCGCGGGCAAAGGCGAGCCCGGCTAGCGCGGCGAGGCAGTAGAACGCGAGGTTGAGTCCCGCCACCGCCCCAACCTCGGCCGGTAAGATGGCCGGCCCCGCCGCGATGTAGGGGACGCCCTGGGCGCCCTGGAGGGGGCCGCCGTCGAGCGGGGCGAGGAAGGCGTCCTCGAAAAACGAGTAACCCGGGTCGCGCTGTACCCGGGCCACCGCAGCCCCGGTGGCGGCCGCGGCCGTGGGCACTGCCGCAGCGAAGCCGGACGCGGCGCGGCCCACCGAGAAAGCCGAGGCGGCAATAAGCAACCAGGCGAGCGCGCTCCACGTGGTGGCGGTGGCCACGGGCACGATGCGCCCCGCGGCGGCGCACAGCGCTGCGGCGACGGCGGGGGTCAGGAAGCGGGCGTTCACGATCGTCCTCCCGGCGGGTCGGCTTGTTGCGCGCCAGGCTACCGGGTGCTGCGCGGGGTGCGGGCGAGCACCCACGCCGAGCCCAGCGCAAGCGCGGCCAGAGCGAAAAGGGCCGCACCGGGGGTCGAGTAGGCGGGGGCGTAGGCCACGGGGTCCCCCGTGGTGCTTTCGGTGGTGGTCGTGGCGGCGAGGAGGACGCCCGCCCCGAGCCCCGCGAGGCACGCGCTGCCCACGAGGATGGTGGCTGAAGCGCGGTTCTTCCCGGCCAGCCCGGTGGCTATGCCCGTCAACCCGGCGACGGCGAAGAGGGCGAAGGTGAGCGCCAGGGTCAGCAGGACGGTCGCCGGGGAGTGCCCTGCGCCCTCGACGACGTAGGGCTCACCGTTGGTGTCAACGAAGTCCGCTGGGCCGCGCGTGACCAGGAAGAGGTCGAAGCGGGAGTACCAGGGGTTGGCAGCCAGCTTCGCGTGCGCGGCGGCCGAGACGGCGGCGGAGAGCGCGGCGGCGCCCAGGAGGGTGAACGCCGCACCCCCGCGCACGAAGCGCCCGTAGCTGGCACCGAGCTGGTCCAGGGCGGGCCAGTTGGCGGCCAGAGAGGCGTTCAGGGCGAGAAACATGGCCCCGGCGAGGATCGTCCAACCGGTGCCGGACCCGGCGACGAAGCGGCCGCCCGCGCCAGCCAGGGCGATGAGGGCGACCAGCGCCACGGGGACGAGGAACTTGTGGGGGCTGAGGAAGAGCTTCATGTCGGTCACGCCTTTCGGGATGCGAGCAGGTCGATGAGCTGGGCGTCGTCGGGGTAGTCCAGCGTCGTGCCCGGCAGGGCGCGGTCGAGGGGCTGGGCGAGCTGCGCCCGCCACGCGGGGCCGAGCGTGGAGACGTCGAGGACGTCCAGGCCGGCGAGGACCTGCTTCCGGTCCCCGGCCTCGCCGCGGAGCACGGGGAAGCGGGTGCGGGCCTCGTCGAGAGCCACGGGGTCCGCCACCTCCCGCTCGGAGACGCGGATGACGTGCTCGGCCAGCCCGGCGAGGTCCTCCGCGCGGTGCGAGGCCATGACGACGGTGCGCCCCGGGTCGGCGGCGATGAAGTCGATCAGCCGCGCGCGCAGCCGGGTGCGGGTGTCGATGTCCAGGCCGTCGAAGGGTTCGTCGAGAAGCAGAAGCGGCTCGTTCGCTGCGAGGGCGACGGCGAAGGTGAGCTCGCGGCGCTGGCCGACGGAAAGCGTGCTGAGGCGTGAGCTTTCGGGAAAACCAAGGGAGATCTCGTCCAGCGGCTTGGCCTCGGCGGCCCAGGCGAGGTGGTCGCGGACGGTGCGGCCGACGAAGAGGGCGTCGGCGGCCGCGGGCACGAGCGCCGCGCCGGGGCCGAACAGGGAGCGCAGATAGTGGGTCTTGCCCGCGGCGTTGGGGCCGACGAGGCCGTAGAAGCCGGGGGAGCGGTCAGGGGAAAATTCCAGGGTCATCGGTTTCGCTCCTTGTCGATCATGTCGGTGAGTTCCTCCGCGCCGATGCCGAGCTTGTCCGCCTCGCGGAGCAGGGGGCGGAGGAAGTCGGCGGCGAAGGCGGCGCGCCGGGTGGCCAGCACCTGCTCGCGGGCGGTGGGGAGCACGAACATTCCGAGGCCGCGGCGCTTTTCCAGGAGGCCTTCGTCGAAAAGCGAGGTGAGCGCCTTGGCCGAGGTGGTGGGGTTGACGGAGTGGTAGTGGGAGAGCTCGTTGGTCGATGGGACGCGGTCGCCGGGGGCGAGGCGGCCCGAGGCGATGAAGTCGCGGAGCTCGTCCGCGATCTGCATGTATATTGGTTCACCACTCATGTGGGTAACCATATAACCAAGGTGCGGGACGGCGCAAGGCCCACGGTTTAGAATCGGAGAACATGACTGACAAGCAGCGCGTTCTCTCCGGAATCCAGCCCACCGCGGACTCCTACCACCTGGGCAACTACCTCGGCGCCCTCAAGCAGTGGATCGACCTGCAGGACGGCTACGACGCCTTCTACTTCATCCCGGACCTCCACGCCATCACCGTGGAGCAGGACCCGGCGGAGCTGCGCGAACGCACCCTCAAGGGCTGCGCCCAGCTCATCGCCCTCGGCATCGACCCGGCGAAGTCCACTCTCTTCGTCCAGTCCCACGTGCCCGAGCATGCCGAGCTGACCTGGGTCCTGCAGTGCCTCACCGGCTTCGGCGAGGCCTCCCGCATGACCCAGTTCAAGGACAAGTCCGCCAAACAGGGCCAGGACCGCACCACTGTCGGCCTGTTCACCTACCCCATGCTCATGGCAGCCGACATCCTCCTGTACTCCCCGCAGCTCGTGCCGGTCGGCGAGGACCAGCGCCAGCACCTCGAGCTGACCCGCAACCTCGCCGAGCGCTTCAACTCCCGCTTCGGCACAACCTTCGTGGTGCCCGAGGGGTTTATCCCCGAGGGCGCCGCCAAGATCCAGGACCTGCAGGAACCGACGGCCAAGATGAGCAAGTCGGGGGCGAACCCGAAGGGCATCATCAACCTCCTCGACGACCCGAAGACCTCCGCCAAGCGCATCAAGTCCGCCGTCACCGACAACGACGGCGTCGTTGCCTACGACAAGGAGAACAAGCCCGGGGTGTCGAACCTGCTGGTCATCCAGTCGGCGCTCACCGACACGCCTATCGACGCCCTCGTCGCCCGCTACGAAGGGCAGGGCTACGGCGCCCTGAAGACCGACACCGCAGACGCGCTCGAGGCCTTCACCACCCCGCTGCGCGCCCGCTACGACGAGCTCATGGCGGACCGCGGCGAGCTGGAGGGCATCCTCGCAGCCGGCTCCGAGCGCGCGCGGGACGTCGCCGCGCCGCTTCTTGAACAGGTGTACGAGCGCGTCGGCTTCCTCGCGCCCGCCACCCGTCGCCGCTAACCGTGCGGTGGGCCCCGCGCCCGCCGGGCAACTTCCTCTACGATTAGGTGCTGTTAGTCACAAAATTAGAGGAGGAACACCATGGCTACCTCGACCTCGCCGCGCAAGGCGTACATGGACGAGCAGGGCATCGAACGCTCGCGCAAGCAGCAGCAGAAGGGGGCCGTCGACAAGGCGACGGAACAGGCCCCCGCCCTCGGGCACGTGATGCGCATGAACGAGCGCTACACGTCCCAGGACGGCAACCAGCTCGCCGCGGGCATCACCTACTTTTCCGTCCTCGCCCTCTTCCCGCTGACCATGCTCGTCTTCGCCGGCCTCGGGTTCTTCCTCGCCGCCCGGCCCGACATGCTGGAGCAGGTGCAGCAGCAGATCACCGACTCCGCCGGCGGCGACGTCGGCACCGCCCTGTCCGGCGTCGTCGACTCCGCCGTTGAGCAGCGCGGGGCGGTGGCCGGCATCGGCCTTCTGACCACCCTCTGGTCAGGGTTGGGCTGGATGAACCACCTGCGCGTCGGCATCTCCGCGATGTGGAAGATCGACGGCGACGAGGGCGGCAGCTTCGTGAAGAAGAAGTTGGGTGACCTCCTCGGTCTCATCGGCCTCATCGTGCTGCTCCTGCTCGCCTTCGGCGTCACTGCGATCGGCACCTCGCACTACACCACCGACGCGATGAACCAGCTCGGCCTGGGCAATTTCCCCGGCGCCCGCGCGCTGGTCTGGCTCGTCGGCCTCGTTGCCGGCCTCATCGCCAACTTCCTGGTCATGGCCTGGCTGGTCGTGTTCATGCCGCGCACCAAGGTGCCGCGCAAGTCGGGCCTCCAGGGCGCGGCGCTCGGCGCCGTTCTCTTCGAGGTGATCAAGCAGTTCGCCACCTTGATCGTCTCCGCGGCCACCAACAACCCCGCCGGCGCCATCTTCGGCCCGATCATTGCCCTGATGGTCGTGCTCTACCTGATCTGGCGCGTCGTCCTCTACGTCTCCGCCTGGACGGCCACCACGCCTGAGTCCCTGGCCGCGGCGCCCGTGGAGATCCCCGAGCCCGCCGTGATCAACGTCCGCGCCGGCGCCGCCACCCAGGCGGGCGGGCAGGACCGCAGCGGCGCGCTGCTGGGCATCGGCGCGGCCGCGGGCGCTATCGGCGTCGGCGTCCTCTCCCTGCTGACGCGAGACTGACCGCCGCAGCCGCGAGAGCGGCGACGGCAACCCCGGCGACGATGGCGACGGAACGCCACGGCGTCCCAGCATCGTCCGGCCCGGCCGCCACCACCGGTGGTGCGGCCGGGCTTTCTTCGCTGTTGTCCGCCTCCGTGGGAGTGTCCCGCTCCCGCTCCAGCTTCGCGACGCCCCCGCGGCCGACGAACCCGTACGACTCGTGCAAAAGCCGCTGCGCCTGCTCCCACGGCCGCGCCTTGTCCGCCGTGGTGTCCAGCACCACCGCGAGGAGCCGGTGCCCGTCGTGGTTCACCGCCCCGACGAAGGTGTGGTTCGCGTCGTCGGTGTAACCGGTCTTGCCGCCGATGCCCTCCGGGTCGTTGAGGTAGAGGTGGTTGTCGTTCCACACCTGGTAGCCCGGCAAGTCCTCGTGGCCGGGGAAATCGTAGAACTCGGTGTCCACGATGTGGGCGAACGTGTCGTTGTTGAAGGCCGCGCGGTAGGAGAGACCGAGGTCGAACGCCGAGGAGGACATGCCGGGGGCGTCCAGACCGGAGTAGGACACCGCTCGCGTGTCGGCCATGCCGAGGCGCTGCGCCAGCTCGTTGACCTTGCGCAGCGCGGCCTCGTCACCGCCCAACTCCTGGGCCAGCGCGTGGGCGGCGTCGTTGCCCGACGCCAGCAGCAGGCCGTGGAGCAGATCGTTGACGGTGTAGGTCCCGCCCTCGACCAGGCCGACACGGGAGCCCTCCTGCGCGGCGCTGTCGTGGCTGGCGGTGACGGTGGCGTCGAGAGCAAGCTCGTCGATGGCCACCAGCGCGAGCAGCACCTTGATGACGGACGCCGGCCGGTACCTGCCGTGCGGGTCCTTCATCGCCACGACCTCGCCCGTGTCTAGGTCGGCGACGAGCCAGGCGGAGGCGAGCACGGACTCGTCCACGGTGAACCCCGGCGGGGCGCTCACGCCGCACGGCCCGGAGTACGCGACGGGCAGGGGAGCCGGGCTCGTGCCGGGAGCGAGGGCCTCCGAGGTCGAGACGGGTTCGGGTGGCCACGTGGCGCGCGGGCAGGAATCGGTCTGGGGGGCCGTCTCGCGAGACTCAGGGACGAAGCTCTCGCCCTCGTAGTGGCCGCGTACGGGCGCCGCCGGAGCCGGGGTGAGCTCCGGGGCGGGCGCCCCGGGTTCGGCGAGTGCAACCGGGGCGGAGGGGGCGGCGCCCAGGCACAGGGCGAGGGAGGCGGCGAGAACGAGGCGGGTGCGCGTGGTTGTGGGCATCGCGCGGAATTCTACGCTGCGGGCCGCCCGGGGCCGCGCGTGGTTGGGGTTGGCTCACCTAAAAACGCGCTGACCTGCGCAAACTAAGGCTTCCCTTGGTTGCGGACGTGTCAGCGGAGGGCTACAAATACATGCATGACTACAGCAGATGCAACATCAGACGTGACCTCGGCGGGACTCAACGAAAAACTGAACAAGCTGCGCGCCGGCGTGCTCGGCGCCAACGACGGAATCGTTTCCACGGCCGCGGTCGTGCTCGGCGTGGCCGGCGCGACCTCGGACATCAAGGCGATCGCCACGGCGGGCATCGCCGCCGTGATCGGTGGCGCGGTGTCCATGGCCCTGGGCGAGTACGTCTCGGTGTCCTCCCAGCGCGACACCGAGCGCGCCTACATCGCGAAGGAATCCGCCCTCCACGCCGAGGACCCCGACGAGGAGTTCGCGCACCTCGTGCGCGGCTACATGCGCGACGGTCTGAGCGAGGAGACCGCCACGCAGGTGGCGAAGGAGCGCACCGCCTCGAACCCGCTCAAGGCGCACCTGGAGCTGCACTACGGCATCGACGAGGAGGACATCGTCAGCCCGTGGTCTGCCGCGATCGCGTCCTTCATCAGCTTCTTCCTCGGCTCCATGCTGCCGCTGGCCGCCGTCCTGCTCCCGCCGGATCCGGCGCGCGTGGTCACCACCTTCGTGGTCACCCTCATCGCGCTGGCCGGGACGGGCGCCGCCTCGGCAAAGATCGGCGGTGCGGACCCGAAGAGGGCGGTCGCCCGCCTCGTCATCGGCGGCGCCCTCGGCCTGGCGGTGACCTACGGCATCGGCTGGCTGTTCGGCACCACCGCCCTGTAGCGGACCGCCCGGCTAGAACTTGGAGAACCGCTTGACCAGCTGGTTCTCCATCTCCTGCCAGGCCTGCGCCTTGTCGTCGAAAGGCGCGGAGGGGACGTAGCCCGCGGCCTCGGTCGAGCCGAGCATGTAGGCCAGGTAGTCCTGCATGCGGGGGTTGGCCAGCAGGAACGAGTTGAGGGAGTCGTCCTTGGCCCAGTCGGCGGCGTCCGCGAGCAGCTCGTAGGCCTTGCTCATCTGGGCGGTGTCAACGGCGTCGGGGCCCTTGCGGATGTCCTCGGCGAGGCCGTTGAAGGAGTAGGAGTTGTCGGGGTGGACGGCGACCTCGAGCTCGCCGGCGTTAGCGGCGCTGGTCAGGTCCGACCACGTCGAGGCGCCGGCGAGGTCGTGCTCGTCGTTTTCGATGATCCAGCGCGTCAGGTGCTTGGCGGTGGGGAAGGTGAAGATTTCGCCGTAGCAGCCCAAAAAGACGGGGGCGCCGCCGAGGTAGGTGCGCAGCGTGTAGACGCTCTTGCCCTGGATGCTCACGCGCACGGGGTCGATCCCCGCCTGCGCCCAGATCGAGGCGTCGTACGGGTCGGCGTCCGCCGCGGCGGCCTTCTCCTCTTTCGCGGCGCGGGCGCGTTCCTCCTCGCGGTCCTGCTGGGCCGCGCGGATGCGCTCCGCGGCGGAGGCCACGGCCTCCTCGCCCAGCGACGCCCGATCCGCGACCCGGACCGCGCCGTCGAGCGAGTGGACCACGTTCTCCCAGTTGGCCAGCACAACGCGGCCGACGCCCGACCACTCGCTCTCGCCGTTTTCGCCGGCGTAGTGCTCCGACCCGCGGGCGACGTTGTTCAGGATGGAGTGGGAGGCGAAGAAGATCCGGGCCTGCTCGGCGCTGGCCACCTCGGCAAGCGAGCGCGCTACCTGGAAGACCCCGCCCAGAGCGGCGACGTTCACGTAGGAGGGGCGCCCGGCGAGGTAGTTGGGCGCGCCGACGATGTCGTAGTGGCGCTCCTCGGCGGGCACGACGCGGTCGTCGCCCGCCGCCTGGAACTGGGCCCACTTCGGGTGGTCGCTGAGGTCGTGGCGCGGGGTGGCCTCCAAGTAGGCGAGCAGTTCCTCCGGGGAGGAGAAGACGATGACCGACTCGTCGTCGCCGAGGAAGGCCTGCCACTCGGAGCCCTGCTCCTTCCAGGTGGGGGCCCACAGCGTGTAGAAGTCTCCTGCGGTGAGGGAGAGCCTGACGGGGAGGATTGCGCGGGTGCTCATGGGGGATTACTCTACTAAACCTCCGCGCCCGGGCTCAGCCGGTCGGGCGCCAGAAGCCGTGGAAGGCCATCCCGATGTTTTCCGTGCGCACCGGGTTCATCTGCACGGGGTCGCCCGCCTCGATGTACATCCCGTCGCCGGCGTACATGGCGACGTGACCGTCCCACACGGCGAGGTCGCCGGGCTGCAGCTGGTCGTAGCTGACCTGCCGTCCGATCGCCTGCTCGTGCGCCATGCGCGGCAGCTCGACCCCGGCCTGCCGGTAGGCCCAGGAGGTCAGCCCAGAGCAGTCGAAGCCTCCCGGCCCCGTCCCACCCCAGGCGTAGGGGGTGCCGAGCTGCGACTTCGCCGCCTCGACGGCCGCTCGCCCAGCAGCGCTGCCCTCCCCGCCGGCGGCAGGTTCCTGCGGCGCGGCGGGTGCGTGCTCGGTGGCCTCCGCGGCGGCGGGTTCCACCCCGGCCGCGAGGGTCTGGAGCTCGCGGGTCGCGGAGAGCGCGCTGGCGGAGGGCTCGAGGCTCGGCTGGTCGGCGGCCTCCGCGACGATCCGCGCCAGCGCGGCGGTGGGCGCGGCGAGCTCGGCCTCCAACCTGGCGAGGCGTTCCTGCGCGCGGGCGAGGGTGCTCACCGTCGCGGAGGCGATGCCGCCCAGCGCTCCGGCCGCGGTCACCGGGTTGAACACGAGGGGGAGCAGGGAGGCGGCGTTCGCCTGGTACTGCGCGGCGAGAAACACGAGGTCCCGGCCCGCCTCCTCGACCAGGGAAGCGGCCTGCGTGGCGTTCTCGACGATAGCGCCGCGGTCGGAGGCCAGCGCGTCAGCGGCGCCAAGGACCCGGGAGGGGTCGCCGCCGACGGCCCCCGCGAGCTCGGCGGCAGCCGCGAACAGCGGGGAGGGAACCGGTTGGGGAGGTGCGAGGGGCGCCGGCACCCGGGCGAGGATCTCAGCGGCGACGTCGGCGGGGGAGATCACGGCTCCAGCACCCCCAGGGCCCGGCCGAGGCCGGCGTCGACGGCGCGGGCTGCGCCGACGGTCGCGTCCATCGCCACGGCGAGGCGGGAGGCCTCCGCGCGCAGGGCCTCCGTGCGCTCGTTCACGCTGCCCACCGCCGCGGCCAGCGCCTCGGTGAAGGCCCGGGCGGGGCCGGTCGCGGCTGCGGGGGAGTGGGCGAGCGGGCGCAGGGCGGCGGCATCCGCGCGGAGCTGGGCGGTCAGGGTGTCAAGGGCGGGCGGGTTGAGGTGGAAGACGGGCAGGGGCGCGGCGGATGGAGGCGTCATGGCCTTATTGGACTGCCGGGCCCGCCGAACGGTTCCCTCCGGCGGCGAATCGGCCGTTAGCATGTGGGGCATGGACATTACCGTCGTCAAGCACCCCCTCGCCGCCGCCCGGCTGACCCTCATGCGCGACGCGCGCAGCGACAACGCCGCCTTCCGTGCCGCCCTCGCCGACCTCGGCGCGATGCTCATCTACGAGGCCTCCCGCGACCTCGAGGTGGAGAACTTCGAGTGCGTCACCCCCGTCGCCACGACCGAGGGGCAGCGCCTCGCCCAGCCGCCGATCATCGTCCCCGTCATCCGCGCCGGCCTGGGGATGATCGACCCCGCGCTGTCCATGATCCCCGACGCCCAGGTCGGGTTCATCGGGCTCGCCCGCGACGAAAAGACCCACGAGCCGGTGCCCTACCTCGAGGCGCTGCCGGAGGACCTGGCGGGCCAGCCCGTCTTCCTCGTCGACCCGATGCTCGCCACGGGCGGCTCGCTCGTCCACGCCATCCGCCTCCTCCAGGAGCGCGGGGCGGACAACATCACCTGCATCTGCATGGTCTCGGCGCGGCCGGGCGTCGCCAAGCTCGAGGCCCTGGGGGCGCCGATCCGGCTGGTCACAGCCGCCATCGACCCCGAGCTCAACGAGGACGCCTACATCGTCCCGGGGCTCGGCGACGCCGGCGACCGGCTGTACGGCCCGCGCAACATCAACCTGTAGTAGCCTGAGCTCACCAACGGGGGACATTCAGCGGGGGGCTGAGAACTCATGGCAGACGTGTTGCCGAAATCGTACTGGGCAAGCTACGGCTACGCCCTCTCCGCGCGGCTCAAGGTGCTGCGCGCCATGCGAGGGCTGACGCAGCGCCGCCTGTCCGAGCTGTCCGGGGTCTCGCGCAGCCTCATCTCCAACCTGGAGCGCAACCACTACAACTGCGCCCGCAGCGCCGACCCGACGCTGTCCACCCTCTACCGCCTGGCGCACGCCCTGCACGTCCCGCCCGCGGCGCTGCTGCCCGGCGTGGACGCGGCGGTGGGCAGCCGCTGCCAGGAAAGCGCCACGGCGCTGCCCAGCGTCAGGGTGGAATGGCCGCTGACCCCCGAGGACACCGCGCGCTTCGAGGAGTCCTACCTGCTGGCGGGCCCGGTGGAGGACGAGCCGCGGTTCGCGCTGATGCTGGGCGGCCGCGAGGGGCGATAACCGCAGGTTGCTAGACTCGCACAACAGGACACCGTCGCTTGAGGAGGATCGAGGAGGATCACCGTGCGCGTAGCCGCTGACGTCAGCGCCTGGCTGGAGAAGAACCATGACACCGTCATCGGATGGCGCCGCCACCTCCACGCGCACCCGGAGCTGTCCAACCAGGAGGTTGCGACTACTCAGTTCATCTCGGACGTCCTCACCGAGCACGGCCTGAGCCCCGTGCCCTTCCCGGGCACAGGCCTCTACGTCGACCTGGGCCCGGCGGAGGGCGACCGTCTTGCCTTCCGCGCCGACATCGACGCGCTCGGGGTCTCCGAGCTCACGGGCCTCGAGTTCGCCTCGGGCACCCCGGGGGTGTCGCACGCCTGCGGCCACGACGTCCACACCACCGTCATGCTCGCGCTGGCCTGCGCGCTGTCGGAGGTGGAGCTGAGCCACGGCATCCGCATCATCTTCCAGCCGGCGGAGGAGGTGATGGGCAGCGGGGCCGTCGACGTCATCGAGTGGGGCGGGCTGACCAACGTCGCCGCGATCTACGCGCTGCACGTCGAGCCGCGGCTGCGCGTCGGGCAGGTGGGGGTGCGCGCCGGGGCGATCACCTCGGCCGCCGACATCCTCAACATCGAGGTCACCGGCCCGGGCGGGCACACCTCCCGGCCGCAGATGACGGCGGACGTGGTCTACGCCCTCGGCTCGCTCATCACCCAGCTTCCCGCGCTTCTCTCGCGCCGGGTCGACCCCCGCACGGGCACCGTCATCGTGTTCGGCAACGTGGAGGCGGGCATCGCGGCGAACGCGATTCCCGAGCGCGGCCTGGTGCGAGGCACCGTGCGCACGGCGGACATCGGCACGTGGCGCAGCCTGGAGGCGCTGATCAGCGAGCTCGTCGAGCAGGTGGTCGCCCCCACAGGCTGCGGGTTCAACCTGCGCTACGAGCGCGGGGTGCCGCCAGTGCTTAACGACGACGTGGCCACCGCCCTGATCGTCGACGCCGGCCGGGCCATCGACCCGCACGGGGTCGTCTCCGCCCAGCAGTCCTCCGGCGGCGAGGACTTCTCCTGGTACCTCGAACACGTGCCCGGGGCGATGGTCCGCCTCGGCGCGTGGTCGGGCAAGGGCCGCAAGCAGGACCTGCACCAGGGTGACCTCAACGTCGACGAGCGCAGCATCGGCGTCGGGGTGCGCCTTTTCGCCTCCCTGGTAGACAAGTATTTTGCTGCAGTCGCCGGCGAGGGGGGCGGGCTGTACACTGGCAGCTGATTTTTGACTGTAGGGCTGTCAGCGTGTCTTAATTCGTCTGCAAGCAGTTCCCGTGCAAGCGAGTACTGAAGGGCCGCGAACCCCAGGGGGCGGCGTCGTGCGAAGGAGAAGAGCTTAGGTGTCAAAGAAGATCGTCATCATCGGTGGTGGCCCGGCCGGCTACGAGGCGGCGCTGGTTGGTTCGAAGTACGGTGCGGACATCACGTTGGTGGAGGATCACGCGGTCGGCGGCTCCGGCATCAACCTGGACGTTGTGCCCTCAAAGAGCTTCATCGCGGGCGCCAACATCAAGACCGACCTGCGCCGCGCCGACGACATGGGCCTGAACCACGGCCTGGGCGAGGCGCGCCTGCTTTTCACGGCGCTGAACAACCGCGTCGTCGCCCTGGCATCCGAGCAGTCCCGCGACATCCGCCTGCAGCTCGAGCGCGCCGGCGTGAAGATCGTGCGGGGCCGCGGGGCCTTCTCCACCGCGCAGACCGGGCACACCACCCACAGCGTGAAGGTGACCTACCCGAGCGGCGAGTTCGAGCGCCTCGACGCCGACATCGTGCTGGTGTGCACGGGCGCGAACCCGCGCGTGCTCAAGGGCGCGGAGCCCGACGGGGAGCGCATCCTCAACTGGCGCCAGGTCTACGACCTCATCGAGCAGCCGGAGCACCTCATCGTCGTCGGCTCGGGCGTGACGGGCGCGGAGATGGTCTCGGCGTTCGCCGAGCTGGGCATCAAGGTCACCATGGTCTCCTCGGGCAGCCGCATCCTGCCGCACGACGACGCCGACGCCGCCGACGTGCTCGAGGAGGTCCTCGCGGACCGCGGCGTGTCCCTGGTCAAGGACGCCTACGCCGACTCCGTGGTCAACACCGGCGACGGCGTCATCGTGCGCACCAAGGACGGCCGCGAGATCAAGGGCAGCCACGCCCTGATGTCGATCGGCTCCGTCCCCAACACCGCCGACCTGAACCTCGAGGGCGCCGGCGTGGCCACCACGCCCTCCGGGCACATCCACGTCGACCGCGTCTCGCGCACCAACGTGCCCGGCATCTATGCCGCCGGCGACTGCTCCGACCTCATGCCGCTGGCCTCCGTGGCGGCCATGCAGGGCCGCATCGCCATGCACCACTCCCTCGGCGAGGGCGTGGAGCCGCTGCGTCTGAAGACGGTGGGCAACGCCGTGTTCACCCGCCCGGAGATCGCGGCGGTGGGCGTGAGCGAGAGGCAGATCACCAACGGCGAGGTCGACGCCGACGTGATCAAGCTCGACCTGTCCACGAACCCGCGCGCCAAGATGCGCTCGCTCAAGCACGGCTTTGTCAAGATCTTCGCCCGCAAGGGCTCCGGCCAGGTCCTCGGCGGCGTCGTTGTCGCCCCCACGGCCTCCGAGCTGATCCTCTCCATCACCATCGCGGTGACCAACAACCTTACGGTGCAGCAGCTGGCCGAGTCGATGGCCGTCTACCCCTCGCTGTCGGGATCGATCACCGAGGCGGCACGCCGCCTCGTCACCACCACCGACCTGGACTAGGCGTTCCTGCTCGGCGCCCCTACTCGGCGCGGTACGCCGGGAAAGCCCGCTGCGGGCACCGGGTCCGTGGGCACGTCTCGCAGCCCGGCCCGATCGGCGTGGCGGAGGCGGGGGAGAGGTCCAGCCCGTCGGCGTAGACCAGCCGCCCGGCGTGGGAGATGTCGCACCCCAGCGCCACCGCGTTCTCCTGCCGGGGCGTGCCGAACCCGGCCGTCGGCCCCTGCACCATGCGCGCCACCCAGAGGTAGGCGCTGCCGTCGGGCATCACCGAGACCTGCCGCGTCACCCGGTTCGGGGTGTCGAAGGCGCGGTGCACCACCCACAGCGGGCACGTGCCGCCGGACACCGCGAAGGGGAAGGACGTGGTGGACTGGCGCTTCGAGATGTTGCCCGCCCGGTCGGTGCGGATGAAGAAGAAGGGCACCGCCCCCGCGCCGGGGCGCTGCAGGGTGCCCAGGCGCTGGCAGGTGGACTCGAAGCTGGTGCCGAAGCGCGCGGCGACGACCTCGATGTCGTAGCGCGTGGACTCCGCCGCCTCCAGGACCTCCGCGTACGGCATGGTGGCCGCGGCGGCGAAGTACTGGCACAGGCCGTGGCGGGCGACGGAGCGGGCGGAGGGGATCGGGCCGCTCTGCCGGGTTCCGGGGTGGGCGTCGAGGTGGGCGTCGATAAGCGGTGCCTGCGTGAGCGAGGCGTAGTGGTAGGCGAGCTCGAAGCACTGCTGGGCCTCGTTGAGCCCGGTGCGCAGGCGCACCTCGCGGTTGACCGGGTCGAGCACGGAGCGCGGGCCCTCGGAGGGCTGGTTGAAGCGCACCGCGTAGCCGAGCTCGCGGTCGAATACCGCGGCGAGGTGCGTCAGGCGCAGCTGCCGGGCGCGGGCCTTGCCGGCGAGCTCCTCGGCGTTGACGTCGAGGTCGTGGAAGTAGTTGCGGTTGTCCTGGAAGAAGTTGCGCACCGCCACGTAGGGGTTGCGCGCCGCGGCGCCGAGGGTGTCGGGGAGCGCGAGGATCGCGTCGGCGAGCGCGGGGTGGCGGGTCGCGACGTCGGTGAGGACATCGGCGGGGACCCGGGGGAGCAGGCCCGCCAGCTCGGAGACGGTGCGGCGCTCGTCGTCGCCGGAGAAGTAGGTCGGGTCGAGGTTGAACGTGCGCGAGAGCTGGACCAGCACCGACACCGTCAGGGGGCGCTGGTCGTTCTCGAGCTGGTTGAGGTAGCTGGTGGAGATGCCCATCTGGCGGGCCATGTCGACCTGGGTGAGGCCCTGCTGCTGGCGCAGCGTCCGGATTCTGCCCCCCGCGAAATGCTTGGCCACGTTCCCGACCCGTCCTCTCCTCCCGGTGAACTGTGCTTTTACAAGTTTCGCAGAAACGACAGTTTTCTACCGCATATTTTCACCCTTTTAAGAATGACCTGCACCACACTGGCGGCCCTACTATGAGGTGAACCATTGAGATTCTCTACGTGAGGAGCATGACCACCCGATGATCAACCACGAAGTACGCACCCACCGCTCCGCCGAGGACTTCCCCATCGAGGAGCACCTCGCCTACAAGGTGGCCAAGGTCGCCGCCGACCCGGTCGAGGTGCCGGAGGACACCAAGGAGATGATCATCAACCGGATCATCGACAACGCCTCCGTCGCCGTCGCCTCCTACGCCCGCCGCCCCGTCACCACCGCCCGCGTCATGGCCCAGGCCCACCCGGTCAACCAGGGCGGCTCCCAGATCTTCGGCGTCAACGGCGCCTACTCCGCCGAGTGGGTCGCCTTCGCCAACGGCACCGCCGTGCGCGAGCTCGACTTCCACGACACCTTCCTCGCCGCCGAGTACTCCCACCCGGGCGACAACATCCCGCCGATGATCGCCGTCGCCCAGCACAAGGGCCTCGACGGCAAGGCGCTCATCCGCGGCATCGCCACCGGCTACGAGATCCAGGTCAACCTGGTCAAGGGCATCTCCCTGCACGAGTTCAAGATCGACCACGTCGCCCACCTTGGCCCCTCAGTCGCAGCCGGCCTGGGAACCATGTTGAACCTCGACGTCGACACCATCTACCAGGCCGTCGGCCAGGCGCTGCACACCACCACCGCCACCCGCCAGTCCCGCAAGGGCCTGATCTCCTCCTGGAAGGCCTCCGCCCCCGCCTTCGCCGGCAAGATGGCCATCGAGGCCGTCGACCGCACCATGCGCGGCGAGGGCGCCCCCGCCCCGATCTGGGAGGGCGAGGACGGCGTCATCGCCTGGATGCTGCACTCCCCGGACCGCACCTACGTCGTGCCGCTTCCCGCCGACGGCGAGGCGAAGCGCGCGATCCTGGAAACCTACACCAAGGAGCACTCCGCCGAGTACCAGGCCCAGGCCCCGATCGACCTGGCCCGCCGCATGAAGCAGACCATCGCGGACGCCGGCAAGACCACCGCCGAGATCGAGTCGATCGTCCTGCACACCTCGCACCACACCCACTACGTCATCGGCACCGGGGCGAACGACCCGCAGAAGATGGACCCGAAGGCCTCGCGCGAGACCCTGGACCACTCCATCATGTACATGTTCGCCGTGGCCCTCGAGGACGGCACCTGGCACCACGTCGACTCCTACACCCCGGAGCGCGCCGGCCGCCCCGAGACCGTCGAGCTGTGGCACAAGATCTCCACCGTCGAGGACCCGGAGTGGACGCGCCGCTACCACTCCACCGACCCGGCCGAGAAGGCCTTCGGTGCCAAGGCCGTCATCACCTTCGCCGACGGCAGCGTCATCGAGGACGAGATGGCGGTCGCCGACGCCCACCCGCTCGGCGCGCGCCCCTTCGAGCGCGAGAACTACATCAACAAGTTCCGCACGCTTGCCGACGGCATCGTGGCGCCCGAGGAGCAGGACCGCTTCCTCGCCGCCGTGCAGGACCTGGAGAACCTGACCGACCTGAGCGAGCTCAACATCGTCATCACCGACGAGGCCGCCGCGCAGGCGCCGGAGATCCCCGGGGGCATCTTCTGATGTTCACCCCGGAGAAAACGCCGCACGAGCGTCGGCTGGCGCTGCGCGAGTCCCTGAACTCGCCGACCATCACGAAGCTGCCGGGCGCGTTCTCCCCGCTGGTCGCCCGCCTGATCGAGGACATCGGCGGCTTCGAGGGCGTCTACGTTTCGGGCGCGGTGGTGGCCAACGACCTCGGCCTGCCCGACATCGGCCTGACCACCCTGACCGAGGTAGCCAACCGCTCCCGGCAGATCGCGCGGGTGACCAACCTGCCGGTGCTCGTCGACGCCGACACCGGCTTCGGCGAGCCGATGAGCGCGGCGCGCACCGTCGCCGAGTTCGAGGCGGCCGGCCTCGCCGCGCTGCACCTGGAGGACCAGGTCAACCCGAAGCGCTGCGGGCACCTCGACGGCAAGGAGGTCGTCCCGCGCGACCTCATGGTCCGCCGCATCACGGCGGCGGTGCGCGAGCGCTCCGACGACGCCTTCGTCATCTGCGCCCGCACCGACGCCGCCGGCATCGAGGGCATCGAGCAGGCCATCGACCGCGCCAAGGCCTACGCCGACGCCGGGGCCGACCTGATCTTCACCGAGGCGCTGTACTCGGAGGAGGACTTCGCCCGCTTCCGCGAGGCCGTGGAGATCCCGCTGCTGGCCAACATGACGGAGTTCGGCAAGACCGTCCTCATCCCGGCGCAGCGCCTGGAGGAGCTCGGCTACAACGCCGTCATCTGGCCGGTCACCACCTTCCGCACCGCGATGGGGCAGACGGAGCAGATGCTGCGCGAGATCGCCCAGACCGGCACCCAGGAGGCGTGGCTGGACCGCATGCAGCACCGCTCGCGGCTCTACGAGCTCGTCCGCTACGACGAGTACAACCAGTTCGACCAGTCGGTGTTCACCTACTCCGTGGACACCTACAGCCAGACATTCGAGAAGTAGTAAAGGAGACCACGTCATGACCGAGCAAGAAGTGAGGAAGGGCCTGTACGGCGTTGTCGCCGACTACACCGCCGTGTCCAAGGTCAACCCGGAGACCAACTCCCTGCTGTACCGCGGCTACCCGGTGCAGGAGCTGGCCGAGAAAGTGTCCTTCGAGGAGGTCGCCCTGCTGCTGTGGAACGGCGAGCTGCCCAGCGACGCCGAGCTGCAGGACTTCTACGCCAAGGCCCGCGCCCGTCGCGGTCTGGACGAGGAGCTCATCGGCGTCATCGAGGCCATGCCCAAGGACTGCCACCCGATGGACGTGCTGCGCACCGCGGTGTCCTTCCTCAGCTCCCGCGACCCGCACAAGTTCACCCCGAACGCCGACCACATCCGCGACATCGCCCTGACGCTGCTGACCAAACTGCCGACCATCGTCGCGCTCGACATCCGCCGCCGCAGGGGAGAGGGCTACATCGAGCCGGACCCCAACAAGGGCTACGCGGAGAACTTCCTCTGGATGGTCTTCGGCGACGGCGAGGGCTCCCCGGCGACGATCCCCTCCGACATCGAGGCCTTCGAGAAGTCGATGATCCTCTACGCGGAGCACTCCTTCAACGCCTCGACGTTCACCGCTCGCGTGATCACCTCCACCAACTCGGACACCTGGTCCGCCGTCACCGGCGCGATCGGCGCGCTGAAGGGCCCGCTGCACGGCGGCGCCAACGAGTTCGTCATGCACAACTTCGTCGAGATCGGCGACGTGGACAAGACGGAGGAGTGGACCCTGAACAAGCTTAAGAACAAGGAGCTTGTGATGGGCTTCGGCCACCGCGTGTACAAGAAGGGCGACTCGCGCGTGCCGACCATGGAGGCGTGCTTCAAGAAGCTCGCCGGCGAGCACGAGGACAAGGGAGCGTCCAAGTGGGTCGAGATGTACGACATCATGGCCAAGACCATGTACGAGAACACCTCGATCAAGATCATGCCGAACCTGGATTTCCCGGCCGGCCCGGCCTACTACATCCTCGGCTTCGACATCGAGTTCTTCACCCCGCTGTTCGTCATGGCGCGCATCACCGGCTGGACCGCGCACATCATCGAGCAATACGAGAACCCGACGATCATCCGTCCCCTGGCCGCCTACAACGGCCCCGAGGAGCGCCACATCGAGGGCACCCGCTAAACCCTCCGGACCGGTGAAAGGCGCGACCGGCCTGGCCCATCGGCCCGGTCGGTTTTTCACCCCCGCGGCCCTCCCGCGGCGCCGGAGCCGGTGCCCGCATCCGTAGAATCGAGACGCCGACTGTGCCAGTTGGGCACCTTCGCGCGACCCGTGTTGCAAGCGAAAGGACTACCTCCCAGTGACCCCCTCAGCCACGTCACTTCCCTCCTTCCACAAGATCCTCGTTGCCAACCGCGGCGAGATCGCCGTCCGCGCCTTCCGTGCGGCCTTCGAGACGGGCGCGAAGACCGTCGCCGTCTACCCGCGCGAGGACCGCAACTCCTTCCACCGCCCCTTCGCCGACGAGGCCGTCCAGATCGGCGTGGAGGGCCAGCCGGTCCGCGCCTACCTGGACATCGACGAGATCATCGCCGCCGCCAAAAAGGCCGGGGCGGACGCGGTCTACCCGGGCTACGGCTTCCTCTCCGAGCGCGCCGAGCTCGCCCGCCGCTGCGCCGAGAACGGCATCACGTTCATCGGCCCCTCGGCCGAGACCCTCGACCTGACCGGCGACAAGGCCGCGGCGGTCCACGCCGCGGAGCGCGCCGGGCTGCCGGTGCTCAAGGACTCGGAGCCGTCTGCCGATCCGAAGCAGCTGGCGGAGTACGCCAAGGACTTCGAGTTCCCAGTCTTCGTCAAGGCGGTGGCCGGCGGTGGCGGGCGCGGGATGCGCTTCATTGAGCGCCAGGAGGACGTCGAGAAGCTTGCCGCGGAGGCCTCGCGCGAGGCGGAGGCCGCCTTCGGCGACCCGAACGTCTACGTCGAGCGCGCGGTGATCAACCCGCAGCACATCGAGGTGCAGATCCTCGCGGACTCGCACGGCAACGTCATGCACCTGTTCGAGCGCGACTGCTCTCTGCAGCGCCGCCACCAGAAGGTCGTGGAGATCGCGCCGGCGCAGCACATCACCGCCGAGCAGCGCGAGCGCATCTGCGCCGACGCGGTGCGCTTCTGCCGCGAGATCAACTACGAGGGCGCGGGCACCGTCGAGTTCCTGGTGGACGAGAAGGGCAACCACGTCTTCATCGAGATGAACCCGCGCGTGCAGGTGGAGCACACCGTGACCGAGGAGGTCACGGGCGTGGACATCGTGCGCTCCCAGATGTACATCGCGGCCGGTGCCTCGCTGGAGGACCTGGGCCTGAGCCAGGAGGCCGTCTCGCTCACGGGCGCGGCGCTGCAGTGCCGCATCACCACCGAGGACCCGGCGAACGGGTTCCGCCCCGACTCGGGCCTGATCACCGGCTACCGCTCCCCGGGCGGGGCAGGCGTGCGCCTCGACGGCTCGGTCGGCGTGGGCACCGAGATCACCCCGAACTTCGACTCCCTGCTGGTCAAGATGACCTGCCGCGGCAAGGACTTCCAGGTGGCGGTGGATCGCGCCCTGCGCGCGCTCAACGAGTTCACCGTGACGGGCGTGTCCACCAACATCGGCTTTTTGCGCGAGCTGCTCTCGGACCCCGACTTCCGCTACGAGCGCATCAACACGAACTTCATCGCGGAGCACCCGCACCTGCTGGAGGCCCCGGCGGCGGCGGACGACGCCGGCCGCATCCTCGACTACGTCGCCTCCGTGACGGTGAATAAGCCGAACGGCCCGCAGCCGACCACGATCCGCCCGTCGAAGAAGCTTCCCTCGCGCGAGGGGTACGGCGAGCTGCCGCGCGGCTCGCGCGACGACCTGCTCGAGCTCGGCCCCGCGAAGTGGGCGGAGAAGCTGCGCTCCCAGACGGCCCTCGGCGTCACCGAGACGACCTTCCGTGACGCCCACCAGTCGCTGCTGGCCACGCGCATCCGCACGAACACGCTCGTGGCGGCCGCGAAGCACGTGGGCCACCTGACCCCGCAGCTGACCTCGGTGGAGGCGTGGGGCGGCGCGACCTACGACGTCGGCATGCGCTTCCTCCACGAATCGCCGTGGATGCGCCTCGACGAGCTGCGCGAGGCGATGCCGAACGTGAACATCCAGATGCTGCTGCGCGGGCGCAACACCGTCGGTTACACGCCCTACCCGGACGCCGTGACGAAGGCGTTCGTCGGCGAGGCGGCCCGCTCCGGCATCGACATCTTCCGCATCTTCGACGCGCTCAACGACGTCTCCCAGATGCGCCCGGCCATCGACGCCGTCCTGGAGACGAACACCACCGTCGCCGAGGTGGCGATGGCCTACTCAGGCAACCTGCTCGACCCGGCCGAGGACCTGTACACGCTGGATTACTACCTCAGGCTGGCCGAGGAGATCGTGGGCACGGGTGCGCACGTGCTGGCCATCAAGGACATGGCGGGCCTCATGCGCCCGGCTGCGGCGGCGAAGCTGGTCGCGGCGCTGCGCGAGCGCTTCGACCTGCCGGTGCACGTGCACACCCACGACACTGCGGGCGGCCAGCTGGCCACCTACCTGGCGGCGGCGAACGCCGGCGCCGACGTGGTCGACGTGGCCTCCGCGCCGCTGGCGGGGACGACCTCGCAGCCCTCGATGTCGGCGCTGGTGGCGGCGTTCGCCGACACGGAGCGCGACACGGGGCTGTCGCTGCAGGCCGTGAGCGATCTCGAGCCCTACTGGGAGGCGGTGCGCCAGGTCTACGCCCCCTTCGAGTCCGGCATCCCGGGGCCGACGGGGCGCGTGTACAAGCACGAGATCCCCGGCGGGCAGCTGTCCAACCTGCGCACCCAGGCGAACGCGCTGGGGCTGGGCGACCGCTTCGAGCTGATTGAGGACTACTACGCGGCGGTCAACGAGATCCTGGGCCGCCCGACGAAGGTGACGCCCTCGTCCAAGGTGGTCGGCGACCTGGCGCTGCACCTGGTCGGGGCGGGGGTGGACCCGCACGAGTTCGCGGAAAACCCGCGCAAGTACGACATCCCGGAGTCTGTGATCGGCTTCCTGCAGGGCGAGCTGGGCACCCCGCCGGGAGGCTGGCCGCTGCTGCGCGACAAAGCGCTGAAGGACAGGACGGTCGTGGACCACACGGTGCAGGTGCCGGCCGAGCTGGAGGCGGAGCTGTCCAGCGGGGACCACAGGGTGCGCCGCGCCGCGCTGGACAAGCTGCTCTTCCCGAAGCAGTACGAGGAGTTCCTCGAGCACCGCCGCACCTACGGCATCACCGACCAGCTTTCCGACCGCGTCTTCTTCTACGGCCTGGTCGAGGGCGAGGAGAACCTGATCTACTACGGCGAGGTGGACGAGGAGAAGACCCCGCTGGTGGTGCGCCTCGAGGCGATCGGCGACCCGGACGAGAAGGGCATGCGCCAGGTCATCCTCACGGTCAACGGCCAGGTGCGGCCGCTGTTCGTGCGCGACGAGAGCGCCGAGTCGACCGTCGCCGAGGTGGAGAAGGCCGACCCCTCCAACCCGGGTCACGTCGCGGCCCCCTTCGCGGGTGTGGTCAACGTGACCGTCGCGGCGGGCGACGAGGTCAAGGAGGGCGACCAGGTCGCCACGATCGAGGCGATGAAGATGGAGGCCTCCATCTCGACGCCGAAGGACGGCACGGTCGAGCGCGTCGCGCTGACGCAGGCGACCAAGGTCGAGGGCGGGGACCTGGTGGTGGTCATCTCCTAGGCACCGCTTGACGACGCCCATCCCGCGCCCCGGACACGGAGCGCGGGATGCTTTTTTGTTGTAGTTTCGTTACCGTTCCTTTGTTCGACCGAAAGAGGAAACGCATGGAACCGAGGCGCGCACTGGTTACCGCCGCCGCGACGTGCCTGCTCGCCAGCCCCGCCGCCGCCCTCGCCCACTGCGGCCGCACCGGCGACCGGGTGCGGGTGGAGGGCCCGGACGGAGTCCCGGGCGAGATCGGGACGCTGACCCGCTCCGAGCGCTACGTCAAAGGGCAGTCGTCCAACGACTGGGCGACGATCCGGTGGGACGACGCGGCCGAGGTGCGCCCCAACACCCACTCCGGCGACGCCCTCGTCTCCCCGGGCGAGCTGGCGCAGGGCGACAGGATCTGCCGCTACGGCGCGACGACGCAGCGCACGGTGTGCGGGAGCTACATCGGCAGCGTGGGTTCGAACATCTACTGGGACGCCGAGCACGGCCACCCGGGCGACTCCGGCGGGCCAGTGTGGGCCGAGGGCAAGGGGTTTGTCGCGGTCTACTCGGGATCGAACGACGTGTTCTTCCAAAACGGTTTCTTCCCCGGCGGCCGGAAAGTTTCCGCGGAGCGCGCCTCGGCGCCCGCCGGCGGGCCGGTGGTCCTGCAGGACGAGGAGATGCGCCTGATCGCCGACTACTTCAGCGTCCGGCGCCCCGCGGCCCAGGACCTGCAGTTCCGCTAATCCGCTACTTCAGCTCGAGGAGGACGGCGCCCTTGTTCACCTGGCCGCCCTGCTCGGCGGCGAGCCCCGTCACCACGCCCGCCTTGTGGGCCTTGACGGGGTTTTCCATCTTCATCGCCTCGAGCACGAGCAGGACGTCGCCCTCGGCGACCTCCTCGCCCTCGGAGACGTTGACCTTGATGACGGTGCCCTGCATGGGGGCCGCGACGGCGTCGCCGGAGGCCGCGGCCTGAGAGCCGGAGGAGCGGCGCTTCTTCTTCCGGCGCCGCGGGCCCGCGCCGAAGACGAGGGAGGAGGGCAGGGCGATCTCGATGCGCCGGCCGTTGACCTCGACGGAGAAGGTGCGCGTCTCCTCGGCCTCGTCGTCCTCCGGGGAGTCCGCGCCCTCGGTGGAGGCGGGGAGGTCGTTGGCCCACTCCTCCTCGATCCAGCGGGTGTAGACGTCGAAGCATTCGCCGTCGCCGACGAATGCCGGGTCGTTGAGGATGGCCTGGTGGAAGGGAATGACGGTGGGCAGGCCCTTGACCACGTACTCGTCCAGGGCGCGCTTGGCGCGCTGGATGGCCTCGTTGCGGTCCTCGCCCGAGATGATGAGCTTGGCCAGCATGGAGTCGAACTGCCCGCCGACGACCGAGCCGGCGCGCACGCCGGAGTCGACGCGAACGCCGGGGCCGGTGGGCTCGGCGTACTCGGTGATCGTCCCCGGGGCGGGCATGAAGTTGGCGGCCGCGTCCTCGCCGTTGATGCGGAACTCGATGGCGTGGCCGCGGGGGGCGGGGTCTTCGGTGTGGCGCAGGGGCTCGCCCTGGGCGATGCGGAACTGCTCGCGCACGAGGTCGATGCCCGTGGTGGCCTCGGTGACGGGGTGCTCGACCTGGAGGCGGGTGTTGACCTCCAGGAAGGAGATCAGCCCGTCGCTGCCCACGAGGTACTCCACGGTGCCGGCGCCGTAGTAGCCCGCCTCCCGGCAGATCGCCTTGGCGGAGGAGTGGATGCGCTCGCGCTGCTCGTCGGTGAGGAAGGGGGCCGGGGCCTCCTCCACGAGCTTCTGGAAGCGGCGCTGCAGCGAGCAGTCGCGGGTGCCGACGACGATCACGTTGCCGTGCTGGTCGGCGAGCACCTGGGCCTCCACGTGGCGGGCCTTGTCCAGGTAGCGCTCCACGAAGCACTCGCCGCGCCCGAAGGCGGCGATGGCCTCGCGGGTGGCGGACTCGAACAGCTCGGGGATCTCCTCGCGGGTGTGGGCGACCTTCATGCCGCGCCCGCCGCCTCCGAAGGCGGCCTTGATGGCCACCGGCAGGCCGTGCTCGTCGGCGAAGGCGACGACCTCGTCGGCGTCGGCGACGGGGTCCTTGGTGCCCGGGGCCATGGGGGCGTTGGCGGCCTCCGCGATGTGGCGGGCCGTGACCTTGTCGCCCAAAGCCTCGATGGACTCGGGGGAGGGGCCGATCCAGGTCAGGCCAGCGTCGATGACGCGGCGGGCGAACTCGGCGTTCTCGGAGAGGAAACCGTAGCCGGGGTGGATCGCGTCCGCGCCGGAGTCGGCGGCGGCCTTGAGGATCTTGTCGATGTCCAGGTAGGACTCGGCCGCGGTCGCGCCTCCCAGCGCGAAGGCCTCGTCGGCCAGACCGACGAACGGGGCGGAGGAATCCGGCTCCGCGTACACGGCCACCGACGCGATCCCCGCGTCCTTGGCCGCGCGGATGACGCGGACCGCGATCTCGCCGCGGTTGGCAATCAGTACCTTCGTCAATTGAGACACGAATCAATCCCGTCTGTTTCGAGTTAGTTCCCGCTAGAAAGTAGCGGAAATGAGGGGCGTTATGTTACCGCCCCGGGGTGGGGCGGCAAGCATTTGTCCCCCTAACTTACTACTCCGTAGGTTCCGGGCGCGACTTCTCCACCGGGACACGCACCATATTTCCCCATTCGGCCCACGAGCCGTCGTAAAGCGCGACGTCCTCGAAGCCGAGGATGTGGCGCAGAACGAACCACGAGTGGGCCGAGCTTTCGCCCATCTCGCAGTAGGTGACGGTGCGCGCGGCGGGGTCGAGGCCGGAGTAGACACCCTCGATCTCGGTGCGCGTCTTGAAGCGCGCGTTGGGGTGGACGGCGTCGCCCCACGGGATGTTCAGCGCCCCCGGGATGTGGCCGTGGCGCAGGAAGCCCGGGGCCTTGCCGGCGCCCGGCTGCGGGGTCCCGGCGTAGGACTCGGGGGAGCGGGCGTCGATGAGCTGGGCCGGGCGCGACGCCAGCAGCTCGGAGACGAAGGCGCGCACCGGCTCGTCGCGGCGTTCGACCACGGGGTACCGGGTTGCGGGGTAGGCGGGGACGGCGAAGGAGGTGTCGCGCTCCTCGCCCATCCAGGCGTCGCGGCCGCCGTCGAGAAGCCGCACGTCGGGGTGGCCGAAGAGTTCGAAGACCCACGCCGTGTAGGCGGCCCACCAGTTGGAGCGGTCGCCGTAGATGACCACCGTGTCCTCGCGGGAGATCCCGCGGGCGCTCATCAGGGCGGCGAAGGCCTCGCCGTCGATGAAGTCGCGGGTCAGGGGGTCGTTCAGGTCGCGCTCCCAGTCGATGCGCACGGCGCCGGGGATGTGGCCGATGTCGTAGAGGAACGCGTCCTCGTCGCTTTCTACCACCCGCAGGCCGTCAACGCCCAGGCGGGCCGACAGCCACGCCGCGGAGACGAACTTCTCCGGGTGCGCGTACTCCTGAAACAGCGGATTCGGATCGAGCTCGATCCCCATGAGCCACCTTCCCTGTCGTGCGTTGTCCCGCACCTGTCGACGCTCCTCTTGCTACCCGCCCAACCTTACCCGCGCGGCGGGCGCCCGGGCCCCGTTGGGGCGACGGGGAGCGGGGCTGTGAACTTAAACACCTTTGAAACCCCCGCCGGGCGGGGTGGGGCGAATGCCCCTAAACTTTTTTCAGGAACGCATGGAAGAAACGGTGAGAAACTCTTCCGTCTGGGTTCCGCTCTGGCTACACGATCGAAAGGGAATCCAGCATGCACAAGGCAATCGTGGTCTTCGAGGTTGAAGGCGGCTCCGACAAGTACTTCGATGGGCACCGCAAGGACACCATGCCCATCGTCAACGCCATCAAGGACGCCGGCTGGCACGCCGAGGTGGTCTACTACCGCCCCGAGTGGAGCGAGGACATCTACAAGCACGTCTCCGAAAACTTCGACGGCTACATCTCGCGCGTCAACCCGGGCAACATCCCCGGCGGCGAGAAGGGCTACTTCGACCTCCTCGGCAGGCTTTCCGACGCCGGCCTGGTGGGCATGTCCACGCCGGAGGAGATGATGGCCTACGGCGCGAAGGACGCGCTGGTGAAGCTGAAGGACACCGACCTCGTCCCCTCCGACACCGCCGCCTACTACGACGTCGAGACCTTCCACAACACCTTCCCGGCCTCCCTGTCCTACGGCGAGCGCGTGCTGAAGCAGAACCGCGGCTCCACCGGTTCCGGCATCTGGCGCGTGCGCCTGGCCGACCCGGAGCTCGCCGCCTCCGTCGAGCCGGGCACCGCCCTGCCGCTGGATACCGAGCTCAAGTGCACCGAGGCCGTGGACAACCACACCGAGACCCGCCAGCTCGGCGAGTTCATGGACTTCTGCGACCAGTACATCATCGGCGACAACGGCATGCTCGTGGACATGCGCTTCATGCCGCGCATCACCGAGGGCGAGATCCGCATCCTCCTGGTCGGCCCCCACCCGGTGTTCGTGGTGCACAAGAAGCCAGCCGAGGGCGGCGACGCCTTCTCCGCCACCCTCTTCTCGGGCGCGAAGTACACCTACAACAAGCCCGAGGAGTGGCAGGACCTGGTGGACATGTTCGCCGAGGCCCGCCCCGTCATCGCCGAGAACCTCGGCGGCGACAACATCCCGCTGATCTGGACCGCCGACTTCATGCTCGCCGACGACGACGAGACCGGCGCCGACACCTACGTCCTCGGCGAGATCAACTGCTCCTGCGTCGGCTTCACCTCCGAGCTCGACATGGGCATCCAGGAGCTCGTCGCCGAGGAGGCCATCAAGCGCGTCGAGGCGAAGCACGCCTAACGACGCCACGCCGGGCGCGCCGGAACGCCTAGCCGAGCAGCTTCTCGACGCTCCCCGGGTCCGCGTCGGAGAGCATCTGGCGACACCGGTCGTACTCGGCGTCGTCGCCGATGGCCCGCGAGGCCAGGGCGAGCATCGCGATGGCCCTGAGCACGCCCAGGTTCGGCTCGTGGCTGGCGGGCACAGGGCCCCAGCCCTTCCACCCGTTGGCGCGCAGCCGGTCCAGCGACCGGTGGTAGCCGGTGCGGGCGTAGGCGTAGGCGACCAGTCTGTCGCCGCCGTCGAGCTCGCGGGCGGCGCGGGCGGCCCACACGGAGGGGGAGTCGGGGTGTTGAAGGGCCGTCTCGTCGGCCAGCAGGTCCTTGCCGTGGGCGGGATCCTCGGGGAGGTGGACGGGCGGTGGGGCCATCATGTCTTTCATCTGCATGCGGCCCAGACTAGCTAATCCCAGAACGAGGAGGCGTCCAGCCCGAAGCTGTACAGGGCGCGGCGAAGCAGCGGCATGGACAGGCCGATGACGCTGGTGGGGTCACCGTCGATCGAGTCGATGAACCACGAGCCGAGCGCCTCGAGCGTGAACGCCCCCGCGCACTCGAGGGGCTCGCCGGAGCGGGCGTAGGCCTCGATGTCGGCGTCGGAGGCGTCCCCGAAACGGATCGTGGTGGAGACGGTTTCGGCGTACCACTCGCCGCGGTGGTGCACGGCGTGGCCGGTCAGCAGCTGCGCCTCGCGGCCGCGCTGCGCCCGCCAGCGGTCGATGGTCGCCTCGACGGTGTGGGGTTTGCCGTGCAGTGTGCCGTCGAGAAGCAGCATGGAGTCGCAGCCGACGGTGACGTCGCCGGGGTGTTCGCCGGCGACGGCGGTGGCCTTCGCGCGGGCGAGGGCGGCGACGACGTCGGCGGGTTCTGCGTCGCCGAGGGAGGCGATGAGCGCGTCCTCGTCGATGTGGGCGGGGTGGAGCACGGGTGTCACCCCGCCCTGCTCCAGCAGCATGCGCCGCGAGGGGGACTGGGAGGCGAGGACGAGGCGCATCAGAAGTAGGTGACGTTGGCGAAGGCGCCCGGGTTGAACACGTCGGGGTGGCGCAGGGAAGACGGGCGGCCCCACAGGTTGCGCTCGGCGGGCTCGGCGGTCGCGGAGGCGGCGGCCTGCAGCTCGGCGAGGACGGCGGTCAGGGCCGCGATCTCGTCGTCGGTCGGGTTGCCCTTGACGACGGTGAAGGTCGGTGCGGTCATGGCGGGTTCTCCTTAGAGGGGGATGTTGCCGTGCTTCTTCATGGCAGGGTAGACCACCTTGCGCTCGAGGAGCCGCAGCGCCTCGAGGACCTGGGCGCGCGTCTGCGCCGGCTCGATGACGGAGTCGACGAGGCCGCGCTCGGTGGCGACGTAGGGGTTGAGGTTCTCCTCGGCGTACTTCGCGGCGTCGGTGCCGAGCGCCTCGGCGGCGGTGGGGGCGTCGGCAAGCGCCACCTGTGCCGTGGGCCAGGCGAAGACGAGGTCGGCGCCGAGGAACTTCGAGCCCATGACGGCGTAGGAGGCTCCGAGCGCCTTGCGCGTCACGACGGTTACCGTTCCCACTTGGGCCTCGGCGAACGCGTAGGCGAGGGCCGCGGCCCCCGAGACGACGCCGGCGTGCTCCTCCTCGGCGGAGGGGATGAAGCCGGGCGAATCGACGAACAGCAGCAGCGGCAGGTTGAAGGCGTCGCAGGTTCGGATGAAGCGGGCGGCCTTGCGGGCGGCGGCGTCGGTGAGGCACCCGGCCAAGACGGAAGGCTGGTTCGCCACCACGCCGACTGCCCGCCCGCCCACGTGGGCGAACCCGGTGACGACGTTGTCGGCGTAGGCGGCCCCCAGCTCGAGCAAGTCGCCGTCGGTGACTGCGGCGATGACGTCGTGGACGTCGTAGGCGGCGGCCTCGTCGTCGGGCATGAAGGCGTTCAGGTCCTGCGCCTCGATCTCGGCGGGCGCGGTGACGGGGGAGGCGGCGCGGTTGTTCTCCGGCAGGTAGCCGATGAGCTCGCGGGCCAGCTCGACGGCCGCGATGTCGGTGTCGGCGACCAGCTGCGCGAGCCCCGTTTCGTTGGCGTGGATAGCGGGCCCGCCGAGGGAATCGGCGGTGGCCTCCGAGCCGCTGACCTTCGTCACGATCGCCGGGTCTGTGAGGTGGACGGCCGCGCCCGCAGCCATGATGACCAGGTCGGACAGCGGGATCTGGGCTGCGGAGAGGCCAGCGGTCGGGCCGGCGACCACCGCGACCTGGGGGATCAGTCCGGAGGCTTGGGTGGCGGCGCGGAGGATCTTCGCCTGCATCGCGGCGGCGACGACGCCCTCCTGGACACGCGGGCCGACGGAGTCGTAGATGCCGACGACGGGCACGCCCGTCTTGGTGGCCAGGTCGTAGAGCTTGAGCACCTTCTCCGCGTAGACCTCGCCGACGGCGCCGTCGAAGATGGTGGCGTCCTGGGAGAAGACGCAGACGCGGCGGCCGTCGATGAGCCCGTAGCCCGTGATCACGCCGTCTGTCGGCGGCTTCGTTCGGTCCATCTTGTAGGCCTCGACGCGGTGGCGGGCCAGCGCATCGGTTTCGACGAAGGACCCCTCATCGAGCAGCTTCTCGACGCGGTCGCGCGCCGTGGCCTTCCCCTGAGCGCGCGTCGCCTCGAAGGCGTCGAGACCGACCGGCGCCTGTGCCTCCTCCAGCCGGTTGCGCAAATCCTGCAGGCGACCAGCTGTCGTGGACATGTCGGGTTTGTCGGATTTGGGGGAAGTCATAGGCCCTTACTCTAATCGGCGGTCCGGTTCGGCGGTATTTGAGCGGAGCTAAACAGTTCCGAATGAGTGGAGTATCGCTCCCGGCGCCGTGGGCGTTTCACGGCACGGGAAGTTCGCGCAGCGTCAGGCGGCGCGTGGAGGGGGTTACGACGGGACGGCGAACAGGGGCGGGTCCCCTCCGGCCGGTTGCGGGTAGCGCGGAGCGCGGTGGTGCAGCCGCATGCCGGGAGCGTGGGCGGCGTCGTCGGTGGTGTTGAAGTGGATCGTCCCGTCCGGGTGAGCGACTCCGACGCGCCCGCTTCTCGGGTCCGGTTGGGCGTGCCTGAGCCCACCGGAGAAGTCTCGGTTGTCGTTGTTGCACCGGTGGTGCTGCCTGCACAGGCCGATCAGGTTCTCGATGTCGGTCGGCCCTCCGCCCGCGTAGGGGAGGAGGTGGTGGATCTCCAGCTCGCTGAAGGGGGTGGTGCAGCCCTCCCACGCGCAGACGCCCTGGGCGGCGAGGAGGACGAGGCGCTGGGGCAGGTTCGCCAGGCGGGTCCTTCCGATGGAAAGCGGCATGCCTGTGGCCCTGTCGAACTGGACGATGAAGTCCGAACCGGACAGCCCGAGACGCAGCAGGTCGTAGCAGTTGATGTCGATGCCCGTGTTCGTGGAGAAACGCGTGGTGTAGTCGGCTTCCGCGAGGTCGTCGAGCGTGATGGAGACAACCACGGAGGCCGCGCCCTGGGCGGATCCGGCATGCCCCGCGCTGGGGCGGGTGGACTCGTAGTGGTTGAAGATGGCTGCAAGCTGGTCGAAGCGGCGTTGCGCCGGCGTGCGCGAGTCCTTGTCCGCCTGGTCCTCCGGCAGGTTGCTCCCCGGGCGCAGGCCTGCGTCGAGGAGAGCCTTGATCAGCGCGGCCTCCCCGGCCGGAGCCGTGATGGTGATGTCGCACGAACCATCGGTGCGCTGGGTTCCGATGCGTGCGGACCGGTTGCGGTAGGGGCCGCGGGGGTCTTTGGGGCGGTCGGGTTTGGGCGCCCGGGCGTTCGCTTGCTCGACGCGGCGGCGCACCCAACGTCGCAGATCCTCGGGGCTCCTCTCTGCCGCAGCTTCGAGAGCGTCGGCGAGCAGCTTCGCCCGGTTCGGGCTGGCGCCGGGGAGCAGGGCCTCGAGCTCCCGGTCGATGATGCGCTGCTTCTCTGCGGAAATTTCTCCGGCGCGGTCTTGTGCGCGTCGGCGGTCCTTCTTCTCCTGCTTGTCGCGGTCGGGCTGGTCACCGGTGTCAGGGTTATCGGGTGCGGGCTCGGGAGGTGCGTAGAGCTTCCGGCCGCGCGAGAGCCGGCTGTATGCCTCGGACCGGGAGATGCCGAGTTTCTCGGTCAGGTAGGCGGTGGGGTAGCGCGAGCCGACGCTGCGGCCAGCATCGTCTCGCTCGCAAATATAGGCGAAGGCGGCGTCGATGGCGGCCTTAGTGTTGGCGATGCGCTCGAGGCGCTCCATGTGCTGGTGCACGTCGGCGAACGTAAGCGTATCGGGGTTAGAGAACAGGCTGGATAGGTCGTCGTAAAGCGATGCGAGTTGGTCGTTGATCTTGCCGATCTTGTCCATGTCACCCCCCTTGGTTATGGGTACAGAATAGCACACATGTTCGGCATGTCAAGGGTTTATCCGAAAAAGTTGTCGCCGATTCCGATCGGTGCCTGTGAGCTGGGATTTCGAAACGTGTTCGAAAGGTCCGGGGTCCATGTCCGGACCGTGTTCTACGTTGAACGCAGTGAAAAACAGAGCCGGGGAGCCGCCACGGCCTGACCGCCCAACGCGACCACCACCTAAGGAGAGGCAACATGTCTGAACGCGACCAACAGGAAATCTTCGACCGGTCCCCGGATACGTTGGAACCGCGTGAGCTGCTCGAGGGCGTCGAGAAGCTGCGCGACAACCTGGCAGACGGGTACACACCTGCCTGGCACAAGGCGGAGAAGCAGGGGGACGGCGTAATTGCCCTCGGGTTCCCCACCTACCCCAGGTGGCTGTGGAACGGGATCTGGTGCGGCATCCACCTGACCGAATTCCTCGGCGTCGACTGGCAGCGCCACCGCGACGACTTCCGCTTCATCACCGAACGGGAAGCCGAGAGCTTCGACCTGGAACAGCTGGCCACGTGGTTCGTCGTCTTCGGCAACCTCGAGCGCTTGGCGGAGGGCTTGATTGGGGAGGGTGCCGAAGACGGCACGGTCTATCTCATCGCGCGCAAGCTTAGCGACGTCATCACCTCCGATCGCCGTACGATGTCGGCGATCGCCGGCAGCGATTGGACAGCCGAGCGCCAGAGGCGCGCGGAGCGCTCCTACCGCGAACAGTACTAATTCGAGTATCCGTCTGAAAAGGAGAACACATGGAAACCGCAGCCATTACCGAGTGGACCTTCGTCGCGGAGACGCCCATCCCCGACGACGTCGCCACCATGCTCGTGCCCGGCGAGCAGGCAGTCGTTGCCTTCAAGACCTTCCGCGACAGCGCCATCTTCACCACCCACCGTCTCATCGTCCGCGACGCGCAGGGCATCCGCGGCAAAAAGGTGGAGGTCTATTCGCTGCCGTACTCGGCCATCAACATGTGGTCCACCGAGAACGCGGGCACGCTCGACTTCAACGCGGAGATCGAGCTGTGGACCCGCGCCGGCAAGGTCAAGATCAAAGTCGGCCGTGACCTCGACGTGCGCCGCATCGACATGCTGATCAGCCAGGCCGTGCTGGGGGCGAAGTAGCGCGGCGGCTCGAGGAAGCCGCCAGCTACGCCCCCGGGGCGGAGGCCGCGGCACGGCGGAGGCGGCGCAGCAGGGCACCGACCCGGCCGTCCACGAGCGCCGAGTGCCAAACGGTCGCACCCATGAAGCGGGCTTGTCCGTCGTAAACGGCCAAGCAGGCAAGCGCTTCTTCCGTGGTCAGAGAATCGACTGGGTGATGCGAGAGGAAAGTGGCGAGGTCGTGACCTCCGAGCGCCTCCAACGGGTTTTCGGGCAGGTGCGGCGCGAGCGCGTCGACGAGCGACGCCCGAAGCTCTTCCGTTTCGGGTAGATCGACGCTGCTGCCTTCGACCTCCTCGACAAGAGGAATGAGCGCGACGATTGAATCGTAGGGGCTGGCCACCGGATCCTCGGCGATTTCCTCTGTCTGAGCAGCGGGCACAGTGTGGCCCCGAAGGTAGAAAAGGATGTCGTCGGTGTCGTATCCGATCGTGGCGCATACTCGCCGGATCAGGCCGACCTTCTGCGTTGTGTTGGTGCTGAGACGTACACCGAGAGCGGGATCGATGGTGCGGTCTCTGCCGGTAGGCGTGGTTGTTGCAGCCACATTCTCGGTAATGAGAAGCGGTTCGTCGGCGGCCGCAGCAAGGACCCCGACCCGATCGAGTTCGAGGAGGATGCGCAGCACGACCACGACGGCTTCTGCCCACGATTGGACCGCCGTTTTCGCGCCTTCGAGTTCGACGGCGACAACCTCTGAACCACTAAAGGACCTCTCCTCCCCGAGCTGTTCAGGTTGATGGACGTCGCGGACGGGTTGGAAGGTCGTCTCCGGGAGCGGCCACAGGTCGGCGGCTCGCCGTGCCAGTGCCTCAGAACGCTCCTCCATTTGGTGGAGGCCCCACTCGGTCTGGGTCTTCACGTAATCGTTGAGCGAATATGGGGATTCGAGGAACCCGCCTTTCATCGTGAGCTTCCTGGAGAAGGGCGAGTTGGAATACGTGGAGTTGTATCCCGTGACGGTGAGGTTCGCGGCCCGGTTGAGCCAGGTCGAGTGAATCGCTTCGGCATCCGGCCCGAGCGCTTCGCGCCAGGTGTTGCTCAGCGTCTGCGGCATGATGTGCTCGATGGTTAGCTCCCCGGCTGCGATGTAGGAGGCGATGTCGGCGACATCCTTGGACTGGCCGCGCTCGAGCATTTGGAAGAAGTAGGGCCGGTAGCTCGCCTTGAGATGGTAGAAGTCGCGGGTCCGGAACGCGTCGAGAAACTCCTCGTCGCCGGGGAAGCGCCCGCTGTGGCCCCGGTTGAGCAGGATGTACGCCAGAATGTCGCTGTAACGTTCATCCGCACGTCGCAGTTTGCGTATCTCGGAGTAACCGTTGGCGAAGGTCTTGTTCAACGTACTCGATGCGACCGAGGCCACAATACGGCGGAAGATGTAGCTCTCGATGATCGCGAGCGCTGAGCCGAAGTCATCAGCGTCGATCATTCCGTCTTTCAGGTCGCGGTAGGTCAGCCACAGGAACGGCTTGACGACGTCACCGAGCACCGCATTGGCTGTCCGCAGCCTGCGGTTGATCTCCGGATAGTCGGTTTCGGCCTGGGAAAGCGCGCGGGCGAACGTCGAGAAGCGGTGCATGTCTTCGACGACCTCGACGGCGCTGCGGGGCGACTTTTCTACAAAAGCCTTGAACGCCTCGAACACATCCGCCTCTTTCGGGGTCTTGGAGGTCTGGGCCGTGATGTACCAGCGGATGAAGTTGTCGGTGTGGAAGCCGACATTCTTCTCCATCTCGTTCCAGTACTTCTCATAGACCCTTGTCTGCTCGCGGTGGGGCAGCCCCATGAGGACGTAATTGCGGATCTTGTCCGCCTCCTTCAAGGCCAGGCCTGTGGAGTTGAGGGACTCGAAGATCCGTTGGGGGTCGTCGTGCGCCTCTAGGTCGAGGTGCATGACCTCGAGACGGGAGATCCCCTGGTCCCAGAGCTGCGCGGCAGTGTATGGCGTGGCCCGGAGGCGTTCCCGGAAGTAGCGGTAGTTGGCGGTGAGCTTGGACTTCTCGTTAAAGAACTCCGCGGGCCCGAAAAGCTTGGCGTAGGAAGCGCTGTCATCCTTGATCGGCTTGAGCTTGAACTTCTGTTCGTCAACCCCTCCGAGCTGGAGGTAGTTGGTCATGAGCTTGCGTCCGAGATCGCCCGAGGGGTCGTCCACTTCGCCGGCCTCGATGGCGTGGACAAGCGCGAGCATCAGCAGGCTCACGGTGGTCATACGCTGTTGCCCGTCGATGACCACCCACGTGAAGGAGTCCTCGGGGTTGCCAACGACGGCTCCGAAGAAGTGCTTGTGACGGCGGGAGGCAAGCATCTCCTCGATGTCGTTGAAGAGCCGTTCGCACTGCTTCGTCGTCCAGTCGTAATTGCGCTGGTAGACGGGGATGACCAGCTTCTTATCGGAACCGTCGAACGCCTTGTAGATGTCGACGACATTGCCCTTCATGAGATCTCCTCACACGTAAAAACCCGGAGGCCTCATGCTATCGGGAAAGGAGAACCCGCGGGCGGCCCATCCGAAACCGCGCTCAAACGCGCCCCGGCACCAACGCCTCGCCGAGCGCACCGCCACCCCGCCCCATAAGATCAACGGCCGTGGACTTTTCCTCTGCGCCTCGCCGAGACGGTGCCGTCGGAGCGGACGGCAAGGGAGCCCGCACGCCCCGCTCCCTGAGCCGCCGCGACCTGCTTCGTGCAGGGGTGGCGCTGCCGTTGATCGGTGCCGCGTGGAGCGTGGCGCCGTGTTCGGTGCCCGAGACAAGTGCGCGGGAGTTGCGGCCCGCGGACGTCGTGAAGCGCTACCACAACGCGGGGCCCGTGACTGGGGGCTGGACCTGCCGGGAATCGTGCGGACGGTTGATCCGAAGCCGAAAACGATCGCCCCCACCTTCGACGCCTGCGGCGGGCCGCAAGGCTCGCTTGTCGACGACCCCCTCCTCGCCACCCTCCAGGAGCTGGCGGTGCCGGCGACTCTGTTCTGGAACAAGCGCTGGATCGACGCCAACCCGGACAGGGCGCGGCAGATCGCGGACAACCCGCTGTTTCAGATCGAGAACCACGGGACGCTGCACAAGCCGCTATCGGTGAACGGCCGCTCGGCCTACGGAATCGCGGGCACGGCCACTGTCGCTGAGCTCGTGGAGGAGATCGAGGCCAACCGCCGTTTCCTGCGCGGGTTCCTGGGGGTGGAGTCGAACTGGTTCCGCCCGGGCACCGCGTTCTGCGACGACGTCGCGGTCCGCATCGCCGGGGACCTCGGCGTCAGCCTCGCCGGTTTCGCCGTCAACGGCGACGCGGGGGCGACGGTGCCCGGCCCTGTGGTGGCGAGCAACCTGGTGCACAGCGCGCCGGGTTCGATTGTGATCATGCACATGAACCAGCCGGGGCGCGGCACCGCCGAGGGCGTCCGGGCGGCGATCTCCCAGTTGCGGGGGGCGGGCTTCACCTTCGTGAAGCTGGGTGCCGCGACGGTGTAGAGGTCATAGCCTTCCGCAGGGGCATCCGTACGGGGTGATTCCGATTCGGAATCTCCCCGCGAGGCGTTCTACCCCTCGTATGACGCGAGGTAGCGGATCTTCGGGGTGATCGTCACCCGCCCCTTACCTTCGTGGTCGCGCTTCATGATGAGCTTTGCCGCGGCGATCTGGCCGCGGGTGGGAGGGACATCGGTTTTCGGGACGTAGACATCGCGGGGCGCGGTCTTCTTCACGGCGACGCTCCTCTCATTGGTCAAAGTTCTGGGTGACTTCTTCGATGACGGCATCGATCAACAGATTCTCATTGTCCCCCAGGAAAGGTAGATCATCAAGAGCATCGAGTACCGCGACCCCGATGGGCACCTTCGCTGGATCGCCCGATGCGCACAACTCGGTGGCCCAGCGGAGCTCTGAGTGCCATTCCTTCAACAAATCCTGCTGACGGTTCCCCTTCATCGTCCGCGACACACCCGCCCACGCCCCCAGAGCCGCACCGATGGGGCCGATAGCTGCCGTGCCCGCTGCGAGCACGGCTAGGCGTTGCGTCGGGGAGTCTACGGCGAGCGCCACCAGGTACGTCGCGGCAAGCGGCACCGAAATACAGGCCACGAAAAAGGTCCAGAACGGCGTCCCTCCGATTTCCCCATGTTCCCTCACTCGCCAGAATCTTAGGAGCGAAACCGGCGGCCCGCAGCCCCCCACCCCCCAGGGCAAGAACAAAAGGGCAAGAATCCACCGAAATCCGGCGAAACCGGCGATTCTTACCCTTCAGTTCTTCACCTAAAGCGCGGAGCCCGACACCTACACCACGGAGCCCGACCGCGGGTACATCCCGTCGGCCCCGAGCCGCGCGTCCGCATCCAAAAGCAGCGCGATCTCGCCGTCGTGAACGTCGCCCGGGGCGAAACGGCGGTTCTCCACCTGCGTGAACAGGTCGCGCCGCCTGGTCATGCCGGCCTCGAGCCAGCCGGCGCCGGCCCGCAGCCGGGCGGTGGCCCGCGAGCGCCACCCGGAAACCGAACCACCCGAGGCCGCCAGCGCTGCCTCGAACACGCCCGGGTGGGCGAGGACCACCAGCGCGCCGACGTGGCCGAAGCCGAGGGAGGTCAGCGCCGCGGCTTTCACCGCGCCGGCGCCCAGCGCCAGCGGGGAGCGCAGCCACACCAGGTTGGAGGCCTTGGCGCCCACCAGGGGATCCACGCAGTCGAGGGAGGCGTTGGCGGGGATGAGGCCGGTGGAAAGGACGTCGATAAGCCCGCCGACCTGGAAGAGCGCGGCGCCAGCCTTGGCGTGGCCGGTGAGCGTCTTCTGCGAGATGACGTACATCGGCGCCCGCTCGTCGCGGCCAATGGCGGGCCAGAGCAGCGAGTGCAGCTCGGACTCGTTCGGGTCGTTGGCGTTGGTGGAGGTGTCGTGCTTGGACAGCACGGTGACGTCGTCAGCCGTCAAGCCGAGCGAGGCCAGCGAGCGCGCCAGGCGGGACTCCGTGCCCCCGCGCGCGGCACCGAGCACGCCCAGGCCGGGCGCCGGGATGGAGGTGTGCGCGCCGTCGCCGAAGGAGGAGGCGTAGGCGATCACCGCGCGCACCGGCAGCCCGAGGTGAGCCGCCACCGAGCCGCGCGCGATCAGCACGGTGCCACCGCCCTCGGCCTCGAGGAAGCCGCCGCGGCGGCGGTCGTTGGCCCGCGAGATGAAGCGGTCGGAGATGCCCTTGGCGCGCATCGCGGCGGTCTCCGCGGTGGCGTTCATCTGGCCGAAGCCCTCCAACGACTCGACCTGGACGTCGTCGATACCGCCGGCGACGACGAAGTCCGCCTTGCCCACGGCGATCTTGTCCACGGCCTCCTCGATGGACACCGCGGCGGTGGCGCACGCCCCCACCGGGTGGATCATCGAGCCGTAGCCGCCCACGAGCGACTGCATCGTGTGCGCCGCCACCACGTTCGGCAACGCCTCCTGCAGGATGTCGGTCTGGCGCTCCTCGCCCAGCAGGCGCGAGACGAAGACCTTGTGCAGCGACTCCATGCCGCCGATGCCGGTGCCCTGGGTGGAGGCGACGTCGACGGGGTGGACGGCCTGCATGAGCTCGGCGGGGGTGAAGCCGGCGGTGACAAAAGCGTCGACGGCCGTGACCAGGTTCCACACGGCGATGCGGTCGAGGTTGTCCACCATCTGCGCCGGGATTCCCCAGGCAGCGGGGTCGAAGTCGTCGGGCATCTGGCCGGCGACGGTGCGCGTGAGCGTGGCCTTGCGGGGCACCCGCGCGCTCGCTCCGGCGAGCCGGGTGACGGTCCATTCGCCGTCGACACGCTCCACGCGCGTCTTCGCGGGGTCGGCCTCGGCGATCTCGCGGGCAGCCGCCTCGCTCTCCACGGTGAAGGTGACGTCGCGGTCGAGGAAGACCTCGGCCAGGTCGATCGAGCCCTTGTCGGTGAGGAAGTACTTGTCCGTCAGCTCGCGCACGCCGGCGCGGGCGACCACCTCGTCGCGGAAGCGCTCGTAGATGTCGGCCTCGTCGACCTCCGCGCCCGACGCATCGTACCAGCCGGGGGTCGGGTCCTCGGCCCAGCGCACCAACCCGGTCATCCACGCCAGCTCCAGCACCCCGGCGGCGGTCAGCTCGACGGAGCCGTCGCGGCGCATGCCGTACTCGGCCTCGCGGCGGGTGCGCCCCGAGCCCCAGGAGGAGACCTCGCCGACGCCGACGATCACGATCATGTCATCGAGCCCGCAGCTCACCTCGCCGACGGCCACGCCCTCGGGCTGGGCGGGGTTCGCCACGTTCGGCAGGGCCTTGATCGAGCCTTCGCTTGTAGACGCCCCTCCCGCCGCCTCGTGCACAGCGGCGTTACGGGCCAGCTCCGCGATGGAGACCCCGGCCTCGTCCAGGCCCCCGGTCAGGTCCAGGTCGAGCGGCGCCTCGGCCGCCCGCGCGCGCGACTCGGCGCTGGCCAGCCCCATGAGCTCGGCGGAGATCTCCTCCGGGCTCCACACGCGGATGCCCGCCTCGCGCGCCGCCGGGATGAGCGCGTCGTTGCCGCCCATGAGCGCGGTGCCGGCGACCCAGCCGATGCGGGCCTGGGCGAGCGTGACGCCCTCGGGCCAGCCGGTCTCGGCGGACCACTTGTTCACGATCGCATCGAAGGCCGCCTTGACCTCGCCGTAGGCGCCGTCGCCGCCGAAGGTGCCGCGGTTCGGCGAGCCCGGCAGCACGACGTGCGTGCGGGTGGCGGGGAAGTCGTCGGACGCCTGGGCCAGCTCGGACAGCCCGGCGATGGTGCGCTCCACGGACCACAGCAGCAGGCGGGTCTGGGTCTCGGCGTTGCCGCCGACCTCCGCCAGCGAGCCGGACACGCCGGGCGCGGCGAAGGGGAAGGCGAGCGTCGGGGTCAGCGCCGGCTTGACCACGCGTACCTCGTTGCCCACGGTCTCGCGCTGCTCGGCACCGATCCAGCCGATGAGCGCGTCGATGTCGCGGTAGCTGGACAGGTTGGCGGGCACCAGCCACAGTGCCGCGCCCGCGGAAGCGTGGTCGCGGTAGAGCTCGCGGGCGAACTCCTTGCGCGCCTGGCTCACGCGCGAGGCCGTCATGACTACCGTCGCGCCGTCGGCGAGCAGCCGCTCCACCAGTGCGGTTGCGATGGAGCCGGGGGCCGCGCCGGTGACCAGGGCGACGTCACCCGCGAACTCCAGCTCTGGCGTCTCCCGCGCCGCGAGGGCGATCTCCGCCAGCGGGCCGGCGTAGCCGTTGTCCGCGTACCACTCGGCCTGCGCGGCCACCGTGGCGCCCGTGCCGGCGAAGCGTTCGACGCCGATCGAGGCCTGGCCCAGGGCCACGCGCGCCAGGTCTTCGCGGGCCTGGGCCCAGCGGTCGTCGAAAAGCACTGCCTTGCGCGCGTCGAAAACCGGGGTGACCTGCTGCACCCAGCCAGACCCGAGCTCGGCCTCGATCGTGTCGACGATCGTGGTGTCCGGCGCCTCGACCTCGGTGCGCTCCTCCTCGACGCCCAGCTTGGAAAGCAGGGTGCGCGCGGTGGAGACGAGCGCGTCGGTGACCTCCTCCTTGTACGCGTCGAGCGCCGCAGAGTCAACGACCCCGCCGCCGGCGGCGGTGTTCGCGGAGGCCCGGCTGACGCTGTGCCCGTGACGTGCGGCGACGGCTTGCACGGCGGCGTCGACAAGCGCTGCCGCGTCGGCCTTGGAGGCGACGTCCGGCAGCGTGTTCAGGCTGCCGCCGCGCACCGATTCCTCGGCGCGGGTGCCCAACAGGATCTCCGCTTCGACGTGCGGGGTCCAGGTGGCGGGCAGCCCCCACGCGCCGGTGACGGTCTCGCCGACGAAGGCGGGCTTGAGCCCGGCGGCGCCGAGCAGCTGGCGCAGGCGCGCGGTGATCGCCTCGGTGAGGACGGAGCCGAAGGGGGAGTACCCCGGCGCGGCCTGGTTGACCCGCTCGCGCAGGGTGGCCACGTCGGCCTCGGCGGCGCCGTCGATGGAAGGCACGCCCAGCTCCGCCGACATGTCCATGAGCAGCTGGTTGCGGCGCGAGGACACGCCGCCGGTGAGCTCCTCGATGTTGTCGCTGTCGTTGATCTGGTCCAGGCGGACCTTGTTCTGGAATGCGAACAGGACCATGATCGCCTCAGAGGCGTTGAAGGGCAGATGCGCCGCCGGGGAGCCGCCGGGCGCGGCAGCCGGCGCGGGCGCTGCCTCAACGGCGGGAGCCTCGGCAACCGGCGCCGGCGCCGCAGCCGCCGGGGCCTCGGCAGGCGCGGAGGTGGTGTCCTCCGGCTCGGCCTCGACCTCCGGCTCGGGAGCGGCCACGGCGTCGGCCAGCATGACGCGGTCCTGCTCGGCCTCCACGTTGAGCACCGGGATGCGGCGCCCGACGACGTCCATCTCGCGCTTGGCCAGGTTGGTCAGCGTCGGCGACGCGGCCAGGCCGACCTCGATGATCTGCTCGACACTCCGGATGAGCAGGTCCTGGGTTTCAATCCAGCGGACCGGGGAAGCGAACTGCCAGGCCAGCAACTCGATCAGCAGGGTGCGCGCAATCCCCGGGGTGGCGGGGGTGGCGCCTGCGAGGCGCTCGGAGGGGACCTCCGCGCAGACGGAGTCAATGAAGTCCTGGGTCAGCTCGAAGGGGCGGGCCACCAGGTTCGGCACGTAGCGGCCGACCAGGATGTTCGCGTCGATCTCGGCGGGAAGCAGCTCGTCGAGCTTCTCGGCGAAAGCCGGCACGCCGTCGCGCAGCACGCGGGAGTGGAAGGGCACGTCGATGCCGGGCACGGTGACGTAGGCGCGCTCGCGGACCGAACTCGCGGCCTGCGACAGCGCGGCCAGGCCCTTCTTGGTGCCGGCGACGGAGTACTGCTGACCGGAGATGTTGTAGTTGACGATCTCCAGAAACTCGCCGGATTCCTCGGCCACGCGCGCCACGTAGTCCTCGACCTCGTCGGGGCCCACGCCGATCATGTTCGGGCGCAGCGCGCCCATCCCGTAGTCGGAGTTGCCCTCGGCGTCGCGCGGGACGAGTGAGCCCATGGCGGAACCGCGGGAGTAGACGATGTCGATGACGGCCTCGAGATCGAAGATGTTCGCCAGCGACGCCAGGGCGGTGTACTCGCCGAGGGAGTGGCCGGCGAACATGGCACCGTCCGCCAGGGCGTTGTCCACCCGCAGCCGCTCGGTCTGGGCGTAGGCGACCACGGCGAGCGCGACTTGAGTGAACTGCGTCAGGTGCAGCACACCCTTCGGGTGCTTGAACTCGGTGCCGCGCACGGTCATCGCGGTGGGGTTCTCGTCGATAATGCGCTGGATGGAAAAGCCCAGGTTGGCCCTGGTGTGACGGTCGGCGCGGCGCCAGATCTCGCGGGCGGCGGGGCAGGCGTCGCGGTCGCCCTTGCCCATGCCCTCCGCCTGCACACCCTGGCCCGGGTAGACGTAGGCGGTGGCGGGCTGGGCGAGCAGCGCCTGGCCGCGGGAGACCACGTCGCCGCCGATGCGGCAGGTCACCTCGAGCGCCGGGCGGATGCCGGCGCGCCCGACGCGCTCGACGGTGATCTCCACTTCGTCGCCCAGCTGGACCATGCCGTACATGGAGTAGGTCCAGCCCGTCACCGCGCCGTGGCGCCCGGCGAGGTGCTGGGCGGTGGCGGAGAGCCACATGCCGTGAACCAGCGGGGCCTCCAACCCCACCAGCCCGGAGGCGTTGTAGGAGGAGTGGATCGGGTTGTAGTCGCCCGAGACCAGCGCGAACGGGGTCATGTCCCGCGGGGCGGTGACCACGGCGCGGTCGACGAAAGAGCGCGGGGTGGCCTCCACCTCGACGGGTGCTCCGCCGTAGGAGGGGGCCGAGCTCGGCGGGGTGGCTACGGTGGCGCGGCCGCGGATGGCGAAGCGGTGCATCTGGGTGGCCACGACCTTGCCGTCGGAGGCCAGCTCCAGCTCGACGGTGACGATGCGCCCGGAGACGGATTCCTCGATGGAGGAGCAGTGGGAGGTCACGTCGATGGTGCGGCCGTCGGCGAGTTCGTGCAGGTCGGCACGCAGGTTGATCACGTGGTCGAGGTGCACGGCGTTGAGCAGGCCCTCGATGACGGGGAAGCCGTCGGCGAGCTGGCCGGAGCCGAGCGCGGTGTAGATGGCGGGCCAGCAGGGGCCGACCAGCACGTCCGGGGTGCCCGCCTTCACGTCCGCGCCGAGCGCGGCGCCGGTCACGGCGGTGTGCGCGGCGAGAAGCGAGGCGGGGAAGGTGAAGGAGGATTTCGCCACGCCGAACGGCGCGTCCTCGGCCCGGGAGCCCTCGATGATCGCCGGCATCTCGGTGATCTCGTCGCCCGCCTCGGAGGTCGAGCCCACGCCCGCGAGGCCGGCTAGCAGGTCGAAGACGGCTGCGGGCAGGCGCTCGTCGGACACGACCGGGGAACCGCCGGTGGCGACGCCCTCCGGCAGGTCAATCGGGATCATCACGTCGCGCACGTAGAACGGGCGCTGGTCCTCGGGCAGGTCGTCCCAGTAGGAGTCGGTGTTGATGCGGATGGCCCACTCGCCGCCTTCCTCGATGATGTCGAAAGCGTCCGGATCCATTGTGTGGGCCGGGTTTTCCATCAGGTGGCCGTGCCACACCATCGTCGGGGCGGCGCGCAGGTACTCCTCGACACTCGCGGCGTCGCCCAGGCGCGCGACAACGTCCCGGGGGGTGGACCCGGCGTCGAGAAGCGAGCGCGTCGCCGCGGCCTCGAAGCGTGCGAGAAGATCGGCGACCGGCTCGTTTTTCTTCGTGATGCCGGCGACCGCGACCGGGCCCGGGATGATGCGCACCTGGTCGGCCGTGTAACGGGGGTCCTGAGCTTGCCACAGCGTGTCCTTGCCGAACCACGTCTTCAGGTCGCCGTCGATCGCCGGCACCCACGGCATCGGCTTCGGGTAGGCGTGGTGCAGGCCGATCCACCACGCGGCGTCGCGCGGGGAGACGGTGATCTCGCGCGCGGCGGGGTAGGCGCTGAGAAGCTTCGCGACGGCCTCGCGCGGATCAATCACGTCGCCTTCGGGGAAGAGCGTTTCGATCTCGCCGTGGTCCACCTCGTTCAGGCGCGCCTCGATGCGGTGCAGCAGCGACACAAAGCGCGCGTCCCAGGAGGCGTCGACGAAGGGGTAGCCGAGCTCCACGAAGCGCTCCACCCACTGCGCGTAGGTCATCTCCTCGACCTCGCCGAAGTAGGGCTTCGAGGTCTTGGACAGGGCTTCGATGATCTCGTCGCGGCGCTTGTCGTACTCCTCCAGCGCCATGTTGGTGATCAGGCGCGAAGCTTTGGCAAAGGAGTTGTCCAGGTCGTGGATGTCGGCCAAGAGGTGGCTCTGCGAAGAAGCGACTCCGTTTCGGCCCGTGCCGCGGGAGACCCAGCCGCCGTTGTCCTCCGGCTTCAGTCCCGCGGTGTTGACCAGCAGGTCCTTGACCGAGTCAGTGGCCTTGGCCTCCCTGGTGGCCATGGCGACGGTGCCGATGAACACGGCGTCGACGGGCATGAGCGGAAGATCCCAGCGGGTGGCCCAGTCGCCCGTGATGAGCTCGGACGCGCGCTCCGGGGAGTAGACGCCGCCGCCGACGGTGAGGATGGCGTTGCCGTGCTCGCGCACCCCGCCGTAGGTGTCGATCAGCAGGTCATCGAGGTCCACCCAGGAGTGGTGTCCGCCGGCGTGGCCGTCCTCGACCATGAGGATCACCGGCACCTCCGGGTTCGCCGCGGCGATCTTCAGCGCGTCGCGGATCTGCTTGGCTGTGCCCGGTTTGAAGGCGATGTAGGGGAAGCCGTCGGCGCGCAGGGTGGCCAGCAGCTCGGTGGCCTCGTCGACCTCCGGGATGCCGGCGGAGATGCACACGCCGTTGAACGGGGCTCCGGCCGCGCGCGCCTTGGGCACCATGCGGGTCTGGCCGAAGTGCATGTTCCACAGGAAGCGGTCGAAGAACATGGTGTTGAACTGGGCGGTGCGGCCCGGCTCGAGGTGCTCGACCAGGGTGTTCTTGTGCTCGTTGAACACCTCCTCGGAGTACATGCCGCCGCCGGCGAGCTCCGTCCAGTAGCCGGCGTTCGCGGCGGCCGCGACGATCTCACCGTCGGCGGTGGTGGGCGTCATGCCGCCGAGGATGATCGGCGAAAGCCCGGTCAGGGAGGAGAAGCGCGTCTGCGTGTAGGTCTTGCCGTCCGGCAGGCGCACGAGGCGCGGGGCGAAGCGTGAGTAGTCGGCGGCCTCCGGGAGCGTTTTGCCCGGCACCGCGAGATCGTCGCGCTTGGTGGGGGTGTCGACGGTGACCACGGGGACGCCGGAACCGGCGGTCAGCTTGGTGGTGATGGTGGCCAGGGACGTGTCCAGGCTGAGAATGTGGCTCGCCCCGGCGTCGATCAGCTCGCGCACCTTCGCGGGCCAGTCGTGCACGTCAGCGAGGATCGCCTGCGCGAGTTCGCGCGGGGTGGTCTCACCCAGGTCGATGCCGCAGCGCTGCGCCCAGTCCGCGGCCATGTCGACCCCGGCGCTGTTGCCGGCGCGGTGGAAGGGGTAGGCGACAGGCAGCTCGTCGAAGACGGGGACGATCTCGGAGCCGCCGTACTCCGCCGCCTCAAGCTTCGCGTTGTACGCGGCCGCGGCGGCCTCGATGCGCTCCCGGGCGGCCGCGAGTTCGTGGGGTTCGCCGGCCAGCACAATGTGGCGCGGCCCGTTGATCACGGAGATCAGCTCGCCCGCCAGCTTCTCGACGTCCCCCCGGCGCACACCCCGCACCGAGAGCATCCGGGAGGCGGAATCCGTGGAACCGTGAGAGGTGGATGCGGCGGCGCCGAGGATCAGGGCGAAGGCAAGCGCGTGCTCGGGGTGGCGCACAGCGGCCACGCCGAGGCTGCCCTGGGAGTGGCCCGCCAGCGTGGAGTTGTCCACGTCGAGGCCCACGTCGCGCAACTGCTGCACGGCCGCGATCTGCGCCAAGACGATGCCGGGGACGCTGACGGCGGGGAACACGTCGATGTCGGCCGTGCCCGCGGCCCGGTCCGGATCCATCACTGTGCGCAGGCGCTCGACAACCCCCGGCACCGCGGAAGCGAGGGGGCGGGCGACCGGCCCGGTCAGGGCCCGAGCGGCGGCGAGCAGCTCCGCCAGGCGGGCGTGGGTCAGGGGGCTGGCGGAGGCGTCGGAAAGCGCGGCCCGCCAGTTGGTTCCCTGCCCCTGAAAAACAACAGCCGGCGACGTCAGGGACAGAAGGGGAGTGAGAGTCATGAAAAGTCTTTCCTCGAAAAGTGTGGTGGGCTGGGGCGCTTAGAGCGGGATGTTGCCGTGCTTGCGGGCGGGGCGGGCGACGGTCTTGTCGCGGTAGAGGCGCAGGTTGGCGGCTACCGCGGTGCGGGTCTCCGAGGGGAGGATGACGGCGTCGACAAGCCCGCGCTCGGCGGCGAGGTAGGGGTTCAAGATGGCGTCCTCGTACTCGCGCTCGTAGCTCTTGATCAGCTCGGCGAGAGCCGCGTCGTCCATGCCGGACTCGCGGGCGGCCTTGATGTCCTTGCGGTTGATGAAGCCGACGGCACCCGCCGAGCCCATCACCGCGATCTGGGCCGTGGGCCAGGCAAGGTTGACGTCGGCGCCCAGGCCCTTGGAGCCCATGACGCAGTAGGCGCCGCCGTAGGACTTGCGCATGGTGACGGTGATCTTCGGCACGGTGGCCTCGGCGTAGGCGTAGAGCAGCTTCGCCCCGCGGCGCAGGATCCCCCCGTGCTCCTGGCTGGCGCCGGGCAGGAAGCCGGGGACGTCGACGAGCAGGACGAGCGGGATGTTGAAGGCGTCGACGGTGCGCACGAAGCGGGCGGCCTTCTCGCTCGAGTCGATGTCGAGGCAGCCGGCGAAGACGCTGGGCTGGTTGGCTAGGAAGGCGACGACCTCCCCGTCGATGCGGGCGAGCGCCGTGACGACGTTCTCCGCGCGCTGGGCCATGATCTCGAAGTACTCGCCGTCGTCGGCCAGGCGCGTGATCACCTCGCGCACGTCGTAGGGCTGGTTGGGCGAGTCGGGGATGATCGCGTCGAGCTCCTCGTCCACCGGCGTGATCGCGGGCTCGGGTTCGGCGGGCTCGGCCGGGGGCCTGTGGCGCGCGCTGTCGGGCAAAAAGCCCACGAGATCGGTGACCCAGTCGAGGGCGTCCTCGTCCGAGGAGGCGACGTAGTGGCAGTTGCCCGCCGTGGTCATGTGCGTCCACGCCCCGCCGAGCTCCTCCTGAGTGATGCACTCGCCGGTGACGGTGGTGATCACGTCGGGGCCGGTGACGAACATCCTGGAGGACTGGTCGACCATGACCACGAAGTCCGTCAGCGCCGGCGAGTAGGCGTTGCCGCCGGCGCAGGAGCCCATGATCACGGAGATCTGGGGTACGACGCCGGAGGCCTCGACGTTTTTGCGGAAGGTCTGGGCGATCCAGTCGAGGGAGACCGCCCCCTCCTGGATGCGGGCGCCCGCGCCCTCGTACAGGCCGATGAGCGGGCGGCCGGTGGTCACGGCGAGCTGCTGGATCTTCACCATCTTCTCGCCGTAGACCTCGCCGAGCGCCCCGCCGAAGACGGTGCCGTCCTGGGAGAACACGCAGACCTCTCGTCCGTCGATGGTTCCCCAGCCGGTGACGATGCCGTCGGTGACGGGGCGACGGGCCTGCATGCCGAACTCGTGGGTGCGGTGGCGCACCAGCTGGTCGGTCTCGACGAAGGAGCCCTCGTCGAGGAGGTAGTCGAGGCGTTCGCGGGCGGTGAGGCGGCCGGCGTCGCGGACCTTGTCGTGGGCGGCGGCGCCCATCGGGCTTTCGGCTTCGGACCGGCGCCGCTTGAGGTCGGCTATCTTCTGCGCGGTGGTCTGCGGCCCGTCGAGGGCGTCCAGCTCGCTGAGGTGGGAGGAAAGGGTCATGCGGGGGAGTTTAGGGTTCCGCGAAGCTAATTAGGGCAAGGAAACCACCGTTACTTACGTTTTAGTAGGTTACTGGGAGGTAAGTTATCGCCCTGGCGTGGCATTATGCTCTCACTGTGATTTCCGCCACCTATTGATCCCGGAGGCCCCATGCACGTCGGAACCGACATCGTCCACATCCCCGCCTTAGCCGCCCAACTGGCGACGCCCGGCTCGCGCTTCACTGCGGTCTTCACCGACCGCGAGCTGCGCGCCTGCGCGGGCAAGCCGGACACCGCGGCCTCCCTGGCCGCGCGCTGGGCCGCGAAGGAGGCGTACATCAAGGCGTGGTCCCAGTCCCTCTACGGCTCGGCACCGGTGCTCGCCCCGGACGCCGTCGACTTCGCCGAGATCGAGGTCGTGCCCGACGCCTTCGGCCGGGTCGCGATCGCGCTGCGTGGCGAGGTCGCCCGCGTCGGGCCCGCGGCGGCGTCGCTGTCGCTGTCGCACGACGGGGATTACGCCGTGGCGGTGTGCCTGGTGGAGTCTGCATTCATTTGAGGGTCTACTAGAAACATTTCCAGTAGATCTTCCAGCCAGACCCTTTGTGCAGGTGGGAGGGGTTTCCACTGGAAAGCTACTGGAAACCCCGCCCTTGCCAGTAGAAATAGAAAGGGCAGGTCGGGCTAGAAATCTACTGGAAATCTACTAGAAACCGCGCCGATTCAACCAGCAACTCAACTACGCAAGTGGAGGCCTGGCAAACCATCGCGCTCGAGGATCTTTGGGTGATTTCCCTTGCCACTCGATGAGCTCCGCTGCCTCGAGCTCGTTGAGGGCACGGCGGGCAGCAGGCCGGGAAACGCCTAGTTTGTCCGCAACTTCGCCGGTTCCGAGGCCGCTGGGCTGGGTTTGAAGCAGGGCCAATGTCCTGGCGGACTGCGGAGACAACCCCGCCAGTGTGGAAGTGTTCATACGTCGAACGGCTCGCAGTCGGAGAATTACTTGTCCACCGGTCTGCTGATACTCCGGATCGAGGAATCCGACGCGCCTCAATTCAGCGAAAATGCGGCGTATCCCCTCTCCCAGTTCTTGGCCAATACCTAAGTCGGTCATCACCCGCGCGATATGGGGGTTGCGCGCGAAGCGGGAAATTTTCTCCGGCTCCCGGGGGTCGGCCAATCCCGGAAAGCGGCCTGGCGAAGAGATTTCAATGCGGCTCGGAAAAATTTCGAACCTGATGTGGTCCCCCATTAAGCTGTAGGAGCGGTGAATTGCCGCGTTGACGAGGCCCTCCATCCAGGCGTCGTCGGGGATTTGGGTATCTACTGCGAATCTTCCGCCAAGCCCGAATCGGGACACGGAGGGCAGTAGTGCCCGAATGTGTGTGGAGGCTTCAGCCAGCTGTTGGGGGAGGGGCCCGCCAAATCGGCTATCCGACTCAAGCTGCTGCTGTGCTCCCGTTGCCCGCTCGTCGTCGAGGTACTTCAATACGCGAATCTCCGCGTTAGGGAAGTGCTCCTGCGGATTCCTGCCAAACAAGAGGAGCCCCGCCACCGACACTTCGCCTGACCGAGTAATGAGTCCGCGTGCCCGAAGGGCATCGGCGGGGGAGCTGGAGCCAATGCATTTTGCAAATCGAGCAACTTCATTTTCGTCGAGGTCTGCGGTGGTGGCACCGGGGACACCGGAAGCGTCGAAGAGCTGCTCGCCCTTTGAATAGCGGAGTTCCTGCTGCTGGGCGAAGTTGAGTTTGACGGATCGGTCTCCAAGTCGGAGATAGCAATTTCCGTCGGTGGTGAAGTGAACTCGTTCTCCGGGCTCGACTTCGAAAACGAGGACAGATTCGAGCTTCTGGACCTTTACCCGCACCGAAGGGTCCGTGTGGTTGATTGCTGTGGAGCGCAGGGTGTTTTCTTTTTCGGCGCTTACGGGATCTTCGGTCTTGCCGTTATCCGTGATTCCGACGACGAGTGTCCCGCCCTCAGCGTTGGCGAACGCAACAAGCGTGCGGGCGAGATCTCTGGGTGCTATGCGCCAGGACTTTCGGTCGAACCATTGATCCTCTGCGCGTGTGCGGAATTGTTCAAGGAGAGGGGCCACCATGCTGGAAACTCTACTGGAAGCCTTTCCAGTAGAGTTTCCAGCTCGCGCTTTTGTGCAGGTGGGAGGAGTTTCTACTGGAAATCTACTGGAAACTCAGCCTTTCCAGTAAGGGGTGAAAGGCAGGTCAGGGTGGAAAAACCACTCGAGATCCACTGGAGACCCACGCCACCCGGCGCACCCACCGGGGCGCGCCGGGTGGCGTCGAAAAGCAATAAACTGGCGCGCATGACAGTTCAGAACATTCAATTCATCCAGGACGAGGTCGCCGAGGTGTGGCGTGACGTCCGCTGGGCCGAGTCCGTCGGCTCCACCAACGCCGAGCTGGTTGCCGACGGCCAGCCGGGCGACGTCCTCATCGCCGACGAGCAGACCGCCGGGCGCGGCCGCATGGGGCGCGAATGGGTCACCCCGAAGGGCTCCCAGCTGTGCCTCAGCGCCCTGGTGGAGGCCGAGCCCGCCGACCGGATCGGCCTGTTGCCGCTGGCCACCGGCCTGGCGGTCACGGATGTCGTCCCGCAGGCGCGGCTGAAGTGGCCGAACGATGTCCTGGTGGGCGACAAGAAGCTCGCCGGCATCCTGGCGGAGGCTGACTTCAACGGCGAGACGCCGCGCGTCGTGGTTGGCGTGGGCATCAACGTGGCGTGGCGCCGCGAGGAGCTGCCGGTGGACAACGCCACCTCGCTCAACCTCGAGGGAGTGGAGGTGGAGTGGGACCAGTTTGCGGCGGACGTGCTGCTCGCGCTCGGCCGCCGCTTCGAGCAGTGGCGCACCGGCGACGCCCAGCTGCTCGAGGACTACCGCGCGATCTGCGCCACCATTGGCCAGCCCGTTCGACTCGAGCGCGGCGGGGGCGACGTGGAGGGTGTTGTCGAGGGCGTGTCGGACACGGGCGAGATCCTTATCGACGGCACCGCCTACTCCGCGGGCGACGTGACCCACCTGCGCCCGGCCAGCTAGTATCGCCAGCCGTGGCCGGAATGAACGTGGAGGAAGGCGAGGTGCTCCTCGCGGACACCTGCGTGCCCGTCTCCGCCCTGGTCTTCCCTCTGCTGGAGACGATCGTGCTCACCGGCGTCTGCTGGATGGCCATCGGCTGGATGGACTCCCACGCCGTCGCCGCGGGCTTCCGCAACCTCGTGGTCGGGCTGTGGGCGCTGCTGGTGGTTCTGCGCTTCGTCGTGCCGGCGGTGTCCTCGCGGCGCAACCGCTTCGTGGTCACGGATCGCCGCGTGCTCGCGCGCAGCGGGCGTGGGGGAGTGGACTCCATCCCCCTGGGGCAGATCCACTCCGCGCGCCGCTCCCGCGGGGGTCTGTCCCTGGCGGTCTACGGTTTCGAGCAGCCGCTGCACTACCCGGCGGTGGGCAAGGCGAAGAAAGTGGAGAAGCTGCTCAACGGCCAGCTCCGCTCCGCCCGGTACCACTAGCGCCGTGCCCGGTTACTAAGGTGGGTGGGCGTGAAGGATTCCGCAGCAATGCCCACCGTCGCCGTCGTGGGTGACGGCCAACTCGCCCGCATGATGCACACCGAGGCCATCGAGCTCGGCCTGAACACGCGCGTTCTCGCCGGCTCCCCGGACGCCTCCGCCGCCCAGGTCTTCGGGGAGGTGCGCCTGGGCGACTACACGGACCTCGCGGCGCTCGAGGACATCGCCGCGGGCGCCGACGCGGTCACCTTCGACCACGAGCACGCGCCCAACGGGCACCTGCAGAAGCTTATCGACGAAGGCGTGGCCGTCGAGCCCCGCCCCGCCGCCCTCCTCTACGCCCAGGACAAGCTCGAGCAGCGCACCAGGCTGGGAGCGATCGGGGCGCCGGTGCCGGAGTTCGCCCCCATCGCCTCGGCCGCCGACGCCCGCGCGTTCTGGGGGCGCGTCGACGGCGCCGTGTGCCTCAAGGCCACCCGGGGCGGCTACGACGGCCACGGCGTGTGGTTCCCCGCGGGCGAGGAGGAGTTCGCGGAGCTCGTCGAGGACCTGCTGGCCAAGGGCACCCCGCTCTACGCGGAGCGCAAGATTGCCTTCGACCGGGAGCTGTCCGCCATGGTGGCGCGCAGCCGCTCCGGCGAGGTGCGCGCCTGGCCCGTCGTCGAGTCGATCCAGGACGGCGGGGTGTGCCGCGTGGCCATCTCCCCGGCGCCCGGGCTGGGTGACGAGCTGGCCGAGTACTGCCGCGACCTGGCGGTGCGCATCGCGGAGGAGCTCGACGTCACCGGCGTGCTCGCCGTCGAGCTGTTCGAGCACGGCGGCAACGTCACCGTCAACGAGCTGGCCATGCGCCCCCACAACACGGGCCACTGGACCCAGGAGGGGTGCGTGACCAGCCAGTTCGAGCAGCACCTGCGCGCGGTGCTGGACTGGCCGCTGGGCGCCACGGACCCCGTCGCTCCGGTGACGGTGATGGTCAACACCCTCGGCGGCGAGACGGACCCGGACATGCCGATGCGCGAGCGCGTCGCCGAGGTCATGCGCCGCTACCCTGAGGCCAAGGTCCACATCTACGGCAAGGGCTGGCGCCCGGGCCGCAAGATGGGCCACGTCAACGTCACCGGCACCGACCTCGACACCGTGCGCGCGGTGGCCGAGGACGCCGCCCACTTCATCGTCAACGCAGAATGGAAGTAGCAATGCAGCCGATTGTCGGCCTGATCATGGGCTCCGATTCCGACTGGGACACCGTCGCCCCGGCCGCCGAGGTGCTCGCCGAGTTCGGCCTGCCCTTCGAAGTCGGCGTCGTCTCCGCCCACCGCACCCCGGAGAAGATGCTCGCCTACGCCAAGGGCGCCCACGAGCGGGGCCTGAAGGTCATCATCGCCTGCGCCGGCGGCGCCGCGCACCTGCCGGGCATGGTCGCGGCGGCCACGCCGCTGCCGGTCATCGGGATCCCCCGCGCGCTGAAGGACCTCGACGGCCTCGACTCCCTGCTCTCCATCGTGCAGATGCCGGGCGGGGTTCCCGTGGCCACCGTCTCCATCGGAGGAGCGAAGAACGCCGGCCTGCTCGCCGCCCGCATCATCGGAGCCTCGGACCCGGCCGTGCTGCAGAAGATGGCCGCCTACCAGGCGAACATGGCCGCTGAGGTGGAGCGCAAGGACGAGGCCCTGCGCACCCGGTTGATGGGTGAGTAGCGAGCCCATCCTGGTCCTCGGCGCCCGCGTCATCGACGGGCGCCCCTCCCGCATGCTCGAGGCACGCTTATCGACGGCCCTTTCGCTGTGGCAGGACAATCCGCAGCGCCCGCTGGCGGTGAGCGGATTCGAGGAGGCCGGCGCGATGGCCGCCTGGCTCACCGGCCGCGGCGTGCCGCGCTCCGCGATCACGCTGGAGCCCGACGCGAACTCCACCAACGAGAACTTGGAGAAGACCCGCCAGCTCTTCCCGGACGCGGCGTACCTGACCGTAGTGACCAACGGCTTCCACGTCGCGCGCACCCGGGTGTGGGCGTGGCACCTGGGCATCCCCGTCGAGGTGACCGGCGCGCCCACGCCGGGGCGGTCGAGGCTGAGGAACTACGCGCGCGAGGTGGTGGCGCTGCCGCACTCGGCGGCGCGGGTGGTGTGGCGTCGGTTGGCGTGGCGGCTGCGGGGTGGCCGGCCTTCCGGCTGAGAATCCGGACTGACGGGCGCACGCGTGTTCGCTTTGCTGGTTGCCCGCGTCGCGGGAATTCATATTATGTCAACCATGCTGAGCCACGTTGACTCCGAATACCTGTGGCAAAGGGAACTCTGCGCAGGTCACGCCTACGATTTCGAGCAGCTCCAACGCGAGGTGGACCGGCGGGTGGATGAGCTGCTCGACGAGTGCGTCGAGAGGGCACGATTCCTCATGGGCCTGGACGGAAGCTACGAGGAAGACGCGTGGTTCGCCAACCTGGACGCGATGGCGCGCGACTTCGATGTCGGCGAGGCGGACGGCTCCGCCGCGCTCTGGCCGTGGGAGGAACCCAACCTGCAGGCGGCCCGGACGATGGCCTCCACCGTGCCCTTCGGGAGGTTCCACCCCGACAGCGTCGAGCTGGGGTGGTAGGCACGCCCCCTCCCACAGTGGGCCTCAGCCAGAGGCGCCGGAGCGCCAGCGCCGCCACCTCCGCACCAGCCACCACGTGGCCAGCACGAGCGCGCCCGCCAGGAGACCCGGCCAGATCGCCGGCTCCGGGCGAAACAGGTTGAGCACCGCCTGGATCAGCGCCAGCGCGGCGAAGAATCCGACGAAGCCGATCAGCGTCTGCCAGAGCAGGTCCTTGCGTGTGTCCACGGGGTTGTAGTCTAGGCCCGCTGCGGCGCGGCGCGGCTCACTCCCGCACGTCGGCCACGTAGCCCGGCCCCGCCACGGGCAGCCCCTCCGCGAGCCAGGCCTCGAAGCCACCGTCGACGTCCGCGACGTTTTCCAGGCCCATGCGCTGCAGCTGGTGGGCCGCCACCGAGGAGGAGTAGCCGTGGCGGCAGATCAGCACCCAGGGCTGGGTCCACGACACCGCCTCGGGGATGCGCCATTCGAAGGTGGGGTCGAGGCGCCAGGGCAGGACGGTGAGGTCGATGACGATCGCCCCCGGAATGTCGCCGCCGCTGGCGCGGTGGGCGGCGGTGCGGACGTCGACAAGCAGTGCCCCGGAGGTGAGGGCCTCGAGGGCCCCGCGCGGCGTGAGGCGGGTGATGCTGGCGCGCGCCTCCGCGAGCAGGCCGAGCGAGCCGCGCATCAGCCCTTCACACCGCCGGCGGTCAGGCCCGAGACGATGCGGCGCTGGAAGACGAGCACCATGATGATCAGCGGGACCGTCACCAGGGAGCCCGCCGCCATGATCGCGGCGTAGGGGTACTCGAAGGCGCTCGGCCCGGAGAAGCGGGCGATGGCGACGGTGACCGGCTCGGTGGCGGTGGTGGAGAGCTGGCGGGCGAGCATGAACTCGTTCCAGGTGGTGATGAACGCGAGGATCGCGGTAGTGAAGATCGCGGGCGCGGCCAGGGGCAGCAGCACGAGGCGGAAGGCCTGGCCCCGCGAGGCGCCGTCGACGCGCGCGGCCTCCTCGAGGTCCCAGGGCAGCTGCTGGAAGAATGAGATGAGGGTGTAGATCGTCAGCGGCAGCGCAAACGAGATGTTCGGGATGATCATCGCCCGGTAGGTGCCGATCCACCCGAGGTCACCGAAGAGCTGGAACAGGGGGGTGACCAGCGCGATACCGGGGAACATCGACGCGGCGAGGATGATGCCCGTGATGATGCCCTTGCCGGGGAAGTCCAGCCGGGCAATGGCGTAGGCGGTGAACACGCCCACGAGCACGGCGAGCGCGGTGGTGGACAGGGAGATGATCAGCGAGTTGCCGATCGCCCCGAGGAAGTCGTTGCCCTTGTCCGTGGCCAGCGCGTCGCGGAAGTTGTCCAGCGTGACGTGGGTGGGCCAGGGGGTGGTGTCGAAGGTGTGGGAGGAGTCCCGCAGCGCGGTGATGAGCATCCAGTAGAAGGGGGCGAGCCCCCAGAACATGATGAACACGACGCCGACGTAGTGCCCGATCTTTTTCATCGCACGGCCTCCTTCGCTTCACGACGCCCGAACAACCGCCTCTTCGGCCTGTCCGCGCCCCCGACGTCCGCGCCGAGGAAGCGGATCATGATGAACGCCACCGCAAAGATGAGCAGGAAGATCAGGGTGGACAGGGCGGAGGCGGAATTGAAGTTGCCCTGGCGCATGTCCTCCACGACCAGCTGGGAAATCGTCGCGGTGGGCGAGTTGGACGACCCGGAGATCATGATCACCGGCAGGTCGTACATGCGCAGCGCGTCGAGGGTGCGGAAGAGCACCGCCACCATGAGCGCGGGGCGCACGAGCGGCATGGTGATGCGGGTGAACTGCTGCCAGCGGCTCGCCCCGTCGACACGGGCGGCCTCGTAGACGTCCTTCGGGATCATCTGCAGCCCCGCCAGGATGAGCAGCGCCATGAACGGGGCGGTCTTCCACACGTCGGCGATGATGACGGCGCCGCGGGCCGCCCACGGGTCCGTGGTCCAGGCGATGTCGGTGCCGAGCAGGGAGTTGACGATGCCCGCCGGGGCGAACATGAATTGCCACAGCTTCGCCGTCACCGCGGTCGGGATGGCCCAGGGGATGAGCACCGCGGCGCGGATGAGGGCGCGCCCGCGCATCTCCGTGTTCATCACCATCGCCATGGTCATGCCCAGGATGGTCTCCAGGGCGACGGTGACCACCGTGAAGAACAGGGTGATGCGCACCGCCGGCCAGAAGTCGGTGGCCAGCACGCCGGGCGGGCAGGCGCCGACGACGCCGGAGGGGGACATGCACCGGTTGTTGATCCAGTACAGGTAGTTCTCCAGCCCGGCGAAGCCGCCGTCCGTGAACACGCCCGTTTTCGGGTCGAGGCGGCGGTTGCCCTGGAAGGACAGCCAGACCGCCCGGACGATGGGGTATCCGATGACGGTGGCGAGGACGATGAGCGCCGGGGCGACGAGCCCGGCAGCCTTGCCGGTGTCGCGCTGCTTCCTGGTCGCGGTAGTCATGTGCTCCTCACGGTGTGCGGGTGATGGTAGGGAGTGTAGCGGGCCACAGCGCGCGAAACGCCCGCACCGCGGAATTCGGGTGCGGGCGTCGGCTGTCGACCTCGCCGGTCAGTACGGCTAGGAGGCCTGGTTGATAGCGGCCGCCATGTCGCGGGTGGCGTCATCGACGCTCTTGCCCGCGGTCAGCGCGGCGTAGGAGTTGTCCTGGATGGCCTTGGAGATCGCCGGGTAGAACGGGGAAACCGGGCGCGGCTTCGCGTTCTCGAGGGACTGCTTCAGGGCCGGCAGGTACGGGTGCTCCTTGATGAGGGCCTCGTCGTCGTAGATGGAGGCGAGCACCGGCGGGAAGGACTCGGCGGCGAAGGAGCGCTGGTTGTCCTCGGAGATGATGAACTCGATGAAGTCCTTGGCGGTCTGCTTCTTCTCGGAGTTGACGTTGATGCCGTTGTTGTAGCCGCCGAGGGTGGACACGCCCACGCCGTCCTTGCCCACGAGCGGCTGGACCTCGAAGTTGATGCCCGCCTCCTTCGCGTTGGCGTACATGTACGGCCAGTTGATGGCGAAGGCGGTGTTGCCTTCGGTGAAGGCGAGGTTCGTCTCCTCCTCGGTGGCGGCGGTGGACGCCTTGGCGATGGTGCCCTCGGCGTAGGCGTCGACAAGCGCCTGCAGGCCCGCCTTGGCCTCGTCGGACTCGACGGTGGGCTCGCCGTTGTCGTCGAGGACCTCGCCGCCCCAGCCGTTGATGAAGCCCAGGGTGTTCACGGTCAGGCCCTCGTACTGCTTGAGCTGGGTGGTGAGGCAGTCCTTGGTGACGGACTCGCAGGCGGCCTTGATGTCCTCGAAGGTGTCGGGCGCGGAGGCGACCTCGTCGGTGTTGCGGAACAGCAGCTGGCCGTTGGTGTTCTGCGGCAGGGCGTAGAGCTTGCCACCGTAGGTGGCGGACTCGACCGTCGCCGGCAGGAGGCCCGAGGTGTCCACCTTGTAGTCGCCCTCGAGCGGCTCGAGCCACTGGTTGGCGGCGAAGTCGGCGGTCCACACGACGTCGAGCGCCATGACGTCGTAGTCGGCGTTGCCCGCCTGGAGGGACTGCACGAGGGTGTCGCGCTGGTCGTCGGCCTCGCCGGCGAGCTCGGAGAGGGTGACCTTCTCGTCCGGGTGCTCGGCGTTCCACTTCTCGATGATCGGGATGATCTTGTCGGTGTCGTTGCGGCCCATCGCGAAGGTGATCGGGCCGCGGCCCTCGCCCTCGGAGGCGCTGGAGGAGGCCGCGGAGCTGGAGCCCGACGCGGAGCTCGACCCCGACTCAGATTCGGAGGAGCAGGCGGTCAGGGAGGCGGTTGCCAGCGCGGCCGCGCAGAGCACCACGCCGGTCTTACGGGTTGCCGTGAAGTTCATCGTGAGCACCTTTCAGTATGTTCGGTGCCTTCAATGTAGTTTCTGGGGGTAGTTTCCGGGTGCGGGATGGCACCCGGACATCGGGGGTCTGCCCCTATGCGGGGGTGGCGCCGGGCACAACCGGGCAGGAGGGCCGGCGGTTAACCGCCGGTTGCAAAATGGCTCACGTTTTCCGCCTCGAGAATCGAGCGCAGCCGGTCCGCGGAGGCGAGCCCCGTCACCACGACCACGGAACCGTCCGCCGCCAGCGGCGCCAGCACGCGCTCCTCGAAGCTCGCCGCGTCCGTCCACGGCTCGACGTGGTAGCGCCCGCGCTCCACGCCCGGGCGCGCCCACTGCGCCAGCTGCGCGGTGGTGCCGAAGTAGTCGTCGCCGTAAAAGCGCACCGTCGGCCCGAAGTCGACCGCCCCCAGCGGCAGCTCGCCGCCGGACTCGACGACACCGCGGCCGAAGGGGTCGGAGGAGACGACCACCACGTCCGCCGCGCCCTCCCACTCCGCGGCCCTGTCGGCGGTGGTGAACACGACCTCCGGCTCGCCCTTGAAGGCGTCGGCGCCCGCGAAGGCGGGCCGGCGCGAGGAGTTGTACGCCCCGAGCGCGACGACAGCGGCCTGCCACGAGACGGGGACGTCGATAAGCACGGGCGAGCCGGGGGAGAGCTCGAACTCGCCGTCGAGCATGTTGGCCACCTTGCTCGCCCAGTTATCCAGGGTGAGCGCGGAAAACTCCATCCGCGTGCCAGCGGCCTCGTCGTAGACGGTCAGCCGCGGGCTGGCGGGGTTTGTGTCCAGCAGGGGGGAGAGCATACTCATGGGCGCCCATCATAGGCGCGGCGCTAGTTCACGCAGCGGGGCCCGTCGCCGCCCGCGTTGATCACCGGGCCGACCTCGGCGGCGCCGAAGTCCTCGCCCGGCGTGCCCACCGTTTCGTCCTCGCTGGGCTGGTGGGCGGCGGAATCGGAGCGCGGCCCGGCGTAGTCCTCCGCCACGACCACGATGAGGCTCGTGGGCTCGAGGCCCTCGTTGGCCGTGATCGGCAGCCCGCCCAGGGCCTGGGCGAGCTCGACGGCTGCGGGGTCGGACGGGTTGAAGGCGACGACCTGGGAGAAGCTGTAGACGCCCGGCACGGCGTTGGAGACGTTGGCCACGTCGGCGCCCTGCTCCGTGAGGTGGCCCCCGACGGCGGCCGCCAGCCCGGCGGACTGGCCCGCGTTGAGCATGTACAGCTCGACGCCCCGCACGGCCTCGGAGAGCCCGGCGCCCGGGTCGCCCTGCTGGTCCTGCGGCGCGTCCCCGGCGCCCTGACCCGTGGCGTGCTGCGGCGAGACGACGTCCTCCATGAAGGTGTGCACCTGCTGGATGTCCACCGTGACGATCGACTCGCCGTAGTCGCCGGTGCCGTTGACGGAAGTCACCGGGATGGTGGTGAACTCGACGTTGCCCCCGGCGAGGCCCGACATCTGCTGGGCGAAGCCGACGATGTCCCAGCCCTGGTCGAGCGTTACCGAGCGGCCGGCCGCGTTGGACAGCTCGCGCAGCTTGGCGGGGTTGGTCAGGGTGCCGGCCGAGAGGATCTTCTGCACCAGCGAGGCCATGTAGGCCTGCTGGCGCACGATGCGGTCGAGGTCCCCGCGCGGCAGGTCGTGGCGCTGGCGGACGAAGGAAAGCGCCTGCGCGCCGTTGAGCGTCTGCTGGCCGGCGGGGAAGTTCGCGCCGGAGAGCGGCTCGTTGACGGCCTCGTTGAGGCACACGTCGACACCGCCGACGGCGTCGGTGAGCAGGGCGAAGCCGAGCAGGCCCACCTGCGCGAAGTGGTCCACCTGCACGCCCGTGAGGTTGGACACGGCGTCGATCAGCCCCTCCTGGCCGGCGCGCGCGACCTGCTGCTCGAGGGCCGCGCCGTCCGCCATGCCGCGGGCCTTGAGCTCCTCGCGCTTGGCGCCGGCGTAGGCCGCGTAGACGCCGTTGATCTTCATGTTGCCGTACTCGTCGTCGTGGACGTAGGTGTCGCGCGGGATGGAGGCGGCGGTGGCGCGGGAGCCGTCGGCGGGCACGCGGATCACCATGATGGTGTCGGTGTTGATCTCGCCGTCGGAGACGCCCGCGTTGAGGCGCGCGAGCTCCTCCTCGCTGAGGGGGTTGCCCTGGGCGTCGGTGCGCGAGTCGGAGCCGACGAGGAGGATGTCCACGGCGCCGTCGAGGGTGGCTTCCTTCCTGTCCTTGCCGATGTTGAGCTCCGAGGCGGACAGGGAGCCGCCGAGACGGCCGACGGAGAAGTGCCCCACGCCCGAGACGACGATGAGGGCGGCGGAGGTCATCGCGAGGATTCCTTTGACTACAGGATGGCCCGACTGGGTGATGTCCCTCGTACGGGAGGGGGCCGCCTGGATGTCGCGGGCACGCCTGTAGCTGTCGTTCACGCGTGGCAGTATACGACATGCGCCCGCGAAAACGTGCGCCGTGAAGCGGGAATGTCGCCCGACGTGGGTATGCTGTTGCGCATTGTGGAAAAGGTGGAAAAGGCAAACCAGACGGCCCCGGCGGGTCGGGCCGGCGAGGGCGCGGCGCCCCTGGCGGTGGTCACGGTGACGTATTCCCCGGGGGAGCACCTGCGCCGGATGGTCGAGTCCCTTCAGGGGGCCACGGCCGGGCCGACCCTGCTGGTGTGCGCCGACAACGGCTCCCGTGACGGGGTGGCGGAGGAGATCGCCGCGCGGCGCGGGGACGTGGAGTTCTACCCGACCGGGGGCAACATCGGCTACGGCGCCGCGATCAATGCGGCCGTGCGGATGCTGCGGCCGAGGCGGGAGGCCGGGCAGATCGACGGGGAGTACTTCCTCGTGACCAACCCGGACGTCAGGTTCCTGCCCGGCAGCGTCGACAAGCTGCTCGAGTGCGCCCGGCAGCTGCCGGAGGCCGGCGCCGTGGGGCCGCGGATCGAGGAGGCCGACGGCTCCGCGTACCCCAGCGCCCGCGAGGTGCCCAGCCTCGTCACCGGCATCGGGCACGCCCTGCTTTACGACGTCTGGCCGGCCAACCCTTTCTCCGCCGCGTACAAGGCGGGAGACGACATGGACACGCAGCGCGTGGCGGGCTGGCTCTCCGGCGCCTGCCTGCTCGTGCGCTGGGACGCCTTCGAGCGCATCGGCGGCTTCGACGAGCGCTACTTCATGTACATGGAGGACATCGACCTCGGCGACCGCCTCGCGCGCGCGGGCTGGACGAACGTCTACTGCCCGAGCTCGGTGATCGCGCACGACCAGGGCCACGTCGCCGACAGGTACTCGCGTGTCACGGTGCCCGCGCATCACGCCTCCGCGTACCGTTTCCAGGCGGACCGCCACCCGAGGTGGTGGCAGGCTCCGCTGCGCTGGGCGCTGTGGGCCGGGTTGAAGCTGCGCGGCGCGGCGCTCGCGCGGCGCGCCCGCCGGGACCCGGACGGGCAGGAGTGACTGATTTGGCTGAAGCGAAAGGACGGCAGATGGCGGATCCGAAACACACCGACGCGGTGGTGCTGGTCGGGGGGCGTGGCACGAGGCTGCGCCCGCTGACGGTGTCGACGCCCAAGCCGATGCTGCCCACGGCCGGGTTCCCCTTCCTGAGCCACCTTCTGGCGCGCATCCGCAAGGCCGGGATGACGCACGTGGTGATGGGCACCTCGTACCGCGCCGAGGTGTTTGAGGAGTACTTCGGCGACGGCTCGGACCTCGGCCTGGAGATCGAGTACGTGGTCGAGGAGGAGGCGCTGGGCACGGGCGGGGCGATCCGCAACGTCTACGACCGCCTGCGCTACGACAACGTGATGGTCTTCAACGGCGACGTGCTTTCCGGGGCCGACCTGGGCGAGATCCTTCAGACGCACGTCGGCTCCGACGCGGACGTCACCCTCCACCTGGTGCGGGTGCCCGACCCTCGGGCCTTCGGCTCGGTGCCGACGGACGAGGAGGGCAACGTCCTGGCGTTCCTGGAGAAGACGGAGGACCCGCCCACGGACCAGATCAACGCGGGCTGCTACGTGTTCAAGCGCTCGGTGATCGAGTCCATCCCCGCCGGCCGCGTGGTTTCGGTGGAGCGCGAGACCTTCCCCGGCCTGCTCGCGGGCGGGGCGAAGGTGGTCGGGCACGTGGACGCGTCCTACTGGCGCGACATGGGCCGGCCGGACGACTTCGTCCAGGGCTCCTCGGACCTCGTGCGCGGCATCGCCTACTCGCCGCTGCTCGAGGGCAGGACGGGGGAGTCGCTTGTCGACGACTCCGCGGGTGTTGCCGGCGGAGTGATCCTCATCGGCGGCACGGCGGTGGGCCGCGGCTGCGACATTGGCGCTGGCTCGCGCATCGATGACTCGGTGATCTTCGACGGCGTGACCATCGAGCCCGGGGCGGTGGTGCGCGACTCGATCATCGCCGCCGGTGCGCGGATCGGGGCGAACGCCCGGATCTACGGCTGCGTGATCGGCGAGGGCGCCCGGATCGGCGCGCGCTGCGAGCTGCAGGGCGGCATGCGCGTGTGGCCGGGCGTGGAGATCCCCGATTCGGGAGTGCGCTTCTCGCCCGACGCGTAGGCGACACGCCGGGAAGGGGCCGGGTTAGTTGCACCCGGCCCCCACCCCTACTACATGTAGTACCCCCGCCCTCTGCCCCCGCCCGCGGGCAGATGTGACTCGTGTGACGAAAGTGGCGAATGACGTGCGCCTCGCCCTCAATCCCCACCCGAAGGCGCCAAATGTGTTGCGGCTATTTAGTGCTACGGTGTGTAATCACTCGTGTAATCACAGTGATGTAAGCGTGACATAAACGTGACCCGTCCCTCCGGCCGCCGGGGCGGAAAGCGGGTGGCAAGCGGTTCGCATCACGGGGACCACCATCGACCAGAAACAACGGAGGAAGGGGACGGCGTGGAAGATATGGCTGGAAACGCCATTCTCCGTGGCGCAGCTGCGGGCGGGATGACCCTTGATGAGCTGTTTGGCACCGTCGAGCAGGAGTGGCAGGACCAGGCGCTGTGCGCGCAGACCGACCCGGAGGCGTTCTTTCCGGAGAAGGGCGGCTCGACCAGGGAGGCCAAGCGGATCTGCCAGGCCTGCGCCGTACGCGACGAATGCCTCGAGTACGCGCTGGAGCACGACGAGCGATTCGGTATCTGGGGCGGCCTGTCAGACCGCGAGCGGCGCCGACTGAAGAAGCAGATCGGCTAGAAGTCCTGCCGGGGCCTACCAGGGGAACTCGGGGTCGATGTCCCGGGGATCCAGGTTAAGGTAGGTGGCCACCAGGGCGGTCAGAACCCACGTGAGGAGTTCTGAGCGCTCCATTTTAGTTTTTGCCCGCCGCTCCACCGGCATGCGGAACACCACGAAGCGCGCCCGGGTCGGGTTTCCCTCCCGGTCCACCCCGGCCTGGAGGATGCGCCCCAGGGGGACGGGGCCGTCGGCGACGATCTCGTCGGGCAGGACGGTGCTGTCGGCGCGCAGCCGCATGCGGGGGATCGTGTCCACGGCGAGGTCCACGCCGGCGAGCTGCTCGAAGTAGGTGTTGTGCAGCGGGGCGTAGGCCTCCAGGACGAGCTGGTCGAAGGCCATCGAGCGGGTCCGGTAGCGGGGCACGCCGACGGGTAGGAGGGGTCCGCGCGCGCCCCGGCCGTGCGGGTCGCGGGCGGGCCGGAGGTGAAGTGGCTGGTGTTCGCGCTCCTCGCTCATGGCTTACCATGTTAAGCCGGGCGTGCCCGCGCCGCGGCCGGCCACGCCGCGTGTCTCTATCGAAATCTCTAGGAGAGGTTTAGACTTGGCCACCGTGAATACCTACCGTCGTTGTTGCCGTCCCGGCTGCGGCCGACCTGCTGTGGCTACCCTCATCTACGCCTACGCAGAATCGACGGCGGTCGTCGGTCCCCTCGCCCCGGTCCAGGACCCGCACGCCTGGGACCTGTGCGAGCGGCACTCCGCCCACATCACCGCGCCCGTCGGGTGGGAGCTGGTGCGCGTGGAGCAGGTGGAGATAGACGACGACGAGCTCGACGAACTCGACGCGGCCGACGCCGAGGGGATGGGCGGCATCTCCGGGCTGGACAAGCTCGACGAGGCGGACCTGACCGCGCTCGCCGCCGCGGTCCGCGAGGCGGGGAGGGTGACCACGGGCCTCGTCGAAACCGGGGCGGACCCCATCGAGTACGCCGCCACCAAGGACTTCAACGATCCGGCCACCTCGAACCACCCCGTGCACCGCACCAAGCGCATTGAGGAGCACATCGCGGCGGCCAAGGCGGTGCGCCGCTCCCACCTGCGCGTCGTGCCCGACCCCGAAACGCCGGACGGGGGCACTGAACTAAGATAGCCCGCATGGCTATCAAGCGTGATCGCGACAGCATCGACAGGGTAATCAAGGCGTACGACGTGCGCGGGGTCGTCGGCGAGCAGATCGACGAGGACTTCGTCGCGGACGTCGGCGCCGCTTTCGCCACCATCCTGCGCGGCGAAGGCGAGACCCGCATCGCTGTCGGGCACGACATGCGTCCCTCGTCCCCGTCCCTCGCCGAGGCCTTCGCCCGGGGGGCGGCGGCCCACGGCCTCGACGTGATCGAGCTGGGCCTGACCTCCACCGATGAGCTCTACTTCGCCGCCGGCACCCTCAACTGCGCTGGCGCTATGTTCACCGCCTCCCACAACCCGGCCCAGTACAACGGCATCAAGCTCTGCCGCGCCGGGGCCACCCCGGTGAGCACGGACACGGGGCTCGGGGAGATCGCCCGCATGCTTGTCGACGGCATCCCGGCCCACCGGGGCGAGCCCGGGGGCGTCGAGAAGCGAGACGTGCTGCAGGACTACGCGGCGTTCCTCCGCGAGCTGGTGGAGGTGCCCACCGACCGGAAGTTGGTCGTGGCCGTCGACGCCGCGAACGGCATGGCGGGGCTGACGGTGCCTGCAGTGCTCGGCGACATGGACGTGCGCCCCCTCTACTTCGAGCTCGACGGCACCTTCCCCAACCACGAGGCCAACCCCCTCGACCCGAAGAACCTGGAGGACCTGCAGAAGTTCGTCGTGGAGCAGGGCGCCGACATCGGGCTCGCCTTCGACGGTGACGCGGACCGCTGCTTCGTCGTCGACGAGCAGGGCCGCCCGGTCTCGCCCTCGGCGATCACCGCGCTCGTGGCCACCCGCACCCTCGAGCGCAACCCGGGGGCAACGATCATCCACAACCTCATCACCTCGCACGCTGTGCCCGAGATCATCGGCGAGCTCGGCGGCACGGCGGTGCGCACCCGCGTCGGCCACTCCTACATCAAGGCGGAGATGGCGCGCACGGGCGCGCTGTTCGGCGGGGAGCACTCGGCGCACTACTACTTCTCCGAGTTCTTCAACGCCGACTCCGGCCTGGTCGCCGCGCTTCACGTGCTCGCCGCCCTGGCGGAGCAGGACGGGCCGCTGTCGGCGCTGATGGGCGAGTTCGACCGCTACGTCGCCTCCGGCGAGATCAACTCCGAGGTCGCGGACCAGGACGCGGCGACCCAGCGGGTGCTCGACGCCTTCGCGCAGCGCATTGACACCGTCGACCGCCTCGACGGCGTGACCGTGACGCTGAAGGGGACCAAGGCGTGGTTCAACGTGCGCGCCTCCAACACGGAGCCGCTGCTGCGTCTCAACGTCGAGGCGCCCACCCGTGCTGAGGTCGACGCGCTGACCGATGAGATCCTCGGAATCATCCGCGCCTGAGCGAGCGGGGTGGCCCCGAGGCGCCGACGCGCCACGTAGCCTGGGGGCATGACGGACGACTATTTCACGGGCGCGGGCGGCTACGACCGCGAGGCGGTGCGCTTCTTCGACGTCGCGCACGAGGGCGCGCAGGTCCGCGCGGTGGCAGAGGCGACCGGGGCGCTGGAACGGCTGCGGGGCATGCAGCCGCGCAGCCTGGTCATCGTCGCCACCGACCAGATCTCCCGCGCCGCCGCCGAGGCGGCCGTCGAGCTGCGCGCCCCGCTGCCCCTGCCCGTGGTGGTGACCCGGGTCCTGCCCGACTACGTCGGGCCCCTGGACATCGTGGCGGTCGTGGGGGAGTGCGAGGACGATCACCGGACGGGGGAGGACACCCGCTCGCTGCTCACGGCGGCCGGGCGGGGCGCGGAGACGGTCCTGGCGGGTCCCGCGCGCGGGCCCATCACCGAGGACGCCCCGGCGAGCACGCTCGTGCTTGACGCGCCGCCGACCGCGGCCGGGCCGTCCCCGCTGCGTGCGATGGCGCTCGTCTGGGCGCTCCTCGACGCCCCGGGCACGCCTCCCGAGATCACCGCGGAGTTCCTCCGCTCGCTTGCCGACGAGGTGGACGCCGAGCTGGCGGCGCTGTCGCCGCAGCGCGACGAGTCCGTCAACGCCGCCCGCCAGCTGCGCGCCTTCGCGGCGGGGGCGAACGTTGTCCACACCGGCCCCGGCCCGTGCGGGCGGGCGGTCGCCGCCCTCGCCGCGCGGATCTGGAGCGCGCGGGGCATGCCCTCGGGCTTCGCCGCCCCTGTGGAGGAGCTGCCAGCTCCCGACATCTTCCACGACCCCTACCTCGACGAGGGGGCCGCGGTGGTACCGTTGAGGGCCGTGGTATGGGCGGAGGCGGCCTCGTCTCTGCCCGCGTCGCGCGCCGAGTTCGCCGAGCCGACCGGTCTCGGCGACTCCTCCGCGGCCGCGCGACTGGTGGTGCGCGCGTTCGCGGCGACCGCGATGGAGGCCTGAGAGACGCCGAGATGAATGGAGTCAGACATGGAGAAGCTCGACGGGATCCTCCGCGCCTACCCGTGGGGTTCGCACTCCCTAATCGCCCAGCTGCAGGGGCGCCCCGTCCCCGCGGCCAAGCCTGAGGCGGAGGTGTGGTTCGGGGCGCACCCGCTGTCGCCCTCCACCATCGCCGGCGAGGGGCTGGACGCCCTCATCGCCGAGGATCCCGCGGGCGCCCTCGGCGCCCGCGTGCGCGCCGAGTTCGGGGACAAGCTGCCCTTCCTGCTCAAGCTGCTCGCGGCGGACGAGCCGCTGAGCATCCAGGCCCACCCCTCCAAGGAGCAGGCGGAGGAGGGCTTCGCGCGGGAGAACGCTGCGGGTCTCACCCTCGACAGCCCCGACCGCAATTACCGGGACGCCAACCACAAGCCGGAGCTGGTGGTGGCGCTCACCGAGTTCCACGCCCTCGCCGGGTTCCGGCCCCTCCCGCTCACGCAGGAGCTTTTCGACGCCCTCTCCAGCCCCACCCTCGACCGCTACGCCGCCATGATCGACCCCGCACGGGAGGAAGAGAGCCTGCGGGCGGTGTTCACCACCTGGATCTCCATCCCGGCGCAGCGGCGCGGGGAGCTGATCGCCGAGGTCCGCACCGGTGCCGAGGCCCGCGCGGCGGAGCAGACCTGGATCGGGCGCACCGCCCGCAACTTCCTCTCCATCGCCCAGCAGTACCCGAACGACCCGGGCGCGCTCGTCGCGCTCCTGCTCAACCACGTGGAGATGCAGCCGGGCCAGGGGCTCTTCCTCGCGGCGGGCCAGCTCCACGCCTACCTGCGGGGGATGGGGGTGGAGATCATGGCCAGCTCCGACAACGTGCTGCGCGGGGGCTTGACCACAAAACACGTCGACGTGCCGGAGCTGGTGCGGATCCTCCAGTTCACCCCGGCCCCGGAGCCTTTCGTGGAAACGCGCGAGCTCGGGCCCGGCGCGGTGGGCTACGACGTGCCGTGCGCGGACTTCCAGCTCAGCCGGCACGCGCTCGCGGCGGGGGAGTCCCTGGAGCTGAGCGACGGCGGCCCGGCCATCGTGCTCTGCACCTCCGGCGCTGTCCGCGCGGGGGGCGTCGATCTCGGCCCCGGTGAGGCGGCGTGGGCGCCGGCCTCGGAGGGCGGGGCGAGCGTGAGCGCGCGGGGCGGGGACGCGGACGTCTTCTACGCCAGGGTGCGCTCCTAGAAACGCAGGTAGCCGCGCACCCGGCCCCACCAATTCTGGTCCTCCGACCCCGGGGTGTACTGCTGCGTCACGGCGGGGTCCGGGGCGGGTGTCGGCGCGGGGGCCTCGGGGGCGATCACCTCGGGCTTCTCACCGTTATCCAGCGGCGCGGAGGGCAGGCCCGGCGCGGGGCTCTCCGCCGGCGAGGTCGGCTGGGCGGGCGCGGTGGTCCCCGTGGTGTCGGTGCCCTCTGCGGGGGTGGGGGCCTGGGTCGGTTCGGCGGCCGTCGGGTCCGCGGGGTTCGACGCGGCCGAGGCCTCTCCTGCGTCCTCGCGGGCGACGGACGTGGGCAGGATGTTGGAGGGGCGGTAGACCTGGGTCGGCGCCACCGAGCGCGGCGCCGAGTTCACCACGGCGTTGGGGGGAAGCAGGGGGTCGCGGGCGGAGGCGGCGCCGCCCGCCTCGGCGGGGAGACTGACGGAGTCCACGTCCTGCCCGCCCTGCGCCGGGTTTGCCTCCGGGGCGGGGGAGGAGGTCTGCGGTGCGCGCGTGGAGGAGGTCGTGCTGCGCGTGCCGGCGTCGGTTGTGGCGCTGGTCGAGCTGGCCTCGTATCCGGCCTCGTCTGCGGGAGTGGGCAGCGACATCTTCCACACCACGATGCCCGTCACGATCGCGGCGACAACGCCGATGATCATGAACACCGTGACCCGATGCCGCGAAGCGCTCATCCCCGTCTCCTCTCGCGCACCCGGCGCCGTTCCAACCCCGCGGGACGTAGGTCCCCAAAGTTACAAATTCATAACATTCTTACTGCTTTTTATATCACAAACCGCGCATGTGCGAAACCCCCACGGCCGCTTCGGCCTGTGATATGTGTCATTGCCAGCGCGCTCGCCGCCCTGCCCGTCCGGCAGCGTGTGCCCCGACACGAAACGCGCACTATGTTGGGCCAGTACGGGGCCCCGGGGCGCTTCCGCAACCGGTCCTGGAAGCCGCCGGAGGGGCCCGAATGCAGGAACAACAGCAGATCCGACGAATCACACCACTACCGAAGGAGCACAGATGAGCACGTGGGACACCGAGGTTTTCTCCGCCGAGGCAAACGTGGACTTCCTCGACGACCTCGCCGAGCTCGAAACCGAGGAGATCGTCGACGCCGTCCGGGACGCCGTCCTGCTCGCGTCGAGCGACACGGCGACCCAGGAGGAGATCGACAACGGCCGGGCCGCCGCCACGATCGCCGCTATCTGGGCGGGCGCCCCCTTCAGCGCCGGCGAGGTCGCCGACTCCTACGAGTTCATCCGGGGCGGGGTGGCGGACGTCGATGAGCAGCTCGCCACCGCCGCTTCCGCCCTCCTCGAGGACGTGGGCGACGACACCGACACCGACGCCGACACAGAGCAGTTCATCGAAGCCCTCTCCTGACGGGCGGCCGGGCGTGTCCGGCCCCTCCGTTACAGTGGTGTCCGTACCGGGGCGACGAAGCGCCCCAGGCAACGACACGAAAGATGCGCAGACATGACTGAGACGCCGCGGGTGGCCGACTACAGGATCGCCGACATCGCCCTCCACGAGGTGGGGCGCAAGCAGATCGACCTCGCCGAGCACGAGATGCCCGGCCTGATGCAGCTGCGCCGCGAGTACGCCGCGGAGCAGCCGCTGGCGGGGGCGCGCATCGCCGGCTCGATCCACATGACCACGCAGACGGCGGTGCTCATCGAGACGCTCACCGCCCTCGGCGCCGAGGTCCGCTGGGCTTCCTGCAACATCTTCTCCACGGAGGATCCCGCGGCGGCGGCCGTGGTCGTCGGCAAGCACAGCTCCCCCGAGAACCCGCAGGGCGTGCCCGTCTTCGCCTGGAAGGGCGAGACCCTCGAGGAGTACTGGTGGTGCCTCAAGCAGGTATTCTCCTGGGGCGAGGGGATCTTCCCGAACATGATCCTCGACGACGGCGGCGACGCCACCCTCGCCGTGATCAAGGGCTCCGAGTTCGAGCGCGCCGGCGCCGTGCCCCAGGCGCAGCCGGGGGATCCGGACGAGCAGATCGCCTTCTACGACATGCTGCGCGAGACCCTCGCGGAGGACGCGCGGAAGTGGCGGAGCACCGCCGAGGAGGTCCGCGGTGTCACCGAGGAGACCACGACCGGCGTGCACCGCCTCTACCACTTCGCCAAGGAGGGCGTGCTGCCCTTCCCCGCGATGAACGTCAACGACGCGGTGACGAAGTCGAAGTTCGACAACCGCTACGGCACCCGGCACTCCGTCGTCGACGGCATCAACCGCGGCACCGACGTCCTCATCGCCGGCAAGAAGGCCCTCGTCTGCGGCTACGGCGACGTGGGCAAGGGCGTGGCGGAGGCCCTCGACGGCCAGGGCGCGATCGTCTCCGTCACGGAGGCAGACCCGATCAACGCCCTCCAGGCGCTCATGGACGGCTACCGCGTCGTCACCGTCGACGAGGCCATCGCGGAGTCCGACATCGTCATCACCGCGACGGGCAACCTGGGCATCATCACCTTCGAGCACATGTGCGCGATGAAGGACCACGCGATCCTGGGCAACATCGGCCACTTCGACAACGAGATCGACATGCACTCGCTGACCCACCGCGACGACGTCACGCGCACGCCGATCAAGCCGCAGGTCGACCTGTTCACCCTGCCGTCGGGCACGTCTATCATCGTCCTGTCGGAGGGCCGCCTGCTCAACCTCGGCAACGCGACGGGCCACCCCTCGTTCGTCATGTCCACCTCCTTCGCCGACCAGACCATCGCCCAGATCGAGCTGTTCACCAACTCCGCGAACTACGGCAACGACGTCTACCGTCTGCCCAAGATCCTCGACGAGAAGGTCGCGCGCATCCACGTCGAGGCCCTCGGCGGCACGCTGACCACGCTGACGAAGGAGCAGGCGGAGTACATCGGCGTCGACGTCGCCGGCCCCTTCAAGCCCGAGCACTACCGCTACTAGCGCCATGATCATCGCGGTAGAAGGAATCGACGGGGCCGGCAAGAACACCCTGGTCACGGCGGTGCGCGAGGCTCTCGGGGCGGAGAGCGTCGCCTTCCCCCGCTACGGCGAGTCCGTCCACGCGGACCTCGCCCGCGCAGCGCTGCACGGCGAGATGGGGGACCTGCCGGACTCCGCCCACGGCATGGCCACGCTCTTCGCCCTTGACAGGGCGGGGGCGAGGGAGCTTCTCGACGCCCACGCGGGGCGCATTCTCATCCTCGACCGCTACGTCGCCTCCAACGCCGCCTACACGGCGGCGCGCACCGGCGACCCGGCGGACATCGAGTGGGTCCGCGCGCTCGAGTTCGACCGGCTCGGCCTGCCGGTGCCGGACCTGCAGGTCCTCGTGGACACCCCGCCCGAGGTGGCGCGGCGCCGGGCGCTGCGGCGCGAGGCGGCCGACGCCGCCCGCGCGCGGGACGCCTACGAGCGCAACGACCGTCTCCAGCGCGACACCTTTGCCAACTACGAGCGCCTCGCCGAGACGGGCTGGGTGAGTCGGTGGGTGCGTGCGACGGAGCCCGGCACTATCATTCAGGCAGTTGAGAACTACGAGAAGGAGCAGCGATGACGCCGAAGATTCTGGTGGTCGACGACGATCCCGCCATCAACGAGATGCTGACGATCGTCCTGGAGTCCGAGGGGTTTGAGGCGCGCCCGATCATGGACGGCGCTGCGGCGGTGCCCGCGTTCCACGATTACGACCCCGACCTCATCCTGCTCGACCTCATGCTTCCGGGCATGAACGGCGTGGACATCTGCAGGGAGATCCGCAAGGAATCCGCCGTGCCCATTGTCATGCTCACCGCCAAGACGGACACGGTGGACGTGGTCCTCGGCCTGGAGTCCGGGGCCGACGACTACATCACCAAGCCCTTCAAGCCGAAGGAGCTGATCGCCCGCATCCGCGCGCGGCTGCGCCGCACGGGCGACGAGCCGGCGGAGGTGCTGGAGATCGGCGACCTCACCATCGACGTCCCCCAGCACATGGTGACCCGCGGCGACGAGGAGATCGCCCTGACGCCGCTGGAGTTTGACCTCCTGCTGGAAATGGCGCGCAAGCCCCACCAGGTGCACACCCGCGAGGAGCTGCTCGAGACGGTGTGGGGCTACCGCAACGCCTCCGACACCCGCCTGGTCAACGTCCACGTGCAGCGCCTGCGCTCCAAGATCGAGCACGACCCGGAGAACCCGGAGATCATCCTGACCGTCCGCGGCGTGGGTTACAAGACCGGCAAGCCGGGGGTGTGATCCCCTGAAGGCGTATCCGCTGCGCAGGCTGCGCGAGAACATCGCCGAGGCCTGGCGCACCTCACTGCAGGTCCGGTTCGTGGGCACGGTGCTCATTGTCTCGACGATCGTGATGCTCGTGCTCGGCTTCGCGCTGGCCTCGGTGGTGACGCAGCGGATCACCGCGACCAAGATCGACCTCGCCGCAGGCGAGGTGGAGCGCGCCCGCGCGGTCGTCGAGGAGCAGATCGACAGCTCGGGAACCTCGAGCTCGCTGCAGACCCGGCTGAACTCGGCCCGCACGGCGGTGACCCAGCGCTCCCAGCAGAACACGGAGGCGCCGACGGTCTACGAGCCCGTGCTGCTCATCCAGGGCGGCGGCGGGCAGGCCATGTCCTCGCCCGAGGGGTTCAACATCCCCCAGAGGCTGCAGACCTTCGTCTCCGAGGGCAACGTGGCCTACCAGTTCGCCTCCGTGGACCGGACCGACGGCTCCTCCTACAACGCGCTCATCGTGGGCACCCCGACCAGCGCTGAGGTCCCGGACCTGCAGCTCTACCTGGTCATGAACATGGAGAGCGAGACGGCCACCCTGGCGCTGATGCAGGGCCTGCTCGCCACGGCCTCCATCGTGGTGGTGGTGCTCCTGGTGGGCATCGCGTGGCTGGCCTCGCAGCAGATCGTCTCCCCGGTGCGCTCCGCCTCCCGCACCGCGGAGCGCTTCGCGGCCGGGCACCTGCGCGAGCGGATGCCCGTGGACGGGGAGGACGAGATGGCGGTGCTCGCTATGTCCTTCAACAACATGGCCGACAAGATCTCGCGGCAGATCAACCAGCTCGAGGAGTACGGCGACCTGCAGCGCCAATTCACCTCCGACGTCTCGCACGAGCTGCGCACCCCGCTGACCACGGTGCGCATGGCGGCCGACATGATCGCCGCGGAGGAGGAATCGCTGGAGGGCCACACCCGCCGGGCCTCCCAGCTGATGACGCGCGAGCTCGACCGCTTCGAGGAGCTGCTCGGCGACCTGCTCGAGATCTCGCGCCACGACGCGGGCGTGGCAGACCTGGCCACGACGAAGCTCGACGCCCACGCCCCGGTCTGGTCGGCGTGGGAGCAGACCAGCCACCTCGCCCGCGAGCTGGACGTGGAGGTGGAGCTCCGCCTGCCGGAGGAGCCTGTGCTCATCGAGGGTGACCCGCGCCGCATCGAGCGCATCGTGCGCAACCTCTTGGCCAACGCCATCGACCACTCGGAGGGCAACCCCGTGGTGGTGGAGATGGTGGCCAACACCGAGGCGGTGGCGATCACGGTGACCGACCACGGTGTCGGCCTCAAGCCGGGCCAGGAGGAGCTCGTGTTCAACCGGTTCTGGCGGGCCGACAAGTCCCGCAAGCGCCACTCCGGTGGCACGGGCCTGGGCCTGGCCATCGCGCGGGAGGACGCCCTGCTGCACCGGGGCAGCCTCGACGCGGCCGGGACCCCCAACGTCGGCTCCCAGTTCAGGCTGGTGATCCCGCGCGACCCGGAGGAGGGCTTCTCCTCGGCGCCGGTGGAGCTGGCCGCGCCCCGGCCCCTTCCCGCCGGGCACGACACCGCTGAGGAGGACCCCGATGCGCGCTAGCAGACCCCGCCGCGCCCTCGCCGGCGCCCTGGCGTTCGTGGCGGCGACCGCCACGTCGTGCGCCACCCTGCCGTCGAACACGGAGCCGCACGTGCTGCGCAGCTTCGAGCCCGAGTCGGCCACCGCGCCGGTCATCGCCCCCAAGCCGGGCAGCGACCCCGACCTCCTCCTGCGCGACTTCTTCGCCGCGTCCGCGGTGCCGACGTCCAACTACGAGGCGGCGCGCAGCTTCCTCACCCCACAGGCGGGGGAGGTGTGGCAGCCCACGGAGACGACGCTCGTGGTGGACCGGCTGAGCATCAACACCGTCGCCGGCGGCACCGGGGGGCGCCGCAGCTTCAGCGTCCAGGGCAACGTGATCGGGGAGATCCAGCCGGGCGGGGTGTTCAACCCCAACCGCGCGATCTACGACGCAACCATGGAGCTCGAGCAGGTCGACGGCGAGTGGCGGATTTCCTCGCTGCCCAGCGGGGTTGTCATCGAGCGCACGGAGATGCGCAACAAGTACCAGCCGCACTCGCTGTACTTCTACGGCAGCAACGCCTCCGAGCTCGTCGCCGACAGGAGGTGGATCTACGCGGAGCGGGACTCGCTGACCTCGGATCTGCTCAGCATGCTTATCGACGGCCCGTCCGAGCGCATCCGGCCCGCGGTGCGCTTCGACCTGCCGGCGGAGGCCGCGTACGTCGGCTACGAGAAAGGCGCCTACAACTTCACCGGCTTCGGCTCGGTGAGCGAGGAGAACCGGATGCGCTTCGCCGCCCAGGTGGTGTGGGTGCTGTCCCAGGCGGGCACCTCGGGGCCGATCTCGATCACGACGGACGGCGATCCCCTCATCGCGGGCATCGACAGCTTCACCACGGACGACTTCGCCGACGTCAGCCCCTTAAGCGACGCGGCGGGGGAGAAGAGCACCTACTCGCTGTCCAACGGCAGCCTGTTCCGCCTGGGCGGAGGGGAAACCGCGCCGGTGGACGGCAAGCTCGGCCAGGGCGGCACGATCGCATCGGTGGACGTGAGCAACTCGGGCAACTACGCCGCGGTGCTGGGCAAGGAGGGCGATCAGGCCTTCGAGCTGGGCACGCTGGGCGGGGCCGCCCAGGAGGTGATGCGCGGGAAGAACTTCACGCGCCCGACCTTCGAGGCCGACCGCAGCGCCGCCTGGGTGGCCGAGGACGGCAAGCGCATTGTCCGGGCGGTGCGCTCCGCGGCGACGGGGGAGGTCGTGAGCAGCGAGGTCGCCCTCGAGCTGCCGGAGGGCGTGGAGGGGAACATCTCCGTGCTGCGGCTCTCGCGCACCGGGGCTCGGGTGGCCATGGTCATCGACGGCCACCTCTACACCGGCATCGTCTCGGTGAGCGGGACGGGGGCGCGCTCGGTGGTCAACGTCATGGAGTACGCCCCCGACCTGGGTGGCAGCGTCATCGCCGCGGACTGGAACCCCGACGGCTCGCTGCTCGTGGGCACGAGCGCGGAGGGCTCCCCGGTCGTCCGCGTGGAGCAGGACGGCTCCTCGACCACCACGCTGTCCAGCGGAAACCTCACCGCCCCGGTGGTGGCGGTGGCCTCCTCGGCGGGCATGTACTACGCAACGGACGCGAACGGCACCCTGCAGCTGCCCGCCACGGGCGCGCCGGACAACTCGAACTGGCGCGAGGTGCCGGGCCTGCAGGGCGTGCGCGCGGTGCCGATCGTCGCGCGCTAGGGCGGGACGCGGTGCTCGAGTTGCTCCTCCCGCGGCGCTGCGGGGGATGCGGCGCCCCGGGGGAGCACCTGTGCGGCGCCTGCCGCCGGGCGCTCGCGCAGCCCCCGCAGCGGGTCAGCCCGCGGACCCACCCGCACGTGCCCACCTTCGCCTTCGGCACCTACGCGGGCGCCCACCGCGGGGTGGTGCTGGCCATGAAGGAGCGCAATAACCTGGCGCTGCGCCGCCACCTCGGCGCCGTTGTCGCGGCCGGCCTCGAGCACCTGGAGGCGCGCGGGGAGATCCCCGCCGGCGCGGGGCTCGTCCCGGCGCCGACCCGCGCGAGTTCCGCCCGGGCGCGGGGCGGGGACCCGGTTGAGGCGGTGTGCCGCGCCTCGGGCCGACAGACATGGCCGGCGCTCGCGCTGGCGCCGCGCACGGCGGACCAGTCGACCCTCGGGGCGGAGGAGCGGCGGGCGAACCTGGCCGGGGCGGTGCGCGCCGCGTTCGTCCCGGCCGGGCCCGTGATCGTGGTGGATGACGTGGTGACGACGGGGGCCACGCTGGAGGCGAGCGTCGCGAAGCTTCTCGCCCTCGGCTGCGACGTCGCGGCGTGCGTGGCCCTGTGCGCGGCCTGAGAGGTGAATTCTTTTTGAATCCTTTTAGGGCCCATTGGTTATTACCAGTTGTATAGTGGTGGTAGTCCCCCGTTCCGACTACTCAAGGGAGGAAGCAGATGACCTCTGCAGACAACAACGAAGTCCTGAGCCCCGAGGCCCAGGTGACCATCACTGGCCGAAACGTTGAAGTCCCTGAGCACTTCCAGGACCGTGTGAACGCGAAGCTCGCGAAGATTGAGAAGCTCGACCCGACGCTGACCTTCTTCCACGTCGAGCTGCAGCACGAGCCCAACCCGCGCCGCGAGGCCCAGGCCCAGCGCATCCAGATCACCGCGACCGGCAAGGGCCACCTCGCCCGCGCCGAGGCGAAGGAGGACAGCTTCTACGCGGCGCTGGAGTCCGCCGTCGGCAAGCTGGAGCGCTCCCTGCGCAAGGTCAAGGTGCGCCGCGAGATCTCCCGCTCCGGCCACCGCGCCCCCAAGTCGACCGGCGAGATCGCGGCCGAGCTCGAGGCCGAGGCACGCGAGGCGCGCGCCGAGTCCGCACAGGAGGACAACGCCGACCCGTACGCCGGGCTGGTGGAGGACTTCCAGCCGGGGCAGGTCGTGCGCCGCAAGGAGCACCCCGCCACCCCGATGAGCGTTGACGACGCCCTCTCCGAGATGGAGCTGGTCGGCCACGACTTCTACCTGTTCGTCGACGAGGCCACCTCCCGCCCCTCCGTGGTGTACCGCCGCCACGCCTTCGACTACGGCCTGATCGCCCTGGCCGAGGATGCAGAGGCGTAGGCTTCGCCCCTCCCACCGCCCGGCCCTTCCCCGTGAAGGTGCCGGGCGGTCTTTTCGTAGGCTTCTTTCAGCGACGCGGGCGGGCCGGTGGCGGGCCCGTGCGTACAATGACGGGTTGATACTCAATTCGCTTTTTACCGAACGAAGGACAAAACGCACGTGTTTGGACTGTCAAAGCTGCTCCGCGCCGGCGAAGGCCGCACCGTCAAACGCCTGAGCAAGATTGCCGACCAGGTCATCGAACTCGAGGACGATTACGCGGCCCTTTCCGACGCTGAGCTCAAGGCCAAGACCGGCGCGTTCCGCCAGCAGCTGGCCGACGGCGCCACGCTCGACGACATCCTTCTCGACGCCTTCGCCGCCGCCCGTGAGGCCTCCTGGCGCGTTCTCGGCCAGAAGCACTACAAGGTGCAGATCATGGGCGGGGCCGCGCTGCACTTCGGCTCCGTCGCCGAGATGAAGACCGGCGAGGGCAAGACCCTCACCTCGGTACTTCCCGCCTACCTCAACGGCCTCGGCGGCAAGGGCGTCCACATCGTCACCGTCAACGACTACCTGGCCAAGCGCGACGCCGAGATGATGGGCCGCGTGCACCACTTCCTCGGCCTCGAGGTCGGCGTGATCCTCTCCGAGATGCGCCCGCCGGAGCGCAAGCAGGCCTACGCGGCGGACATCACCTACGGCACGAACAACGAGCTCGGTTTCGACTACCTGCGCGACAACATGACCCGCTCCGTGTCCGACATGGTCCAGCGCGGGCACAACTTCGCCATCGTCGACGAGGTCGACTCGATCCTCATCGACGAGGCCCGCACCCCGCTCATCATCTCCGGCCCCGTCGACGGCTCCAGCCAGTTCTACACCGTCTTCGCCCAGCTCGCGCCGCGGATGAGGGAGGGCATCCACTATGACGTCGACAAGCGCAAGCGCACCATCGGCGTGACCGAGGAGGGCGTGGAGTTCGTCGAGGACCAGCTGGGCATCGACAACCTTTACGCGCCCGAGCACTCGCAGCTGGTCAGCTACCTCAACAACGCGCTGAAGGCCAAGGAGCTCTTCGAGCGCGACAAGGACTACATTATCCGGCAGGGCGAGGTCCTCATCGTCGACTCCTTCACCGGCCGCGTGCTCGCCGGGCGTCGCTACAACGAGGGCATGCACCAGGCGATCGAGGCGAAGGAAAACGTCGAGATCAAGAACGAGAACCAGACGCTCGCGACGGTCACGCTGCAGAACTACTTCCGCCTCTACGACAAGCTCGCCGGCATGACCGGCACGGCCGAGACCGAGGCCGCCGAGCTGCACCAGATCTACGGCCTCGACGTCGTGGCGATCCCGCCGAACAAGCCGAACCAGCGCGTCGACCGCGACGACCTCGTCTACAAGACCCAGGAGGCGAAGTTCGCCGCCGTCGCCGAGGACATCGCAGAGCACGTGGAGAAGGGCCAGCCCGTCCTCGTGGGCACCACCTCCGTCGAGCGCTCCGAGTACCTCTCCCAGCTGCTCACCCGCAAGGGCGTGAAGCACAACGTGCTCAACGCCAAGCACCACGAGGAGGAGGGCCGCATCATCGCCGAGGCCGGCCTGCCCGGCAAGGTCACGGTGTCCACCAACATGGCCGGCCGCGGCACCGACATCGTGCTCGGCGGCAACCCCGAGATCCTCCTCGACGCCAAGCTGCAGGCCCAGGGCCTCGACCCCTTCGAGGACGAGGAGCGCTACCAGGAGGCGTGGAACGAGCAGCTGCCCAAGGCGAAGGAGCGCTCCAAGCAGCTCGGCGACGAGGTCCGCGACAACGGCGGGCTCTACGTCATCGGCACCGAGCGCCACGAGTCGCGCCGCATCGACAACCAGCTGCGCGGCCGCTCGGGCCGCCAGGGCGACCCCGGCGAGACCCGCTTCTACCTCTCCATGCGCGACGACCTCATGGTCCGCTTCGTCGGGCAGTCCATGGAGAACATGATGAACCGCCTCAACGTTCCCGACGACGTCCCGATCGAGGCGAAGATGGTCTCCAACGCCATCAAGGGCGCCCAGGCGCAGGTGGAGAACCAGAACTTCGAGATGCGCAAGAACGTGCTCAAGTACGACGAGGTGCTCAACGAGCAGCGCAAGGTGGTCTACCGCGAGCGCCGCGAGATCCTCGACGCCAAGGACATCAAGGAGCAGGTCCGCCGCATGATCACCGACACCGTCGGTGCCTACGTCGACGGGGCCACCCGCGAGGGCTACGTCGAGGACTGGGACCTCGACGAGCTGTGGAGCGCCCTCGAGTCGCTCTACGGACCCTCGGTCACGGCCGCAGAGCTTGTCGACGGCTCGGAGTACGGCCGCCCCGGCGAGATCTCGGCCGAGCAGCTGCGCGAGGCGCTGACGCAGGACGCGCTGGCGCAGTACGCCAAGCTGGAGGAGAACGTCTCCGCGATCGGCGGGGAGGCGCAGATGCGCAACCTCGAGCGCATGGTCATCCTGCCGATCATCGACACCAAGTGGCGCGAGCACCTCTACGAGATGGACTATCTGAAGGAGGGCATCGGCCTGCGCGCGATGGCGCAGCGCGACCCCCTGGTGGAGTACCAGAAGGAGGGCGGCGACATGTTCAACGCCATGAACGAGGCCGTGCAGGAGGAGACGGTGCGCCAGCTGTTCATGCTGCGCCGCCAGTTCGAGCAGCAGGCCGCGGCCCCCGAGCAGGGCAGCACGGCCCAGGCCTAGAGCACCTTGAAGGACACCAGCCTCCCGTCCGCGACGCGGGCGGCGTAGGCGAAGCGGCGCCCTCCTGCCTGGACGGTGCCGAAGAATTCCCCGCCCTCGCGGGCGTGGCAGGTGAGCACGCGCACCGGCCCCGCCGGGGCGTTGGCTCTGCGGCGGGCGTTGATGTGGCCGCGCACGCCGGCGGCGTAGCTGGCGTGCCGCAGCGCTGCCGCGTCGCGCATGCCGAAGGCGGCGTCGAGGGCGACGAGGAGCAGCGGGGAGGGCCTCGCCGCGGGCCGCGGCTGCGGGCGGGGAGCGGGACGGGGGTTGAACGGCGGGTCGGGCCGCGGCTGAACGAGCACCTTGATGTGCCGGTGGCCGGGGACGGGGTAGTACATGGATTCCTCCTCGCGCGGGTAGGTGCAGGGAGGGGCGGACGCGGTACGGGGCAGGTAGTATTGTGGCACTCGCGCGTGCTGTCGCGCCCGCGAAGCGGCACACTTTAGTAGGCACGAAAGAGACGGAAGACACCTAATGCAGGGACTGATTATTGACTACGCGGGAGTGCTCGACCTCGACGACGCGGAGGACCGGAAACGCTGGACCGCCCTCATCGAGGCCGTGAAGGCGCAGGGCATCTCCACCGCGATCCTCTCCAACGCCGAGTCGGAGGGGCGGGAGGCCGACGCGATCCGCGAGTGGGAGTTCCGCGGCGTCGTCGACGCCGTCGTGCTCTCCGGCGACGTGGGCTGGGAAAAGCCCGAGCGGGCCGCCTTCCAGGCCGCGGCCAGCGCCATCGACGTTCCGCTGGCGGACTGCGTCATGATCGACGACGACATCATGAACGTCCGGGCCGCCGTCGAGCACGGGATGATCGGCATCCTCCACACCGCCTTCGAGCGCACCGCCGTGGAGATCCAGTCGCTCTTCGGCATCGAGGGTGAGTTCTAGTGCGCGTTTACGTGCCGGCCACCTTCGGGATGCTCAAGACCCTCGCGGCCGAGGGGGTGCTGCACGCCCGCAACGGCTGGGCGTTCGCGGTGACTCCCGAGCTGACCGAGTTCTACACCTCTGGCGACCAGGAGGAGCTGGAGGAGATCGCCTTCGACGAGGCCTCGCGCACCTCGCTGCGCCTGCTCACCGTGGGCGACGAGACCGACTTCCCACACAGGCGCGTGGTGGTCTCCGCCGACGTCGAGGGCGCGGAGGGCCACCCGGACATGGGGGAGGCCGTCGTGAAGCTGGGCGGGCCCGTTGGGCTCGCGGACGTCGCCGCGATCCACGTGGACGTCAAGGAGGCCGAGGAGGCCACCGCCCGCGCGATCGAGAACATCGACGCCGCGGAGCTGGGAGACGAGGACGCGGAGCTGGCCGTGGGCGACGCCCAGGACAACTACATGGCCTTCTTCGACCCCAGCGAGCTACCGTTCCTCATCGAGCTGCTTTAGCTCCCACTCGTTGTTCGAGCCGAGCGCGGCGAGCAGCCGGCGCACGGCCTGCGCGCGGCGCCATCGCACGGTGGAGGGGTCGAGCGCGTCCCAGGCGCACTCGGGGTCGGCGGGAGGGCCGAGGTGGGTGCAGCCGCGCGGGCAGCGCTCCGTCTCCTCCTCGAGGTCGGGGAAGACCTGGATGATTTCCTCGGGGGAGACGTGCGCCAGGCCGAAGGAGCGGATCCCGGGGGTGTCGATGATCCAGCCGCCGCCCGGCAGCTCCAGGGCCACGGACTGGGTGGAGGTGTGGCGGCCCTTGCCCACGCCGGAGACCTCGCCCGTCTCGCGCCGGGCCTCGGGCACAACGCGGTTGACCAGGGTGGACTTACCGACGCCCGAGTGGCCGATCAGGGCGGACAGCCGCCCCCGCACGAGCTCTTCGAGCTCGGCGGTGGGGTCGTCGATGCCCACCTCGAACACGTCGACGTCGAGGTCCTCGAGCTCGGCGCGGAAAACGGCCGGGTCGGCCAGGTCGGACTTGGTCAGGCAGACCACGGGGGTGACCCCGCCGACGAAGGCGGCGATGAGCGCCCGCTCGACGAAGCCGGTGCGCGGCGGGGGATCGGCCACGGCGACGACGATGAGCAGCAGCTCCGCGTTGGCGACGATGATGCGCTCGTAGGGGTCCGTGTCGTCGGCGGTGCGGCGCAGCACTGAGGTGCGCTCCTCGCGCTTGACGATGCGCGCGAGCGTGTCCTTGGCCCCCGAGGTGTCGCCGACGACGCCGACGCGGTCGCCGACCTCCACGGAGGTGCGCTTCAGCTCGCGGGCGCGCATGCACTGCACGACGGTGCCCGCGCCGTCGAGGACGACTCCCCAGCGCCCCCGGTCCTTCGTGACCACCATGCCGGCCACGGCGTCGGCGTGGCGGGGGCGGTCCTTGGTGCGGGGCCGCGAGCCCTTGCCGGGGCGGACGCGGACGTCGGACTCGTCGTAGTCGGAAAAGCGGCGTGCCACCTTCCCTACGCCCCCACCATGCCCGACCACATGTCGGCGAAGCCCGGCAGGGTCTTCGCGGTGGTGGCGATGTTCTCCACCTTCACGCCCCGGGTGGTCAGGCCGATGATCGCGCCCGCGGTGGCCATGCGGTGGTCGGCGTAAGAGTGCCAGGTGCCGGGCTGCAGCGGGGCCGGGTGGATGCGCAGGCCGTCGGGCAGCTCCTCGCAGTTGCCCCCGAGCCGGTTGATCTCCTCGGTCAGCGCCTTCAGCCGGTCGGTCTCGTGGCCGCGCAGGTGGGCGATGCCGGTGAGCTCGGAGGCCGTGGTGGCCTGGGTGGCCAGAGCGGCGACGGTCGGGGCGAGCTCGCCGATGTCGCCCATGTCGATGCGGATGCCGCGCAGCGTGCCGCGCTGCGGGCCGCGCACCTCGAGGTCGTGCGTCGCGCCAGCGGCGTGCAACTCGACCTCGCAGCCCATCCGGTCGAGGATGTCGCGGATCACGTCGCCGGGCTGGGTCGTGGAGATGGGCCAGTTCGGCACGCGCACCACGCCGCCGGTCACCGCGGCCGCGGCGAGGAAGGGGGTGGCGTTGGACAGGTCGGGCTCGATGGTCCACGTCCGCCCGCCGATGGGCTGGGGCGCCACCGACCACGTGTTTCCAGCGGCGGTGACCCGGACGCCGGCGTGGGCGAGCATGTCGACGGTCATCTCGACGTGGGGCATCGAGGGCAGCGTGCCGCCGGTGTGGCGCACCGTCACGCCGCGCTCGAAGCGCGGCGCGGCGAGCAGCAGCCCGGAGACGAACTGGGAGGAGCCGGAGGCGTCGATGTCCACGAGCCCGCCCTCGGCGCGTCCGACGCCGTGGACGGTGAAGGGCAGCCCGTCGCCCGCGACGCGCACGCCGAGCCGGCGCAGCGCGTCGAGGATGGTGCTGATGGGGCGCTGGCGGGCCTGCTCGTCGCCGTCGAAAAGCACCGCGCCGTCGGCGAAGGCCGCCACCGGCGGGAGGAAGCGCATGACCGTGCCGGCTAGCCCGCAGTCGACCTCCGCCCCGCGCAGCGGCGCCGGCCGGACCTCGAGCGTCCCGTCCGGGCTCTCGGAGAACTGCGTGCCCATCGCCTCGAGGGCGCCGCGCATGAGGTCCGTGTCACGGGAGCGCAGCGCGCCCGCGATCGTCGACGGCTCCCCGGCGAGCGCGGCGAGGATGTAGGCGCGGTTGGTCATCGATTTCGACCCCGGCACCACCTGGGTGTGGGTGATCGGTCCCGAGGCGAAAGGCGCAGGCCACAAGTCAGTCATGCGATCAATCATAATGGAGGCATGTGCGGTCGTTTTGTACTCTTTACCACCGGGTCGGACCTCATCGACGCGATCGGGCAGTTGCCCGGGGCCGCCCCGGTCTCCGCGCCCGACGGGACCCCGCCCCCGCGCTACAACATCGCGCCCACCCAGCAGGTGCCGCTCGTGCGCTTCGCCGACGCCGGGGCGCAGCTCGACGCCGCCCGGTGGGGCCTGCTGCCCGCCTGGAAGAAGGACGAGACCGGCCCGCCGCTGTTCAACGCCCGGGGCGAGACGGTGGCGGAGAAGCCCTCCTTCCGTGCGGCCTTCGCCCAGCGCCGCGGGCTCATGGTCCTCGACGGCTACTACGAGTGGAAGCAGGTGGACGGCCGGAAGCAGCCCTACTACGTCGCCCCGGGCGAGGGCCTGCTCTACGCGGCGGCCCTGTGGGACACGGGGCTGGGTCGCTTGTCGACGACCATGGTGACCACCGCGGCCCCCGAGAACATGGCGTGGCTGCACGACCGCCTGCCGCTGTTCCTTGCGCCCGAGGAGGTCGAGCAGTGGGTCGACGGGTCCCCGGCAGACGCCCTCGAGCTGGTCCACCCCTCGCGCGTGGCCGACCGGCTCGCCGCCCGGGAGGCGGCGCAGGAGGTGGGCAACGTGCGCAACGACTACGCCGAGCTGATGTCTGCGAACTGAGCCCCCGCCAGTGCCGCCAGGTCGGCCGGGGCGAGGCGCACCGACAGGCCGCGCTGGCCCGCCGAGACGGTGACGGTGTCGAGGTGGGCCACGGTGGCGTCGAGAAGCGTGGGCAGCCGCGTCGTCGTGCCGAGAGGGGAGATGCCCCCGACGACGTAGCCGGTGGCGCGCTGGGCGCGAGCGGGCTCAGCCATCTCGGCGCGCTTCCAGCCGAGCGCCCGCGCGGCGTGCTTGAGGCTCAGGTGCCCGGCGACGGGCACGCAGCACAGCGCGAGCTGTCTGTCCGGGCCCGAGACGACGAGGGTTTTCAGCACCGCGGCGGGGTCGATGCCCAGCTCGCGGGCGGAGTGCTCGCCGAAGTGGTCGCTGCTGGGTGCGTACTCGAGCACCTCGTGGGGTGTGTCTGCCAGCGCCTCGAGGGCGCGGGTCCTGCGTGCCATGGCTGCTCCTTCTCGTCGCGGTGGTGGCCGTGCCCCTCCCATGTTCTCAGAGGTACTGCGGCCCGACGCTACAATGTCCCCTATGGCCGACACTGACCTGCACGAGCGCTTCACCGAGGAGGCGATGCCGCTGCTGGACCAGCTCTACGGCGGCGCGCTGCGGATGACGCGCAACCCCCAGGACGCCGAGGACCTGGTCCAGGAGACCTACCTCAAGGCGTTCAACGCCTTCGACAGCTTCAAGCAGGGCACCAACCTCAAGGCGTGGCTGTACCGCATCATGACGAACACGTACATCAACAGCTACCGCAAGAAGCAGCGCCGGCCCCTGGAGACCTCCGCGGACGAGATCACCGACCACCAGCTCTACACCTCCAGCTCCCACGAGTCGACGGGCCTGGAGTCGGCGGAGGTCGAGGCGCTGAAGTCGATGCCGAACTCGCGGATCTCCGAGGCGCTCAACGCGCTCAACGAGGACTACCGCATGGTCGTCTACTACGCAGACGTCGAGGGCCTGGCCTACAAGGAGATCGCCGAGGTGATGGACATCCCCCTGGGGACCGTCATGTCGCGCCTGCACCGGGGAAGAAAACAGCTCCGGGAGATGTTGAAGGACGTAGCGAACGAACAAGGCATCGGACTCGAGCGAGGGAGTAAGGACTGATGAGCGCCGGACACGAGCACAACCCGAGCTGTCAGGAGGCGAAGGCGCTCCTCCGCGAGCTTCTCGACGACGACACCACCCCCGAGCGCGCCGCCCAGATCAGGCAGCAGCTGGACTCCTGCCCGCAGTGCTTCAGCCAGCTCCAGGCGGAGCTGGCGGTGCGCGGGCTGGTGCGCAAGTGCTGCGGAGAGGCGCACGCCCCCGAGCCGCTGCGGCAGCGCATCATCACCTCGATCAGCACCGTGTCCGTGACGCGGTACCGGTTCCAGGGCTGAGTCCAGCCTCGAGTTGCCCCACAAAGGAGACACCCCCGTCTCGCCTTTCGGCGGAGCGGGGGTGTCTCGTGTTGGGAGCGCTTAGGCGTTGGGACGCTTGCCGCGGTTGGCGCTCTTCTTGCGGCGATCCTTGCGCTTACGACCACGCTTGCTCATGGGGGCCTCCTTGTTGCCGGGTTGAAAAGGTACAGGTTGTCTACTTTATCGCCCCTGCGCAGAGGCCGGGAAATCGGGTGCCGGGGCCCTTAGGCGCTGAGGCGCTGGCGGTTGCGGGCGCGCTGCTTGTTGCGGCGCTTCAGAGCGCGGCGCTCCTCCTCGGAGAGGCCGCCCCAGACGCCGGCGTCCTGGCCGGTCTCGAGGGCCCACTTGAGGCACTGGGAGGTGACGGGGCAGCGGTTGCAGACCAGCTTGGCCTGGGAGATCTGGGCGAGTGCGGGGCCGGAGTTGCCGACGGGGAAGAAGAGTTCGGGGTCCTCGTCGCGGCAGATTGCGTCGTGGCGCCAATCCATGGTGAATGCTCCTTGTGGTTTGTGTGGGTACTGCGGTCGTATGGTGTGCGCGCGCCACAACGCCGCCCCGGTGCGGGGTGGCGTAGAGCGGAGTGCGCTGCCAGGTTTCGGGCGGGTTCCGTGGGCCCGTCATCCGTTTCCCTGGTATTCACCCGGCGTTGGCCGGGAGTTAAAGCCTGGGCAACCAAGTCTTTATTTTTGCTACCCGAGAATGATGGCACGTAAACAGCAGTTGCGCTAGAGGTAAACGTCGAAAAGTGACGCATATCATATCCAGGCGCTGAATCAAAACGAATTACAGGGCGGGCTGGACGGGCGTACACGCGGACTCCTGTTGGTCTCTACCTGCGCGTATGTGGGAAAGCTGGGGAGTACGTGGAGGGGCCCGAGGTCAAATCGCCGGGCGCCGCGACCGGCGGGCTAGACTGTCCGGGTGACTACGAACCCAGACAAGAGCGACAACCCGGTCCCGAGCGGCCGAGCACAGGCCGGAAATGCGGAAGGCGAGCCGCCGGCGGTGCTCCGCTTCGGCGCGATCGTGGTCCTCGTGCAGTGCGCGGCCCTGTTCGCCTACGCTCTCTGGCTCGCCGTGACGAACCTGCGCGGCGTGGCCGACAACAGCGTCGAATCCGAGTCAGCGGCGGCGCAGTACGTCGGGGTGGGCACGGCGGTGTTCATCGTCATCGTCTTCGGTTTCGTCGCCTACTCCGCGGTCCGCATGTTCCGGGGCCGCTCGACGGGCAGTGGCGCGATCGTCCTCATCGAGGCCATCCTCATCGGCGTGGCCTTCTACATGTTCAGCGGCGGCGCGGTGCTCCTCGGGCTGGTCACGCTCCTGTCCGCGGCGCTCGCGCTGGCCATGATCTTCCACCCCGCGTCCTGGGAGTACTCGCGGGCGGCGTACGCGCGCCGCTAGTTCGCCGCGAGGTAGACCAGCTCGGAGCCACGCTTCTCGACGACCCCTGCGCCCGCCGAATCCACGAACACCGGCCCGGCATACCCCGCCCGGTCGACGGGGATGACCGTCTCCGTCTCGCCCGTGTCCCAGTTGGCCACCGCAACACCCCGCTCGGTGGCGTAGAGCAGCCGGTCGCCGGCGGCGACGCCGGTGCCCAGTGCGTCCCCGATTGTCGCGGTGAGGCGCAGCTCGGTGGGGCTGAACAGCAGCAGGCGGCCGCCGGAGAAGTACGTCATGTGGTGGGGCAGGTCGGCGTTGGCGGGGACGTGGAGGGTGGCGTCGATGGTTTCACCCTCGCCGAGCCCCGGAGCGGGCGCCGAGGCGAGCGCGCGCCCCTGCTTGTCGTAGCTGCTCACGGTCGCCGCGGCGGGGTCGTAGACCGCCGCGGCCTGCTGGCCCACGGCCACGAGGTAGGCGCCGTCCGGGATGGGGACGCTGGCGTGGATGTCCGGCTCGCGCGAGTCCTTGGGGGTGGTGCTCTGGAGGCGGAGGAACGACCCGTCCCCGCAGCTTTCCGTGACGGCGAGCAGCTCGGTGCGGGTCAGCGCGGACGTCTGAGTGCACTGGTGGGGCTGCATCCCGGCCTCCTGGGGGGCCTCGACGGCCCCGTACTCGACCGTGCGGACGAGGTCGGAGCGCCACAGCTCGGTGCGGGTGGAGGAGGAATAGCCCACCTTGTCGTTGGAGCTCAGGCCCGCCACCTGCTCGGGGGCGGGGGCGGAGCGCGTGCCGGCGTAGTGCCCGGTGAGGGCCTCGATGGCGACGACGTCGCCGCAGCCGGCGGGGGCGCGGTAGGTCGCCACGACCTTCCCCCAGGCCTGGCTGAGCGAGCACAGGGCAGCGTCGCGCTCGTAGGTCCAGGCGGTCTCGCCCTCGGCCGTGGTGGCGGTCAGCGTGGTGCCGGAGTGGGTGATGAGCAGGCCCTCGGCCACGAGGGGGCGCCGGCCCGGGGAGTCGTCGGGGAGCCGGAACGTCTCGCTCAGCGCCGCAGGCGCCGCCGCCAGCTTGCCCTCGTCCGCCAGTTCACCGGCGGCGGGCGTGAGCTCGGCGGAGCGGATGGGGGCGGTGGCCACGGCCGCCGCCACAGCGACCGCGCTGACCGCGGCGATGATCCCGGTGGCGACAAGGTCGCCGCGGGTGCGGCGCAGGGGCGGGGTCACCGGCGCCTCCTCCTCGTTGCGCTCGCCCTGCGCGCCTTGCCCGCCTTGTCCGGGCGGTCCGGGCGGTCGCGCAGTTGGCGCGCCGGGCCCACCTTCCCGGCCGCGTTGGAGGGGATGCCGAGGGCGTCGTAGAGCTCCGGAGAGGTGGAGAACCAGGAGGGAAGCTCGCCCATGCCGAGGCCGAGATCGCCGTCGATCATCTCCCACTTGTGGCCCTCGTCGAAGCCGACCAGGGTGACGGCGGTGCCGGAGTGCTTCGCGCGGCCGGTGCGCCCGATGCGGTGGACGTAGGTCATGGGGTCGTCCGGGGTCTGGTAGTTGATCACGTGCGTGACGTCGTCGACGTCGATGCCGCGGGCGGCGACGTCCGTGGCCACGAGAATCTCCACCTCGCCGGAGCGGAAGGCGGACAGGGAGCGCTCGCGCGCCTCCTGGCCCATGTCCCCGTGCACGGAGCCGACGGGGAAGCCGCGGGCGGCCAGGTCGTCGGCCACGTCGGCGGCGGTGCGCTTGGTGCGGGCGAAGATGATGGTCCTGCCGCGCCCCTGGGCCTGGAGGATGCGGGCGGTGACCTCGGGCTTGTCCATCCTGTGGGAGTAGAAGGCCACCTGCCGCGTGGTGGCGTGGGTGGGGGCGGCGTCCGCGGCCTCGGCGCGGATGTGCACCGGCTTGTCCATCATGGAGCGCGCCAGCGTGAGGATCGGCCCGGGCATCGTCGCGGAGAAGAGCATGGTCTGAAGCGGCGCGCGCAGCGCCGACCACAGCTTCTGGATGTCCGGCAGAAAGCCCATGTCGAGCATCTCGTCGGCCTCGTCGAGGACAAGGACGGCGACGCGGTCGAGGCGCAGCTCGCCGCGGTTGTGGAGGTCGATCAACCGGCCCGGGGTGCCCACGACCACGTCGACGCCGGCCTCCAGCGCCGCGACCTGCTCCTCGTAGGGGCGGCCGCCGTAGATCGTCGTCAAGCGGACCGGCGTGTGCTTCGCCGCGGCCTCGAGGTCCTCGCCGACCTGCGCCGCGAGCTCGCGGGTGGGCACGATCACGAGGGCGCGCGGGGTGCCGTCGAGCTCGGCGATGTCGGCGTCGTCGAAGACGCGGTCGATGAGCGGGACCCCGAAGCCGTAGGTCTTGCCCATGCCCGTGCGGGCCTGGCCGATGAGGTCGCGCCCCTCAAGTGCGATGGGGATGGCCAGCTCCTGGATGGAGAAGGTGGAGGTGATGCCGAGCTCGGAAAGGGCGTCCACGATCTCGGCGGCAACGCCGAGCTGCGCGAAAGTCACCTCGGCGGCCGGCGGTCGGGGGCTGTCGGCTGAGTAGGGCACACGAGTATCTTAGCGCCAGGCCGTTACAATGGGACCAACGCAGCGCGCCAAGCCGCGCGCTCAACCCCCTGTACAACGAAGGACAGTGATTCAACCGCCATGGACATCAAGATCGGCCTTGCCGAAAGCCCCCGCGAGCTCGTCATCGCCTCTGCCGGCGACCAGGACGAGATCCTCGCCCAGGTGACCCGCGCGATCGAGGGCGGGGAGCCGACGCTGACGATGAGCGACGAACGCGGCCGCAAGTTCGTCGTCCGCACCGAGAGGATCTCTTACGTGGAGGTGGGCAACACCACCGCCCGCGCGGTTGGCTTCGCCTCTTAAGCGCGGGCTACATTAATTCGCTATGACGCCACGCCACGCCCCCGCCCCCGAGCAGCGCGGACCGGAGGGGCAAGAGTCCTTCTTCGTCCGCTTCGCCAGGGAGTACGGCTGGCGCGCCTACGCCATCCCGGTGCTCGGGGTGGTCACGGCTTTCGTGCTGGTGAACATGGTGCAGAACCCGGGGGAGAGCGCCGTCGCCGGCCCGCCCGCCGCCACGAGTGAGCAGGCCGCTGCGGGGTCCGAGACGCGGACGCCCGCGGCTCTTCCCGAGGGCGAGCCGGGGCTCGAGCAGCTGCCGCCGGGCGGCCCCTTCACAGAGCGCGGGGCGGGCACCTACCACGAGGCGGGCGTCCCCGGTGCCGCCGCGGGGCAGGGCACGGAACAGGTCATCCGCTACGTCGTGGAGGTCGAGGACGGGGTCGCCACCTCCAGCTACGGCGGCGACGACGCCTTCGCCGCGCTTATCGACGCCACCTTTGCCGACCCCCGGGGGTGGACCAACGACCCCCGCTTCCGCTTCGAGCGGGTGAGCGGGTCGGACAATCCGAACCTGCGCATCCAGCTGACGTCGGTGGGCACCGCGCGCGAGCGCTGCGGCGGGGAGCTCAGCCTCGAGGTGAGCTGCCGCACCACCATCACCGGGGAGAGCACCGTGGTGGTCAACGAATCCCGCTGGGTCCGCGGCGCCGCGCCCTTCGAGGGCGACCTGGGCCGCTACCGCCAGTACCTGATCAACCACGAGGTCGGCCACGCGCTCGGCTTCGCGGCCCACGAGCCCTGCCCCGCCAACGGGGCGCTGGCGCCGGTGATGATGCAGCAGACGCTCAGCCTGAGCAACGCTGAGCTGCACTCTATCGACCCCGAGGAGATCTATCCGGACACCGGAGAGACGTGCCTGGCAAACCCGTGGCCCTACCCGCGCCCGGCGGTTTTGTAGGCTCGCAGGCGTGAGCGAGGAGGAGCGAGTGGACGACACGGTGGATGGCGCAGTGGACTCAGTGGGCGCAGTTGACGGGCGCGGGGGCATCCCGGACCACGTGCTGGCCGCGTTCCAGCTCGAGGGGGACACGCCCGCCGCGACGGGCCCGGCCTGGGGCAACGGCGCGCGCTTCGGGCGGGTGGTGGTCTCCCGCGCGGTGCCCACGGCGGCCTGGTCCGCGAAGGTGCGGGAGCGGCTCTCCGTTCCCGGGCTGCGCGTGTCGCGCCCGGTGCGGGCGACCGACGGGCGCTTCGTCGTGGGCGGGTTCGCGGCGAGCGACTTCGCCGAGGGCGAGGTGAGCTCCCGGGTGGACGAGGTGATCGCGGCCGCGCTGGCCTTCGATGAGGCGCTGGCCGGGGTCCCCGCGCCGAGCGTGGACCGGACCGACCGCTGGGCGGAGGCCGACCGCGCGGCGTGGCGCGGCGCCGAGATGCCCGCCGCGGCCCGTCCCGCGCACGCCGACTTCTTCTACTCCTGCCTGTTTGCGGGCACGCTCCCGCCGCTGCTGACGGACATCGCCCCGACCGCCGAGCCGCGCCCGGCCGGCTACACGGCTGCGCTCGCGCTTGTCGACGGCCTCCTCGCCCACGCGGTGGACGAGCGCGTGGTGGCCCGGTGGGCGCACATCCCGGACCTCCCGGAGCTCGCCGGGCGCGCCCTCGACTACAGGGAAATCCTGGACGCCCACGAGGGGCCGAACATGAGTTCGGAGATCGCCCGGGTCCGCTCGCTGCTCGTGTCCGCCTAGCCTGACACAATGAGGGGCATGGATTCAGCCCCCTCGATTCCCGGCGCCGCGGTGCCCGTCGCTCCGCGCGCCTTCCTCGTCCCCCGCAGACGCAACCTCGCCCGCCGCGAGTGGCCGGTCCCGCCGCCGGGCCACGGCACGTGGAAGGTCACGGGGCGCGCCGGGTCGGGTGTGTCGAGCTTCATCATTGACACGGCCGTCCGGTCCATCGAGTCGGGCGCGGACCCGCGCGGGGTGCTGGTTCTCACCGCCTCGAAGGAGTCCGCCTCCCGCCTGCGCGTCGAGCTGTCGGACCGGCTGGCCGGATCCGGCTTCGTCACCGACGCCCCGCTTGTCCGCTCTGTGCACTCGCTGGCCTTCGCGCTGGTCAGGCAGCGCTCGGAGGAACCGATCCGGCTGATCTCGGGGGCAGAGCAGGACGCCGTCATCCGCCAGCTGCTGCAGGGCCACGCCGCCGACGGCAGGGGCACCTGGCCCGCCGAGCTGCGCCCGGCGCTGCCGCTCGTCGGCTTCGCGCGCCAGCTGCGCGACTTCCTCCTCCGCGCCGTCGAGCGCCGCCTCGCGCCCGAGGACCTGCGGGCGCTGGGCGCGGCGCACGCCCGGCCCATCTGGACCGCGGCCGGGGACTTCCTCCACGAGTACCAGCAGGTCATGGCGCTGAGCGGGGCGCGCAACCTCTCCGCCTCGGAGCTCGTCTCCGCCGCCTCCCGGATCCCGCTGGAGGGGCAGTGGCACACGGTGCTCCTGGACGACGCGCAGAACCTCGACCCCGCCTCCTCCGACCTCGCGCGGCGCCTGGTGGAGGCGGCCGACCTCGGCGTGGTCGGCGGCGACGCCGAGCAGTCGGTCTTCCACTTCCGCGGCGCCTCGCCGCAGTTCCTCCGTACCCTCGGCGGGCTGGACCACGAGGTCATCGACCTCGGCGCGAGCAGGCGGAACCCGCGCCGGGCGGCGGTCATCGCCGACTCCGCCGCCACCCAGCACGCCGTGCTTGTCGACGCCCTCCGCCGCGCCCACCTCGAGCAGGACGTGGCCTACCGCGACATGGCGGTGGTGGTGCGCTCGACCGGCATGCTCGAACCAGTGCGCCAGGCGCTGCTGCACGCCGGGGTCCCGGCGGTGCTCAACCCGACCGACGTCGTGCTCAGCGAGCAGCGCATCGTCGCCTCGCTCCTGCTCGGCTTGCGCGCGCTGAACGAGGAGCTCAGCGCGAGCGAGTGGCGCGACCTGCTGCTCGGCCCCGTCGGCGGCACGGATCCGGTGACGCTGCGCCGCCTCCTGCGCGGCCTGCGTCGCTGGGCGCCCGAGCAGCGGGCGGAGGAGACGCTGCGCGGGCTCCTCGTGGCCCGGGCTGGCCTGCCCGACTTCGGCACCGTCCTCACCGACCGCGAGCTGGACATCCTGCACCACGTCCGCGCCGTCCTCGACGCCGGGCGCACCGCCCAGGAGGAGGGCACCGTCGAGGACGTCCTGTGGGCGGTGTGGAACGCCACCGGCCTGGCCAACAGGCTGCTGGCCGCGGCCCTGCGCGGCGGGGCGGGCGGCTCCCAGGCGGACCGCGACCTCGACGCGGTGATGGCTCTGTTCGACGCCGCCGGCGACTTCACCGAGCGCCTCGCCACGGCGGGGGTGGAGTCCTTCATCACCCACATCAGGGAACAGGTCCTGCCCACGGGCGTGCGCGACCGCCGCACCGCCACCCCCGACGCGGTGGCGCTGCTCACCGCCCACGGCGTGGCCGGGCGCGAGTTCCGGCGCGTCATCGTGGCCGGGGTGCAGGAGCAGACCTGGCCCTCCCTGGGCGAGACGGGCACGATCTTCGGGCAGGAGGACCTCGTCGACCTCATCGACAACGGCGTCGACCCCGCCGTCCCCGTCTCCCACAAGGCCGAGCGCCTCACCGAGGAGCGTCGCCTGTTCGCCCTCGCCGCCAGCCGCGCCACCGAATCTCTCCTCGTCGTCGCGGTCGACGACCCCGACGGGGACGAGGTGGTGGAACCCTCCCGCTTCGTCGCGGAGTTCGAGGCGGAGCACGGGATCACGGCGCGCCGCGTCACCGCCGGGGACTACCCGGTGGACCCCGCGGGACCCGGCGCCGACGCATCTACCCTCCGCGTCCTCGCCCGCGACGAGCTCATCGCCGAGCTGCGCCGCGCCCTCACCGCGGAGACCAGCGACGGGGCCACCCGCGCGCAGGCGGCGCGCCAGCTCGCGCGCCTCGCCCTGGCGGGGGTGCCCGGGGCGGACCCGGGGCAGTGGTGGGCGGTCACTGGGGCGTCGACAAGCGAGGCGCTGAACCCGCGCCACCGGCTGTCGCCCTCGCGCATCGAGAGCCTGTTGGAGTGCCCGATGCGCGCCGTGCTCGAGCGCATGGTCGGGCTCGATGCCTCGCTGAACATGGTGTGGGGCTCCATCGCCCACGCCTACTTCGAGGCGCTCGGCAACGGCGTCGACGAGACCGTCGCGCGCCGGGCCGCGCTCGACGCCCGCCGCCGCGCGGACGACGCCCCCCGCTGGAAGGCGGAGCGCGACGTCGCCGACTTCGAGGCCATGCTGCTGCGCGCCAGCCGGTGGCTCGACGCCACCCGGGGCACGTTCGAGCAGGTCGCCGTGGAGGCGGAGGTGGACGTCGAGGTCGCCCCCGGGCTGCGCATCGCCGGGCGGGTCGACCGCCTGGAGCGCGAGGCCAGCGGCGCGTACCACGTGGTCGACCTCAAATCGGGCTCGGCGGTGCCCACCAAGGCGGAGGCCGAGGCCAACGCCCAGCTGCAGGCCTACCAGCTCGCCCTGTCGCGTGGCGCCCTGCGCGACGGCGCCGTGGTCACCGCCGCGCCCGGCCAGGACCCCCTCGAGGTGGGTGGAGCTGTGCTGGTGTACCCGAAGCCGGAGGCCAAGTCGACCACCACCCGGGAGCAGGCCCGGAAATCTGCGGAGCAGCTCGCCGATTTCGCCGCGGCGATCGAGCCGCTGCCGGCCGCCATGGCCGGGCCCGAACTCCTCGCGCGCACCGGCGCGCACTGCGACCGCTGCGCTGTCCGCGCGCTGTGCCCCGTCCAACCAGAAGGCCAGGTGACCCCCAATGCCTAACCCCACCCGCCGCGAGGACATGAGCCCCGTCGTCCTGTCGCGCTACCTCGGGCAGCCGTTCCCGCCGACGCCGCAGCAGGCCGACATCATCGGCGCCGAGCCGGGCCCGCTGCTCGTCGTGGCGGGCGCGGGCGCCGGCAAGACCGAGACGATGGCGGCGCGCGTCGTGTGGCTCGTGGCCAACGGATACGCCCGCCCCGACGAGATCCTCGGCCTCACCTTCACCCGCAAGGCCGCCCAGGAGCTGGGCAAGCGCATCCGGGACAGGCTCGGGGTGCTCGCCGCGAACACCGAGCTGGTACGCCGTCTCGACCCCTCCGGCCAGCTGGCGGAGAACCTCGAGGTCATCGCCCCCACGGTGTCCACCTACGACGCCTACGCCGGCGAGCTGATCCGCGAGTACGGCCTGCTCGTCCCGGTCGAGCCCGACGCGCGCCTCATCACGGCGGCCGAGCTGCACGCCATCGCCCACGACGTGGTGCGGGACTTCAACGGCGAGCTGCTGGCAGAGGAGGGGAACAACCTGTCGGTCGGCGGGGTCGTCGACACCCTGCTCGCGCTGGTGTCCTCCATGGGCAACGAGCTCTCCGACCCGGCCGCGCTGCGCGAGCACGCCGAGATCTTCCTAAAGGAGACCGAGGAGCTGCCCAAGGGGCCGCGGGCTCGCGTGGAGTTCACCAAGACGTTGGCCGGCTGGCGCGCCAAGCAGGAGGAGCGGGCGAAGTTCCTCGCGCTGGTTGAGGCGCTCGGCGCCGAGCTGCGCCAGCGCGGCGTGGTCACCTTCAACGAGCAGATGTCCGTCGCGGCCAAGCTCGCGCGCGACCACGCCGCCGTGGGCCAGTCGCAGCGCCGCCGCTTCCGGGTGGTCATGCTCGACGAGTACCAGGACACCTCGCACGCCCAGCGCGTGCTCCTGCGCAGCCTCTTCGGCGAGGGCCGCGACCCCGGTCTGACCGTCACAGCGGTGGGCGACCCGATGCAGGCCATCTACGGTTGGCGCGGGGCCACGGCGGCGAACCTCGCCGCCTTCGTGGAGGACTTCCCGCTGCCCGGCGGCGCCGCGCCGAAGAAGCAGCTCACCACCTCCTGGCGCAACCCGCCCGAGGTGCTCGGGCTGGCCAACACGGTCTCCGACGCCCTCCTCGGCACGGGCGAGGCACGCGCCGTGGCCGCGCTCGAACCGCGGGAGGGGGCGGGCGCCGGCGAGGTCGCCCTCGGCTTCTTCGCCACCGCGGAGGAGGAGATCGCCTTCGTCGCGGACAACCTCGCCGAGCAGTTCGCCGCCGGCGGGGAGTTCTCCGCGGCCGTGCTCGTGCGCAAGAACAAGACCTCGGCGGAGGTCGCGGAGGCCCTCGAGGAGCGGGGGGTGCCCTACGAGGTGGTCGGGCTCGCCGGGCTTCTCGACGTCCCCGAGGTTGCCGACACCGTCGCCATCGCGACCATGCTCGTCCGTCCCGACGACTCCGCCGCCGCCCTGCGCATCCTCGCCGGCCCGGCCGTGGGGCTGGGGCTGAAGGACCTCGACGCCCTGGCCGGCCGCGCAGCGAACCTGCGCGGGGCCGACCGCGCGCCGGAGCACCCGGCCGCAGACGACCCGCTGCAGCACCTGGAGGAACAGCTGGAGAGCCTCGTCGCCGAGGCCGAGGACATCATGGCTGCCGCGGACCGGCCCGCCGGCCTGACGGACGCGGTGGCCGATCTCGGCGAGCCCGAGCGCTACAGCGCGGAGGGGCTGGCCCGCCTGCGCGACCTGGCGGCGAAGCTGCGCGCCCTGCGCACCCGCAGCCTGGGCAAGCGCCTGCCGGATCTGTTCGCCGACATCATCTCCGTCTTCGGCATCCGCACGGAGGTGCTGGCGCGCAGCTCCGCGGCGGGCACCGTGCACCTCGACAGGCTGCTGGCCGAGGTGGCCGACTACCCCGGGGCGAGCGTCGACGCACTCCTCGACTACTTCGAGCTGGCGCGCGCCCACGAGGACGGGCTCACCCCCGGCAGCGTGGCCGTGCGCACGGACCGCGTGCAGATCCTCACCGCGCACAAGGCGAAGGGTCTCGAGTGGGACACCGTCGCCGTCGTCCACGCGGACTCGAACACCTACAACGCCAAGGCGGAGACCTTCCTCACCTTCGTCAAGCACCTGCCGGGCGAGGACTTCGAGGCCTTCGAGGAGGCGGGCGACCGCACGGAGTTCGAGAAGGCCGCCAAGGCCTACGTCGACGACCGCCGCGACGGCCTGGCGGAGGAGTCGGCGCGGCTGTTCTACGTGGCCATCACCCGCGCCGCCCGCAAGCTCCTGGTCACCGCGGCCAGGCGCAGCCCGGGGGTGGCCCGGGAGAACGAGCCCTACGAGCACTTCGCGGCCCTGCACGGTCTCGTCCCCGGGGACTGCGTCGTCGCCTGGGAGAGCGAGGGCGGCGACGCCGACGAGCCCGCCGCGCCGGTGCCGGCCAAGGAGGGCTTGTGGCCGCACCTCGCCGTCGCGGCGGGGCAGGCCCGCGCCGCCGAGGCGGTGCGCGGCGCGATGGGCGAGCTCCCCCCGGCGGCGGCGGGCGAGCTGTTCTCCCTCTGGGAGCGCGACACGGAGGCGCTCATCCGCGAACACGAGGCGCTGAGCAGCGCCGAGGTCCCCGTCGTCGTGCCGGGGGAGCTGACGGCCTCCGACATCGTGGCGCTGAAGGCCGACCCGGCCCAGTTCGCCCGCCGCGCCCGCCGGCCCGTGCCGTTCAAACCGAACGCCTACGCCAAGCGCGGTACGGCGTTCCACGAGTGGATCGAGCAGTTCTACGGGGCGCGGCCCCTCCTGACGGAGGACGAGCTGCCCGGGGGCGAGGAGCCGGACGTCGACAAGCGCACGCTCGCGCGGCTGAAGGAGAACTTCGAGGAAAGCCCGTGGGCGCGGCGCACCCCCGCCTTCGTCGAGCACCCCTTCGAGCTGGCGCTCGGGGAGTCGGTGGTGCGCGGGCGCATGGACGCGGTGTTCGAGGACGCCGACGGCTGGACCGTCGTGGACTGGAAGACCGGCGGCAAGCCCACGGCGGGGGAGATGGAGTCGCTGAAGCTGCAGCTCGCGGTGTACCGGGAGGCGTGGAAGCGCATCGCCGCCGACGGACGCGAGGTGCGCGCGGTCTTCTTCTACGTGCGCACGGGCGAGACCTACAGTCCCGCCGACCTGCCCGGCCACGGGGAGCTGTCGCAGCTGCTTCGGGATTCCTCGCGTGAGGGGCTAGAGTTCGTAGCGGAAGCAGGACGATGAGGGGTTGTCAGCGTGAAGTGGATCGGTAGCATCATGCCGCAGATGACGTGGCGCGACAGGTTTCAGGGCGACGCGCACGTCGTCGACACGCCGGTCCACACGCTTCTCGACGTCGTCCGGATCCCCGCCTCGGAGAGGTCCTCGCCGTGGCTGCTGATCAGCCGCCGCTTCCTCTACGCCACGCTCATCGTCATCGGGGTGTCGATCGCCGTCTACTTCGACAAGGACGGCTACACCGAGCCCCTGACCTTCATCGACGCGACCTACTACTCGGCCGTGTCGCTGTCGACCACCGGCTACGGCGACATCACCCCCGTCACCCAGGGGGCGCGCCTGATGAACATCCTGGTCATCACCCCGCTCAGGATCGCCTTCCTGATGCTTTTGGTCGGCACCACCCTGTCCGTTCTGACGGAAGATTCCCGCAAGACGCTCCAGATTCAGCAGTGGAGGAGAACCGTGCGCAACCACACCATCATCATCGGCTACGGCACGAAGGGCCGCTCCGCCGTCGACGCCCTCCTCGCCGACGGCGCCTCCCCGTCCAGCATCGTTGTCATCGACGCCGACGCGGCCGTGCTCACCCGCGCGGAGAACCGCGGCCTGGTCACGGTCCACGGCAACGCCACGAAATCGGACGTGCTCAACATCGCCGGCGTACGCCGCGCGCGCTCGATCGTCGTCGCGCCCTCCTCCGACGACACGGCTGTGCTTGTCACGCTGTCCGTGCGCGAGCTCGCGCCGGCCGCGATGATCGTGGCCAGCGTCCGCGAGAGCGAGAACCAGCACCTGCTCATGCAGTCCGGCGCTGACTCGGTGGTGGTCTCCTCCGAGACCGCCGGCCGCCTCCTCGGCCTGGCCACCGTCACCCCGCCCGTGGTGGCGATGATGGAGGACCTGCTCAGCCCCGACGAGGGCTTCGCGGTGGCGGAGCGACCCATCGGCGACGACGAGGTGGGCGCCAACCCGCGCCACCTCGCCGACGTGGTCCTCGGCGTGGTCCGCTCGGGCGAGCTCTACCGCATCGACTCCCCGGAGGCGGAAACGGTGGAGCCCGGCGACCGGCTGCTCTATGTGCGCCACAACCGCGACTCTTCCTCCACGTCCGACAACATCCTTCCCGCAGAGTAGAACTGCCCCACCATGACGATTGACCTTTCGCTTCTCGACGACGACCAGCGCGTCGCCGCCACCGCCCCGCGCGGGCCGGTGTGCATCCTCGCCGGCGCCGGCACGGGCAAGACGAGGACGATCACCTACCGCATCGCCCACCTGATCGACCAGGGGATGGTCTCGCCCAACAAGGTCCTCGCCGTGACGTTCACGCAGCGCGCGGCGGGGGAGATGCGCGACCGCCTGCGCACCATGGGCATCGGCGGGGTGCAGGCGCGCACCTTCCACGCCGCCGCGCTGCGGCAGCTGCGCTACTTCTGGCCGCAGATCGCCGGCGACATGCCGTGGCGCCTGCTGGACAACAAGTTCCCCCTGGTGGGCCGCGCCGCCCGCGCGGCGGGGCTCGACTCCGGCAAGGAAATGGTGCGCGACCTGCTCGGTGAGATCGAGTGGGCGAAGTCGTCCGTGATCGGCGCCGATGACTACGCCGCGCGCGTCGCCGGCACCAGGCGCACCCCGCCGGCCGACCCGGCGAAGGTCGCCGACGTCTACCGCATGTACGAGGAGGCGAAGTCGAGCCCGGAGGGGATGCTGCTCGACTTCGACGACCTCCTCCTGCACGTCGCGGGGGCGCTCGAGAACGCCCCGGCGGTGGCGGAGGAGTTCCGCACCCAGTACCAGAGCTTCGTGGTTGACGAGTACCAGGACGTCACCCCGCTGCAGCAGCGCGTCCTCGAAGGCTGGCTGGGCCAGCGCGACGACCTGACGGTGGTCGGCGACGCCAACCAGACGATCTACTCCTTCACGGGCGCGACCCCGGACTACCTGCTCAACTTCTCGCGCACCTACAGCCACGCCACAGTGGTGAAGCTGCAGCGCGACTACCGCTCGACCCCGCAGATCACCGACCTGGCGAACACGGTGATCGGCAAGGCCACCGGCCGCGTCGCCGGCACCCGCCTCCAGCTCGAGGGCATGCGCCCGCCGGGCCCGGCCCCCACCTTCAACGCCTACGACGACGAGCCCACCGAGGCCCGCGAGGTCGCGGCGGCCATCCGCAAGCTTCTCGACGCCGGGGTCGCCGCCCGGGAGATCGCGGTGCTATACCGCATCAACGCCCAGTCCGCCGCGTTCGAATCGGCGCTCGCCGACGCCGGGATTGTCTACCAGGTGCGCGGGGGCGAGGGCTTCTTCCAGCGCCCCGAGATCCGCGAGGCGATCTCCGCGCTCGTCTCCGCGGCCCGCCGTCCCGACCTGCCGGACGAGCCCGTCACCGTTGCCCGCGCTGCCCTCGCGCCGCTGGGCCTGACCCCCACCGAGCCGGAGGGCGCCCAGGCCCGCGAGCGCTGGCAGACCCTCTCCGCCCTGGTGGACCTCATCGAGGAGATCGTCCAGCGCGGCGAGGCGGAGAACCTGGTCGATGTCCTGCGCTCCCTGCGCCAGCGCGCCGAGGCGAAGCAGCCGCCCGCCGTCGACGGGGTGACCCTGGCGAGCCTCCACGCGGCGAAGGGCCTGGAGTGGGACGCCGTCTTCCTCGTGGGGCTGGTGGAGAACACCCTGCCCATCTCGCACGCCATCAAGGCCGGCGACGACCAGGTGGAGGAGGAGCGCCGCCTGTTCTACGTGGGCGTGACCCGTGCCCGGGAGCACCTGCACCTGTCGTGGTCGCTGGCTCGCCAGGAGGGCGGGCGCAAGAGCCGGACGCGCTCGCGCTTCCTCGACGGGATCGCCCCGGAGCTCGAGGTGGAGAAGACCCCGCAGCGGCTCAAGCGGGCCCGGGCCTGCCGGGTGTGCGGCAACCCGCTGGACACCTCGGCGGAGAAGTCGCTGGGGCGCCACGCGGAGTGCGAGCCGGAGTACAACGAGGACGCCTTCCTCGCCCTCAAGGCCTGGCGCCTCGACGTAGCCAGGGAGGCGGGCGTGCCGCCTTTCATGGTCTTTTCCGACGCGACGCTGCTGTCCATCGTCGAGCAGTTCCCGGCCACACCCGAGGAGCTTCTCGACGTCTCCGGGGTCGGCCCGGTCAAGGTGCAGAACTTCGGCGAGGGCGTGTTGGAGACCATCGCCCAGTTCCGCTGAGCCGGATTCGGCCGGGCTGCTCAGTAGCAGACGGGGCAGCGCGGGTGCGGGCGCAGCGTTTCCGCAGCCCACGGCACGGGTCCGAAGGGGTCGACGACGACGCGGGTGCCCCGGGCCGGGTAGTCGGCTGACACGCCCGGAGGGTCGGGCGCGCCGCTGAGGCGCCGGGCGAGCCGCGCGACGGCGGCCGCCCCGGCGGAGACGACGAGGGGGTCGGGGAGCGGCCGGGCGTCCCGGATCAGTCGGAGCACCGCCGGCCAGTTCGCGTCGCGCTCGAGGTGGTAGAGGTGCGCGCAGTGCAGGCACGGCCCGCCGCGGCCGAGGCTGAGCGGCCCGGCGAAAACGCGGGCGTCGACGAGCGTGACGGGCAGGACCGCCCCGCCGCGGTTGCGGGTCAGGTGGGCCAGGTGGGCGGTGGTGGTGAGATCGTCGACCACGATCAGCGGGGCCGCGTCGTCGCTGCCGGCGAGGAAGCGCTCGGGGCCCTCGTTGTGCAGCGGCGAGCGCACGCGCACCCCGGCGGCGGCGAGGAGGGGGCGCAGCGCGGCGGCGAGGGGACCGCGGCCGATGATGAGGGCGGTGGGGGTGGCGTCGGTAAGCAGGACGCGGTAGGCGACGAGGTCGGCGACGAGGCCCGTGGTCTCCTCGGCGGTCATGCCGCAGTCGGCGGCCGCGCGCTCGATAAGGCGGTCGAGCCGGGTGGGGGTGTGCAGCGCGCGCAGCACCGGAACGAGCCGGGGTGCGGCGGGGGTTTCGACGATCCCGCTCCGGGTCGCGTCGGCGCCGAACTGCAGGCTGGCGGGGCCGCGCGCGATGACCGTCGCGCCGGGCGCAAAGCGCAGCGTCGTCGAACCGTTGAGTGCCTGAGCCATGCGTGATCTTCCCCCCGAAAGTCGGCCACCCGCGAACACCCGCGAACGTCACGGCCCATTGGAGCACACCTAGACTGGTTTGTCATGGTTCATGCCCCCTCCGATGACGCGTCCGAGCAGCCCCGGCGACCCGAGGTGCGCGTGATCCGCTCCGCGCGGCGGCGGCGCACCGTGCAGGCCCGGCTGGTGGGCGGGGTCGTGGAGGTGCGCATCCCGGCATCGTTTAGCGCGAAGCAGGAGCGCGAGACCGTCGAGGAGATGCTGGAGCGCGTGCGGCGCAAGTCCATGGCCTCGGCGCGCTCGGATGCCGGCCTGCTCGAGCGGGCCCGCCGCCTTAACGAGGAGGTGCTGGAGGGGCGGGCGACTATCGGGGCCGTGCGCTGGGTGAGCAACCAGGCGACGCGCTGGGGGTCGTGCACCGTGGCGACGGGGGAGATCCGCGTCAGCGACCGGCTCAGGCAGGTGCCCGACTACGTCCTGGACGCCGTGCTGGTCCACGAGCTGACGCACACCTTCATCCCCGGCCACGGCGCGGAGTTCTGGCGGTGGGCGGACAGGGCCCCGAAGGCGGAGCGGGCGAAGGGCTACCTCGAGGCCCTGCAGAGGTTCGGGGGTTAGAGCTCGGTCCCGTCCTCGCTGCCGTCGTCCTTGCCGTCGCCGTCCTCGCGCTTGAACTCGGGGTTGTTGCGCAGCTCCTCCTCGAGCTTGGCGAACTCCTCGTCGAAGCTGGTGTCGGGCTGGTCGTCGAGGAGGGTGTCGATGAACGCGGCCGGGTTGTCAAGGTCCTCCGCCGTCGGGAGGAAGTCCGGGTGGTCCCACACGCCGTCGCGGCGCTCCTGGCCCACGGCGTTGTCGGTGCGGCGCCACAGCTCGGCCGCTTCGCGGACCTTGGGGGCGCCGAGCTCGATACCGACGATGTTGGCGAAGGCCCGCTCGGCCGAGCCGCCCGTCGCGCGGCGCCGCGCCCACGCCTCGGCGAGCTGTGTGGCGGAGGGGATGCGCGAGCCGAGGGCGGAGTCGACAACCACGTCGACCCACCCCTCGACGAGGGCGAGCAGCGTCTCCAGGCGGGAGGTGGCCACCGAGTTGCGGGAGGTGACGCGGGGGGAAAGGTCCTGGCCCTGCAGCTCGTTGAGCTTCTCCTGGATCTGCTGGGGGTCGCCGCCCTCGAGGTTGAGGGAGCGCGCGATCTCCTCCAGGTGGGAGGTGTCGAGCTCGAGGCCGGCTGCGTACTCCTCGACGGAGGCGACGAGCCTCTCGACAAGCCACGGGACGTGCTGGAACAGGCGCTGGCGTGCGGCCTCGCGGGCGGCCAGGTAGACCATGACCTCCTGGCCCGGCAGGGAGAGCTCCTTGGCCATCGCGGCGGCGTTGCGGGGCAGGATGGCGGCCACGCCCGCCGGGGCGATGGGCAGGCCGAAATCGGTGCCGGTGAGCGCCTGCCGCGCGAGGTCGCCGAGGGCGTGGCCGAGTTTCATGCCGAAGTTCATCGCGTTCATCTGGTTGAACATGCCCGCCATCGGCCCCATCATCTCGCGGGCCTCCTCGGGCATGGCCTCGATCTGGGCGCGGTTCATGTGCTCGGCGACGGGATTGACCAGCCTCTTCCAGGCGGGCATGGTGCTGGAGAGCCACTCCTGCGAGCTCCAGGCCGCGGGCCGGGCCCCCGAGGCGGGCAGCGAGGTCGCCTCGTCGAGCCAAAGATCCGCGAGGCGCAGCGACTCGGTCACCGCCGACTGCTCGGCGGCGGGGACGGGCTGCGAGCCCCCGAGGCGCTGGCGGGCCATGCGCTGCGCCAGCTCGAAGTTCACGGCGTCGCCCTCGGATTGGCTGTTCATGCTCGAACCCATTCCGGAGAGCATCTGGCCGAACTGGTTCAGCAGGTCGCCCAGGTTGCCGCCCTGGGCGCCGCCGCCGAAGCCGAAGGCGCCGAAGGGGTTGTCGTCGCGGTTCCTGTCGCCGTTGCCGCTGTTGTCCCCGTCATCCCTGCCGTCGTCATCGCCGCGGCCGTTGAAGGGGAAGGAGAACCCGAATCCGTTGCTCATGCGATCAACACTACCTACGGCCGGCCGGGTGGGGCGAGGGCCTCGCGGAACGCTGTCAGCGAACAGCAGGCGGGGACAGGCGGGGCGGTGGGTTAGGATTGCTAACCGTGAAAGCTGGACGCAAGGAACGCCCCGACCATGCCTCACCTCAGCCGAGGCGCCCGTGGAGGCCCCGGTCGAGGCGCTGGACCACCGTGGTGCTGGGCGCGGTGCCGGTGGCGGCGATGACGCTGGCGCTGAACCACATCCCGTTCACCGACATCTCGCTCGCGGTGCCGTATGCGGCGCAGGGGCCGGGGCCGACGTTCAACACGCTCGGCGACGTCGACGGCACCCCGGTCGTCGACGTCGAGGGCGCGCCCACAGACGAGACGTCCGGCAACCTGAACATGACGACGGTGTCGGTGCGCACCAACATGACCCTGGCGCAGGCGCTGGGCCGCTGGATCGGGGCGGGGGACACCATCGTGCCGATCGAGCAAGTGCTCCCCCCGGACCTGAGCGAGGAGGAGATGGAGGAGGCGAACAAGCAGTCCTTCGTCGCCTCGGAGGCCGCCGCGACGGTGGCGGCGATGCGTTTCCTCGGCCGCCCGACCAGCGTGGTCGTGCACGACACGGTGCAGGATTCCGCAGCGGCAGGCAAGCTCGAGGCGGGCGACGTCATCTCCGCGGTCGACGGCGAGGAGATCGCCCAGCCGAGCCAGGTACAGGACCTGGTCCGCGCGCACGCGCCGGGCGACACGCTGCGCCTGGGCATCGAGCGGGGCGAGGAGAAAAAGGAGGTCGACGTCACTTTGGGCGCCAGCCCGGAGGATGCGGCGGTGCCGCAGCTGGGCATCCTCATGACCTCGGCCCCGGCGGACGGGGTGACGGTGACCTACAACCTCAACGACATCGGGGGTCCGAGCGCCGGGATGATGTTCTCGCTCGCGGTGATCGACAAGCTCTCGCCGGGCGAGCTCAACGGCGGCAAGTTCGTCGCCGGGACGGGCACGATCGCGGAGGACGGCTCGGTCGGGCCGATTGGGGGGATCTCGCACAAGATCGAGGCCTCGCGGGAGGCGGGGGCGGAGCTGTTCCTCGCCCCGGCGGGCAACTGCGCGGAGGCGGCCCGGGCGGACGCGCGTGGAATGACCGTGGCGAGCGTGGCCACGCTCGATGACGCCGTCCGCGCCATGGACGACTTCGCCGCAGGGCGCGACGTCGCGGCCTGCACGGGGTAGCGGGCGCTAGGAGGGATTCGCGGGGGTCGTCTCCGCGGTGGTCTCGGTCGCGGTCTCTCCCGCAGCGTCCTTGTCCGCCAGCCCGAGCTTGTAGATCCGCTCGCGCGGGTCCTCCTGGTCGGAGGAGATGAGCTGCTGCATGACCTGGCCCTTCTCGTTGTCCACCACGGTAATGATCGCGGAGGTGCCGAGGGTGGACCAGCCGACCACGCGCGTGCCGTTGTCCTCGACGATGCGGGAGCTGCGCAGCTCCGTGAGCAGCTGGGTCGTGGAGGCGGCCTTCGCGTCGGAGTCGAACAGCTGGAACTGGCCGATCTCGGGCCCGGAGCAGTCGTAGGAGCCGGCCATTCCGGTCGGGCTGCACGTGTCGAACTGCGCGAAGAGCGAGGCGGGCGCGAGCGTGGAGAAACGCGCCGCGACGTCGTCGACAAGCTTGCGGTCGCTCGCGCTTGTCGACGTCACCTCCGCCGCCCCGGTCGTCGTCGATGCCTCGGTGGTCTCAGCCGCCTCGGTCGTCGCGGTTGTCGCGGTTGTCTCTGTGGCCTGGCCCGTCGGGGAGCCCGGCTCGGTGGTCTCGTCGCTCGCGCAGCCGGCGAGGGCCAGCGCCGCGGCCGTCACGGCAGCGGCGGCGAGGCGGGCGGGGGTGTGGCGGTGCACTCGGGGCTCCTTGGGTCGGGGGCGGGCAGGCTGAATGATGGGCTCAGTCTAGTTCAAACTCCCCGGGGTCCTGCTCGAGGCCGAAGCGCAGCGCGGCGATGACGTGGGGCGCGACCCCGGGCCCGCCGCGCAGCTCGATGTCGTCCTGGGCGAAGGGGCCGCGCTCCTCCAGCTCCTCCTCGGTCGGGCGGAGCTGGAGCAGGGTCAGCTCGAGGTCCTCCTCCACCGAGCCGCCCGAGCCGCCCTGGTCGCGCAGAACCCCGGAGAACAGTCGGGCGTTGCGGGGGCCGTCCGTCTCAGGGGCGCTGGCGTCGCGGAAGAGGATCTCCTGGGCGAGCACGACCCCCTCCACCTCCCGCGGCCAGGCGAGGCGGGCGACGTACTCGGCGAGCTCCTCGGAGCCGGGCAGGATGTGCTCCGGCAGGTTGTCCTGGACGACGAGGGTGAGCGGGGCGTCCGCGGCGCCGGGTTCGAGCTGGTCCACGAGCAGCTCGGTGGGGACGAGCGCGAAGAGGGTGGGGCCGGCGTCCCAGCCCTCGGCGTGGACGAATTCCACCGCTTCCATCATCGCTTTGTTGAGTGCTTGCTGTGACAGCATCGGGAACCCTTCTCGCTGCTCGGCCGTTGATCAATTTAAGCTAGGACTCTAGTACGCGTTCCCTCAAAACTATTTCTAAGGAGCAGGATTGGCTACCCGCCTCACCCCGCCTCGCCCGCGCGCGAACAAACCGAACAGGGCGCTTGCCGTCACGATGGGAGTGGTCGGTGCGCTGCTCTTCCTGGTGCCGCTGCTGACAGGCTTCTACACGGACTGGCTGTGGTTCGGGGAGCTTGATTTCCGCGGCGTGTTCGGGAAGGTGATCGCCTCCCAGGTGGTCCTGTTCGCCATCTTCGCGCTGATCGGCGGCGGGGTGAGCTACCTCGCGGCGTACTTTGCCTGGCGCGGCCGGCCGAAGGAGACCGTCGGTAACCCGGCGCAGCGCGCGTCCATCGACGCCGGCGTCCGGGTCCTGTTGATCTGGGTCCCCATCGCCGTCGCCCTCTTCACCGGCCTGGCGGGGCAGCGCACCTGGCGCACGTTCATGCTGTGGCTCAACGGCACGGACTTCGGCACCGCCGACCCGCAGTTCAACCGCGACCTCGGCTTCTACGCCTTCGCCCTGCCGGCCCTGAACGTCATCGTGGGCATGCTGTCCATGCTGCTCGTGGCGGCATTCGTGCTCGGCCTGGTCGCGCACTACCTGCTCGGCGGGATCCGGGTGGGCAGCAACGTCTCGGGCATCAGGGGCTACGTCTCCCAGGCCGCCCGCGTCCAGCTGGCGGTGACCGCCGGGCTGTGGATGGTGGTCAAGGCCGTGAGCTACTGGCTGGAGCGCTACGGGCTGCTCTACCAGCAGAACGACATCTTCACCGGCGCGTCCTACACCTCCATCAACGCGATGCTGCCGGCGAAGATCATCCTCACCGTCATCGCGGTGATCGTCGCGGCGGCGTTTTTCGCCTCGATTGTGTTCAAGGACTTCCGCGTCCCCGTCCTCGCGACGGTGCTCATGCTGTTTTCCGCCCTCGTCATCGGCGGGGTGTGGCCGGCGCTGCTCGAGCAGTTCTCGGTCAAGCCGAACCGCCAGGCCAAGGAGTACGAGTACATCGGCCGCAACATCGAGGCGACGCGCCAAGCTTACGGGCTTACCGACGCCACAGTGACCTACGAGGAGAACTGGGGCGGCGACGCTTCCGGCAGCGACGTCGCGGGCGACGCCGCGACGCTGGGCAACATTCGCCTGCTCGACCCGGACATCATCTCCCCGACGTTCACCCAGAACCAGCAGCTGCGCAACTTCTACGGCTTCCCGGAGACGCTCGCCATGGACCGCTACGAGGTCGACGGCGAGATGCGCGACTTCGTGGTCGCGGCCCGCGAGCTGGACCCGAACGCGCTGCGTGAGAACCAGCGCGACTGGATCAACCGCCACACCGTCTACACCCACGGCAACGGCTTCGTGGCGGCGCAGGCGAACACGGTCGACGAGGCCGCGCAGGACGCGGGCTCGACCCGCGGCGGCCTGCCCATCTTCACCGTCTCCGACCTGCAGGCCAACGCCCAGGCACAGGCCAGCGACGATGCGGAGCAGCTGGGCATCCGCGTCGACGAGCCGCGCATCTACTACGGCCCGGTGATCGCCAGCGCCGAGGACAACCTGGACTACGCCATCGTCGGCGACAACGGCCAGGGCCCGGTCGAGTACGACACCGACACCTCCACCTACACCTACTCGGGTGAGGGCGGCGTCAACGTGGGCAACTGGGTCAACCGCGCTGCCTACGCCATGAAATACCAGGAGCTCAACATGCTCCTGTCCGACCGCGTGGGCTCCGAGTCGAAGATCCTCTACGACCGCGACCCGCGCGAGCGCGTGGGCAAGGTCGCCCCGTGGCTGACCACCGACTCCAAGACGTACCCGGCCGTCGTCGACGGCCGCGTGAAGTGGGTCGTGGACGGCTACACCACCCTGTCCGACCTGCCGTACTCGACCCGCACCTCGCTGACGGACACGACGCAGGACGCGCTGAACCCCGACGGGACCACCCAGCGCCTCGTGAACAAGAACCTGGGCTACATCCGCAACTCGGTCAAGGCGACCGTCGACGCCTACGACGGCAGCGTCGACCTCTACGCCTTCGACGAGTCCGACCCCGTCCTGCAGGCCTGGATGAAGGTCTTCCCGGACACCGTGCGCCCCGCCTCGGAGATCTCCGACGACCTGCGCGAGCACCTGCGTTACCCGGAGGACCTGTTCAAGGTTCAGCGAGAGCTGCTGGCCCGCTACCACGTCGATGACCCCGGCGTGTTCTTCAACAACGACGCCTTCTGGTCCGTGCCGAACGACCCGACCGCCCCGGAGGGCCGCCAGGAGCTGAACCAGCCGCCGTACTACGTCGTCGCCGCCGACCCGGAGACGAAGAAGCCGTCCTTCCAGCTGATCACCCCGTTCCGCGGCCTCAACCGCGAGTTCCTCTCCGCCCACATGTCCGTGTCCTCCGACCCTGACAACTACGGCAAGATCACGGTGCGCGTCCTGCCCACCAACACCCAGACCCAGGGCCCGAAGCAGGCCCAGGACGCGCTCATGTCCTCGGACCAGGTGGCCCGCGACCGCACCCTGTGGCAGGGCTCCAACGACCTGAAGAACGGCAACCTGCTCACGCTGCCGGTCGGCGGCGGGGACATCCTCTACGTCGAGCCGATCTACTCGCAGCGCAAGGACCAGGCCTCGGCCTTCCCGAAGCTGCTGCGCGTGCTCGTGTTCTACCGCGGCCAGGTGGGCTATGCCCCGACGGTGTCGCAGGCGCTGAGCCAGGTGGGCATCAACTCGGACGCCGCGCAGGACATCCAGGTGGCCAACGAGGGCGGGGGAGACACCCCGGCCGAGCAGCCAGCCACCCCCGCGGCCTCCGGCAACCGGGACGACGCGCTGAAGCAGATCGACGACGCCCTGCGCAACCTCGAGGGCGCACGCGACGGCTCCTTCGAGGAGTACGGCCGGGCGCTCGACGGTCTGGACAAGGCGGTGGAGGCGTACAAGAACTCCCAGTAGCGGCCCCGACCAGGCGATTTGGCCTTCTGCGTGACGGTGGATATAGTTACTTCTCGTTGCCGGGAAACGGCAGCAGGTGAAGTAAATATCACCCGTCGCGGGGTGGAGCAGCTCGGTAGCTCGCTGGGCTCATAACCCAGAGGTCGTAGGTTCGAATCCTGCCCCCGCTACTAGATTGAAACCCCCTCTCTGGTAAGGAGAGGGGGTTTCGTCATTCTGGATCCCGGCCGGTTGCCCTCACACCCACATCGGCCCGACCTCAGTCTTAACGCCCAGCGGCTCGATGTGCACGACGGTTTCCGCCCCGCCGAGCTCCTTCGCCAGGCCCTCCTCGACCATGTCGGCGTAGGAGTGGGAGTGCTCGACGGTCCAGTCGCCGGGGACCTGCATGACCACGTTGATGAGGCGGTCGCGGCCGAAGGCGATGGTGCGGACGCTGGTGAAGGTCACGCCCGTGTCGGTGGAGAAGCGGTCGAGGAAGGCGTCGATAAGCTCGAGCTCCTCGTCGGGCAGGGCCTGGGAGAGCAGCCCGAGGATGGAGTTCTTCAGCAGCCGGTAGCCGGTGAAGAGGATGTTCACGCCGACGGCCAGGGCGATGATGGGGTCGAGGATCTCCCAGCCGGTCAGCGCGACGACGGCGACGCCGACGAGGACGCCCACGGTAGTCCACACGTCGGTGATGAGGTGGTGGCCGTCGGCGTCGAGGGTGGCGGAGCGGTAGCGTTTGCCGGCCTTGATCAGCGCCACGCCGACGGCCAGGTTGAGCACCGAGGCGAGCGTGGAGAGCAGGAGGCCGATGCCCGCCTGCTCGATCGGCTGGGGGTGGAGGATGCGCTCGATCGCGGTGTAGATGATCGCGATGGAGGCGACGAAGATCATCGCGCCCTCGACCTGGGCGGAGAAGTACTCGGCCTTGGCGTGGCCGAAGGGGTGGTTGTCGTCGGCCGGCTTCGCCGAGATCTTCAGCGCCCACAGGCCGACGACGGCGGCGACGACGTTGATGACGGACTCGATGGCGTCGGAGAGAAAGCCGACGGAGCCGGTGACCGCCGCCGCCGCCAGCTTGAGGGCGATGGTGGCCAGCGAGGCGGCGATGGACAGCCACATGAAGCGCTCGAGCAGCTTCTGCTCTTGGGCGGGCGTGCGGGTGGACAATGTTTTCCTCCGGTTCGGGGGCGCCGGAGGGCAAAGAAAAAGAGACCTTCCGGCGCCGCGTGGTGCGGGCCGAAGGTCTCGTTCACTCTCTGCGCGAGAGCTGACAGGCCGGGCTGTGACGCCAGTGTGTCGACCTGCCACTGCCTCGCGGCTGGATGCCGCGCGGAGGAGCTACTCCCCTTCATCGCGGATAAGCCTAGCACGCGCCCGCGCGGTGCAGCCCCAGAGCAGACCTAAAGCAGCTCGAGCACCGCCTCGGCCACGCCGGTGGCGCTGGTGGGGTTCTGGCCGGTGACGAGGCGGCCGTCGACGACGACGTGCCTGGTCATCGGCACGCGGGCCTTGACAAACTCGCTGGCCTCGGCGCTGAGGCGCTCTTCCAGGGAGAAGGGGACGTCGGAGGAGCGGCGGGCGAGCTTCTCCTCGGTCCAGGTGAACCCGGTGACCTTCTTCCCGTCGAGCAGGTGGGTGCCGTCGGGCAGGGGGACGTCGAGAAGCCCGGCGGGGCCGTGGCAGACGGCGGAGACGATTTTGCCCCCGGAGGCGAAGTGGGCGAGCGCCGCCTTGAGGGCCTCGTCATCGAAGTCGAGCATGGCGCCGTGGCCGCCGATGAGGTAGATGCCCTCGTAGGCGTCGAGGACGACGTCGGCGAGCGCGGGGGTGGTGTCGAGGTGCTCCATGAAGTCGGCGTCCTCGTAGCGCTTGTTCGTCCCGCCCATGAGCATGTAGGGGGCCTGGAGGCTGACGGGGTCGAGCGGCACCGCGCCGCCGGCGATGCTGGCCAGGTCGACGTCGTGGCCGGCCTTGGTGATGGTGTCGTAGAAGTGGGTGTATTCGCTCAGCCACATCCCGGTGTGGATGCCGGTTTCCTGGTAGCGGTGGGCGCTTGTCGATACTGCGAGGAATTTCATGCTTCCACATCTACTCCGTGTTCGTTCGCCCCGCCGGGCAGGCTGTGAAGCCGCACCCCGCGCCGCGCGGCCTCCGGCCCGAAGCGCTCGACGAAGCGCGCCGAGCGCACCCCGGAGGCGCAGTACACGAGCACGTCGGCGCCCTCGCCGAAGTTGTCCAGCACCCCGAGGGCCCGCTGCGGGTCGTCCTCCCACGCGCTCACCGGCAGGCTCACGCCGGGCCGCGGGAGGTCGCGCAGCAGCTTCTCGTGGGGCTCGCGCACGTCGATCGAGGGCAGGGAGAGCAGCTTTGCGACGCCACCCTCAGCGCCCCCGGGCACCGCGCACGCCGCGGGCGCGTACTCGCCGAAGCCGGTCACCAGCGTCCGCTCGGGGTCGCGCGCCACGGTGAACGCCCTGATGCTCCCCGCCAGGGCGTCGTAGATGCGGAGCCTGCCCACCTGGGACTCGCCGACGCCGGTGAGGTGCTTGACCACCTCGGTGGCCATCAGCCCGCCGACGACGGAGGTGGTCACCCCCAGCACCCCGGCGGTCGCGCAGTCCGGCACCGAATCGGGGTTCGGCTGGGTGGGGTAGAGGTCGCGCATGCCCGCCGACTCGGCGGGCGCGCCGGGACCCGACCACCACAGGGCCACGTCTCCGCGGTAGCGCAGCACCGAGCCCCAGACCAGCGGCGTGCCGGTGATCTCGGCGGCGTCGGCGGCGAGGAACTTGGTGGCGAAGGTGTCGGAGCCGTCCACCAGCACGTCGACGCCGCGGAGCAGCTCGCGGGCGTTGGCGGGGGAGAAGCGGGCGTCGAGGAGCTCAAGCTCGACGCCCGGCTGGAGCTCGCGCAGCCGCTCGCCCGCGACCTCCACCTTGGGCCGGCCCACGTCGGCGGCCCCGAAGAGGATCTGGCGGTGGATGTTGCTCAGGCTGACGGTGTCGTCGTCGATGACCGTGATTCGCCCCACGCCGGTGGCCGCCAGCGACTGCAGCACCGGGCAGCCCAGCCCGCCGGCGCCGATGACCAGGACGTGTGCGCGGTGCAGCGCCGCCTGCTGGGCGGGGCCGAAGCCGGGGAGGTTCATCTGCCGGGCGGTGCGTACCATCTCGTCGCGGGGGAGGCCGAGGTGCGACAGGTCACTCATAAATCCCACTCTATAACCCCGAGCAACTACACTGCGCACCCATGACGAACGACCACACCCGCGCACGGCGGGGCCTGCAATCCGACCCTCTCATCTTCTACACCTCCGTGGGGTTCATCGCGGCGTTCGTGACACTGACGGTCGCGTTCGGCGACCGCGCGCGCCGGGCGTACTCGGCAATCTCCGGCGCGCTCATGGACAACTTCGCCTGGTTCTACATCGGCGGCGTCTCCGCGGTGCTGGTCTTCCTCATCGTTGTGTTCGTGTCCAAGTACGGCAACCTGCGCCTCGGCGAGGACGACGGCGAGCCCGAGTACAGCCTGCCGGTGTGGTTCGCCATGCTCTTCGCCGCGGGCATGGGCGCGACGCTGCTGTTCTGGGGCGCGGCCGAGCCCCTGCACCACGCCTTCAACCCGCCGCGCGGAGACCTTGAGCCGATGAGCCGCGGCGCGATCCGCCAGGCCTTCGAGTTCACCTACTACCACTTCGGCATCCACATGTGGGTGATCTTCACCCTGCCCGGGCTGGCCATGGGCTACTTCAGCTACAAGCGCAAGATGCCCGCGCGGATGTCCTCGCTGTTCTCGCCGCTGCTGGGCAAGCGCGTCTACGAGTGGCCGGGCAAGCTTCTCGACGCCCTCGGCATCATCGGCACCGTCTTCGGCCTCGCCGTCTCCGTCGGCCTGGGCGTGCTGCAGATCTCAGCGGGGATGAACATCATGTGGGGCGTGCCGCTGATCACCCCGGTGCAGCTGGGCATCATCCTGTTCATCACGGGCGCGGCCTGCCTCTCGGTCATCTCCGGGCTGGACAAGGGCGTCAAGATCCTCTCCAACCTCAACATCGCCGCGACGGTGTTCCTCATGCTCTTCGTCCTGTTCACAGGCCCCACCCTGCGCCTGATCGGGCAGATCACCGAGTCCTTCGGCATCTACGCCGACTCGCTGCCCGAGCTGATGTTCTGGGTCGACTCCTACAACGACAACCCCGGCTGGCACGCCACGTGGACGGCCTTCTACTGGGCGTGGACGATCTGCTGGGCGCCGTTCGTGGGCATGTTCTTCGCCCGCATCTCCAAGGGGCGCACCGTGCGCGCCTTCATCGGCGGCACGCTGCTGCTGCCCACGGCCTTCGACATGATCTGGTTCTCCATCTTCGGCCGCGCCGCCACGGAGATCGAGACGGCGAACCCCGGCGTCCTCACCGGCCCAGTGGTGGAGCAGGGCGATACCCCGCAGGCGCTGTTTACCCTCCTGGCGCAGTACCCGCTGTACGCGGTGGTGGGCTCGATCGCGCTGGGCGTGATCGTGCTCTACTTCGTCACCTCGATGGATTCCGCCGCGATAGTGCTGGACATGTTCGCCTCCGGCGAGGAGAACAAGACGCCGACGTTCTACAGGGTCGGCTGGGTCCTCGCGATCGGCGTGGTCACCGCCGCGCTGCTGTTCATCAACGACACGGGCATCGAGGCCCTGCAGCAGGTGGTGATCATCATCGCCCTGCCGTTCTTCATCACCTACTTCTTCATGATGTACTCGCTGATCAAGGCGATGAACGACGACTCCGCGGCGCGCCGCCGGGTGCGCACCCGCCAGTGGGAGAAGACCGACAGCGCGGAGAAGCTGGAGGCGGCGGAGAACAGGCCCGCGCCGGGCTACGACGCCGAGGGCAACGAGGTCGACCGCCCCGAGCTGGAGTACGACGCGGAGGAGGGCAGGTGGAAGCTGTCCGAGTCCCTCATCGTCGAGGGCGACCTATCCGTCGGGGGAGCGGTGGACGACGAGTGGAGCGCGGACGCCGACCCGGGGTTCACGGTCGTCGACCAGGAGAGCCCGAGGAGCCACAGCTAGAGAACCTGGTCGGCCCAGCTGGCCAGGCCCTCGAAGCTTGACGACGCCACCGCGTGCTCCCGCCGCGGAATCCGCCCCGCACCGCGCGCCAGCCGACCCGCCTCCACGGCCAGGCGCATCGCCCGCGCCATCGCCTCCGGGTCCTGGCAGCGGTTCACCGCGCTGGCCAGCAGCACCCCGTCGCAGCCCAGCTCCATCGCCAGGGCGGCGTCGGAGGCGGTGCCCACGCCGGCGTCGACGAGCACGGGCACCTCGGCGCGCGAGCAGATCAGCTCGATGTTGTGCGGGTTGAGCACCCCCAGCCCGGTGCCGATGGGCGCGCCGAGCGGCATGACGGCGCTGGCCCCGGCGTCCTCCAGGCGCTTCGCGGCCACCGGGTCGTCGGAGGTGTAGGCCAGCACGGTGAAGCCCTCGTCGACGAGCGCCTCGCAGGCGTCGAGGGTCTCCACGACGTCGGGCAGCAGCGTCCTGTCGTCGGCGATGACCTCCAGCTTCACCCACTCGGTACCCAGCGCCTCGCGGGCGAGGCGGGCGGTGATGACGGCGTCGCGCGCGGTGCGGCAGCCCGCCGTGTTGGGCAGGGCGGCGATGCCGAGACGGCTCAGCAGCCCGAAGACCGACTCGCCCGCCCCCGGCGACGCCGCGTGGCGGCGCATGGCCACCGTGGTCAGCTCGGTGCCCGAGGCGACGAGCGCGCGCTCGAGCATGTCCATCGAGCTCGCCCCGCCCGTGCCCATGATCAGGTGCGATTCGAACTCGCGGTCCGCGATCCTCAACACGCCTAGCCCCCCTGCACCGCGGTGAGGATGTCCACCCGCGCGCCCTGGTCCAGCCCGGTCGAGGACCAGGCGGAGCGGGGCACGACGGCGCCGTCGACGGCGACGGCCGTGCCGGCCGCGGGGACCTCCCCGAGCACCTCCGCCACCAGGGCCTCCACGGTGCCCGCAGCGGTCTCGCGGGGCGAATCATTGAGCGTAATCTTCACAGGAACCTCCACATTCTCACGCGTGGCGCAGCGGCGCGCACGCGGCCAAGTCTATTGAGGGACGGCGCTTCTCGACGAGCTCCGCGCCGCACCGGGCCGCCACCGAAGTGAGCAGGATGCCGTGGCGGAAATACCCCGTCGAGACGACGACCCGCTCGCTCACCCGCCCCAGGTAGGGCAGGTCGTCGGGCGAGCCGGGGCGCGCACCGGCGGTGGACTCCAGCACGTCGCACTCGTCGATGGCCGGGACGACGTCGATGGCGTCGCGAAGCAGCTGGTGCACCCCGCCCGCCTGGGGGAGGGGTCGGTCGTCCTCCCGGCTGGTCGCGCCGAGGGTCAGGGTGCGGTCGGAGCGGGGGATGAGGTAGACGGGGCGGTCCTCCACGAAGCCGCGCACCACGTGGTTGAGCAGCGGGAACTGGTGCTCCGGCACCCCCAGCTGGAGCACGTCGCCGTAGACGGGGCGCAGCTTGAGCGGGTTGGGGCCCTCGAACCAGCCGCCGACCTCCCGCGCGCCCAGCCCCGCGCAGATGATCACCTGGTCGGCGTCGACCGCGCCGACGTCCGCGACCTTCTCCTCGCGGAAGCTCACCCCGGCGCGGGCGCAGGCGTCGTAAAGCGCGCGGGTGAACAGGCGGGGCTGGACCTGGTGGTCCCCCGCGATGCGCACCGCCCCGGCCAGGGCCGGGGACAGGGCCGGCTCGAGGGACCGGGCCTTCCGGGTGCTCAGCGCCTCGACGACCATGCCGTGCGCGTGCTGGTAGTCGCGCAGCTCGTCGAGGTGGGTGCGGTCGGCACGGTCGCGCGCCACCACGAGCGTGCCCTCCGTGCGGTGGCCGGTGGGCAGCTCGCTGTACGCGTTGGTCAGGGAGATGAGCTCCGGGTACCACTCGGCCGCGCGCGCCATGAGCGGGAAGAGCGGGTCCTGCTTGTACACCACCTCGGCGGTCGGGGCGAGCATCCCGCCCGCGTGGTGCGAGGCGCCCGAGGCGGGGGCCGGATCGAAGACCGTGACGCGGTGGCCCCGGTCGGCCAGGGTCAGCGCCGTGGCCAGGCCGATGATGCCCGCGCCCACGACCCCGACGTCGAGGGAGGTGAGGTGTTCCATAACGCGGTTCAGTCTAGCCCGCGCCGCAGCCTCATCCGGCGGTGGGCGATGCCGGTGTCCAGGAACTCCTCGCCCTCCGCCACGAAGCCGAACCCGGAGTAGTAGCCCACGAGGCCGGCCTGCGCCTCGATGACGAGGTCGCCCTCCCAGCGCCGCGTGTACTCGATGCTGCGGGCCAGGATCTCGGCGCCCAGGCCCGTGCCGCGCGCCTCGGGGGCGACGACGAAGCGGCCGAAGCACGAGCCTTCAGCGGTGGGGAAGACCCGGGCGCAGCCGAGCAGCCTCCCCTCGCCGCCGCGCGCGAGCACGTGGCGGGTCTCGGGGTGCGCGTCCGTGTCGTCCAGCTCGTTGTAGGGGCAGTCCTGCTCGGCGACGAAGACGTCGACGCGCAGGCGGAACAGCTCGTAGGCCTGCGGCGCGCTGAGCTGCTCCAGCGTGGAGAATTCGATCATCGTGCCCACCCTAGCGGCGCCCCAGGTAACCGGAGCGGATCTGCCGGGTGCGCAGCGCGACGGCGCAGGCGGCGAGGCCGGCGAGCACGAAAAACGGCAGCGAGGGCCCCACGCGCGGCTCGAGCCACTGGATCAGCGGCGGCAGGCTGAAGCCGATGTAGGTGGCCGCGTAGTAGGCGCCGAGGACGCGGCCGCGGTGCGAGGGAGGGGCGTATGCGTTGACGTCGAGAAGCCCGTCGCGCAGGCACAGGCCGTATGCCCCGCCGAGCAGCACCGTGGAGAAGAAGAACAGCGCCAGCGGCGGGGGCGCCCCGCCGAGGCCGACCACGAGGAACCCTGCGGCGGCCAGCGCGATCCCCGCCACGCCCGAGTACGGGCCCCAGTTGAAGCGCCGGCCGAGCGCCTGCATGACCAGGCCGGTGCCGAAGCCGACCACGGCGGCGATGCCGGGCAGGAAGACGCCCGTGGTGAAGTACTCGGCGACCCGCGCGGCGAGGCCGACGAGCGAGGTGGTGATGGCAGCGAAGACCCACACCGCCACGGGCACCGCGGTTGCCAGGGCCTTGACTGCCGACGCCCCCGGCTCCAGGCGCGTCTGCGTCTCCTGCTGCTCCGCCACCATCCGGGCGCGCGGCAGGTCGCCGGCGGCGGCGGAGAAGGCGATGGCCGCGAGCGAGGCGACGATGGTCAGCGCGAAGGGCACCCACACCGGGGTGAAGGTGTAGGCGGCCACGCCCGAGATCACCGGCCCGAGTGCGAAGCCGGAGGTCAGGACGATGCCCGCCACCGTCGCGCCGCTCGCCCCGCGCAGCCGCGCCGCCCAGGCGGTGCCGGGGCTGATGACCAGGCCCACGCCGAGCCCGACGATGAGCCGGCCCACCATCAGCCCGGCCGGGCCGTGGAAGATCATGAGGACGAGGTTGCCGAGCGCCGCCGCGAGGCTGCCCACGATGACGATGGGCCGGCCACCGAAGCGGTCCGCCAGCGCGCCTCCGGCGAGAAGCGAGGGGAGCAGCCCGAGCGCGTAGATGCCGTAGGCCCCGTTGACCAGCAGCTGGGAGAGGTGCAGCTGCTCGCGCAGCACCACGAGCACGGAGGCGAAGTGGTTGGCCGCCCAGCCGGCGGTGACCAGGAAGACGACGACGCTGGCGAAGACCCTACGGCTACTCATGTGTTCTATTTAACAGTTTCTGCCCCGCTCAAATTCGGAAATCGTGTGCCGAACGTAGGCCGTTGCGTCCGGCGCATTCATGATGGCGCGCACGATGGCCAGCCCGTCCACGCCCGTGCGGGCGAGGTCGGCGGCGTCCTCGGCGGTGATGTCACCGATGGCCACCACCGGGACCGCCGAGGCGCGGACGAGCTCGGGGTAACCCGTCAGCCCGAGAAGCGGGCGCCCGGAGTCCTTCGTCGGGGTGGCGCGGAAGGGGCCGGCGCCGATGTAGTCGATGACCTCGGCGACCTCGTTGGCCTTCTCCACCAGCTCGAGGGTGCCGGTGGTCAGGCCGATGATTGCCTCCGGGCCGAGCAGCTCGCGCACGACGCGCACGTCCAGGTCGTCCTGGCCGACGTGGACGCCCGCCACCCCGTACTCGCGCAGGGCGAGGGCGACGTCGACGCGGTCGTCGATAAGCACGCGCGTTTCAGGGTTGGCCTCCCGCACCGCGAGCGCGACCTCGCGGCCCAGCTCGTAGAGTTCGCGCGCCGAGATCGGCTTGCTGCGCACCTGGATCATCCCCGCGCCGCCGAGCGCGGCCTCGCGCGCCCGCCTGACGACGTCACTGCCCGCGCCCGTGACGAAGTAGCAGCGCAGGTCAAGCGCCCTACTGGCCATCGCGCAGCACTTCGATCAGCTCGTCCTTGTTCATGTCCGAGCGGCCCTCGATGCCGAGCTCTTTGGCGCGCTCGTAGAGCTCGTCGCGCGTCCAGTCCTCGTAGGAGCCGGCCTTGCCGCCCTTTTTGCCCACCGCCGAGCGGGAGGTTTTGGCGGCCTGGTTGGCGATGGCCGCCGCCTTGGACTTCGAGTTGCCCTCCTCGCGCAGCTTCTCGTAGAGCTCGCCGTCCTTGACGCTCGGCCCGCCGGCGGTCTTTTCCGGGTGTGTGTCCTTACTCATACCGGCCAGTGTAGGAACTTTCTCGCGCGGACCCTAGGAGTTCGCGCCCTCGGGCAGGTAGACCTGGGAACCGTGGTCGCGGAACTCCTCGGCCATCTTCGCCTCGCCCTCCCGGCTGGACAAACCCGGCTTCAGGCTGGGCATGCCGAGGTCGGCAACGATGGAGGCGTGCTCGTCGGCCAGCGCCTCGTCGAGGGAGTCGCCGAACTCGTCGCGGATGTCCTGGCTGATGCGCATGGAGCAGAACTTCGGGCCGCACATGGAGCAGAAGTGCGCCGTCTTCGCCGGCTCCGCGGGCAGGGTCTCGTCGTGGTAGGCCTGCGCGGTGTCGGGGTCGAGGGAGAGCGCGAACTGGTCGTGCCAGCGGAACTCGAAGCGGGCCTTGCTCATCGCGTCGTCCCACTCGTGTGCGCCGGGGTGGCCCTTCGCCACGTCGGCGGCGTGGGCGGCGAGCTTGTAGGTGATCACGCCCGTCTTCACGTCGTCCTTGTTGGGCAGGCCGAGGTGCTCCTTCGGGGTGACGTAGCAGAGCATGGCGGTGCCGCCGGCGGCGATGTGGGCGGCGCCGATGGCGGAGGTGATGTGGTCGTAGCCCGGCGCGATGTCGGTGACCAAGGGGCCGAGGGTGTAGAAGGGTGCGCCGCCGCACCACTCCTCTTCCTTCTCGTTGTTGACCTGGATCTTGTTCAGCGGCACGTGGCCGGGGCCCTCGATCATCACCTGGACGTCGTGGTCCCAGGCGCGCTTGCACAGCTCGCCGATGGTCTTGAGCTCGGCGAACTGGGCAGTGTCGTTGGCGTCGGCGATGGAGCCGGGGCGCAGGCCGTCGCCGAGGGAGAAGGAGACGTCGTAGGCGGCGAAGATCTCGCAGAGCTCGTCGAAGTTCTCGTAGAGGAAGGACTCCTTGTGGTGGGCGAGGCACCAGCCGGCCATGATGGATCCGCCGCGCGAGACGATGCCGGTGACGCGCTTGGAGGTCAGCGGCACGAACGGCAGGCGGACCCCGGCGTGGACGGTCATGTAGTCCACGCCCTGCTCGGCCTGCTCGATGACGGTGTCGCGGAAGATCTCCCAGGTGAGCTCCTCGGCGATGCCGTTGACCTTCTCCAGCGCCTGGTAGATTGGCACGGTGCCGATGGGAACGGGGGAGTTGCGCAGGATCCACTCGCGGGTGGTGTGGATGTCGTTGCCCGTGGACAGGTCCATGACGGTGTCCGCGCCCCAGCGGGTGGCCCAGCGCAGCTTGTCCACCTCCTCGCGGATGGAGGAGGTCACCGCCGAGTTGCCGATGTTGGCGTTGATCTTGGTGAGGAACTGGTTGCCGATGATCATCGGCTCGCTCTCGGGGTGGTTGACGTTGTTGGGGATGATCGCGCGCCCGCTCGCGACGGCTTCGCGCACCTTCTCGACGTCACAGTGCTCGCGCAGCGCCACGAACTCCATCTCCCGGGTGATCTCGCCGCGCCGGGCGTAGTGCATCTGGGTGACGCGCTTTCCCTCCCGGGCGCGCAGCGGGGCGCGCTTCACGCCGCGCCACTCCTCGCTGGCTGCGCCCCGCTTGGCGGCCCGGGTGCCGTCGTCAAGCAGGTTGCGCTCGCGTCCGGCGTACTCCTCGACGTCGCCGCGGGCGGTGATCCACTCCGTGCGCAGGCCCGGCAGCCCGGCCTCCGGCTCGGCCCAGGGGCCGCGGGTGCGGTAGATGCGAAACGGCGCGTTCGGCCCGGTGGGCGAGTCGTCGAGGTCGATCGCGGTTTCGGGGACCTCGAGGCCGTCGCTGACAATCGGCGCGTAGCGGTGCTTGGGGTGGATTTCGGACTCGTAGATGTCCATGCAGGATTCTCCTTCAACTTCCTTCGCTGGTGCTAACCAGGCAGGTTCAGACGGTGCCCGCGCGGCCATGAGCGCGGTCTCAGCCCCTCGGCGTGGGGCGCCCGTGTTCGGTCGAGAATCTAGGGTAGCTGCTCGCGCCCGGCTCGGGGCGCGAATGGCTCAATCCGTCCGGTGGGGCCGTAGGAGAGGCGGCGGTGCGCCCACTCGAACGGGCCCTGCCTGCCCGCTGCCTCAAGGGCGGCGGCGAGGCCGAGGGTGATGAGCCAGACGAGCGCCCCGACCGCGGTCTTGCCGGTGATGGTCGCGTCCTGGGCCAGGCCGAGAGTGAACGGCATGACCAGCGCGACGAAGAGGAAGGACTGGGCGAGGTAGCCCGTCATGGAACGCTTGCCCAGCGCCACGAAGGGGTACGTCCACGCCGGCGGTGCGGCCACCCCGGTCTCCTCGTAGCGGCGGTACATCCGCTTCTGGAGCGGGTTGGTCAAAAGCGCCAGCCCGGCCAGGATGCCGGGGCCGGTGAAGGCACCCAGCCCGGTGTTCGCCACGTACAGGGGCGCCTCGAGCGCCGGGTCGATCACGCCGATGGCGGCCAGGCCGAGGGGCAGGCCAATGAGGAGGACCACCGCGGCGGCGACGCACACCCAGGTGACGAGGACGCGGCGGTGCCTGTCCACGTCGACGAGGTAGCCCTCGCGCGCCCAGACGAAGCCGAGCAGGACGAGCCCGCCGAGCGAGAGGACCCCGAGCGGCAGGCCGCTCAGCGCCGTTGAGCCGGCGGCGGCGTTCTCCCGGAGGTAGGTGAGCGGGTCGGTGAGCTCCGCTGTGGGTGGGGCGATCTGGAGGCCGAGGCCCGCCTCCTCGACCCCCATGTAATAGATGCCCACCGCGCCGAGGATGGTGAGCAGCACGGAAAAGAGGAGTGTCGAGTAGGCGATGATGCGCAGCGCTTTCGATTTCAGGGTGATCATGAGAGCGACGAGTGCGCCGATGACGCCGTACATGGTCATGATGTCGCCGTAGAAGAGCAGGAAGGTGTGGGCCAGGCCGAAGGCGGCGAGGACGAGGTAGCGCCGCACGAGCACCGCGCGGGCCCGGGCGACGGGGTAGCCCTTCCGGTGGAGGCTGGCCACGATGAGGCCAATGCCGAAGCCGAGCAGCGTGGAGAACATGGGCAGGCCGCGCACGTGCACGAAGAGCGCCGCGAACACCGCGAGTACCTCGTCCGCGCTCTCGCCCGGGCGCACCCCGCCGAGGGTCCAACCGGGTTGGCCGGGTTCGCTCGCGGGGTTCATGATCCACGCCTGGGTGACGTTGGCGGCGGCGATGCCGAGAAGCGCGAGGCCGCGGGCGAGGTCGGGGACGATGAGTCTGGGCTTGGGCCGGGCGATTGTTTCCACGCGGCAACATTAACAGCCGCCGGCGGGTGGGGCGGGGGTGGAAAAGGCGGCCGCGAAAGGGGGACAAAGTTGCGCGTGTTTGGCAGAGTGAAAAGGGTTCACCATTGAGCACCTCCGAGCCGAAGGGAAAGCACCACATGCCTCGCCGTTTCCACGGGCGCAGCCTCGCGCTGCTTCTTGCCACTGTCCTCGCCGCCGGGGCTGGAGCCCCCGCCGCGCACGGTCAGGAGGTGCCCGATGTGAGGCAGCTGCTTGACGACGCCACCTCGCGCGCCCAGCAGCAGGTCGATGCCCAAGTTGCCCAGGTCGCCCAAGTTGCCCAGCGTGTCGGTGCTCTCGGCGAGCCGGAGGGCTTCGACGTCCCCGGCACCAACCCGGAGCCGCTGGGCCTGCAGCCGGGCGACAACGCGGACCCCGACTACGTCGACCCGAACTACGTGTGGGCCTCCGACCCCGCCTCGAAGGTCCTGGCCGGCAAGCCCTTCGCCGACGAGGTCCTGCACCGCGTCCCCGGCTCCTACCACGACGCCCCGCGCATCCCCGCGGAGTCCGACGCCGCCAAGGAGCAGGGAGCCTCCCTCTACGGTCCCGGTACCCCGGTCTACGTGGGAGGGAGCATGTGCACCGTGGCGGTCGCGGGCTACGACGAGGCCGGGCGCAAGATCGCCCTGACCGCAGGGCACTGCGGCGAGCCCGGCACCCCGGTCGCCTCGGCGGACTCGCCGCAGCTCGGCGTGTCCGGCACGGTGGTCTCCACCAACCCGGACCTGGACTACTCGGTCATCGAGCTCGGCTCGAACACGGAGGTCAGCCGCTCTTACAACGGGGTCACCGTCAATTCCCTGGGCGGGGAGCCCGCCGCGCCGGGCGATGTGGTGTGCAAGGAGGGCGTCGCCTCGGGGCGCACCTGCGGGATGACCTTCTACGACTACGGGCGCGACAACATCAGCCAGGTGTGCGCGATGTACGGCGATTCCGGGGCCCCGCTGGTCGCGGGCGACCGGGTCGTCGGCCTGGTCACGGGCGGGGTGCTGCCCCCGGGCGCGAACGTGCCCTGCTACAGCCCGCTGCAGGGTGCGCTGCACACGCCGACGCTGAGCACGCGCATGGACACGGTGCTCACGGACATGGACGGCAAGTCCGAGCCCGGACGGGGGTTCAGGCTCCCTTAAGGGCGGTGAGGGTGGCGTCGTGAAGCCGGCCGTTCGTGGCCACCGCGTCGCCGCCGTGCGGGCCGTCCTCCCCGGCCAGGGAGGTGAACCGTCCGCCCGCCTCGGTGACCAGGACGGACAGGGCGGCGAGATCCCAGAGCGAGACCTCGGGCTCGGCGGCGATGTCCACGGCGCCCTCGGCGACGAAGCAGTAGGAGAGGAAGTCGCCGTAGCCGCGCAGGCGCCACGTCTTCTCGGTCAGGCCGATGAAGTTGTCGCGCAGGTCGCGCTCCGCCCAGCCCTCGAGGGAGGACATGGACAGCGAGGCGTCGGCGAGCTCGGAGACGGCGGAGACCTCCAGGCGTTTCAGCGCCCCGCCGTTGAAGGTGCGCCACGCTCCCGACCCGGCGGAGGCGTACCAGCGCCGGGCCAGGGCGGGGGCGGAGACGACGCCGACGACGGGGGTACCGTCGACCAGCAGCGCAATGAGGGTGGCGTAGACGGGAACGCCGCGCACGAAGTTTTTGGTGCCGTCGATGGGATCGATGACCCACTGGCGCCCCTCGAAGGTGGCGTCCCCGCCAAATTCCTCGCCGAGCACGGCGTCGCTCGGGCGCGCCTCGGCCAGCCGTGCCCGCAGCGCCTCCTCGACGGCGAGGTCGGCGTCGGAGACCGGCGTCATGTCGGGTTTCGATTCGACGGTGAGGTCCGCGGCCTCGAAACGGTCGAGCGTGATCGCGTCCGCGATATCGGCCAGCTCGAGGGCCAGGGCGAGGTCGTCGGCGTAACTGGGGGTATCAGACATGTCCGTCAAGCCTAGCCGTTATCTCCTCCACGATCCGCCGGTTTCCGGCGACGCACCAGGTCACGCCCCCAGCGTCGACCTTGACGGCGGATCCGCCGGCGGCCTCGATGAGCGCCTTGCCCGGCAGCCAGTCCCAGTCGGCGACGCTGTGCTGAAGCCAGCCGCCGAACTGCCCGGAGGCGATGGAGGCAAGGTCGACGGAGCCCGCGCCGAGCATGCGCAGGGTCGCCGCGTCGCGCGCCGCGCGCAGCCACGCCCCGCGGATCTCGTCGTCGCGCAAGAAAGTGGGGTGGAGGTAGGTGACCAGAGCTTTCTCGCCTAACGACGCCTCCTCCAGCCGCCCCAGCTCGACGCCGTTGCGCGTCGCCCTCCCGCCGGCCGCGAGCCAGGTGGTGGCCGTGGCCGGGCGGTGCACGGCGCCGACGAGGGTCTCGTCGCCCTCGGTCAGGGCGAGCGCGGAGCAGAAGTAGTCGGAGCCCTGGGAGAAGTTGAAGGTGCCGTCGACGGGGTCGATGACCCAGACCCGCCCGGACTGCGAGTCCTTCGCGGCGCCTTCCTCGCCGAGGATCCCGTCGGCGGGGCGCAGCCGCGCCAGCGCGGCGGCCACGAACTCCTCGGCGGCGCGGTCGGCGTCGGTGACGACGTCCGAGACGGAGGTCTTGTAACCCAGGTCGAGGCCGCCCGGGTCCGCGTCGCGCATGCGCAGGGCGAGGGAGCCGGCGTGGGTGACGAGGGCGTCGGCAAGCTCTGCGTCATCTGACGTTCGGTGGGCTTCGATGAACTCTTCGGTGGTTGGCATGCTTCCCATTATGGGCGCTCCGCTAAAGTGGGGCCTTATGCATCCCGAGACCTCTTCGCGCATCCAGGACCTCGATTCCACGCTCACGACCATCGAGAAGGTGATGGATCTCGACGAGCTCGGGGCACGCGCGCGCGAGCTGGAGCAGCAGGCGGGTGACCCCTCCCTGTGGGACGACCCCGAGCACGGGCAGAAGGTCACCACCGAGCTGTCCAACGTCCAGGCGCGCCTGCGCAAGGTCTCGTCCCTGCGCGGGCGGGTCGACGACCTGCCGGTGATGTACGAGCTGGCGGAGGAGGAGGGCGACGCCTCGCTCGCCGACGAGGAGCTCGCCGCCCTCGAGGAGGCCGTTTCCTCCCTGGAGGTGCAGACCATGCTCTCCGGCGAGTACGACGAGCGCGAGGCCGTGGTGAACATCCGCTCGGGCGCCGGCGGGGTCGACGCCGCCGACTGGGCCGAGATGCTCATGCGCATGTACGTGCGCTGGGCGGAGAAGAACGGCCACAAGGTCGACGTCTACGACATCTCCTACGCGGAGGAGGCAGGCATCAAGTCCGCGACCTTCGTGGTGCACGGGGACTACATGTACGGCCAGCTGTCGGTGGAGCAGGGCGCGCACCGGCTGGTGCGCATCTCGCCCTTCGACAACCAGGGGCGGCGTCAGACGTCGTTCGCCGAGGTGGAGGTGCTGCCGGTGGTGGAGCAGACCGACCACATCGACATCCCCGACTCGGAGATCCGCGTCGACGTCTACCGTTCCTCCGGCCCGGGCGGGCAGTCGGTGAACACCACCGACTCGGCAGTGCGCATCACCCACATCCCGACGGGCATCGTGGTGACGTGCCAGAACGAGAAGTCGCAGATCCAGAACAAGGCCTCGGCACTCAACGTGCTGCAGTCGAAGCTGCTGGAGCGCAAGCGCCAGGAGGAGAAGGCGGAGATGGACGCGCTCGGCGCGGGCGGCAACGCCTCCTGGGGAAACCAGATGCGCTCCTATGTGCTGCACCCGTACCAGATGGTGAAGGACCTGCGCACGAACTACGAGGTGGGGGACCCGCAGAAGGTGCTCGACGGGGACATCGACGGGTTCCTGGAGTCGGGCATCCGCTGGCGGATGGCCGAAAGTGAGTAGTTTTCTGTCACACCAGTAACAGGTAGGGTGGGGCGGGTGATTAGATTCTCGGACGTCACCAAGATCTACCCGACCTCGACCCGCCCCGCGCTCGACCACGTCTCCTTCGAGATCGCCGACGGCGAGTTCGTCTTCCTCATCGGACCCTCGGGCTCGGGCAAGTCGACTTTCCTGCAGCTGATGATCCGCGAGGAGAACGTCTCCAGCGGGGACATCTACTTCAACGACTTCCACGTCAACGCCCTGAAGGGCCGCGAGGTCAACGCGCTGCGGCAGTCCATCGGCTACGTGTTCCAGGACTTCCGCCTGCTGCCCAAGCTCAACGTCTACGACAACGTCGCGTTTGCGCTCGAGGTGACGGGCAAGTCGAAGGCGAAGATCGCCAAGCTCGTGCCCGAGGCGCTCGAGCTTGTCGGCCTGGACGCGAAGGCGAACCGCATGCCCAACGAGCTGTCGGGCGGCGAGCAGCAGCGCGTGGCGATCGCGCGCGCCTTCGTCGACCGCCCCCCGCTCGTGCTTGCCGACGAGCCGACAGGCAACCTGGACCCCGCGACCGCGGACGAGATCATGGCGCTTCTGGCCCGCATCAACCGCCTCGGCTCGACGGTGGTGATGTCCACCCACAACGCGCGCGCCGTCAACGACATGCGCCAGCGCGTGATGGAACTGCACCTGGGCAAGCTGGTGCGCGACGACAAGCACGGCGTGTACGGAACGGAGGGCCGCTAATGAACTGGGGTTTCATCGTGCGCGAGGGCCTGCGCGGCCTGGGGCGCAACATCACCATGACCATCGCGCTGATCATCACCACGGCGCTGTCGCTGGTGCTCGTGGGCGCCGGCATCATGATCTCGCAGGCGACCGCCGAGACGAAGGACCTGTACCTGGACCGCGTCGAGGTGATGGTCGAACTCGACGAGGCCATCTCCTCCTCCGACAAGGACTGCTCCTCGGCGGAGTGCAGGGAGGTCCGCGACACCCTGCAGGGCGACGACCGCGTGGAGCAGGTGACGTTCCGCTCCCGCGAGCAGTCCTACGAGCGCTTCGTCGAGCTGTTCCAGGACACCGAGCCAGAGCTGGTCCGCGAGACGAGCCCCGACGCCCTGCCGGCGGCGCTGCACGTGCGGCTGAAGGACCCCGCGGACACCGCGCCCATCGACGCCATCCGCGACATGCCGCAGGTCGCCGTCGTCACCGACCAGGCCGACACCGTGCGCCAGGCGGCCCACACCATGGACACCTTCCGCAACGTGGCGTTCCTCGTCGCGGCGGCGCAGGCGGTGGCGGCGGTGTTCCTCATCGCCAACATGGTGCAGCTGGCGGCGTTCAACCGCCGCGAACAGATCGGCATCATGCGCATGGTCGGCGCCTCGCGCTGGTTCACCCAGGCCCCGTTCGTGCTCGAGGCGGTTATCTCGGTGCTCATCGGCGGTGTGGTCGGCACCATCGTGGCGTGGGCCTCGAAGCGCTTCCTCGTCGACCCGATGCTGGGGGACCTCTACGCCTCGCAGCTCGTGGCCCGCGTGCCCGACTCGAACGTCTGGACGGTGATGCCGCTGGTCACCCTCGCGGCGGTCGTGCTGGGTGGGCTGGCGGCGCAGGTGGCACTGCGCAGCTACGTGCGCAAGTAGCCCGCTGGACGCCCCGGGTAGACTGTGAGGGGTTATGGCCAAGAAAAAGAAGAAGCAGACCCCCGGCGACGTGATCGCGTCGAACCGCAAGGCGCGGCATGACTACACGATCCTGGACACCTACGAGACGGGCATCGCTCTCGTGGGCACCGAGATCAAGTCGCTGCGCGAGGGCCGGGCCAGCCTGGTCCAGGCCTTCGCCACGATCGACAACGGCGAGGTGTGGCTGCGCAACCTGCACATCCCGGAGTATTCGCGGGGCTCGTGGACGAACCACAGCCCGCGGCGCACCCGGAAGCTGCTGCTGCACCGCCGCGAGATCGACTCGCTCGAGGGCAAGATCAAGGACGGCAACCGCACCCTGGTTCCCCTGTCGCTCTACCTCAAAGAGGGCAAGGCGAAGGTCGAGCTCGGTCTGGCGCAGGGCAAGCAGGACTACGACAAGCGCCAGGCGATCAAGCGCCGCACGGAGGACCGCGAGATCGCCCGCGACCTGGGCAGGAAGTTCAAGGGGATCAAGGCATGAGAAAGGCACTCGTCACCGGCGCATCGCGCGGCATCGGCCGGGCCATCGCCGAGGAGCTGGGCAGGGATCACCACGTTTACGCGGGTGCGAGCGGGGACGCCAGCGGGGTCGTCGCCAAGCTTGGCTCGGCCGAGCCCTTCGAGGTTGACCTCCGCGACCCGGCAGCGATCCGCGAGGCCGCCGCGGGGATCGAGGAACTCGATGTCCTCGTCCACGCCGCCGGGCTCTACCCGAAGGGGAGCTTCGAATCGCTTGACGACGCCCAGTGGCGCGAAGCCTTCGAGGTCAACGTCTTTGCCGGCATCGAGCTCACGCGGGCGCTCCTGCCCGCTCTGCGGCGCTCCAACGGCCTGCTCATCACCATCAACTCCGGCGCCGGCTTCCACGGCTTCGAGGGCGGCACGGCCTACTGCGCGACGAAGTTCGCGCTGCGCGGCTTCACGGAGGCGCTGCGCCTGGAGGAGGCCGGGCGCATCCGCGTCACCTCCCTGCACCCGGGCCGCACCGACACGGACATGATCGCCGCGGACGAGCGGCCGAAGATGCCGGCTGAGGCCGTGGCGAGGGCGGCCCGCCTCGCCGTCGACGCCGCCGCGATGGGGGCGACCCTCGAGTTCTTGCGCATCGCCCCGTAGGGCGCTAGAGTTATCTCTCCTACGGTCAATGCATATCCCGCCGTAGCGCAATGGGGATGATTTTGGTTTCGACTCCATTGATCAATCCAGGGGAAGCGTGCCGGTGCAGGCTGGAGACCACCGTGAGCGTCGCAGCAAACAATAAACGCAGAGAAGAACTCTCAGCGTGACTACGCCCTCGCTGCCTAAGTAGCGACCGCGTGTCTGTCAGGCCGGGCTCGCCCCCGTCCCGGTACCTGGCATCGACTTAGGGGGCTTGCCTTCCGGCCTTGTTGGCGGGGCTCGGAAGGGACACCTCACACCAACTGGGCCCGTCATCCGGACATGTTCGCCTGATCCGGAGGGCCGAGCAGAGGCGTCGCGCGAACTGCGCACGGAGAAGCCCTGGTGCGGTAATGGAGGACCCGGGTTCAATTCCCGGCATCTCCACCGAAACCCCCGGTCACAAGGTTGTGGCCGGGGGTTCTCCTTTATGCTGCGGCCGTTTCCGGCTACCCCCGCCCCGCATTTAGGAAACACGTGTGTACTGTAATTACGTGAAAGGCCGGGGGTAAGGATTGGCTAACTTTCAGCGGCCTTGTACCTTTTCCAAGGTAACCCTTACCTAAGTTCCCGAACGTCAAAGGAGCGGATCCCATGTCCCGATTCTCTGCCCGCACCGCGCTCGTCGCGGTTGTCGCCGCCACGGCCCTCGGCCTCGGCGCCTGCTCGACCGCCGAGGACGGGGCCAGCTCGTCCTCCTCCGCCAGCAGCAGCCAGGCCGCCGAGTCCGCCGGCACCGTCACTGTCGAGGACAACACCGGCACGAAGGAGGTCCCGAGCCCGCCGAAGAAGGTCGTTGCCCTCGACAACCGCTCCTTCGAGATCCTCGACGCGTGGGGGATCAAGCCGGTCGCCGCCGCCCGCGCCCTCGTTCCCACCACGATCCCGGGCATCGGCGACGACGAGAACATCATCGACATCGGCAACCACCGCGAGCCCAACCTCGAGGCCATCGTGGCCGCCGACCCCGACGTCGTCGTCTCGGGCCAGCGCTTCCAGGAGTACGACCCGGAGATCGAGAAGCTCGTCCCCGAGGCGGTCGTCCTCGACTTCGAGCCGCGCGACGGCGAGAGCCTCGACGCCGAGCTCATCCGCCAGACCGAGGCCCTCGGCGAGGTCTTCGGCAAGCAGGAGGAGGCGCAGAAGCTTGTCGACGACTTCACCGCCGCCATCGAGCGGGCCAAGGCCGCCTACGACCCGAACCAGACCGTCATGGCCCTCAACGCCTCCGGCGGCGAGCTCGGCTACGTCGCCCCGGGCATCGGCCGCGTCTGGGGCCCGATCTTCGACATGCTCGGCCTGAAGCCCTCCCTCGAGGTCTCCAACTCCTCCGACGACCACCAGGGCGACGACATCTCGGTCGAGGCCATCGCGCAGTCCAACCCGGACTGGATCCTCGTCCTCGACCGCGACGCGGGCACCCGCTCCGACGAGGGTTCCCCGGCCGCCAAGCAGGTCATCGCCGACGCCGCCCCGCTGCAGAACGTCACCGCGGTGAAGGAGGGCCACGTCTACGTCGCCCCGGCTGACACCTACACCAACGAGTCGATCATCACCTACACCGAGATCCTCAACGAGCTCGCCGACTCCTTCGAGGCCGCGAAGCAGGGGTAGCGGGAAAGCTACGTACGAAATCTTGCGCCCGCCCCGATTCAGCCACCGGGGCGGGCGCGCACCATGCACACCCCGGGCGTATTTAGGAAACTCAACTGTGGTGTAATTGCAGCCACGGCAACTGGGTGCGTGTACTGAAAAGGGAAGGAGCCCCGAGTATGGCCCGAACATCGCTCCGCGCGCTTCTGAGCTGGAAGCTTCTGGCGGGTGTTGGTGCTGTCGCAGCCCTTCTGGTCGTCTCGCTCTTCGTGGGTCAGTACGACATCTGGCGCAGCGCCGACGGCTGGGAGATGTTCCGCGCCACGCGCGTGCCCCGCACCATCGCGCTCGTGCTGGCGGGTGCGGCGATGGCGATGAGCGGTCTGATCATGCAGATGCTCACGCAGAACCGCTTCGTGGAGCCGACGACGACGGGCACCACGGAGTGGGCCGGCCTGGGTTTGCTTACCACGCTGGTGTTCGCGCCCCACGCGTCCATCCTGGTGCGGATGGTGGTGGCGGTCATCTTCGCCTTCGTGGGCACCATGGTCTTCTTCCTGTTCCTGCGGCGGGTCACGCTGCGCAGCTCCCTGGTGGTGCCGATCGTCGGCATCATGCTGGGGGCGGTGGTGAGCTCGATCTCCACGTTCTTCGCGCTGCAGACGAACCTGCTGCAGTCGCTCGGCGTCTGGTTCGCCGGCTCCTTCACCAGCGTCATCTCGGGGCAGTATGAGGTGCTGTGGGTCGTGCTCCTGGTGGTCGTCGCGGTGTTCTTCTACGCGGACAAGCTCACGGTCGCCGGGCTGGGGGAGGACATTGCCACGAACGTGGGGCTGAACTACGGCCGCATCGTCCTCGTCGGCACCGGCCTCGTCGCCGTCGCGTCCGGGGTGGTCACGGTGGTGGTGGGCAACCTGCCCTTCCTCGGGCTCATCGTGCCCAACATCGTGAGCATGCTGCGCGGCGACGACATGCGCTCCAACCTGCCCTGGGTGTGCGTCCTCGGCGTGGGCATCGTCACCGTGTGCGACCTGCTCGGGCGGACGATCATCGCGCCGTTCGAGATGCCCGTTTCCGTCATCCTCGGCGTCGTGGGCGCCGTGGTGTTCGTGGCACTGATTGTGAGGCAGACGCGCCGTGGACGTTAACCGTAGGCACGTCGGCGCTTTTCAGACGTCGACAAGCAAAAGGCGATACTGGCTGGCGATGGCCGGCCTCATCGTCCTCGCGGCGCTGTTTGTCGCGGGGCTGATCGGCTACGACAACCCCGTGGACTTCGGCACCCGCGGCTACTGGCTCATCGCCCAGCGGCGAATGAACTCGGTGGTGGCGATGCTCATCGTCGCCCTGTGCCAGGCCGTGGCCACCGTCGCCTTCCAGACGGTGACCAACAACCGCATCCTCACGCCCTCCATCATGGGCTTCGAGTCCCTCTACGTGGCGATTCACACCGCCACCGTCTACTTCCTCGGCGCGGCGGGGCTGAACAACGCCCGCACGATGGAGATGTTCGTGGCCCAGCTCGTGCTGATGGTGGGGCTCTCGCTGATCCTGTACTCGTGGCTGCTCGCGGACTCGAGCTCGAACATGCACGCCATGCTGCTCGTGGGCATCGTCATCGGCGGCGGGCTGGGCTCGCTGTCGACGTTCATGCAGCGCATGCTCACGCCCAGCGAGTTCGACGTGCTCACGGCGCGCATGTTCGGCTCCGTCAACAACGCCGACCCGCAGTACTACCCGGTGGCGATCCCGCTGGTCCTCGTGGCGGTGGCGCTCATGTACGCCAATTCGCGCCGGCTGAACATCCTCGCGCTGGGCCGCGACGTGGCCGTCAACCTCGGGGTGAGCCACCGCGCCCACGCGATTCTCACCCTCGTGCTCGTCTCGGTCCTCATGTCCGTGTCGACCGCGCTGGTCGGGCCGATGACCTTCCTCGGCTTCCTCGTGGCCACCCTGGCGTACCTGTTCACGGACACCTACGATCACCGCTACATCTTCCCGATGGCCTTCCTCCTGGGCTTCGTGATCCTGAGCGGGGCGTACTTCATCATGAACCACATCTTCTACGCGCAGGGCGTGGTGTCCATCATCATCGAGCTGGTGGGAGGGCTCACCTTCCTCGTTGTCATCCTCAGAAAGGGGCGCTTGTGATCACGCTTACCGACGTCCGCAAGGACTACGGCGACGACGTCGCCATCGGACCCGTCAACCTGCAGATCCCCTCCGGCGGCATCACCGCCCTCGTCGGCCCGAACGGCGCCGGCAAGTCGACGCTCTTGACCATGATCGGCCGGCTCCTCGCCGTGGACTCCGGCACGGTGGAGATCGCGCAGATGGACGTCACCGAGACGAAGTCGAAGGACCTGGCCAAGATCATCTCGATCCTGCGGCAGGAGAACCACTTTGTCACCCGTCTCACGGTGCGCCAGCTCGTCGGCTTCGGCCGTTTCCCGTACACCCGGGGCAGGCTCAACGCCGAGGACGAGCAGATCATCTCGAAGTACATCGACTTCCTCGGCCTCAAGCCGCTGGAGAACCGCTACCTCGACCAGCTCTCGGGCGGGCAGCGGCAGCGCGCGTACGTGGCGATGGTCCTGTGCCAGGAAACCGACTACGTGCTTCTCGACGAGCCGCTGAACAACCTCGACATCGCCCACTCCGTGGACATGATGCGCCACCTCTACGACGCGGCCCACGACCTCGGCCGCACCATCATCATCGTCCTCCACGACATCAACTTTGCCGCGCGATACGCCGACTACATCTGCGCGGCCAAGGACGGCCAGATCGCCGCCTTCGGCACGCCCGCCGAGATCATGCGCGACGACCTGCTCACCGAGATCTTCAACACGGAGGTCACGGTCATCGAGGGTCCGCACGGTCCTATCGCGACCTATCACTAAGCCTATCGACGCCGATTTAACGCCATTCACCTGCGGGTTTGTGTTGTTGGTGGGTTGGGGTTAATGTTTCTCCTCGTCGCCGCGGCCGGGTTGGTTCGGTTGGGGTGAGTGGGATGTTTTAAGTGCATAACGGTGGTTTCCGAGGGTTGTCGGGGTTGTTGTTTACTTCGATTTTGACTTTTGGTTACTGGTTGTGTAGATTCATCTCTTGCTGCTTGACTGGCCTGGTTTTTGCTGGGTTGTGTTGGGTGTGCGTGTGTTGTGTGAGAACTCGATAGTGTGCCAATGTACTTTTTTTGTTTGTGGGTTGGTTGTGTGCTGTGTGTGCTTGCTGCTGCTGTTGTGGTGGTGGGTGTGTGCCGGTGGGTTGTGCCTGAACCATTTGATGGGGCGCGGCTTTGTTGGTGTTTGCATGGTGCGTGATTGATTCGCGTTTGTGACAGATACTTTTTTGGTTGCCTTTCCCTGTTTTTTCCCTCGTCAGGGTGGGGAGGGGTGGCCGGTAATTTTGTGGATTGCCAGCGCGCTTGGTGCCTGCTTTTTGGTGGGTGTTGGGTGTGGTGGTTTGTTTTGGTTGGGTTTTGGGCTTTTCACGGCCTGTTTCTTCTGAAGCATTTTTTGTGGAGAGTTTGATCCTGGCTCAGGATGAACGCTGGCGGCGTGCTTAACACATGCAAGTCGAACGGAAAGGCCCTGCTTGCAGGGTAATGGAGTGGCGATCGGGTGAGTAACACGTGAGTGATCTGCCCTGTACTTCGGGATAAGCTTGGGAAACTGGGTCTAATACCGGATAGGACTGCATCGTGGGTGGTGTGGTGGAAAGCTTTTGCGGTATGGGATGAGCTCGCGGCCTATCAGCTTGTTGGTGGGGTAATGGCCTACCAAGGCGTCGACGGGTAGCCGGCCTGAGAGGGTGTACGGCCACATTGGGACTGAGATACGGCCCAGACTCCTACGGGAGGCAGCAGTGGGGAATATTGCACAATGGGCGCAAGCCTGATGCAGCGACGCCGCGTGGGGGATGACGGCCTTCGGGTTGTAAACTCCTTTCGCCAGGGACGAAGCGTAAGTGACGGTACCTGGATAAGAAGCACCGGCTAACTACGTGCCAGCAGCCGCGGTAATACGTAGGGTGCGAGCGTTGTCCGGAATTACTGGGCGTAAAGAGCTCGTAGGTGGTTTGTCGCGTCGTTTGTGTAAGTCCACGGCTTAACTGTGGGACTGCAGGCGATACGGGCATAACTTGAGTGCTGTAGGGGAGACTGGAATTCCTGGTGTAGCGGTGAAATGCGCAGATATCAGGAGGAACACCGATGGCGAAGGCAGGTCTCTGGGCAGTAACTGACGCTGAGGAGCGAAAGCATGGGTAGCGAACAGGATTAGATACCCTGGTAGTCCATGCCGTAAACGGTGGGCGCTAGGTGTGAGTCCCTTCCACGGGGTTCGTGCCGTAGCTAACGCATTAAGCGCCCCGCCTGGGGAGTACGGCCGCAAGGCTAAAACTCAAAGGAATTGACGGGGGCCCGCACAAGCGGCGGAGCATGTGGATTAATTCGATGCAACGCGAAGAACCTTACCTGGGCTTGACATACACCGGACCGGGCCAGAGATGGTCTTTCCCTTTGTGGCTGGTGTACAGGTGGTGCATGGTTGTCGTCAGCTCGTGTCGTGAGATGTTGGGTTAAGTCCCGCAACGAGCGCAACCCTTGTCTTATGTTGCCAGCACGTTGTGGTGGGGACTCATGAGAGACTGCCGGGGTTAACTCGGAGGAAGGTGGGGATGACGTCAAATCATCATGCCCCTTATGTCCAGGGCTTCACACATGCTACAATGGTCGGTACAGCGCGTGCGCGAGTTCGTGAGGATGAGCTAATCGCTGAAAGCCGGTCGTAGTTCGGATTGGGGTCTGCAACTCGACCCCATGAAGTCGGAGTCGCTAGTAATCGCAGATCAGCAACGCTGCGGTGAATACGTTCCCGGGCCTTGTACACACCGCCCGTCACGTCATGAAAGTTGGTAACACCCGAAGCCAGTGGCTCAAACTCGTTAGAGAGCTGTCGAAGGTGGGATCGGCGATTGGGACGAAGTCGTAACAAGGTAGCCGTACCGGAAGGTGCGGCTGGATCACCTCCTTTCTAAGGAGTTTTTGTTTTTGTGTGCCCCACGGTTGTGGGGTGTGTGGTTGAGTGCCCGTGTGTGGTGCTGCCGCGTTTTTTGTTGAAATCCGGGTGGAGGCATGCCGGCATCATTGTGTGTGGTGCTTTGTGCGTGTGGTGTGCAATTGTTGCCTGCAAGCGAGTGGTCTTTTGTGGACGGGTATGTTGGTGCGCTGTCGGGTGTCTGGGATGATACGCGTTTGTGTGTTGTTTCCTTAGGCCCTGCATGCTTGGGCACGTCCGTGTGGTGTGTTTTTGGTGTGTGGGTGTGGTGTGTGAGAACTGTATAGTGGACGCGAGCATCTTTATTCTTGTGTGCGTGCCTGCCTTGTGGTGGGTGCGTGTTGTTAGTGTTTTTTAAGGGCGTACGGTGGATGCCTTGGTATGCTGAGCCGATGAAGGACGTGTGAGGCTGCGTTAAGCCTCGGGGAGTTGCCAACAAAGCGTTGATCCGAGGATGTCCGAATGGGGAAACCCGGCACCAGTTGTGTGGTGTGACCTGCAGGTGAATTCATAGCCTGTGTGGGGGTGACGCGGGGAAGTGAAACATCTCAGTACCCGTAGGAGAAGAAAACAATTGTGATTCCGTTAGTAGTGGCGAGCGAAGGCGGATGAGGCTAAACCATGTGTGTGTGATACCTGGCAGGGGTTGCGCATGTGGGGTTGTGGGGATGCATGTTGCAGGTACTGTCATGCCTGTGCACATTCAGCGCGTGTTAGCGGAAGTTGCCTGGGATGGTGCGCCGTAGTGGGTGAGAGCCCCTGTACGTGAAGGCGTGTGTTGGTGTGTTGTGTGTTTCCCGAGTAGCAGCGGGCTCGTGGAATCTGCTGTGAATCTGCCGGGACCACCCGGTAAGCCTAAATACTCAGTGTGACCGATAGTGGATAGTACCGTGAGGGAATGGTGAAAAGTACCCCGGGAGGGGAGTGAAATAGTTCCTGAAACCGTGCGCTTACAATCCGTCAGAGCACCTCGTGTGTGTGATGGCGTGCCTTTTGAAGAATGAGCCTGCGAGTCAGCGGCATGTCGCGAGGTTAACCCGTTGGTGGGGGAGCCGTAGCGAAAGCGAATCCTAATGGGGTGTTGCAAGTGGCATGTCCTGGACCCGAAGCGGGGTGATCTACCCATGGCCAGTGTGAAGCAGCTGTAAGAGGTTGTGGAGGCGCGAACCCACTTAGGTTGAAAACTGAGGGGATGAGCTGTGGGTAGGGGTGAAAGGCCAATCAAACTCCGTGATAGCTGGTTCTCCCCGAAATGCATTTAGGTGCAGCGTCATGTTAGCTTGCCGGAGGTAGAGCTACTGGTTGGTTGAGCGGGACTATCATCTTAGCAATGTCAGCCAAACTCCGAATGCCGGTTGAAGTGGTGCATGGCAGTGAGACTGTGGGGGATAAGCTTCATAGTCGAGAGGGAAACAGCCCAGATCGCCGGTTAAGGCCCCTAAGGGTGTACTAAGTGGAAAAGGATGTGGGATCGCGAAGACAGCCAGGAGGTTGGCTTAGAAGCAGCCATCCTTGAAAGAGTGCGTAATAGCTCACTGGTCGAGTGGTTCCGCGCCGACAATTCAGTGGGGCTCAAGTACACCGCCGAAGCCGCGGCATAACATGTGTTATGGGTAGGGGAGCGTCGTGCATGGGGTGAAGCAGTACCGGAAGGGGCTGTGGACTGTGTGCGAGTGAGAATGCAGGCATGAGTAACGAGTGATAAGTGAGAATCTTATCCGCCGGATGACTAAGGGTTCCTGGGTCAAGTTCGTCTTCCCAGGGTGAGTCGGGTCCTAAGGCGAGGCCGACAGGCGTAGTCGATGGTCAACGGGTTGATATTCCCGTACCCGTGTATACGCGCCCAAGACTGGACCGGTGATACTAACCACGCCGAGTGCTGCTGTCACTTGCTCTTTGAGTGGTGTGGTGGGACGAGGTGTGGGGCCTGATCCGTAGTAGGTCAGTGATGGGGTGACGCAGGAAGGTAGCTACGCCGCTTAATGGATTGCGGTGCAAGCGTGTGGCACGGGCCCTTGTTAAATGCGGGGCTCATTATGTGTGAGGCGTGATGCGTAGCCCCTTTGTGGGGTGATGGTGGTGATCCTATGCTGTCGAGAAAAGCCTCTAGCGAGTGTGTACACGGCCCGTACCCGAAACCGACACAGGTAGTCAGGTAGAGAATACTAAGGCGGTCGGGTGAACTGTGGTTAAGGAACTCGGCAAATTGCCCCCGTAACTTCGGGAGAAGGGGGACCCTGCTGTGTGCGCCATCTTTACGGTGGTTAGCGTGGTGGGGTCGCAGAGAATAGAGGGGAGCGACTGTTTATCAAAAACACAGGTCCGTGCGAAGACTTTTACGTTGATGTATACGGACTGACGCCTGCCCGGTGCTGGAAGGTTAAGAGGACCTGTTAGGCATGTTGTGCCGAAGCGGAGAATTTAAGCCCCAGTAAACGGCGGTGGTAACTATAACCATCCTAAGGTAGCGAAATTCCTTGTCGGGTAAGTTCCGACCTGCACGAATGGCGTAACGACTCCCCTGCTGTCTCAACCACAGGCCCGGTGAAATTGCAGTACGAGTAAAGATGCTCGTTTCGCGCGGCAGGACGAAAAGACCCCGGGACCTTCACTATAGCTTGGTATTGGTGTTCGGTGCGGTTTGTGTAGGATAGGTGGGAGACTGTGATACGGCCACGCCAGTGGTTGTGGAGTCGTTGTTGAAATACCACTCTGACCGTAGTGGATACCTTAACCTTGGCCCATGATCTGGGTTGGGGACAGTGCCTGGTGGGTAGTTTAACTGGGGCGGTTGCCTCCCAAAGAGTAACGGAGGCGCCCAAAGGTTCCCTCAGCCTGGTTGGCAATCAGGTGGCGAGTGTAAGTGCACAAGGGAGCTTGACTGCGAGACTGACTAGTCGAGCAGGGACGAAAGTCGGGACTAGTGATCCGGCACCTACTTGTGGATGTGGTGTCGCTCAACGGATAAAAGGTACCCCGGGGATAACAGGCTGATCTTCCCCAAGAGTCCATATCGACGGGATGGTTTGGCACCTCGATGTCGGCTCGTCGCATCCTGGGGCTGGAGTAGGTCCCAAGGGTTGGGCTGTTCGCCCATTAAAGCGGCACGCGAGCTGGGTTCAGAACGTCGTGAGACAGTTCGGTCTCTATCCGCCGCGCGCGTTGAAACTTGAAGAAGGCTGTCCCTAGTACGAGAGGACCGGGACGGACGTACCTCTGGTGTGCCAGTTGTTCCGCCAGGAGCACGGCTGGTTGGCTACGTACGGAAGGGATAACCGCTGAAAGCATCTAAGCGGGAAGCCTGTTTTGAGATGAGGTTTCTTTTGAGGTTCCCCACAGACTATGGGGTTGATAGGCCGGATCTGGACACGCAGCAATGCGCGAAGGTGACCGGTACTAATACACCAACAAACACAACAAACAATGAGCACCAAGAATCGTGCCCGCGTCCACTATGCAGTATCTGACACACCACACCACCAACCAGTGCGTGTGTGGAGGCCAGAACAATAATTGAACATGAACCCAACATGATCAACCCAACAAGTGTGTCGGTGGTTGATGGCGGCGGGGAAACGCCCGGACCCATTCCGAACCCGGAAGCTAAGCCCGCCCGCGCTGATGGTACTGCCCCCGGGAGGGAGTGGGAGAGTAAGTTACCGCCGACCCAACAACTTCACAAAAACAAAAGCGCCTGACCCCACCCGGGACAGGCGCTTTTGCCGTACCCGCACTACCAACCCACCACAGACAAGCCCAGTATTGATACGCCACGGGTCTCGCTGTCCTGTTGTGCACCTCTGTGTCGACGCCGCACGTCACGTTCGCGGAATCCCGCCAACCTTGAGGTCAAACGGGGGATGGGGAGTAAGCAGGGGATCTGGGGATAAGGCTTGGCGGATCGATCGTTGCCGCTGGTAGTCCAGTCACTCCTCGATGGCCTCACCTGCCGCCGCGCCGGCTTCTTGATGGGACGCGCGTAACCCCAGGCCTGTGGCCGTGTCTATGGTGCCGGCCTTCACCGCTCGCGGGGCGTCCAGGCTGGCTGGGTGAGTAGTCGCCATGAGGAACAGATCCGCGTGGGCTGCGTCCCGCACACCTGCATAGAAAAAGGGGCCCGGAAGGGCCCCTTTGTGCGTGTGCATCTCTAGTAGGTGACGGAGGTGACCGGTTCCTCGCCGAGGCGGGGCTCCCGGCCCAGGCGGCGATCTTCCTCGAGCTCCACCGCAGCGCCGTGGCGGCGCGCGTTGTAGATCGTCACCGAGAGTGCGAGGGCGACGATGCTGAAGGTGAACAGGACTGCGAGGGCGGTCCAGAAGGTGCCGTCGTAGAGCCCGTCCGTGGCCCGCATGAAGGCGTAGCGGGCGTAGCTCATCGGGTGGACCGTGTGGAAGAACTGCAGTGGGGCGGGGATCGTGGAGATGGGCCATACGCCGCCGAAGACGAAGAGTCCGAGGGCGAAGAAGCCCACCGAGAACATCCCGCCGACGAGGCGGCCGAAGAGGACGCGGAAGAACTGGTACATGGCAGCGCCGTTCGCGGCGATGAGCGCGATGACGGTGCCCATTGCGAGCCAGTTCGCTGGGCGCCAGCCGGTGAGGACCGAGATGGCGGTGAAGACCGCCATGACGCCGAGGTTGATCAGGAACATCAGCCCGAAGGCGCGCAGGACCGGGCCGAGGGGGGTTCGGCTTTCGGCGCGGCGGCCGACAACGTGGGGGAGGAGGGCGGAGAGGACGGCCATGACCAGGTAGCCGAAGATGAGCATCACGATGAGCGAGAAGCCGCTTTCGATCTTCTTGACGGTCGGGTTGGATTCGTCGACAAGCCCCTGCGTCGGGTGCATGTTGGCTTCCTCGAAGACGATCGGCACGGCCATCTGGCGGGCGGAGTCGGGGACGCGGGACACGACGGGCGCGCTCTCCGCGCCTTCCTTGAGCTTGTCGGAGAGCTCGGTCGAGCCGTCCTTGAGCTGGCCGACGCCGTTGTTGAGCTCCGCGCCGCCCTCGACAAGCTGGCCCGTGCCGTCCTTGAGCTGGCCCACGCCCGTGCTGAGGCGGGAGGTGCCGTCGATGAGGCGGTCGGTGCCCGAGCGCAGCTCCGTGGAGCCGTTGGCGAGCTGATGGGAGCCGTCGACGAGGCGGTTGACGCCGTTGAGGTAGGGCGCGTCCGGGCTGTTGAGGTTGTAGCTGAGCTGGGCGGTGCCGTCGCGGAGCTTGTTCAGCTGCGCGACCATGTTGGTCTCGTTGGCGGGGTCGAGCTTGGAGATGGAGCTGTTCAGCTTGTCGGCCTGCTCGGTCATGCCGACGGCGTAGAGCGTGTCGACGACCGGTCGGACCTGCCCCACGACGCCCTGCACCTGCTCGAGGAGGGGGATGAGGGTTCCGGTGAGCTGCTGGACGCCCCCGTCGATCTGGGCGGCGCCGTCGCCGAGCTGGCGGGTGCCGTCCTTGAGAGTGAGCAGGCCGTTGTTGAGCTCGTGGGCGCCGCCCTCGAGGCGCTTGGCGCCGTCGTTGAGCTGGCCCGCGCCGGTGCTGAGCTCGGCGGCGCCGGCGTTGAGCTGCGTGGCACCGTCATCGAGCTTGCCGATGCCCTCGACGGCGCGGCCGGTGCCGTCCTGCAGGCGGCCCAGGCCGTCGTCGATCTGTGCGGAGCCGTCCGCGGCGCGGCGGATGCCGTCGCCAAGCTGGTTCATGCCCGTCAGAGTCTCCGTGGCGTAGGTCTCGGCGATATTCGCGGAGATCTGCGCCTGCAGCTCGGGGATGAGGCCGGCGGTGAGGACCGAGCCGTTCGTGCCGCCGTAGTCGTTGTAGTCGATGAGGATCTGGGACTGGCGGGGCTCGTCGGAGATCAGCGAGACGGCCCGGGCGGAGAAGTCCTCGGGGATGGTGACCACGAAGAGGTAGTCACCCTTCGTCAGGCCCAGCCGGGCGTCCTCGGCGTCCACCTCCTCGAAGTTGAGGTAGTCCTTCTCCAGGAGGCCCTTGACCACCTCGTCGCCGATCGCGCGGAACTCGCCGTTGTTCTCCGCGCCCTTGTCCTCGTTGACGATGGCGAGGGGGACGTTGGGCAGGGTCTTGCTCGGGTCCCACATGGCCCACATGAACGTCGCCGACATGAGCAGCGGGACGACGAGGGCGAGGACGATGAGGATGCGCGCGAGGACGCTGGCGGGGCGCCAATCGAGAAGGCGGCTGAGCCTTCCCCTGGGTGTGGTTGTGGACAATGCCGTTTCCTTTCACATCGCACCCGCCACCGATAAACAGACACGAACGACGGGTCGCTTTTTGCTTAGGAAACTAAATTAATCCAAATCCTTTGCTGGGGGAAGTAATTTAGGAAATATCGCCCAAAAAAGTGTAGCCCCGATCACACCCGCTACTTCTCGACGGGCAGGAGGTTGTGCTTCGCCGCCTTCACCTCGTCCAGGCGCGTGCGGGCCCGCTCCAGAATGTGCCACTGCTCGCGGGGAATGGCGTCGCGCGCCGTCTCCACCACCGCCCGGTCCGGGGTGCCCCACGCGATCGGCATCGGGGTGATGACCTGCCAGCGGCCCTTGTCGTGCACCGAGCGCTGGCCGCCCACCGCTGCGACCGGGACCTTGGTACCCACGGCCTCCGCCGTGTTCGGCAGCGCGTGGACGTTGCGCGAGGTCACCGCCCACACTGCGGGCTGGTCCGGGTCTACGGTCGTGTTGACTAGGGCTAGCAGGGTGAAATCGGTGCCCTTGCGCTCGGCGACGATGGCCGGGGCGAGGGGGTGGGCGTCGTAAAGCTCCTGCGCCGTGCCCACCGAGCGGGGAATGAGCAGGCCGACGACGAGCATCATCACCCCGAAAAGCACCAGCCCCAGGGTGCCGAGGAGGTGCCAGGGGGAGGAGGCGTCGACGAGGAACCAGACCAGCGCCGCGCCGAGGAGGGAGAGCACGAACAGCGCGATGCCGGAGACCACCAGATTCCGGGTGTCGCGCAGCAGCTCGTTGTGCTGCTTTGCGTAATCCTCGTCGACGTCGAAGCGGAACACCTTCATTGAGCTCATGGGGCCGATTCTATAGGTCGGCCGCGTCGACCAGCCGGTAGGCGTAGCCCTGCTCGGCGAGGAAGCGCTGACGGTGCATCGCGTACTCCGCGTCGAGGGTGTCGCGCGCAACCACCGTATAGAACAGCGCCTCGCCGCCGTTGGCCTTGGGGCGCAGCAGCCGGCCGAGCCGCTGCGCCTCCTCCTGGCGGGAGCCGAAGGTGCCCGACACCTGGATGCCGACGGCGGCCTCGGGCAGGTCGATGGAGAAGTTCGCCACCTTCGACACCACGAGCGTCCGGATCTCCCCGCGGCGGAACTTGTCGAAGGCCTCCTCGCGCTTCCGGTTGGAGGTGGTGCCGTCGACAAGCGGGGCGCCCGTGCGCTCGGCGATCTCCTCCAGCTGCTCGAGGTAGGCCCCGATGATCAGCGTCTGCTGCCCCTCGTGCCTCGCCAGCAGCTTATCGACGACACCGAGCTTGCCCCGGGACGTCGCCGCGACCCGGTAGCGCTCCCGCGTTTCCGCGGTGGCGTAGACCATGCGCTCCTCCTCGCCCATGGTGGTGCGCACCTCGACGCACTCGGCGGTGGCGATGTAGCCCGCCATCTCGAGCTCCTTCCACGGCGCGTCGTAGCGCTTCGGCCCGATGAGGGAGAACACGTCGTCCTCCCGGCCGTCCTCGCGCACGAGCGTGGCGGTGAGCCCGAGGCGGCGCCGCGACTGCAGGTCGGCGGCCATGCGGAACACCGGTGCGGGAAGGAGGTGGACCTCGTCGTAGATGATCAGGCCCCAGTCACGCGAGTCGAACAGCTCCAGCGCCCGGTACTCGCCCTTCGTCTTTCGGGTGACCACCTGGTAGGTGGCGATGGTGACCGGGCGGATCTCCTTGCGCTCACCCGAGTACTCGCCGATCTCCTCCGGGGTCAGCGTGGTGCGGCGGAGCAGCTCGTCGCGCCACTGCCTGCCGGCGACCGTGTTGGTGACGAGGATGAGGGTGGTGGTCTGCGCCTGTGCCATCGACGCGGCCCCGACGATGGTCTTGCCGGCGCCGCAGGGCAGGACCACGACGCCCGAGCCGCCCTCCCAGAAGGACTCCGTGGCGTACTGCTGGTAGTCGCGCAGCTGCCAGCCCTCGGTGTCCAGCGCGATGGGGTGCGACTCCCCGTCGACGTAGCCGGCGCGGTCGTCGACGGGCCAGCCGATCTTGGTCAGCTCCTGCTTGACGCGGCCGCGCTCCGAGGGGTGGACCGCGATCGTCGTGTCGTCGATCGCCTGGCCGAGCAGCGGGCGGATCTTCTTGTGGCGCGTGATCTCGGTGAGCAGGGCAGCGTCATCGGCCTCCAGGACGAGCCCGTGCGCGGGGCTCTTGAGCAACCTCACCCGCCCGTAGCGCGCCATCGTCTCGGCGACGTCGACGAGCAGGGCCTGGGGCACGGGGAAGCGGGAGAAGCGCTCGAGCACGTCGACGGCGGTTTCCGCGTCGAAGCCGGCGGCGCGGGCGTTCCACAGCGCCAGCGGGGTGATGCGGTAGGTGTGCACGTGCTCGGGGGCGCGCTCCAGCTCCGCGAAGGGCGCGAGCGCCGCCCGCGCCAGGCCCGCCTGCGGGTGGGCGACGTCGAGGAGGACAGTCTTATCCGATTGGACGATGAGCGGGCCGTCGAGCATGGGGATCCATTATGCCAGCACCGCGCCCGTCACCCGAGGCAGCGCGATGCGCACCACATTGCCGCTGGACTCCTCCACGACGTCCGCCTGCCCCGCGCCCACGCTGAGGGGCAGGACCGTGAGGGTGCGGCCGCGCCCGTTACGGTCCACGTAACCGAGCTTGACGTGCCGCCGGGCGCGCGCCGCCGCCCGCAGGACGCCGAGGGTGTCGGTCTCCGGGTGGTCCCCCTCGCCCGCGGCCTCGCCCGACCGCAGGGCGGTCAGAACGGCCGCGGTGTGCTCGGCGTCGACGGTGCGTTCCCGGGGCAGGGTCGAGGGCGTCGCCGCCACCAGCTTCGGCTCCGGGGCCATGCGCAGGACAGCCCCGGAGGAGTCCTCGGCGCTGGGCTGCAGCCCGGCGGCGCGCAGCTGCGCGAGGAGCTCGGGCAACGGCAGGGTCGAGACGGCGACGGTCGGGGCGAGCACGCTCAGCGACGCCACCCTTCCCGCCGCCTCCGCCAGCAGCGCCGCATCCTCGCTGCGCACGTAGCTGGCCACGGCTCCGGCGCGAAGGCTCCCGTGGTGGCGGGCCACGTCCGTAACGAGGAAGCTCAGCGCCTGAGGCACCTCCCCGATGGAGTGGGTGCCCAGCCATGAAAGGATCTCCTCGGCGCTGCCGCCGGCGTCGAGAGCCCGGCGCACCGAGGCCTCGCTGACGCGGTACACGCTGGCCAGGCCGGGGGACTCGAGCTCCGCGAAGGACTCGATCATCCGCGCCATCGCGGGGGTCAGCGGGCCGGGGGCGAGGATGGTCATATCGGCCTGCGGGATGACGGAGTCCACCTCCGCGGGCACCAGCTCCCGCGCAGCCTGCGCGGCGTCCCCGCCGTCGAGCAGCGCGAGAAGGACCGAGGAGGGCGCCCCGTCCGCCAGGGCGCCGACCGCGTGGGCCTCGGCCGAGACGGCCTCGATGAGGGCGGGGGACATGCCCGCGGCGGTGAGCGGGGCGGTGTAGAGCAGGCGGGCCATGAGGTCCCCGCCGGCGGCGCCCAGGATCGCCGTCCGCGCGCCGCGCACGTCGGGCACGTGGGTGTCCTCGGACAGCAGGCGGTGGGCCTCGCCGAGGTCGGAGCGCCAGGGCGAGGCCATCCACCCGGCGATGAGGATCGCCCACTGGTCGGGCAGCGCCGCGTCGAGCCACGTCAGCGCGTCGGGCGTGGCGGCGAGGACGTCGGCGTCCCCGGCTGCGTCGACGCTGCCGCGGCCGATCAGGCCTGCCGCCTCGCCGACGGTGACCGGCAGCTCCGGCGCGAACCCCAGGGTCTTGCGGAGCGCGGCGAGCGCGCGCACGCCGACGGAGCCGTCCTTGTTCAGGGGTACGGGGGACTGGAGGAGCAGCGTGAACAGCTGGCGCATCTGCCGCACCGCGTCGAGCCCCTGGGCTGTGGCGGAGGCGTCAACCGCGCCCTGGTCGCGCGCCGGGATGTGCGAGGGCCGCACTGGGTAGACGCGAGGCTCGCCCCCGCGCAGCGCCTCGCGGACGGGTCGGGGCAGGCGGACGGTCGACTCGTCAACGCGCACGAGCAGGCCCAGCTCGACGAGGCGGGCGACCGCCCCCTCAGTGGCGCGGGTGGTGCCCACCCCGCCGGAGGCGGCGAGGGTCTCGAGGACCCGGCGCTCGCGCTCTCCCAGCGCCGCCAGCTTCTCCGCGAGGCCGTCTGGGGCGGGGTCGAGGATCCGCCAGCCCGCGGGCAGACCGCTCAGCGCGCCGGGGGAGACCCGCAGCGCGTCATCCGGACCGAAGATCAGCGCCGCCGCGCGGAGCTTCTCGACGCCCGCAGCCACGTCCAGGGGCAGGTCGGCGAGCCGGTCCGCGGGGACCGGCTCGAGCTCGGCGCCGAGGTCGCCCAGGGTTTCCAGCACGGCGATCTCCGCGGCGTTGAGGCGGCGCACCGCCCGGGCGACCGAGGCCGGCAGGCTCAGCCGGGTGGCCAGGGATGCCAGCGAGGGCGGGGTGGGGAAGGTGGCGTCTGGTCGGGCGTCGATAAGCCTGCGGAGCTCCTCGTCCGACATTGCGGCGAGCGCTGAGGTGATGTCATGCATTATGGGGGTATTTTACGTGCGTTTTTGACCGCGGCATGAAAGAATACGAGGTATGGCTAAAGACGTTGAGAAGATTGGTCGCGCGAACCCGGCGTGGCCCGAGCACACCCCCACCGGTCACCCCGTCACCGAGATCACGTCCACCCTCGCGGGCGCTTCGAGCCCCTTCGGCGACGACCTCGTCCTGCCGCGCCCCTACGAGGAGATCGGCTACGTGCACCCGACCACGCGCATCAACCGCTAGTCGGCGCGACACCCTCGACCCCGCTTCGGCGGGGTTTATTTTTATTCGCCCCATATAGACAACTAGGTCTAAGGATTCTAGACGGCAACGTTCAGCGGGTGTACTCTCTGGCCCCAGTTCCCAACGTCACCATTTCCACAGAGAGGACCCCACATGCTTCTATCCGGTCTCGCCCTCGGAGCGGTGCTCGGCGCCGTCATGCAGAGGGGGAGGTTCTGCGTCACGGGGATGCTGCGCGACCTGTTCACCCTGCGGCAGAGCCGCGGCCTCGTGGCCCTGTTCGTCGTCATCGCCGTCCACGCCGTCGGGCTGGCCGCGCTCACCTCGGCGGGCGTCATCGCCCCGGAGTACCCGACGTTCCGCCCCGCCGCCGTCATCGTGGGCGGCTTCATCTTCGGCCTGTCCATCATCCTCGCCGGCGGCTGCGCCTCCGGCACCTGGTACCGCTCCGCCGAGGGCCTGGTCGGCTCCTGGTTCGCGCTGCTGTTCTACGGCCTGTCCGCCGCCGCGATGAAGACCGGCGCGCTCAGCGGCTTCAACACATGGATGAAGACGTGGGACACCGACTGGACCACCCTGCCGGAGACCCTCCACGTCTCCCCGTGGTGGTTCGCCGTCCCGCTCGCCCTCGGCACCGCGTGGGCGGCCCGCTCGGCTCTGCGCCACGACGCCGCCCGACCCAAGGCGGAGCTCGACCAGCCGTGGTACCGCAAGCCGCTGCACCCGTACGTGGCGGGTGCTGCGATCGGCCTGCTCGGCGTGATCGCCTGGCCGCTGTCTGCGGCGACCGGGCGCAACGACGGCCTGGGGATCACCACGCCCACCGCGCACGTCGTCGGTTACACGGTCACGGGGGAGGCGAAGTTCCTCAACTGGGGCACCCTCCTCGTCCTCGGCCTCTTCGTCGGCGCCTTCGCCGCGGCCAAGGCGTCGGGGGAGTTCCGCGTCCGCGTCCCAGACGCGACCACCACCCTCCGGGCCACCGTCGGCGGCATCGGGATGGGCGTCGGCGCCTCCCTCGCCGGGGGCTGCACCGTGGGCAACGGAATGGTCCAGACCTCCCTGTTCAGCTACCAGGGCTGGATCGCCCTGGCGATGATCGCCGCAGGCGTGTTCGTCGGCTCGAAGCTGTGGCTCAAGCCGGAGGCCGCCCCCGCGAAGCCGCAGCCCTTCCAGATGGCCACCGGCCTGGTAACGCTGCCGCAAACGAAGGCCACGAAGACCCGCCCGCTCGGCGACGGCCGCTACGCCCTCGACACCCTCGGCGCTGTCTGCCCCTTCCCGCTCATCGAGGCGAAGGACGCGCTGGCGGAGCTCAACGACGGCGAGAAGCTCGTCATCGACTTCGACTGCACGCAGGCCACCCAGTCGATCCCGCAGTGGGCCGCGGACAACGGCCACGGCATCGAGGGGTTCACCCAGAAGGGAGACGCTGGCTGGCAGATCACCGTGGTGAAGAATACATTCGCGGCCACGCCTGTGAGCCGAACGCAACGAAAAGCGCCGCCCGGGGAGGGCGGCGCTTCTTCTGCTGCGAATGAGCTGCTGCGAACTAGCGCAGGGCGGCGAGAACACCCGCGACGTTGCCGGCGAGGGCGGCGTCGATGAGCGCCTTGTTGGCGGTGTAGAAGGCGTTGTAGTCGTCGCGGTTGGCGGCGTAGGAGTCGCGCACCGGGGTCGGGACCTGGATGTTGTAGGCGGCCAGCTTGGTGCTGACCTGCTCGTAGAGGGCGTCGACCTCGGAGGGCTCAGTGGTCTCGGCGATGACGGGTGCCTCGGAGGCCGCGGGGGCGGCCGGGACGTCGCGGTTGGTCGGCGCGGAGTTCAGCCCGAGGCTGGCCGAGCAGGCCGGCCATGCGCCCCAGCCCTGGGCGGCGAGGGTGCGCTCGGCGACGGCGATCTGCTGCTCGCGGGAGGCCTGGTCGGCGGTGGGGGCGTACTCGGCACCGCCGTAGGCGCGCCAGGTGGAGGCGGAGAACTGCAGGCCGCCGTAGTAGCCGTTGCCGGTGTTGATGTGCCAGTTGCCGCCGGACTCGCACTGTGCCAGGCGGTCCCAGTCGGAGTCCGGGGCGGCGGAGGCGTTCGGCGCGACGATGCCGGTGAGGGCCGCAGCGGCGGCGGTGCCCGCGAGGGCCTTGGCAGCGAAGGTGGCGGTCTGCTTGGAGTGGCGTCCCATGAAGTGTGTGTTCCTCTCTTATTGTCCGCCTGCGAAGTTAGCTGTCGGGTTCTGGCGGAGGTGCCAGGCCGCACGCTGTGCGGCTTCACCCCTGCGCGTGCGCGCGGTGGGTTCCCCGCTTCTGTCCTTGATTAACGTGTGTTCGTCGGTCCCTTCCCCGCCAGGCCGGACAGAACTCGGCGTGGCCCCGCAGGGTTGGCATGCGGGCTACTCTAACGGTTTGTAACGATTGAGTCACGTAAGCGACACGGAATGGCCATAGGCGAATCTGTGAAACGGGGGAAACCGCCGGTCAGCAACGATAAAGGTCGTCAATGTGAACTATGTCACTTAACGGCGGATGAGGCCGCGGGAGGCCCTGTACCGCCGCTGGGAACTCGGTGCGGCGGGGAGTAAACTGTGGGCCTTTAGTATCGGTAATGAAAGACACCCACGAGGGAAAGAGGGATAGGGATGCCTGTAGGAAAGGTGAAATGGTACGACGCCGACAAGGGGTTCGGCTTCGCGTCCAACCCGGGCGACGAGGACGTCTTTATCAGCAAGTCCGTCCTGCCGGAAGGGGTTGAGGAGCTCGTCGCCGGGCAGCGGATCGAGTTCGACTTCGCCGCCGGGCGCAAGGGCCCGCAGGCGCTGCGCGTCGCGGTCCTCGAAACCCCCAAGCGCCGCCCGGTCCACCGCCGCGACCCGGAGCAGCTCGGGAGCATGCTTGCCGACGTCATGACGCTCATCGAAACCCAGGTGCAGCCCGCCCTCACGAACGGGCGCTACCCGGAGCGCAAGGAGGCGCGCCAGGTGGCGGAGATCCTGCGCGCGGTGGCGAAGGAGCTCGACGCGTAAGTTACTGGAAGGACACCGACCATGTGGCGACGACGGGCGTTTCCTGCCCGTCGTCGCTTTCGTCTACGGCGAGCAGGGAGACCTCCGCGACGAGGAGACGGGCCCCGTCCTTGACGGACTCGAACTCGGCCTCGGCGGCCTCCCCGGACTGGAAGATCTGCTCGTCGTTGGCGGCGGGGTCGTCGTAGATGGTCAGCAGCTTCCAGCTTGAGGACGAGATCTCCCTCGGCACCGCGAAGGTGACTTGGGCGGAATCGTCCAGGGCCATTGCGGGGGGCTCGCCGCCGTCGCACTCGGCGTCGAGCTCGCAGATCGTGTAGGGGTGGATCTCCTGCTCGGCGGCTCCGTTGGTGACGGTGACTGTGACGTCGCGAAGCGGCGTGGCGGGCCGGTTCTTCTGCCACTCCGTGAAGAAGTAGAAGCCGGCGACGATGACGACCACGCCGAGGGCCAGCACGAGCAGCTGGATCCACGCGGGCTTCCTGGTTGAGCTCATGGCGAAAGTCTAACGGGCGGGCTCGAAGGAAACCCGGTAGAGGTCGGGCCAGCGCTTGCCCGCGAGGTAGAACTCGTCGGTGCCGGGGATGTGGGCGATGCCGTTGAGCACGTTGTTCGGGTCGGGCGCCGCGTTGTTGGGCACGCCGGAGGCGTCGATGACGGCCGTGACCTCCCCGCTGGCCGCGTCAATCCGGAGGATGTCCGTGCTGAGGAACACGTTGGCGTAGACGTCCCCGCCGACGCACTCGAGCTCGTTGAGCCCGTCGACGGGCGCGCCGCCCAGTGTGACGTCGAAACGCTCGCGCTCCTCGAGGGTGTCCGGGTCCATCCGGCGCAGCTGGCTCGTGCCGTCCGAGTAGATCACCTCGCCGTCGCGGGCGCACAGCCCCCAGCCCTCCCCGTCGATGCGGGTGCGCCCGACCTCCTCGAGGGTGGCGGCGTCGCGCTTGATGGCCACGCCCTCCTGCCAGGTGAGCTGCCAGAGGTGGTCGCCCGCGCGGGTGATGCCCTCGCCGAACAGGGCCGGCTCGAGCTGACGGCCAGCGAGCTCGCGGCCCTCCAGATCGCGCACGTAGACGCGCGACTGCCCGCGCTGCCCGGTGCCCACGTAGAGGGTGCCGTCCCCGGCCGCCTCCAAACCCTGCGTGAAGCTGGCGGGGTCGAACCCGTAGCGCTGCTGGACCACCGTCGTCAGGCGCTCCGGCTCCGCGGGGTCCGAGCAGGCAGCGAGAAGAACGGGGAGGAGGAGAGCGAGGCGCAAGAGGTGACCCATGGAGAACATCATGCCCCACCTCACGCATAATGGGGTCGTGTCTGATTCGTCCAGGTCATCCCGCTCCTCCCGCCCCCTGCTGGGAAAGCGCGCCGTCGCCATCGCCCGCGAAGCCCTCGAGGAGATCGCCGAGGGGGAAGTCGGCGGGCACATCGGCGTCGCCGGGGTCACCCCCAACGTCGCCACCCACCGCTTCGCCGCGGACGTGCCGGGCTACCCGGGGTGGGAGTGGAACGCCGTCATCGCCTGCGCCACGGGCTCGTCGTGGGTGACGGTCAACGAGGTTGCCCTGGTGCCCTCGCCCAGCGGGGACGCCCTGGAGGCTCCCGACTGGGTCCCCTACTCGGAGCGTCTGCGGCCCGGCGACCTCGGGCCCGGCGACCTCATGGCCCCGGCGCCGGACGACGAGCGCCTCACCGAGGACTCCTTCTCGCGCGAGGCCGTCACCTTCGCCGGCCGCGACACCAAGCGCTACCTCACCCGCGCCGGGCTGGAGGACGCGAAGACGCGGTGGCGCACGGGGGAGTACGGTCCAAACAGCGACTTCGCGGAGCAGGCCGCCATGCACTGCCGGACCTGCGCCTTCTGGGTGCCGCTGGACCAGCCCGTCGGCGACAACTTCGGGGTGTGCGTCAACGAGTACTCGGCCGACGGGCGCGTCGTGGCGGCGAGCTACGGCTGCGGCGCCCACTCGGATACCGCGGTGGCTCCCGAGCCCTCCGCGGACGCGGCGCTATACGACGACGAAAAGCCGCTGTTCTAGGAACGCCTAGAACTGCACGGCCCGCGCCGCCCGCGCTTCGTTGACCTCCCTGTGCGTGGGCAGCCCCGCCCGGTCGAGCGCGGTGCGGCCGCGCACGACGTTGCCGTACTCGCGCCACCCCGTGACCAGCCGCGCACCGTGGACGGGGTCGACCACCCAGGTCTCGCGCCCCATCAGCTCGGAGACACGGAAGCCCTCGGGGGCCGCGGAGATGTCCGCGCCGCGCCAGGCCAGGATGTCCAGGACCCCGTCCAGCGCGATCGACGGGGTGGTCGCGGGGTGGGAGGACACCGTGACGCGCGGGGTTCCGTCGAGGGCGAGGGTGAGCAGCGGGGCGGCGACAGCCTGGGGGATGCGCGAGGTGGCGTCGTAAAGCAGGCCCTCGTGTGTGGGCAGGGAGGCGAGCGTGAAGTTCTGCCACCCGAGATCGGGCCCGTACAGGCTCGGCTGGGTGCGCTCGTCGCGGATCGGGGAGGACTCGACGGTGATCTCCTCCGGAGTGGGAGTGAACGGGCGCAGGGTCAGCGAGGCCAGACCACCCGACACCTCGATCACTGCGCGCCGCGTCCCGGCGACGAGCGAGAGGCGCACCCGGAGGCGGTTCAGCTCCGCGGCGGAGACGCCGAGGCCGCGCAGGGCGCTGGCGTAGGCGGGCGCGTCGACGACGGCGCCCTCCCTGACCACGAAGGTGAATACCTGCACGAAGATGCTCCTCAAGTTTTGTTTTTTGCCCGGCGCGGTGAGACTCTAAGACGGAAAAACTACATCACGCTCTCAAGCACAACGAAGGGGACCAGTCCGTGAGTACCAGTGACGCCATTTCCCGCAGCCGGCCGGGAGGCGGGCTCGACCGATTTTTCCACATCAGCGAACGCGGCTCCACGGTAGCGACGGAGGTGCGCGGCGGCGTGGTGACCTTCTTCGCGATGGCCTACATCGTCCTGCTCAACCCGCTGATCATCGGCACCGGCGCGGACCGCGAGGGCACCGTGCTGGGCATCCCGCAGGTCGCCGCCGCGACGGCCCTGGTCGCCGGCGTGATGTCCATCCTGTTCGGCGTGGTGGCGAAGTACCCCTTCGGCATCGCCACCGGCCTCGGGCTGAACACCCTGGTCGCCGTGACTCTGGTGGGCCAGCAGGGCCTGACCTGGCCGGAGGCCATGGGCCTGGTAGTCATCGACGGCCTCATCATCTGCGCTCTCGCCGTGTCCGGCTTCCGCACCGCGGTCTTCCGGGCGATCCCGGACTCGATGAAGGCCGCGATGTCCGTGGGCATCGGCATGTTCATCGCCCTGATCGGGCTGGTGGACTCCGGCTTCGTCCGCCGCATCCCCGACGCCGCCATGACCACCGTCCCGGTCCAGCTGGGCATCGGCGGCTCGATCGCCTCCTGGCCCACGCTCGTCTTCGTCATCGGCCTCATCCTCTGCGGCTTCGCGGTGATCCGCAACATCCCGGGCGGACTGTTCATCAGCATCGTGGTCACCACCGTGATCTCCCTGATCGTCGAGCACTTCGTGGGCGCAGGCTCCTCCGCAGACAGTCCGACGGGGTGGTCGCTCGCGGTGCCCGGCCTGCCGGACTCCCTCGGCGGGGTGCCCGACCTGTCGATCGTGGGCAACGTCGACCTGCTGGGCGCCTTCACGCACGCCGGCGTCATCGCCGCCTCGCTGCTCGTGTTCACCCTCGTGCTGGCCAACTTCTTCGACGCGATGGGCACCATGACGGCGCTGGGCCGCCAGGCCAACCTCACCGACGAGCGCGGCGAACTGCCCGACATGAAGCGCGCCCTGGTCGTGGAGGGCTTCGGCGCCGTCGTGGGCGGCGCTGCGTCCTCCTCCTCGAACACGGTCTTCGTCGACTCCTCGGCCGGCATCGCCGACGGCGCCCGCACGGGCCTGGCCAACGTCGTCACCGGCGTGCTCTTCCTGCTGGCGATGTTCTTCACCCCGCTCTACGAGGTCGTGCCCATCGAGGCCGCCGCGCCCGTCCTGGTCATCGTCGGCTCCCTGATGATGATGCAGGTGGGCACCATCGAGTGGTCCAAGTTCTACATCGCCCTGCCGGCGTTTTTGACCATCGTCACCATGCCGTTCACCTACTCGATCGCGGACGGCATCGGCGTCGGCTTCATCTCCTTCACCCTGATGGCGCTGTTCGCCGGCAAGCGCCGCGAGATCCACTGGATCATGTGGCTCATTTCGGCGCTGTTCGTGCTCTTCTTCGCCCACGGCCCGCTCATGGCGGTACTCGGCTGATGCGGCGCACGCTTATCGACGACCCAGCCGACGCCCGGCTCGACGACATCCGGGACCTGAAGCACTCCGACGCGAAGAAGGACCTCGTCTTCGCCGAGGGCCCGCTGGTCTGCGGCAGGCTCGTCGAGTCGCGCTTCCCCGTGCGCAGCGTGATCGGCTTCGGCGGCCGCCTCGACTCCTTCCTCGCCGACTTCGGTGCGCAGCTGCCCGAGGACGTGCCCGTCTACGAGGTCACCCGGGAGCTGCTCGGGCAGGTCGCGGGGTACGACATGCACCGCGGCCTGCTGGCCGTGGGGGAGCGCCCCGCACCCCTCGCCGTGTCCGACGTGATCGCCGACGCCCGCACCCTCGTGGTGCTGGAGGGCGTGGGCGACCACGAGAACATCGGTTCGATCTTCCGCAACGCGGCGGGCATGGGTGTTGAAGGGGTCCTCTTCGGCGCCGGGACCGCCGATCCGCTGTACCGGCGCAGCGTGCGGGTCTCCATGGGCCACGTGCTGCGCACGCCCTTTGCGCACCTGGAGGGCACCGGCACGACCTGGCAGCGCTCCCTGCAGCAGCTGCGCGAGGAGGGCTGGTGGCTCGTCTCGCTGACACCCGCGGACGACGCCGTCCACGTCAAGGAGGCGATGCGGGGGAAGGAGAAGGTCGCCCTGCTCGTCGGGGCGGAGGGGCCGGGCCTGACCGAGCACGCGATGCGGGCGACCGACGTGCGCGCGAAGATCCCCATGGCCGAGGGCACCGACTCGCTCAACGTGGCGACGTCGGCGGCGATCGCCTTCTACGAGCGGATGCGCTGACTAGCGGTCCGAGTGGCGGATCCGCTCGATCACGCGATCCTTCAGGGCGCGGGCGCGGCGGCCCAGGCTCCGGCCGACTCTCTTGGCGGCGGCGACGGTGGCGTCGGCAAGCTGCGCGAACTCGTCCGCGTCCCCGTCCTCCTCGGCGGGGGAGAGCTCGTAGTCGTCGTAGTCCCGGTCCCGGTCCGCGAAGCGGGCCGCCACCTCCGAGACTGTCTTCGCCGCGGGGGTGGCCTTCTCGATCTTGGGCTCGGGGCGCCCGTCCACCGCGTAGCCCACGACGTGGATGTCCGGCCCCTCGGGCGAGACGTCGACGCCGATCCACGCCTCCTGCGCGGCGCGCGCGAGGTCGGCGGGCACGAAGGGCAGCGCGATCCCGCCAAGCTGCTCCGCCTTCTCGCCCGCCCAGTAGGGCAGCTCGAAGGGGTCGGGCAGGCCGACGTCCTCGAGGACGACCTCGCGGGTGGCGGCGAAGGCCCGGCGCACGCTCTCCCCGGAGTAGTGGGTGAAGCCGGCGAAGTCGCTGTCTGTGCCAGCTGCGAAGATGTAGGTGTCCGCCGACGGCAGGGCCGCGCGCAGCTGGGGCAGCGCCTCGGAGACCGCGGAGACGTCGTCGACGAAGGTCTGCACGACGGCCACGCCCGGGTAGCCGGCGATGTAGAACTCGTCGCGCCCGGGTGTCGACGAGCGGTTCAGGGGGAACTCGCCGATCGGGGTGATCGGCCACGCCGGGTTGAGCTGCGAAAGCAACTTACGCCCGAAGCCGCGGTCAGCGCGCGGCTGCTCGACGAGGACGGAGGCGGGGTCCGCTGCGCTGACGAACCAGAGGGTGACCACGGCGGGGTAGTTCATGGCGGCTGCTCCTGCCTGCTACTTTCGGGGGCGCTTGGTGTTGGCGCGCACGCCCAGGAGCACGTCCTCCCAGTGCGGGGTGACGGCGCGGCGGGCGCGCTTCTGCGGCTGGCCCTCCGGGCTCGGGTGCTGGAGGAAGTCCCCCTCCGCCTCCGCCTCGACGGGCTCGGGGGCCGGGGCGGGCTCCACCGGGGTCAGGGAGCGCACCGGCTGGACGAAGTCCGGGTCCGTCAGGTCCGCGGCCACGGCGTTGCGCGCCTCGGTGCTCGGCGCGGAGCCCATCGAGCGCTTGAAGGACCACAGCGCCTCGTTCTCGGACAGGCCAGCCTGCCAGCGCAGGTGCACCACCCAGTCGTCGCCCGGCTCGCGGGTGGCGTCCCAGGTGGCGTCGGAGACGGAGTGGCCACGCGCGGCGAAGGCGGTGGCGAGGATCTCGAAGAGGGTGAGCTTGGCCGGGCCGTCCTCGCGCACGGGGTGGGACTGCTTCGCCGCCTCCGCCACCTGGGCACGTTCGAGCAGGACGGGGTGGGCGTAGGGCTCGAGGCGGCTGACGGCCACGTCCATCTCGTCGGCCAGCTCCTGGGGCGTGGCGCCCGCGCGGATGCGGGACTGGATCTGGTTGGGCCGCATCGACAGTGGGGTGGAGAACAGGGGGTCGGGCTCGGGCAGGGAGCGGTAGACCGGGGTCTCCTCGTGGTGCGCCTCGGGTTCGGGCTCGGGCTCCGGCTCGAGCACCTCGAGGTCCTCGTCCACGACCTCGACGTCGAGGGGTTCCTCGGCGGGCGTCACCTCGGCGCGCGCGAGCTGGTAGCGGACCCCGTCCGCGTCCCGGAGGACGAAGAAGGTCTCCGTCGACTCCTCCTCGATGAGGTACAGCTCGCGCATCGAATCTCCTTCAGCCGGCGTGCGGGTAACGGACCCAAGCTTAACCGACAGCGGGGCCCTAGTGGGCGCGCCCGACACCCTTCTCCAGCAGGAAGTCGATAGCGGCGGTGAGCTTGTCAACGTCCGCCGGCTCGATCGCCGGGAACATGCCGATGCGCAGCTGGTTGCGCCCGAGCTTGCGGTAGGGCTCGGTGTCCACGATCCCGTTCTCGCGCAGCGCCTTGGCGAGCTCGGCGGCGTCGACGGAATCGTCGAAGTCGACCGTGCCCACGACCAGCGAGCGCGACTCCGCCTCCGCGACGTAGGGGGTGGCGAGCTCGTGCGCGTCGGCCCACGCGTAGAGGGCGGAGGAGGAGGCCGTAGTGCGCTGGACCATTCCCTCGAGGCCGCCGTTGGCGTTCATCCACTTCACCTGGTCGGCGAGCATGAGCAGCGTCGCGACGGCCGGAGTGTTGTAGGTCTGGTTCTTGCGCGAGTTCTCCACCGCGGTCTGCAGGTCCAGGAAGGCGGGGACGAAGCGGTCCGAGGCGGAGATCTTCTCGATGCGCTCGAGCGCGGCGGGGCTCATCGCCGCCAGCCACAGGCCGCCGTCGGAGGCGAAGCACTTCTGCGGGGAGAAGTAGTAGATGTCGGCCTGCGACATGTCCACGGGGAGGCCGCCGGCGCCGGAGGTGGCGTCGACAAGCACGAGCGAGGAATCGTTCGGCCGGGTGACGGGCACCATCGCGCCTGTCGACGTCTCATTGTGCGCCCAGGCCACAACGTCGGCGTCGGTCTCGGCGAGCGCCGCGGGGGAGGGGGCGGTGCCCGGGGCGGACTCCACGACCTCGGGCTCGGCGAGCCACGGAGCCTTCTTCGCGGCCTTCGCAAACTTGGAGGAGAACTCGCCGAAGGAGAGGTGGGCCGACTTGTTTTCAATCACACCGAAGGTCGCCGCGTCCCAGAAGGCGGTGGCGCCGCCGAGGGAGAGGACGATTTCGTACCCCTCGGGCAGGGAGAAGAGCTCGGCGAGCCCCTCGCGGACCTCGCCGACGACGTTCCTGACGGCGGGCTGGCGGTGGGAGGTGCCGATCACGCCTTCCGCGCCGCGGGTGATGGCCTCGATCTGGGCGGGGCGGACCTTGGACGGACCGCACCCGAAGCGCCCGTCGGAGGGGAGCAGTTCGGCAGGAATGGCGGGAAACGCGCTCATGTGAGACCCTTCTGTAGGAAGTTGCAGACTTTGCATAATATTATGCCTTAAGCATATCGGCCGGGGTGAAGTGTGGTGGGCGCAAAATACCTGCAATGTTGTCGTGCGCATCACAACCTTTGCTAGGATGAACCCTCGTATAGTTCCTCCATTTCGTGGAAAGGCAAGAAAGTGGCTTCCGAAAACAACGATAAGGCCGTACTTCACTACCCCGGTGGTGAGTATGAGATGGACATCATGCGCGCCACCGAGGGCAACGACGGTGTCGTGCTGGGCAACTTCCTCGGCCAGACCGGCCTGGTGACCTTCGACCCGGGCTACGTCTCCACGGGCTCCACCGAGTCCAAGATCACCTACATTGACGGCGACGAGGGCATCCTGCGCTACCGCGGCTACGACATCGCGGACCTGGCCAACAACGCCACCTTCAACGAGGTGTCCTACCTGCTGATCCGCGGCGAGCTGCCGACCAGCGAGGAGCTCGAGACCTTCAACCAGGAGATCCGCCACCACACGCTGCTGGACGAGGACTTCAAGGCCGCCTTCAACGTCTTCCCGCGCAACGCGCACCCGATGGCGGTCCTGGCCTCCTCCGTGAACATCCTCTCCGCCTACTACCAGGACCAGCTCAACCCGCTGGATGAGGAGCAGCTGGACAAGGCCACCGTCCGCCTCATGGCCAAGGTGCCGATGCTTGCGGCCTACGCCTACCGTGCCTCCCAGGGCAAGCCCTACATGTACCCGGACAACTCCCTCAACGCGCGCGAGAACTTCCTGCGCATGATGTTCGGCTACCCGACCGAGCCCTACGAGGTCGACCCGATCCTGGTCAAGGCCCTGGACAAGCTGCTCATCCTGCACGCCGACCACGAGCAGAACTGCTCCACCTCCACGGTCCGCATGATCGGTTCCGCGCAGGCGAACATGTTCGTCTCCATCGCTGGCGGCATTAACGCCCTGGCCGGCCCGCTGCACGGCGGCGCCAACCAGGCCGTCCTGGAGATGCTCGAGGACATCAAGAACAACCACGACGGCGACGCCACCGACTTCATGAACCGCGTGAAGAACAAGGAAAAGGGCGTCCGCCTGATGGGCTTCGGCCACCGCGTGTACAAGAACTACGACCCGCGCGCCGCGATCGTCAAGGAGACCGCTCACGAGGTGCTCGAGCACCTGGGCGGCGACGAGCTGCTCGACCTCGCGATGAAGCTGGAGGAGATCGCCCTCAAGGACGACTACTTCATCTCCCGCAAGCTGTACCCGAACGTGGACTTCTACACCGGCCTGATCTACCGCGCGATGGGCTTCCCCACGGACTTCTTCACCGTCCTGTTCGCCATCGGCCGCCTGCCGGGCTGGATCGCCCACTACCGCGAGCAGCTGGAGATGAACTCCAAGATCAACCGCCCGCGCCAGATCTACACCGGCGCCACCCAGCGCGACTTCGTGCCGCGCGACCAGCGCTAGTTTCGTCCTGAACCAGGCGTCGACACCGCCGAGAATCGCGTTTCCCTTATAATCGGGTGCGCATTCTCGGCGGTTATTCGTTGATCCCGTAAACCAAGGAGTATTCATCATGGAAAAGCCCACCATCGAGGTTCCGCAGGAACCGGCCCCGGTAGACCTCGTCATCGAGGACCTCGTCGTCGGAGAGGGCGAGGAGGCCGTCGCCGGCGGCTACGTCAAGGTGCACTACCTCGGCGTGGACTACGAGACGGGCGAGGAGTTCGACTCGTCCTGGGACCGCGGCGAGGCCGCCGAGTTCCCGCTCGCCGGGCTCATCGAGGGCTGGCAGGAGGGCATCCCCGGCATGAAGGTCGGCGGGCGCCGCGAGCTGACCATTCCGCCGGAGAAGGCCTACGGGCCCGCCGGGGGCGGCCACCCGCTCTCGGGCCGAACCCTGGTCTTCGTGATCGACCTGCTCGACGCCAACTAGTGGCACAATGGGGGGCATGCGTATTCCGGTCACAACTCTGAACGACGGCTACGATCTGCCCCTCATCGGCCTGGGCACGTACAAACTCGCGGGGGAGGACGTGGAAACGATCGTCCGCACCGCCATCGAGCTCGGCTACAGGCACATTGACACGGCTTCCTTCTACGGCAACGAGGCCGAAGTGGGCAAGGCGGTCAACGAGGCCATCGCCGCGGGCGACGTCACGCGCGAGGACCTCTTCATCACCACGAAGCTGTGGAACGACGACCAGCACCGCGCCGCCGAGGCCTACCAGGAATCGCTGAAGCGTCTCAACCTCGACTTCGTGGACCTCTACTTGGTGCACTGGCCCTGGCCGCAGCGCGGCCTCTACGTGGAGGCCTTCGAGCAGCTGACCAAGCTGCAGGGGATGGGGCAGCTGCAGTCCGTGGGCGTGGCCAACTTCTACCCGGAGGTGCTCGACGAGATCATCGGGGCCACCGGCGTGGTTCCCGTGCTCAACCAGGTTGAGCTGCACGCCGGGTTCACCCAGCCGGAGCTGCGCGCGTACCACGCGGAGAAGGGCATCCTCACCGAGGCGTGGGCGCCGCTGGCGCGCGGGGAGAACTTCGACGCGCCCGAGATCGTGGCGATCGCCGACAAGCACGGCGCGACTCCGGCCCAGGTCGTGCTGGCCTACCTCATGGGGATGGGATGCTCCGTCATCCCGAAGACGGCCAACCCGCAGCGGCTCGTGGAGAACATCGGGGCGGTGGAGCTTTCGCTTAGCGACGACGAGGTCGCCGCCCTGGACCGCATCGAGGGCGGCCGGATGTCCGGCGATCCGCTGACGTTCCCCGGGGAGGTCCGTTAGGCCCGCGGGGGTGGACATACTATCTTTCGTTCACACAGGTAAACTGGCTTGGCGGGGGTAGCCGGAATCTTTGCTGAAACGTAGCCCCACAAACGTAAGTTCGCGTGCTGTGGATTAGGTTACATTCTTCATGTCTAGTTGCGGGCCGCATACTGCGGCGCGCGGCGGCATGTCATTGATACAGCAAAGAAAGGATGAGGCCGTGTCCCAAGGATCGACCCCAATCCCAACCCGCCGGGAGCCCACCCCGGAGGAATTCGTGGCCATGCAGAAGAGCCCTGAATTCCAGGAACTCCGCAAGGCGTACCGCGGGTTCACCTTCCCCGTCTCTGTCGCCTTCTTCGTCTGGTACGTCTTCTACGTGCTCGTGGCCACCTTCTACTCGGACGCCATGGCCACGCCGCTGCTCGGCATGAACGTCGGAATCTGGCTGGGCATCCTCCAGTTCGTCACCACGTTCCTCATCACGTGGGTGTACGTCAAGTACGCCAACAAGAACATTGAGCCGCGCGCGGCTCACATCCGCGAAGAGATGGAGGGCTAAGCCATGCACACCTTCAACCTGGCCCAGGAGGCCGCGAAGTCCGAGGGCGTGGGCAACCCCGTGCTCAACATCGCGATCTTCGCGGTGTTCATCGTGGTCACGCTCTTCATCGTCACCCGCGCGGGCAAGACCACCAGCGAGTCCGCCGACTTCTACACCGGCGGCGCCTCCTTCTCCGGCACGCAGAACGGCCTCGCCATCGCCGGCGACTACCTCTCTGCGGCGTCCTTCCTCGGCATCGTCGGCTCCATCGCGCTGACCGGCTACGACGGGTTCCTCTACTCGATCGGCTTCTTCGTCGCCTGGCTCGTGGCGCTGCTGCTGGTGGCTGAGCCGCTGCGCAACGTCGGCCGCTTCACCATGGCGGACGTGCTGTCCTTCCGCCTCCGCCAGAAGCCAGTGCGCGTCGCCGCCGCCTTCGGCACCCTGTTCGTCTCGCTGTTCTACCTCATCGCGCAGATGGCGGGCGCGGGCTCGCTGGTCTCCGTCCTGCTCAACCTGCACTCCTTCGCCGCGCAGGCGCTCTGCGTCCTGATCGTGGGCATCGTCATGATCGCCTACGTTCTCATCGGCGGCATGAAGGGCACCACCTACGTTCAGATGATCAAGGCTGTGCTCCTCATCAGCGGCGTGGCCATCATGACTGTGCTGGTGTTCGTGACCATCCGCGGCGGCTTCAACACCCTGTTCACCGACGCGGTGAACATGCACGGCGCGTCCCAGTACATCCAGAAGCAGGGCTACCAGGCGGACGACATCATGGCCCCGGGCCTGAAGTACGGCAAGTCGCTGACCACCCAGATCGACTTCATCTCGCTCGGCCTCTCCCTGGTCCTCGGTACGGCGGGCCTGCCGCACGTGCTCATGCGCTTCTACACGGTTCCCACTGCGAAGGAAGCCCGTAAGTCCGTGACCTGGGCGATCGTCCTCATCGGCGCTTTCTACCTGCTCACTCTGGTACTGGGCTACGGCGCGGCCGCCCTCGTCGGCCCGGACCGCATCCTCGCCGCCCCGGGTGGCGCGAACTCGGCGGCCCCGCTGCTGGCCTTCGAGCTCGGCGGGTCGATCTTCATGGCGCTGATCTCCGCGGTCGCCTTCGCCACGGTTCTCGCGGTGGTCGCGGGCCTGGCCATCACGGCCTCCGCCTCGATCGCGCACGACATCTACAACGCGGTGCTTCGCGACGGCCAGGCGACCGAGGCCGAGCAGGTTCGAGTCTCCCGCGCCACCGTCGTGGTGATCGGCATCGTGGCCATCGTCCTCGGCATCCTGGCCATGAAGCAGAACGTCGCCTTCCTGGTGTCGCTGGCGTTCGCCATCGCGGCGTCGGCCAACCTGCCGACCATCCTGTACTCGCTGTATTGGAAGCGCTTCAACACCACCGGCGCGGTGGCGTCGATGTACACCGGCCTGGTGTCGGCCCTCGTGCTGATCTTCCTCTCTCCGGCCGTCTCCGGCGCGCCGTCCGCGATGTTCCCGAACGCCGACTGGTCGATCTTCCCGCTGACCAGCCCGGGCATCGTGTCCATCCCGCTGGCCTTCCTGGCCGGCATCGTCGGCACCTTCCTGGGCAAGCCCGACAACATGGATGAGCTCCAGGCCGAGATGGAGGTCCGCTCCCTGACCGGCGTGGGCGTCGAGGCTCCGGTCGACCACTAACCCCTACACCAAAAAAGGACCGCGCTCAGCGGTCCTTTTTTCGTGCGCTTCTAGCGGCCGAGGAAGGCGCGGGCCGCGTTGAGCGCCTGGTCGATGGGCAGCTGCGAGGACGCCTGGCTGGCGGCCGGGACCGCCTGCTGGATCATCTCCGGGGAGACGGGCAGGGCGGGCGCGGCGCCCGGGGTCCACTGGCCCCAGTCGGCGGACAGCACGTCGTTGACGTCGCACTCGACGCCGTCGATGGTGGTGCGGCGCTTGGCCACCTGGTGGATGTTGGCGCGGGGGTGGACGCGTCCGCCGGAGCCCCAGTCGTGCATCCAGAAGAAGCTGCCGATGCCGTCCTCCACGCACCACTGGATCACGTTGTAGTTGCCGTACACGCCGGTCTGGTAGCCCGCGGCGCTCAGCGCGGCGGAGAAGGCGCGGAGGTAGGGGCGGATCTGGTTGTCGTACTGGGCGCGGGTGGGGTTGTCGTCGATGGCGATGTAGATCGGCCGCCCGGTGGGCCCGCCCGCGCTGCGGTGCAGCGCGATGGCCTGCGGTGCGTGGGTGGCGGCCGCGGCCGCCCCGCCGAGCCAGTCGGCTGTCTCGGCGCGCCCGAACTGGTAGACGGAGGCGGTGGACAGACCGTTGGCCTTGAAGTCCTCGGTCTCGCCGAGGGTGACGGGCTTGCCCTTCATCCACTCGGCGCCGGGGCGGCGCTGGGAGACGTAGCGCACGGCGCCGAGGTGGCCCGCGGCCCTGACGGAGCGGCCCGAGGGCACCCCGGCGGAGTAGTCGAGGACGGTGCCGACCACGGCACGCTGGGCCTTGGCGACGGGGGCGAGCCCGAAGGCCGCAGCGGTGGTAAGGCCCGCTGTGGCGAGGAAGCGGCGACGGTTCAGGGGCATGGAAACCTCCAGGAGATTGGCAACAGCAGTCACAGTAGTTTACTCCTGAAACTTACCACCTGAGCGCTAGCTGTACTTCCCCGTGACGTTGTGAACGCGTTGTGCGGGGGTGAGGCCGCCGATGGCGGTGTGGGCTCGATGGTAGTTGTAGTCGTGGATGAATGCCGCGTAGGTCTGCTGCCGGGCCCGCTCGCTGGTATAGGGGCGTAGGTAGGCCCACTCCTGCATGAGTGTGCGGTTAAACCGCTCGACTTTGCCGTTGGTCTGCGGCCGGTACGGCTTCGTGTAGAGGTGCTTGATTACACCGCCCAGGGCAGCATCGAATGCTGTCGAGCGGTAGCAGGCGCCGTTGTCGGTCATCACCCGTTTGACCGCAATGCCCTGGGTGGAAAAGAACGCGCAGGCACGCTTCATAAACCCTGCCGCGGTGTCCTTCTTCTCGTCGGGCAAGATCTCGGAGTACACCATCCTGGAGTAGTCATCGACGGCGTGGTGCAGGTAGGAATACCCGCGCCCGGCAGGCGCACCAGCGCGGGTGGCGCGATTGCGGGCACGCCCTGCACGACGGTCCTGTTCGGAGCCGCGCCCGTGCACTCGCCAGCCGCCGCCGTCGGGGATGCGGCCGAGCTTTTTGATGTCGAGATGGATCAACTCCCCCGGTGCGCTGTGCTCGTAGCGCACCGGGGGTTGTTTGCGCACCGGCAGCCCGGTTGCCTGGTCGATGCACGCCAGTTTCGGCATGTTGTAGCGGGCGAGCACCCGCCCGACCGTGGAGCGGGCAATTCCCAAGTGGTAGCCGATGCGGTGCGGGCCCCACTGGCGAGTAAAGCGCAGTTTGATGATGCGGCGCTGCATGCGCGTGGGCAGCTGGTGCGGGCAGGTGCGGGGTCGGCTGGGCCGGTCGGTGAGGTCCTCGCCGTTACGGGCGCGTGTGACCCACCGATTAACGGTGGCTGCAGAAACCTGGAAGCGTTCGGCCACCCGGCGCTGGGACCAGCCGTCGAGGAGGACCAGATCAACCATCTTCTGTCTACCGGCCGGGGTCAAAGGTGCGTTACGGTGTGTCATGGAAGCCTTCGTGGTGGATGTTCGTGTCGTTACCTACACCACTACCGGAGGCTTCCCTCATCCGCTCACACCGTTCACAACCTCCCGAGGAAGTACAGCTAGCTTTGGGGGAGACGATTACTAGCACGTTCTAGGGAACATCCAGCGTGCACCTCACCGACGGAGAAACCGATACCTTCGTCGATGCCTTCCTCACGCGCCCCTCGTTTCCCCGCCTCGCGGTCGGGCACCTGAAACCCACTGGCACCACAATCGACAAGGCGCTGGGCAAGGGCGGCGTCGTCAAGCTCGATGCTCTCTTTGTCGCGCACTCGCACCACGACCACCTCATGGACGCGCCCGCCGTCGTGAAGAAGGTGGGCGGGGCGATGTACGGCTCGGAATCGACGCTCAATTACGGCAGGGGAGAGGGCCTGAGCGATGCGCAGATGGGGGCTCATCGGCGACGGCGACGAGGTCACGGTCGGCAAGTTCACCGTGCGGATCATCGAGGCCCCGCACAGCCCAGGTAACATCGCTCCCGGCTTTATCCACGACCGACTCTGCTCACCGTGCCATACGCTGAAGTTCAAAGACAGCGGCTGCTTCGTCTTCCACTTCAGCCACCCGGAGGGCAACATCCTGGTCGTGCCCAGCGCGAACTACATCCCCGGGTTCCTCGACGGGCTCAAGGCCCAGGTGGTCTACCTCGGCATCGGCGCGTTCGGCCGCCAGTCAGACGCGTTTAGCAACGAGTACTGGGCCAACACCGTCGAGCAGCTCGAGCCGGAGCTGGTCATCCCCGTTCACTGGGACCACTTCGACCCGCTCCCTGTTCAAGCCGCTGCCGTTCCCGGCGGACAACGTTGCCAAGTCGCGCGAATTCCTCGCCAAACGCGACGTCGATGTGCACTTCCCCGAGGCCTTCGAGTCGGTGCAGCTCACGCCCGACGGGCCCCGTGATTCAGTAGGGCATCTGCTCCCAGCGCACGGTAGCGCCCGGGAATGTGCTGAAGTGCTCGAACGCATCCTCGGCGGCGTAGCCGATGGCGTCGGCGACATCTTGGCCGCCGGCGGTGAAGTCGATCACGCGTTGCGTCGGGCTGGGCGCGGGTTTGACCTCCTCGGCAGCCCAGCCGCCGGCCCCGTGGAACCCGTGGACGGCCATGAGGTTGTCGAAGAACTCCGTCACCGCCCGCTTCGACGTGGCGGGGTCGGGAAACTCGAGGTGGGCGCGCAGCGTAACCAGGTCCCCCGGGCGCTTCGTGCCCCACGCCCAGTCGTAATCGACGTTATAGGTGTCCATGGTGTGACTCCTTTGCTGTGCCACGATAGATTTTTAGAGCATGACCGCACTCGTTCATACACCCGCTGAGCTTGAAGCCGCCATCGGCCACCCCCGCACGCTCGCGCTCGTGCCCACGATGGGCGCGCTACACGACGGGCACCTGTCGCTGGTCCGCGCGGCCCAGGCAACCGGATCTCCGGTTGTGGTGAGCATATTTGTGAACCCGCTGCAGTTCGCGCCGGGCGAGGACCTCGACGCCTACCCGCGCACGTTGGGCGCCGACGTCGCACTGCTCGAGCGCGAGGGCGTCGATGCGGTCTTCGCCCCGTCCGTGGCCACCATGTACCCGGCCGGCCCGCGCACGACGATCCACCCGGGACCGGCGGGGATGATCCTCGAGGGGGCGTCGCGCCCGACGCACTTCGCGGGTGTGCTCACGGTCGTCGCTAAGCTGTTTGCGCTCACGCGAGCCACGGACGCGTTCTTCGGCGAGAAGGACTACCAGCAGCTCGTGCTCATCCGGCAGATGGTCGAAGACCTCAACATTCCCGTCGCCGTCCACGGCTGCCCGATCGTGCGCGAAGAGTCCGGCCTCGCGATGTCCTCGCGCAACCGCTACCTCTCCGCCGATGAGGCCAGAACCGCTGAGGTCCTCTCGCGCGCGCTCGCTACCGGCAGCTTTGACAAAGCCCGCTTGCTTCTCGACGCCTCGCCCGACGTCGACCTCGACTACCTGGCGTTAACCACCCCCGACCTGCAGGACATTCCCGCCGGCTACAGCGGCCCCGCCCGCCTGCTCGTGGCCGCGCGCGTGGGTACGACCAGGCTGATCGACAACGCCCGGGTGAGCGTCGGCTAGAAGCTGTGCTCGGCGGCGGGGAAGGACCCCTCGTGCACAGCCTGCTTGTACGCCGCCGCAGCCTGGCCGAGCTCCGACCCGACCTGGCCGAACTGGCGCACAAATTTCGGGCGCCGGTTGCCCGCGGGCAGGTCCACCATGTCGTGCCAGACGAGAACCTGGGCGTCGGTGCCCGCGCCCGCGCCGATGCCGATGGTGGGCACCGGGCACTGCTCGGTCAGCTCGGCGGCGAGCTGCGCCGGGACCATCTCGAAGACCACCATGTCGGCGCCGGCGTCCACCACGGCCTCGGTGTCCGCGCGCAGCGCCTCGGCACCTGCGTCGCGGCCCTGGACCTTGAACCCGCCGAGGTTGTCGACCGACTGCGGGGTAAAGCCGACGTGGGCGCAGACCGCGAGGCCCGCGTTTTTCAGGGCGCGGATGCGTGAGGCGACCCGCACGCCGCCCTCGAGCTTGACCATATGCGCCCCGCTGCGGTGGATGAGCCCAGTAGCGCTAAGCACGGCCTGCTCGTCGCTGGCCTCGTAGGTGCCGAAGGGTAGATCCGCCACCACGAGGGCGTTGCCCGACCCGCGCACCACCGCCGCCGCGAGGTAGGCCATCTCATCGAGCGAGACCTTGTTGGTGGTGTCGTAGCCGAAGACGACGTTGGCGGCGGAGTCGCCCACCAGCATGCACTCGATTCCTGCCTCGGCGAACACGCGGGCAGTGGAGTAGTCGTAGGCGGTGAGCATCGCCCACGGCTCGCGCCGGGCCTTCTTCTCCTTGAGATCGGAGACGCGGACCTTTTTGGTGGGGGTGAGGTAGCCAGTCATAGGGCTTCAACACTAGACCAGGAAGAGTCCAAGTATCCAGATGAAGACCATGGCGGTGCACCCCATCACGCCGGTCACCGCAGTCTGCGAGCGGTACGCCTGCTGCGGGGTCAGCTGGGAGAAGTTGGTGACCACCCAGAAGTGGCTGTCGTTGGCGTGGGAGACCACGAGCGAGCCGGCGCAGATGGCCATCACCGCGAGGCCGATCTGTACGGGCGACTCCAGCCCGAGGGTCGGCAGAAGCGGCGCGACGAGGCTGGACGTGGTGACCATCGCGACGGTGGCCGAGCCCTGCGCCGTCTTGAACAAAACGGAGATGAGGAAGGGGAAGAACAGCCCCAGGCTGGCGAGCTGGGTGGCGTTGTTAGAAATGAAGTCCACCACGTCGGTCGAGGAGATGACGCGCCCGAGCACGCCGCCGGCGGCCGTGATGAGGATGATCGGACCGACCGTGCGCAGGCCGTCCTCGACGAAGGCGTAGAAGCGGTCCATCATGTGCGTATCCGCCAGCAAGAGCACGGCGAAGAGGAAACCGATGCCGAGGGCGATCATCGGGGTGCCGGCGAACACGATCGCGCGGCCGAACCCGCCGCCGAGCCCCGCCGCAGAGGTGATGGACCCAGCCGCCATGAGCACGATGGGAGTAAGGATCGGGGCAAGCGACAGTGCCGTTGACGGCAGCCGGGTGTAGGAGTTCTTCAACTCGTTGTAGGCGGCCTCGACATCGTCATCCGGGATCGCTTCCGTCTCTGGGGTGCGAAGCGTCGGGCCGATCCAGATGGAGTAGAAGTAGGCGGCGATCATCACGGGTATAGACACAAGGGCGCCCAGGGCCATGACGAGCAGCAGGTTGTTCTCCAAGCCGAGGTTCGCCGCCGCCGCGAGCGGCCCAGGCGTGGGCGGGATGAACACGTGGGAGGTGAACAGGCCCGCAGACAGGGCAATCGCCATGGTGGCGGGCGAGGCGCCGGTGCGCTGCGCCAGCGCCTTGCGCACCGGGTTCAGGATGACGAAACCGGAGTCGCTGAACACGGGGATGCAGACCACCCAGCCCATCAGCTGGATAGCCAGGACGGGGCTCTTCGTGCCGATGACGCGCACGAGGGCGTCGGCAAGCTGGAAGGCCGCCCCCGTCTTCTCCAGGATGTAGCCGATGAGCGTGCCGAAGATGATGACCAGCCCGAAGGACTTGAAGGTGGCGGCGAACCCCTCGCCGAGCAGGGTGGTGATGCCCATCGTCGTCACCGTGCCGTCGGCGTCCTTGACGTCGAGCAGCGGGACGCCGCCGATCAGGCCGAAGACAAGGGAGACGAAGAGCAGCGAGAGGAAGGGGTGGATCTTCCACTTCGAGATCATCAGGATCAAGACAGCAATGGCCACGACAAACGCGGCCATGAGCGGCAGGCCGGTCATGGGGCTCCAATCAGTTTTATACAGCGGTGTGAATAGATTAGACCGCGCGCCGACGCGAATTAGAGCAATTGCCCGCACTGATTGGACCCAGGACGAGCATGTGGCTCGTTTTGGATCGTGAATGAGCCGGCTGGACAGCCACATGCTCGTCTTTCCCCCGAATGAAAGAGCGCCTCAGAGAGTGTCTGAAGTCACCTCACTGCAGGCGAAGTACAAGGCAGCCTTGAAGATCCTGACGCAGTGGATGGGAAAGCATTCGGAGACGACGCGTGAGATCGAAGTGCAGGAAGAGATCCGGTCGGATCTATCATCATGGAATGAGACCCCCTCGCGGGATGACCCTTGGTTGGCCTAGCGAGGGGTCTATTGCTTTTAGCGAAAGATATCGTCGATCTTTCTTTCAGCTGCTCGACCTGCAGAACCTTGGAACATGTGTGAAGATCAAAATGTTAGAGCTGACTCTCACGGCCACCACAATGTCTACGGCCAGGAGAAAGCCAAGAGATGTCAAAACCGAGAAGTCGTGGGCTAGTATCAGCAATCGTGGCCATTTGCGTGGGTTTCACCCCCGTCGCTGTGGCTAACGCCGAGTCCATGCCTACCTCACAAGATCCGAGCGTGGCGCAACCAACGCCTCCGATCGTAAAAGCAAAAGAGGCAACCAACCCAGAGGCTCAGCCGTACGGTGTTAAATGATTTCTGATTAAACAGGGGCTGAAACTGGTCAGCTCTCTGTTGCGAAACGGCGAGGTTAGGGGAGGTGTCGAGAAGGCCCGTGAACGAGGGTTCATTGATAACGACATGGCGAAATCCATTGAGTCCAGGCCAAATCAAATCGCGATGCCATTGACAATACCCTGCGTGAGGCAGGCGACTTTGAAGAAGGTATCAAGGAAAAATTGCGCGTCAATCTCGAACCTGTCGTGGGACAGAAACTGGCTCTCGGAATTGCTGTAGCGTTGATATTTGTCTTCTTGTAGGGAGATTGTTTCCATGGGAGAACACTCGCCAAACGTTGCTGTGCTGGAACAGAGGATCGAATATCTATCTGTTTAAGTGGAGCGGTTCATTGAACTGCAAAGCCCGTTTCCATCACGAATGACAACCTTTCGAAAGGCAGCGATACTAACCGCCCTGACTTTCGAACAGGAGGTGCTGGCGCGAAAGCTTTTGGGAGCGGTACATGCTTTCAACAATGGCACCGAGGCTGATATCAACGAAGGCTTGCTGCCCTTCCCTGAGATAACCATAACCTTGTTTAACGAGTACACGGCTGAGGGATCGCTTGATTCTAGTCGAGCAAAGTACTTGCTGAATACGTTTACTCCTGGCGGCGATAGTGCTGCACAAAGTCTGATTGAGGCGTGGGGGGCAACCCAGTCTGAAATTCGACGAAATGACGATGACCAACAATGACTAACTCGAATGGCGTCACGTCGGCAACGTGATAATCGCCCTCATTGCATACGCGAATCCGAATGGCGAGCAGGAGGAGAGCACCAGTGTCTCGTCAGCTACGGAATTCCCTCACCTGAGCCCTGCAACGTTCTACCAAGAAGCATCGTTAACCTAGTTGTAAGTGTCGGGTGGGGGCGAAATTGGTGTGTCGGCAAGCTTCCTAAGCGCTGCGCATTCGCTGGATGAGTACTGGAATCATCCGTGGTCGTCCACCCATTGCCTCCTAGGCGACCCGCCACAAGCTCCGCTGGGTTGAGCACGATCCTCGGCGGGGTTTCTTTTGTGCCCACGACATCGCCACGACAAAACACACTGAGACAGGCTGGCACGCACTCCACGAAGAAAATGAAAAAACCGCAGGTAGAACGCTAAAAATGATGTTCTGCCAACGGGTAGGAAAGAGGGGGCATTCGAACAATCCCGAACGCTGTGTGTTTCAGGTCTCCTGCCTGCCCGCTCCTCTCACCGCTTTTCGGTTTTCCTCACACGCCCTGTCTCAAAAACTAAGCCCTGCACCATCAACGGCACAGGACATTAGACGAAGGGGCTAACTATTTCACGACAACAAGCCCCGCTTGTTTCGTCTCCGCCCGGTGCATAAGACCACGAAACTGCTCCAAAGGCTGATTGGTTGGGCGGAATCGTTCATAGTTACGCAAACTTTTCACGCCAGCAGCGTTAGCGATAGCCGTATCAGGGACAAAATGCTCCATGTGCTCCGCAATCCACGTCACACGCATTTTCTCAAAGTTCGGCACAAGCAATGCAGCGGTTGATTCCTCGGTGGCGAACCTATTCATAATCTTGTCTCGGCGTTGCATATTTGGGTAGAGGAGATATTCGTCAGGGTTTGGGTTGGTTTCTAGTCTCTGCCGTAATCCCTCATCCCAATTAGCAACCACAGGTACGATTCTTTCACCCACGTGAAGACATGCCCCTCCGTCATCGAGGTACACATCCCGCATCCGTAGGTTCACCGCTTCTCCGTATTTCAGCCCACCGCCTAACCCACACGCGACAATTACTTGTTTCATCGTTAGCCGTTCTTCTGTGCGATGCCGTGCATTAGCCCATTGCCAAATACGTTGTTGCTCGCTCGCTGTATACGGCTGGGTGGTTTTGGAGCGGGCGTAGGTGTGGTAGCGGCGTTTGCCTTCGAAGTTGGGGTTGAGTGTTTCACCTACCAAGATGAGTTTGCTTCTGATTGCTCCTTGGGTTCCGGTGGTGAGGTCGGTGTTGGTGGCGACGGATTGTTGGATGATTTCATCGTCGAAAATCACTGTGTAGTCGAGGTCGTAGCCCATCTCGTAGCAGTAGTTGATGTGCTTTGTGATGGCGTTACGAATGTCCTCGAATCGTCTTCGAGTGACGTTTGTGTCGGTGGTATTGATGAAATCTGCGACGGTTTTGCAGACGAATTCTCCAATTTCGTCCCAAGTGCCGCCTGGTACGGATGTGGGTTTGTTTTTGTATACGTCGGTTGGGTTCATTCAGTTGACGCTAGAAGGTACGACATTCCCGAACTGACCAACTGGCATCGCCCAAGAAAACAAAGAGGTGAAATGCTCGTTTGTTAGCCGGTAATACGGCTAGTGCTCAGGTCGAAACAATTTTCCGTTCTGGTTGCTGATGGCAGCTAAACGGTTGTAGATCGCTTTGAGTCGCTTCTTCGACGGATACGCCTTCCCAAAATCAATATAGGCGTGGCTATCAGGTGCGTCTTCGAGCATCGAGTCATCCCAAACCGACAGAGCCGATTGCTCGCCATCGTGTAACTCGCCCTCCTCGGTAGGCAAAGGAATGTCCTCAATTTCACCCACAGTCATCCTTGCAACCGCAGGAGGTGGGTTGAATGGCTTTCCTTCGCTTTCTTTCCTCGCCCGGAGGATCGCGGATTTTTGCTCCAGTGCCTCGCTTGGAGTTATTTTGCTTTCTTGATTGACCGAGAGCTGGCCCTTGTCTCTTGTAGAGAGTCTGAAGGCTTCCTCCGTCACCGCCCCGTTGTCGAAGAACTGGGCGTTAATGACCCGTAGCATTATCTGCTCAGACTCAGTTATCCGTTGTGGTTGAGTCACTCGACAATCCTCTCTACCCATTCGGTGATGAGGTCTGAGGGGTGTTTGGTGAGTGTTTTTACATCTTGGTCGATGGCATTCATTGAGATTGTGTTGGACTTGTGGAAATAGAATCCACCTTTGGGTTCCACTTCAACGGAGAAGTGCTGGTTGCCACTCACCCAAGAGAAGACGATTGCACCATCAACCGATGGGACCACTGTTTTTGGTAACTTGCCCGCATTTACAGCAGCTTTAACGACTGCATGGGCATTTTCTAGTTGACCCTGGGTGAAACCGTCACCTTCTTCGCCGTCAAGCCAGCCTGGCTGTAGCTCCCCGATCTCTTTGAGTCGGTCTTGCAGGCGGTTGTATTCAGCAGTCAGTTGATCCGTGCGAATGCTGTCAACTGAAATGAAGACGTGCGACTTTGATTTATTGGTGAATTCGACTTGCCCTTTAACTTCGACCCACGCCCATGTCTGTTCGTTTTGGCCATCAATGTCGAGTTCGAAGCCGTGACCGTATGTGGCGGTTGCTGAAACACGGGATGCCACATCTACGAAGTTGAAAGTGCCGTTCGATACGTTTGTGCTTCGTACAAGGCCACTGTATGTGACATGTTTGAACTGTGGTTTACCAAGCTGCTCAAGTATGTATTCACGGGCGGAGGTCGTGTAGGTCGGTTTCGTACTCCAGTCATTGACTTTGCCATGTCCGACTTGAAGCTTCTCGTCGTCGCGAAGAGTGGAACCTAGGTTTCGGATTGCTGGCAAGGGTAAAGCGTAAACACTGTCGGGTAGTGGTCCGTGCTCAGACGCAAGCCGAAGGATTTCTTCTAACTCCTCCACTGCCTGTCGATAATCTTCCGTGAATTCGTCAGAGGAAGCGGGAAAAAGTGTTGGGTCCTCTGGGGTGCTTCGCCTTCTTTCCAGGAGTGGTGTTGCTGACCCTTTCGCAATAGTGTTGATGCGAAGCTCGTAGGCTTTCCTAAAGTTGTTCGGCAGTTTGGAGCTTTCAGGGTGCTTTGCTCGCCAGCGAAGTTCAATGAGTTGGTAGAGAAGCTCGTCTAATGCTGCTACTTCTTTCGCGTTTGCGGCGGGCATTCCGAAATCTTCAAAGCGGTCGCCGTCTAGATGCAGAGAGGCGACTGTTTCGATGTTCGGATCAGCTTGGGTCACAATCGTTCAGTATAAGCGGTTGAGCACATTGGGTTAGTTGTCTGGATCGGTCATTTTTAAAGTTCGGTGGGCGTTTGGTCGACAAGTAATGTTTGTGCATTTTGACCCACTTAATGCTCGTTGTGATGGTCGGTGAAAAGACCTAACATCGTTCGTGTCGAGCAAATCGATTTGGGAGTTTTGCATGTCTGGTTCACCTGTTCGGGGTCGCCCGCCGAAGAAAGATTACGCAGCGTTGTATGAGGGCTGGCCTGATGTGAGCCTTGGGGCGGTAAGTGATGTGAATGATAAGAAGCTTTTGCGTCTCGTCCGCAACTTCCAGACCGCGTTCAACGATGCTTTGAGCGACGGGGAAATATCTTCGCTTCGTGACCTTGCCCGCAAAGTCGGCACCTCCCATGCAGTACTTCACCAACTCATGAACGGGGCTGGTTGGCCCTCGGCGGAAACCGTGGCACGTCTTGAAACAGTTCTGGGTCGTGATCTGTGGCCGAAACAAAACTAGGCCGATTCTCTACGCAAACCCCTAGCCTCTTGCAGCGAAAACTGTAGCCGGATACCCGGCTAGCGGCTTATCCTCCACATCACGCACTATGTCGAGAACTCGGCTGAATCAAGTGCTTTATCTTTTGGAGGAACACTGGCCTCGATACACGAGTACACACCAAAACATATTCCTGAACACCTGTGGCAGCAGGTTCGCCCGTGGGTTGTGGAGCACGCGGAAAAATACGCAGTGAAGTGCCCCGGGTTTTGTTCCTAGGCTTGTGCCTTGATTTCCATTATTTCTCGACTGGGGTGGTGCTCCCAAAATTCGGCTTCTACTTCAGCCGGCGTGCGGTAGCCCAGGCTCTGGTGGAGCCTTGACTCGTTCCACCAATTCACCCACTCGAACGTCGCGATTTCCACGTCGACGACATCGGCCCACGTTCGCCTATGAATCAGCTCATTCTTGTAGGAGCCGTTGACGTTCTCAGCCAAAGCATTGTCATAGGAGTCGCCCACCGTCCCAGTGGACGCTGCGATACCGTGCTCGGCCAAGCGCTCGTTGTAGACGATGCTCACATATTGTGAGCCGTGGTCTGAATGGTGAATCAAGCCCGTTGTTTCCGTGGCGCACACGATTGCCTGGTTGAGCGCCTGCAGCGGCAAGGCTTCGGTGCGCATCGAGTCGGACAGCGCCCATCCGACGATCCTCCGGGAGAACACATCGGTCACGAACGCGGTGTACACAAAGCCTTTTCGAGTGCGCACGTAGGTAATGTCCGCCACCCACAGCCGATTAGGGCCAGGGGCCTTAAACTCACGATTTACCAAGTCTGGGCGAAGATCCGGGCCCTTGGGCTTGCGCGTTGTGATTGGTGCCCCACCTTTGCCCTTGCCGGACAGTCCAGCGCTGCGCATCAGCCGGGCTGTTTGCTCGCGTCCAATGTCAATGCCCTGGCGGCGCAGCACGCGCCACATCTTCCGCACCCCGTAGACGCCGTAATTTTCGGAATGCACGTCACGAATATGCTCCACGAGGGCAGCGTCGCGAAGAGCGCGGGAGCTTAAGCCCCGGGCCTTGGATTGGCGGTATCCACGCGAGCTAAGAAAACCGCCTTCGCGATGCGTGTTTAACGTCTGGCAGATGAACTCGACTGAGAAACGATTCCGGTACTCATCGATGAATCGGATCATTTCCGACGTTTTGGGTCGAGTTCGGACGCGAAAAAAGCCGAAGCGGCTTTCAACAACTCATTGGTGTCCCGCAGCTCTTGATTCTCTCGACGCAACCGTGCGTTCTCTGCAGCAAGGTCCTCGGGCATTGATTCCACGACACGTCCTTCGCGACGAGCTGCCTGCGTCCATTGCCTCGCTGTGTGCCACGAGACGCCCAGCTTTGGTGCCACGATCTTGCATGCTTCCTGTGTCGAAATATTCTCCGCCAGGATGCGGTCTTCTACAAGGCGGACCACACGGTCCTTTGCATCCTGATCAAATTTTCTCGGCATGTTCGAAGATTTTCCCATCTACTCAAACGGAACAAAACCTGGGGCACTTCAGGGTGGAGGAAGATGAGCAGCTAACACAAGAAACACTTGCCTTGTTCTAGCTGAGAGATATCTTCCACCCCTTAGCCGTGACGAATTTTTTATAGTCGGCATAAGTCTCACGCAAAGTATCAGCGTCAAACGGACTGTCGTCTTGTCTTTCTAACCAGTCGAAGTAACCGGGTAGGTTCCTAAACCTCGATGCCTTCTCGTTTGCCGTGTCGGCATTGCGTGGATAGTTCCGCCAATAGTGCTCGAAGACATCATTTCCGAGTAGTGCGAACGGCCCAGCCCCATATTGAAACGGCTCCATCGCGGTTGACTTGAACGTGCCAATGTTGTCGGTGTTTCCACTACCCGGTTTATCTCCCGCAAGCCGATATTTCTCCATGAACGCGATTTCAACATCCTCATAGGCAGGCTTGATCGAGTCGATGTCGTCTATGGATACCTTGGTGGTTTCGAACCTATTTGTTCGTGAATAAAGGAACGCAAACACGTAGTGTGCTTCGTAATCGTCGTAGCTACCGTAGATGTTCTTGGTGCCGTTCCTTAAATAGCTAGTGAAGCTTCCGAGGGTGAAGTTGAATGCCTTGGTGTTGCCATTGCTGGCGAAGTTCCGGTAGGTCGATTTCACATCAATAGCTATTAGGCGACCATTCGGTTTTTCCAGTACGAAATCTGGATAAACAGTTTGAATCTCGCTTTCGTGAAACTTAAAGCCGAGACTGTCAGCCAGCTGCTTGACGTAGGCGGTTGCAATAACTTCAAACGCTCGCCCAACGATTTTGGAGTCATTTCCGAACGTGAATACGTCTTTGTCCTTGTTGACGATCCCGATGAGTTGCCAGTCTGCAGGGTCCTTTGGAAGCAGGCTTAGCAGGGAGGTGACAACCTTGTCCTCGTGTTTTTCAAGCAGTGACCCCGCTTCAATTTCTTGAGGCGAAGGAACTGGCTGGCTATCACTAGAAATCACAGATCAACCGTAGGGCATGATGGTGTCGTTGCACGTTAGGCGTTTTGTAGGCGTGTCGCCTACACGTGGCCGGGCTTCCGGCTAGATGGGAAAATGTGTGCGGGCCGCGGGCCTGCGGCTTTTGACGTGTTTGTGTTGTGCTGATGCGACTTGTTCGAAATGAAACCGCGTTGGCCGTGATCCTTTATATGTGCGCTTCTTTGCCCAGTCTGTTCGATTCTCTTCTGCGTTCCCGTGCGTCCATTCGTTGACGTATGGGCCAGATGGTTTCGCCCAGACCGACTTCGATTTGTGCCAGGGTGAGGATGCTTGGCCATGCTCTTCCTGCCATGAAATCCGCAAGGGTGGATTCTCCGACGCCGCAGTATTGGGCGATCTTGTTGATGCTGGTCAGCTCGGTGGAGGTTCGCATGAAGTCTTGCAGTTTCAGGATTGCTTGACGTACCCGTTCATGTGCGAGGTCATCGACTTTGTACGTTGGCCAGTCTGGGTAGAGCTGGCGGGGTGTGGGCTGTTTCGCGGGCATGGATTGACCGTAGGTCAGTGCTGGGTGGGTTTCGTGCCACGCCACGCTAACAGGCGGGTAACTGTTTGGTGGCCTGCGGTTTTGGCCTTGACGGTTGTTTTAGCGACCAGTATCATCACCTATGCACGGTCGGCAAAACGACCAATAAGGGCCACTTTCCTCACCATGAAAGGGGACACACCATGCACAGCCCACTATTCACCGTCTCGTATCGAGCGAACCGCTCTACGACCGCGTAACACCCTCGAAGTATCTGTTTTCGCGTTAACCGCGACCAATCCTTGTCCGCACCTAGCGGAACCCGCACCGCTTCACCCCACCACCACACAAGGGGTTGAAGCTGGCAACCCCTGTACGCCTCAACGCCCTGCGAGGGGAGGTGACACCCCATGACATTTTCCACGCACTCAGCTCTCCGTGCCGATGGAACCCCATCAGATGTTGGACTTATCTACCTCGACCAAGTCGATGTAGCCAAACTGCGAACCCCAATTGACGTGGTTGACGATTCTGGGGTCATCAACCTCATCGAGCACTGGACCGAACAAGACGGCATCGGCATTGGCGGTGTCGGCAGGCCACGTGAAATCCCCATCCGTAGCGTGCTTCTTCTTATGGTCATGCTGGCTATCGACAACCAGCCAATGCACCTAACGAAGGCCCGCGACATCATCTGCGACAAGGCTACAGATAACGCCCTAAAAACCCTTGGATTCCCCGCCCGTAGTGAAACTGACTACAAGAGCCTCAAAGGCCGTAAACAGTGGTACGACAAACTCTGGAACGCCTATCATGCCATCCTCCGCGTGGTCGACCCCTTCCCAGAAATGTCCTACAAGCAACGCCTCACTCGCGAAGAATACGACACCCTAGTCGCAACTCGCTCTCCCGAACTGGTCGAGGCACGCAGACAACGACTTACCCTTTTCAACAACCGCCTTATCATGGCCGCAGCGAAACTCATCGGAGAAGAAGAATTCAATCGATGGGCCGGTGACGTCGCGGTTGACGGGACACCCATTAAGGCCGCTCGGATTGGCTCTGCTCGCGGGGCTCGCCGCGTTTCCTCTGAGCCCGACGCGGGCTGGTATGTGCGTGAAGGCAACCATGATGGCTCGAATGAGGATGACCCATACAAAACGATGTGGGCGTATGAGGCAACACTGGCGGTCATGACGTTCGGTAAGACCAATGACGAGATGCCATCGCTTCTGCTTGGCATGTCCCTCGACAAACCAGGCCACAACATCGGAAAAAGAGCACAAGACGCGTTGTCTCACATCATTAGCGATCCCGAGATGCCGAAGGGGTATTTCATCGGTGACCGTGCCTACCTGCCGAATTCGAAACCCGAAAACCTCGCAATCCCGCTACGACTCGCAGGCTACAAAATGATGGGCGACCAGCGTGGAGACTCGCTCGGTTTCCGTATGCACTATCAAGGTGCGGATCTCATTGACGGCACGTGGTATCTCGCGGGGATACCGAAGAATCTTGTTAATGCGGGTGTCGATTTCCACGCTGGCAGGATTGATGAAGCACAGTTCGCGGCTCGTATCGAGAAGCGGAAACCTTTCGAGCTTCGCGTTAAGACTGTCACCGGTGACGGCACAACTGTGTTTTACAATCCCGCTAACTATGGGAAGTACACGACCGTGCTTCTTCCGGGTGTGAAACGCCCCGAGAACTTTGCGGACAATGCGGTGAAAGTTTTCGAGAAAGACTTGCCTCCGAAGGCTCAGCGATCTGGGTTGCTGAAAGGCAACAAGACTCTCCGTATCCCACTCGAAATCGGAGCGAAATATGCCCAACAAGGTCCTGCGTGGGCCACCAAGGACTGGGCTGCGTTGTATCACCGCGGCCGTAACACGATTGAGTCTCGCAACGACCTTCTCAAGTCTGGTCGCTACTCATCTATCGGAGATCAGACAACGAGGATGATTCGTGGTTTCGCTGCGAACGCGGTGTTCGTCGCTTTGGGAGCTGTCAGCGTCAATGTCGGACTCATTAAGCGATACCTGCACAGGCTGGTCATCAACTTCGACATTAAACCGAAACCACCCACGCCACCTGAAACACGTCGCGTGACTGATGAGTTTCTCTCGGAAATTCAACACGCGAACGCTCCACCACAGGTCGCTTAAGAATCGGCTTCGTCCTGAAGCGTCCTGGTTTTCGTTCCGCTTATTGAACGCCCAACGGGTGGGCGTGTGATTGTTGATAGTAGGCGTCTTCCATCTCTTGTGGAGTGATGTATCCCAATGACTCGTGCAGGCGATGGTTATTCCACCAGTACACCCAGCGAAGGGTCGCGATCTCGACTTCCCCAACCGACGCCCACGGCCGGTGGGGATAGATCAGCTCGGTCTTGTATAGACCGTTGACCGTTTCCGCCAACGCGTTGTCGTAGGAATCGCCGACGGTGCCAACGGACGGATCAATCCCAGCTTGAGCAAGCGCCTCACTGTAACGAATGGACACGTACTGCGAGCCGCGATCGCTGTGATGGACAAGTCCTTCAGCACGGAGATCACCTGCGTGATAAAGAGCATGCTCAAAAGCCTCAAGAGGCAGCTCATCGGTGCGCATGCTAGCCCTGGTGGCAACCCCGACAATCTTGCGGGAGTACGCATCGGTGATGAACGCGGTGTACGCAAACCCCGACAGGGTACGCACGTAGGTGATGTCAGCGACCCACAGGCGGTGTGGCGCTGACGCGGTGAAGTCACGATTGACCAGATCAGGACGACAATCCGGGACATCAGCCCGAAGCGTTGTGATCGGAGTGCGGCCCCTTCTGCGGCCTTGGATGCCGGCGAGTTTCATCAACCGTGCCGTCTGATCACGACCGATGTCCCAGCCGGCGCGCTGCATGGCCTTCCACATCTTGCGTACCCCGTACACGCTGAAGTTGTCCTCGAAGACTTTCACCAATTCGGGGATAAGCAGCGCGTCTGACAAGCTCCTGGCCGACGGGGCTCGTGTTTTCGCTGCTCGGTAGCCACGAGAGGTGATAAACCCACATTCTGTCTGCCTTAACGTGCGACAGATGGCCTCGACCCCGAAGCGATCGCGATACGTGTCGATGTATTCGATCATCTTCTGGTGGGACGGTCGAGTTCCGCTGCGAAAAAAGCTGAAGCGGTCTTCAAGATCTCGTTTGCCCTGCGCAGCTCTTTGTTCTCTTGCCGCAGACGCTTCAGTTCGTCGTCGACCGACTCGCCAGTGCTCCGCTGAACGTCGGGGGACGCTTTGACAGGTTTCAACCAGTTGTTGAGCGTGTGCGCCGAGACGCCGAGCTTCTCGCCGATCTCCTCCGCCGCCGCCCACTTCGAACACCCCTCAAGCTCAACGAGCTCCTCGGCTAACCGCACCGCCTTGTCCTTGAACTCGTCACTGAACTTCCTAGGCATGGTCCAATCCTCCTCTAGAAACGATCAGAACTAAACCCAGGACACTTCAGTCCCTTACAACCGCCACCCACAAAGTGTGGCGGGCAAAGGCGATCAGCGAGAAGAGAAAATCGGCAATATTCAGCCGCTAATCGGTAACAAAAACCCGAAACTCAGCTCCACGCAAACAGAAACGCCCTACCTATTTTTGCAGGTAAGGGCGTTTTCACGTGTTGAGGAGAATTGTTCGAACAATCAAACGAGATTCTTCGAAACCCCCAAGAGCGCCCCAGAGAGGAATCGAACCTCCGACACCGGCTTTAGGAGAGCCGTGCTCTATCCACTGAGCTACTAGGGCAACACGAACAGGGTACCCTACGCGTTGATCTCCTCATACTTCGCCTTGACCTGTGCGAAGGGCGGGTTTGTGTCGTGGGTTCCGTCGTCGTAGCGGACGGTGGGCACGATGCGGTTGCCGTCGTTGACGGACTCGACCCAGGCGGCGGCCTCGCGGTCCTCGTCGACGTCCACGACGTCGTAGACCATGTCGGTCTTCTTCAGCGCGGACAGCAGGGAGCGGCAGTAGGGGCACCAGGTGGTGGCGTAGACGATCATGATGTCCTTTCGAAGCGTTGGAAGGTGTAGCGCAGGCCGCTTGTCGACGTCCGCCAGCCCGACTCCGAGACGAGCTCGAAGGCGTCGTCGATGCGGGGCGCGTGGACGGGGGTGGGGACGTCGAAGGTGGCGTCGATAAGCGTGCGCTCGATGACGTTGACCTCGTCGAGGGTGGCCTCGTAGAGCTGGGCCCCGCCGATGATCCACGCGTCGGTGCGCAGGTCGGGCAGGTCCTTCGAGACGTACGCGCCGTCGGACCAGTCGCCGGGCTCGCGCGTGGAGATCACGTGGTTGGGCCGGCCCGGCAGGGGCCTGACCGGCAGCGACTCCCACGTCCTGCGCCCCATGATGATCGGGTGGCCGAGCGTGACCTCCTTGAAGTGGCGCAGGTCCTCGGGCAGGTGCCAGGGCATGCCGCGACCGTCGCCGATCACCCCGCCGCGGCCCTGGGCCCAGATCGCGCCGATCACACCGACACCTGCGCCTTGATCGTGGGGTGGGGGTCGTAGCCGACGACATCGACGTCCTCGAGGGCGTAGTCGAACAGGGAGTCCGCCTTGCGCAGCTTCAGCTGGGGGTAGGGGCGCGGCTCGCGGGAGAGCTGCTCGGTGACCTGGTCGATGTGGTCGTTGTAGATGTGGCAGTCGCCGCCCGTCCAAATCAGCTCGCCGACCCCGAGGCCCGCCTGCTGGGCGAACATGTGGGTGAGCAGCGCGTAGGAGGCGATGTTGAAGGGCACGCCGAGGAACAGGTCGGCGGAGCGCTGGTACACCTGCAGCGAGAGCTTGCCGTCGGCGACGTAGAGCTGGAAGAGCAGGTGGCAGGGCATGAGCGCCATCTTGTCCAGCTCGGCAACGTTCCAGGCGGAGACGACGTTGCGGCGCGAGTCCGGGTTCTCGGTCAGGGTGTCCAGGGCCTGCTGGATCTGGTCGATGTGCTGGCCGTCCGGGGTGGGCCAGGAGCGCCACTGCACGCCGTAGACGGGGCCGAGCTCGCCGTCGGCGTCGGCCCACTCGTTCCAGATGCGGATGTTGTTCTCCTGCAGCCAGCGCACGTTCGAGTCGCCCTTCAGGAACCACAGGAGCTCGCCGACGACGCCCTTGAGGTAGACGCGCTTTGTGGTCAGCAGGGGGAAGAACTCCGCGAGGTCGTAGCGCAGCTGGCGGCCGAAGACGCTGCGGGTGCCGGTGCCGGTGCGATCCCCCTTGGGGGTTCCGTTGGCGAGGACGTCGCGAAGCAAATCCTCGTAGGGAGTGGGGATCATCTGGGACCTTTCTAGCCTGCTCTAACCTTCGTAGTTGCCGTGCTCCTCGTGGAACGCGGCGCACGCGGCAAGTATTTCGTCCGCCAGCTCGGGGCGGCAAATCACCAGGTCGGGGATGTAGGTGTCCTCGTTGTTGTACCGCAGCTCGGAGCCGTCGAGGCGCGAGCAGTGCAGACCCGCCGCCAGGGACACGCCCACTGGCGCCGCCTGGTCCCACTCGTACTGGCCGCCGGCGTGGACGTAGGCGTCGTAGTCGCCGAGCAGGACGTGCATCGCCTTCGCGCCCGCGGATCCCACCCCGACCGCCTCGAAACCGAGGGCGTCCGCCACCGCACCCGCAACGGCCGGCGGGCGGTTGCGCGACAGGGCGATCTTGCGGGCGAACGGACCCGCCACGTGGCGCACGTCGGAGGACTTGAACACCACACCCAGGTCGGGCAGGCCCACCGCCGCGTGGGTGGGCACACCGTCCTCCACGAGCGCGACGTGCACCGCCCAGTCCTGGCGGCCGGTGGCGAACTCCTTGGTGCCGTCGAGCGGGTCGACGATCCACACGCGGTCCTTCGTCAGGCGCTCGCGGTTGTCGGCGGCCTCCTCCGACAGGAAACCGTCGTCGGGGCGGTGCTGCTCGAGGACGCGGGCGATCCAGTTCTGGGCGAGGTCGTCGCCCGCCTCGCCCAGCTCGCGCCCGCGGAGCAGACCGACGCCGCGGATCCCCTTCAGGATTTCACCTGTGCCCTGCGCAATGAGGTTGGTCAGGCGGGAGTCAGAGTAGGAAGCCGTCATAGCTATGACCCTACCGTAGAGTGGCAGCCATGCCCGAGGAGATTTTGGACCGCTTCCACCCCCAGGTGGCGACGTGGTTCCGGGAGGTCTTCGCGGCCCCGACGCCGGTGCAGGCCGAGGCGTGGGAATCTATCTCGGCGGGGGAGAACTCGCTCGTTGTCGCGCCGACCGGCTCGGGCAAGACGCTAGCCGCGTTCCTCTGGTCGCTCAACAGCCTCGTCGAGCGCGCCGGGCAGCAGGCCCTGCCGATCGACGGCGCGAACGCGTCCACCCACGGCGGGGTGAAGGTGCTCTACATCTCCCCGCTCAAGGCCCTGGGCGTGGACGTGGAGAACAACCTGCGCGCCCCGCTGAACGGCATCGCGCGCGTGGCGCACAGGATGGGCCGCGACATGCCGGACATCTCGGTGGCGGTGCGCTCGGGCGACACCCCGCAGTCGGAGCGCAGCAGGCAGCTGCGCAAGCCCCCGGACATCCTCATCACCACGCCCGAGTCGCTCTACCTCATGCTCACCTCCAAGGCGGCGGGGATCTTAAAAACGGTGGACACCGTCATCGTCGACGAGATCCACGCGCTCGCCGGCACCAAGCGCGGCGTCCACCTGGCCCTGTCTCTGGAGCGCCTCGCCATGGTCGCGGGCTCCTTCCAGCGCATCGGCCTGTCCGCCACGGTGCGACCCCTGAGCGCGGTGGCAAATTTCCTGGGTCCGCGCACGAGCATCATCAACCCGCCGGGGGAAAAGAAATGGGAGCTCGACGTTGTCGTGCCCGTCGAGGACATGAGCGACCTGCCCGTGCCGGAGGACGCCTCCACCATCGGCGAAGCCGTCATCGACGACGAGCTTTCCGCCCCCGCCGCCAGCGCCTCCATCTGGCCCCACATCGAGCGCGCGGTCTACGAGCAGGTCATGGCGCACCGCTCGACCATCGTCTTCGTCAACTCCCGGCGCTCGGCCGAGCGCCTGACCAGCCAGATCAACGAGCTGTGGGCGAAAGAGCACGACCCCGGGAGCCTCAGCCCCGCTTTACGACGCCCCCCAGCCCAGCTGATGAAGCCCACCGACACCGCCGGGCACGCCGCCCCCGTCATCGCCCGCGCCCACCACGGCAGCGTGTCGAAGGACGAGCGCCTCCTCACCGAGACGATGCTCAAGGAGGGCTCGCTGCGGGCCGTGATCTCCACCTCCTCGCTGGAGCTGGGCATCGACATGGGCGCGGTGGACCTGGTCATCCAGGTGGAGTCGCCGCCCTCGGTGGCCTCCGGCCTGCAGCGCGTCGGGCGCGCCGGGCACACCGTCGGCGCCGTCTCGGAGGGGACCTTCTACCCGAAGCACCGCTCCGACCTCGTCCAGACCGCGGTGACGGTGCCCCGGATGCGGGAGGGTCTCATCGAGGAGCTGCACACCCCCGTCTCGCCCTTGGACGTCCTCACGCAGCAGACCATCGCGGCGGTCAGCGTGGCGGACCTCGACGTCGACGAGTGGTACGACACCGTGCGCCGCGCCTGGCCCTACCGCGACCTCGCCCGAGAGGTCTACGACGCCGTGATCAACCTCGTCATCGGGGTCTACCCCTCCACCGACTTCGCGGAGCTGCGCCCCCGCGCCATCCTGGAGGACAACGTGCTCAGGGCCCGGCCGGGCGCCCAGCGCGTCGCCGTGACGAGCGGCGGAACGATCCCGGACCGGGGCATGTTCGGGGTCTTCCTCATCGGGTCCGACAGCTCCGCCCCGCGCCGCGTCGGCGAACTGGACGAGGAGATGGTCTACGAGTCGCGCGTCGGAGACGTATTCACCCTCGGGGCGTCGAGCTGGCGCATCGAGAACATCACCCGCGACCAGGTGCAGGTCAGCCCGGCACCCGGGCACACCGGCAGGCTCCCCTTCTGGACGGGCGACGGCCTGGGCAGGCCGTACGAGCTCGGGGTGGCGCTGGGGGAGTTCCGTCGTGAAGCGAAGGACCGCCTCGATCCCTCCCTCGACGAGTTCGCGCGCCGCAACCTCCTGCAGTACCTCGCCGAGCAGGAGGAGGCGACTGGGCGCGTCCCCGACGAAAAAACCCTGGTCCTCGAGCGCTTCACCGACGAGCTGGGCGACTGGCGCGTGGTGCTGCACACGCCCTTCGGCAAGGGTGTCAACGCCGCGTGGGCGCTCGCCGCGGGGTGGCGGGTCTCCCAGGAGACCGGGATGGACGCCCAGGCCGTCGCGGGCGACGACGGCATCGTCCTGCGGTTGCCGCAGGGGGAGAAGGAGCCCGACGGCTCCGTCTTCCTCTTTGACGCCGACGAGATCGCCGACATCGTGACCGAGCAGGTGGGCAACTCGGCGCTGTTCGCCTCCCGCTTCCGCGAGTGCGCCGCCCGCGCGCTCCTGCTGCCACGCCGCCACCCGGGCAAGCGCGCACCGCTGTGGCAGCAGCGCCAGCGCGCCGAGCAGCTTCTCGACGTCGCGCGCAACTACCCCTCGTTCCCCATCATCCTGGAGACGGTCCGCGAGTGCCTGCAGGACGTCTACGACCTGCCCTCCCTCCAAACCGTGATGCGCGACCTGGGCAACCGCCGCGTGCGCATCGCCGAGGTCACTACCGAGCAGCCCAGCCCCTTCGCCTCCTCGCTGCTGTTCAACTACACCGGCGCGTTCATGTACGAGGGCGACACCCCGCTGGCGGAGAAGCGCGCGGCGGCCCTCGCCCTCGACCCCTCCCTTCTGGCGAAGCTCCTCGGCACCGTCGAGCTGCGCGACCTGCTCGACGCCGACATCATCGCCGAGGTCGACGCCTCCCTGCGCCGCCTCGGACGCGCCCCCACCTCGGAGCAGTTCGCGGACACGTTGCGCATGGTCGGTCCCGTCCCCCTCGACGAGCTCTCCGCGTACACGACGGTGCCGCTCACCTCCCTCGAGGCCTCGCTCGGCGGGCGCGTCATGCGGGTGCGCATCGGCGGGCGCGAGCACATCGCCCAATCTCTCGACGCGCCCTTGCTTCGCGACGCCCTCGGCGTCCCCGTCCCGCCCGGCGTCGCCGCCCAGCAGGCGACCATCCCCGACGCGCTGTCCCAGCTGGTCAACCGGTGGGTGCGCACCCGCGGGCCGTTCACCCTACGCGACCTCGCCGGCGCCTTCGGGCTGGCGGTCGGGGCAGCGTACGCCGCCCTCGACTTCGACAAGGTCGTCGAGGGGCGCTACCGGCAGGGCGTGGAGGAGCAGGAGTACGTCTCCGCCGAGGTGCTGCGGATCATCCGCTCCCGCTCGCTGGCGAAGGCGCGGGCCCAGACCCGGCCCGTCTCCCAGTCGGCCTACGGGCGTTTCCTGCCCGCCTGGCTCAACGTCGCCCCGATGGGAACGAGGCCCGCGCTGCGCGGGGCCGACGGGGTGTTCACCGTCTTGGAGCAGCTCGCGGGCGTGCGGCTGCCCGCCTCGGCGTGGGAGTCGTGGATCCTTCCCTCGCGGGTCGGGGACTACCGGCCCGAGATGCTCGACGAGCTCACGTCCGCGGGGGAGGTCGCGATCGTCGGCGCAGGCAAGGCCGGTGCGCGGGACCCCTGGATCATGCTGCTGCCCCAGGACTACGCCGCGCAGCTCATGCCGGAGATCGAGGAGCCGATGCTCTCGCTGACCCAGGCGCAGGTGATGGAGAAGGTCCGCTCCGGCGGGGGTTTCCTCTTCTCCGACCTCCTGAGCGGGACCACCACCGCAGAGGAACTGCGCGAATCGATGTGGGACCTCGTCGAGGCCGGTTTCGTCGCCCCGGATTCCTTCGCCCCGATCCGCGCCCGGCTGGCCGGGGGCACGACCGCCCACCGGGCGAAGCGCCGCCCCTCCCGCTCGCGGGTCGGCTCGGGGCGGACCTCGTTCGCCTCGAGCACCCCGCCCGACATGGTGGGGCGGTGGGCGGCCACCCCGTCGATCGACACCGATTTCACCCGCCGCTCCGTCGCCCAGGGCGAGGCCTGGCTGGACCGCTACGGCGTGGTCACCCGCGGGGCCCTGGGCGGTTTCGCCCTCGCCTACAAGGTGCTCAGCGGGTTCGAGGAGTCCGGGAAGGCGATGCGCGGGTACTTCATCGAGGGGCTCGGGGCGGCGCAGTTTTCCACCCCCGCAACGATTGACCGCCTCCGCGGGTACCAAGATTCCGACGACGTTGCCGGCTGGCCCTCCGGCACCCGCGAGCCGCGGGTCCACGTCCTGGCGGCCACCGACCCGGCCAACCCGTACGGGGCGGCGCTGCCGTGGCCGGAGCAGGGGCCGACGCGCAGCGCGGGCGCGATCGTCGTGCTGATCGACGGCCTCCTCGCCGCGCATGTCACCCGCGGCGGCAAGAACCTCACCACGTTCTTCGGGGATTCTCCGGCCGACACCGGGGATCCGCTGGAGATGGTCGTGCGGGCGTTGGCAGAGTCGGTGGAGCTGGGGCGGATGCGGCCGTTGAACGTAGAGAAGCTCAACGGCGACAGCGCGTTTTCCCTGCGCGAGTACGGCGCAGCGGTGACCCACAAGGGCGTGAGAATTGGTGGGCGGGCGGCGACCCCACCGAAGCGGCGGGGACGTTCGGTATCCGAGGCCATCGAGGAGCTCAGCTTCGACGATTAGGCGGCGCAGAGGTCCTCGAGGGGATCGGGGTAGGCCGGCTCCCCGTCGTCGGGCTCGGGCGGGATCCAGGACAGGTCTTCGGGCTGCGGCGTGAACTCAAAGACATCGCCGTACTCCAACTCGAGCTTCCTGATCGCGGATCGGCAGGCTTCGAGATCCCCGTCGCGTTCGTACTGGTCGCACAGCGCGTGGCACAGGGCGTTGAAGCGCGCGGCCTCGGCGCGGCGGGCGCGGTTTTGGCGCAGGGTCGTGGACCACTTCGGGTTGGTCGGGGTGATCTGGGAGCGCAGGATTCCGTTGTTTTCGGACATCACCCACGTCCCGTCGGCGAACAGCCAAACCGTGTCACCCGTGACGGGGTCCGGGAGGTAGAACGCGAGACGATCCGTCTTTAGGTTGTGGTGGTGTTGGCAGAGCGCAAACAGATTGCCCGGCGTGGTCTCGCCTCCCTCGCCGTAGGGGATGCGGTGGTCAAGCTGGCATGCGCCGGCGGGCCGGTGACAGTCGGGGTAGACGCATGTTCCGTCGCGGGCGCGCACGTAATCGGCCATCGCGGGGGTCGGCGAGTACCCGGCCACCCGGGAATTCTCCGCCGCGTCGAGGTCCAGGATCTTCGGCGGGAACTCCTGCAGCAGCTTTTCGACGGCCCCCGTGGCCTCGGCTCCGGTCCAGCCGAGACCGGGGAGGTACGCGGACGAGTCGGAACCTCTGGGGGTGTAGATGTGGACGACCGGTTGCACGACGGGCGTCACCGCCCCGGTGAGCAGTTTCATCAGGGTGTCCGCGAGGTCGAGCTTGTGCTCGCGCGCTGTCTCGGTGATGGACGCCTGGATGCACGCCATGGTTGCGAGGTCGGTAACCAGCGAGACCCCGCCGCGGTGTTCGCCGTTCTCCGGGACCACGAAGAAACAGGCCGAGGGGCCAGTGCCGGTTTCGCGCTGCTTTCTCCTGTTCGGGTCGAAGTTGACGGAGGAATCGATGGTGGCCACGAGCCTGCGGAGCCGGCGCGTGATCGCCCATGGGCTGGGCAGGTTCTGCCTGACTCGTCGGGAGGTGAACATGGCGTAGAGGGCGTCGTCGAAAATCGCCCACGTCTCGGGGTCCGTTTCTAGGGGGAGGACGTCCAGGGTCTTGTCGATCGCGGCGAGCCGTGGGACGTCGAGAAGCCTGCGTTCCTTCTGGAGCGCTCGCAGGCGCGGCAGGTCACGGAGTCGCGCGTACCCGTGGATGCCGGCTCTGACGAAGTGCTTCCCACGTCCCGTCGCCGCCATGACGCGTGTGATTTCGGTGTCCGGGTCGTCCTCTAGAGTTGCTTCCGCGTAGCCGTGGAAGATGAGGTACTCGCCCTCGCGGAGGAAGTGCGACCCCGCTTGCTGGATTTCCTCGTAGTCCATGTGTCCCCCCTCTTTTCTTAGCTCAAAATATATAGAACGTATGAGCGTCTGTCAACTGTTCATTAAGCGAAAATAGAGAATTATTCGAAAAAATATTTGACTGAGTTGTATGATCGCGCTAGCATGAGGTCATGCCTGAGGGGGATTCTGTTTATCAGCTGGCGAAGCGCCTGCGTTTCATGCAGGGGCGCGAGATCACCCGCTGCGACGTGCGCGTGCCGCGGTTCGCCACGTTTGATGCCACGGGTCTGACGTGCGAACGCGTCTGGCCGTACGGCAAGCACCTGTTCATGCGCTTCGGCCCCGAGATTTTGCACACGCACCTGAAGATGGAGGGGACCTGGGCCATCCACCGGGCAGGCGCGCGGTGGCGCAAACCCGCGCACACGGCGCGGGTTGTCCTGCGCGTCCGGGACCCGCAGGGGGATATCGAGCTCGTGGGCCACCAGCTCGGGCTTGTCGAAGTCTTCCCGGCCCGGGAATACGAGGCGCGGATGGCTTACCTCGGGCCCGACATGCTTGCAGAGGAGTTCGACCACGGGGAGGTCGTCCGCCGGATCAGTGAAAATCCCGGCATCGAGATCGGCCGCGCGCTGCTCGACCAGAAGAACGCCGCCGGCATCGGCAACGAATACCGCGCGGAAATCTGCTTTCTCGCCGGGACGCACCCGGCACAGCTGGTTCGCGACGTGGACGTCGACAAGCATGTCCGCATCGCGCGGCGGCTGATGTGGGCAAACAAAGACTCCCCGGTCCGCGTGACCACGGGGGTCAGACGGGCCGGGGAGACCAGCTACGTGTTCGGCCGGAACAACAAGCCGTGCCGACGGTGCGCCACGCTCATTGAGAAGGGTTTTCTGGGCGGGGCGGGCGACCTGGAGAGGGTTATTTGGTGGTGTCCGCGCTGTCAGCCGGAGCCAGACCCTCGCGCCGCTCCTGCACCTCGCGGCGGATGAAGAAGGCAAGGAAGCCGACGATCAGGAGGATGAGGATGACGTAGACGACGTTGGAGTAGGTGTTCACGTAATCCTCCACCAGGTGCCAGTTCTCGCCGAGGTAGAAGCCGAGGGTGACCAGGAGGAAGTTCCAGATGGCGGAACCGAGCGTCGTCCACAGGCCGAAGGTGACCAGGTTCATCCTGTCCAGGCCTGCCGGGATGGAGATGAGCGAACGGATGCCCGGAATCAGGCGACCGAAAAACACGGACACGCGGCCGTACTTGCGGAAGAAATCGAGGGAGGCGTCCACGTCCGAGGCCCGCACCAGCCACATCCAGTGCGCGATGCGGCGCAGGCGCTCCGCACCGAGCCAGGCGCCGATGCCGTAGAGCATGTAGGCACCGACAACTGAGCCGACAACCGACCAGACGAACACCGCCACGAAGTTCAGCGAACCCTGGGAGACGGTAAAGCCCGCCAGGGGCAGCACAACCTCCGAGGGGATCGGCGGAAACAGGTTTTCCAGCAGGATGGCGATGCCGACGCCGGGGGCGCCGAGCACCTCCATGAGATGCACGACCCAGTCGATGATCGATTGCATGTGGGGAGCCTTCCTCGGGAGGGGACGGAAATCAGCCCCTCATTCTGCCCTATGCAACCTCAAGCGGCCAAGTGTGCACCGGCGCGCCTTCCTGCTGGTTCCTCAGGTATTGCCTGAGAACGCGGACCAGCGCCTCCATCCGCTCCGGGGTGCCCGGGCGGGTGCCCGCCCCGGCTTCGTTGAGCGCCGCGAGCTGCCAGGTGGCCCCGTTTTGGCGTCGAGAAGCGCGGCCCTCGATGATGCCCATGTACTCCTCGATGGCGTCCTCGTCGACGCCCAGCGAGGCCAGCCCCTTGCGGGCCTGGGGGAGGAGGTGGGAGATGACAAGGTCGGCGACCTCGACGGTGCCGAGCGTCGGCCACTTCATCCGGGCCGTCAGCCCGTCGCGCGCGCCCGCCTCGAAATTCTTCTCGGCCTGCTCAAAGCTCAGGCGCGACCACACCGGCCGGGTCTGGTCGCCGAGGAACTTGACCATCCCGTAGTAGAAGGCGGCGTCGGCGGTGATGTCCTTGACAGTCGGGCCGGCGGGCAGGAGGCGGTTCTCCACGCGGATGTGGGAGAGCTCCCCGTTGGGATCGTAGATGGGGCGGTTCCAGCGCCAGACCGTCCCGTTGTGGAGGTTGAGGTAGTGCAGCCCGGGGCTGTCGCCGAGCATGACCGGCTTGCCCGCCTCGACGCGGCCCTCGGGGATGAGAGGGGAGAAGTAGCGAACGTTTTCCTCGAAGAGGTCGAAAACCGAGGTGATCCAGCGCTCGCCGAACCAAACGCGCGGCCGCACACCCTGGTTGATGAGCTCCTTCGTCCGGGTGTCGATGGACTGCTTGAACACCGGAATGCGGGACTCGTGCCACACCCGCCGGCCGAGGAACAGTGGTGAGTTCGCGCCGAGGGCGGCCTGCACCCCGGCGATGGCCTGGGAGGCGTTCCACGCTCCGGCGAAGCGGTTCGGCGCGACCTGGAGGTGCAGCTGCATCGACGTGCAGGTCGATTCCGTTGCGATGTCCTCGAAGTCGTGCCAGATGCTCTCCACCCGGCCGAGGTCGATGCGGACGAGCTCGCCGCGCGATTCCATGATGGAGTTGTTCAGGCCCCGGTAGCGGTACTCGTTGGTGATCCACGCGGGATCCTCGAGGAACTCCGGGGTCACGGTGGGGAGGGTGCCGATCATCGCCACCTGCGTGCCCGCCTTGCCGGCGGCGTCCTTGACCGTCTGCAGGCGGGCGGCCAGGTTGCGCTCCAGCTGGCGCAGCCCGTCTCCCTCGAGGCTGAGCGGCGGCAGGTTCAGCTCCACGTTGTAGGAGCCGATCTCGGACTGGTAGTCGTCGCTGAGCTGGGCGAGGACCTCCTGGTTGCGCCGCGCCGGCATCATGTCGTCGCCGACCAGGTTGAGCTCCAGCTCGAGACCGATCGTGCCCCGGCTGATGAACTCCGCGTCCTGCAGGTGGCGGTCGAAGACCTCCAGCTCGTCCTCGAGGCGCTTGCGGTAGATGGACCGCTGCTTCGGGGTGTAGGTGTCGGTGGAAAGTGAGTCGCCCATTACTTTGCGCTCCTGTACCAGGTGATCAGGGCGTCGGTGGAAGCATCACCGGTGTCCGGATCTTCGTTCCCGGACACCGCGGCGGCGAGCTCGTTGGCCTGCTGCTTGCCCAGCTCGACGCCCCACTGGTCGAAGGCGTTGATGTCCCAGACGACCGATTCGGTGAACACGATGTGCTCGTAGAGCGCGATGAGCGCGCCCAGCGCGTGCGGGGTGAGCTCCGGCGCGAGGATCGTGGTGGTCGGGCGGTTGCCCGGCATCACCTTGTGCGGCGCAAGCTGCTTGTCGACGCCCTCGCGCTCCAACTCCTCGACATTCTTCCCGAACGCCAGGACCTTCGTCTGGGCGAAGAAGTTGCCCATGAGCAGGTCGTGCATCGAGCCGGTGCCGTCGGCCGTCGGCAGGTCCTCGCGCGGTGTGGCGAAGCCGATGAAGTCGGCCGGCACGAGCGTGGTGCCCTGGTGCAGGAGCTGGTAGAAGGCGTGCTGGCCGTTGGTCCCCGGCTCGCCCCAGAAGATCTCGCCGGTGTCGTAGGCGACGCGGTCGCCGTCGCGGGTGACCGACTTGCCGTTGGACTCCATCGTGAGCTGCTGCAGATAGGCGGGGAAGCGGGAAAGGTCCTCGGAGTAGGGCAGCACCGCGTGGGTCTGCGCGCCGTGGAAGTTGCGGTACCAGACGTTGATCAACCCCATCAGCGCGGGGATGTTCGAACGCAGGTCGGTGGTGCGGAAGTGCTCGTCCACGGCGTGGAAGCCCTCGAGGAAGCGCATGAAGTCGAGGGGGCCGATCACCGCCATGAGGGACAGCCCGATGGCGGAGTCCACGGAGTAGCGCCCGCCGACCCAGTCCCAGAAGGGGAACATGTTCGCGGTGTCGATGCCGAACTCGGCGACCTTTTCCGCGTTCGTCGAAACCGCCACGAAGTGCTTCGCCACGGCGGCCTCATCCCCGCCGAAGCGGTCGAGCAGCCACCGCTTCGCGGCGTGGGCGTTGGCCAGCGTCTCCTGGGTGGTGAACGTCTTGGAGGCGACGATGAACAGGGTCTCCTCCGCGTTCGCCTCGTCCAGCACCCTGTGCATGTCGGCGGGGTCGACGTTGGAGACGAACTCGGCGCTGATACCCGCGGTGGCATAGGTGCGCAGCGCCTTCGTCGCCATCGCCGGGCCGAGGTCCGAGCCGCCGATGCCGATGTTGACCACCTTCTTGATGGTGTGGCCGGTGTGGCCCAGCCACTCCCCGGAGCGCAGCGCGGAGGCGAAGTCGCGCATCCGGCCGAGCACCTCGTGAACGTCGGCGGCGACATCCTGGTCGCCCACCCGGAGGTCCGCCTCGGCGGGCAGGCGCAGAGCGGTGTGCAGCACGGAGCGGTCCTCGGTCGAGTTGATGCGTTCGCCGGCGAACATCGCCTCGGTGCGCTCCCGCAGCCCCGCGGTCTCCGCCAGCTCCACGAGGGTGTCGAGAACCTCCCCGTCGACGAGGTTCTTCGACAGGTCCACGTGCAGGCCCGCCGCATCAAACGTGAGCGACGAGGCGCGCGAGGCGTCGGCGGCAAAGAGCTCCCGCAGCGTCGCGTTCTTCTTCTGCTCGTGCAGTGCGGCGAGGCGCTTCCAGGCGTCGGTGGATGTGATGGTGGGCATAGTGGCGTGCTCCTCCTCGACAAATTCGTGTCAGCTAATTCCACGCTAGTGAAAAGGCTGGCAACGTGCGTAGGGTTGAGGAATGAGCATCGTCAAGATCAACGCAATCACGGTTCCCGAGGGTGGCGGAGAGGAGCTCGAGCGCCGCTTCGCGGGACGTCGTCAGGCGATCGATTCCCAGCCGGGCTTCGAGGGCTTCCAGCTGCTGCGCCCGGTCAAGGGGGAGGACCGCTACTTCGTGGTCACCCAGTGGGCCGACGAGGACGCGTACCGCGCCTGGTGGGAGGGCCAGGGGAGGGCGTCGCACGGCGGCGGGGAGAAGCGCGCCCCGGTGGCGTCGAAAGCCGAGCTGCTCGAGTTCGAGGTCGTTCTGGGCAGCTAGCCCAGCTTGCCGCGCCCGAGGCGGAGGAGGATCGTCGCCAGCGCCGGCCCCTCCTCGCCGAGCTCGTCGCGGAATTGGTTGATGATGGCCACCTCGCGGGTGTGCACGAGCTTCGTGCCGCCTGAACCCATCCGCGTCTTGCCGATCGCCTGTGAGACCTGCGAGCGGCGCTTCACCGCCTCCAGGATGACCTTGTCGAGGCGGTCGATCTCCTTGCGGTACTGCTGAATCTCCGCGTCCGACAGCGGATCGTCGGTGCCGGAAGGCATGCGGACCTCGAAATCGCTCATGCTGGCAGATTATGCCACCCCGGGCGTGTCGGACCGGGATTGTAGGGTGGGAGGCATCATGAATTCTGATCTGGTTCTGGGCCTTAACCCGCAGCAAGAGGCCGCCGTGACCCACTCCGGTGGGCCCCTTCTCATCGTCGCTGGCGCGGGCTCCGGCAAGACGGCAGTGCTGACCCGCAGGATCGCCTACCTCCTGCAGAACCGCGGCGTCGCGCCGTGGCAGATCCTCGCCATCACCTTCACCAACAAGGCCGCCGCGGAGATGCGCGAGCGCGTCACCCAGCTCGTCGGCCCCGAGGCCGAGCGGATGTGGGTGGCCACCTTCCACTCGGTGTGCGTGCGGATCCTGCGCCAGCAGGCGCAGCTCGTCCCCGGCCTGAACACCAACTTCACCATCTACGACAGCGACGATTCGCGCCGCCTGCTCGGCATGATCGCGAAGGACCTCAACCTCGACTTGAAGAAGTTCTCGCCCCGCGCGCTGTCCAACGCCATCTCGAACCTCAAAAACGAGCTGGTTGGGCCGCAGCAGGCGCTTGACGACGCCACGCGGACCCACAACCCCTTCGAGACCACCGTCGCCCAGGTCTACGCGGAGTATCAACGCCGCCTGCGCCAGTCCAACGCCGTCGACTTCGACGACCTGATCGGGGAGGTCGTGCGCATCTTCACGGAGCACCCGCAGGTGACGGAGTACTACCGACGCCGCTTCCGCCACGTTCTGGTGGACGAGTACCAGGACACCAACCACGCGCAGTACGTGCTCGTGCACACCCTCGTCGGCGACGGCCCGGACGCTCCCGAGCTGGCGGTGGTGGGCGACTCCGACCAGTCGATCTACGCCTTCCGCGGCGCGACCATCCGCAACATCGAAGAGTTCGAGCGGGACTACCCGGACGCGACGACCATCATGCTGGAGCAGAACTACCGCTCCACCCAGACGATCCTCAGCGCGGCCAACGCCGTGATCGCCCAGAACGAGGGGCGCCGTCCGAAGAAGCTGTGGACGGACCACGGCGCGGGAGACAAGATCGTCGGCTACGTCGCCGACAACGAACACGACGAGGCACGCTTCATCGCCTCGGAGATCGACGCCCTGGGCGTCCCCTACTCCGACATCGCGGTGATGTACCGCACCAACAACGCCTCGCGCGCGCTGGAGGACATCTTCATCCGCTCCGGCATCCCCTACAAGGTCGTCGGCGGCACCCGCTTCTACGAGCGCCGCGAGATCCGCGACATCGTCGCCTACCTGAAGGTGCTGGGCAACCCGGACGACACCGTGTCCCTGCGGCGCATCGTCAATGTGCCCAAGCGCGCCATCGGGGACAAGGCCCAGGCGATGGTGGCGCTGCACGCGGAAAGCCACGACATGAGCTTCGGGGCAGCGCTGCGGGCCGCCGCCAGGGGAGAGGTGGGGATGCTGGGCACCCGGGCGAGAAACGCCATCGCCGGCTTCGTCGAGATGATGGACGGGCTGCGCGCGGAGCTGGCCGACACCGAGGACCTCGGTCAGCTGGTCACCAGGATCCTCGAGGAGACCGGCTACAAGGCGGAGCTGGAAGCTTCGAACGACCCGCAGGACGGCGCCCGGCTGGACAACCTCAACGAGCTCGTCTCCGTGGCGCGCGAGTTCTCCTCTGAGGCCGCCCTGCAGGCCGCCTACGGCGTCGAGCCGGAGGAGGGGGAGCCCGAACCTGGCAGCGTCGAGGCGTTCCTGGAGAAGGTCTCGCTGGTCGCGGACGCCGACCAGCTCCCTGACAACGAGCAGGGCGTGGTGACTCTGATGACCCTGCACACCGCGAAGGGCCTCGAGTTCCCCTACGTCTTCGTCACAGGGTGGGAGGACGGGCAGTTCCCCCACCTGCGGGCCCTCGGGGATCCGGCCGAGCTCGCGGAGGAGCGCCGCCTCGCCTACGTGGGCATCACGCGCGCCAAGCGCAGGCTCTACCTCACCCGGGCGCGGCTGCGGGCGTCGTGGGGCAGCCCGGTGACCAACCCGGCGAGCCGCTTCCTCTCCGAGGTACCCGACGAGCTGGTGGACTGGCGCCGCGTGGACCCGGAGCCCGTGCCCGCCGACTCCGCGTGGGGGAGGAAGACCCCGCGGCCCCGCACCAAGGTGAACAAGAACCTCCAGCTCGCCGTCGGGGACCGGGTGAACCACGCGAAATACGGCCTCGGCACCGTGCTCTCCGTGGAGGGGGCGGGGGTGCGCGAGACCGTGACCGTCGACTTCGGTTCCTCGGGGACGGTTCGCCTCATGCTCATCGGCGGGGTGCCGATGGAGAAGCTCTAGGTGTAGATGCCCTGCTGGCGCAGCCACTCCTGCGGGTCGGCCTGGTTGACCCCGTCGGGCTTGATCTCAAAGTGCAGGTGCGGGCCGGTCGACTGGCCCTCGCTGCCGATGGTGGCGATCTGCTCGCCGGCGGTCACCCGCTGGCCCACGCCCACGCTGTACTGGTTCATGTGGCCGTAGACGGAGACCTCGCCGCCGTCGTGCTGGATGGCCACCCAGTTGCCGAAGCCCTGGGCGGGGCCGGCGTTGATGACGGTGCCGTCCATCACTGCGTAGATCGGGGCGCCGTAGTCGTTGGCGATGTCGATGCCCTGGTGCATGCGGCCCCAGCGCTGGCCGAAGCCGGAGCTGATCCGACCCGCGGCCGGCATGACCACCGCGCGGCCGTCGCTGGTGCGCCCGCGCTGGATGCCGACGGAGGTGCCGGGCTCTTCGGGCAGGGTGATTCCCAGCTCCTCCTCGAGCACGCGGGGGTCGTAGACGATCTGGTAGTCGCCGGCGGTCAGGGTCGCGCCGGTCACGGTGATCTGCGTGGCGGCCTCGGTGAGGGCCTTCACGAGGTCCGCCTCGGTGGACACGGGGGTGCCGCCGACGTTGACGGTGACTGCGGACGCGGGGGCGGTGGAGGAGGACAGGGCGACGGCGAGTGCCGCGGCCGCGCAGAGCAGGGGTCGCTTCATGTGTTCGGGATACCTTTTCAACTCACGGGGACCCGGAAAGGGCCGTCTACCGCGTAAGAATGTATCCCGCAGGGGGTGGGTGGGCAATGCCTTCAGCGGCCTCGGGGTCGAAACCGCGTGCGATAGTCCGGGGTAAAGCCAGCTCAGGGCCAGTGTTTCTGAAGTGAAAATAGTTAAAATTGTTACAGAAGTGACGGGGGTGGCTCTACCCCCAACCTGCATGCGAGCACAAAAAATCCCCGCCTGAGGCTGGGCGGGGATGGGGGCTTAGGGCGTCGGGGCTTAGAGCGTGATGCCCCGGGCTGCGAGCCACGGAACCGGATCGACGGGGGTGGTGCCGTCGGGGTGGATCTCGAAGTGGAGGTGGGAGCCGGTGGAGAAGCCCTCGTTGCCCATCCCGGCGATCTCCTGGCCGGCGGACACCTGCTGGCCCACGGTGACGCCGACGGTGGACATGTGGCCGTACACGGACACGGCGCCGTCCTCGTGGCGGATGCGCACCCAGTTGCCGTAGCCCTGGGCGGGGCCGGCGTCGATGACGGTGCCGGCGGCGACGGCGCGGATCGGGGTGCCGATCGCGTTGGCGATGTCCACGCCGTTGTGCATCGCGCCCCAGCGCATGGCGAAGCCGGAGGTGAAGGTGCCCTCGGCGGGCTTGATGCTCAGCGGGGCGCGGGCGGCGGCGTCCAGCTTCGCGACGATGTCGGAGTGCTGCACCGCCTTGTCCAGCTGCTCCGTCAGGTTCTCGACGGGCTTGTACTCTGCGATGGCGAGGATCTGCGGCGCAGCCTCGGTCACGGAGGAGGCGTTGGTGTCGGCGGCGAGCTGGTAGTCGACGGTGGCTTCGGTGGCCTTGTCGCTGCTCAGGACGGCCGCGGTGGCGCCGGAGACGCCGGCGGTGGACACCGCGCCCGTCGCGACGGCAACCAGGGCGACGCGTCCCTTGTTGGGGGACTGCTTGCGGTGCTTGCCGCCCGTGCGTGCCTTCGAAGTCGAGTTGATCATCTACGCCTCTTTTAGATCGTCTGTAGGGTTACAACGGAACAGGGATTGTAACCTTCCTGTTATCTACGAACGGTTACTGTAACGAATCGGTTTCATCTAGGCAAGCCAATTGCGGAACTTAATTCTTCGGGCTTCCGCGCGCGAACGTTACAGGGAGTGTCCCTCGGTCCTTCCCCGCAGGTGGAGTGGCAGAGTTGGTGGGGATGAGCAACAAGTCCAGCCCGCGATCCGCCCGAAACCGGAAGCGCCCGATCAGGGCCCGTGTCTCGGCAAAGAACCAGCGCAAGGCCGCCCCGAAGGTCCCGCAGACCTTCCGCGAGCGCCTGCGCCACTATCTGCCGTACGTGGCGGTGCCGCAGCTCGTGGTCGCCCTAGCCGTCACGCTGGTCTGCTTCGTCACAATTTTGCTGACGGGGGCGAAGCTTTCCTACCTGCCCGGTGCCATAGGCTCGCTGTGGCTCGTGGTCCACGGGGCGCCGGTGCGTTACGACGCCATCACGCTCGGCGCCGTGCCGCTCCTTCCCGTCGCGGCCGTCGTTGCCCTCTTCGCCTCCCGGATCGGCGCCGCGACCCGCAAGCGCGTCAGCGTGGCGGACCTCGGGGCGATCGCGGCTCTCGTCGCGGCGTTCTCGCTTGTGCTGAGCGCCGTGGCGATCTTCATGGTCGGCGACGCTTCCACCGTCTACGCCATCGACCTGCCGCCGCTCGCCCCGGCGATCCTCTACCCGCTGCTGACTAACGCCGTCGCGTTCGTCGCCGGGATGGGGACGGTGCTGTGGAGGGCGCTCGCCCGCCGGTACGGCGTTTCGACGGCGTTCGTCGACGACGTCAAGGAGGCCTCCCGGCAGCTCCTCTGGCTCGCGGGCGGTGCGCTCACCGTCTACCTGGTCGCCCTCGGCCTCGGTGCGGGCCGGATCCAGGAGCTGGTTAACGCGTTCCCCGTGCTCTCCGCGGGCGGCAAGGTCTCGCTCGGGCTGCTCAGCATCCTTTATCTTCCCAACGCGGTCATGGAAACTGTGGGCGTCCTCCTTGCGGGAGCGTTCACCTACGCGGGCGGCTCGGCATCCCTGTTCGCCGTGGACAACGTCGCCTTTCCCCCGCTACCGCTCTTCGCCGCGCTGCCGCCCGCCGCTGCGCCCTGGGCGCCTGCCCTCCTCGTCGTCCCCGCGGGGCTCCTTCTTTACCGCGCGCTCAAGCGCGGGGCGCCGCTTATCGACGCCCTCGCAACCGCCGCCTCCCTCGCGGTCCTTTTCCTGCTCGCGCTGCTCTACAGCGGCGGCCGCGCGGGTGCCTACGGCTACGTCGGGGTCAACCCCCTGATCGCGGCGCTGCTCGCCCTGGCCTGGTCCGGGGTGATCGGTGCGCTGGTGTGGAGCGTCGGGCGTCTCCGGGAGCGGCGCACCGCCGCCGCGGAGGCGGAGGATGAGGTTGAAACTGAAACTGAGACTGGGACCGAGGAGGAGGCGGACGAACCGGAGCAGGCCGAGACGCAGGAGGAGCCTGAGTCGCAGGACCAGACCGAAGAGCAGGACCAGACCGAAGAGCAGGACCAGACCGAAGAGCACGCAGAGACCGAGCAGGAAGCAGAGCAGGAAGCAGAGCAGGAACCCGTTCCCGGGGGCAGCACGAAGTGGGTGCCACCCGAGACGAGTGAGTAGGGCCAGGCTAGACTGATCGGCGTGACTGAACGCGCCACCGTATCTGTTGCCGTCCTCGTTTCCGGTTCGGGAACCCTCCTGCAATCCATCCTCGACAACCAGGGGGACGGGTACGCGGTAGGGCTTGTCGTCGCCGATCAGGAATGTGCCGCGCTCGACAGGGCGCGCGCGGCGGGGGTCGCGACGCGGACAGTCGCCCTTGAGGGGGATCGCGGGCAATGGAACGCCCGTCTGCGCGACGAGGTGGCGGCCGCGGACCCCGACATAGTGGTATCCGCAGGCTTCATGCGCGTTCTCGGGCGTGAGTTCCTCGAGACCTTCGAGGGCAGGCTCATCAACACCCATCCCGCACTGCTGCCGTCTTTCCCGGGCGCGCACGCCGTGCGGGATGCTCTCGCTTACGGGGTAAAGGTCACGGGAACCACAGTCCACTACATCGACGAAGGCGTGGACACGGGCGAGATCATCGCCCAGAAGGCCGTGGAGGTGCTCGACGGGGAGACCGAGGAGCACCTGCACGAACGAATCAAACAGGAGGAGCGGGCGCTCATCGTCGACGTACTGCGCCGCGCCACCATCACCGACGGAAAGGTCATGTTCTAATGGCGGAAAACCGCATCCCGATCAAGCGTGCACTCATCAGCGTCTACGACAAGACCGGACTCGAGGACCTGGCGCGCGCCCTCGGCGAGGCTGGCGTGGAGATCGTCTCCACGGGCTCCACGGCGAAGCGGATCGCCGACGCGGGGGTGAAGGTCACCGAGGTCGCCGAGCTGACGGGCTTCCCGGAGGTGCTCGAGGGGCGCGTGAAGACCCTGCACCCGAAGGTCCACGCGGGAGTCCTTGCCGACCTGCGCAAGGAGGATCACGCGCGCCAGCTCGAGGAGCTCGGTATCGAGCCCTTCCAGCTCGTTGTGGTCAACCTGTACCCGTTCGAGGAGACCGTGGCCTCCGGGGCGAGCTTTGACGAGTGCGTCGAGCAGATCGACATCGGGGGGCCGTCGATGGTGCGCGCCGCCGCGAAGAACCACCCGTCGGTGGCTATCGTCACCTCGCCCGAGCAGTACGGGGATCTCGCGGATGCGGTCGCGGGCGGAGGTTTCACCCTCCAGGAGCGCCGCGTTCTCGCCGCGGAGGCATTCTCCCACACCGCCGATTACGACGCCGCCGTCGCCGACTGGATGGAGGACCAGCTCGAGGGCGAGGACACCGGGGCGTTGCGCTACGGCGAGAACCCCCACCAGGCTGCCCGCCTGATCAACGAGGGCTGGGGGCTTGCCGACGCCACCCAGCACGGCGGCAAGGAGATGAGCTACAACAACTACCAGGACGCCGACGCCGCCTGGCGCGCGGCGTGGGACCACGAGCGCGCGTGTGTCGCGATCATCAAGCACGCCAACCCCTGCGGCGTCGCGGTGTCCGACGAATCGATCGCGGACGCGCACAAGAAGGCGCACGCCTGCGATCCGGTCTCCGCGTACGGCGGCGTCATCGCGGCGAACCGTGAGGTGACCCTGGAGATGGCCGAGCAGGTCAAGCCCATCTTCACGGAGGTCATCATTGCCCCGTCCTACGCCCCGGAGGCCCTGGAGCTGCTGCAGGAGAAGAAGAATCTGCGCATCCTCGAGGTCGAGCCGGAGACCCTCGAGGAGGAGATCCGCCAGATCTCGGGCGGGTTCCTGATCCAGGAGCGCGACACCTACCAGGCCGAGGGCGACCAGGTGGAAAACTGGCAGCTCGTCGCGGGCGAGCCCGCCTCTGAGGAGCTCCTGGCGGACCTCGAGTTCGCGTGGCGCTCGGTCCGCTGCGTGAAGTCCAACGCCATCCTCATCGCCGCCGACGGTGCATCGGTGGGCATCGGCATGGGGCAGGTCAACCGCGTCGACTCGGCCAAGCTCGCCGTGGAGCGCGCCAATACCCTCGATGAGGGGCGCAACCGCACCGACGGGGCAGTGGCGGCTTCCGACGCCTTCTTCCCCTTCGCGGACGGCTTCCAGGTGCTTGCCGACGCCGGCGTCACCGCCGTCGTCCAGCCCGGCGGCTCCATCCGCGACGAGGAGGTCATCGCCGCCGCCAAGGAAGCCGGCGTGACGATGTACCTCACCGGCGCCCGCCACTTCGCGCACTAGCGCGTCAACGCACTAGGTGTTCGCGGACACCGACGACACCAGGTCGAGTGTCCGCATGCCGCGGTTTTCGGGAAGCTCGGCGTGCAGCACGTCGAGCACCGCGTCGGCAATCATGACTGAGGGGGCGGGCAGGGCGTCGTCGACAAGCGGGTAGGGTGCCTGGCCCGTGTTGTCCCGCATCTCGATCGCGGCGAGCGTCATGTGGAAGGGGAGCTCGATGCGGGGGTCGTCGTCGCCGACGATCTCTGCGGCGAGGCCGCGGAAGATGTCCTCGAGTTTGCCGCGCGCGTCGTGGTAGTCGTGGAACTCCTCGGAGAGGGCCACGGGCAGCTGGTAGAGGCGGCCGATGTTCCAGTTGGAGGACAGCAGGATGCGCGTCTCGGCGGCCACGAGCGCCCACAGCTTCAGCGCTGGCGACTCGTCGGACTGGGCGAGGTCGGAGGCCAGGTCCAGGGAGGGCTGGACCGTCCCCATCAACAGGGTGAGGAAGATGTCCGCCTTGGAGGGGAAGTGGTAGTACAGCGAGGCCTGGCGGATGCCGACTGCGTCGGCGATCTGGTGCGTGGAGGTCGTGGCGAAGCCCTGGGTGGTGAACAGCTCTGAGGATGCGTCGAGAATCTCCTCCCGCGCTGTCCGCCCTTTGCGGCGGGGGCTGTGCTTTCGCGGTCTGCCGACCGTTCCGGCCATCGCAGCGCCTCCCTTCCTGGAACATCGAAGAATATCGACCTATTAACCAAAAGTTACACGAAAACACCCGCCCCACAGACATGGGGCGGGTGTGTCGAAAGACTCTTACGCTGCTATCGTCAACCGGGTCTTAGCGGCTGGTGAACGGCAGAAGAGCCATCTCACGCGCGTTCTTCACGGCGGTGGCGACCTGGCGCTGCTGCTGCGGCGTCAGACCGGTCACGCGGCGGGAACGGATCTTGTGACGGTCGGAGATGAAGAGACGCAGGGTCTCGATATCCTTGTAGTCGACCTGCTCGATGCCCTTGGCCTTGAGCGGGTTCTTCTTCGGGCGGCGGGACTGCTCCATGCGCGCCTTGCGGTGGTTGTTGTTGCGCTTCATAGTTTCAGGCTCCTCCTTACCACGAAGACTTGCGGATGCCCGGGAGCTCACCGCGGTGAGCCATCTCGCGCATGCGGACACGGGACAGGCCGAACTTACGGAGGTAGCCGCGGGGGCGACCGTCGTGGGAATCGCGGTTGCGCACGCGGGCCGGGGAGGCGTCGCGCGGCTGGCGGTTCAGCTCGAACTGTGCTTCGAGACGATCCTCGTCGGAGGTCTCGGGGTTGCGGATGATTGCCTTGAGCTCAGCGCGGCGCTCCGCGTAGCGAGCGACGATCTCCTTGCGCTTTTCGTTCTTGGCGATCTTAGACTTCTTAGCCATAAACTATCGCTCCTCGCGGAATTCGACGTGCTTGCGCGCGATCGGGTCGTACTTCTTCAGGGAGATACGGTCCGGGTTGTTGCGCTTGTTCTTGCGGGTTACGTAGGTGTAACCGGTGCCCTCGGTGCTCTTCAGCTTGATGATCGGGCGGATATCGTTACGTGCCATTAGATCTTCTCACCTCGAGCGCGGATAGCTGCGACGACGGACTCGATGCCGTCGCGATCGATGATCTTGAGACCCTTGGTGGAAACCGTCAGGGTGATGGTACGGCCCTCGGAGGGCAGGTAGAACCGCTTCTTCTGCACGTTGGGGTTCCAACGGCGCGAGTGGCGGCGGTGCGAGTGCGAGACGGTCTTGCCGAAACCCGGCTGACGTCCCGTGACCTGGCAATGTGCCGACATGGGTTAGCTTCTTTCTCTTCTGCCGCCCACGCGCTGATTACCTGTGAGGGAGGCACCGCGCTCGAGGTGTGAGGTCCGTCGAGGGTGCCGGTAGCAATCGGTCGACGCAGGCGTATACGTGTACTTCGACAACAGCGAGAGTCAACAATACAGGTTCGGGCGGATTTCACCTAATTGCCCGCGGGTGATACCACGAGCGCACCGAGCCCGACCGCGACGGGGGCGAGGATGGCTCCGTAGGCGACGAAGACCCGCCAGGGGACGTCGGCTCCGGCCCGCTTGAGCTGATCGTGCCACAGCAGGGTGGCAAGCGACGCCCACGGGGTGACCAGCGGGCCGAAATTGACCCCGACCAGCAGCTGCATCCTCTGCGTCGCGTCCGCCGGCTCGAGCAACAGGTAGGCGGGGAGGTTGTTGAGGGCGTTCGCCAGCACCGCGCCGGCGAGGGGGAGGGGCCAGTCGAGCTCGAACGGGGGGAGCAGCTCCGTCGCGCAGGCCACGGCAACGACGAGGGACAGCGAATTCCAGGGGACGAGGCCGGGGCGCTTGACGACGCCCACCGCCGCCGCCATGGCCGCCGCCGCGACCGTGCTGGTCACCCAGAACGGGATCGGGGTGAGCAGCGCCACCACCGTGGCCGCGAGGATGAGCAGCGGCACGCGGGGCGCCGCGGCGTCCCGGGGCGGGGCAGCGACCTGGTCTGCCGGGTGGATCGCGCGGGCCGCGTACGAGGCGGCGACCGCGACCGCGACGCCGAGGAGCGCCGGGGCCCAGGAGCGGGCCAGGAAGCCGTGGGTGCCGCCGAACGCGTCGAGCGCCAGAAGGTTGGTCAGGTTCGACACCGGCAGGGGGAGGGAGGCGAGGTTGGCGATCCACACCACCGCCAGCGACAGCGCGGTCACGCTGGCGCCGGTGCGCCTCGCCAGCGCGACGGCCAGGGGCGTGAGCATGATGGCGGTCGTGTCGAGGGAGAGGAAAACCGTCACCGCCACGCACAGAGCGAGGAAGGCGGGGAAGGCGTGCCGCGCCCTCTCCACCCAGCCGGCCAGGGTGTCGAAGACCCCCGCCTCGGCGGCGAGGTTGACGGCCACCGACATCCCGGCCGCGAAGCCCAGCACCGGCGCGAGACGTCCCGCCACGCCTCGTGCGGCCTCGAGGTTCGTGGCGGCGAGCGCCGCGAAGAGGAGCGCTGCTCCGAAGGGGATTGAGACGGCGTGGGCTGCGCGGGGGATGGGCACAGGGAAACTCTATAGGTCCAGCACCTTGGAGAGGTGCAGCGCCAGGACGGTGCGGTCCCTCGCCTGGAGCTTTCGCAGCAGCGCGGAAACGTGGTTCTTCACGGTTCCCTCCGCGAGGAACTGCGCCTCCGCGATCTCCCTGTTGTTCAGGCCCCGGGCAACGAGCTCGGCGACCCCGCGCTCGGCCCTGGTCAGCACCGCCAGCTCTCCCTCCTGGGGCACGCTGGAGAAGGCGTGGCGGGCGATGCGGGGATCCAGAATGAGCCCGCCCTCCGCGACAGCCACGATCGCCGAGGTCAGTTCCTCTGGTGAGACATCCTTCAGAATGTAGCCGGAGGCACCCGCCCCGATGAGCTCCTTGACCAGCGCGGCATCGTCAAACGTCGTGAGCACCAGGACGGGGAGGAAAGGACTGCACGCCTTGACGACGCCCACCCCGTCCGTCCCGGGCATCGCAGCGTCCGTCACCACGACGTCAGCGCCGTGCTCCTGTGCCAGGTTGAGGGCGCGAGACCCGTCCGTGGTTGTCGCCACGACCTCCACTGCGCCGCCGTTGACGCTTTCGAGAATCAGGCACAACCCCCGCAGGAGCATGTCGTGGTCGTCCACGATGATCGCTTTGGTGCTCATCGCGCCTCCCCGAGGTGGAGGGCGATGCGAAACCCGCCGTCGGGGCCTCCGTGGGGTTCAGCGCTGATGGTCGCGCCCAGGGACGCGGCTCGCTCCCGCAGGGAAGTTAGCCCGAAGTCCTCGGCGGCCTCGTTGCCCGTGCCGTCGTCCGCCACGACTACGCCGTCGCCGCTGGCGCGGATGAGGACCCGGTCAGCGCAGGAATGGCGAACCACGTTTGTGAGGGCCTCCTGCGTGAAGCGGAGCATGAGAACGGCCTGCTCCTCGGAAAAGGACCCGGCACGAGGGCCGCTCGATTCGAACTCGACGTTGAGCGCGGTGGAGCGGAACGAATCGGCGAGCTGGCGCAGTGTCGCTAGGATGTCGCCCGCAACGGGCGTGACCGGCTTCATCGCCCGCACGGTCGCCCGCATCTCCTCCAGCGCGGCGGAGACATCTGACCGGGCGCGCCCCAGCTCGGAAATGGCCTTGTCGGGGCGTGTACCGGCCATGCGCGTCGCGTAGTCAATGCTCATCCCGATTGTGGTGAGGCGGTGGCCCAGGCCGTCGTGAAGCGTGGCGGCGATACGTGCGCGTTCTTGCGTGAGGGCGAGCTCGCGCGAGTCGGCTAAAGCGGCGTGGAGCCGACGGTTGGTGTCCATCAGGGCTTGTTCCTCGAGCCGCTGCTGACGGACCGCTCCCGCCAGGGTGAGGCCAGCGACCGCGGCCAGCGCCCCGGCCACTGTTTCAGAGACCACCCTCACCGCGCCCTGGCCTGCGCTGAGCTGGAGGCCGAGACACGACGAGACGATGACCCCCGCGTAGAGGTAGGCGCCCCGCGCGCCTACGCTCAGGAGCAGGGCAACGATCGCGCACCACAGCACGAAGATGCTGAGGGGATTGTCCGCGGTGTAGAAGACCGCGAGGGCGCTGACTGCGAGGGCGACGGCGGCCAGCGGGCCCTCGCTCGTCCTCCACCACATCCACGAAGCGACGGTGGAGGCCGCGGCCGCAACGAGCGTGCCGACACCCGCGAAGTAGGTTTCGCCGGCGTTGATGTACAGCAAGACGGCGAGGATGAGAATGCTGTCCAGCACGGCCATGAGGCCTCGGGATGAGGGGGTCATGGAGTTCAAAGTACCGTTCGCGACCCATGACCCGGGTCATGATTTTGCGGCCGAAACTCGTGACCGCAGGCACTTACGGGCGGGTGGTGACGGTCCGTACCTTCCTGGGGCATGGAGTCATCACCGAGAATCCCCGTCAACGCGTGGGGGCTGCTCCTCCGTGCCATCGTTGCTGTCGCAGTGGTGTTCGGCGCGAACTCCGCGCGCGTCCCGATCCACGAAGCCGCGGGGAGCGACTCGCTGCTTGTGCAGGCAGCCATTTTCTGCCTCACGCCCGTGCTCGTCGCCGCCTTCGTGGTGGTGTGGGTGCGCCGCGTCGAACGTACAAAGATCAACTGGGCCGGAGCGCGGGGGATCGTCGGAGGAACCGCCATCGCGGTTGTTCCTGTCGCGGCGGCGTGGCTGCTCCTCGGCGCAACCAGCGGGCCGGCGGAAACACTGCCCCAGGGAGTCGGGGAAGCGGAAGCGCAGGCCCCCGTGGCAATCCTGCTGATCTGGGTCCTCGTGCGGTCGTACCTGCTGCAGGGGATACCCGAGGAATTGGTGTACCGGGGCTGGCTTTTCGACGTCACCCGGCCGCGGCCCGTCCTGACGGTCGCGTGGACCACGGCGGCGTTCACCCTCGCCCACGTGTGGTCCTCGGGAGGCCAGCGCACGGTGCTTGACCACTTGGTCTACCTTGCCGTCCCTTTCGGCATGTCGCTTCTGGCCGCCGGGGTGGTGTACACCTTCGGGTCCTTCTGGTGGGCGGCGGGCACCCACGGTGGCATGCACCTCACCATCGCGTTGCTCACCGCGGTCTATCCCATCGAGCTCGGGGCCCGGGCGTGGGTCATCCTCGGGGCCGCCCAGGCTGTGCTCGGGGTGGCGCTGCTGTGGCGTCGAAAAGCGGGCGCGCGAAATTAGGTGGATAGGGCGCTGAGCTGTAAGATGTTGCAGGTTGTCTGGCGAAAGTCAGGCGAAGGACCATTTTCGCACCCAACTCAGGCACGATCCCCGGCGGGGAACCGACCTGAAGTTCAATCCTGAGGGAGACGAATCACAGATGAAGAACGAGATCCACCCGGATTACCACCCGGTGATCATTCAGGACGGTAACACCGGCCACAAGTTCCTGACCCGTTCCACCATGACCTCCGACCGCACGGACACCTGGGAAGACGGCAACGAGTACCCGCTCGTCGTCGTGGACGTGACCTCCGAGTCGCACCCCTTCTGGACGGGCGCGCAGCGTCTCATGGACACCGCCGGCCGCGTCGAGAAGTTCAATCAGCGCTTCGGCGGCATGGCCCGCCGCAAGAAGAAGACCGCTAACTAAACCGTCAACTGACCAGGTCGAAGGAGGAAAAGAGACATGGCTACCCCGAAGTTCCGCAAGTCCCGCGCGAACACCCACTCCCGCCGTTCCCAGTGGAAGGCGAAGAACCCCGAGCTGCAGACCGTCAAGATTGACGGCCAGGAGGTCCGCATCCCGCGCCGCCTGGTGAAGGCCGCGCAGGCCGGGCTTATCGACGTGGAGCAGTTCTAATACAGCGCCGCTTCCCGTAACCGGGCGACTTTCTGGAGGTCGCCCGGTTTTTTCATGTCATATTCGTGATATCTAATACCCCGTCGACGGAATAATAATCGGATCGGCAATAATGGGGCACATGAAAATTCTGGTGGTCGACGATGAGCAGGCCGTGCGCGAATCACTGCGCCGGTCTCTCATCTTCAACGGGTACGAGGTTGTCCTCGCGGAGGACGGCGAACAGGCGCTGGAGACGATCCGCCAGGAGCAGCCGGACCTGACAATCCTGGACGTGATGATGCCCAAGCTCGACGGCCTCGGCGTCTGCCGCGAGCTGCGCTCCTCGGGCAACGACCGCCCCGTGCTCATGCTCACCGCCCGCGACGGCGTCTCGGACCGCGTGGCGGGCCTCGATGCCGGCGCGGACGACTACCTTCCGAAGCCCTTCGCCCTCGAGGAGCTGCTCGCCCGCGTGCGTTCCCTGCTGCGGCGCGCGAACATCGACTCGACGCACGCGGGTGGCCGGGGCGCGACCGAGCTGGTCTTCGAGGACTTGGAGATGCACACCGACACCCGCGACGTGCGGCGCGGTGAGCGCTCCATCTCCCTGACCCGCACCGAGTTCGCCCTGCTGCAGTACTTCCTGCAGAACCCCCGCCAGGTGCTCTCGCGCCAGGCCATCCTCGAGGAGGTGTGGGGCTACGACTTTCCGACGTCCGGCAACGCGCTCGAGGTCTACATCGGCTACCTCCGCCGCAAGACGGAGGCCGGGGGAGAGGACCGGCTGATCCACACAGTCCGCGGCGTCGGCTACGTCCTGCGGGAGACCGCCCCGTGATCCTGCGGCAGTCAGCAGGTCGCCGCGGGGAGACCCGCACAGACGCGCACCGGCTCGGGTTGCGCGCACGGATGACGCTGCTGACCGGGGTGCTTGTCGCGCTCGTCGCGGGGGGCGCCTCGACCGCCACGTACTGGGCCGCCGTGGGGGCGATGACGGCCAACGTGGACAACGACCTCAACATCAAGGCGGACATCCTCCTGTCGCTGACCGACGACGGGGCGGACGAGGAGGCCGTCCGCAGCGAGATCGCATCCTTCAAGCTGCACAACCCGTACGTCCGCGCGTCGTACTCCTCGAGCCTCCAATCGGCCTACGTCGGGGACGCGATCCCGGTCGGCGGCTCTTTCACCCGCTCCGACAGCGGGACGGAGATCTCCGTGCGCACCGTCGGGCAGGAACGCGTCCTGGTGAAGAGGAATGTGGAGGGTGAATCCGTCGCCCTGGCGCAGGACGTCGACCCGCAGCACCGGCTGCTGGGCAGCCTCGGCTCCGTCCTGATGGTCATCCTCGGGCTCGGCTTCCTGCTCTCGTGGGGTGTGGGCGAGATCGTCGCCGCCGCGGGCATGCGCCCGATCACCCGCCTGAAGCGCGCCGTCGACGGGGTGCGCTGCACGGAGGACCTGAAGGGCATCCGCGTCGAGAGCGAGGATGAGCTCGGGCAGCTCAGCGACGCCTTGAACGAGATGATGGAGTCCCTCGAGGACTCCCGCCGGCGCCAGGCGCGCCTCGTCGCGGACGCCGGTCACGAGCTGAAGACCCCGCTGACCTCGATGCGGACGAACATCGAGCTGCTCATGATGCTGTGCCGCACCGGCCAGCTGGAGGAAATGGCGCCGACGGACCGGGAGGACCTCGAGCGCGACGTCCTGGCCCAGATGGAGGAGATGTCCTCCCTCATCGGCGACCTCGTCGACCTCGCCCGCGACGACAACGGCCCCGCGGAGCTCGAGCCCTTCCGCCTCGACGAGGTCCTGGACGAGGCCGTCGAGCGCGTCCGCCGGCGCCGCCCCGACGTCACCTTCCAGTACAGCGCGGACCCCTGGGAGATGATGGGCGACGCCGCCGGCATGGGGCGCGGACCGCTCAACATCATCGACAACGCCGCGAAATGGTCCCCGCCCGGCGGCACCGTGCGCGTCTCCCTGAAGGCCGCCACCCGCAAGGCCGTCCTCATCGTCGACGACTCCGGGCCCGGCATCCCCCCAGACGAGCGCGCGCACGTCTTCGAGCGCTTCTACCGCTCGCCCGAGTCGCGCTCCATGCCCGGTTCTGGCCTCGGCCTGGCCATCGCGCAGCAGGTCATCGTCCGCCACGGCGGGCAGATGCACGTGGAGGAATCCGACGACGGGGGAGCCCGCTTCCGCACGGTCTTCCCGGGGTGGCGGCCGCAGGAGGCGGGCGAGGACATCGTGGTCATCCCGCCCACCTCCCCCGACGGCGTACCCCGCATCGTGGGAAGGACCCCGTAGACGCGCACAGTCAACGTTCAGCAACTGCTACGCTCGGTTTTTCCGGGCCACCAGTGCTGCTCCAGTTCAGGGGAGGAACATATTCCGTCATGGACAACCTCATAACGTCGCGCGGGACCGAGCCCGCCCCGAAGAAAAGCTCCGTCCTCCCTGCCGTGGCGGCCGCGGTGGCCACCTCCCTCGTCGTCGGCGCCGGGACGGGCTACATGGCGGGCTCCGCCGCCCACCCCGACTCCCAGGCCGAGGCCTACAACGCCCTGGAGAACCCCAGCGCCGACAACTCGGCGCCCGCGCCGGAAGGCTCCGTCGAGGCCGTCGCCGCGGCCGTGCTTCCCGCCGTTGTCTCGCTGGAGGTGGACACCCGCACGGGTACGGCCGAGGGCTCCGGGTCCATCATCTCCTCCGACGGGTACGTCCTCACCAACCACCACGTCGTCGCCGACGCGGCGAACGGCGCCGCGACGATCACCGCCACGCTCAACGACGGCACCCGGCACTCCGCCACCTTCGTCGCCTCCGACGTGGACACGGACATCGCCGTGGTGAAGATCGACGGCGTGACGAACCTCCCCGTGATCAACTTCGGCAACTCGGACGACCTCAAGGTGGGCCAGGACGTCGTGGCGGTCGGCTCACCGCTCGGCCTGTCGGCGACGGTGACCAGCGGCATCGTCTCCGCGCTGAACCGGCCGGTGAGGGCGTCGCAAGGCGGCAACGAAAGCTCGCTGATGGACGGCATCCAGACCGACGCGGCCATCAACCCGGGCAACTCCGGCGGCCCCCTGGTGGACATGAACGGCAACCTCATCGGCATGAACTCCGTCATCGCCTCCCTCTCCACCGGCGGCCTCGGCGGGCAGGGGGAGAGCGGGTCGATCGGCCTCGGTTTCGCAATTCCCTCGAACTTTGCCAAGCGGGTCGCCCAGCAGCTCATTGACACCGGCAAGGCGACCCAGCCCATGCTCGGGGTCCGCGTGGACGTCCGCTCGAGCGGCGACGGCGCCCTCGTCGCCTCGGTGGAGCCCGGCAGCCCGGCTGAGCAGGCCGGCCTCAAGGCGGGCGACGTGATCACCCGCCTGGGCGACCGCCCGATCGACTCCGCGGACGCCCTCATCGCGGCGACCCGCTCGCGCGCCTTCGGCGAGACCGTGTCCCTGCAGGTGAGGAGGACGGGCAGCGATGCCGTCGAATCGGTAGATGTGACGCTGAGTTCCGAGTAAGTTCATAGCGGAAAGAACAACAAAAACCGCGACACAGCCACATGAGGAGAACGGAAATGACGGACGCCCTGGAGACGCTCGACACGTTTGACCTGAGCGAACCGGACGAGGCGGTTCTCCTGGCGGCAGAGGTGGAGGAGCAGCCCCTGCTTCCCCGCGCGCTTGTCGTCCTCGTCTCCGATCACCGCTTCACGGCCGAGGACGACGACACCGACCGCCTCGTGTGCGAGCTGCTCGGCGAGTTCGGCTACACCGTCGACGGCGTTGTCCGCGTCAAGTCCAAGAAGTCGGACATCCGCAAGGCCATCGAGACCGGCGTGGTCGGGGGTGCCGACCTGGTCCTCACGCTCGGCGGCACGGGGGTCGGGCCGCGGGACAAGACCCCGGAGGCGACCCGCGCGGTGATCGACAAGCTCGTCCCGGGCGTGGGCCAGGCGATCCGCTCCTCGGGCCAGGCCTGCGGGGCTGTCGACGCCTGCACCTCCCGCGGCATCTGCGGCGTCTCCGGCTCCACGGTCGTGGTCAACCTCGCGCCCTCGCGCCAGGCGATCCGCGACGGCGTCTCCACCTTCGCCCCGCTGGTCAGCCACCTCATCGCCGAGCTGAACCAGTACAGCCTGCCGTGACCAGGCGTCGCGCGAAAAGGGTGGCGGACGTGGACTACGACCGCTCCGGGGACCTCCCGCCCGCCGAGGCGGGGCAGGACACCGACCCGGAAAACACCGAGCTCATCGAGTTCTACAAAAACGAAAGGCCCCCGCATTACGGGGGCGACTGACGCGTGACGGGGGAGCTACTCGCGGGGAGTGCCCGCCTCCTTGGGGGTCTGGCCGGCGAGCAGGTCGCGGATCTCGGTGAGCAGCTCGGTGTCGGTCGGGGCGGGCTCGTCCTCGGAGATCCCGCGGCGGCGCTTCTGCATTTCGTCCAGCTTGTTCATCGGGGCGACGATGAAGAAGTAGACGACGGCGGCGACGAGCAGGAAGTTGATGATCGCGGTGAGCAGCATGCCCAGGTCGATCGCTGTGTCGTCGCGGCCGGGGAGGATCGGGAAGCGCAGGCCGCCGACCTCTGCTCCGCCGAAGACGTTGAGCAGCGGGTTGATGATTGCGTTGGAGAACGCGGTGACGATGGCGGTGAACGCGGAACCGATCACGACACCGACGGCGAGGTCGATCACGTTGCCGCGCAGGATGAAGTCTCTGAAGCCTTTGAGCATGGGTCTCCTTTATGCATGGATGGGTTTCGGCCACGATAGCCGCAGCCCTGCGTCCCAGTAAACCACTTTAGTCAGTGTGCGGGCCCCTCGAGCACGAGCGTCAGCGGGGAGTTGAGCGAGGCGGCGGCGACGGCGGGGGCCTCCGTGGCGCGCAGAAGCAGCAGTACGGTGCCGTTTTCTGAGTGCGTGACAACAACCCTACCCCCGTTGGCGACGGTCAGCGCCGCACCCGTGTCGGGGGCCACTGTGATGACGCGCACAAACGCCCCGTGATGGAGCAGGGGGAGGATCTCCGGTTCGGCGAGGGCGACCGGAACCATGGTGTAGCCGTGCCCCTCCGGAGCCAGGGCGGCGGCGAGATCGGGGCCCACGAAGCGCGTTGATGTGGCCACCTCTCCCGCGGACGCGGCGGCGCCGAGGACCTTGGCTTCGGCCTCTTCCGCAGAGGCCAGGGCGTTGGCGGGAACGGCCTCGGCGGGGACGCGGCGCAGCTCGAGGTCGGAGAGCGAGACGGTGCTGCCCGCCTCGATGTCCCGGGCGAAGACCGCCACGAGGGGGTCGCTGCGCCGCGCTGCCGCCGCGCTCACACCGGCGAGGGCGACGAGCACGAGCGCGAGGCAGCGGCGCAGCAACGTGGCGCGCCGGTGGCTCGGGGTGCGCAGAACCTCGACTAGCTTCATGCCCCCTTAGACTGCACCGGCGCCGCCCCGGTTCCCCTCCGGACGGAAAATCCCGCTCGGGGTGACGACCATGCCGACGGGGACGTCGTGCGGCTCGTGCGGCACCTCGTCGAGCAGGTCGTCGTCGTAGAGCAGCGCGGCCACCGAGACGTCGAGGCCCGCCAGGGCGCGGTCGTAGTAGCCCCCGCCCTTGCCGAGGCGCATCCCGCGCTTGTCGACGGCCAACCCCGGCGCCAGCACCACATCGCAGGAGCCCAGAACACTCGAGGTGTCGCGCTGCGCGAGCGCGGTGGTGGGGGTCCAGGCGAGGATGCCGTCGGGGAGCGTGACAGGGAGAAGCACCGTGCGGCACGCCCGGCCCAGGGCGGGGAGGAGGGACGCGCCGCCGGGTTCGGAGGGCAGCGGCTCGTAGGCGGCGACGCTGCCGTGGGCCCCGAGCTCGGCGAGCAGCGCGAGCACGTTGTCGGTGAGGGCGCGGTCGAGCCGCGCCTTGAGGTCGGGGTTGGCGCGGAGGTGGCGTCGATAAGCGATGCGGGTCTGCCGGGTCTCCTGCTTGGCGTCCATGTCCCCATATTCCCATAGGCGTCAAAGCATGGTTTGGCGGGGTGCGGCGGGTAAGCTCGGCAATTATGCAGAATTCCAACGACGGCGCGCTGCGGGGCGTCAAGACGGTTGTCGTGCCCGCTGCGGGCATGGGCACGAGGTTTTTGCCGGCGACGAAGACGGTCCCCAAGGAGCTGCTGCCGGTGGTGGACACCCCGGGCATCGAGCTGATCGCGGAGGAGGCTGCCCAGCTGGGGGCGGAGCAGCTGGTAATCGTCACTGCACCGGAGAAGCAGGAGATCATGCGCCACTTCGGCACTTTCGAGCAGCTCTGCGAGACGCTGTCGGCGCGGGGCAAGACCGAGCAGGTGGAGAAGGTCTCGCGTGCAGCGGGCCTGATTGAGGCCGTGGCGGTGGAGCAGGAGCAGCCGCTGGGTCTGGGCCACGCCGTCGGGTGCGCGGAAAGCGCCCTCGGTGACGGCGAGGATGTTGTGGCGGTCATGCTGCCGGACGACCTGGTGCTGCCCGCGGGGGTGATGAAGAAGATGGTGCAGGTGCGCGAGCGTCTCGGGGGGTCTGTGCTGTGCGCCTTCAACGTCACGCGCGAGGAGGTGTTCAACTACGGGGTCTTCGACGTTGAGGAGCTTGACATCGATTTCGACGGCTTCGAGGTCAAGCGGGTGCGCGGCATGGTGGAGAAGCCGGCTCCGGAGGAGGCGCCGTCCACACTGGTGGCCACGGGCCGCTACCTGCTGGATCGGGGCATCTTCGACGCGCTGCGGCGCATCACCCCGGGTAAGGGCGGGGAGCTGCAGCTTACCGACGCCATCGAGCTGATGATCCAGGAGGGCCACCCGGTGCACGTGGTGGTGCACGAGGGCAAGCGCCACGATTTGGGTAACCCGGGCGGCTACATCCCGGCCAACGTTGATTTCGGGTTGCGCCACCCGAAGTACGGCCCCGCACTGTACACGGCGCTGAAGCAGATCATGGCCGATTTCGAGGCCGAGAACCGTTAGCCACGCTCCCGGTGGACTGAAGCAGAAAGGGGTTGCATCCGGAACATGCGCAGCGTTGAGGACCAGTTGGCGATGGTGGTCGATGCAGCCCCCACCCCGGAGCCGATCCGCGTGGGCATCGCGGACGCCCTCGGGCTGATGTGCGCCGAGGAGGTCACGGCGACCCGTTCGCTTCCCGGCTTCGCCCAGGCCGCGGTGGACGGCTACGCCGTGCGCGCTGTGGACGTGGGCGGGGGAGTAGCCCTCGGCGCCCGCGGCGGCGAGGTCGAGGCCTCCCTGCCCGTCGTGGGGGAGGTCCCCGCCGGATCGCAGAGGCCGCTGCGCCTGCAGCCCCGCCAGGCGGTCCGCGTGGCCACCGGCGCCCCGCTGCCCACGCTCGCCGACGCCGTCCTCCCGCTCGAGTGGACGGACCGCGGCCGCAAGCGCGTCACCGCCCGCCGCGCCGTGCACACGGGGGAATTCGTGCGCAAGGAGGGCGACGACATCCAGCCCGGGGACGTCGCCGTGCGCTCCGGCGCGGTCCTCGGTCCCGCGCAGGTCGGGCTGCTCGCCGCGGCCGGACGGGACAAGGTGCTGGTTTACCCCCGCCCGCGCGTCGCGGTGATGTCCTACGGTCTCGAGCTCGTCGACATTGGCCGGAACCCCGGCCTGGGGCAGATTTACGACGTCAACTCCTACGCCCTGGCGGCCGCCGCGCGCGAGGCCGGGGCGGACGCGCAGCGCGTCGGCATCATCAACGCCGAGCCCCGCCGGCTGAAGGAGACCATCGCCAACCAGGCGGCGCGCAGCGAGATGGTGATCATCACCGGCGCTGTCGGGGGCAGCGGCGCCGAGGCGATCCAGCAGGTGCTCGGAGAGCTCGGCGAGATCGACACGACCCGCGTGGCCATGCACCCCGGCTCCGTGCAGGGCTTCGGGCTCATCGGGGAGGAGCGCATCCCCGCCTTCCTGCTGCCCTCCAACCCGGTCAGCGCGCTCGTCGTCTTCGAGACGCTCATCCGCCCCGCGATCCGCAGCTCGCTGGGCAAGCAGGCCCCGCGCCGCCGCGCCGTCCACGCCCGCTCCCTCGGGCCGATCCAGTCCATCCCGGGCCGCCGCGGCTTCGTCCGCGCGCGCCTGATGCGCGACGCGGAGACGGGCGACTACCTGGTGGAGAGCCTCGGCGGCGCCTCCGGCGGGGCGGCCCACCTCCTCGCGGGGTTCGCCGACGCGAACGCGATGATTGAGATCCCCGAGGACGTCACCGACATCCGGCCGGGCGACATCGTGGACGTCGTTTTCCTCCAGCAGCGCGGCTAGCGGGCCGATGCTGCGACTATTCTCCAGCCCCTACCACCCGGGGTGGCCCGAGTCGACGCCCGCGCTCGCACTTCCCGACGGCACGCAGCTGCGCCTGCGCCCCCTGCGCGGCCGGGACGGCCGGCGCTGGGGCGAGATGCGCGTGCTCGACGAGGCCTGGCTCAAACCCGTCGAGCCGACGGTGGCGGGCACGTGGGCCTCCGCCCACAGCCCCGCCGCCTGGCGCAACAACTGGGCGAACCTCCACCGCATGGCCCTCGAGGGCGTCGTCGTGCCGCTGGCCATCGAGGTCGACGGGGGCTTCGCCGGCCAGGTCACCCTGGGCAACATCCAGCACGGGGCGGTCAGCGAGTGCTGGATCGGCTACTGGGTCCACTCCGCCTTCATGGGCCGCGGCGTCGCAACGGCCGCCTGCGCCCTCGGCACCGACCACGCCTTCGCCCGCGTCGGGTTGCACCGCGTCACCGCCACCTTCCTCCCCGGCAACCCCGCCTCCGGCAGGGTGCTCGCCACCAACGGCTACCGGGAGGAGGGCTACCTGCGTCGCAACCTGCACATCGACGGGCAGTGGCGCGACCACCACTTCGTCGCGCTCAACGCGGACGAGGGCGGCGGATTGGCCGTCGACAGGCTTGTCTCCTCGGGTCGCGTTCGGCGTGCCTGACAGAGCTCGCGGGCGGGGGCCGATAGCCTGAAGCACTGATTCCCCCGTTTCGCAGCTCCGCAGAAAGGTGGCGAGCCCATGGGCAGCCTCAGCCTGATCATCGTCCTGATCATCGTGGTGTGGGTGATCGTCCTCGCGCCGATGGTGATGGGAAACAACAAGCCCATCCGCAGGTCGGGTGAGGGCTACGAGGAGACCCGCGTGCTCCACGCGGGCGGCACCGCGCCCGTCGAGGGCCGCCGGCGGCCCCGCCTGACGCCCGCCGACGTGCACCGCTTCGACGAGGAGGAGCCCTACGAGGTTGTCGAGGCGGAGGCCGGGTCGACGGCCGTGTCGCTGCTCGTCGAGGAGGACAAGAAGGACGCGGACGACCGCGACAGCACCGTCGAGGGTGAGGTTGTCGTGGCGCCGGAGGAAGAGCCCGTCGAGGAGTCCGCTGAGGAGGACACCGAGTCCCTCGACGAGGCCGGGAACGACGAGGACCGAGAGGACGCCGAGCCCGCGGAGGAGGCCGACCAGCCCTACGAGATCGACGAAACGTACGTCTCGCCCGCCGACTACGGCTACGCCGAGCCTTCCGAGCCGGTGCGGAACATCGAGCCCGCCACGACGGCAGAGCATGAAGAGACTGAGGAGTCCGTGGAGTCCGAGGAGTCCGAGGACCTGACGGAGGAGGAGATCGAGTTCGCCCGCTCCCGCAAGGGCCGTGGCGGCTGGGACCCGGAGCGGGAGAAGGCATCCCGCGCGGACCGCTTCCAGCGCCGGCAGCGCACGCTGCTCGGGCTCATCATCGCGGACGTGGTGGCTGTCGTCGCCGCATTCGTCGCGGGCGGCTGGGCCTGGGTGCTGCCCGCCCTGACCATCGCCCTGACCGTGTGGTTCATGGTCACACTGCGCAAGGTGGTCCGCCAGGAGCGGGCCCTGCACGCCCGCCGGGTGCGACAGCTGCGGCGCGCACGGCTGGGCGTGGTGTCGTCGGAAAGCGGGTCGGTGAGGCGGCGCCCCGGTGCCGTGATCGTGGAGATGGACGACGAAAGCCCCGATTTCGACGAGCTGCCGGCCTACTACCGCGAGGCGGAGACGCTGCGCGCCAGCTAAATTCCCCCTGACCAGCCAGTTTAACGTTCCGGCAGTGGGGGAGTAGTGTCGAGGGGGTCCGCAGGGGCTATAGCTCAGTTGGTAGAGCGTCGCGTTCGCAATGCGAAGGTCAGGGGTTCGATTCCCCTTAGCTCCACAATTTTTTTCCCGGGGGTCGGGGGTGAGCTCGGGTGTACAGTATCCCCCGTGACTACTTCGAGACTGCGTCGCGCCGTGCTCATCGTCGCGCTGCTCAACCTGCTGTACTTCTTCGTCGAGTTCGCGGCGGCGGTGGCCATCGGGTCCGCCTCTCTCTTCGCGGACTCCGCCGATTTTCTCGAGGACACCGCGATCAACCTGCTCGTGTTCTTCGCCGTGGCGATGAGCGCGCCGCGCCGCCGCGTCATGGGCGGCGTGCTGGCCTTCCTCATTCTCATTCCCGCGGTGGCGGCGCTGGTCACCGTGGTGCTCAAGATCCTGCAGCCGGTGCCGCCCTCGGCCGAGGGGCTCACGGGAACCGCCGTCGGCGCGCTGGTGGTCAACCTCATCTGCGCGGCAATCCTGCACCGGGTCCGCGGCGCCGACTCCTCGCTGGCGACGGGCGCGTGGCTCGCCGCGCGCAACGACGCCCTGGCGAACATTCTCATCATCGCGGCGGGCCTGGCCACTCTCGCCTGGCCGACCGCCTGGTTCGACATCGCCGCCGGGCTCGTCATCGCCCTGGTGAACTTCTCCGCCTTCCGGGAGGTGTGGGAAGAGTCGCGCGAGGAGCACGACTCGGTCGAGGAGGCCTTCGCGGAGATGGACTGCGACTAAACCGCGCCGAGCGGGCTCAGACCGTCGGCTCCGGGGTGGCGAAGCCCTGGTCGATCACCACGTGCAGCAGCGCGACCTCGCCGCGCCCGAGGGCCTCGAAGGCGCGCTCCACGGCGCCGTCGACCGCGTCGTCCTCGCGGATCGTCTCGGCCCAGGCGCCCATCGACTGCGCCCACACGGAGAAGTCGGGGTTGACCAGCTGGGTGCCGGAGACGCGCCCGGGGTACTTCTTCTCCTGGTGCTCGCGGATCGTGCCGTACTCCTGGTTGTCCAGCAGCACGACGAGCATCGGGGTGTTGTAGCGCACGGCGGTGACCAGCTCCTGGCCGTTCATGAGCAGCTCGCCGTCGCCGGTGAAGGCGACCACGGTGCGCTCGGGCAGTGCCAGCTTGGCGGCGATGGCCGCGGCGACGCTGTAGCCCATCGCGCCGAGGCGGGTGGCCAGCATGGAGGGGTAGGAGCGGGTGGGGAAGTAGCGCTGGGGCCACGCACAGTGGTTGCCGGCGCCGAAGGTGGACACGGCGTTGTCCGGCAGCCGGGAAGTGACGGCCTCCATGACGTGGTGGAAGTCGACGGTGCCGGCCGGCAGGCCCTCGAAGCGCTCCTTTTTGTCCGGGATGGTGGAAAAGCTGACGTGGTTCGCGCGCGCCGCGTTGAACCACTCGCTGGTGTCGGGGGTTTGGCCGAGGGGGAGGTGTTCGAGCGTCTCGGCGAAGGCGGCCGGGTCGGCCAGCACGTGGTGGCGGACGGCGCCCGAGTGGCCCTTGAGGCTCGCGTCGGCGGTGACGACGATGTTCGTGGACTCCGTGCCCTGGCGCAGAGTGAAGTTGTCGGTCGGCTTGTCGCTGAGCTTGGAGCCCAGCGAGATGACCAGGTCCGCCGCCTCCAGCAGGCGCGCGGCGTCCTCGCTGCGCGCGGTGCCCAGCCAGCCGGCGTTGGCGGGGGAGTCGAAGGAGATGCGGTCGGAGGCGCGCATGTCGCCCAGGACGGGGATCTGGTGCTTCTCGGCGAAGGCCTGGACGGTGTCGCAGGCCTTCTGGGTCCAGCCCTGCCCGCCTTCGAGGATGAGGGGCTTTTCCGACTGCTCCAGCGCCCGGGCCACGACCTCGAGGTCCTTGGTGGAGACGGCGCCGTGCGGCGTGGCCAGCGCGTGGGCGAGGTCGCCGTCGAAGGGCAGCTCGATGATGTCCTCCGGCAGGCCGACGACGACGGGGCCGCGCTGGCCGGACTCCGCGAGGTGGAAGGCGTTGGTGACGATGCGGCTGGCGCGCGAGGGGTCGTCGATGACGAACACGCCCTTGGTGATTTCGCCGAACCAGCCCACCGGGTCGAACTCCTGGAAAGAATCGCGATAGCGGTCGGAGGTGGGGATGAGCCCGATGAACAGCACCATCGGGGTCTCGTCCTGCCAGGCGGTGTAGACACCGATCTTGGCGTTGGCGGCGCCGGGGCCGCGGGTGACCATGGCCACCCCGGCCTTGCCGGTGGCCTTGCCGTGGGCCTCCGCGGCGAAGGCGGCGCCGCCCTCGTGCCGGCAGACGATGTTGTCGATGCCGGTGTCGTAGAGCCCGTCCAGGACGGAGAGGAAGCTCTCCCCGGGCACCGTGTAGACGCGAGGGACTCCGAGCTCCTCGAGGGTATGGGCGATGGCTGCGCCGACGTGCATGAGAGGGTCTTCCTTTCGATGGGGGCGTATTGATTAAGTGATCCTATACAGAATGCACGGCTAAGGTGACTCCTGCCACACTTTTGACAAACCTCGTTTCCATGTCCCCACAAGATTCGTGTCCACTACCCCCGTCGACTCCATCAGGGCGTACATTGTCACCGGGCCGACGAAGGTGAAGCCGCGGCGCTTCAGGTCCGCCGCCAGCGCCACCGACTCCGGAGACTGCGTGGGAACCTCCTCCATGGTCCGGGGCGCGGGTGTCGTCGCCGGCTGGTGCGACCAGACCAGCTCGCCCAGGTGGGTGCCCTCCTCCCGCAGCGCCACCGTGGCCCGCGCGTTGGTCAGCACCGCGGCGAGCTTGCGGGGGTTGCGGATCAGTGTGGCGTCGTCAAGCAGGTGCTCGACGCCCTCCATGCGCGCGACCTCGTCGGGGTCGAAGCCGTGGAAGGCCGCGCGTAGCGCCTCGCGCCGCTGCAGGATGAGGCGCCACGAGAGCCCGACCTGGAAGCCCTCGAGGCAGACCCGCTCGAACATGCCGCGCTCGTCGCGCACGGGCATGCCCCACTCGGTGTCGTAGTACTCGCGCAGCAGCGCGTCGCGCGCCGCCCACGGCGGCCGCGCCCGTCCGTCGTCGCCCACCACGGGGCCTGTCGATAAGCTCATGTCTCCTTAGACTGGTGTTTCGGCGAAGTGGTTCCCCAGGTAGTGTTACACGCATGAACAGGCCCGCGGTTCGCGATTTCGCGCTTCTTGTGCTGCGCATAGTCACCGGAGCGGTTTTCGTGGCACGCGGCTACCGCGCGTGGTTCGACACCGGGATGGCGCAGACCTCCCGCGACCTCGCCGCCGCCGGCGTTCCTCAGCCGGGCCTGTCCGCCTACCTCGCCGGGTCCGTGGAGCTCATCGGCGGCTCGCTGCTCATCATCGGGTTGCTGACCACCCTCGTCGCGAGCGTGCTCGCGCTGCTCGTCATCGCGGCCGGCTACTTCATTCACCTCAGCCAGGGCTTTTTCGTGGAGACCGGCGGCGTGGAGTACCCCGCGGTGCTCGCCGCGGCGCTGTTCATCGTCGTGGTCTTCGGCTCCGGCCGGGCGAGCCTGGACAAGGCGCTGACCCGTGCTTAGCCACGAGGAGGTCCAGGCGGCGCTGTCGGCTCGCCTCGACGGGGAGAGCACGGGGCTTGACGACGCCGTCGTCGACGCCCACCTTCAGCAGTGCGAGCAGTGCCGCGCCTACTGGGACAGGCTGCTGTCCCTGTCCCGGAACCTGGGCCTGGCGGAGGTCGGGGGTGGCATGGCGCCGCCGCCGGATCTCTCCGAGGTCATCCTCGCCGGGGTGGAGGGGCAGTGGCGCCGCTTCGCGCAGCGCCGCGCCCTCGCCCTCGCGCTGGCCCGGGTGGGCCTCGTCTTCATGGCGTGCGTCTGGGCGGCGTGGGCGATCCGCTTCATCGTCACCGCGGACCCCGCCACCGAGACCGCGGTGCGCCTCGGCGTGGCGTCGGCGCTCGCCTTCGCCGCGTGGAAGCCGGGCCAGATCCCCGGGATCCTGCTCATCGTGGGCACGATGTTCACCTTCACCCTCGGCTTCGCGGTGCGCGACATCCTGGTCGACTCGGCCAACGGGGTGCTCGGCCCCCTGCTCATCCTGCTGTTCAGCTTCGTGGCGCTGGTGGCGACGTGGGCTATCGACAAGGGCGCCGACGTGCGCCGGGCCTGGCGCCTGCTCAGCGCCGACCCGGCCTAGTAAAATGCCCGGCGGTTACGTCCAGCTGGGCAGCCACATGAGCGACTGGTAGTAGCCCTCCGGGATGCGCATCCCGTAGAGGATGGGCGACCAATAGAGGAACATCCCCACCACCACGGCCAGGTAGACCACGGCGGCGGCCTGCCCCGTCGTGATGGGGTAGCCGGCCAGCCTCCTCACCGGGCCCGGGCGCAGCGGCGCGCCGCGTTGCGCGAGGCGGCCCAGGGCGATCGCCAGCAGGACGATGGTGAAGGGCACGAGCGCGGTGGCGTAGAAGAAGTACATCTGCCGGTCGAAGGCCGCGAGCCAGGGCACGAACCCCGCGGCGAAGGCGACGAGCGGGACGATGACGCGCGTGTCGCGCCGGGTCAGCCAGGCCCACGCCGCCCATGCGAGCACGGGCACCGTCAGCCACCAGATCGCCGGGGTGCCGAAGAGGTAGATCATCTCGCGGCAGGGGGAGAGGGCGCCGCAGTCGAGGTCCGTCGCCGAGTAGTAGAGGATCGGCCGCGCCGCCACGAGCCACGCCCACGGCTTCGAGTCCCAGGGGTGGGAGTGCCCGCTTGACGACGTCAAAGAGCCGTGGAACTCCAGCACCGAGAAGTGGTAGTACAGCCACCCACCGAGGGACTCGGGCAGGCGGGCGAGCCACGGCCAGGCGCTGTCGGCGACGGTGCCGTCGGAGACCGCGTGGCGGTACACCGACGTCTCGGAGGCGAACCAGGCCCGCCACGACCAGGCGTAGATGGCGGCGGGCAGAGCGACGAGCGAGGCGAGCGCCAGGGGGACGTCGCGAAGCACTGCCCCCGCGAACGGCGAGCGCACGCCGTAGCGGCGGCGCAGCCACAGGTCCCAGAAGGCGCTGAGCAGGCCGAAGAAGGCGATGTAGTACAGCCCCGACCACTTCACGGACAGCGATAGCCCGAGCAGCACCCCGGTGGCGAAGCGCCACCAGCGGAAACCGAGGCGCGGGCCGAGCGGCTCGCCCGGCGTGATGAGCCCGGCGAGCCGGGCGTCGTGGAAGCGGCCGTGGACCTCGCGCATGTCCCCGGCCAGCGTCCACGCCGCGGCGACGACGAAGAGCACCTGGAAGATGTCCAGCATGCCGAACTTCGCAGCGACGAGGAGAACGCCGTCGCACACTGCGATGACCCCGGCGACGAGCGCGAGTGCGGTTGACTGGGTCAGCCGGCGGGTGAGCAGGAAGATGAACGAGATGACGGCGGCGCCGAACAGTGCTGTCATCACGCGCCACCCCAGCGGCGTGTAGCCGAAGAGCGCCTCGCCCACCGCGAGCAGCTGCTTGCCCAGCGGCGGGTGCACCACCAGCCCGTAGCCGGGGTTCGACTCGATGCCGCCGAGCACCGGGTTCACCCAGGAGCGGACCATGTCCCAGGCCTGGGGCACGTAGTGCTTCTCGTCGAAGATCGGCGTGCCCCCCGCCGTGGGCAGGGTCAGGCCGAGGAAGCGGGTGAACAGCGCGGCGGCCGTGACGCCGAGGAGAGCCTGGGTGTCCCGCTTGGACCAGGGGGTGGTCTGCGGCTGTCTCTAATAGACAACTGACGCTGCCGACGGACTGCTTCTTCTTAACACCGGGGGTTGGCGCGTACGTAAAACAAAGATGNCGGGGCGGCGGGCGAGGGGCGGCGGAACCGGGGGGTTGTGATCACCCCTCGGATACTAGTGGGCCGGTGTGGAATGCTTGGGAGACATGAGCGCGATCGAACCCTGGCTGCCCGCATCCGGAATCGTTGTGGCGGCGACGCCCCTCGGCAACGTGGGCGACGCCTCGCCGCGCCTGAGCGAGGCGCTGCGCCGCGCGGACGTCGTCGCCGCAGAGGACACCCGCCGGGTGCGCAACCTCGCCGCGGCGCTCGGAGTAGAGATCGCTGGCCGGGTGGTCTCCAACTTCGACCACAACGAGGACCGGCGCGTCGCGGAGCTCGTTGCGGAGGCGCGCCGCGGCGTCGTGCTCGTCGTCTCCGACGCCGGGATGCCGCTCGTCTCCGACCCCGGCCATGCCCTCGTGACCGCCGCCCACGACGCCGGGGTGCCGGTGACCTGCCTGCCCGGGCCCTCGGCGGTGACCACGGCGCTGGCGCTGTCCGGGCTCAGCGTCGGCCACTTCATCTTCGACGGCTTCGCGCCGCGCAAGGCCGGGGCGCGCCGGGCGTGGCTGGAGTCGCTGGTGGGCCAGCCGCGCGCCGTGTGCTTCTTCGAGTCCCCGCACCGCATCGCCGGCACGCTCGCCGAGGCCGCGGACGTGCTGGGCGGCGAGCGGCGCGCGGCGGTGTGCCGGGAGCTGACCAAGACCTACGAGGAGGTCCGGCGCGGCACGCTCGCCGCGCTGGCTGAGTGGGCCGCCGAGGGGCTGCGCGGCGAGATCACCGTCGTCATCGAAGGGGGAGAGGGCCCGGCGGCGCAGCCGGGTGACCTGGTCGGCCTGGTCCTGGAGCGCGTCTCCGCAGGTGAGAGGCTCAAGGACGCGGTCAAGGAGGTCGCCCGCGCGCACGGGGTGAAGACGGGCGAGCTCTACGACGCCGCCCTGGCCGCCAGGAGCTCTGGTTCGTAAAACCTGCCAATCTGCGTTAGCCTGCCTTGTGCTTTCTCGTGAATGATTGACGTTGGCTGAAGGAGTGGTAGGTAGATGGCGCACGAGGATCCCGCACGCAAGGACGGCGGCACGACAGGAAACGCAGACGGGGCCACGGCGACGAGCGAGCTCGCCTCCCTGCTTGAAGCCGACAGCCGCGGCGAAGCCCCGCGCGCCGGCGAGAAGGAAAACGTCGAGCTGGCGTCGGAGGACGAGAACGCGCGGATCGACTGGGCGATCATCGCACCGCTCGTGGTCATCGTCGCCGGCGTCGTCCTCTGGGGCCTGCTGGGCGCGGAGTCCTTCACCGCCTTCGCCGACGCCTCCTTCAGCTGGGTCATCGACAACCTCGGGTGGGCGTTCGTGCTCTTCGGCACGATCTTCGTCATCTTCGTGATCACCATCGCGTTTTCCAGCTTCGGCACGATCCGCCTCGGCGGGCCGGACGAGCAGCCGGAGTTCCGCACCTCCTCGTGGATCTCGATGATGTTCGCCGCCGGCATGGGCATCGGCCTGATGTTCTACGGCGCGGCCGAGCCGCTGGCGATGTACCGCGACGGCGTGCCGGGGCGCAGCAACCACGAGGTGGGAACCTCCATGGCGCAGACGATGTTCCACTGGACGCTCCACCCCTGGGCCGTCTACGCCATCCTCGGGCTGGCGATCGCCTACTCGACGTTCCGGATGGGACGCAAGCAGCTGCTGTCCAGCGCCTTCATCCCGCTGATCGGGGAGCGCGGCGCGGCCGGCCCGCTGGGTAAGGTCATCGACGGCCTGGCCATCTTCGCCACCATCTTCGGCACCGCCTGTTCTCTCGGCTTGGGCGCGCTGCAGATCACCTCGGGCTTGCGGGCCTCCGGTTTCGTGGACAACCCCTCGACGCAGCTGACCGTGGGCATCATCGCCGTGCTCACCCTGGCGTTCCTTCTCTCGGCGATGTCGGGCGTCGGCCGCGGTATCCAGTGGCTGTCCAACATCAACATGGTCATCGCGGCGCTGTTGGCGATCTTCGTGTTCGTCCTCGGCCCCACCGTGAACCTGCTCAACCTGCTGCCGACCTCGCTGGGCGCGTACGTCGACCAGTTCTTCCTCATGGCCGGGCGCACGGCCTCGAGCGCCGACGGCACCGCGGGCGAGTTCCTCTCCAGCTGGACCATCTTCTACTGGGCGTGGTGGATCTCCTGGTCGCCCTTCGTGGGCACCTTCCTGGCCCGCATCTCCCGCGGCCGCACGATCCGCGAGTTCTGCCTCGGCGTGCTGCTCGTCCCGGCCCTCCTGTCGACCATCTGGTTCGCCATCTTCGGCGGCACCGCCATCAACTTCGAGCAGCACGGCCGTTCCATCTTCGGCGACGGCAGCGCGGAGGGGCAGCTCTTCAGCCTCCTCCACGCCCTGCCGGGAGGCACGGTCCTGGGCGTGTTCGCCATGATCCTGCTGGGCACGTTCTTCATCACCTCGGCGGACTCCGCCTCCACGGTGATGGCGTCGATGGCGCAGAGCGGCAAGACGGAGGCCAAGCCGTGGCTGGCTGCGATCTGGGGCCTCGGCACCGCGTTCGTGGGCCTGACCCTGCTCGTCGTCGGCGGCGAGGACGCCCTGGGCTCCCTGCAGTCCGTGACCATCGTGGCGGCCACGCCCTTCCTCTTCATCCTCGTGGCGTTGATGTTCGCGATCATCCGCGACGTCTCCCGCGACACCGTCTACCTGGATATGAAGGAGCAGGAGCGCTTCGCCCGCCAGCTCGCCTACGAGCGGCGCCTGCACCGGGAGGGCTCCCAGGGCGGCGAGCGCGGCTAGCGGCCGTGCGTATCTTATGCTTGGATGCATGACTTCTCCTGAGACCAACATCCTCGTCTGCGTGGCGTGGCCGTACGCGAACGGCCCGCGCCACATCGGCCACGTGGCGGGCTTCGGCGTTCCCTCGGACGTCTTCGCCCGCTACCAGCGCATGGCGGGAAATAACGTCCTCATGGTCTCGGGGACCGACGAGCACGGCACGCCGCTGCTCGTGCAGGCGGACAAGGAGGGCGTGACCGTCAAGGAGCTGGCGGACCGCTACAACCGCCAGATCGTGGAGGACCTCGCGGGCCTCGGCCTGTCCTACGACCTGTTCACCCGCACCACCACCCGCAACCACTACGCGGTGGTGCAGGAGCTGTTCAAGGGCCTCTACGCCAACGGCTACATGGTCAAGGAGACGACGCAGGGCGCGATCTCGCCGTCGACGGGGCGCACCCTGCCGGACCGCTACATCGAGGGCACCTGCCCGATCTGCGGCGCGACCGACGCGCGCGGTGACCAGTGCGACACTTGCGGCAACCAGCTCGACCCGGCGGACCTGATCAACCCCGTCTCCAAGATCAACGGGGAGACCCCGGAGTTCGTCGAGACCGAGCATTTCATGCTCGACCTTCCCTCGCTTCACGACGCCCTCAAGGCCTGGCTGGAAACCCGTGAGGACTGGCGCCCCAACGTGCTGAAGTTCTCGCTGAACCTGCTGGAGGACATGCGCCCGCGCGCGATGACCCGCGACATCGACTGGGGCATCCCGATTCCGGTGGAGGGCTGGGAGGACAACCCCTCGAAGAAGCTCTACGTGTGGTTCGACGCGGTGATCGGCTACCTCTCCGCCTCGATCGAGTGGGCGCAGCGCTCCGGCGACCCGGAGGCGTGGAAGGAGTTCTGGCAGAACCCGGACACGCGCGGCTACTACTTCATGGGCAAGGACAACATCACCTTCCACTCCCAGATCTGGCCGGCGGAGCTGCTCGGCTACGCGGGCAAGGGGTCGAAGGGCGGGGAGGAGCACGCTTTCGGCGAGCTGAACCTGCCCGCCGAGGTGGTCTCCTCGGAGTTCCTCACCATGTCGGGCTCGAAGTTCTCCTCCTCGAAGGGCGTGGTGATCTACGTCAAGGACTTCCTCGCCGAGTTCGGCCCGGACCCGCTGCGCTACTTCATCGCGGTGGCCGGCCCGGAGAACAACGACACCGACTTCACGTGGGACGAGTTCGTCCGCCGCGTGAATAACGAGCTGGCCAACGGCTGGGGCAACCTGGTCAACCGCACCGTGTCGATGGCGCACAAGAACTTCGGGCAGGTGCCGGCGCCGGGCGAGCTCACCGACTCCGACCGCGCGATCCTCGACCTGGCGGAGCGCACCTTCGCCTCCGCTGGCGAGGAGCTCGGCCGCGCCAAGTTCAAGAACGCCATCACCCAGGTCATGCATGTCGTCGGCGAGGCGAACGCCTACATCGCGGAGCAGGAGCCGTGGAAGCTGGCGAAAGACCAATCGCAGCGCGAGCGCCTTGCCACCGTGCTGTGGACGGCCCTGCAGGTCGTCTCCGACTGCAACGCCATGCTCACGCCGTTCCTGCCGCACACGGCGCAGAAGGTGCACGAGATCCTTGGCCGCACCGGCGTGTGGGCGGCCGCCCCGCGCGTGGAGGAGGTCACCGACTCGGCCGGGCGCGAGCTCGTCGGCGTTGGCCTGCCCGATGAGGGGCAGACCTACCCGGTCATCACCGGCGATTACTCGGCGCAGCAGGCCACGTGGTCGCGCGTCGAGGTCGTCCCCGGCACGGAGCTGGCGAAGCCGAAGCCGCTCATCGCCAAGCTCGACCCGGAGCTCGGCGTGACCGGTCCGGAGTGGGCGCCGGTGCAGCAGTAGGGGCGCCGGGTTAGTCTGCTTGGGTGCGTCCCTTCCTCCTCTTCCTCGCGGTCTTTTCGGCCGCCATCAACCTGCGCGCCGGGATGGCGTCTGTCGGAGCAGTGCTTGACGACGTCATCGCGGCCTACGGGGCACCCGCCTCCCTCGGCGGGGTGGTCACGGCCCTGCCGGGGCTGATGTTCTGCGTCGTCGGCCTGGCCGCGGTGCCGCTGGCCCGCCGGCTCGGGCTGTCGCCCACCCTCGCCGGCGCCGCCGCCGTCTCGGCGGCCGGCCTGGCGCTGCGCCCGTTCGCCCCTCACATCGCGCTTTTCGTGCTCGCCACCGTGGGCGTGGCCGGCGGGATCGCCCTGGCCAACGTGCTGCTGCCGGCGTGGATCAAGCAGTACGGCGGGTCCCACCTCGTCGCTTTGACCACCGTCTACTCGGTGTCGCTGTCCCTGTCCGCGGCGGCCGGGCCGCTCAGCGCCCTGTTCACCTCGTCGTGGCAGGCGGCGCTGGGGGTGTGGGCGGTCTCCGCGCTGGCCCAGCTGGCCGTGTGGGTCGTGGTGTGGCGCCGGGTGGGCGTCGACAAGCCTGGCGGTGAGGGAGACGCGGGGCCGCAGCCGGAGGCGGCGATGCACCGTTCGCGCACCGCGGTCGCGCTCATGCTGTTCTTCGGGCTGCAGTCCATGAACGCGTACACGCAGATGGGGTGGCTGCCGTCCATGCTGGCGAGCGAGGGGGTCGCCGCCTCCACCGGGGCCGCCGGGCTGGCGCTGATCGGGCTGATCGGCGCGGGCGGCGGGCTGGTGCTGCCCACGGTGATCGCCCGGGCCCGGACGCTGACCCCGCTCGTGCTCATCTTCGGGGCGCTCACGGCGGCGGGGTACGCGGGCATCCTTCTCGCCCCGGCCGCCGCGCCGATCGTGTGGAGCACGCTGCTGGGCTTCGGCGGGTGGTGCTTCCCGCTGGCGATCGCGCTGCTTCCGGCGCGCACGCGCACGGCGCTCGGCACGGCCAGGCTGGCGGGCTTCGTGCAGCCGGTCGGCTACGCGCTCGCGGCCGCGGGCCCCCTGCTGGTGGGCGTGGCCTACGGCGCGCTCGGCTCCTTCGTGCCCATCCTCGTGGCGCTGATCGTCCTCGCGCTAGCGATGGGTGGGCTCGGCGTGGTCGCCTCCCGGAACGTCTATATCGAGGATGAGCTCGCGGCGCGCGGCTAGCATCGGGGCATGGAAAATCGGCCCCTCGAGTACCAGGACATCGCCTACGACAGGTTCGTGCGCGCCCGGCAGGGTTCGCTGGAGATGGAACTGCCGCGCGCGGGCGAGGAGTTCGAGCTCGCCCCCGCCGAGCGGGCGCTCATCGCGGACAGCTCGCACTTCTTCCTCTCCACGGTGACGGGGGCGGGGTGGCCCTACGTCCAGCACAGGGGAGGCCCCGAGGGCTTCGTCCACGTCCTCGGCCCGGCGCGGCTCGGCTGGCTGGAGTTCGCTGGCAACCGCCAGTTCGTCACCACGGGCAACGTGGACCGCGACGGGCGGGTGTGCCTGTTTTTCATCGACTACCCCACGCGCTCGCGGCTGAAGGTCTTCGGCACCGCGCGCGTCGTGGAGCGCGAGGACGACCCGCAGCTGATGGAGCAGCTTTCCGGGGCCGCCGGCGGGCGGATCCGCAGCCCGTACCGGCGCGCGATGGTCGTCGACGTGGCCGCCACCGACGCCAACTGCGCCAAGTACATAGCCCCGCGCCATACGCGCGAGCAGGTGGAGGAGCGCATCGACCTCTACCGGGCGGACATCGCACGGCTGCAGGCGCGCATCGCCGAGCTGGAGGGGCGCTAGAGGAACTGGGAGAGGAAGGTGGTGAGCTTGCCCGGTTCCTCGTCCTCGAAGCGAGTGTCCACCACGACGAGGGGAGCGGTGTACTTCTCGCCGCGGGCGACGACCAGGTCGGTGCCGTAGTCGTCGGAAAGCATGGCCCACTCGAAGCCGTGGTCGCGCACGAGGGCTTCACCGAGCGCGGTGCCGACGACGCGGGCGGTCTCGCCGCGGGGGTAGCTGCGCCGCAGGTCGGCGTCGAGGGCAAGGTACTCGGTGAGGATCTCCTCGAAGGTCGCGGCGATGGCGTCGACCCCGCCGTTGATCCCGCGGCCGGCGGCCTCCGCGAGGTCGGCGTCGATCCTCCGCCTGGTGGAGGCGCTGATTTCTGAAAAAGCCATGCCCCAACAATAGGCTTGGGGCATGGCAAAGAAGCGACCCGTTCCCGTCCCCGCGGACCCCATCGCGGGGCTTGTCGACGCCCACACCCACCTCGCCTCCACGGGCGGGGACGTGGACGAACTGGTGGCGCGGGCGGTGGACGCCGGAGTCGAGCGGATCTGCACCGTCGGCGACGGCCTCGACGAGGCGGAGCTCGCGCTGCGCGCGGCCCAGGACAACGATCGGGTCTACGCCGCCTGCGCGATCCACCCGACGCGGGCCGCGGAGCTCGACGACGCCGCGCGGGAGCGGCTGGGGGAGATGGCCCGCGACCCGCGCTGCGTGGCGATCGGAGAGACTGGGATCGACACGTACTGGATCACCCACGACCCGGAGCGCACCGCGCCGCTCGAGGTGCAGGAGGAGGCGCTGCGCTGGCACATCGACCTGGCGGTGGAGCACGGCAAGGCGCTGATGATCCACAACCGGGAGGGGGACGCCGATTTGATGCGTATCCTCGCGGACGCGCCGCGGCCCCGGGAGGTGATGCTGCACTGCTTTTCCTCCCCCGTCGACGTCGCGCGGGAGGCGATCGGGCGCGGCTACGTGCTCTCGTTCGCGGGCAACGTGACGTTCAAGCGGAACGTTGGCCTGCGTGAGGCGGCCGCGCTTGCGCCGGCCGGGCAACTGCTCATCGAGACGGACGCGCCGTACATGACGCCGGAGCCCTTCCGCGGGGCGCGCAACGAGCCGGCGCTCATCGGCCACACGGCCCGCGTCGTGGCCGAGGCCCGGGGGATGGGCGTCGAGGAGCTCGCCGCGGAGGTCGGGGAGACCTTCGGCCGGGTCTTCGGGCTCTGAGGTCCTCCGGCGGCTGTGCGCCACGTCACCGGCCGCCGAAACCCCAGCTGTTCTGTGGTGGGTGAGCGCAGTGGGGCGGGTGGTGCGGAGGGTGCGAGGGCCCGCGTGTCGTTGTTGCCCTCCCGCGGTTGTTACCGTATTGTTACCTCTCGTTATCGCACCCGCCTTCCGTAACAGAGCCAAGGGACGAACGTTTATGTCTGCCAAGCGCATCAATTCCACCGCCTCCACCACCAAGCGCATCGTCGCCGGCGGTGTCGCGGGCGCGGTCCTCGTCGGCGGAGCCGCAACGGCAGCCGCCGCCTCCAAGAGCGTCACCGTCGACGTCAACGGCCAGGCCACCACCATCCGCACCTACTCCGAACACGTCGAGGGCGCCCTCGAGGCCGCGGGCGTCGACCTCGGCGCCCAGGACCTCGTCTACCCGGCGCCCGGTGAGAAGCTCGCCAGTGGCGACACCGTGACGGTGCGCACCGCCAAGCCGGTCGCCCTCGTCGTCGACGGCGCGGAGCAGCAGGTCACCTCCACCGCCGCGACCGTGGCCGACCTGATCGGCGAGGCCGGCATGAACGCCGCCGTCGCCACCGACGTCGACCCCGACCAGCCGCTCACCGACGGGATGACCGTCGACGTGACCACCCCGAAGATCGTCTCCATCAACGACGGCGGCAACGTCATCTACACCTCCGCCGCAAAGAAGACCGTCGGCCAGCTCCTCGCCGCCCGCGGCATGACCGTGGACTCCAACGACCGCGTCAGCGTCCCGCTGAGCGCCCCGGTCGAGGAGAACATGGAGATCCGGATCGACCGCGTCGAGATCGGCGAGACCGAGGAGACCGTCGAGTTCGACGCCCCCGCCACCTACGTCGACGACGCCTCGCTGGACAAGGGGACCGAGGAGGTCCGCGAGCCGGGCGTGAAGGGCGAGAAGAAGATCGTCCACCGCACCGTCACGGTCAACGGCCATGTCGAGTCCGCGGGCCAGGTCAGCGAGAAGGAGACCCGCCCGGCGAAGCCGGCCACCGTCGCGCGCGGCACCAAGCCCACCGCCGCTGCCGCCGCGGCCTCCGCCCCCGCCGTCGCCGGCGGATCCGTGTGGGACGCGATCGCGGCCTGCGAGTCCGGCGGCAACTGGTCCATCAACACCGGCAACGGCTACCAGGGCGGCCTGCAGTTCAACCAGTCCACCTGGGCCGCCTACGGCGGCACCCAGTACGCACCCACGGCCGACCAGGCCACCCGCGAGCAGCAGATCGCCATCGCCGAGAAGACCCAGGCAGCCCAGGGCTGGGGCGCCTGGCCGGCCTGCACCGCCAAGCTCGGCCTGCGCTAGGCGCGCGGCCGGGGCGCGCGGCGGCGCTGCTAACCTAGAACACCATGACTGACGCCCACCTGCTGGGCCCGGTGGAGATCCGGGAGCTGGCCCAGGAGCTCGACGTGGTGCCCACGAAGAAGCTCGGACAGAACTTCGTGCACGACCCGAACACCGTGCGGCGCATCGTGGCCGCCGCGGAGCTCGACCCCTTCGACACCGTCGTGGAGGTGGGCCCCGGCCTGGGCTCGCTGACCCTCGGCCTCGTCGACACCGCGGAGCGGGTCGTCGCGCTGGAGATCGACCCCCGGCTGGCGGGCCGGCTGGCCCAGACCGTGGGGGAGCGCGCCCCGGAGTACGCGCAGCGCCTCAGCGTGATCAACAAGGACGCCCTGAAGGTGCGCCGGGAAGACCTCGACGTCGAGCCCACCGCCCTGGTGGCCAACCTGCCCTACAACGTCTCCGTGCCGGTGCTGCTGCACCTGCTGGCGGAGTTCCCCACGATCCGGCGCGTGCTCGTTATGGTGCAGAAGGAGGTCGCGGACCGGCTGGCGGCCGAGCCGGGCTCCAAGATCTACGGCGTGCCGAGCGTGAAGGCCTCCTTCTACGGCCCGGTCTCGCGCGCCGGGGTGATCGGCAAGAACGTCTTCTGGCCGGCCCCCAACATCGAAAGCGGGCTCGTGCGCATCGACGTCACCTCCCCCTTCCCGCGCGAGCAGCGCGAGCAGGTCTTCCCGCTCATCGACGCCGCGTTCGCGCAGCGGCGCAAGACCCTGCGCTCCACCCTCGCCGGCGCCTACGGCTCGCCCGCCGCCGCGGAGGAGGCCCTGCGCGCCGCCGGGATCGACCCGGGGTTGCGCGGGGAGAAGCTGTCGGTGTCCGACTTCGCCCGCCTGGGGGCGGCCCGTGCGCACTGAGTTCGGCGCCTCGGCGCCCGGCAAGGTCAACCTGCACCTCGGCGTCGGGGAGGCGCGCCAGGACGGCTACCACGACCTGGTGACGGTGTTTCAGGCGGTGGGGCGTCGTGAAGCGGTCCGGCTGCTCGTCGACCCCGCGCTGGAGATGGTCGGCGAGGGCTCCGTGGTGCGCGAGATGAGCACGTTTTTCGAGGTCGCCGAGCCGGCAGAGGAGATCAACACCCCCTCCAACCTGGCCTGGCGCGCCGTCGACGCCGTGGTGGCGGAGTACCGCCGGCAGTACCCGGGGCCGGCGGCGCAGTTCCCGCGGCTGAGGATCGTGGTGGAAAAGACCGTCTTCGTCGCCGGCGGGATGGCCGGGGGATCGGCGGACGCGGCGGCGGCGCTGGTGGCGGCCAACGAGTACGTGGGCCACTTCGGGCGCGCCCCGCTCGACGGCGACGTGCTGCTGCGCCTGGCCCGCGGCCTCGGCGCCGACGTGCCCTTCTGCCTGATGGGTGGGACGGCGCTGGGGACCGGCCGCGGCGACGACCTCGTGGAGATGATCGCCCGCGGCGAGTACCACTGGGTCTTCGTCAACCCGCGCGTGGGGCTGCCCACGGGCGAGGCCTTTTCGCTTCTCGACGACCTGCGCCACGACAACCCCGCCCTCGTCCCGCGCCTGGACACCGCCGCGCTGTCCCGCGCCCTGCTCAGCGGGGACCCGGAGGCCGTGGCGGCGGCGCTGCACAACGACCTGGAGCCGGCCGCCGTGCGCATGCGCCCCCAGCTGCGCCGCCTGCTCGAGGCGGCGGGGGAGATGGGCCTGCGCGCGGTTGTCTCGGGGTCGGGTCCCACCGTGGCTGTGCTGTGCCGGGATGGCGGGCAGGCCGAGGGGGCCCTCGCCGGGCTGCGGGAGCGCTTCCCCGGCTGCGAGGCATTCGCCACGACGGGCCCGGGGCCGGGCGCGCAGCCGCACTAGCGCGCCCATTTTCGAACGCACGTTCGCCCCGTGTCCGGGGTCCGGTGTAGCCTCCGGCGCATGGATGCATCACTCACCGGCGCTCTGCGCAACTGGCTCGACGGCGCCCCTGTCCTCCCCGGCCCGGAGGTGGACCTTGCCGCGCCGCCGCGCCGCAGGCGCGCCTCGACGTACATCCCCAGCCGCGCCGCCCTTATGCGCGGGGAGTTCGTCGCCGTGGATTTCGAGACGGCTAACCGCGTCGGCGGCGCCTCCGCCTGCCAGGTGGCGCTGGTGAAGGTGCGCGACGGGTGCGTCACGGGGAGCATCACCACCTACCTGCGCCCGCCGGAGGAGCACATCCGCTTCGAGTTCTCCCACATCCACGGCATCTACCGTGGCGACGTGGAGGACGCGCCGAGCTGGTTCGACATTGCCGACGAGGTCCACGAGTTCGTCGCCGACCTGCCCGTCTACGCCCACAACGCCACCTTCGACGCCTCCGTGTGGCGCGGCCTGGACCGCTACTGGGCCACCGGGACCTTCCCGCGCGAGTTCTACTGCACCTGCCGCACGGCCCGCCGTCTCCTTCCGGAGCTTCCCGACCACCGCCTGCCCACCGTGGCCGCCTACTGCGCGCCGGGCTTCGCCCTCCAGCACCACCGGGCGGACTCGGACGCGCTGGCGTGCGCCCACATCGTCACCCTGTTCCAGCGCGCCTCCACGCTGAACCGGATGCTGGACTGAAGCGCCTAAACTGAAAGCCCTATGGCTAACCTGATCAATCTCGAAAACGTCTCCAAGACCTGGGGGCTGAAAACGCTTCTCGACGCCGTCTCCCTCGGTGTCCAGACCGGTGACCGCATCGGCATCGTCGGCGTGAACGGCGGCGGCAAGACGACGCTTTTGGAGGTGCTCACCGGCATCGAGCCCCCGGACTCCGGGCGCGTCTCGCACAACTCCGAGCTGCGCATGGCGGTGGTCACGCAGCGCTTCGACCTCGACGAGGAGCTCACGGTCGGCCAGGCCGTCGTCGAGCCGCTCGGGCTGGAGACCTTCGAGTGGGCGTCGAACGCGAAGGTGCGCGAGGTGCTGCAGGGCACGGGCGTGGTCGACCTCGGGCTGGACACCCCGGTGGGCAACCTCTCCGGCGGTGAGCGCCGCCGCGTCAACCTCGCCGCCGCCCTGGTGCAGGACCTCGACCTCGTGGTGCTCGATGAGCCGACCAACCACCTCGACGTCGAGGGCGTGCAGTGGCTCGCCGACCACCTGCTGTCCCGGAAGGTCGCCGTGGTCGTGGTCACGCACGACCGCTGGTTCCTCGACACCGTGGCCACCCTGACCTGGGAGGTGCACGACGGCGCCGTCGACGTCTACGAGGGCGGCTACAACGACTGGACCTTCGCCCGCGCCGAACGCGCCCGCCAGGCCGACGCCATCGAGCAGCGCCGCCAGAACCTCGCCCGCAAGGAGCTCGCGTGGCTGCGCCGTGGCGCGCCTGCGCGCACCTCCAAGCCGCGCTACCGCATCGAGGCGGCCGAGGCGCTCATCGCGGACGTGCCCGCCCCGCGCGACACCGTCGAGCTCATGGCGTTTTCCCGGCAGCGGCAGGGCAAGGTTGTCATCGAGCTGGAGGATGCGCGCATCGACGCCCCCGACGGGCGCACCCTCGTCGACCACCTCACCTGGCGCCTGGCGCCGGGCGAGCGGATCGGGCTCGTGGGCGTCAACGGCTCCGGCAAGACCACCCTGCTGCGCACGCTGGCCGGGGAGCACCCGCTCGCCGCGGGCAGGCGGATCGAGGGCCAGACCACCCGCATCGGCTGGCTGCGTCAGGAGCTCGACGACCTCGACCCCTCCCGCCGGCTCATTGACGCCGTCGAGGACGTCGCCACCTACGTACAGGTGGGCAAGAAGGAGGTCTCCGCCTCCCAGCTCGCAGAGCGCCTCGGCTTCTCCCCGAAGCGCCAGCGCACCCCCGTCGGCGACCTCTCCGGCGGGGAGCGGCGCCGCCTCCAGCTCACCCGCGTGCTCATGGCCGAGCCCAACGTGCTGCTTCTCGACGAGCCCACCAACGACCTGGACATCGACACCCTCCAGGAGCTGGAGGACCTGCTCGACAACTGGCCCGGCACCCTGGTGGTCATCTCGCACGACCGCTACCTCATCGAGCGCATCGCCGACACCACCTACGCCCTGTTCGGCGACGGCACGCTGACCAACCTGCCCAGCGGGATCCAGCAGTACATCGAGCGCCGCGCGGCCGAGGAGGGGGCCTCCGGGCCGCTGGACCTCGGGGAGAAGCGCGAGGGGGGCGTCGAGAAGCGCTCTGCGCTGAGCTCCCAGGAGGAGCGCGAGCTGCGCAAGAAGATGAACGCGCTGGAGCGCAAGATCGCCAAGGCCGAGCAGGAGGCGGGGCGGCTCGAAGCTGAGATCGCTGAGATGTCGGGCAGGGAGGCCCCCGATTTCGCTGCGATCGGCGAGAAGACCCGCGAGCTCGGGGAGGCGAAGGACGCGCGCGACGAGCTGGAAATGGAGTGGCTGGAGCTGGGAGAACGGCTTGAGGAGTAGCGGGATAGGGGATTGGGGCGCGGTGCTCTACTATTTCTCACGTCACGTTTAACTTCACACTGAAAGGGGTGTCACAATGAGTGCTCCCGCCCACGAGACGCCGAGCTCCCACGACACCAAGGCCAGCGCCCCGCGCGGCATTGGCCCGGCGATTGGTGCCGTCTTCCTCATGGCAACCTCGTCGATCGGCCCGGGCTTTCTGACCCAGACCTCCGTCTTCACCGTCCAGATGGGGGCGGCCTTCGCCTTCGCCATCCTCCTGTCCATCCTCGTCGACATTGCCATCCAGCTCAACGTCTGGCGGGTGCTGGGCATCTCCGGCCTGCGCGCCAACGAGCTCGGCAACGAGGTCCTGCCCGGCCTCGGCTGGGTGATGGCGGTGCTCGTCTTCGCCGGCGGCATCGTCTTCAACATCGGCAACATCGCCGGCACCGGCCTCGGCACCAACGCGATGTTCGGCATCGACGCCCGCATCGGCGGCGCCGTGTCCGCCGCGATCGCGATCTTCGTGTTCCTGTCCAAGCGCGCCGGCGTCGCCCTCGACCGCATCGTCGTGGCCCTCGGCGCCATCATGATCCTGCTCATGCTCTACGTCGCCATCGTCTCCCAGCCCCCGGTGGGCGAGGCGCTGAAGCAGACCGTCCTGCCCGAGAAGGTCGACTTCCTGGTCATCACGACCCTCATCGGCGGCACCGTCGGCGGCTACATCACCTTCGCCGGCGTGCACCGCCTCATCGACTCCGGCAACGCCGGCGTGGAAAATCTGAAGCAGATCAACAACTCCTCCATCCTCGGCATCGTCGTCATCGGCGTCATGCGCGTGCTGCTCTTCCTCGCCGTGCTCGGCGTCGTCTCCACCGGCGTGGCCCTGTCCAAGGACAACACGGCCGCCGACGCCTTCTACAACGCCGCCGGCGAGTTCGGCCTGCGCGCCTTCGGCCTCGTCCTCTGGGCGGCCGGCCTGTCCTCGGTGATCGGCGCCTCCTACACCTCGGTCTCCTTCGTCACCACCCAGAAGACCCCGGAGCGCACCCGCAACTTCCTCACGGTCGGCTTCGTCGCCGTGTGCGCCGTGCTCTACCTGCTGCTGGGCAAGGCTCCGCAGACGCTGCTCATCTTCGCGGGCGCCTTCAACGGCCTCATCCTGCCCATCGGCTTCGCCGTGGTGATGTGGGCGGCGTGGCGCCGCAAGGACCTGCTGCAGGGTTACAAGTACCCGACCTGGCTGCTGGTCATCGGCGGCCTCGTGCTCATCCTCACCCTCTTCATGGGTGTGAAGTCGATCTCCGGTCTCTCCGCACTCTGGGCGTAAACTCGGGGCATGTCGCATGCCCTGCTTACCCCTGACAAAGCCCGCGCGCTCTTCCGCGAAAGCTCCGACCCCGGGGCATTCGCCACGACGGCGGGCTTTTCGCTTGGCTACGCCCAGGCCAACCTCATCGCCCTCGACCGGAAGTACGCCTTCGACTTCCTCCTGTTCGCGCAGCGCAACCCGAAGCCCTGCCCGATCCTGGGCGTGCTCGAGCCGGGGCAGGTGAACTCCGAGCTGCTGGCGGGCGGTGACATCCGCACCGACATTCCCGCCTACCGCGTGTTCCGCGACGGCGAGCTCGTCGAGGAGGTCGCGGACGCCACCGGCTACTGGACCCCCGGCACCGTAGCCTTCCTCATCGGCTGCTCCTTCACGTTCGAGCAGGCGCTTCTCGACGCCAACGTGCCCGTCGCCCACATCGAGCAGGGCCGCAACGTCCCGATGTACCTCACAGACATCGACTGCGTCCCCGCCGGGGCGTTTTCGGGCAAGATGGTGGTGTCCATGCGCCCAATCCCCGCTTCGCAGGTCTCCGACGCGGTGCGCGTGACCTCGCGTTACCCGGCGGTGCACGGGGCGCCCGTGCACGTGGGCGACCCAGCCGCCATCGGGATCTCCGATCTGGGCGCCCCCGATTTCGGCGACGCCGTCGACATCGCGCCGGGCACCATCCCCGTGTTCTGGGCGTGCGGGGTGACCCCGCAGTCCATCGTGATGAACTCCCGGCCCGACCTGGCCATCTGCCACTCACCGGGCAAGATGCTGGTCACGGACGTCCGCGACAGCTTCTACCAGGTCCCCTGACGGGTCCGGGAGAGGAGGGATCTAGGAGATCGTCGCGATGGTGGCGTTCGCCTTGACGCGCTCGCCCTGCGCCGCTGCCAGCGAGACCTGGCCGGCGCGTGGGGCCTTGATGGTGGACTCCATCTTCATCGCCTCGATGGTGGCGAGCGCGTCGCCCTTGGCCACGACGTCGCCGTCGGCGACGAGCCACTCCACAATGGTGGCCTCGTACTTCGAGGTCACCGCGTTGGCCGAGGCCGCCTCGGCACCCGCTTCGGGGGAGGCTGCGGCGCCGGCCCCGCCGCCCGCGTTGAGCAGGGAGGTCGGGATGCCCACGGTGTGCAGCCTGCCGTCGATCTCGATGACCACGCTGGTGCGCTCGTCGTAGATGTGCTCGATGTCGTCGACGTAGTGCTTCGCCGAGGGCGAGTAGTTGTGGTCCACCCAGTCGGTGTAGACGCCCAGGCTGTCGCCCGTCAGCTCCGGCGAGGTGATCATGTCGCGGTGGAAGGGCAGCACGGAGCGCACGCCCTCGATGGCGAACTCGTCGAGCGCGCGCTGGGCGCGGCGGATCGCGGTGGCGCGGTCGGGGCCCCAGACGATGAGCTTGCCCATGAGCGAGTCGTAGTAGGCCGGGATCGTCGTGCCGGTGCGCACGCCGGTGTCCACGCGCACGGCCGGGCCGGTGGGCACGTCGAAGCGGGTGATGGTGCCCGGGGAGGGCGCGAAGCCGTTGGTCACGTCCTCGGCGTTGATGCGGAACTCGAAGGCGTGGCCGGTGATCTCCGGGTCGCGCCCGGCGAACGAGAGCGGCTGGCCGTCGGCGATGCGGAACTGCTCGGCGATGATGTCCACGCCGGTGACCGCCTCGGTGACGGGGTGCTCAACCTGCACGCGGGTGTTGACCTCCAGGAAGGACACCGTGCCGTCCTCGGAGACGATGTACTCCACGGTGCCGGCAGAGACGTAGCCCGCCTTGCGGCAGATGTCGCGCGCACCCTCTTCGATGCCGCGGCGCTGCTCCTCGGTGAGGAAGGGAGCCGGGGCCTCCTCGATGAGCTTCTGGAAGCGGCGCTGCGTGGAGCAGTCGCGGGTGCCGAGGACGGCGACGTTGCCGTGGGCGTCGGCAAGCACCTGCGCCTCGACGTGGCGCGGGTGGGTGAGGAACTTCTCCACGTAGCACTCCCCGCGGCCGAAGGCCTCGCGGGCCTCGCGGCCGGCGGAGTTGAAGCCCTCCTCGATGTCTTCGACGTCGAACACGACCTTCAGGCCGCGGCCGCCGCCACCGAATGCCGCCTTGATGGCAATCGGCATGCCGTGCTCGGTGGCGAAGTCGCGGGCCTGCTCCCAGGTCTCCAGCGGCTCGGAGGTGCCGGGGGCGAGCGGGGCGCCGACCTCGACGGCCACGGCGCGCGCGGCGAGCTTGTCGCCGAGCAGCTCGATGGACTCGGGCGAGGGGCCGATCCACGTCAGGCCGGCCTCCTGCACGGTGCGGGCGAAGTCGGCGTTCTCGGAGAGGAAGCCGTAGCCTGGGTGCAGGCAGTCGGCGCCCGCGCGGTGGGCGATGTCGATGAGCGCCGGGATGTTCATGTAGGTCTCCGCCGAGGTCTTGCCCGGCAGGAGGTAGGCCTCGTCGGCGATCTGGGTGTGCAGCGCGCCCGTGTCCGGCTCGGAGTAGACGGCGATGGAGCGGATGCCGAGGTCGCGGGCGGTGCGGGCGATGCGCACGGCGATCTCCCCGCGGTTGGCGATGAGTACAGCTTTGAGAGTCATGGAGTGAAAGTCCTTAGAGGGAGTGGAGCTCGAAGCGGATCTTACCGCCGGGCGGGAGTTGGGCTGCGATGTCGACGTCCTCGTTGATTACCGTGGCGATCACGGGGTAGCCGCCGGTCACGGCGTGGTCGCGCAGGAACACGACCGGCTGGCCGGACGGCGGGATCTGGATGGAGCCGGCCACCATGCCCTCGGAGGGCAGCTCGCCGGCGCGGTCGCGCTCGATGGGGGTGTCTGACTCGAGGCGCAGGCCGACGCGGTTGGATTCCGGCGTGACGGTGAAGGTGGTGGATAGGAAGCGGTCGATCGCCTCCTGCGGGAACCAGTCGTCGCGGGGGCCGAGGACGCAGCGCACGACGCCGACGGTGGTGCCGCCCTCGGAAGTCACGCGCAGCGGGTTGCTCAGAAGGGCGTTGGCCGACTGCGGCGGGACCAGCGACATGGAGACAGTGTCGCCCGCCCGCAGCGGCGCGGGGCCGAGCCCGGAAAGCATGTCGGTGGCCGCGGAGTCGAGTTCGGTGTCGGCGATGAGCCCGCCGCGCACGGCGATGTAGGTGCGCATGCCGGTGCGTGCCGGGGCGACGACCAGCTCGGCGCCCGCGGGGACGATGAGTGGGGTGGCCAGCAGGGCGGGCCGGCCCCCGACGGTGACGTCAGCGTCGGCGCCGGTGACGCAGACGACCGTCTCCGCCAGCGCCGTGAGGGTGAGCCCGCCGACGTTTTCCAGCAGGGTGGCGTTGCGCTTGTTGCCCACGGCGGCGTTCGCGGTGCGCGCCGAGGCGCGGTCGGCGGAGCCGGAGGTGGTCACGCCGAGGTTGCCGTTGCCCTGGCGGCCGAGGTCCTGGTACAGGGTCTGCAGGCCGGGGTCGTCGACGGTGAAGATGGGGCGCCGCGCGGGGCGCGCGAGGTGGCGGTGGCTCGTCTCGGCGGCCCCCGCCAGCTCGTCGACGGCCACGTAGTGCACCCGGTCGCCCGGGGCGACCAGCGCCGGCGGGGTGGCGGAGGAGTCCCACATCGGGGTCCGGGTGGTGCCGATGAGCTGCCATCCGCCCGGAGAGGTGCGCGGGTAGACCGCGGAGAAGTCGCCGGCCAGGGCGACGGCCCCGGCGGGGACCTCGGTGCGCGGGGTCGCGCGGCGGGGGATGTCCAGCGCCCGCGAGGAGTCCTCGGGCACGCAGTAGGTGAAGCCGGGCGCGAAGCCGCCGAAGGCGGCGACCCAGGTGGTCTTCGTGTGCCACTCGATCAGCTCCGCGCGGCTCATGCCGAGGGAGGAGGAGAGCTCGTCGAGGTCGGCGCCGTCGTAGAGCACCTCGATCTCGATGTCGCGTGGCGTGGCCCGGGAGGCCGCGCCGGGCTCGAAGGAGCGCAGCGCCTCGGCCGCCGCGGCGGTGACGGCGGGGGAGTCGAAGGTGAGAAGGATGGTGCGCGCGGCCGCGACGACGTCGGTCTGGTGCTCGAAGGGGGCGGAGGACAGGGCGGAGTGCCAGTCCATGACCGCGTCGAGGCTGGGCAGGTCCACCATGAGCGCGCGGGTGCCGACGCGCTTGATCACGGGTGCGTTCACAGGAAGCTCCTGATCTCGATGCCCTCGTCGGCGAGGCGCGCGACCACGCTGCGCGTCAGCTCGACGGAGCCGGGGGAGTCGCCGTGGACACACACCGACTCGGCCGCGACCTTGACCTCGGTGCCGTCGACGGCGGTGACGGAGCCCGTCGCGGCGACCTGGAGCACGCGCTTGGCGACGTCCTCCGGGTCGTGCATGACGGCGTTGGGCTCGCGGCGGGAGACGAGCGTGCCGTCCGGGTTGTAGCCGCGGTCGGCGAAGGCCTCGCGGACGACGCGCAGGCCCGCCTTTTCGGCGATGTCCACCGCGACGCCGCCCGGCAGGAGCATGACGGGCAGGTCCGGGCTGAACGCCCTGATGCCGTCGACAACCGCGCGGGCGTGCGCCTCGTGGTGGACGATGGTGTTGTACAGCGCCCCGTGGGGCTTGACGTAGCGCACCTGCGTGCCGTTCGCGCGGGCCAGGGCGTCGAGGGCGCCGATCTGGTAGAGGACCTCGTCGGCGAGCTCAGCGGGGGCGTAGTCGACGAAGCGGCGGCCGAATGCGGCCGGGTCGTTGTAGGCGGGGTGCGCGCCCACGACGACGCCCGCGGCGGCGGCCGCGGCGAGCGTCCCGGCGATGGAGTGGGGGTCCCCGGCGTGGAAGCCGGTGGCGACGTTCGCGCTGGAGACCATGCCCAGCATGGCTGCGTCGTCGGCGACCGGGTTGCCGGCCGTGGTTTCACCCAGGTCGGCGTTCAGGTCAATGGTTGTGCTCACAGGTGTGTGCCCTCCGTAGAAAACAGGATGTGGCGCAGGCGGGCCCGGAGCCCCGGGGTCGCCCATGCCACATGTGGTCAATACCTCATTTATACCGCGCGCGTGGCGGAATTCCGTTCCCGGGTAGTCTGGGGCCCATGATTCTGATCAACGTGAAGTTCACCCCCAAGCCCGAGCACGCGGAGAACTTCCGCGAGCTTGTCGACGAATTCACCCAGGCCACCCGCGCAGAGGAAGGCTGCCTCTTCTTCGAGTGGTACCGCAACGAGGACAACCCGGGCGAGTACATCCTGGTGGAGGGGTTCCGCGACGACTCTGCGGAGGCGCACGTCTCCTCGGCGCACTTCCAGAAGGCCACCGAATTCTTCCCGACCATCCTGGAGAAGACCCCGGAGATCATCAACACCCTGATCGAGGGCAAGACCGAGTGGGACGAGATGGCCGAGTTCAAGGTGGAGGCCGACTAAAGCGGGTTGGGTCGGCGCCGAAATGGTGGGGTAGCGTTGGGGGTCATGAGCGAGGAGAAGAACCGCACCCAGCCGCCGAAGCTGTCCAAGAAGGCCTACGAGAAAGAGCTCCTGCGCCTGCAGGCCGAGCTCGTGGACATGCAGCAGTGGGTGGTGGAGACCGGCGCCCGCCTCGTCATCGTGATGGAGGGCCGCGACGCCGCCGGCAAGGGCTCCGCCATCAAGCGCATCACCCAGTACCTCAACCCGCGCACCTGCCGCATTGAGGCGCTGCCGGCGCCGACCGAGCGGGAGAAGACGCAGTGGTACTTCCAGCGCTACGTCGAGCGCCTGCCCGCCGCGGGCGAGATCGTCATCTTCGACCGCTCCTGGTACAACCGCGCCGGCGTCGAGCGCGTCATGGGCTTCTGCACCTCCCAGGAGTACCGCCGCTTCCTGCACCAGGCGCCGATCTTCGAGCGCCTGCTGGTCGAGGACGGCATCATGCTGCGCAAGTACTGGTTCTCCGTCTCCGACGAGGAACAGTACCGCCGCTTCGAGTCGCGCCTCGAGGACCCGCTGCGCCGCTGGAAGCTTTCGCCGATGGACCTCGAATCCATCACCAAGTGGGAGGAGTACTCCCGCGCGAAGGACGAGATGTTCGTGCACACGGACATTCCCTCGGCGCCCTGGTACACGGTGGAGAGCGAGGACAAGAAGCGCTCGCGCATCAACGTCATCTCGCACCTGCTGTCCACGGTGCCCTACGAGCGCATTGAAAAGGACCTGCCCGAGATCCCCGAGCGCCCCTCGGGCGACGACTACAAGCGCCCGCCGCGCGACGAGTTCAACTACGTGCCCGACGTCGCCTCGAAGCTCGAGAAGGACCGGCGCGAGAAGAAAAAGAAGAAGGCTTAGCGACGCCCCCTCGGCGTCGACACCGTCCGGTCGCCGGGGACCCAGAAGCGCAGCGGCGCGTCCGCGTTCTTCGTGATGCCGATGCGCGTGCCCCGCACCCACTCGGGCTCAGCCTCGCGGGCCGTGAGCTGGACGGGGGTTCCGTTGTCGCTCAGCTGCAGGCCGAGGGCCTGGCCCAGGTTCCCCGGGCCGCGGGCGAGATTCTCGTGGGGGATGAGGGCGCGCTCGGGGCGCTGCCGCCTCTGTCGCGCGAGATCCTCGCCGGCGACGACCTCCCCGCCGCGCAGGAGGCAGCCCTGCCCGGTGCCCTCGGGGGCGCAGACGATGTTGCCGTTGTGGTGGATCCCGTAGGAGAAGTAGACGTAGAACCTGCCGGGCGGCCCGAACATGGCGGCGTTGCGGGCGGTCGGGCCCTTGTAGGTGTGGGCTGCGGGGTCGTCCTTGCCGAGGTAAGCCTCCACCTCGGTGAGCCGGACGGTCACGCCATTGTGTGTGACGAGGCAGCCGAGCAGCTGCGGGGCGACGAGGTCGGCGGTGTCCGTGAAGTCGATCGTCATTTCCGCCATACTATGCGCCCGTTCTTATGGTTGGGCGGCGGGGTGGCGTCGACAAGCGCCTCAGAGCCTCTCGCTGCGCTGCTCGAGCTCGCGGAAGACCGCCTGGTTGCGGGCGAAGGTGCCGGTGGCGCTGCGGAGCAGCTGCTCGCGCTGCGCGGGGGTGAGGTCGAGTGAATCCAGGGCCGCCTTGTAGGCCGCGCGGAAGGGCGGGATTTTGCCCACCGCGGAGAAGTCGTAGAAGTTCAGCTCCTCGGCGCTCAGGCCGTAGGCGGTGGACAGCGTGCGGGCGATGACCTGCCCGCCGGCGATGTCGCCGAGGTAGCGCACGTAGTGGTGGGCGACGACGGCGGGGGCGTCGCCGGGGTCGAGGCCGTCGAGCTCCGCCGCGTAGGCGAGCGTCGCGGCGGCGGGGCTGATCTCCGCGCGCCACTCGGGGCCGATGAGGTGGGCGAGGTCTCGCTCCAGGGCGGGGACCCGCTCGAGCCGGGTGTCGGCGACGGCTGCCGCGATCGGGTCGGCGGCGAGGCGGCGCACCGCCCGCTCGAGCGCGCTGTAGATGAACCAGTACTGGGCGGTGAGGTCGATGACCTCGGCACGGCCGAGCGCGCCCTCGAGGAGGCTGGACATGAAGCGGGTGTTCTCGGCGTCGCGGTGGGCGGCGGCGGTTTCCTCACGAAGTGCGGTCGACAGCGGGGCGAGGGTGGGGGCGAGAGTCACGGTGTCCCTCCGTTCATTAGGTAGGTAAGGCTTACCTAACACTAGGGGTTGCGGGGGCTGGCGAGAATCAACCGTTCGGTTGATTTGCTCACGCCCGTGGGTGTGATGTGGAACACTGACTGCATGAACGCTCCCGTGGCCACCTCCGTCGTGGAGAAGACCGGAATCATCACCCTCGATCGGCCGAAGGCCCTGAACTCCCTCAGCGGGGAGATGATTGACCTCATCGCCGCCGCCCTCGATGCCTGGCGCGGGGACGAGGGGATCGAGCAGGTGGTCATCCAGTCCTCCGGCAAGCACTTCTGCGCCGGGGGCGACGTCCGCGCCGCCCGCGAGGGCGTCCTCGGCGGCGACGCGGAGGGCGTCGACGACTTCTTCGAGCGGGAGTACGCGCTCAACCTCGCCATCGACCGCTACCCGAAGCCGTACATCGCGCTGGTCGGCGGCGTCGACATGGGCGGCGGCCTGGGCATCTCCGCGCACGGCTCGCACTTCGTTGTCGCGGAGGGAGCCTTCGCCTCCATGCCCGAGATGAACATCGGGTTCGCCACGGACGTGGGGATGAGCTGGAAGCTGCAGAACCTGCCCGGCCACCCGTCGCTGGGGCTGGGGACCTTCCTCGCCCTGACGGGCTACCGCATGAGCGCCGACGACATGCTCGCCACCGGGCTCGCCACCCACAAGGTCGCCTCGCTGGAGGGCCTGGCGGAGCGCATCGCCCGCGAGGGGATCGGCGTCTTGGGTGAGCTTGCCCTGGCCCCCGGGGAGTCCGAGCTGGAGAAGCTCTACGGCCCGGTCGACGAGGTGTTCGTCGGCCCCTGGGCGGAGATCCGGGGCAGACTCGGCGAGTACCCGGAGCTCGCCGCGCTGACAGAGGAGCTCACCGCCCACGCCTCGCCCTCCGCCCTCGTCGCCTCGGCCGAGCTCATGCGCGCCAACTCCGCGTGTGACCTGGAGGGTGCCCTGCGCAACGAGCGGGCCCTCGGAGCGGTGCTCATGCGCGAGCCCGATTTCGCCGAAGGTGTGCGCGCCGTCCTGGTGGACAAGTCCAGGGACGCCTCCTTCGCCCTCGAGCCGGACCCCGGGAAGTACCGCGCGGTGCTGGGGTAGCCGGGGGTCCCCCCGGGGTGTCCGGTTGCGCTGCGTCTCGTCCCCCGAATGAGCATTCGGCTAGAATCAAGGGGAGATGCGCACCCCCGGTTCGCGCCTTCACCCGTTTTGCCCACCCCGGAAAAAGGACGATTGTGACTGAAGCAACCTCCACCCAGAACGACTGGAACCACAAGCTCACCCTGGCGCAGGAGATGCTGCCGCTGATCAGCCAGCTGCACCGCGAGAACAACGTGGTCACCTCCATTTACGGCCGTCTGCTGGTGGGCGTGACCGACATCGAGATCATCAAGGCGCACCGCTACGCCCGCCGCATCGTCGAGCGCGAGCTGCCTCTCGACGACACCCTGCCGATCCTCAAGGAGCTCGTGCAGCTCAACCTCGGCACCGCCTCGATCGACCTCGGCCGCCTGGCCAAGAACTACTCGCGCACCGAGGGGCAGGACCTGCGCGCCTTCCTCGAGGAGCAGCTCGGCGACGTCATTAACGCCGGCAGCGAGCTCGAGCCGCGCGACGTCGTCCTCTACGGCTTCGGCCGTATCGGCCGCCTGCTGGCCCGCATCCTCATCGCCCGCGAGGGCATGTACGGCGGCGTGCGCCTGCGCGCCGTGGTGGTACGCAAGAAAGGTGACGACGACATCGTCAAGCGCGCCTCCCTGCTGCGCCGCGACTCGGTCCATGGCCCCTTCAACGGCACCATCTCCGTGGACGAGGAGAACGAGGTCATCTGGGCCAACGGCACCCCGATCCAGATGATCTACTCGGACGACCCGGCCGCCATCGACTACACCAGCTACGGCATCAACAACGCCATCGTGGTGGACAACACGGGCCGCTGGCGCGACCGCGCCGGGCTGTCCCAGCACCTCGAATCCAAGGGCGTCGAGCGCGTCGTGCTCACCGCCCCGGGCAAGGGCGACGTGCGCAACATCGTCTACGGCGTGAACCACGCCGACATCACCTCGGACGAGTCCGACCGCGTCATCTCCGCCGCGTCCTGCACCACCAACGGCATCACCCCGGTGCTCAAGGTGATCAACGACCGCTACGGCGTCAAGCACGGCCACGTCGAGACCGTCCACGCCTACACCAACGACCAGAACCTGGCGGACAACTACCACAAGGGCCCGCGCCGCGGCCGCGCCGCAGCGCTGAACATGGTGCTCACCGAGACCGGCGCCGCGAAGGCTGTCTCCAAGGCCCTGCCGGAGTTCGAGGGCAAGCTGACCGGCAACGCGATCCGCGTCCCCACGCCGGACGTCTCGATGGCGGTGCTCAACCTCGACCTCGAGAACGAGGTAGAGAAGGACGAGGTCAACGAGTTCCTGCGCCGCGTGTCCACCGACTCGAACCTGCGCCAGCAGATCGACTACATCAACTCCCCGGACATCGTCTCCACCGACCTGCTCGGCTCCACCCACGCGGGTGTCGTCGACGGCCTGGCCACGATCGCCTCGGGCAACCACCTCGTGCTCTACGTCTGGTACGACAACGAGTACGGCTACTCCAACCAGGTCATCCGCATCGTCGAGGAGATCGGGGGCGTGCGCCCGAAGATCTACCCGGAGCGCAAGGACCCGCAGGAGATCCGCTAGAAGCCCGCTTTACGACGCCCCAGTGGCGCCCCGGTAGACCTCGACCAGCTTCTCGGTCGAGGCCCGCCAGGACCAGCGCTGCGCCTCCTCGCGCGCGGCGTGGGCCATCCGGGCGCGCAGTGGGGCGTCGTCAAGCAGCTGAGCGACGCGCTCGGCCCAGGCCGAGTCGGGCAGCTCGGGCTCGACGAGGAAACCCGTCGTGCCGTCGTCGATGACGAAGGGCACGCCGCCCGCCCGCGCCCCGACCACGGGCACTCCGGAGGCGAAGGACTCCAGGGCCACAAACCCCAGTGTTTCCGTCGTGGAGGGGAAGAGGAAGACGTCGCCGGAGGCGAAGGCGGCCGCGAGGTCGGCGCCGGAGAGGTAGCCGGTGAAGGTGATCCAGTCGCGCTTCATCCGCTCGCGCAGCTGGGCGTACTGGGGGCCCTCGCCGACGAGCGCGAGCCTCGCGCCCGGGACGCGGCTGCGGACCTCCTCCATGATCCCGAGGGTGCGTTCGACGTCCTTTTCGGCGGAAATGCGGCCGACGTAGGTGACCAGCGGCGCGTCGGGGTGGCCGTCGCTGAGCAGCGACCGCGCCTCGCGGGAGCGTAGCTCGGGGGAGAATCCCACCGTGTCCACAGCCTTCGGCCACAGCTCGAGGTCCCCCATTCCGTAGCCCGCCGCCTTCTCCAGCATCGGCGCGGAGGTGACGAGGTTGGCGCGGGCGCGCGTGTGGAACAGGCGCAGTCCCCATTCCGCGATGGGCTTGACCCAGGGGATGCCGAGGCGCACCGTGTACTCGGGGACGTCGGTGTGGAAGGAGGCGACCACCGGGATGCCGCGGGCGTGGGCGTAGAGCGAGCTGAAGCCCGCCGTCCACATGGGGTTGACCGCGTGCACGACGTCGGGGGAGAAGCGGGCGAGGCGCCACGCCACGCGTGGGTCGGGCAGCCCGAAGTGGATCTCGGGGTAGACCGGCCAGAACGGCAGGGAGGGCACGCGCACCACCTCGAAGCCGGCGTATTCGGCGGGCGGGTTGCCGGTGGCGAAGACGAGGACCTCGTGGCCCATCTCGGCGAGCTGGTCGAGGGTGCGGGTCACGCGTGTGACCACCCCGTCGATCTTCGGCAGGAAGACCTCGGTGAACAGGGCGATGCGCATCTACTTCTCGCCGGCGGGGACGCCCTCGGACTGCGCGGAGGTCCACAGGGAGCGGGCCGGGATCTTGGAGCGGTCGGCGCGGTCGGCCCAGCGCTTGGCGACGTCCTCCACCTCGTGCAGCAGCCCCTCCTCGAGGAAGGTGGGCTCCAGGCCCAGGCTGAGGAAGGTGTCGTTGGCCACGTGCAGCTCGTTTTCGGCGGACTCCTTGCGCGGGTTCGGCACGTAGGCCACCTCGGCGCCCGAGATGCGGCCGACGAGCTCGGCGAGGTCGCGGACCCGGTGCGTCTCTGTCATCTGGTTGAAGATTCTGACGCGCTCGCCCCGCGCCGGCGGGTTTTCGAGCGCGATCTGGATGCACTTGACCATGTCTCGGATGTGGATGAAGGCGCGGGTCTGCCCGCCGGTGCCGTGCACGGTGAGCGGGTAGCCGACCGCCGCCTGCATGAGGAAGCGGTTGAGCACGGTGCCGTAGTCGCCGTCGTAGTCGAAGCGGTTGATGAGGCGCTCGTCGCGCTGCGTCTGCGGGGTGTGGGTACCCCAGATGATGCCCTGGTGCAGGTCGGTGATGCGCAGCTCGTCGTTCTTGGCGTAGTAGGCGAAGAGGTTTTGGTCGAGCACCTTGGTCATGTGGTAGACCGAGCCCGGGTTGGTGGGGTAGAGGATCTGCTGCTCGACCGTCTCCCCCTCCTCCGTCTGCACGGTGACGTCGAGGTAGCCCTCGGGGATCTTCATGCCCGCGGTGCCGTAGCCGTAGACGCCCATGGTGCCCAGGTGCACGACGTGGACGTCGAGACCCGACTCCACGATCGCGACGAGGAGGTTGTGCGTGGCGTTGACGTTGTTGTCCACGGTGTAGCGCTTCGTGCGCTGGTTCTTCATGGAGTAGGGTGCGGCGCGCTGCTCGGCGAAGTGGATCACGGCGTCCGGGCGGAACTCCGTGAGGAAGTCGAGCAGGCCATCGAAGTCGCGGGCGACGTCGAGGTTGCGGAAGCCCAGGCGGCGGCCCGAGACCTCCCCCCACGCGGCGATGCGCTCCTCGACGGTCGCGATCGGGGTCAGCGACTGCGCCCCGAGCTCCTCGTCGATCCGGCGGCGCGAGAGGTTGTCCACGATGACGACGTCGTGGCCGAGGTCCGACAGGTGCAACGAGGCTGGCCAGCCGCAAAACCCGTCTCCGCCAAGAACTGCAATCCTCACTAAAAACCCCTTCACCAACCTCGAACACAGGACAGAAAAACCGGCGCACCGGCCTTCCCCGCAACGTTACCGCCCGTGGGGGCAACTCGCCGGGCAACCGACTGGGCGCACAATTTGCACCGCGCGCGGCGCGGCGCCTCGGTATCGTTTCGCGCATGAAAACTAACAATCCGGTCATCATCGTCGGCGCGGGCCTGTCCGGCCTGGTCGCCGGGTACGAGGCGTCCAAGGCGGGGCGCAGGGTCATTTTCGTGGAGCAGGAGAGCCGCGCCAACCTCGGCGGCCAGGCCTTCTGGTCGCTGGGAGGGCTGTTCATGGTCGGCTCGCCCGAGCAGGGCATGATGCGGGTCAAGGACACCGAGGAGCTCGCCTGGATGGACTGGGAGAACTCCGCCGACTACGACGACGCCGAGCACGACGAGTGGCCCCGCAAGTGGGGCCGCGAGTACGTCCGCTTCGCGGCCAGCGAGATGCACGGCTACCTCAGGGACCTCGGGCTGCGCGTCCTGCCCACCATCGGCTGGGCCGAGCGCGGCTCGGGTGACGCGTCCGGCCACGGCAACTCCGTGCCCCGCTTCCACGTCACCTGGGGCACCGGCCCCGAGGTCGTGCGCGTGTTCCGGGAGCCGCTGCTTGCCGCGGAGTCGCGCGGCGAGGTGGAGTTCCGCTTCCGGCACCGGGTCGACGACATCATCGTCGAGGGCGGGCGCGCCGTCGGTGTGCGCGGCGCGGTGCTGGTGGAGGACGCCGGGGCGCGGGGTGTGGCGTCGAATAGCGAGGAGCTCGAGCCCTTCGAGCTGCGGGGCGCGGCGGTCGTCGTTGCCACGGGCGGCATCGGCGGGAACCTGGAGAAGGTGCGCCGCACCTGGCCGGACGACAGGTGGGGTCCGTGCCCCGACAACCTCGTGACGGGCGTGCCGGAGTTCGTCGACGGGCGCGGCATCGACATCGCCTCCGAGGCGGGCGCGCAGCTGGTCAACACCGACCGCATGTGGCACTACCCCGAGGGCATGATCAACTGGGACCCCATTTGGCCCGGCCACGGCATCCGCATCATCCCCGGGCCCAGCGCGATGTGGCTCGACGCCACCGGCAAGCGCCTGCCCAGCCACCTGTTCCCGGGCTCGGATAACCTCGCCGCGCTGGCCCACATCGGCCGCACCGGCCACGGCTACTCGTGGTTCGTGCTCAACCAGTCGATCGCCGACAAGGAGTTCATCTTCTCCGGCTCCGAGCAGAACCCGGACCTGACCGACAAGTCGCTCAAGAAGCTCGCCGGCAAGCTCTCCTCGGGCACGCCCGGCCCGATCAAGGCCTTCCAGGACCACGGCGTCGACTGGGTCACCGCGGACACGGTCGAGGAGCTGGTCGAGGGCATGAACAAGCTTGGCGACGTCCCCATGGACGTCGACCTCGTCCGCAGCCAGCTCATCGAGCGCGACGCCCAGACCATGAACCGCTTCTCCAAGGACATCCAGGTCAACTACATCCGCATGGCCCGCAACTTCCTCGGCGACAAGATCGTCCGCGTCCACCCGCCGCACCGGCTCCTGGACGGGTCGAAGGGCCCGCTCATCGCGATCCGCCTCCACGTCCTGACCCGCAAGACCCTCGGCGGCATCGAGACCGACCTGTCCGGGCGCGCCCTGCAGGCCGACGGATCCGTGTTCGAGGGGCTCTACGCCTGCGGTGAGGCCGCCGGCTTCGGCGGTGGCGGCATGCACGGGAAGAACGCCCTGGAAGGGACGTTCCTCGGCGGCTGCATCCACTCCGGCAAGAGGGTGGGGGAGGCGCTCGGGGTGCTGTAGGGCTGGCATCCGACCGATGGTCGAACAAGTCTTCGAATAACGGCAGGGTCATGTCTGACCCGCCCGGTAGCGTGTGAAGTACGGACCAAGGATCACACGCGGGGAGGGGGACACCGTGCCGACGTTGCTCGAACACCACGTCGACCAGGTCGAGCAGGGCCGGGCGGCCCTCGGCGCGTTCTTCTCCGCCTCGGGCTGGTGGGAGACAGTTTCCCGCTGCAGGTGGATTCCGCCACGGCTGTTCCGCTCTCGCTCGGCAGGGCGCGCTTCGCCAGCATCGAGCAGGGCATCGTCCTGCTCGCCATGCAGTGGGTCTGCGCCTGGCACGGCTGCACGAAGCCCGGCATCGAGCTCGAGGTACACCACCTGCGCTCCTATCTGGACGGAGGGGAAACCTCTCTCGACAACCTCATCCTCCTGTGCCGGGAGCACCACCGCTGCAACAACGACCGCCGCGACGGCGCGGGCGGGAAAGGGTATTTCACCAAGGACTCCCGGACCGGGGCAGTGAGGCACCACCCCGCCCGCGGCGGGCCCGCCCGGGAAACGGCAACCTACCACTATCGGCGCGCCCCGGGGCAGCGCGTGCACGACCCGCCCCTGTTCGAGGACTCCGCCTGAGTCAGTCTCCCTCCACGGCGATGCCCACGTGGAGCGAGGACAGCTCGTGCGCCCCCGGGCCGGCGGGCAGGGCCCGCAGCTCGGCCGCGGTCTCCGGGGTCACCGGGACGATCCAGCCCAGGTTCGGGTCCAGGGCCGGGTCGGAGCGCGTGTCCACCGGGACAAACGTGACGGCGCGCTGCCCGGGGGAGGTGAGGCGCACTGGGGCGTCGAGAAGCCTGAGGGGCTCGAGGGAGGACAGGGTGATGATCACCAGCTTCTCGTCCGTGTCGGGGGAGAGGTTGGCCGTGTGCACGCTGAGCGTGCCCACCTCCACCTGCCGGAAATGCTCCGGGTAGTCGACCAGGGGAGCGGGGGAGTCGCCGCGGAGGAACGCGCGGACCGTGTCCAGGAAACCCATGCGAAAAGTGTAGCGCCGCCGGCAGTGACCGCCGTCATGCCGCGGAAACTGGGCTATCACAGCCTTCAGCTATTAAAATCCTAAGTAATACCAATTTCTACTGAGGGAGTATGCCGTGAGCACGGCACTGGACAAGGGGACGACCCCCAACCCGCCCGCGCAGGAGCAGAAGAAAGAACCTGCGAAGGCCCTGACCGCACCCAAACTCATCTCGTTCTTCCTGGCCTTCGCCGCGCTTGCCGCGGTGCTGCTCATCCCGATGGACTCCATCGAGTGGCAGGGGCAGATCGCCCTCGGGATGCTCGCCTTCGCGGTGATCATGTGGGTCTCCGAGGCCGTGAGCTACCCGGTGAGCTCGGTGCTCATCATCGGCCTCATCTCGCTGCTCGTCGGCCTGTCGCCGAACCCGGAGAACCCGGACAAGATCTTCGGCACCGGCAAAGCCCTCGCGCTGGCGCTGAGCGGCTTCTCGACGTCCGCGGTCGCCCTCGTGGCCGCCGCGCTCGCCCTGGCCACGGCCATGCAGGCGACCGGCCTGCACCGCCGCATCGCGCTCTACGTGCTGAAGTTCGCCGGCGAGAAAACCTCGAACATCGTCATCGGCGCGATCGTCATCTCGATCATCCTCGCCTTCTTCGTCCCCTCGGCCACCGCCCGCGCCGGCGCCGTCGTGCCCATCCTCCTCGGCATGGTCGCCGCCTTCGGGCTCGCGGTCGATTCGAAACTCTCGGCCCTGCTCATCATCACCGCCACCCAGGCGGTCTCCGTGTGGAACGTGGGCATCAAGACGGCCGCGGCGCAGAACCTCGTGGCCATCGGCTTCATCGAGGACCAGATGAACACCACCGTCTCCTGGGGCCAGTGGTTCATCTGGGCGGCGCCGTGGTCGGTGCTCATGTCCATCGCGCTGTATTTCATCATGCGCGCCGCCATCAAGCCCGAGGTCGAGGCCATCGAGGGCGGCAGGGAGCTCGTCGAGAAGCAGCTGTCCGAGATGGGGCCGATGACTGGCGCCGAGAAGCGCCTCACCGTCATCGCCGTCGCCCTGCTCGCCTTCTGGGCGACCGAGGGCGTGCTGCACCCGATCGACTCCTCCGTCATCACGCTCGTGGCAGTGGGCATCATGCTGCTGCCGGTCGTCGGCGTGATGGACTGGAAGTACGCGCAGAAGCACATCAACTGGGGCACCCTCATCGTCTTCGCGGTCGGCATCTCGCTCGGCTCCTTCCTGCTCGAGACGGGCGCGGCCTCGTGGCTGTCCGAGCAGACCTTCGGCCTCCTGGGCCTGGCCGGAATGCCGATCCTCGCCACCATCGCGATTGTGTCCCTGTTCAACATCCTGATCCACCTCGGCTTCGCCTCGGCGACCTCACTGGCCTCCGCGCTGATCCCCGTGTTCATTGCCCTGGCCTCCACGCTCGACGTGCCGAACGGCGGCATCGGGTTCGTCATCATCCAGCAGTTCGTCATCTGCTTCGGCTTCCTGCTGCCCATCTCGGCGCCGCAGAACATGCTGGCCTACGGCACGGGCGCGTTCACGACCAAGCAGTTCCTCAAGACGGGCATCCCGCTGACGATCGTGGGCTACCTCCTCGTGCTGCTGCTCTCCGCCACCTACTGGCACTGGATCGGCCTGGTCTAGCCAGCGGTTAAGGTCGGTTAAGGTCGGGGACATGAACGACAAACTCGAGCGGGTCTTCGCCTACCGGTTCGGCGACATCTACGCCAACTACCTCGCTAAGGTCGAGCGGAAGGGCAAGACCAGGGCAGAGCTAGACGACGTCCTGGGCTGGCTCACCGGACACAGCGCGGACGGCCTGCACGCCGCCGCCGAGTCCGGGCAGAACCTGCGCGAGTTCTTCGCCTCCGCCCCGCGCCTCACCCCACACGCTGAGCTCATCACCGGAGTGGTGTGCGGGGTGCGCGTGGAGGAGGTTGCCGACCCCCTGATGCAGAAGATCCGCTGGATGGACAAGGTCGTGGACGAGCTCGCGCGCGGGAAGAAGATCGAGAGCATCAAGCGCTCGCCCCGTTAGGCCCGCGATACGCTGTGAGCATGGACAAGGACGCAGGATCGAGCTCCCGGGCGGAACTCGTCCTGCCCTACGGCGTGCGGCAGGTGGACGTGGTCCCGCCGGCCGGCGCGCTTCCCGACCCCCTGGCCGTGCGCGGCAACCGGCTCAGCGGGCCCGGCTACCGTCTCGTGTTTCGGCGCCTCGTGGCCGACTTCTCCGTCGACGCGATGGTCGACCGCGCCGCCAGCCTGACCTACTACACGGTCCTCGCCCTGGCCCCAGCGATCCTGGCCACCTATTCACTGGTGATCCTCCTCCTCCCGCGCGAAGGCGCCGACGCCCCGCAGCTTCTGCGGGAGCTGGTGGCGCGCTACGTCCCGGAGACCCTGCGCGCCCAGGCCCTCGACCTACTGAACACCATCGTGGGCACGCCCTCGGAAAACACCTGGGCGCTGGCCATCTCGGTGGCCGTCTCCCTCGTCTCGGCCTCCGCCTACGTGCGCTCCTTCTCCCGCAACGCCAACGTGATCTACGGGCGCGTCGAGGGACGCAACTTCGTGGTGACCTGGGTGACGATGTGGCTTGTCACCCTCGTCCTCGAGGCGGGCGCGCTCGTGATCATCCTGGCCCTCGCCCTGCGCGAGTCCCTGGTGGCGGGCGTGCTGGGGAAGGTCGCCGACCCGCTCGGCCTGACGGAGGAGGTGGAGTACCTGACCCGGATTTTCCTTCCGGTGTGGCAGTGGCTCCAGCTGCCTTTTGTCGCCCTGGTCTCGCTCGGCCTGCTGTCGCTTCTCTACCAGGTCACCCCCAACGTCCAGCGCGGCCGCTTCCGACCCGTGACCTGGGGTTCGTTTCTCGCCTTCGCGTGCAGCGCCGTGATCTGGACGGGCTTCAGCTGGTACGTCTCGGCGGTGGGCGTGCGCAGCGCCTACGGGGCGTTCGGCACCGTGCTGACGGTCCTGGTTCTGGTGTGGGTGATGAACGTCGTGCTGCTGCTCGGCGTCAAGATCGACGCGGAGGTCCTGCGCGCGAAGGAGCTGCAGGTGGGCTATGACTCCGAAAGCGTCATCCAGGCCCGACCGAAGTCGGCGGACGCGGCGAAGTTCCGGCTGCAATTGGAGCGGTGGGTCGGCCGGGCGGCCGACGACGTGAAGAATCAGGGCAGGTAATTTTTCTGTACGCTCGGGTGGGCAACGAATTAGCGAATGCTTATAGGAGGTTCACCATGGCCGGACTGACCGACCCCCGCGAAAAGTTCCCCCGCATCTCTCCCCCCGACCAGGTGCAGCAGCACCCCGGTCTGGAGACGAAGGCTGAGCCGGTGCCCGACATCGGGCTCGACTCCTACGTCGGCAGCGGCAAGCTGGAGGGCCGCAAGGCCCTGATTACCGGCGGCGACTCCGGCATCGGCGCCGCCGTGGCTGTCGCCTACGCCCGTGAGGGCGCGGACGTGGCCATCGCCTACCTGCCGGAGGAACAGGAGGACGCGGACCGCGTGCTCAAGGCGATCAAGGAGGCCGGGCGCAAGGCCGTGGCCATCCCCGGTGACCTGCGCGAGCTCCAGGCGTGCGAGGACACCGTCGCCAAGGCAGTCGCCGAGCTCGGCGGGCTGGACATCCTAGTCAACAACGCCTCGCGCCAGATCTACCACGACGACATCCTGGAGATCAGCGACGAGGACTTCGACGCCACCATGAAGTCCAACGTTTACTCATCGTTCCGCGTGACCAAGGAGGCCGTCAAGCACATGCCGGCCGGTTCCTCGATCATCTTCACCTCGTCCATCCAGGCCTACGACCCTTCGGACACCCTGCTTGACTACGCGATGACGAAGGCGGCGATGAACAACTTCGCCAAGGGCCTGTCCATGGGGCTGCTGAGCACGCGCGGGATCCGCGTCAACGCCGTCGCCCCCGGGCCGATCTGGACGGTCCTGCAGCCGAGCCACGGCCAGCCGCCGGAGAAGGTGCAGAAATTCGGCCAGGGCTCCGAGATGGGACGCGCCGGCCAACCCGCCGAGCTCACGGGTGCCTACGTCTACCTCGCCTCGGAGGACTCCTCCTACGTGTCGGGCTCCACGCTGTCCGTCACCGGCGGCGCCCTGACGCCGTAGCCGGGCGCGCGGGCGCGGGCGGCGGTAGCATCTGGTGCCATGATTGATGCCCGCGACACTGCACTGATCTTCGAGGGCGGCGGGATGCGGAACTCGTACACCGCCCCGTGCGTCGTCAAGCTGATCGAGGAGGAGGTGCGCTTCGGGTGGGTCGGCGGGGTTTCGGCCGGGTCGAGCCACACCGTCAACTACCTCTCGGGCGACGCGTGGCGGGCAAAGGAGAGCTTCGTCGACTTCGCCAACAACCCCAGTTTCGGCGGGGTCTCCTCGCTGCTGCGGGGCACCGGTTACTTCAACGCGGAGTTCATCTACGAGCTCTCCTCCGACGGGGACCTGCCCTTCGACTACGACGCCTTCGAAGCGAACCCGGCCGAGATGAACATCGCCGCCACGCGGGCGGACACGGGCGAGTCGGTTTACTTCACCCGCGCCGACATCCGCGAGCGCGCGGACATGAACTCTTTCGTCCGGGCCTCCTCGACCCTGCCGCTCATCATGCCGACACGGCTTATCGACGGCATTCCCTACGTCGACGGTGCCCTCGGCGAATCCGGCGGCATCTCAATCCAGCAGGCCGAGGACGCGGGGTACGAGAAGTTCCTCTTCGTCGGCACGAAGCCGCGCGACTACGTCCGCCCGCAGGTCACGCGGACATCGGTCGTGCGAAGCGTTCTGCGCCGCACCCCGGCCGTGGCGGAGGCCCTCATCGGCCGCCCCGACCGCTACAACGCCTCCAAGCAGCGGCTCCTGGAACTGGAGAGGCAGGGCAGGGCCCAGCTGTTTTTCCCGGATGACATGCAGGTCAGCTCCACCGAGCGGAAGGTGGAGAAGCTGCGGTCCAACTACGCCTCCGGTCAGCGCCAGATGGGGCGGGAGTGGCCGGCGTGGCGGGAGTTCCTCGGCGCCGCCTGAGTGGTGGCGCGGGCTCCGCGCCGACGGTACGATCTAAATAAATGTCGTACAGCGAAAGGATTTCGTATGGCCGGCAAAGCTGCCGACGACGTCGTGATCGTGGGGGCCGCGCGCACCCCCTTTGGCAAATTACTCGGGGGACTCGCTTCGCTCCCCGCCACGGAGCTGGGCAGTCACGCCATCCGCGGGGCCCTGCGCCAGGCGGGGGTCGACGGCGGGGCCGTCGATGCCGTCATCCTCGGGCAGGTCCTCCAGGCGGGCGCGGGGCAGAACCCCGCCAAGCAGGCGGCCCTCGGCGCGGGCGTTTCCCCGGCCGCGCACACCTCGACCGTGAATAAGGTGTGCCTCTCCGGGCTCACCGCCGTCATCGACTCCGCCCGCCTCATCCGCTCCGGCGAGGCGCGCGTGGTGGTGGCGGGCGGCATGGAATCCATGACCAACGCGCCGCACCTGCTGCCGCGCTCGCGCGCGGGGGTGAAGTACGGCGCCTTCGAGGCCCTCGACCACATTGAGCACGACGGGCTGCGCGCCGCGGACCTCGGCATCTCCATGGGCCTGCTCACCGAGGAATACGCCGAGCATTATCCGGCGACCCGGGAGGAGCAGGACCTAGCCGCGGCTCTATCCCACCAGCGCGCACTCTCCGCCACCGAGGCCGGGGTCTTCGCCCCCGAGCTCGTCCCCGTCACCGTGCCCACCCGCAGGGGCGAGGTCACGGTCGAAGCGGATGAGGGGATCCGGCAGGGGGTGACGGAGGAGAGCCTGTCCGGGCTGCGCCCGGCCTTCGATAAAGAGGGCACCATCACCGCGGGCAACTCCTCGCCCATCACCGACGGCGCGGCCGCGGTCGTGCTCACCACCCGCGCCCACGCCGAGGAACTGGGGTGGCGCGTCCTGGCCACCCTGCGCGCCCCCGGGCAGGTCGCCGGGCCGGACGCCTCCCTGCAGGCGCAGCCCGCCAACGCCCTTCAGTCCGCCCTCGAGCGGCAGGGGTGGGGCATCGGCGAGCTCGACCACATCGAGATCAACGAGGCCTTCGCCTCGGTCGTCGTCCACGCCGCCCGCCAGCTAGGGATCAGCCCCGACGACGTCAACCCCCACGGCGGGGCCATCGCCATGGGCCACCCGATCGGCGCCTCTGGCGCCCGGCTCGTCGTCCACGCCGCGCACCAGCTCGCGGCGGGCCAGGCAGCCAGGGCCGGGGTCGCCCTCTGCGGCGGCGGCGGGCAGGGCGAAGCACTACTTCTGGAGGCATAGAATGTGCACCGACACCAGCACCACCGTTCTCAGCGAGACCAACGGCCGCGCCGGCGTGATCACCCTGAACCGGCCGAAGGCCATGAACGCGCTCAACCTGGACATGATTCGGCAGATGCGCCGCGTCCTCGACGACTGGGCGGGTGACGACACCGTCGACCTCGTCATTGTCCGCGGCGCGGGCGAGCGCGGCCTGTGCGCCGGCGGCGACATCGCCACCCTCTACCGCGACGCGCTCGAGGGCGGCGGGGAGGGTGCGACCTTCTGGAAGGAAGAGTACGAGCTCAACCACGCCATCTCCACCTACCCGAAGCCCTACGTGCCGCTCATGACCGGGATCGTTCTCGGCGGCGGCATCGGCATCTCCGCCCACGGCTCGCACCGCGTGGTCACCGACGACTCGCGCATCGGCATGCCGGAGGTCGGCATCGGCTACTCGCCCGACGCCGGTGGGTCCCACCTGTTGTCCCGGGCTCCCGAGGGGCTCGGCCGCCACCTCGCCTACACCGCCCTGCACGTCGGGGCCGCGGAGGCCATCGACACCGGCTTCGCCGACGTCTACGTGCCGCAGGAGCGGCTCGGGGCGCTCGTCGAAAAGCTCTGCGAGACCGGCGACGCGGAAGCTGTCCGCGAGTTCGCGCGCGAGACCGGGCCGGGCTTCGGCGCCGACCGCCCCGAGATGGCCGAGGTCTACTCCGCGGCCGACGCCTCCGAGGTCCTCGCCCGGCTCGAGGCCAGCGACAGCGAGTGGGCGGCGAAGGCGGCGAAGGCGATGCGGCGCAACTCGCCGCTGGGCATCCGCGTCACCGAGGAGTCGCTGAACCGCAACCTCGTGCTCGACCTCGCCGGCACACTGACCCAGGAGTTCTGGATGTCGCTGAACATGCAGCGCCACCCCGAGTTTGCCGAGGGCATCCGCGCCCAGATCATCGACAAGGACCGCAACCCGAGCTGGGAGTACGCATCGCTTGACGACGTCCCCGCCGACGTCGTCTCCGCCGTCTTCGAGCCCGTCGACGGCGCCGTGGCCCCGTCGTTCGGCAACGCCTGAACCACACCTCCCACCCACCGAGAGAAAGGACACCCCATGATCCTCACCGAAACCCGCGGCCGTGTCGGCCTCATTACCCTGAACCGCCCCGAGGCCCTCAACGCCCTGAACAAGCAGACGATGGAGGAGGTGACCGCCGCCGTTACCGAGTTCGACCGCGACGAGGCCATCGGTGCGATCGTGCTCACCGGCTCGGAGAAGGCTTTCGCCGCCGGCGCCGACATCAAGGAGATGGCGCCGAAGGGCGCGACCGACATGTACGTCTCCGATTGGTTCGCCGGCTGGGACGAGCTGACCCGGGCGCGCACCCCGCTCATCGCCGCCGTGAACGGCTACGCCCTCGGCGGCGGCTGCGAGCTGGCCATGATGTGCGACTTCATCATCGCCGGCGACGGCGCGAAGTTCGGCCAGCCGGAGGTCAACCTCGGCATCACCCCGGGCATGGGCGGTTCGCAGCGCCTCACCCGCGCGGTGGGCAAGGCCAAGGCGATGGAGATGTGCCTCACCGGGCGCATGATGGACGCCGAGGAGGCCGAGCGCTCCGGCCTCGTCGCGCGCGTCGTTCCCGCCGGGGAGCTGCTCGACTCCGCCCTGGACACCGCGGCGACGATCGCGGCGAAGTCGCTGGTGGCCACCACCATGATCAAGGAGCAGATCAACGCGGTGGGCGAGACCTCCCTCTCGCAGGGCCTGCTCTTCGAGCGCCGCACCTTCCACTCCATCTTCGCCTCCGCCGACCAGAAGGAGGGCATGGCGGCGTTCGTGGAGAAGCGCGACCCGGAGTTCACGCACTCCTAGCAGGGCAGCTCCTCGACGTACTCGCCGGCAGCCCGGCGCAGCGCGGCGGTTGCCCCGGCGATGCCGTCGTGCTGCTCCGGGGTGAGCTCGATGCCCTCGAAGTAGGAGCTCAGCGCGGGCCCGGCCGCCGAGGCCAGGGCAATGCCCTGGTCGGTGATGGAAACGAGCGTCGAGCGCCGGTCGCGCTGGGACGCCACCCGGGCCACGAGCCCCTCGCCCTCGAGGCGGCGCACCGTGTGCGTCAGCGAGGCGGGCGGGACGTGCAGGCGGGAGCTGATCTTGGACATCGGCAGGCCGCCGGAGCGGGTCCACATGAGCAGGGTGAGCAGCTCGAACTGCGCGAACGTGATGCTGAACGGGGCGAGCGCCTGCTCCGCCCCGGCGCGCAGGAGGTGGGCGGCGCGGTCGAGGGAGGACACTGTGAACATGCCCCGGGCGGCCTCCCCGGAGTAGCGCTCGGCCCACAGGCGGCGGGCCTCGGCGAGGCTGTCGATGTTGATCGGCATGCCCGAATCCTAGCCGCTCAGCCCTTCAGGTCGGGAAAGTCCGTGTCGGCGTACTCGGTTGAGGCGCTGGTCTGTCCGCCGTCGGCCGCGTGGATCTCGTTTTCCCGCTTGCGCAGCTCGACGCGGCGGATCTTGCCGGAGATGGTTCTGGGCAGCTCGTAGAACTCGGGCCTGCGGATGCGCTTGTAGGCCGCCAGGCCGTCGCGGCAGTGCCGGAGGATGGACTCGGCAACCTCGGCGGTGGGCTCGTGCCCGGGGGCGAGGGCGACGTAGGCCTTGGGCACCGCCAGGCGGATCGGGTCGGGGGAGGGGACGACGGCGACTTCGGCGACGGCGGCGTGTTCGATCACCACGGACTCCAGCTCGAAGGGGGGAGAGCCGGTAGTCGGAGGCCTTGAACACGTCGTCGGCGCGGCCGATGTAGAAGATGTAGCCGTCTTCGTCGCGCTCGGCGATCTCGTCGGTGGCGGGGTCGATGAGCGCGACCTCACAGCCGGGAAGCGGCCGGCCCATCGAGCCCGGCTTGACCTTCTGGCCGGGGGTGTTGGCGATCTGCAGGGTGGTCTCCGTCTGACCGAAGCCGTCGCGCACGGAGGTGTTCCAGGCGCGCTCGATGGTGGCGATCAGCTCGGGGTTGAGCGGTTCGCCCGCGGCGACGAGCTTTGTGGGCGGGTTCTTCATCCGGGTCAGATCGGCCTGGATGAGCATGCGCCAGACCGTGGGCGGGGCGCAGAAGCTGGTCACGCCCTCCGCCTCCATAGTGTCCATGAGCCCGACCGCGTCGAAGCGGGAGTAGTTGTAGCAGAACACGGTCGCCCCGGCGATCCAGGGCGCGAAGATGTTCGACCACGCGTGCTTGGCCCACCCCGGGGCCGCGACGTTGAGGTGGACGTCTCCGAGCGCGAGCCCGATCCAGTACATCGTGGTGAGGTGGCCGACGGGGTAGGACGTGTGCGTGTGATCGACGAGCTTGGCTTTCGACGTCGTGCCCGATGTGAAGTAGAGCAGCAGCGACTCGTCCGCCCGCGTCGGCTGGGTGGGGGTGTACTCGGCGGGCCGGGGCGTGGCGCGTGTTTCACCTGACTGTAGTTCGACTTCGAAGTAATAACCAGAGACAGGGAAAACGTTTTTGCGCAAGAAACTACATGGGGGTGCGGGAGATGCCTCGCAGCAGGAGTTGACCGAGCTCGCGGTAGGCGTCGGCGGGGGCGATGGTGCCGGCGTATTCGCCGCGCTGGATGTCGCGCATGGTGTGGTAGATCAGGCGGGAGAGGAAGGCCGTGGACCCGGCGGAAAACTCGCCCGAGGCCACGCCGCGCTCGAGCAGCGCCCGCACGTTTTCCGTCGCCGCCGCCGTGTTCACGGAGTAGACCTCCTGGGCGACGGGCTCCGCGGCGAGGTCGCGCATGAACGCTGGGCTGGCCGGGGCGAGGGCGCTGGTCATCGCGCTGAAGTACGTCTCCAGGGCGGCGGCGGCCGTCAGGCCGGGGCGGTCCTGGATCGCCGTGCGGCGCGCGATCTCCCGGAAGTAGCTCACCAGGACGCGGCGGATGATCGCGTCGCGGGTGCGCCCGAGGGCGTAGATCGTGGATTTCGAGCAGCGGTAGCGCTTCGCGGCCGCGTCGATGGTGAAGGATTCGAAGCCCTCGGCGAGGAAGTCGGTCAGCAGCGCGTTGAACAGTTCGCGCTGGCGCGGGGTGAGGGGGTGGGTCACGGCTTGAGGCTGCGGAGGATCTACCGGGTGTAGATCCCGGGGGCGGCGGGTCCTTATAAAAAAAAAAGAACTACAACAACGGGCACAGCGAGCGNCCGCACGACAACGCCCTGCCGGGGGCCCAGTCCTTCGCCAACGTCAACGATTTCCTCTGCACCTCGCGCGCGTGGGTCGGCTGGCAGGGGGCGGGCGTGCAGCTCGGGATCTTCGACAAGGCCCGCGAGTACGCGGTGACGCGCGAGCAGTTCGGCCGGCCGATCGCCAAGTTCCAGCTGGTGCAGGAGCAGCTCGTGCGCATCCTCGGCAACGCGACGGCCTCGCTGTCGCTCATGGCGCAGGTAGCGCAGGTGCACGAGGACGGCGGGCTGGAAATGCCCTTCGCCGCGCTGGCGAAGGCGACGACGACCCGGCTGGCCCGCGAATCGGCCGCAGCCGGGCGCGCCATCGGCGGCGGCAACGGGATCCTCACCGAGTACGGGCTGTCCAAGATGATGGCCGACGCCGAGGTGCTGTTCACCTACGAGGGCACCTACGACATCAACTCGCTCATCGTCGGCCGCGCCGTCACCGGCGTCTCCGCCTTCGTCTGAGCACCTCAGCCGTAGGCCGGCAGGCCCCAGTAGGGGAAGACGGCCCGTGAGGTCTTCACGAGCGCGGCGTGCGGGTGCGTCGCCATGACCCGGTCGGGGTCGAACTCCGTGATGGCCGAGGACGCCGCTGCCGGCGCGGAGGTCGTGTTCACCAGCCTGCCCAACGGCGGTCTGGTCACGCAGGTCCTCGACTCGCTTCTCGACGCCCACCCTCAGCCGCGCCTCTACATCGACGTCTCCACCGTCTCGGTGGCCGAGGCGCGCGAGTTGGCGTCGACAGTCCGCGGCGCCGGGTCCCGCTTCCTCGATGCCCCCGTCTCCGGCGGGATCGCGGGCGCGGCCGCGGGCACCCTGGCCTTCATGGTCGGGGGCGTGAACGAGGACGTGGAGGAGGCGCGGCCGCTGCTGGAGGTGATGGGGAAGTCGGTCACCCACTGCGGGGACACCGGCAACGGCCAGGCGGTCAAGGCCTGCAACAACATGATCCTGGCGGTACACCAGATCGTGCTCGCCGAGGCGATGGTGCTCGACGAGCGGCTCTGCCTCGAGCCTCAGGCGTTTTTCGACGTAGTCTCCAACGCCACCGGCAACTCCTGGGCGCTGTCCGTCAACGCCCCGGTGCCGGGACTGGTCGAGGGCTCCCCGGCGAACCACGACTTCGCGCCGGGCTTCGCGGCGGCGCTCATGCTCAAGGATCTGAAGTTGGCCATGCAGGCGGCGGAGGAGACCGCCACCGGCACGGTGCTGGGCCGGATCGCGGCCGAGCAGTACGCGGACTTCGTCGACGAGGGCCACGGCGGGCAGGACTTCTCCGCCATCATCAACGAGGTCAGGGCGAAGCGCTGAGCTCCTGGCCCCCGTCGAGGATCTACTGCAGCAGCGGGGCGTAGTAGTCGATCAGCGTCTCGGTGCGGAACCCCGCGAAGTCGGTGTCACCGAAGCGGCGCATAAACGACAGCTCCATGAGCAGCGCGAGGGCTGACTGCGCGCGCAGTTCGGGGGAGGGGGTGCCGTGCGGGGCTTTCTCGCGGATCCGCCCCGCCAAAACGCGCAGGAGGTCGGACTTGATCCTCCGGCGATGGCGTTCAGGCCGCCCTCGTCGCCCTTCGCCACCGAGATGGCCCGGGCCATGGAGTAGGGGGCGTTGTGCGGGGCGGTGAGCGTTTCCACCACGGCGGTGCGGCCGAGGTCGGCGAAGGGGCCGGCGAACAGCGCCGCGGAGGACGTCGTGAAGTCCACCGTCGCCTCGAACAGGCCGTCCTTGCTGCCGAAGTGCTTGACCACCAGGGCCACCGAGACCCCGCCGGGCGCCCGAGGCCGGAACGTGAGGGCGGCGCACTTGAGGGCGCAAGTGTGGCGATCATCACATGCCGGAAGGTTCGCGCAGCCCTGAACCGAAATCGCCCGCTGACCTTGATCGATACAGCCGCCGCGCCAACTTCCGAATGCCCCGGCAAGGTGCCAGAGTGAACTCGCGCCGGGGCCGGTCGCACCGACCGGCCCGCACGGGACGCTAAGGAGAAGCGCGCGAACATGGGAAGCAAGAAAGTACGGGTCGCCATCGCGGGCGTCGGCAACTGCGCCACCTCGCTCATCCAGGGCGTGGATTACTACAAGAACACCCCGGCCGAGGAGAAGGTTCCGGGCCTGATGCACGTCCAGCTCGGTGACTACCACGTCGGTGACGTCGAGTTCGTCGCCGCCTTCGACGTCGACGCCGACAAGGTGGGCAAGGACCTCGCCGAGGCCACCGAGTCCGGGATGAACTGCACCATCAAGATCACCGACGTGCCGCACCTGGGTGTGCGGGTGCAGCGCGGCCCGACCTACGACGGCCTCGGCGAGCACTACCTTGCCACCATCGAGGAGTCCGCCGAGCAGCCCGTCGACGTCGCGCAGTCGCTTCGCGACGCCAAGGCCGACGTCCTCGTCTCCTACCTGCCCGTGGGCTCGGAGGAGGCCGACAAGTTCTATGCTCAGGCCGCCATCGACGCCGGCTGCGCCTTCGTCAACGCCCTGCCGGTGTTCATCGCCTCTGACCCGGAGTGGGCCCAAAAGTTCACCGACGCCGGGCTGCCGATCATCGGCGACGACATCAAGAGCCAGGTGGGCGCGACCATCACCCACCGCGTGCTGGCCAAGCTCTTCGAGGACCGGGGCGTGCGCCTCGACCGCACGATGCAGCTCAACGTGGGCGGCAACATGGACTTCAAGAACATGCTGGACCGCAGCCGCCTCGAGTCGAAGAAGATCTCCAAAACCCAGGCCGTGACCTCGAACCTGAAGGAGGGGCCGATCGCCGGGAAAGTGGAGGACCGAAACGTCCACATCGGGCCCTCGGACTACGTCCAGTGGCTCGACGACCGCAAGTGGGCCTACGTCCGCCTCGAGGGCACCGCCTTCGGCGACGTGCCGCTGAGCCTCGAGTACAAGCTGGAGGTGTGGGACTCCCCGAACTCGGCGGGCGTGATCATCGACGCGATCCGCGTGGCCAAGATCGCCCTCGACCGCGGCCTCGCCGGCCCGGTCAACCCGGCGTCCTCCTACCTGATGAAGTCCCCGCCGGTGCAGCTCGGCGACGAGGAGGCCCGCGCCGACCTCGAGGCCTTCATCGCCGGGGAAGCCTGAAAAACTAGTCCGCGACGAGGGGCTCCATGGTCAGGTTGGGGTGCTCCTTCTCGATGAACGCGAGCTTCCACTTGTCGCCGAACAGCGCGATGAGCTCGCCGTCGGAGCGGGTGAAGATCTCCACCCCGCGCTGGCGGCCCAGCTCGGGCGCGGACTCGGTGTCGGTGCGCCGGGCCACGGAATAGGGCACCGGCTCGGTGACGGTCTCCACGTTGTACTCGTTTTCCATGCGCGCCTGCATGACCTCGAACTGCATCGGGCCGACCGCCGCCATGACGGGGGCGGCGTCGCCGCGCAGGTCGTTGCGCAGGATCTGCACGACGCCCTCGGCGTCGAGCTGGTCGAGCGCCTTGCGGAACTGCTTGTACTTGCCCAGCGACTTCGCCCGCAGGGTGCGGAAGTGCTCGGGGGCGAACTGGGGCATGGGCGGGAACTGCACCTTGCGGCCGGCGTAGATGGTGTCGCCGGGGGCCAGGGAGCCCGCGTTGACCAGGCCGATGATGTCGCCGGGGAAGGCCGTCTCGACGGTGTCGCGGGTGCGGCCGAACACGGTCAGCGCGTACTTGGTGGAGAAGCTGCGGCCCGACTGCGCGTGGGTGACCTGCATGCCGCGGTCGAACTCACCGGAGACCACGCGCATGAAGGCGAGGGTGTCGCGGTGGTTCTTGTCCATGCCGGCCTGGACCTTGAAGACGACGCCCGAGAAGTCGTCGTCAAGCTGCCGCGCGGCATCCATCGCGCTTGTCGACGCCTCCACCGCCGCCGGGTCCGATTCGCGGCCCGCCGGTGCCGGGGCGATGGCGCACAGGGTGTCGAGGATCTGGTGGACGCCGAAGTTGAGCATGGCGGAGGCGAAAATGACCGGGGAGGTCACGCACTGCTCGAAGAGCTCCTGGTTGTGCACGGCGCCGTCGGCGGCGAGCAGCTCGGCCTCCTCGACGGCGGTCTCCCAGGCGTCCTCCTCCCGGGCGAGGGCGTCGGCGGGGGAGTAGTGCTCCTCCGGGGCGATGGTGGAGCCGCCGGCGGTGCGGATGAAGCGGATGTAGGTGTCGGCCTCACCCTCGGAGTCGATGTGGGCCAGGCCGCGGAAGTCGCCGGCCTCGCCGACGGGCCAGTAGAGGGGGGTGGGCTGGAGGTCGATCTCGGTGACGATCTCGTCGACGAGCTCGAGCGGCTCGCGGCCGACGCGGTCCCACTTGTTGATGACGGTGACGATCGGCAGGCCGCGCGCCTTGCACACCCGGAAGAGCTTGAGGGTCTGGGGCTCGAGGCCCTTCGCGGCGTCGATGAGCATGATGGCGGCGTCGACGGCGGAGAGCACGCGGTAGGTGTCCTCCGAGAAGTCGGCGTGGCCGGGGGTGTCGACGAGGTTGATCACGTAGGGCTCGGCGGCCTCGGAATCCTCGGGGAGGTACTCGAACTGGAGGGCTGAGGAGGCGATCGAGATTCCGCGGTCCTTCTCCATCTCCATCCAGTCGGAGACGGTGGCCTTGCGGTTGCCCTTGCCGTGGACCGCGCCCGCCTCGGAGATGACGTGGGCGTGCAGGGCCAGCGCCTCCGTCAGGGTCGACTTACCGGCGTCGGGGTGGGCGATGACGGCGAAGGTGCGGCGGCGGGTGGCCTCGGAAAGGGTGCTCATAGGGTGTACAGCCTAGTCGCGTGACCGGCTCAATATGAATCGCGTGGCGGTTGTGGCGTATAGTCGCCGGGGAGAATGTAGACGAGTCAACAAGAAAGGGTTCTGCATGAAGAAGATCGGTGTCATCCTCGGTTCCGTTCGCGAGGGCCGCCTCGGCGAGCACGTGGCCAACTGGATCATGGAGGAAGCCTCCACCCGCGAGGGCTTCGAGTACGAGCTCATCGACCTCGCCGCGTTTAACGTTCCCCTGCTCACGACCGCCACCATCCCCGGGGCGGCCAACAAGCAGTACGAGGACGAGAACGTCGCCGCCTGGTCCAGGGCGATCGACGCCTGCGACGGCTTCGTCTTCGTCACCCCCGAGTACAACCACTCCATCCCGGGCGGCTTCAAGAACGCCTTCGACTCCCTCGGCTCCGAGTGGGCGGGCAAGCCGGTCGCCTTCGTCGCCTACGGTGCAGACGGCGGCGCGCGCGCGGTCGAGCACTGGCGCCAGATCGTGGCCAACTTCTCCATGTTCGGCGTGCGCAACCAGGTCTCCCTGGGCCTGTTCGACGACTTCGCCAACGGCGAGTTCGCCCCGCGCGACATCAAGGTCGGCGACCGCGCCCGCGTCCTCGGCGACATCGAGGCCGCCCTCGCCTAAACGCTAGCGGGCGTGGATCTCGTTCTGCGCCCGCTCCAGCCCCTGGGTGGGAACCAGCCGCGCAGCCCGCGCGGCTTTTTCTATCTCCGCGCTGATGTCGCCCTCCACGGGGGAGAGCACCCAGTCCGGCACCGGGGTGCCCTTCGGCGGGCGCCCGATGCCGATGCGCACGCGGACATAATCGCGCGAGCCGAGGTGCTCGGTGAGCGACTTCAGCCCGTTGTGCCCGTTCTCGCTGCCGCCGCGGCGCAGGCGCACCGTGCCCTGCGGCAGGTCCAGCTCGTCGTGGAGCACGACGATGCGCTCGGGCGCGACGTTGAAGCGCCGGGCCAGCGGCCCCACCGCAGTACCCGACTCGTTCATGTAGGTCAACGGGCGGGCGTAGGCCACACCCTCGCACACCCCGAGCAGGGCTTCGGCGCCCTCGGCGGGGCGCAGCGTGACGCCCCGTGCAGCCGCCGCCGCGTCGAGAGCCATGTAGCCGACGTTGTGGCGCGCCGCCGCGTACTCCTCGCCCGGGTTGCCCAGCCCGACGACCAGCCACTCCACGGAGGGCTCGGCTGCGGGGGCCGGGCGGAACAGGCGTCTGAAGAATCCCAACATGCGTATAAATGATAGCCATGGAGCTACCACAGATTGTCGCGGCGCCGATGGCCGGCGGGCCGAGCACCCCCGAGCTCGTCAACGCTGTCTCCTTCGGTTTCCTCGCCCTCGGCACGTGCACGGCTGACAGCGCCCGCGAGCAGCTCGCCGCGACCCGCGCCCCTTTCGGCGCCAACCTGTTCTACCCCCAGCCCGAGCCCTCGCCTGACGACGTCACCCGGGTCGCCCGCCAGCTCGGCGCCGACGTCCCCGACGCGGACGTCACCAGCGGCTTCGCGGAGAAGTTCGAGCTGGTCCTCGACGCCGCCCCGGCGGTCGTCTCCAGCACCTTCGGGTGCTTTACCGCCGCGGAGATGGACCGCCTGCACGCGGCGGGCTCCGAGGCCTGGGTCACGGTGACCAACGAGTCCGAGGCGCGCGAGGCGGCCGGGCGCGGGGCCGACGGCCTCGTTGTCCAGGGCCCGCTCGCCGGAGGGCACCGCGGCACGTGGGACCAGAACGCGGAGCCCGACGGGCGGGCGCTCGGCGATCTTCTGGCCGCGGTCCGCGCGGCGGTGGACCTGCCGCTCATCGCGGCGGGCGGGGTGCGCGGCCCGGGGGACGTCGAGAAGCTGCTGCGGCTCGGGGCCGACTCCGTGGCGTGCGGCAGCGCCTTCCTCCTGGCCGACGAGGCGGGGACGAGCGAGCGCAACCGCGCGACGCTGCGCGAAGGCGGGGTGTCGGTGAGCAGCCGGGCGTTCTCCGGGCGCTGGGCGCGCGGGGTGGAGACGGACTTCACCCGGGCGCACCCCGACATGCCGGCGATTTACCCCTACCTCAAGCCGATGGTGCCCGACAACCCGTACTGCCTGGTCGGGGCGGACTTCGCTGGCCTGCCGGAGGCGCCGGCTGCCGAGATCGAGGCGGCGCTGACCCCCTAAACCACTCGGGTCGTGTTCTCGATGTGGCCCAGGCCCTCGATCTCCACGCGCACCGTGTCGCCGTTGCCCAGGTAGCGCTTCGGCGTGCGGGCGTGGCCGACCCCCTCGGGGGTGCCGGTGGCGATGACGTCGCCCGGGTTGAGCGGGTAGAGGTGCGAGATGAACGAGACGAGGGCGGCGGGGCTGAAGACCAGGTCATCGGTGGGGGAGTACTGCATGCGTTCGCCGTTGAGTGTGGTCTCCAGCGCGGGGCCCGGCGCCCACTGCGTGTCGAGCCACGGGCCGAACCCGGCCGTCGCCTCCAGCGACTTGCCCTGGTGCCACTGCTGCGTGCGGTACTGGTAGCCGCGCTGGGTGTAGTCGTTGATGATCGAGTAGCCCGCGATGCACGCGCCCGCGTCCTCCTCGGCGACGTGGCGGGCGCGGGAGCCGATCACCACGGCGAGCTCCCCCTCGAAGTCGAGGGTCTCGGCGTTGAAGGAGGGCACCACGGCGTCGTCGTAGGGGCCGATGAGGGCGTCGGCGAACTTCACGAAGAGCGTGGGGACGTCGGGGCGGTCGTGGCCCATCTCGTCGATGTGCTTCGCGTAGTTCAGCCCGACGCAGATGATCTTGCCCGGGCGCGGCACGACCGGTGCGAGGTCCGCGCGGTTCACTCGCACCGCCGATCCCGCCGCGGCGGCGGCGATGTCGCGCCACTGTGGGTCGGCGAGCAGCGTGCCGACGTCAGGGAAGCCGGGGATCACCACCGCCTCCGTGTCGGAGGTGAGGCGGGCGGCGACGGTCAGATCGTTGGTGCGGAGTGTGACAAGGCGCATGTCTACACGCTACCCGCCGCGCGCAGCAGCTCGTCCGCGGCGTCCGCCGCGACGATGGGCAGCTCCTCGGCCTCCCGGCGGGAAAAGGGCTTGAGCACGTAATCCGCCGGGGCCATCCTGCCCGGCGGGCGGCCGATGCCCACCGCCAGCTTGTTGTACTCGCGGGTGCCCAGCGACTTCGACACCGAGCGCAGCCCGTTGTGCCCGTGGTCCCCGCCGCCCGGGCGCAGCTTCACGGCGCCGAGGTCGAGGTCCAGCTCGTCGTAGACCACGTAGATGTCGCCGGCCGGCACCCCGAAGTAGTCCGCCAGCGCCTTGACCGGCACGCCGGAGACGTTCATGTAGCCGCGGGTGCGGGCCAGCACCACCCTGCGCGCGGGCAGCAGCCGCCCGGCGGCCAGCTCCGCGACCTCGGTGTTCGTCCGCTTGTGGGCGCTGAGCTGTGCCGGGACGGGGGTGGCGCGGTCGAGCAGCTCCTCGATCACGAGCACGCCCGCGTTGTGGCGGGTGCCGGCGTACTGGGGGCCGGGGTTGCCCAGGCCGACGATCAGGACGGGGGAATCGGGCGCAGAGGCAGACACAGACACAGGCACAGCCACATCATAGGCACAGGACGGACGAAACCCCCGCGTTCCCTGGGCGGGTGCGCGGGGGCGTCGACAAGCGGGGGCGGGTGCTTACTCAGAAGCTTCCTCACCGGCCTCCTCGCCGGCCTCCTCGGTGGACTCGGCACCGGCCTCGGCGCCGCCCTCCTCGGCCTCGGCCGCTGCGGCCTCGAGCTCGGCGTCCTCCTGGAAGAAGGTGAGGTTGATGATCAGCGCCTCGGGGTCGGTGGTCAGCGTCGCGCCGGCCGGCAGGGCGATGTCGGCAGCGGTGATCTGGTCGCCGATCTCCTTGCCCTCGATGGACACGGCGATCTCCTCGGGGATGTTGAGGGCGTCGACCTCGATCTCGACGACGTCCGCCTCCTGCAGCACGACGGCGTCGGGGTGAGCCTCGCCCTCGGTGACGACGGGGACCTCGACGACGACCTTCTCGCCGCGCTTGACGCCGAGCAGGTCGACGTGGTCGATCTCGAGGGTGAGCACGTTCTGGTCGACGTGCTTGATCATGCAGAGCAGCTTCTCGCCGTCAACCTCGAGCTCGAGGACGGCGTTGGTGCCCTCGTTGCGCACGAGCGCGGTGATCTCGAGGCGGTCGACCGCGAAGTGGACGTTGTCGATGCCGGCCTCGTAGAGCACGCCGGGGACCTTGCCCTCGCGGCGCAGGCGGCGGGCCGCGCCCTTGCCGAACTCCTCGCGCTTGTCAGCCTTGATGACCTGGGGGGTTGCCATAGAATATTCCTCCTGTAGGGGGCCACAGGAAAAGCCTGCGACCACTTAACGTGACATCTCGTCGAGTGATGGCAGGCTTCAACGGAAAGTCTGCATTCATATCGCGTCGATAACGGCCGTGGGGCCCTCGCCGAGACGGGACAACTCTAGCACCGCCGCCCGAGGGGGCACAAACGCTTAGCGACGCCCCTCCCACGCGAAGTGGCCCGAGCGCTGCAGCTCCTCGTGCTCGTGGCCGAGGGGAATGCCCTTGCGCTCGCGCAGGCACAGCGCGACCGCCAGGCCCACGAGCGAGGCGGTGACGAGGTAGGCGGTAATCGCCCACGTCGTGCCCGTGCGGGCGTAGAGCGCGGCGGCGATGGTGGGGGCGAAGGCACCGCCGAGGATGCTGCCGATGGCGTAGGTGATGGAGGCCCCGGAGGCGCGCACGGAGGCCGGGAAGAACTCCGCGAAGGTGGTGCCCGTCTGCCCGTAGGTCAGGCCGAGCCCGACGGTGAGGAAGATCAGGGCTGCGTACACCTTGCCCAGCTCCGCCGAGTTGACCAGCGGGAACAGGAGCAGCGCGCCGATGGCCTGGACCGCGAAGCCGAGGATGAAGGTGGTGCGGCGGCCCAGGTAGTCGGAGATGTAGCCGGCGAAGGCGGTGGAGAGCATCCAGGTGAACCCGGAGACCGTGACGGCGAGCAGGATGTCTCCGCGGGCCATCCCCAGTCCCTTGGTGGCGTAGTTCTGGATGTACCCGCCGGTCGTCATGTAGCCCACCGTGCCGTTGGCGGCGAAGAGCAGCGCCCCGGCGAGCACGAGCGGGGTGTAGTTGCGGAACAGGGTGCCGATGGGGTTCGTCACCTCGCCGCTGGCCACCTCGGCCATCTCCGCGTACACGGGGGATTCCTCGACGCCGAGGCGGATGAGGACGCCGATGACGACGAGGACGGCGGAGAACAGGAAGGGAACGCGCCAGCCCCACTGGAGGAAGGCGTCGCCGGGGGCGATGGTGTCCATGAGCGCCAGGGCCCCGGAGGACAGGAGGAGGCCGGCGGGAACACCGACCTGGGGCCCGGCCCCGAAGAGCCCGCGCTTGGCCGCGGGGGCGTGCTCGACGCTGAGCAGCACCGCCGAGCCCCACTCCCCGCCGGCGGAGACGCCCTGGACGATGCGCAGCGCGATGAGCAGGATCGGGGACCACACGCCGATGGAGGCGTAGGTGGGGAGGAGCCCGATGAGGGTGGTGGCAGCGCCCATCGTCACCAGCGTGACCATAAGGACGGCGCGCCGGCCGAGGCGGTCGGCGAAGTGCCCGGCCAGGAAGGCGCCGAGGGGGCGGAAGAGGAAGGATAGCCCCACGGTGAGGAAGCTGACGATGGTGGCGGTGGCCGAGCCGAGCCCGGCGAACATGAGCTGGTTGAACACGAGCGCGGCAGTGGCGGCGTAGAGGAAGTAGTCGTACCACTCGATGGCGGTGCCGATGGTGGTCGCCGCTACGACCTTCCTGCGTTCGCGGGTGGTTGTCGTCGGGTGCACGTCGTTGCCTCGTTTTCCCTCGGTGGTCGGGTGGCGGACGCTCCGGCGCCCCGGCGGGCCAGGGTGTGATGTGGAGCACGCGTATTGGTCTCTGGGAATCTTATTCCATCCGCGCGGGACGGCGAGCTTTTGCCGGAAAAATTTCCTCCCGGGTCCCGGGCAGGCGCGAAACTGGTAGACCGGAGTATGGCCCGAACGACTTCAACACCGGGCACTGAGAAGGAGCGAGATTACATGCTGAACGTCAAAGAACTTCTGTCGAAGGTGGAAACCCGCCTCTACATCGACGGCGAGTGGCGCGAGGGCGCCGGGGGAGAGACCTACGACGTCCTCAACCCCGCCACGGAGGAGGTCCTGGCGACGATGTCCTCGGGTACCCGGGAGGACTCGGTCGCCGCTCTCGACGCCGCCCACCGCGCGCGCAAGGAGTGGGAGCGCACCGCGCCGCGGACCCGCGCCGAAATCCTGCGCAAGGGCTACGACCTGCTCAAGGAGCGCAAGGAGGAGTTCGCCACCATCATGACCCTCGAGATGGGCAAGTCGCTCACCGAGGCGCGCGGCGAGGTCGACTACGGCGCCGATTACCTGCTGTGGTTCTCCGAGGAGGCGAACCACTTCTTCGGCCACACCAACCAGTACCCGGCGAAGGGCAACCGGATGGTGACGGTGCACAAGCCCATCGGCCCGTGCCTTCTGATCACCCCGTGGAACTTCCCGCTGTCCATGGCGACGCGCAAGATCGCCCCGGCACTGGCCGCGGGCAACACCGTGATTATCAAGCCGGCGAAGCTGACGCCGCTGACCATGCAGTACTTCGTGCAGACGATGATCGAGGCCGGCGTGCCCGCCGGCGTGATCAACATCGTCTCCTCGCGCTCCGCTGCCGACGTCTCCGAGCCGATCATGGCGGACCCGCGCCTGCGCAAGATGTCCTTCACCGGCTCCACCCCCGTCGGCTCCTCGCTGATGGAGCTCGCGGCGCAGAACGTGCTCAAGGTCTCCCTCGAGCTGGGCGGCAACGCCCCCGCCATCGTGTTCGCCGATGCGGACATCGACGGCGCGGTCGAGGGCGTCAAGGCCGCGAAGATGCGCAACGTCGGCGAGGCCTGCACGGCCGCCAACCGCATCCTCGTGCACGAGTCGGTCGCCGAGGAGTTCACCCGCAAGCTTGTCGACGCCATTTCGGCCCTCAAGGTGGGCAACGGCATGGACGACGGCGTCGAGGTGGGCCCGCTCGTCGAGCCCAAGGCCGTCGACCACATGGAGGAGCTGGTCAAGGACGCCGTCGAGCACGGCGGCGAGGTGCTCACCGGCGGCAAGCGCGTCGACGGCCCGGGCTTCTTCTTCGAGCCGACCGTCATCTCCGGCGCGTCGACCGACGCGAAGGTCTTCCGCGAGGAGATCTTCGGCCCGATCGCCCCGATCTTCACCTTCGCCACGGAGGAGGAGGCCTGGGAGATGGCCAACGACACCGAGTACGGCCTGGCCTCCTACGTCTTCTCCGAGGACCCGGACATGATGTTCCGCGCCTCCGACAACCTGGAGTTCGGCATCGTCGGCTTCAACTCGGGCGTGGTCTCCGACGCCTCGATCCCCTTCGGCGGCGTCAAGGCCTCCGGCCTGGGCCGCGAGGGCTCTCGCGAGGGGATGTTCGAGTACACCGAGGTGCAGCACGTCGGCACCCGCGACCCGTACCAGCGGGTTAAGTAAGCCGGCTCCGGGCGCTGTCCCACGCCGCGAGGAAGGCGTCCGTCTCCGCGGCGTTGGTGACGGTGACCCGGATCCCCTCGGGGAAGGCGCGGACGAGGACGTTCTCGGCGGCGAGGCGCGCCGCCACCTCGTGCGGGTCCGCCCCGAGGGAGCCCGCCGGGATCCAGACGAAGTTGGTCTGCGAGGCCGGCGAGCCGTAGTCGCGCAGCGCCTCGCCGAGGCGCTCGCGCTGCCGGGCTGTCTCGGCGACGCGCGTGCGCAGCTCCTCGTCCAGCCCGAGGGAGGCGATCGCTCCCACCTGCGCCACCGCGCTCACCCCGAACGGCACGGCCACCTTGTTCAGCGCCTCGATGAGGGGCGCGGGACCGAAGGCGTAACCGACGCGCGCGCCCGCCAGGCCGTAGGCCTTGGAGAAGGTGCGCAGTCCGACGACATTCGGGTAGGCGAGGACCTCCTCGGTGGCGATCGGCGAGGTGCCCGAGAGGTTGTACTCGAAGTACGCCTCGTCGAGAGCCACGATGACGTCGCCCGGAACCCGCTCCATGAAGTCGGCCCACTCCTCGCCGGTGATCGTCGTCGCGGTGGGGTTGTTGGGGTTGCAGACGAAGACCAGCCTCGTCCGCTCGGTCACCGCGGCGGCGAGCCCGGGCAGGTCGACGCGGTGGTCTGCGGTGAGGGGGACCGCGACCGGGGTGGCCCCCGCGATCTGCACAAAGATGGGGTAGGCCTCAAAGGAGCGCCAGGGGAAGACCACCTCGTCGCCGGGTTGGGCAGCGAGGGTGACCAGCTGCTGGCACAGGGCGGAGGAACCCGTTCCCACCGCCACCTGGTCGACGGTCAGCCCGAGGTGCGCCGCGAGTGCCTCGCGAAGCTCCACCGCGCCCATGTCGGGGTAGCGGTTGACGCTGTCCAGGGCCTTCGCCATGGCCGAGCGGACCGAGGGCAGAGGCGCCTCCGCGCTTTCGTTGGAGGAGAGCTTCACTGCGGCGTCGTTGCGCGCGCCGGGCACGTAGGCGGGAAGCTGGGAGAGGTCTTTGCGGATCAACGGTTACTCCTTTGCGGTTGAGGCGGCCTGCCACACCAGGCCGAGGACGACCACCCACCCCACCAGGGCAGCAAGGCCGGTGCAATACTCCGGGAGGATACCCATGAGGACGATGACGAGGGCGAAAATCGCCGGGCAGATCCAGTTGGCGTAGGGGTAGAACGGGGCGCGGAACCGGGTCAGCGTGCCAGAGGCGTCGAAACGCTGACGAAACTTCAGGTGCGACAGGGCGATGCTGCCCCAGGTGATCAGCTCCGCGCCGGAGATGATGCCCAGCAGGACGGCGAAGATCCGGCCCTCGAAGAAGTAGTTGAGCACGGAGGCGACGACGACCATGATGATCACGTTGAGTGCGGTCGCGGCACCCTCGACGCCCACGGTGGCGAGCACGCGGACGAAGGGGCTGGCGCTCTGGTCCAGCTGGTCCCACGGGGAGAGCAGCACGATCACCCCGATGCCGCCGGTGTAGAACACCAGGATTCGCCACACCACCGAGTTGATCGCCTTCGGGATAGCCTTTTCCGGCTCCGACGTCTCACCGGCCGCGGTGCCGAGCGACATGATGCCGCCGAAGGTGAAGGTCACCGCCACGAGGGAGAAGAGGATCCCGCTCACCCCGTTCGGGGCGAAACCGCCGTGGGACCACAGGTTGCCGAACCCCACCGCGGGCTCGGGTGTCAGGCCGAGCACCAGGGCGAGGCCGCCGACGATCATCACCACCAGCGCGGACACCTTGACCAGGGAAAGCCAGTACTCGGCCTCGGCGGCGACCCCGACGTGCAGCAGATTCAACCCGAGCACCGCCACGAGCGTGACCTGGGCCGTCACCCAGTGGGGCACGGAGGGGTGCCAGAAGTCGAGGAACGTGCCCATCGCGGTCAGCTCCAGCATGCCGACGACCAGGGTGGTGAACCACCAGTTCCAGCCCTTGATGAAGCCCGCTCGGTGCCCGAGGTACTTTCGGGCGTAGGAGGCGAAGGTCCCCGACACGGGGTGCTCGACCGCCATCTCGCCCAGCATGCGCATGAGGAAATAGATCACGAAGCCGACGCCCGCGTACGCGAGCAGGACGGCGGGCCCGGCGTAGGAGATCGAGGAGGCGGAGCGGAGGAAGAGCCCGGTTCCGATGGCGGAGCCGAAGGCGATCATCTGCGGCTGGCGGTCCTTGACGCGGCGCTGTAGGCCCCCGTCGGAGGCGGGGGAGGGGGTGGGGTCGGGCATGGGGAACTTTCCATCGTCAACGCCCCCTCGCCGCGCCGTGGTGGCGGGCCGAGGGGGCGTCGAGAAGCGGTTTTCTAGGCCTGGCCCTCGAAGAGGGTGGTCACGGAGCCGTTCTCGAAGATCTCGTGGATCGTCTTGGCCAGCAGCGGGGCGATGGACAGGACGGTCAGGTTGTCCCAGCCCTCGGTGTCCTGCGGCAGGGTGTCGGTGGTGATGACCTCCTCGGCGCCGCACTGGCTCAGGCGCTGGCGGGCCGGGCCGGAGAAGACGCCGTGGGTGGTGGCGATGAGCACGGACTTCGCGCCGGCGTCCTTGAGCACGCCGACGGCGCCGGCGATGGTGCCGCCGGTGTCGATCATGTCGTCCATGAGGATGCAGTCCTTGCCCAGCACGTCGCCGACGACGCGGTTGGAGACGACCTTGTTGGCGGCGTCGATGTCGCGGGTCTTGTGGACGAAGGCCATGGGGGCGTCGCCAAGCGTGTTGGCCCACTTCTCGGCGGACTTGACGCGGCCGGCGTCGGGGGAGACCACGCACAGGTTGTCCAGGGAGTACTTCGTCTTGATGTAGTCCGTCAGGATCGGCATGGCGTGCATGTGGTCGACGGGGCCGTCGAAGAAGCCCTGGATCTGGTCCGTGTGCAGGTCGACGGAGACGATGCGGTCCGCGCCCGCGGCGGAGAGCAGGTCGGCGACCAGGCGGGCGGAGATCGGCTCGCGGCCGCGGTGCTTCTTGTCCTGGCGGGCGTAGGGGTAGAAGGGCAGGATCGCCGTGATGCGCTTGGCGGAGCCGCGCTTCAGGGCGTCGATCATGATGAGCTGCTCCATCAGCCACTTGTTCAGCGGCTGGGCGTGCGACTGCATGACGAAGCAGTCGGAGCCGCGGACGGATTCCTCGAAGCGGATGAAGATCTCGCCGTTGGCGAAGTCTCGCGCCGTGGTCGGCACAAGCTCGATACCGAGCTCCTTGGCAACCTCCTCCGCCAGCGCGGGGTGGGCGCGCCCGGTGAAGAGCTTGAGGTTCTTGTGGCTCTCGGTGGAATATCCGGTCATGGTTATCCTTACTTCTCGCGTGCTTTCTTCGCGGCCTCGGCCGCGTCAGTGCCAGGACGGTTCTTCTCCACCCAGCCCTCGATGTTGCGCTGGCGACCCTCCTTGATGGCGAGCGCTCCCGCGGGCACATCTTCGGTCACTACTGTACCCGCGCCCGTGTACGCGCCATCACCGATGTGCACCGGGGCGACGAACATGGTGTCCGAGCCGGTGCGGCAGTAGTCGCCGATGGTGGTGTGGTGCTTGGAAACGCCGTCGTAGTTGGCGAAGACGCTTGAGGCGCCGATGTTGGACTCCCGGCCCACGGTGGCGTCGCCGATGTAGGTCAGGTGGGGGACCTTCGAGCCGGGGCCGATTTTCGCGTTCTTCGACTCCACGAAGCCGCCCAGCTTGCCGTCCTCGCCCAGCTCGGTGCCCGGGCGGATGTAGGTGAACGGGCCGACCGAGGCGCGCGCGCCGATCACGCCGAGCTCGCCCTGCGTGCGCACGACCTTCGCCTCCTCGCCGACCTCCATGTCGGTCAGTGTGGTGTCGGGGCCGATCTCGGCGCGGTCGCCGACGGCGGTCGAGCCCCACAGCTGCGTGTTCGGGTGGATGACCACGTCGCGGCCGATCTCGACCTCCACGCCGATCCAGGTGGTGGCGGGGTCGATGACCGTGGCGCCGGCGCGCATGGCGGCCTCCACGGTGCGGCGGTTGAGCTCGCGGCCGGCGGCGGCGAGCTGGACGCGGTCGTTGACCCCGGCGAGCTCGCGGGCGTCCGGGGCGGTGAAGGCGGCGACGGTGCGGCCGTCGGCGCGCGCGATGCCGAGCACGTCGGTGATGTAGAGCTCGCCCTGGGCGTTGTTGGTGTCGATGCGCGTGAGCGCCTCGCGCAGCACGGCGCCGTCGAAGGCAAAGACGCCCGAGTTGACCTCGGTGACGCGCTTCTGGTCGGCGTCGGCGTCCTTTTCCTCCACGATCTCCTGGACGGCCCCGGCGTCGTCGCGGATGATGCGCCCGTAGCCGGTCGGGTCGTCGAACTCGAGAGAGAGCACGGTCACTGCCGCCGAGGCGGCCTCGTGGGCGTCGATGAGCGCCTGGATCGTCTCGCCGCGCAGCAGCGGCACGTCGCCGTTGGTCACCACGACGGTGCCGGTGAACTCCGGCAGGACCTCGAGGCCGACCTGGACGGCGTGGCCGGTGCCGTTCTGCTCCTCCTGCACCGCCTGGAGGATCTCGGTGCCCATCTGCTCGGCGATCGCCTCAACCGCGGGGGCGACCTGCTCGCGCTGGTGGCCGACCACGGCCACGAGGTGGGCGGGGGAGACGGAGGCGGCGGCGTGCAGCGAGTGCGAGAGCAGACTGCGCCCCCCGATCTCGTGCAGCGTCTTCTGCTTGTCCGATTTCATTCGGGTTCCCGCCCCGGCGGCGAGGACGACGACGGCGCATTCGGAGTGGTTGGGCACTCGGGGTTTCTCCTTCTCGTGAGGGCGGCACAGCGTGATCCTGAGACAGCTTAACGCCTACCCGGCGCGTTGGGAGACGTCCTCGAGGTCTGACGCGCCGAACACCCCGACAAAGCCCATCGCGGCGAGGAAGAGGAGGGTCACTTCGGGCCCGAAGGCCGACAGTGCAGAGGTGACGCTGCCCATGACCAGCAGGACGATCCCCATGACGGTGTTCGACGCACCCGTGATCATGGTGCGCCGCGCCCCGTCGGCCATGTCGACGAGGTAGGTCTTGCGCGCCACGCGCACCGTCGTGTGCGCGAGGTTGACCAGGAAGAAGCCCGCAGGCATCACCCACGCATTCACGCTTGACGACGCCCACTGGGCGCTCGCCACCAAGGCCACCAGCACCACGGACGCGGCGGCGGCGCTGACGGCCATGGCGTTCTTGGAGGACTTGTCCGACCAGATCCCGGAGACGCGCCCGCCCAGCAGCGCGGCGCCGCCCGAGGCGATGACAAACGCGCCCAGACCCGTGAGGTCCTGGCCCTCTTTCTGGGCCAGGACGACGATGAAGGGGGTGGACAGGGCCGTGACCAGCATGAGGGAGCGCACGAGGAGGAAGCGGCGCAGGGGCTTGTCGTCGCGAAGCAGGTCCACCGTGGCTCGGACCCAGCCCTTTTCCTTCTCCTCCACGGTGTGCCCGCCCGGGGGCTCCTGGATGCGCGCGAAGACGAGGGTGGCCAGCACCCAGGTCGCGGCACCGCCGCCGAGCAGGGCCACGATCATCCACCTGGGGAGCTCGTTGGGCAGCAACGTCAGCCCCAGGCCGATGGCCAGGGTGAACGCGCCGGACAGGGCCGTCGCCCGGCCGGTGATGAGGCCGCGGCGGCCCTTCTCGATGGTGCGCCCCTGCACGTCCTTGCCGGTGATCGAGCAGATCGCGCGGAACACCGAGAGCACGGCGAGTAACGCGATGACCGTGAGGCCCAGCGCGACGCCGTGGAGGAACATGGCGGCCACCGCGATGCCCGCCGCGGCTGCGGCCTGGCCGAGGGAGCCGAAGAGCCAGATCCGCTTGCGCTGCTCCTTCGAGCTGATCCAGGGGCTCAGCGCGGCCTGGGGCAGCATGGAGCCCGATTCGCGGATCGGCACGAGCATGGCCGTGAAGGCGGCGGGCACGCCCGCGACGGTGAACAGCCAGGGCAGAACCGTCTTGGCGGCGACGATCTGGTCGCCGATGCCCTGCAGCCCGTTCGCCCAGATGAAGCGGCGCGCGTTGGCCTCCTGGTGCTGTGGCTCGTGCTGCGGCGTGTTTTCGCTCATACGGGATAATCGTAGGGTCGCGCCCGGACACCCGCCGGGTAAGTCTCGGCTAAAAAGCGGGGAAGGTGGCCCGACCATACCCGCGCAGCAAAAAGCTTCCCCACCAGGACTCGAACCTAGAATGACGGTACCAAAAACCGTAGTGTTGCCAATTACACCATGGGGAAAGGCAGTTGCTCATTCTAGCCGACGGGGCGGAAAACCCTAATCATGGGGGATGTCCGGCTCGTCCGTAGAGTGGTGGGCATGGCACGTCAGCGAATGACACGCGCGCAGCGCCGCGCGCAACTGATCTCCATCGGCCGCTCCGCCTTCGCGGAACGCGGCCTCGACGGCGTGTCGGTGGAGGAGATCGCGGCGCGGGCCGGGGTGTCCAAGCCGGTGATCTACGAGCACTTCGGGGGCAAGGACGGGCTGTACAAGGCCATCATCGAGGAGGACACGGCGGAGCTGGAGGTGATGATCCTCGAGGCGATCTCCCACGGCCGGTGGCGCGAGCGCATCGAGGGAAGCATTCTCGCGCTGCTGACGTTTGTGGAGGAGAACACCGACGGCTTCATCATCCTCGTCCACGGCCAGGTGCCGGGGGAGGAGCGGACCTTCTCCACGCTGCTGAACCGCTCGATCGCGCAGGTGTCCTCCTTCCTCGGGGTGGCCTTCAAGCACCGCGGGCTGGACCCCTCGATCGCCCCGCTCTACGCGCAGGCGCTGGTGGGCACCGCCTCGAACACGGCGCTGTGGTGGCTGGACCAGCGCTCGCCGGACAAGTACGCGGTGGCCGCGCACATCGCCAACCTGGCGTGGAACGGGTTGAGCGGGATGGAGGCGACGCCGAAGATAGAGCCCGCCCGAGGGAACACGACGGACAACCAGACAACGGAGGACGAATGACCGACACCACCCCCGCCCTCGGCGGGCTGCTCACCACCGCGCTGACGGACCCGAAGCTCAAGGGGCTGGTGAGCAACGTCGGCGAGGAGCACCTGCACGTCACCGGGATCGACCAGGTGCGCAGCTGGGCGACGGCGGCGCTGGCCCGCGAGGTGCCGGTGCTGCTGGTCACGGCCACGGGGCACGAGGCCGAGGACCTCACCGCGGAGCTCAAGGCGCTGCTCGGGGAGGGCGAGGTCGCGCAGTTTCCGGCGCTGGAGACCCTGCCCCACGAGCGTTTGTCGCCGGCGGCGGATGTCGTCGGCAAGCGTGCGAAGGTGCTGTGGGAGATGCCGCGCGTGATCGTGGCGGCCGCGCGCGCGGCGTGCCAGCCGGCGCTCCCCGCGGTGGAGCCGATCGCCGTGGGGCGCGACGAGGAGCACGACTTCTCCGCGCTGACGGAGCGGATCGCGGGCTTCGCCTACGAGCACGTGGACATGGTGGCCAAGCGCGGGGAGTTCGCCACCCGCGGCGGCATCATCGACGTCTTCCCCACGACCGCCGACAACCCCGTGCGCATCGAGTTCTGGGGCGACGAGGTCACCGACATCCGCAGCTTCGCCGTCGCGGATCAGCGCACCATCGACGACATCGCCCGCGTCGAGCTGTTCCCCGCCCGCCAGTTGCTTATCGACGACACCGTCGCCGCCCGGGCCGACCAGCTCGCGCGCGACTTCCCCTCGAACCCGACCCTGGTGCAGCTTCTCACCCGGGTGTCCGAGCGCATCCACGCCGACGGGATGGAGGCGCTCATCCCGGCGCTGACAGACCAGCCTTACCGGGCGCTGCCGGAGCTGCTGCCGGAGGGGTCGATCGTGCTAGTGACGTCGCCGGAGAAGGTGAAGTCGCGCATCGCCGACCTGGAGGCCACTGACCGGGAGTTCCTGGAGGCCGGCTGGGAGGCCGCCGCGATGGGGGCGGAGGGCCCGGTGGCAGTCGAGGGGCTGGACGTCTCCGCGAGCTCCTACCGCTCCTTCGAGTCCCTGGAGGTCTCGGCCCGCAAGGCGGGTGCCGCGTGGTGGACGTTCGCCCCGCCCGGCATGTTCACCGCCGACGACGAGAAGACGCTGCCGCTCGAGTTCGAGGCCGCGCCCGCGCCGAAGGGGGAGCCGACAGCGATCGAGCAGCTCTACGCCACGCTAAAGCTGCACGTGGCGAAAAACGGCGGTTCCGCGGCCTTCATCGCGCCGGCGAAGGGCACGGTGGAGCGCATGGCGGAGCGGCTGCGCGAGCACGGCATCTCCGCGCGCCTGGCATCGCCGGGGATGCAGCCGGTCGAGGGCGCCGTGACCCTCTACCAGGCGCTGTCCCACGCCGGCCTGGTGTTCCCGGGGCCCGAGCTGGTCGTGTTCACGGAAACGGATGTGACGGGCAACCGCGTCGGCGACATCGCCGGGGCGAAGCGCCGCGCCCCGCGGCGGCGCAACCGGGTCGACCCGCTGGCGCTCAAACCCGGGGACTTCGTGGTGCACGACACCCACGGCATCGGCAGGTTCGTCAAGATGGCGGAGCGCACCGTGAAGGCGGGCGACGAGGACTCGCGCCGCGAGTACATCGTGCTGGAGTACCAGCCGGCCAAGCGCGGCCAGCCGAACGACCAGCTCTGGGTGCCCATGGAATCGCTGGACCTGCTGAGCAAGTACTCTGGCGGTGAGCAGCCCTCGCTGTCGAAGATGGGCGGGTCCGACTGGAAGAAGACGAAGAGCAAGGCGCGCGCGGCGGTGCGGGAGATCGCCGGCGAGCTCATCGAGCTCTACGCCAAGCGCCAGGCCGCCCCCGGCCATGCCTTCGCCCCAGACACGCCGTGGCAGAGCGAGATGGAGGACAACTTCCCCTTCGTCGAGACGGAGGACCAGCTGGCCGCCATCGAGGCCGTCAAGGACGACATGGAAAAGCCCGTGCCCATGGACCGCGTGATCGTGGGCGACGTTGGCTTCGGCAAGACGGAGGTGGCGGTGCGCGCCGCGTTCAAGGCGGTGCAGGACGGCAAGCAGGTGGCGGTGCTCGTGCCCACCACGCTGCTGGCCCAGCAGCACTTCTCCACCTTCAGCCAGCGCATGGACGGCTTCGGTGTGACGGTGCGCGAGCTGTCGCGCTTCACCACGGCCAAGAAATCGAAGGAGATCTACGCCGGGCTTGCCGACGGCTCCATCGACGTCATCATCGGCACCCACCGCCTGCTGCAGACGGGCGTGCACTGGAAAAACCTCGGCCTCATCGTCGTGGATGAGGAGCAGCGCTTCGGCGTGGAGCACAAGGAGCACATCAAGGCGCTCAAATCCCACGTCGACGTGCTGACCATGACCGCCACCCCGATCCCGCGCACCCTCGAGATGTCTCTGACCGGCATCCGCGAAATGACCTCGATCACCACCCCGCCCGAGGACCGCCACCCCGTCCTGACATACGTGGGCCCGCAGGAGGACAAGCAGATCACCGCGGCGGTGCGCCGCGAGCTGCTGCGCGACGGCCAGGTGTTCTACATCCACAACCGGGTCTCCGACATCGAGAAGACGGCGCGCCGGCTGCGCGAGCTCGTCCCCGAGGCCCGCGTGGTCGTCGCCCACGGGCAGATGTCCGAGCAGGTCCTGGAGCAGACGGTGCAGGGGTTCTGGAACCGCGAGTACGACATCCTCGTGTGCACCACCATCGTGGAGACGGGCCTGGACATCGCCAACGCGAACACCCTCATTGTGGAGAACGCGCAGAACATGGGCCTTTCCCAGCTCCACCAGCTGCGCGGGCGCGTCGGCCGCTCCCGCGACCGCGCCTACGCCTACTTCCTCTACCCGAAGGACAAGACGCTCACCGAGACTTCCTACGACCGGCTGGCCACGATCGCCCAGAACAACGAGCTGGGCTCGGGCATCGCCGTGGCGCAGAAGGACCTGGAGATGCGCGGCGCCGGCAACGTGCTCGGTGCGGAGCAGTCGGGCCACATCGCCGGGGTCGGCTTCGACATGTACGTCCGACTCGTCGGTGAGGCCGTAGAGACCTTCAAGGCCCTCATGACGGGCGAGACTGTCGACGCCACCGACAAGGGGCCGAAGGAAATCAGGATCGACCTGCCCGTCGACGCCCACATCCCCGACACCTACATCAACTCGGAACGCCTGCGCCTCGAGGTCTACCGCAAGCTCGCTGAGGCGCGCGACGACGCCGACCTGGCGAAGGTCGCCGACGAGATGACCGACCGCTTCGGGCCCATGCCCACCGAGGTCGGCCGCCTCATGGCCGTCGCCCGCCTGCGCCACCAGGCGCGCCGGGCGGGCGTGGCCGACATCCTGGTCCAGGGCACCCGCATCAAGTTCCAGCCCGTCGAGCTCCCCGACTCGAAGCAGGTCCGCCTCAAGCGCCTCTACCCGGGGGCGAACTACCGAGCCGCCGCGAAGGCCCTCCAGGTTCCCTTCCCGCGCGCGGCCAAGGGGATCAACCAGCCCACGCTTCGCGACGTCCAACTCCTGCAATGGGTCGCTGACTTCATCTCCGACATGTTCGACGTGGAGAAGATCTCGGTGGCGGGCGAGGGGACCACAGCCGAAAAGAAGAAGGTCTTCTCCGTCAGCGAGTAGCCGATTGATACGTGCGTTGCCCGCGCACGTAAAATGTTCGGGCACGCCCCCATAGCCCAATCGGCAGAGGCAGTCGACTTAAAATCGATTCAGTGTGGGTTCGAGTCCCACTGGGGGTACCACCTGCCCGGCGGCGCGGCTAGCTGTTGCGCACGGGCCCCGCAGCACCGACAATCGCTGAGAGGCCGAATTTGTGGGGGTGCGGACATGAAAAACTGGCGGGCGATAATCCTGCTCATCCCTGTCGGGGCGGCGGGCCTGGCGGGGTGCGGCTCCGTTGAGGGGGAGGCGGCCGGTGGGGCGTCGACAAGCGTGGCCGCGGAGCCTGCGGCCTTCCACTTTGAAAGCGGCGATCTCGCGCTCGGGGAGTTCGACCCCCACGCGATCGGCGACGGCCTGTTCGATCCGTGCGCGGAGATCAGCGACGAGGAGTTCGCGGCAGCGGGGTTCTCCGGCAAGCACAGTCTGGGGTATGACGCGGTCACCCAAAGGTCTGGGTGCTACTTCGAAAGCGCGGATGACAGGGTGATGGTCGGATTCGTTTCCACTGCGGCAAACAAAGACGTTGCGATGCAGCAAGCTGAGGTCGTTACCGATGCGAACCTAGGCACTGTACCTGGCATCTACGTTGTCATTCCCCGGCAGGGAGGGGGAGACTGCTATGCAATCGTGGACACTGTGCGAGGCGCTCTTGCAGCCGCGGCCTCCTCGGTGGACGTGAACGAGGATTCTGCGCATTTATGTGCTGAGGCTCGCCACGGGTTAGAAGCTCTGTACTCATTGGGCAAATAGGCAATCGCGGCACTGCGCACACCAAAATGTGATTCGGCCGCGAGAATCCGAGAAGAGGCGCTGGTATCGTGCTCGTGTGTACCCGTAAACGGGCATAGGGGGAGTACTTGATCTTGGGGGGAGCCGAATGAGCATCGGTCTTTTTGTCGACGTTGCATCGATTCAACGTGCGGTCGCGCAAATGAAGCACGCGGGAGACGGGCTAAGAGGCCTGAAGCTGGTCGGAGGAGCCCCGACCCTCGCCACCTTCTCCCCGGTCTCGGGCCTGGACATGGCAGGGCGCACCCACGCCACGATCGCGGGGAATTACGAGCCTATATCCACCAAGGCGCTGGCATCGCACATGCTGGATGCCGCGGCTCTGCTGAAATCGAACCTGGACAACACAGTGCGGGCTGACTTCGACTTCTCCAAGGTCGTCTCGCACATCGGTCTGGCCAAGGCGGTGGGCCTCGCCGCTCCGGCCCGGGCTCTGCAGGCCCCGCTGGCGGCCCCGGCACTGGTCAACGCGAAGACGGGCCGGTTCGCCAACGCTGCTCCCGTCGCGGGCCCGCAGTTTTCCCTTCCCGCACTGAACAGCATGTTCAGCGCCACGAACCCGGCTCAAGCGGGGGCAGCCGCCGCGCAGTGGTCCACCACCGCCTCGACGATCACCGAGGCCGTCACCGCCCTGGAAGCCGCCAAGGTCTCGCTCGGGACCTCCGCGACGACGAGTTGGGTGCGGGCGGCGCTCGACAGGATCAACCGCATCCAGTGGGCCGGCGGAACCTACGCCGCGCACGCCGGTGCGATGGCGGCGCACACCACGAACCTCGCCACCGTGGCCGCCGCGAACCAGGTCGCGACCGCCGTGGCTCACGGCACGTGGCTGGCGCTGCCGTCCCCGGACCAGAAAGTTCTTTTCGAGCAGGCCTACCTCGCGCCGTTTGCGGCTTCGCTCACCACGGGCCTTGTCCCCACCAACCCGCTGTTCAACCAGCTCCTGCCACCGTTGTCAGACATGCCGGGGGACCGCTACGACCCGGGCGGGGTCTCGGCGCCAACGGTCGCGGAGTTCGACAAGACACCGCTGCCGAGGGTGGTCGCGGACGCGCTGGCGCAGCGCGGCTTCCACGACCTTGCCAACGCCTCCACGCCCGCCGAGATGCTCGACCAATTCGATGCGGTTAACCCCGATACCCTCGAGGCCCTGTCTGCTGGTGCGACCCCCACGCAGGCGGCTGCTGTCACGGCGCCGCACATGCCGCCCAGTCTCGCCCCTGGCGCGGGGATGGCGCCGGGCGGCGCAGCGCTTTTGGGAACTTCGGGCGCCGCCTCACCTGTCATGGGAGCGGTGCCCGCAGGAGGGGGAGCGCCCCTTAGTAGCCACGCGGCGGGAGGGACGCGCTCCGCCCCGGTCGCGGAAAACGCCTTCGTCGGAGGGGTTCCGGGTGGCGCCGCAGCGGGTGCGCGACCGGGCGTCGGCCGCGCCCCGGGCGTTCTCGGCGCGACGCCCCTCGGTGTAGGCGGGACCAGCGGAGGCGCCGGGCGCGGCGCCCTCGCTCCCTCTGGCCCGGGGATGGGCTCCGCGAGCTCCTCGACCTCCCAGCGGGTCGTGCCCCTCGGCGGTCCCGCAGCGGGACACGGCTCGCGGCGGCCGTCGCGCGACCGCACCGCCGCGAGGGTCAAGGCCGTTACCAGCGCCGTGGAGCGGGAGGGTAACCTGCGGGCTCTTCTGGGCCAGTCGCCCGCCGTGCTGCCGCAGGTCATCGGTTACAACGTGACGCAGCCCCGCCCGGCGAGCTAGGAGGCCGGGCCCGCGCCGAAGAGCCCCCGGAGGAACGGAGCCGAGTCGGCGGTGGACAGGTTCACGGTCCCGCTGTGGTCGGTGGGATACCAGCGCACGACCACGTTGGCGTTGCGCCCTCCGCCCTCGGGAGCGAACTGGCGCAGCCACATCTCGCTGCCCAGGGCGAGGCCGATGGGGGAGGGGACGTCGATGTCGCGGATGCCGTGGCCGAGGAAGACGGGCTTGTCGTAACCGGTGGTCGGGGTGGACATGAACGCGCGGGTTGCCTGGGCGAACCCCGGGACGTCGGCAAGCGGCGCGGCGAAGGCGCGGGAAAGGCTCGTCCCGGTCGAGGCGTCGGCGACCTCTCGGAAACACGACTTGGTGGCCTCGGAAACCATGAAGCGGCCCTCCTCGGTGAGCGCGGAGTCGATGTTGAGCTCGGGGTGCGCCTCTCTGACTGCGGCGAGGATGTACAGGCCGTAGGTGGTCAGGCCCGCGGGGAGCGGCACCGGCGGAAACGACGGCCCGGCGTTGATGACGATCTCCTCGATGTAGGCGGGCGCCCCCGTCGCCACCGCGCCGCGGTAGTCCAGGCCGGCCTGCTCGCTCAGCTCCGTCGCGCGGTGGGCGACGTGCAGCGCGACGCCCCCGCCCTGGGACTGGCCGATCACAGCCCACTGCGGCGACAAGGCCGCGCCCGCGCTCGTCTCCCGGGCCGAGCGCACCGCGTCGACCACGTTGACCGCGGCGACCGCGCCGTTGAGGTAACTGTGGAAACCCGGGGTGCCAAGCCCGGCGTAGTCGGGCGCGACAATCGCGTAGCCCTGGGATAGCCACCGGTTGAGGTACTCCGCGTCGCGGGCAGAGGGGGCGTTGACGGAGGGAGCGCACTCGTCCGCCAGGCCGACGGTGCCGTGCGCCCACGCCAGCACCGGCCAGCCCCCGGCGGGTGCCTCGCCAGGCGGGAGGAAGACGGTGCCCGTGCTCACCGCCGGCTGCCCGTGCTGGTCAACGGTAGTGAAGGCGACCCGCAGCTGCCGCGCGGCCCCCGCCAGTCCCACGCGGGGGTCCAACGGAACCTCGGCGAGCAGGGTGCCGGCCGGGCCGGAGGGTGCGACCTCGGGCAGCCCGCTGTCGAAGGTCGGCACCTCGCGCGCGGCGACCGGACGCATCGGCTGGCCGGGCTGGGCCGACGACAAAGCCTGGGCGGTGGCAGCGGTGGCGGGGGTTAACAACAGAGCCGCGACGAGGGCGGCGGTGCGAAGGAGCGGGCGCATGGATCCTCCTGGTGGGCGCGATTAGTTTCGTTGTGGAAAGTTAATCACGGCCGCTCCAGGCCCCGCGCCGGAATCGCGGGGAAAGAGGCCGGCCTCAGGAAAGCGGGCCCGGGCTGCGGTCGCCGCGCAGGCGCTTGACCACGTTCTCAGCGGAGATGAGGCACATCGGCACCCCCACGCCCGGCACGGTCGTCGCCCCGGCGTAGTACAGGTTGCGCAGCTTGGCCGAGCGGTTCGAGCCGCGCAGGAACGCCGACTGCCTCAGCGTGTGGGCGGGGCCGATCGACCCGCCCGACCAGGCGTTGTAGCGCTCGGCGAAGTCTGCCGGGCCGAGTGTGCGCCGCACCACGACGCGCTCGCGCAGGTCCGCGATGGCGCACCAGCGCCCGATCTGCTCCAGCGCCGCGTCCGCGATCGCGTCGACGCGCGGGGAGGCGACCCCGCGGTAGAGGTCGACGTGCCCGATCTCCTCGGCGGCGGGTGTCGGCACGAGCACGAACAGGTTCTCCGCCCCCTCCGGGGCCGTCGACGGGTCGGTCGCGGAGGGCTTGGACACGTAGATCGAGCGGGAGGCCTGCAGCGGGCGCCGGGCGACGGGCACGTCGAAGCAGGCGTCGAAGTCCGGCGTCCAATCGCTGCTGAACAGCAGGTTGTGGTGGCTCAACTGCGGCAGCGCGCCCTCGACGCCCAGCATGAGCAGCACCGTGCCCAGGCCGGGGTCGCGCGAGGCGAACCACTTCTCGTCGTAAGTGCGCGCCCGCTTCGGCAGCAGCCGGGTCTCGGTGAAGCGCAGGTCTGCGGCGGAGACGACGATCTCCGCTGGCAGCTCGGTGCCGTCGACAAGCCGAACGCCCGTCGCGAGCCTCCCCGCGAGAGTGATGGAGGCGACCTCGCGGCCGAGCAGCAGCCGGGCACCGTTGTCCTCCGCGAGCCCGCGCAGCGCCCCGATCACCGCCGCGAACCCGCCCTGCGGGTAGCGCACTCCCTGGGTCAGGTCGGTGTGGCTCATCAGGTGGTAGAGCGAGGGCGTGCGCGAGGGGCGCGTGGAGAGGAAGGCCGCCGGGTAGAGGAGCATCTGCCGCAGGCGCGTGTCGGTGAAGCGCCGCTCCACGCACCTGTCCAGCGGCACGGCGAGGCAGCGCAGGAGCTCCAGGTAGTCCGAGCGCAGGTCGCGGCCCACGTAGGGGCGCGGCGAGCTGAAGGTGGTGTAGAGGAACTTCTCGACGGCCAACGAGTACGCCTCAGCCCCCGAATCGAGGTAGCGCTCCAGCTGCGCCCCGCCGCGCCGGCCCCGATGACGACGGCCCTCTACTCAGCCACGACGGTCCCCCTTCCCGGCGCGCCGGGCGGCGCGGGCGGTGACCAGCACCTTTGTGCCCGTCGGCACGCTGATCCGGGTCACCGCCAGGTCGGCGGCGGGGCGGGCTCGGGAGAGCTCAGGGTAGCACCCGCTCAGGCGTGATCGGCCACCCAGTCTCGGGCAATCTGGGCGGGCTCGGCGCGCTCTGGGCCCACGTTGCGCAGGTTCATCGCCACCAGGTCCTCGGTGGTCAGCTTGGCGTCCACCGCGTTGATGACGTCGAGCGCGCCGGCGGGCAGCGCGCCCGCCTTCACCACGGGCAGGACGTTCTGCGGCGGGATCAGGTTCTCCGTGTCCTCGAGGGTGACCAGGTCGGCCTCGGAGCCGTCGCTGAGCAGGGCGGGCGAGGTGGTGAAGATGTTGGCGGCGTCCGCCGCGCCCTCCACCAGTGCCTGCACGGTCAGCGGGCCGCCGCCGTCCGAGATCGGGTTGACCGAGACCTTGGCCGCGTCGATGCCGTAGGTCGAGGTCAGGCCCTTCGGCCCGTAGGGCCGCTCCGCGAACTCCGGCGGCGCGGCGATGGTGATCTTATCCAGCTTGCCCAGGTCGGCGATGGTCGCCAGCCCGTGCTGCTCGGCCACCTCGCGGGTCACGCGGTAGGCGTCCTTCGACTCGGCCGGGCTGAAGGCGCCCACCTCCAGGCCGTCGGGGAGGGCTTCGGCAAGCGCCTTTTCGACGCCCTTCTCGTCCGCCCCTGCGGGCAGCTCTCCGTAGAACTGGGTGAGGTTGCCGGAGTACTCCGGCACGACGTTGATGTTGCCCTCCTCGAGCGCCCCGAGGTAGACCTCGCGGGAGCCGATGCCGGAGGTGACGGTGACGTCGAAGCCCTCCTTGCGCAGCGCCTCCGCCCAAATCTGGCCGATGATCTCGGACTCCGGGAAGTTGGCGGTGCCGATGACCACGGTGCCCGCCGCGGCCTGGGAGGAGGGGGCGGAGCTCTCCTTGGCGAAGGGGTCGGAGGACCCGCAGGCGGTCAGGGTGAGGGTGGCCAGGGCGAGTGCGCCGGTGGTTGTGACGTGTTTCATGCCCGCCCAGCCTAACCGCTTTTGGCCACACCGGGCGGGCGCACCATCCGCTGCACCCCCGCGAGAGCCAGATCCACGGCGAGCGCCAGCGCGGTCACCAGCACCGCCCCGGCCACCATGCGCGGGTAGTCCTGCACCGCGAGGCCGTCGATGAGGTAGCGCCCGAGCCCACCCAGTCCGATGTAGGAGACCACCGTGGCGGTGGCGATGACCTGCACGACGCAGGAGCGCAGCCCGCCGACGATCACCGGCGCGGCCAGCGGCAGCTCCACCCGCGTCAAAATCTGGGCCTCGCTGTAGCCGGCCGCGCGGGCGGAGTAGATCACGTCGCGCTCCACGGAGTCGAAGCCGGCGACGATGCCCGCCAGAAGCGGTGCGACACCCAGCAGGACCAGCACGAGCGTCGCCGGGATGAGCGGCACCGTCACGCCCTTGGGCAGGGCGATGGCCAGCCAGGTCAGCAGCCCCAGCACCGGCAGCGCGCGCAGCGCGCCCGCGGCGGCCATGATGGCGGTGGCGCCGCGGCGCGTGTGGCCCACCGCCACCCCCAGCGGCACCGCGATCACGGCGGCGAAAGTGACGGCCAGCGCGGTGTAGCCGAGGTGCTGGGCCAGCCGGGCGGCGAAGCCCGCCGGCCCGGCCCAGTTCGCGGACGAGGTGAGGTAGGCGAGGGCCTGGGAGAGCTGGTTCATCGCAGGCCCGCCTTCCGCGTCCAGGGCATGGTGAGGCGCCCGAGGGCGACGAGGAGGGCGTCGATAAGCACGGCGAGGGCGACCGTGCCCACGAGCCCCGCGATGATCTGGGTGGGGAAGGAACGCTGGAACCCCTCAGTGAACAGGGTGCCCAGCGACTGCACCCCGATGAGCGCGCCGACCGAGACGAGGCTGACCGTCGACGCGGCCACCACGCGCACCCCCGCGAGCAGACCGGGGCCCGCCAGCGGCAGCTCGACGCGCAGCACCCGGCCGAGCCGCGTGTACCCGGCGGCCGTGGCGGACTGCAGCACGGCGGCGGGCACGGCGTCGAAGGAATCGGCCGCGGAGCGCACCATCAGCGCGACGCCGTAGATGGTCATGGCCACCACGACGTTGACCGGCGAGAGCACCGAGGTGCCCAGCACCAGCGGCAGCAGCACGAACATCGCCAGGGAGGGGACGACGTAGATGAGGCCGGTGGCCGCCACGATGGCCTCGCGGGCCCGCCCGGAGGCGTGGGCGAGCCAGCCGAGCGGCACGGCGAGGGCGAACGCGAGGGCGACCGCGGGCAGGGAGAGCAGCAGGTGGTCGAGGGCGAGGGAGCCGATGCGGCCGGCGTTGGCCGCGAGCCAGGTCCAGTTCACTTCAGCACCCCCTTGATGTTGCCGGCGCCGTCCACGACGACGTCCTCGCCGCCGCGGCGCACCACGCTCAGCTCGCGCTCGTCGGCGCCGATGAACTCGCGCACCGCCGCGTTGGCGGGGCGGGCCACGATGTCGGCCGGGGCACCCTCCTGCTCGATGCGCGCCGCCCGACCGAGGATGACCACGTCGTCGCCCAGCAGGAAGGCCTCGTCGACGTCGTGGGTGACCATCAGCACGGTCGTCTCCATCCGCTCCTTGAGCGCCAGGACCTCGCGCTGCAGCCCGCGGCGCACGACGGGGTCGACGGCCCCGAAGGGCTCGTCCATGATGAGGATGTCGGGCCGCGTCACCAGCCCCCGCGCCACGCCCACGCGTTGCGCCTGCCCGCCCGACAGCTCCGCCGGGTAGCGCCGGTGCAGGTTCGCCTCGAGGTTGACCAGCTCGAGCATCTCCGCCGCGCGCGTGCGCGCCTCGCTTTTCGACGCCCCACCCAACGCCGCGATATCCGCCACGTTGTCCAGCACCGTGCGGTGCGGCATGAGCCCGGAGTGCTGCATGACGTAGCCGATGCTGCGCCGCAGCTCGACCGGGTCGACCCCGGCCACGTCCCTGCCGCGGACGAGGACCTGGCCCCCGTCCGGCGCGACCATGCGGTTGACCATGCGAAGCAGCGTGGTCTTGCCGCAGCCGGAGGGCCCGACGAAGACCGTCGTCGCCCCCCGCCCGACGGCGTGGGTGAAATTCTCCACGGCAGGCGCGGTGGATCCGGGGTAGGTCTTGCTCACGCCGCGAAATTCAATCATGGGCTACCAATCTATTGGGTGTGTCGTGTGGTCAGTGCGGTTGACGGGGCCGGAGGGTTAGAAGAACAAGGGAAGCACGAGGAGCATGGAGGTGCTCCACGCCAGGTGCGCGCCGACGGGGGCCCAGAGACGCCCGGTGCGGCAGGCGAGCCACTGGCACAGGGCGCCCAGCGCCGCCGCGCCGACCAGGAGCAGCGGCACGCCCATCGCGACGGTCATCAGGACGTAGATGCCCACGGACGCCGCTGCAGCGGGCAGCCCCGCCCGGACGAAGCCGCCCCGAGCGAGCTGGCGCGGGACGACGTCGCGGTACTCCAGCTCCTCACCGATGCCGTTGAGCACGAGAACGGCGAGCGTCGGCGCGAGGCCTCCGCGCTGCGTGGTGGACAGCAGCACCGAGACGGGCTCTGCAAACGCGGGGATGCGGCTGGCCACGAGCGCCCCGGCGAAGAAGACCACGGCGAGCGCCAGCCCCGCGCCGACCCCGCCAGCGAGCTGCGCCGCGGCGCCCCTGCCGGAGAGGGCCGAGCGGTCGCCCCACGCTGCCCACGCGGCGGCGTATACCGCGGCCACGGCAAGGGTGAGCGCGTAGTACTCGGGGGTGCCGTCGCCGGCGCGCCGGGCCGCGTAGAGTCCGGCCGCGCCGGCTGCGCAGGGCAGCAGGAACGCAAGGCTGCGGGTCATGGGTGCCCTCCCTCACTGCGCCGGGTGTCTCGTCCACCGTGAAGTATAGGGACTCGCGCATGCGAGGGGGTCAGCTTTCGGTGTCGATGACCCGGATCTCCAGCGGCGCCGTGCGCAGGGGGTACGTGCCCGGGGCGGTGTCGAGCACAGCAAGGATCTCGTCGGCGAGCGGCCCCGCCGCCCCGACATCCAGGAACCCCTCGCCCGCCTGCGTCGGCCTGTCAGGGGAGAAGCGCAGCCACGTCGCGCCACCCCCGGATTTCACCAGGGCGAAGGCGCGCCCGAACGTGAGCCGCCCGCGCATCGCCCGCAGCAGGGCGCGCGCTCCGGCGGGGTCCATGTCCACCCTCCCCGGCGCCACATCCAGGTACTTCACTTCGACAGCGCTTATCGACGACCCCTCAGCTGCCACCCCGGCCTCCACCCGCGCCCGCGCCGCGGCGTTGTCGCGCACGGACGGACGGCCCGGGTCGGTGAGCCCGAGCGGGAAGACCTCCCCGAGCTCGCCGGTGAACTTGAGCGGGTCCCATGCCAGCGCGTCCTGCAGGTCCCGGGCGGTGAGGCCGACGGCGTAGGTGTAGCGCACGGTGCCGGTGGCGGTGTCCACGTCGCCGAGGACGGGGTCGGCGACGAAGCTGAACCCCGCCACTGCCCCGTCTCTCGTCCGGGGCAGCTCCATGTAGTGCCCCGGCTCGATGGCCCGGCCGGTGCGGCGGACGTGGGCGCTCATGTGGGCGAGGGCGTCGGCGGGCCACTGGAGCGGCAGGGGAGACGTCGCGGGGGTGCGCAGGCTGAGCTCGTACTGCAGTCCGGCCACCGGCACGGTCGAGGCGACGCGGGACAGGCCGAAGGTGGTGTAGAGGACGTGGGGGAGGGGCTCGTAGCAGAAGTGGGCAAGCACCTCCACCTCGGCGCGGCCCGGATAGGAGAAGGTGAAGGGGTCGGTGTGCGTCGCTTGCTCGGCGAGGCGGGCGAGGAGCGCGTCGCCCCCGACGCGAGGGCCGCGGCGGCGTTGCGGCCCGGCGGCAAAGATACCCATAGGTGCATGGTAGATCCCCGCCGCCGCGCGGCAGGGACGTTTCGCCGCCGACTTATGTGTGCCACTGGAAACTAAGCGGGAACTATTCTCGGATCCGCGGCGTTGTACCCAGTGTCTGAGTTTGATGGGGAGTGACGTCCCCGGCGCGAGCCGGCGTCACCCCCGGAAGATGTGAACCCATGATGAAAGGAAACGGGCACAGTGAAAACCAATAACCCCGTGCTGAACTCTCTCCCCGGGGCGCAGGATCGCGGCGGCTACGGCTACGCGCCCGCCCCCTCGGCTGGCCTCGACGCGGAGCGTCCGATGACCATCGACGACGTGGTCACCAAGTCCGGCATCACCCTCGGCGTCATCGTCCTGTTTGCGGTGCTCAACTTCGGCCTCGCCGCCGCGGGCAACGAGGGCCTGGCGATGATTCTCACCTTCGTCGGCGCGATCGGCGGCTTTATTACGGTGCTGGTCCACTCCTTCGGCCGGAAGTTCGGCAGCAAGGCCGTCACGCTCACCTACGCGGTTTTCGAGGGCCTCTTCGTCGGCGGCTTCTCCCTGATCCTGAGCGGCTACATGATCGGTGGGGCGAACGCCGGCGCGATGATCTTCCAGGCGATCCTGGGCACCCTGGGTGTGTTCTTCGGCATGCTCTTCGTCTACAAGACGGGCGCGATCCGCGTCACCCCGCGTTTCAACCGCATCCTCACCGGCGCGATCATCGGCGTTGCCGTGATGGCCCTGGGCAACTTCCTGCTCGCCATCTTCACGCCGCTCAACCCGCTTCGCGACGGCGGAACGCTGTCCATCATCTTCGGCCTGGTCTGCATTGTTCTTGCGGCGCTTAGCTTCCTCCAGGACTTCGATGTGGCCGACCGCCTGGTGCGCACGGGCGCGCCGGCGAACATGGCCTGGGGCGTCGCCCTCGGCCTCGCGGTGACCGTGGTGTGGCTCTACACCGAGATCCTGCGCCTGCTGTCCTACTTCAACCGCGACTAGGGCGTGTCTCATATTGGGGGTGGCGAGTGTGTGGGACGCCGTGTCGTATGTCGCGTTTCCAGATGCTCACGGATTCCTAGTTCGACTTGTTTGCTGACCTGTTGCCCAAACCCACCGGAAGGCCAGGTTGTCCTTTCTCGGACCCTCGCCGCACCGTTGAAGGCATTCTCCTCCCGGCTGCGCGCCGGTATTCCCTGGCGGGACCTGCCGGAATGATTCGGCTCCTGGCAAACCGTCCACCGGTGGCACCACCGCCTGGCCTGCGACGGGACGTGGGATGTGATTGTGACCCGGCTCCTGGCGCAGGCCGACGCCGAAGGCAAAATCGACTGGTCGGTCAGCGTGGACTCCACGATCAACCGCGCCCACCAGCACGCGACGAACATCACCCGCCACACAGCAGGCTGGGTCGAATTACAGCAATGCGCCTAACGAGCCCGCCGACCATGCCTTTGGGCGATCACGCGGCGGGCTGTCGACAAAAATTCACGCCCTCGTCGACGGCAACGGCATGCCGCTGGTGGTGCTCATCGGGCCCGGCCAGGGTGGGGGAAACCCGATGTGCGTCCCCCTGCTGGAAAACCTGCGCGTGCCGCGTACCTGCGGGCGACGGCGAACGCGCCTGGATGAACTTCGCGCCGACAAAGCCTAGTCATCCCGTCAGGTACGCGACTATCTGTGCAAATGCCGTATCACCGCGACGATCCCCGAGCCTGCAGACCGCATCGCCAACCGCAAACGCAAAGGATCCCGCGGCGGCAGACCACCGGCATTCGACACCGTCTCGTGCAAAGGCCGCAATGTCGTCGAGCGCCGGTTCTGTAACTTCAAGCAGTGGCGCGGCCTGGCAACCCGATACGACAAACACGCACTCGTCTACCGGGCAGGCGTCGTCATCGCTGCCGCCGTCGCATGGCTCAAAATTTTATGAAACACGCCCTAGGCGACCTACCGGGGCTACGCGAGATTCAACACACCACACGCCTGCTGGATATCACACGCCTTGCCGGTATTGATACCGCCATTGCGGAGCTGGGCCCCGACGTTGACGCTGAGGTGTATGCCCGTCTTGACGCGTACTTGGTGGAGGTGTTTGCCGCCGCGAAACCCAACCAACCGTTGTTGACACCAAAAGCCATCACGCACCGGCTGAGACGGTTGATTGCCGAGCTGGACACGACCGTGAGGTACGACGCGGCTAAACGCACCCGCCGCACCCGCCCACAGGATGCGTTCGTGGCCCACGACTATGAACTCGGTGCGCGCTCGGGCACCACGATTGAGTGCGACAACACCACCCACGCGTTGATCCGGCACTACCGCGCACAGGTTGCACAAGAGAACAACATCTCCGAAGACGGGGCAGCACGCCTGATCCTGACCGGTGAACTCACTACACCACCGGACTTGACCTACCGCGGGGCACGAAGATCATCCCAGTGGACACGGCGGGCGCATCGTGCTGGTTGGTGGTGGTGTAGGCGAAGCGATACTGCGCCGCCGCGCTGCCCAGCCCCACGTTCGGGTCAAGCGGGGTGGTCGCGAGCAGCGTCCCGGCAGCGCCCTGGGGTGCGGGGACAATAAGCTCCGAATCGTAGATCGGCGAGGCCTGGGCGAGGGGCGCGCACGCGAGGGCGGCGCACAGGTTAAGGGCTATCGTGTGGGCACGCATACTATGTTTGCGCCCCAAGCTATCCTAAAACGAGGGCGGAAACAGGAAAAAGAGCACGGCAATGGTGATCACACCGCCAGTGGCGAAGTTCAGCCACAGAAACACTCGCCATGCCCGGTTCACATCGGCCGACGTCTCATCGGTGACGTTGGCAAAGCGCAGCGCATTCGCGGCGTAGCCGAGCCCGAGCACACCCACGACCCAGCCCGGGACGGGCAGGGCGAAGCACAGTAGGGCAGCGATGGCGTACCCGCCGCAGGCCAGCCGAGTGGTCAGCCGGGCACCGAGCCCTGTCGCAATCGAGCTCAGGCCCCCCTCGCGATCGGCGACGACGTCTTGGACGGCGCCAAGCGCGTGGCTCGCCATCCCCCACAAGAGAAACGCGGCCGTGGCCAGCCAGAACCCACGGGAAACCGCGGGGTCGGCTATCGTGGCGCCAACCAGCGCTGGCACTGTGAAGTGGGCCGAGGACGTCACCGAGTCGAGGACGGGAGTTTCCTTGAACCGAAACGGCGGGGCCGAGTAGGCGTAGACCGCGAACAGCGCGAGCGTGAGCCAGAGCGCTGAGGCCCAGGTGCCTGCGGCGTAGAGGACGAGCGCGAAGGGGAGCGTCGTCACGCCCGCTGCGATGAGTAACGGGCAGTGCAGGCTTTTCGGCAGCACGGCGCCCTCGATCCCGCCCTTGCGCGGGTTGCGAATGTCGGACTCGTAATCGAACACGTCGTTGATGCCGTACATCGCGATGTTGTACGGGATGAGGAAGAACACGAAGCCGACGAGCAGGAGCCAGTCGAAACGGCTGGTGTCCAGCAGGTAGGCCAGGGCGAAAGGCACCGCGGTATTGACCCAGCTAATCGGCCGCGATGCGGCAAGGATGGCGCGGATCATGAGGCCTTCCCCGGCCACAGGGCGGTGACCACGAGGCAGACGAACACGGTGTAGAACAGGTCCTCGACGGGGATAAGGCCCAGGTAAATGCCGAGGTTGTTCGCGCCGTCGTACTCCACCAGGCCTGCGGCGACCATCAGGTTGTCGAACACGATCGTCAGCGTCAGCAACACCGCAGCCACGATCGCGGTCACCTTGAACTGGGAGGCATACGCGTGACGACGCCCCACCCACAGCACCGCTGCCCCCAGCAGAAACGGGAGGCTGATCAACAGGTACGTCACGGGCCAACCACCTTTCGCGCGCCGGAGGTCACGTTCAGCGTGAGGTAGGTCAGGAAGAACAAAAAGATCGGCTCCTCAAGAGGCATTTCGGGCGCGAGCTCGACGCCGATCATGAACGGGGAGTCGCCGCGGAAGAAGGTGCCCGTGGCGATGCCGAGCGCGTCCCACAGCAGAAGCAGCGCGACCACCGCAGCCGACAGCAGCGCGGCGCGGCGTGCGTCGGCGAAGAACGCGAGCGTGAACCGCCAGTCGCACAGCACCATGCAGACGATGCTGAGCAGCAGAAACGTCAGGTACGCGAAGGCCATTAGAACTCCTCCGGCAGGGGGCCAGGGGAGCGGTCGCCGCGCAGACGCTTGATCACGTTCTCGGCCGAGATCAGGCACATCGGCACGCCGACGCCCGGCACGGTTGTTGCCCCCGCGTAGTAGAGGTTGTCCAGCTTGGCGGAGACGTTCTTGCCGCGCAGGAACGCGGACTGGCGCAGGGTATGCGCCGGGCCGATGGAGCCGCCCGACCAGGCGTGGTAGCGCTGCGCGAAGTCGCTCGGGCCGAGGCTCCGGCGGACACGAATGTGCTTGCGCAAGTCGGGGGTGTCGCACCACTCGGCGATCTGCTCGATCGCGGCGTCAGCAATCGCGTCGACGGCAGCGGAGGCGCGGTCGTTGTACATGTCGCCGTGGCCGAACTCCGAAGCGGCGGGCACCGGCACGAGGACGAACAGGTTCTCGCCACCCGGCGGGGCGGTGGACGGGTCCGTCGCGGAAGGCATGGAGACATAAATCGAGCGCGAGGAGTTCAGAGGCCGCGTGGCGACGGGCCCGTCAAACACCGCGTCGAAGTCGTCGTCCCAGTGCTCGCTGAACAAAAGGTTGTGGTGGGCCAGCTGAGGCAGTTTCACGTCGGTGCCCAGCATGAGGAGCACCGTACCCAGGCCCGGATCGCGGGAGCCGAACCATTTTTCCGGGTAGGTGCGCTTCGCCGGCGGCAGCAGGCGCGTCTCGGTGAAGTGCAGGTCCGCGGCGGAGACGACTATATCCGCCTCGATGGTCTCGCCGCTGGCCAGGCGCACCCCGGTCGCGCGCGAGCCAGCGTAGGAGATAGCGGTGACATCCGAGTTCAGGCGGATTGAGGCGCCGTTGTCGCGCGCCAGGGCTTCAAGCGCATCGACGACGGCCGCGAACCCGCCCTGCGGGTACTTCACCCCCTGGACCAAATCCGTGTGGCTCATCAGGTGGTACATCGACGGGGTGCGCGCCGGGTGCGAGGACAAAAACACCGCCGGATACGTCAGGATCTGGCGCAGGCGCGTGTTGTGAAAGCGCGCGGCGACGTACTTGTCTAGCGGCACCGTCAGCAAGCGAGCGAGGTCGGTGAGCCGGCGCGAGAAAAACGGGCGCAGAGAGCTAAACGTGGTGTACAGGAAGCGCTCGACCGCCATCTCGTAGGTGTCGCGGGCAGAATCCAGGTAGTCGCCTAAGGCGGGGCCGGCGCCGGGCGACAGGGCGTCGAAAAGCGCGATGGCCTCCTCGCGGCCAGAGATGACGTCGACGGGCTCGGCGTTTTCCGGGAACAGGCGGTAGGCCGGGGTCAGCTCGACCAGGTCGAGAAGGTCAGCGGTGCGCTTGCCAAACAGCGCGAAGAAGTGGTCGAAGGCGTCGGGCATCAGGTACCAGGACGGGCCGGTGTCGAAGCGGTAGCCCTCGACGGTCTCTTCGCCCGAGCGGCCCCCGCAGGAGCCGAGGCGCTCGACGACGGTGACGTCGTAGCCTTCGCGGCCGAGCAGGGCGGCGGTGGCAAGGCCGGCGACGCCGGCCCCGATCACGATAGCGGTGCGGTTAGCCACGGTTTCTCCTTACGGCGCGGGCGGTCAGGTACAACTTGCGGTGGCGCGGGACGGACACGCGCGTGGTGGCCAGGGCGGCGGCAGGGGTGGCGTCGATACGCTCGGTGAGCTCGCTAAACAGTGCTTCCGCGGCGGCGACGGCCCCGCGCGCTGAGGAGGGGATGAGCGGGATGGCGCGGCGGGCACGTGCGAGGTCGGCGCGGATGTCGTCGACAAGCTCGGCCTTGACCGCGTCGTCGATTCCGCGGCCGCGCAGCTGGGGGAAGTAGGTGCGGCCCAGGTCGTCGCGGTCCTCGGCGAGGTCGCGCAGGAAGTTGACCTTCTGAAACGCTGAGCCCAGCGCGCGAGCGCCGTTATCCAGCTCGGCGCGCTGCGTGGCGGTGACGGGCTCGTCCGCCACGAACGCGGCCACACACATCAGCCCGATGACCTCGGCAGAGCCGTAGACGTAGGCGTCGAAGTCGGCTGGGTCGTAGGTGGATTGGTTCAGGTCGCGGCGCATCGACGCGAAGAACGCGCGCACGTGGTCCTCGGAGAAGCGGCAGCGCCGGGCACTCAACGCCCAGGCGTGGATCACCGGGTCGGTGTGGAAGCGCGCGTGCGGGGCGGCGACGACCTGGGCCTCGTAGGCGTCGAGGAGCTCGGCGGCGTGGTCATCGGCCGCGCCGTCGACGATCTCGTCGGCGATGCGCACCATCGCGTACAGGTTCCGCACGTCCGCGCGGACCTGGGGGCCCAAGAACCGCGTCGCCAGCGAAAAGCTCGTGGAGTAGTGCGCGATGACGTCTCCGGCGACGCGTTCGCACATGGCGTCGTAACGCCTCAGCATTGAGGGGGAATGCATAATAGTGACCCTATACGCGCTCGAGGAGACGACGCTGCGGGGGTGAGGTGGAAAAGCCCTTGCGCATTGAGTACATCCCGCGCGCGAAGCGGCGCGCGAGCTGGCGGGCACCGCGCAGCGCCCGCGCGTCCATCGCCACGGAAATGTCCGGGCGGTACAGTACGGTTTCGTTCGCGCGCACCGCAAAGGAAAGCAGCATATCGTCGTGCGCGAACGTGTCGCTCGAATCGATCGAGTCGCGGATTTGATCCCACCAGCTTGCTGAGAACGCGCAGTTAGTGCCGAAAAACGGCGCGTGGCCGAGCGCCGAGCCGACACTGTATCTGTATGCGCGCAGGTACGCGGCGCTGAGCAGCCGCCCGCGCAAGCCGGGGATGTCGAAGCGCGCCGCGCCGGTAAGCCCCACGACTAGTTTTGACGCCGACGCGTCGGCCCAGGCGTGCAGCCAGCGGGCGCAGAAATTGGGAGCGAGCTCGACGTCCGCGTCGACGCGCACGATGAGGTCGGCCCCGCGCGCGGCAGCCGCGTCATAACCCGCGCGCGCCGCCCACGTCACCCCGCGCCGCGGCTCGGCCACCACAATCGCGCCGTGGGCGCGCGCCACCGCGGCAGAGTCGTCACTCGAGCCGTTGTCCACCACAATGACGTGGTCAAAGGGCCGCTTTTGCTTATCGACGCTCGCCAGACAGCGCGCCAGGAGGGGGGCGTCGTCAAGGCACGGGATGACGAGCGCGACGGTGGTCGGCGAAGGGGGCATGGCTTTCCTAGCGGAAGAACAACGGCAGGATAAACAGCATACCGATGCTCCAGGTGAGGTGGAGCGCGATGGATGAGTAGAGGCGCTTACTGCGCGCGGCCTCGTAGTAGGAGACGGCGCCGATCACCGCGGCGGCGAGGATCAGCAGCCACACGCCCATCGCGGCGGTGACCAGACAGTACAGTGCGATGGACACGACTGCGCGGCGGTCGGGGGGCAGCTGGCGCGGCACCGCGTCGCGGTAGACCAGCTCCTCGCCAATGCCGTTGATGAGCAGGACGAACAGGGTGGGCACGATGCCGCCGCGCTCCGTGGTGGAGAGCAACTGGCTCACGGGCTCCGCCAGCGCCGGGATCCGGCTGACAATCACCGCGCCGGCCACGAACACGACGGCAAGGACGGCGCCGATGGCGACGCCGCGTGCGATCTCCGAAGCCACGTGGGGGCCGGCGAAGGCGCGGCGCGAGCCCATGTACCACCACGTCAGCGCGTACACGATCGCGGTGATCACCGTGGCGACGTAGAAGCCGGGGGTGCCGTCGCCGGCAAGGCGCGCGGTGAACAACCCTGCCGCGCCGAGCAGACAGGGGACCACGAAAGCGTACTTGGGAAGTGGCATCGCTAAAAATTATAAACTCAACAGCATGAAACTTGCTCTCGTTACCGGCGCAACCGGCTTTATTGGCCAGCGCGTCGTCGAAGCCCTTGTTGAACGCGGCTGGAAGGTGCGCTGCCTGTGCCGCAGCCGCGACAAGGCCCTGACCATGGATTGGGCACGCTACCTCGACACTGGGGAGGTCGAGATCGTCGAGGGCGACGCCGCCGAAAAGGTTGACGTCGACCGCGCGCTCAACGGCGTCGATTGCGCCTGGTACCTGCTGCACTCGATGTCGTCGGGCAGCGGCTTCGCCGAGGAAGAGGCGAAGATGGCGCGCCAGTTCGGCGAAGTAGCCGCGGCGCAAGGCGTCGGCAGGATCGTCTACCTCGGCGGGCTCCACCCGGACAACGAGGACATGTCCGAGCACCTGAAGTCGCGCGTGCGCGTCGGCGAGGAGCTGCGCGCCGCTGGCGTGCCCACGGCGGCCCTCCAGGCGGGCGTGGTCATCGGCGACGGTTCGCTGTCGTTCGCGCTGTTGCGCCACGTTTCCGAGCGCGTGCCCACTTTTGCGGCGCCGAAGTGGATCACCAACCGCATCACCCCGATCTCTGTGCGCGACGTCGTTCACTACCTCGTCGCTGCGGCCGATCTGACTGCTGAGCAGGACCGCACGTTCGACATCGGCGGGCCCGACACCATGCCGTACGTGGATATGATGCAGCGCTACACCCAGGTCGTCGGCGTGCGTCGCAGGCCGTTCCTCTCGGCGCCCATCATGACCCGTCGCCTCGCGTCCTTCGGCCTGTCCGTGCTCACGCCGCTGTCGATGAAGGAGATCCTGCCGATTTTCGACTCCGTGTCCTCGGACACCGTGCTCAAGGAGCGCGACTTGGAAAAGCTGGTGGGCACGCCCGAGGGCGGAAACCAGTCCTTCGAGGAGGCCGTCGAGATCGCGGCGCGCGGCACCCACCCCGCGCGCTACGGGCGCATCGCCAACGCGGTGCACCTCGGCGTGCTGGCCACGGCCGTCGCCGGCTCACTTCTGACCAACCCGAAATCCGCCCGCTACGCGCGGCTGAAGAAGCCCTCCTGGCAGCCCCCGGCGGCGGCGTTTCCCATCGTGTGGACTCTGCTCTACATCGACATCGCCGTGATCGCCACCACCACCATCGCCGATTCGCTGGAGGAGGGCGAGCCCCGCGCCGCGCGTAACGACGCCCTCGCGCTCGCGGGGAATCTCGTCCTCAACGCCGGCTGGAGCGGTGTGTTCTTCCGCTCGCGAGCCCGCCGCTTGTCGACGCTCTGGGCAGGCGCCCTCGCAGCCTCCTCAGCCGACCTGGTGCGCCGCGCGCACCGCCGCTCGCCGACGCGCGGGCTGCTGCTCGCCCCCTACCCGCTGTGGTGCGCCTTCGCGACCGTGCTGACCGGCGAAATCGCGCGCCTTAACCGTTCTTAATGTCGTCGTAGGCCGCTAGAGCCCGCAGCCGCGACTGCTTCACGTCCGCCATCGGCTCTGGGTAGTCGGCGGTATCGGGCAGCCAGCGCGCGACGTAGGAGCCGTGCGGGTCGAACTTCTCCGCCTGCGTCAGCGGGTTAAAGATGCGGAAGTACGGCGCGGCGTCGTCACCGGAGCCCGCGACCCACTGCCAGTTGAACGCGTTGGAGGCGGCGTCGGCGTCGACAAGCGTGTCCCAGAACCACTCCTCGCCGTGGCGCCAGTGGATGCCAAGGTTCTTTGTCAGCCAGGAGCCGGTGACCATGCGCACCCGGTTGTGCATACGCCCGGTCGCCCAGAGCTCGCGCATCCCGGCGTCGACAAGCGGGATGCCCGTGCGCCCCGATTGCCACGCCGCGAGCTCTATCAGGTGCTGGGCGCCGGGGTCCATTTCGGGTTGCGCGAACGCCGCGGCCGTGGTGCCGGGCACAGCGTTGGGTGTCCACTCCCAGTCGAAGCGGTCGAACTTCTCGCGGACGTTCTTCGTCTCCATCTTGGGCACGTGGTAGTAGCGGTGCCAGGCGAAGTCGCGCCACAGAAGCTGCCGCGCGAACGCCCACGCCCCCGCGTCGACGGCTGCGAGCCACACCTCGGCGGGGCTGATCTCGCCGAAGCGCAGGTGCGGTGACAAGCCCGAGGTGAGACCGTCGAGGGCGTTGTTGTCGTAGTCGGCGCTGGAGGCGATGAACTCGGCGAGGCGTGCGCGGGCCGCGTCTTCGCCGGGCGTGTTGTGCTGCGCAAGCGTAGCGGCCCACGCGGGCTCGCCGGGTGCGTCCACCGTGGCGGGGTCAATGTCGGCCGGGGTGATGTCGGGGACGGGAAGGGGCGTGGGAGGGGCGTCGAGAAGCAAACTGCGCGCGGCGTTGAAGAACGGCGTGAAGACGCGGTACGGGTTTGCGCGCACCTCCCAGGGCTCTGTGAGCAGGTAGCCGGGGTGCGAGACGGCGCCGGTGGCCTCCTTAACCGCGGCATCGACGTCCGTGAGGTAGTAGCGGCGGTTCCACGTCACCGCCGCGCCGAGCTCGCGGGCGAAGCGGGGGACGATCTCGCGCGGGTCGCCCTCGAGCTCAATGAGCGGGGCGGGCAAGGCTTCGCGCAGAGCATCGAGGCTGCGGCGCAGCCACCACGCTGCCGCCCGGCCGAGGCTCCGGCCCACCGTTTCGTGGACGTAGAGCCCCACGACGGGGCCGCGCTCGGCCGCCCAGGTCAAGGCGGCGTTATCGGCCAGCCGCAGGTCGTCGCGGAACCACACAATCGTTGGGGTGCTCATCGCGACAGAGTATAGAACCGCGACGGACGCGAAACGCCCAGCGGGGCCAGCCACTTCTCACCCGTGTGCGTAAACCGGAACCCGAGTTTGAGCAGAACCCGCTGCGAACCGACGTTGCCTTCCGCGTGCGAGGCGACGATGAGGGGGTAATCGGTGTGCTCGACCAACGCGGCCGCCGCCTCGGTGGCGATGCCACGGCCCCAGTACGGCGCGGCCACCCAATAGCCCAGCTCCGGGACCTCCCCCTCGTGCAGCGCAACGCACCCGATCGGCCCGCCGCCGAGCGTGATCGCGTAGGTGTCGGGTCCGGATAAGACGTCGGTGATGGAGCGCCGACTCTCCTCCAAGCTCGTGTGCGCGGGACAGCCGGCGCGGGGTCCGACGTCCGGGTGCGAGGCGTGGGCGAACAGCGCCGGGGCGTCGCCCTCGGCCCCGCGGTGACCGTGGTCTGGCTCTACACCGAGATCCTGCGCCTGCTGTCCTACTTCAACCGCGACTAGTCTCGCCGACACGAAGCACAAAAAGAACCCCGCCTCCGAACAGAGAGGCGGGGTTCTTTGTCTGCCGGTTAGCGGTAGTTGCTCTCCGGGTTGATCTTGGCGCCGTCGACGGTGACGGTGGTGAACTGCAGCTCGCCGTCCACGAGCTGCGGGTTGCCCAGGATGACCTCGATGTCGGTCTCGCGGCGGTCCGGGTCCACGGTGACGCGGGTGCCGGTGCCGGTGGCCAGGTCAGTGCCCCAGTCGGACCACGTGATGTTCTCCAGGTAGTCGTTCTGGTCCGCGCAGGACAGCACGATGCGCGCCGGCTGGGTCTGCGACGCCTCGCCGCAGTTGCGCAGCACCGGCAGCGTCCCGGCCGGGACGGCCGACGGGTTGGCGGAGGCGCTGGCGGAGGAGGCGCCCGCGACGTTGGTGGACTGGGCGCCGGAGGTCTGCTCGGTGCCGCCGTTCAGGGAGCCGGGGTTCTGGCTGGTCGCGGTGTCCACCTTTTGCGCCGAATCAACCTGGCCGGGAGGGGAGCAGGCGGCCAGGCCGAGGGCTGCAACTGCGAAGAAACCGGCAGCCGCTGCTGTGCGGGAGGAAGTGAAGTTCACGGATCAGTCCTTAAGCTTTGTGAAGTTCCGGATATGAAATGACAGCTGCGCGCTGAGGCGCGGGGAACTACTGCGCGCGGGGCGTGGAGGCCTTAACCGAATCATACGGCGCGGCGCTGACGATGGTGACCGAAATCTCCCGCCCGTTCGGGGCGGTGTAGGTGCGGGTCTCGCCCTCGGAGGCGCCGACGACCGCGGCGCCGAGGGGGGAGTTCTCCGAGTAGGTCTCCAGGTCCTTGTTGCCCGTGGAGGCGGCGCGGGTGCCGATGAGGAAGGTTTCCTTGTCGTTCTCGTCGCCATTGTAGTACACGTGCACCACGGAGCCGACGAGGGCGACGCCCTCTACAATGCCCGCGCGCTCGGTGGTGGAGTTGGCCAGGATCTCGGAGATCTGCTTGATGCGGGCCTCTTCCTGGTCCTGCTGCTCGCGGGCGGCGTCGTAGCCCGCGTTCTCCTTCAGGTCGCCCTCCTCGCGGCGCTCGTTGATCTCGGCCGCGATGTTCGGGCGGTTATCGATGAGCGCCTGCAGCTCGTTTTCGAGCTTGGCCTTCATCTCCGGGGTGATGTACTGCTGCTGAGTTTCAGCCATGAGGTGTGGGCCTTCCCTAGAAAATACGTCGCGCGGGTACGCGCCGGTCGGGGCGGTCACCGCGGAGGAAACGTGCAAATATACAGGCGAATCGTACCACGGGCGGGGGTGCGGCCTCAGCGGGCCTCGTAATGCGTGGCGGAGGTGTCCAGGTAGAAGGGGATGTCCTCGGAGCAGCCGTAGACACGCCCGGACACGCCCGGCTCGCGCACCGGGAGGTCCACCCCGATGCGGGTGAGTTCCTCGCCGCCGGCGGGCACGGCCACCTCGCGGCGCCCCACCTCAGCGAAGTCGTAGCTCAGCGCGGTGACGATGCAGTAGGAGGGGACGGAGGGGTCCTTGCGCGTCACGTCGATCCACAGGCGGGTCGTTGCGTCGTCGACCGCCTCCTGGGAGATGAAATCGGCCTTGACGGGGATGGCGCGCCGCTCCATCACGTTGCGCCCGTAGGCGACGGCGATGAGCAGGACCACCACGACGATGGCCACGGCGAGGATCTTCCCCCCGATGCCGCTGGTCGCGGGCGCGGCGGAGGCGCCGCCGTAGCGGGCGGAGGTGCGTCGGCTGGCGGCGGGTTTGGATGCCCCGCGGGGTGTGTGGGGAGAGCTCGGTGTGGACACGGGCGGTGCAATCCTCCGGGTGAACGCGCCGCAGGCGGTGCGCGAGTAGGGAAAATGACTTCAGTTGCGATGGTACTAAGATGAATCGGGTTAATGAAAAGCCCCTACGAAAGCCTAGAAAGTTGGAGGACATTGTGAGCGGCAAGCGCCTCCTGGCCATCCACGCGCACCCGGACGACGAGTCTTCGAAGGGCGCGGCGACGATGGCGAAGTACGTCGCGGAGGGAAACCGCGTCAAGGTGCTCACCTGCACGGACGGCCAGCGCGGGGACATCCTCAACCCGGCCATGGACCGACCGGGCGTGCTGGAGAACATCATGAAGGTCCGCGAGGAGGAGATGGCCCGCGCCGCCGCCGCGCTCGGCGTCGAGCACGAGTGGCTGGGCTACGCCGACTCCGGGCTGCCGCAGGGCGACCCGCTGCCGCCCCTGCCGGAGGGCTGCTTCGCGCTGGAGGACAGTGACACGGTGTGCCGCGACGTGGTCCGTGTGATCCGGGAGTTCCGCCCCCACGTCATCATCACCTACGACGAGAACGGCGGCTACCCGCACCCGGACCACCTCAAGGTGCACGAGGTGTCCATGCTCGCCTGGGAGCGGGCGGGCGACCCGGACTACGCGCCCGAGCTCGGCGAGGCGTGGACCCCGCTGAAGCTGTACTACTCGCACGGCTTCATCCTGCAGCGCATGAAGCTGCTCCACGGCATGCTCCTTGAGCGCGGCGTGAAGAGCCCCTACGGCATGATGATCCAGCGCTGGGAGGGCAACCAGGCCGACATCATGGGCCGCGTGACCACCCGGATCGAGTGCAGCGCCTACTTCGGCCAGCGTGCCGCCGCGCTCACCGCCCACGCCACCCAGATCGACCCGGCGGGCGCCTTCCTGGCCAGCCCGGTGGAGGACCAGCAGCGCGCGTGGCCGACCGAGGAGTTCGAGCTGGCGGCCTCGCGCGTGCCCGCCGACACGCCGGAGACGGACCTGTTCGCCGGCATCGACGGCGCGGAGAAGACCGCGCCCGCAAAGGAGAAGTAAATGGTCAACCCCGTCATCAGCCCCGCGCTCGCGAACGCCTCCGGCTGGATCGTGGCGCAGGCGCCGCCGCAGACCCCGGTCGGCCCGGAGTTCGGTAAGGCGTCCCCGATCGGCCTGCTCATCCTCGTGGTCCTGCTCGTGGTGGTGCTCTTCATCGGCTTCGCCTTCCACCGCCGCTACTCGCGCTTCAATCGGAGACGCATGTTCGCCGAGGCGCACGGCATAGACCCCTTCGACGAGGAGGCCCTGGACCAGGCGATGGCTGAGGCCGGGGTGCTCGACAGGCGCCGCAAGACCATCCTCTAAAGCACCCGCCGCGACAGGCTAGGGTAGAGGAGTGACTGCGCTAGCGAAGATCCTGTACCCCCTCTACGAGGCCCGCCTGAGGCGCGAGCTTCGCGGGAAGGCGCGTCCCAAGCACATCGCCGTCATGGCCGACGGCAACCGCCGGTGGGCGCGCGAATCGGGGTTCACGGACATCTCGCACGGCCACCGTGCCGGGGCGGCGAAGATTGGCGAGCTGGTCCGCTGGTCGGCGGAGATGGGCGTCGACGTCGTGACCATCTACCTGCTGTCCACCGAGAACCTGCAGCGGACCACCGAGGAGGTGGAGCTGCTCTTCGACATCATCTCGGAGGTGGTCGATGACCTCGCCACCGAGAACTACACCTGCCGCGTCAAGCTCGTCGGCCACCTCGACCTGCTCCCCGCGCACGTCGCCGAGCGGATGCGCAGATCCGCCGCGACGACCACCGGCAAGCCCGGCCTCAGCGTCAACATCGCGGTTGGCTACGGCGGGCGCCAGGAGATCGTCGACGCGGTGCGCTCGCTTCTCGACGCCAACATCGCCGCCGGGGTCCCCGCCGCCGAGCTGGCCCGGAAGGTCACCATCGAGTCGGTCTCCGAGCACCTCTACACCTCCGGGCAGCCCGACCCCGACTTGGTCATCCGCACGTCGGGGGAGCAGCGGCTCAGCGGCTTCCTGCTCTGGCAGGCGGCCTACTCGGAGATCTGGTTCACCGACACGTACTGGCCGGCGTTCCGCAAGATCGACTTCCTGCGCGCGCTGCGGGACTACTCGCAGCGCTCCCGGCGCTTCGGCAAGTGAGGGCGTCGACAAGCTAGAGCTTGCGCATGCGGACCCGCTCGACGGAGTGGTCCGGACCCTTGCGCAGCACGAGCGAGGCGCGCACTCGGGTGGGGAGGATGTTCTCCACGAGGTTCGGCAGGTTGATCGACTGCCAGATCTCGCGGGCCTCGCGCGTGGCCTGCTCCTCGCTTAGGTCCGCGAAGCGGGCGAAGTGCGCGCCCGGCTGGCGGAAGGCGGTGGTGCGCAGTTTTAGGAAGCGGTCGATGTACCACTGCTCGATGTGAGCGGTGGCGGCGTCGACGTAGACGGAGAAGTCGAACAGGTCGGAGACCATCAGCGTCGGCCCGGTCTGCAGCACGTTCAGGCCCTCGAGGATGAGGATGTCCGGCTGGCGCACCACCTGCTGTTCCTCGGGAACGATGTCGTAGGCATTGTGCGAGTACACGGGCGCGACGACCTCGGGGTTGCCCGACTTGACCTCCGTGACAAACCGCATGAGCTTGCGCCGGTTGTAGGACTCGGGGAAGCCCTTGCGCCCCATGAGCTTGCGCTCCTTGAGCACCTCGTTGGGCCAGAGGAACCCGTCGGTGGTGACCAGGTCCACCCGGGGGTGGGACTCCCAGCGCTGCAGGAGCACCTGCAGCACGCGGGCGGTGGTGGACTTGCCCACGGCGACGGAGCCCGCCACCCCGATCACGTAGGGGACGTGCATGGGGCTGCCCACGAAGGTCTCCGTGGCGGCGGTGAGCTTCTGCCGCGCCAGCACCTGCAGGTGGATCAGGCGGGAGATGGGCAGGTAGATCTCGGCGACCTCGTTCAGGTCGAGGCTTTCGCCGATGCCGCTGAGCTGGGTGACCTCCTCTTCGGTGAGCACCTGGGGCCACGCGGCGCGGCGCTGGCGCCACGACTCGCGGGTGAAGTCGAGGTACGGGCTGGATTCGACAGCGCGGGACATGGCCCCCATTGTCGCACCCGGCGGGCTTCGGCGGGAGACTGGGTGCCCGCGCCGGGGACGGTGAATATACTGCAAGGTACTGCCCTTATTTTCGGGCGCAGCCAATGTCACGAACCCACGGAAAGGACCCGGTGCACGTGTCTGAAGACCTCCGCTACCAGGATCTCGCCTCCTTCGACCCCGAAGTCCACGAGGCCATCGTCAACGAGCTCGGCCGCCAGCGCAACACGCTGGAGATGATCGCCTCCGAGAACTTCGTCCCGCGCTCCGTCCTGCAGGCGCAGGGCTCTGTGTTCACGAACAAGTACGCGGAGGGCTACCCGGGCCGTCGCTACTACGGCGGGTGCGAGTTCGCCGACGTGGTGGAGGACCTGGCCCGCGAGCGCGCCAAGGAGGTCTTCGGCGCGCAGTACGCCAACGTGCAGCCGCACTCGGGCGCCCAGGCCAACGCCGCCGTCCTCATGGCGCTGGCGGAGCCGGGTGACACCATCCTCGGCCTCGACCTGGCCCACGGCGGCCACCTGACGCACGGCATGAAGATCAACTTCTCCGGCAAGCTCTACAACGTCGCCGCCTACCAGGTGGAGAAGGACACCCACACCATCGACATGGCCAAGCTGCGCGAGCAGGCCCGCGAGGTCAAGCCGAAGGTGATCATCGCCGGCTGGTCCGCCTACCCGCGCCAGGAGGACTTCGCCGAGTTCCGCTCCATCGCGGACGAGGTCGGCGCCTACCTGTGGGTCGACATGGCGCACTTCGCGGGCCTCGTCGCCGCGGGGCTGCACCCCTCCCCGGTGCCGCACGCTCACGTCGTGTCCTCCACCGTGCACAAGACGATCGGCGGGCCGCGCTCCGGCTTCATCCTCACCAACGACCTCGAGCTGCACAAGAAGCTCAACTCCGCGGTCTTCCCGGGCCAGCAGGGCGGCCCGCTCATGCACGTCATCGCGGCGAAGGCCACCGCCTTCAAGATCGCCGGCACCCCCGAGTTCAAGGATCGCCAGCAGCGCACCCTCGAGGGCGCGCGCATCCTCGCCGAGCGCCTCACCCAGGAGGATGCGAAGGCGGCGGGCATCGACGTCGTCTCCGGCGGCACCGACGTCCATCTCGTGCTCGTAGACCTGCGCGACTCCGACATGGACGGACAGCAGGCCGAGGACCTGCTGCACCGCGCGGGCATCACCGTCAACCGCAACGCCGTGCCCTTCGACCCGCGCCCGCCGAAGGTCACCTCCGGCCTGCGCATCGGCACCCCGGCCCTGGCTACCCGCGGTTTCGGCGCCGAGGACTTCCGCGAGGTCGCCGAGATCATCGCGGAGCTGCTGATCAAGGGCGAGGCCGCGGACGTCGAGGCGCTGCACGGGCGCGTCGACAAGCTCGCCGAGAAGTACCCCCTCTACCCCGACCTCGAAGACTGGAAGATGCTCTAGGCTTCGTCCCCGTCGACGGGCCCGCGCTCCTGAGCCAGGGTGGTGCGGGCCGTTCGCAGCCACTCGGGCTGGTCCGCCAGCAGCCCCCGGATCTCCTCCGTGGTCAGCGGCGCATCCATCCCGTTGGCCTTGAGCGCCGTGATGCTGATGCCCAGCTTCCGCGCGACCTCGGGGCGCGGGTGGGGCCCGTTGAGGCGCAGCTCCTGCAGCCACTGCGGCGGGTTCGCCTGCAGCTCGCGCAGCTCGGCGTGGGTGACGGCGCCCGCCTGGAACTCGGGCGGGGTGGCCGGGAGGTAGATGCCGAGCTTCTTCGCCGCGGTGGCGGGCTTCATTGCGGTGCCTGAGGGCTGCTGATCAGTCATGGCCATGACGGTAGCATTAACCCATGCTCAGGCTCTCCTTCGTCACAGGCACCGAACCCGGCAAGTGGCTGCGCCGCTACGAGGCGGGCACCTCGCACGGGCTCGCGGCGAGCGGCTCCGATGACCCCCTCGCCGAGCTCGCCGCCGGGGAGGCCGACCTCGCGCTCGCCCGCCTCCCCGACGACAGGGTGGGAAGCGGCCACCACGTCGTGAGGCTTTATGACGAAAGCCCCGGCGTCGCCGTGCCCAAGAATTCCGTCTACGCCGAGGTTGGGGAGGCGGTGCGCCGCGACGACCTGGAGGGGGAGATCGTCAACTTCACCTACACACCGGGCATGACCGCCGAGAAGGCGGAGCAGCTGCGCGGCGCCCTGCAGGTCGTCGCCGCGAACGTCGGTGTCGCCTACGCGCCCCGGCCGCTGCTGAAGGTGCTGTCCAAGAAGCAGGTGGTTCCCCTCGAGCTGCTCGACGCAGAGGCAGCGCCGACCACGATCGCGCTCGTGTGGGACAAGTCGGCCGATTCGGAGGCTATCCAGGACTTCGTCGGGGTGGCCAAGGGGCGCACCCTCAACTCCTCGCGCGTGGCCCGGCCCGCGGGGAAGGAGGCCGGGAAGAAAAGGCGCCGGAAGCGCCGCTAGGGAGTTTCCCGTAGGGTTGGGGGAAAGTGAAAGCTACATGAAAGGTGTAATCATGAACCTCAACAAGAAGCTCGCCGGCGCAGCCGCGGCCCTCGCTCTCGCCACCGGCCTTGTAGCCTGCTCCTCCGACGAGGGGTCCTCCTCTTCCTCCTCGACCTCGACGGTGGAGGACACCGCCACGGAGACGAGCGTGTCCACCACGACCTCCGCCAAGGAGTCCGACACGGCGGCTACCTCCACCGAGACCAGCGCCAAGGAGGGCGAGGGCGAGACCGTGGAGGTCACCACCGCCGACGGCGCCACCACGTTGGTCCCGCAGGGCGTCTCCGACGCGATGGAGGAGTACGGCGCCGACTGGGGCGAGCCCGTCTCCGTTGAGGAGACCGCCAACGGCTGGATCGTCGCCTACGACGCCGAGCACTACGTCACCTGGAACGAGAACACGGGTGGCGCGCCGACGTGGGGCGAGATCTCCAACAACTGGCTGACCAACGTCCGCGCGGACTCCTCGCTCGGCTTCCCGACGGCCCCCGAGGAGGAGCTCGCCGACGGCACCGGCTGGACCCAGGAGTTCGAGCACGGCACCATCGAGTGGGTTCGCGGGGCGGACGGCATCTTCACCGCCAACGTCACCCAGAAGTAACCCTCCACGCAGCTGATTCAGGGCCCCGAAAGGGGCCCTGAATTGCTCTGTTGCACGCCGTGGCGCGGGTGTGAAAAATAGGCCCCATGCCTCAGAACGGTTTCATGCTCCGTCCCATCCGCCCCGACGACTATCCGCAGGTCCGGGCTATTTACGAAATGGGCCTGAACTCCGGCCACGCCACCTACGAGACGGCCGGCCCGACCTGGGAAGAATTCACCGCGAAGAAGATCATGGAAACCGTCTTCGTCGCCGCCGACGCAGACGACGACGCGAAGATCCTCGGCTGGGTTTCCGCCGCAAAGGCATCCTCCCGCTCCGTTTTCCACGGGGTGGTCGAGGACTCCATCTACACCCACCCCGACGCCCGCGGCCGCGGCGTGTCCGGGGCGCTCCTGGACAAGCTCATCGAAACCTGTATCGAGCTGGACAAGTGGTCCATCCACTCGTGGATCTTCCCGGAGAACGAGGGCTCTGCGGGTCTGCACATCTCCCGCGGCTTCCAGAAGGTGGGCACCTTCCACCACATGGCGAAGATGACCTACGGCGACATGGAGGGGGAGTGGCGCGACACCGACATTTACGAGCTGCTGCTGCCCAAGCCGGAGGAGAAGCGCCAGCGCCCCTAGCGCCCCGGGTTGGCGCGGAGATCAGCCCACGGTCTCCTGCAGCGGATCCTCCTGCACCGGCAGGAGGAGGACCAGCGCCACGATCGCCAGCGGCAGGATCAGCAGGAAGATCGGGGTCAGCCCGTCGTTGTAGCTGGACAGCACGACCTCACGCAGGGAGTCGGGAAGCTGGCTCACGGCCGCCGGGGTGAGCGACTGGCGCGCGGAGCCCGAGGTGAAGGCCTCCGCGTAGGGCGCGGCCTGCGGGCCCATCGCGGCGAGCGCCGCGGGGAGGCGATCCTGCAGGTTCTGCGTCATGTTGTGCACGAACAGCGAGCCGATGAGCGAGGCGCCCACGGCGCCGCCGATCTGGCGGAAGAAGTTGTTCGCCGCGGTCGCCGTGCCGACGACGGAGAGCGGGAAGGAGTTCTGGACGATGAGCACGAGTACCTGCATGACCAGGCCCAGCCCGAAGCCGAAGACGAACATGTAGAGGCCGAGGGTGGTCAGCGGGGTGGTCACCTCCAGGCCGGAGAAGAGCCACAGCGCGAAGGCGGTGATGGCCATGCCGACGATGGGGAAGACCTTGTAGCGCCCGCTGCGGGAGATGAGGAAGCCGACGCCGACGCCGGTGCCCAGCATGCCGATGACCATGGGCAGCATCATCAGGCCCGCCTCGGTGGGGGTGAGCTCGTGGACCATCTGCAGGTAGGTGGGCAGGTAGCCGAGGCTGCCCATCATCGCGATGCCCAGCACGAGGCCCGCGACCGTGGTGAGCGCCATGTTCCGGTTGCGGAACAGCGTCATCGGGATGAGCGGGTTGGTGGCGCGCAGCTCGACCACGACGAAGAGGGCGGCGGAGGTGACGGCCGCGGCGATCAGCGCGAGGATCGTGGGGGAGGTCCACTCGTACTGGGTGCCGCCCCACGTCGTGGTGAGGATGAGCGTCGAGGTGGAGATCACCATGAACAGGGTGCCCAGCCAGTCGAAGTTCAGGCCCTCGGTCGAGCCCCTGCGCAGCTTCAGGACGGCCGCGGAGATCGACATGGCGATAAGCGCGAGCGGGATGTTCATCCACAGCCCCCAGCGCCAGCCCGGTCCGTCGGTGAACCAGCCGCCGAGCACGGGGCCGAGCACGGAGGAGACGCCGAAGACGGCACCCATTGCTCCCATGTACTTGCCGCGTTCGCGGGCGGGCACCACCTCGGCGATGATCGCCTGGGAGGTGACCATCATGCCGCCGGCGCCGAAGCCCTGGATCGCGCGGCCGATGATGAGCAGCGTCATGGTGTGCGCGAACCCGCCCATCGTCGAGCCGACGAGGAAGAAGGCGATGCCCGTGATGTAGAGCCACTTGCGGCCGAGCCCGTCGCCGAGCTTGCCGAAGATCGGCAGGGCGATGGTCATGGTGACCAGGAAGGATGAGATGACCCAGCTCATGTGGTCGACGCCGCCGAGCTCGCCGACGATGGTGGGCAGGGCGGTGGAGAAGATCATCTGCCCGAGCGAGCTCATGAGCATGGTGGTCATGAGTGCGGTGAAGATGAGGCCGATGTGCGGCCCCTGCGAGGTCTTGGTTTCTACCACTTAAGCTCCTTTGCCAGGTCGGTGTGAAGCTGCGCGGCGGTACGCAGCGGTTCGATTCCGGGTCCCCCGTGAGCGGGGAAGTCCGGGTTGCTGAGGTACATGGCCACGGAGACGTAGAAGAAGTTGACGATGGCGTTGACCTCGAGGCTCACGGGGGCGTCGGCAAGCTTGCGGTCCTCGGGGAAGAGGGTCAGGTGCTTCTCGACGGCCCGCCCGAGCCGCGTCAGTGTCTCGCTCTTCCTCTCGTAGGCCGCCCCGGCGAGCTGGGGGTGCTGCCGGAGGATGGCGCGGCGGCGCAGCAGGAGCTCCCTGCTGAGCACGTCAGGCACGACCTCGATGTTGGAGAACACGAGGTCGAGGACGTTGTCTGAGGGGGTGGTGGCGATCGCCTCGAGGGCGGTGTCGGTCAGTTCGAAGGGGAAGGACCCCAGGACGGCCTCGTCCTTGGAGTCCATGTAGTTGAAAAAGGTGCGCCGGGAGATGTCGGCGGCTTCGCAGATGTCCTCGACGGTGACGTTTTCGAAGCCCTTGGCCTCGACGAGCTCCATCGCCTTGTCAACTATGCGCCGCCGCGTCTCGCGCCGCTTTCGTTCGCGTGATCCGCAGCATTCGTTTTGCACAGAGTGCGAGATTACACCCAGTGCAACAATTTGCCAATCGGGCCTCTACTGCTGCCCTTCGTCCAGCGAGAGCGACCCCTCCACCAGCGCGTTTCCGCCGTCCTCGCGACGCAGCTCGACGACGCCCGGCTCCGCTTCCTCCAGGGTCCACGCGCCCCCGGCGGCGGGGCATTTCTTCTGCAGCGGCTGCGCCGACCACTGCCCGTCTTCTCCGCGGCGCAGCAGCTCGGTACAGCCGTCGTTGAGGTGGGTCAGCGTCGCGCTGCGCGGGGCCAGCGTGAGCACAGCGTTCCAGCCGGACTCGCCCGCCCGGCCCGCCGAGAACAGCCAGCCGGTGTAGGTGCCCGGCGTCGGCCCCGCCCCGCCGTCCGCCGGGGTGCCGGGCTGGGCGGTGACCGTGACCACCTGGGGGATGGCGCTGCGCTGATCGGCGGGGCGCGACAGGGTCCAGACGGCCGCGGCCAGCGCGGCGAGGGAGGCGACGACGAGGACGGCGACGGCACCGACGGTCCACGGGCGCGTGGAGCCGCCCGCGGCGCGCAGCTCGGTAAAGGAATCGGCCATGAGAAAACCCCCAGTCGGTGAAGAATTGGGGGCTTATCTTAGCGAGGCCGCTTAGTTGCGGTCGGTGTTGGCCATGCTCAGGACGTCGAGGCGGCGGTCCAGCTCCTCCTCGGTGAGCTTCTCGCCGTCGACGAAGCCGAGGTCGATGACCGTCTGGCGGATCGTCTTGCCCTCGGCGAGCGCGGTCTTGGCCACCTTGGCCGCGGCCTCGTAGCCGATCGCGGAGTTCAGCGGGGTCACGATGGACGGGGAGGACTCGGCCAGCTCCTTCATGCGCTCGACGTTCGGCTCGATGCCGTCGACGAGGCGGGTGGCGAACTGGCGGGCGGTGTTGGCCAGCAGGCGGGAGGACTCGAGCACGTTGCGGGCCATCACGGGGATGAACACGTTCAGCTCGAACTGGCCCTGGGTGCCAGCGAACGCCACGGCGGCGTCGTTGCCGATGACCTGGGCGGAGACCTGGGTGGCGGTCTCGCACAGCACCGGGTTGACCTTGCCCGGCATGATGGAGGAGCCCGGCTGCAGGTCCGGCAGGTGGATCTCGCCGAAGCCGGCGAGCGGGCCGGAGCCCATGAGGCGGATGTCGTTGGCGATCTTGTACAGGGACACCGCCACGGAGCGCATCGCGCCGGAGAACTCGACCAGGCCGTCGCGGTTGGCCTGCGCCTCGAAGTGGTTCGCCGCCTCGGAAAGGTGCTCGATGCCGGTGAGCTTGACCAGCTCCTCGGTCACCTTGCCGCCGAACTCGGCCGGGGTGTTGATGCCGGTGCCCACGGCGGTGCCGCCGATGGGCAGCTCGCCCAGGCGGGCCAGCACGCCCTCGACGCGCTGGATGCCCAGCTCGATCTGGCGGGCGTAGCCGGAGAACTCCTGGCCGAGGGTGACCGGGGTGGCGTCCATCAGGTGGGTGCGGCCGGACTTGACCACCTCGTGCCACTCGGTGGCCTTCTTGGACAGGGACTCGTGCAGGACCTTCAGGGCCGGGATGAGGTCGGTGGCGGCGGCCTCGGTGGCGGCGACGTGGGTGGCCGTCGGGAAGGTGTCGTTGGAGGACTGGCCCATGTTGACGTCGTCGTTCGGGTGGACCTCGACGCCGTTGGCCTTCGCGATGGACGCGATGACCTCGTTGGTGTTCATGTTGGAGGAGGTGCCGGAGCCGGTCTGGAAGACGTCGATGGGGAACTGGTCGTCGTGCTTGCCGTCGGCGATCTCCTTCGCCGCGGCGATGATGGCGTCCGCCTTCTCGGCGTCGAGCTTGCCCAGATCCTTGTTCACCTGCGCGCAGGCAGCCTTGAGCAGACCGAGGGCGCGGATTTGCTGGGACTCCAGGGGGCGGAAGGAGATGGGGAAGTTCTCCACCGCGCGCTGGGTCTGGGCGCGCCACAGGGCGTCGACGGGCACCTTGACCTCGCCCATCGTGTCGTGCTCGATGCGGTATTCCTGATCAGCCATGAATGTCTTTCCTTTGCGTGTAAATGTCCGGAAGCGGTTCGGGTATTGATTATGCCCCGTCGCGGTGCGGCGGGGCAGCGGGGCCGACAGAGTGGCGCCCTCGGTTCCTAGTCCGTCGGGTCGGAGTAGTCGATCACCGAGTAGGACTGCAGCTTGGCCAGCTGGTGGATGGACTCGATGTAGCGGACGGTGCCGGAGCGGGCGCGCATGACCAGCGAGCGGGTGGTGGCCCCGGTCTTGCGGTAGGACACACCGCGCAGCATGTCGCCGTTGGTCACGCCGGTGGCGGCGAAGTAGCAGTTGTCGGAGGAGACGAGGTCGTTGAGCCCGAGGACACGGTCGAGGTCGTGGCCGGCGGCGAGGACGGCCTCGCGCTCGGCGTCGGACTGGGGGGCGAGCTGGCCCTGGATCTCGCCGCCGAGGCACTTCATGGCGCAGGCGGTGATGACGCCCTCGGGGGTGCCGCCGATGCCCATCGCGATGTCGATGGAGTTGGTGTCCTGGGCGGCGGCGATCGCGCCGGCGACGTCGCCGTCGGCGATGAAGCGCACCTTCGCGCCGGCCTCGCGGATCTCGCGCACCAGCTGCTCGTGGCGCGGGCGGTCGAGGACGACGACGGTGACGTCGGCGGGCTTGACGCCCTTCGCCTTGGCCACGGCCTTGATGTTGTGTTCGACGGACGCGGTGATGTCGATGCTGCCGGCGGCCTCGGCGCCGACGGCGATCTTGTTCATGTAGAACGCGTCCTTCGGGTTGAACATCGTGCCGCGGTCGGCGGCGGCGATGACCGAGATGGCGTTCGGGCGGCCCTCGGCCATCAGGGTGGTGCCGTCGACGGGGTCCACGGCGATGTCGACCTGGGCGCCGGTGCCGTTGCCCACGTTCTCGCCGTTGAACAGCATCGGGGCCTCGTCCTTCTCGCCCTCGCCGATCACGATGATGCCGTCCATGTTGACGGAGTTGATCATCTTGCGCATCGCGTCGACGGCCGCGCCGTCGCCGGACTCCTTCATCCCGCGCCCGACCCAGCGGCCGGAAGCGAGCGCGGCGGCCTCTGTGACGCGCACCAGTTCCATCGCGAGGTTACGATCCGGGTACTCCGTAGACTTTTCCGTCATCGAAGGCAGCCTCCTGAGCTGTAAAAAGTTCGTTGCACGCCGCGCGGGCGGCGCGGGGGTGCCTGCGGGCACCCGCTTGACTCCATTCTTCCACCTTCGGGGACCCGGATTCGCTGGCCCCACCTACTAACGGGGGTGGGAGGCGGGGCGTGCCATACTGGTGCGCGTGGCAGGCGAGAATAAACCCCGCATTTTCCAGGACGGCCGGGACATGATGATCAACGTGGCGATCATCGTCGTCGCGATGCTCGTCGTCGTCGGTTTCACCGGCATGTGCTCCTTCAACCCCGGCGCCCCCGAGGACGGACCGGTGCAGAAGGTCGACGCGAAGGCCTTCCTCGACCTCGAGGCCCGCGCCGTCGACTTCCCGGTGCGCTACCCGGAGATGCCCGAGGGGTGGACGACGAACTCCGCGCGCCGCTCGGTGATCGGCGGCGCGCCCGCCCCCGTCGTCGGGTGGGTCACCCCGGAGCAGGGCTACATCCAGCTCACGCAGACGGGGGCAGCGCTTGACGACGCCATCGCGGGCGCCGACTCCTCACCCCGCTCCTTCGAGCGCTCCGTCGACGTCGGCGGCACCGAGGCCCGCGTCTACAGTTCCGGGGACGCCGAGGTGCGCGACGTCTGGGCCGTCGACGCCGGCGACGTCCGCTTGCTAATCACCGGGGCTGGCTCGGACGAGGAGCACAGCGCCGTGATCGCCCGCACGCTGGAGACGGCGCCGATCGCCCGCGGCTAGTCCGCGGCGGTGTCCGACTCCGGCGCGGCCTCGCCGATGGTCTCTTCGACGCGCTTGGCGGCGCCGTCGAGAAGCACCTCGCAGCGCTTGGCCAGCGCCTCGCCGCGCTCCCAGTAGGCGAGGGACTCGTCCAGGCTCATCTGGCCCAGCTCGAGGATCTTGACCGTCTCTACGAGCTCGTCGCGGGCCTGCTCGTAGGTCAGGGTGGACGGATCCGGCAGGGCGCTGTCGCCGCCGCGTCCGCTTCCGAAGGTGTTCTCGCTCATGCTTTTCGCTCCCGTTGGGTGTCGTCTGGTGGGTTAGTCGGCGGGCGTGGTGCCCATCGCGGCCGCGGTGATCGATCCGTCGCCCACGCGGACGCGCAGCTGCGAGCCGGGCGGGGACTGCTCGATGGACGTGACCACCTCGGGTCCGCTGCCGTCGCGCGGCAGCACCTGGACCACCGCGTAGCCGCGCGCGAGCGTGGCCGAGGGACCGAGCGCGGAGACGCGGGCGCGCAGCCCGTCGACGGCGGAGCGCTCCCGGCCCAGCAGGTAGGTCACGTCGCGGCGGATCATGGAGGCGGCCCGCTGGATCTCCTCCCGGCGCCTCTCGATCGGGGTCAGGGGGTTGGCCAGCACCGGGCGCGAGCGCACCGCGCGGACGGCGGCGCGTTCGCGCTCCACCCAGCCGCGCAAGGCCGCGTTCATGCGCGAGCGGGCCTCCTCCACGAGCGCGTACTCCTGGGCCACGTCGGGCACGACGCGCTTGGCGGCGTCGGTGGGGGTCGCGGCGCGCAGGTCCGCCACATTGTCCAACACCGGGTTGTCCGGCTCGTGGCCGATCGCCGAAACGACGGGAGTGGTGGCCGCCGCGACGGCGCGCTGCAGGGCCTCCTCCGAGAAGGGCAGGAGGTCTTCGACGCTGCCGCCGCCCCGCGCGATAATGATGACGTCGACAAGCGGGTCGGAGTCCAGCTCCTGGAGCGCGGCGATGACCTCGGGCACCGCGTTCGCGCCCTGCACCGCGGTGTTGCGCACCGCGAAGCGCACCGCAGGCCAGCGCTGCTGCGCCACCGAGAGCACGTCGCGCTCGGCGGCGGAGCCCTTGCCGGTGATGAGACCGACGGTGCGGGGAAGGTAGGGCAGGGGCTTCTTGCGGGAGGGGTCGAACAGCCCCTCCGCCGCGAGCTGCGCGCGCAGCCGCTCGATGCGGGCGAGCAGCTCGCCGACGCCGACGTGGCGGATGTCGGTCACCCACATGGAAAACGTCCCGCGGCCGGCGTAGAAGGCGGGCTTGCCGTGGATGACCACTCGGTCGCCGTCCTTGAGCGGCGTCGGCATCGAGCGCAGCAGGGAGGTGCTGGCGGTGAGCTGGACGCTGACCTGCTCCTGCGTGTCGCGCAGCGTGAGGTAGGACAACTTCCACGTCGGCTTCATGTTGACCTGCGTGAGCTGGCCCTCCACCCAGAGCCAGCCCAGCTTCTCGATCCAGCTCTTGACCGACTGGTTGAGTTTCGACACCGCCCACGGCGCCTCCGGGGTGCTGGCCGGCGCGGAGCCCTGCGATTGAGTCACGGAATAATGCCTGCCCTTTCTGAAACAGCCGGGGTTGCCGCAGCAAACATCCCCAGCATAGTGCTGCCTATCCTTTTAGACGGCGATTCGATACCCTTGGTTCCATGACTGATCAGGGTAAAAAAGTTCTTCTCGCCGCCCCGCGCGGCTACTGCGCCGGGGTGGATCGCGCGGTCGAGACCGTGGAAAAAGCCCTGGAGAAATACGGCGCGCCCGTCTACGTGCGCAAGGAGATCGTGCACAACAAGTACGTCGTGGAGACGCTGAAGGAACGCGGCGTCATCTTCGTCGAGGAGACCGACGAGGTCCCGGAGGGTGCCCACCTCGTGTTCTCCGCGCACGGCATCTCGCCGGCGGTGCGCGACTCCGCCGTGCAGCGCAACCTGCTCACCCTCGACGCGACGTGCCCCCTGGTGACCAAGGTGCACAACGAGGCGAAGCGCTTCGCCCGCGACGGCTACCACATCCTGCTCGTCGGCCATGAGGGCCACGAGGAGGTCGAGGGCACCGCGGGCGAGGCCCCCGAGGTGACCCACCTCGTCGACGGGGTGGACGGCGTGGACCGCCTGCCCGATTTCCCCGTGGACCAGAAGCTGGTCTGGCTCTCGCAGACGACGCTGTCGGTGGACGAGACCATGGAGATCGTCAACAAGCTGCACAAGCGCTACCCGAACCTGGAGAACCCGCCCAGCGACGACATCTGCTACGCCACCCAGAACCGCCAGGTGGCGGTCAAGGCGATCGCGCCGCAGGTGGAGCTGATGATCGTGGTCGGCTCCCAGAACTCCTCCAACTCCAAGCGCCTCGTCGAGGTCGCCCTGGAGGCGGGCGCGGATGACGCCCACCTGATCGACTACGCCCACCAGATCGACGAGGCGTGGCTCGAGGGCGTGAGCACCGTGGGCATCACCTCGGGCGCCTCGGTTCCCGAGATCCTCGTGCGCGAGGTGGTGGAGGCGCTCGCGGAGCGCGGCTTCACCGATGTCGACGAGGTGACCACCACGACCGAGACGATCACCTTCGCCCTGCCGCGCGACCTGCGTCCGGCGCGCACCTAGGGCGGCGGCCGCCCGGCCTATTCGCTGTACAGGTCGTCGCCGAGCGAGCGGCGGGGGCGGCGCGTGCGCTGCGCGCCCGTTTCGTTGCGGCGCCGCAGCAGCTCCTCCACCGTGACGGTGTTGGTGCGCTCGCGGGCCCGCCTGCTCTGGCGGTTCGTCCGCCGGTTGCTCGCCGCGGCGCGGGTGCGCTCGCGACGGTCCCTTCGCTCGAGTGCGGCGTTCTGCCGCTTGATCAGCGCGATGCGCAGGAAAGCGATCGCCAGGGAACCCGCCGTCACGGCCGCGAGGACGGGGAAGTACTCCACCGTGGGGTAAATGATGGCCAGCACCGAGGCCTTGGACACGCCCGGGCCCTCTGTTGTCGCGTTGCCGCGCGCGATGAACCAGCCCGCGACGAGGAGGCCGAGGACGAAGAGGATCGGCGCGCTCGCCACTGTGAGGTAGAGGCCCTTGGGGTTGACCAGGGTGGTCACCAGGAGCGTCGCCGCGGCGAAGAGTGCGAGGAAGGGCCAGCCGATCAGCCCGCCGTAGACGGAGAGCAGCACTCCCGTGAAGAGGGCGGCGAAGATGATGGCGATACCGGATCCGGTGGGAAGCCCGACGAACGTCGCGCGCTGAGCGTGGGAGGATCGGGGGGACAGGTGTGACACGGAGGGTCATTCTACCTTTCCGGGTCCGCGGCGTGGCGCGGCGCCGCGGTAACGCGGGGTGTTTCCGGCAGGCGCCCGCGGGTGGTGCGGGCGGGCACGCCCATCTCGTCGAGCCGGCGGGCGGTGACCATCACGCGCGAGTCCAGCGACGCGAGGGTGGCGTTGAAGGATTCGACCGCCTTCTCCAGCGAGGCGCCGAGGCGGTTGTAGTGCTCGCCCATGGTGGCCAGGCGCTGGTAGAGCTCCGCGCCGAGGCGCTGGATTTCCTTCGCTTTGTCGTTCATCGCCTCGTGGCGCCAGCCGAGGGCGACGGTGCGCAGCAGGGCGAACAGGCTGGTGGGCGTGGCGAGGACGACGTCGCGGGAGAAGGCGTAGTCGAGCAGCTCGGGGTCCAGCGCCAGGCCGGCGTCGAGGAAGGGGTCGGCGGGGACGAACATGACCACGAACTCGGGCGTGGGCTGGAAGGCCTCCACGTAGGGTTTGGCGGAGAGCGTGTCGACGTGCTGGCGCAGCAGGTGGGCGTGGCGGCGCAGGTAGGCCTGCTTCTCCTCCGGGTCGTCGGTGTTGAGGGCTTCCAGGTAGGAGGAGAACGGTACCTTCGCGTCGACGACGATGGCGCGGCCGCCGGAGAGGCGGATGACCATGTCCGGGCGGACGCGTGTGCCGTCGATAAGCGTGGTGGCCTGCGTGTCGAAGTCGCAGTGCTCGACCATGCCCCCGAGCTCGACCACGCGCTGCAGCTGGATCTCGCCCCAGCGGCCGCGCGTCTGCGGCGAGCGCAGGGCCGAGATGAGCTGGTCGGTGCGGTCCGTCAGCCGCGCCGAGGTGCGGGTGATGGCCTGGACCTGGCTGGCCAGGGCGGAGTAGGCGACGGCGCGGTCCTCGTCCATGTCATCGAGCTGGCCGGCGAGGCGCTCCAGGGCCCGGGTGATCGGGGCGGTGTCCGGCGGGGGAGCCGCCGCGGGCCGGCCGCGCAGCGCCAGCCAGGCAGCGGCGGCCCCCAGCGCGAGGCCGAGGATGAACACGGTGAGAGTGGCGACGGTGGACATGGCCAGCAGTGTGCCACACCCGCCGGACATCACGCGTCGAGGCCGTCCCGTTTATCGAACATGCGCACGATGCGCTGCGGGCGGGCCAGCCGGCGCAGCCTCTCGCTCTCCTTGAGGCGCTGCCACCCGCGGCTCGCCCCGGACGTGCGGGAGGGGGGAGTGTCGTCGCTGGGGACGGGCGCCGGGGCCCAGTCGCGGTCGCCGCGCCACTCCTTGCGCTCGTAGACCGACTCGCGCTCCTCCAGCTCCGCGATCGCCCGGCCCTCCGGCGTGGAAAAGGTCAGCTCCGCCGCCTTCTTCTCGCCCGCGTGCAGCCGGACCATGTCCAGCAGGTAGCGGTAGGTGACGGCGACCATCGCCGCGGCGGGGACCGCGAGGAACGCGCCGACCAGGCCGAACAGGCCGCCGCCGACGGTGACCGAGACGAGCACCACCACGGGGTGCAGGTTCATCGCGCGCGACTGCAGGATCGGGGAGAGCACGTTGCCCTCCAGCTGCTGCACGGCGATGACGATGGCGAAGACGATCAGCGCCTTGGTGAAGCCGAGGGAGACGAGCGCGACCAGCACCGCCAGGGTGCCGGCGACGACCGCGCCGACGATGGGGATGAAGCCGGCGAAGAAGGTAATCACGGCGAGGGTGAACGCCATGGGCACCCCGACGATGGCGATGCCCAGGCCGATGAAGATGGCGTCGACAAGCGAAACGAGCGCCTGGGCGCGGATGAAGCCGGACAGGGTGTTCCACGCGCGGGTGAGCAGCTCCGTGGCGTGCAGACCCGTGCGCCCGCCGGTGGCCGAGCGCAGCCAGGGAAGGAAGCGATGGCCGTCCTTGAGGAAGAAAAACGTCAGCACCAGCACCACCGTCAGCGTGACCGCGAGGCCCGCGGCGGTGCCGATCCCGGCGAACACGCCGCCGGCGATCGCGCCCGCCTGGTTCTGCAGCCACTGGGCGATCTCGTTGACGGCGTCGCTGAGGTCGTCCGGGTTGACGTTGAGCGGCGGGCCCTGCAGCCAGAGCTGCAGGCGCTGGATGCCCTCGAGCGCCTGCAGGTAGAGGATGTGCGAGTGGGCCGCGATGTCGGGGGCGATCAGCGAGCCCATGAAGCCCGCGAGCCCGAAGAAGGCGAGGATGGCGGTGATCGCGGCCAGCCCCGACGGGACGTGGTAGCGGCGCAGGGTGGTCGCGATGGGGGCGAGCACCGTGCACACGATGATGGCCAGCACCACCGGCAGGACGCCCGCCCAGAAGGCGCCGACGACCCGGCTCAGCCCGTAGAGGAAACCGGCGATGATGAGCACGCGCAGCGCGAACATGGCGGCCGACTTCAGCCACGTATTGATGACGACTCCGCGGTCGACCTGATCCTCGGCCGCCGGGGTGCGCGGTTGCTCGGGAGTGCTCACCCGCACCATCTTGCCCGATTCGGGCAGGCTTTGCGACGACCCCCTGACGCTGTCCCGCGTCCCGCCGGTGGGATAGGATTAGCGCCCGTGAGCCTTACTCTTGGAATCGTCGGTCTGCCCAACGTGGGGAAATCCACCCTCTTCAACGCCCTGACGCGCAACGACGTCCTGGCCGCGAACTACCCCTTCGCCACCATCGAGCCCAACGTGGGCCTCGTCGAGCTGCCGGACCCGCGGCTGTCCCGCCTGGCGGAGATCTTCAGCTCCGAGCGTATCCTGCCCGCCACGGTGTCCTTCGTGGACATCGCCGGAATCGTGAAGGGCGCGTCCGAGGGTGAGGGCATGGGCAACGCCTTCTTGGCCAACATCCGCGAGGCCGACGCGATCTGCCAGGTCGTGCGCGCCTTCTCCGATGACAACGTCATCCACGTCGACGGCAAGGTCGACCCGGCCAGCGACATCTCCGTGATCAACACCGAGCTGATCCTCGCGGACCTGCAGACGATCGAGAAGGCCCTGCCGCGCCTGGAGAAGGAGGCACGCAAGGACAAGGACATCGCCGCCACCGTCGCCGAGGCGAAGAAGGCCCAGGCCGTCCTGGAATCGGACCGCACCCTCTTCGCCGCCGCCAAGGCTGGAGACGTCGACCTCGCGCTGCTTCGCGAGCTGCACCTCATGACCGCCAAGCCCTTCCTCTACGTGTTCAACTCGGACGAGTCCGTGCTCACCGACGACGCCAAAAAGGACGAGCTGCGCGCCCTCGTCGCGCCGGCCGAGGCCGTGTTCCTCGACGCGCAGAGCGAGACCGACCTGCTCGAACTCGACGAGGAGGACGCAGCCGAGCTCCTCGCCGCCGTCGGCCAGGACGAGCCGGGCCTGCAGACCCTCGCCAAGGCCGGCTTCGAGACCCTCGGCCTGCAGACCTACCTCACCGCCGGACCCAAGGAGGCCCGCGCCTGGACGATCCACCAGGGCGACACCGCGCCCAAGGCCGCGAGGGTGATCCACTCCGACTTCGAGAAGGGCTTCATCAAGGCCGAGATCGTCGGCTTCTCCGACCTCGACGAGCTCGGCTCCATGGCCGAGGCGCGCGCCCACGGCAAGGTCCGCCAGGAGGGCAAGGACTACGTCATGGCGGACGGCGACGTGGTCGAGTTCAAGTTCAACGTAACCTAAGGCGAGCAAGTGCTAGTCGTGTGACAACATGTGCTGCTATTTACCTTCGCATCTCGCTCGATGCTGCCATGAACGGTCTTGCCATCGAGCGTCAGCGAGAAGACTGTAAAGCCATTGCAAAGCAGCGTGGCTGGACGGTCGTACACACCTATGTGGATCAGTCGATCTCGGTCTCTAAGAAAGACGTGGAACGTCCCGACTACGACGCGATGGTCGCTAGTCTTAAGCGAGGCGAGCTAGACGCGATTATTTGCTAGGACTTGGATCGTCTAACACGACAGCCCTCGCAGCTCCATCACCGGTGACAGGTAGACCCTCCTCCATCAGCGACGGGTCGGAGAAATCCAGCAGCGGGGCACGTTCCTTCTCGGCGTAGATAATTTCGGTTTGGCCTCCTGGTGAGTGGAACTGGAAGGTGCCCCCCGACGGCGACGGCGTTTCGCCGTCGCCTGAGGAACAGGCCCCCAGGGTCACGGCGGTGAGCACCGCGGCAACCGCGATGGCGGCTCTGCGGGGGTGTGCTCGGCATGGATTAGATCTCCATATTCCGGGGCGGTGGGGAAGAAGACGGTGTTCTGGTTGTCCCGGAAGACCACAACACCGAGGAAGGTCATCGTGCTGCCCGGTGGGTGGTCTGCAGCGACTCTGCCCACCTCGGCACTCAACCCTGCTGTGGGGGTTACTCGTAGCGAAGCGAGCTGAGCATCCCGGTTTCCATGTGATAGGCGTTATGGCAGTGAAATGCCCACTCACCGGGGTTGTCAGCAATCAGGTCGGCGATCATGGTTTCACCGTGGCGGAGAAGGACGGTGTCCTTGCGTAGCCCGCCGCTGCCGGGCAGCGCCCACGTGTGGCCGTGGATGTGCATTGGATGGGGCATCATGGTCCTGTTGCGTATGACCATCCGCAGGCGCTGGCTCTCCTGCACGGTCGCGGAGGAGGATTGGCCGTCGGTGAGAATGCTCCATTCATACGGCATCATCTGCCCGCCCAGGTCGATGCTGACTTCTCGGTCTGGTGTGCCCTCGGGCAGGAGTGCACGGTCTGCTGGCTTTAGGGAGGACAGAAGCAGTCCGGTGGACGACAACTCGGGGAAGTCGACATCGGGGCGGGGGGCCTGGCCGCCGGCGGTGCGGATGACGGCGAAGGCGCGGTCGTCCTTACCCACCGCCAAAGCCGTGAGCGGGAAGATGCCGTCGCCGAGGATGACCTCGACGTCGACACGCTCGCCCATCGACAGGTAGATCGATTCGGTCTCCCAGGGCTGGACAGGGAAGCCGTCGGTGTGGGTGACGGTCATGCGGTGACCACCGAGGGCCACCTTGAAGATGGTGTCACCGCCGGAGTTGATAAACCGCAGGCGGGCCTTGTCGCCCGGTCGAGCCTCGAAGGTCCGATGAGCACGGGGGATACGTCCGTTGATGAGGTAGTGCGGATACATCACATCGCCGGCATCCCCGCCCAGTACCCGGTCCGGGGTGCCGTGCATCATCTGGCCGTGACCTCCCATTCCCATCCTCCCGTTATGGTCGCCCGAACCCATTCCGGTGAGCTTGTCGAGCTCATCGTCGGGAGTGCCCTGAATGCCATCGACCCAGTCGTCGAGCACGATGGTCCACTCGACGTCCTGATCCTCAGCGTCGTCCGGGTCGCGGACGATCAGAGGGGCGTGCAGACCCCGGTCGAGTTGTAGGCCGCTGTGGGAGTGGTAGAAGTAGGTGCCACCGTGGGGGACTTCAAAAACATAGGAGAAAGACTCGCCAGGTTCAATGGGGTCCTGGGTCATGCCGGGCACACCGTCGGCTGCGTTGTGGAGTGCGATGCCATGCCAGTGGATGGAGGTGCTCTCAGGCAGTTCATTGGTGATATCGACCTGGAGGACGTCGCCGGCGGTGGTTTCGATGGCAGGCTCACCGGTCTCGGCACTGTACCCCCAGGTTTTCGCCTCGATACCGCCGATATCGATCGACATGGGCCGCGCGGTCAGCGTCTTGCGGACGGAAGGCGCGGGAAGATTCGGGGGAGTCGGGTAGGAGGATGACGACGAGGAGGACGCGGCAGGGGCCGAGGTGCTGTTGCCCTGTCCGCAGGCGGCCAGGGCGCCGGTGCCGGCGAGGACGAGCCCGCCGAGCAGAAACTGTCGTCGGGAAAACGCGTTCGTCATGATTTAACCTTTCTTGGTGCAAGATTTCAGTGACACGGGAGACAGGTGCAGGTGAGGATCCTGCTGAGCCATCACGTCAGGCGCAGGTCTGTGACACAGGTGGCACCGTCGTCGGTGGTGGAAAACTCGGTGACACCGGTGCGCCCCTGATGGGTGATCTCGATGGTGCCGGTGGCATCATCGGGAAGCCAGAAGCCAATAAACCCGTTGTCGAAGGTGGTTGTCGCCTCGTCCACCAGCACCTCACCGGTCGCCTCATCGGTAATCGTGACCTGGATATCCTCATTGTCGAGTTCCCCCAGGCAGGTCGTGAGGCTGTGGTAGAAGCAGTCGTGGGTGGAGGTGAGATAGGGTGCGATCGAGACATACGTCTGATTGTCGGGAAGATCAACCACGACTTCCTGGTCATCGCTCGAGAGCAGCAGTTCATTGGCACGCACGGAGGCGATCAGATCCGTGGGACGCTCAGTGACCTTCTGCCGGTCGAGGTGATCAATGATCTCCACCGCGTCCATGCCGGCCAGGCCATGGGTAGTCAGGAATGTGTCCTGGGACACCGTCCCGTCGGCCGTGGGTTCCGGGTCGGCGGCCGAACACCCCGTGAGGGCGAGGGCAAGGGCGGCGGCTGCGATCGCTGCTCGTTTCACGTCAATCTCCTTGGATCGTGGTAAGGCCATAAGAAGACACCGCCTCAAGGTCGATGCCATACCTTTATCTAGCACGGGTGCCTGACGGACTAGAATTCAAAAACCCTGCTCATAGCCTTATAACAGGGCGAAAAGGGGGGTGAATTCGGTGGGCTGGGTCACCACCGGAACACCACCCCACAGCCGTGGGCGATGTCCTTCTACCCGCCCCGGGTATGCGGTGCAGGCAGTGAATTCCCTGGTGGCGCATGCTGAACCGACGAGGGGAGGCGATGCCGCCGGCCCGGGGTGGGCACAGGGGTGACGGCGGTCGAAGGGTGATGTTTGAAGATTTGATGAAGATTTCCCGCCGGGCACTGAGTGAGGCTGGTATTCCCCCTGGCCGGAGTGATACTGGGGTCTATGGCTGACCGCACACCGACCACCGCCACGCCCCCGGGGCGGGTGCTGGTCGTCGATGATGAACAACCCCTGGCTCAGATGGTGGCCTCCTACCTCATCCGGGCTGGCTTCGATACCCGCCAGGCGTACACCGGCACCCAGGCCGTGGACGAGGCCCGTCGCTTTTCACCCGATGTTGTGGTGCTGGATCTGGGCCTGCCTGAACTCGACGGCCTGGAGGTGTGCCGGCGGATCCGCACCTTCTCGGACTGCTACATCCTCATGCTCACCGCGCGTGGCAGCGAGGACGACAAGATCAGCGGTTTGACCCTGGGGGCGGATGACTACATCACCAAACCTTTTAGCATCCGGGAACTGGTGACCCGGGTGCATGCGGTGCTGCGCCGCCCGCGCACCAGCACCACCCCACCGCAGGTGACCACCCCCTTGATCGTTGGTGACCTCATCCTTGACCCCGTCGCCCATCAGGTGCGGGTGGGGGAGACGACCGTGGAGCTCACCCGCACGGAGTTCGAGCTGCTGGTTGCCCTGGCCCTGCGCCCCGGCCAGGTGCTGACCCGCCACGACCTGGTCACCGAGGTCTGGGACACCACCTGGGTCGGTGATGAACGCATCGTCGATGTCCACATCGGCAACTTGCGTCGCAAGCTCGGCACCGACACCCGGGGCCGGGGGTTGATCGACACCGTGCGTGGCGTGGGCTACCGGGTGGGGCAGCCATGAATCACGGACCCGGCCTGACCTTCCGCTTCCTGGCCGCCCAGGTGTTGGTCGTGGTGATTAGCCTGCTGGTGGCCGCGGCCGTGGCCACGATGGTGGGCCCGACCCTGTTCCATGATCATATGTTGATGACCGGCCGGAAGGACCCCTCGCTGGAGCTGTTCCATGCCGAGCAGGCCTACCGGGACGCCAACCTGATCACCCTGGCCGTCGCCCTGCCCACTGCCTTGATCAGCGCCCTACTGGCCAGCCTGTGGTTATCGCGTCGTCTGCGCACCCCCCTGCAGGATCTCACCCGGGCCGCTACCAGCCTGGCGGCCGGTAACTCCCGTATCCGCGTGCCCGCCGGAGCAGCAGGCCCCGAGGTCGCCACTCTGGCGCATGCCTTCAACACCATGGCCGACCGGCTGGAACACACCGAACAGGTCCGCCGTCAGATGCTCTCTGATCTGGCCCACGAAATGGGCACCCCCTTATCGGTGCTCACGGTCTACCTCGATGGTCTCCAGGACGGGGTCGTGGACTGGAATAATGCCAACCACACGATCATGGCTGACCAACTCACCCGCCTGACCCGGTTGATGGAAGACATTGACGATGTCTCCCGGGCCCAGGAACACCGGATCGACTTGGACCTGGCAGAGGAAGGGCTCGGGGATCTGCTCCATACCGCCGCTGCTGCCACGGGGGAAGCTTATGCTGACAAAGGCGTCGATTTACAGGTCGAGACCATTACGGACACCGCCCGGGTGGTCGTGGACCGGCAACGCTTCGGCCAGGTGATGAGCAATCTCCTGTCGAACGCGCTACGGCACACCCCGGCCGGCGGGCAGGTCCGGATCAGCGTCCACCGACAGGGGGCGTCCACCGCGCTCATCCACGTCGCCGATGACGGCGAGGGCATCCCACCTGGCCAGCTCGGACACATCTTCGAACGCTTCTACCGGGGGGATGCCGCCCGCAGCCGGGACAACGGCGGGGCCGGTATCGGTCTGACCATCTCCAAGGCATTGGTCGAGGCCCACGGCGGCACTCTCACCGCCACTTCCCCCGGACCCGGTCGCGGAGCGGTGTTTGCCCTCCGCCTCCCGCTGTCCCCTCCCGACAGTGAGGAGGCTGCTCGGTGACCACACCCTGCCCCGCGTGAGGGCCGTGCCCTCCACCCCTTGAAAATGTACCCCCGGGGGGTATACGCTAGCGAGCGTTACCGCATCCCACCGACCCATAGGAGCTTTCCCATGATCAACCCCCCACCCCACCTCTTGCCGATGGCCTCCCACGGCTGCAGCTGTTGCGAACCTGCCTCACGTGCCGACACCGTCTCCATCCCTGCCGCCAGCGACTCGTCAGCAGGAGGATCCTCCCCGAGCTACCAGGTCACCGGCCTGACCTGCGGGCACTGCGCGAAAAGCGTGACCCAGGCCCTTCAGGCCCTCCCCCAGGTCGACGACGTCCAGATTGATCTCGCTGCTGGTGGTGTTTCCACCGTCACGGTCACCGGTGTCGTACCTCCGGAGATGGTTCGCCGGGCCATCGAAGAGGCCGGCTACACCGTCTTATCCTGATCAGTTTTACCCATCATCTCGACCCCGACCGGGTTGAGCGGAAGGAACCTCATGAGCACTCCCCACCATTCCGGTGATCACCATGGTGATCACCCCGCTCCGGAAACAGACCACACCCACCACCCGCATCATGCCAGCCACGAACACCACGCAGATGCCGACACCCACGGCCAGGCGATGCCCCACGATCACCCGCACTCCGCCATGGACGAAGACCACCACGTTCATGGTCACGGCGAACACGCCGGACACAGCACCGCAATGTTTCGGGACCGCTTCTGGTGGTCGCTGATTCTGTCCATTCCCGTCGTTATTTTCAGCCCCATGGTCGCCCAGCTGCTCGGCTACCACCTCCCGGCATTCCCCGGATCCACCTGGATCCCCCCGGTGCTGGGCACGATCATCTTCGTCTACGGCGGAACGCCTTTCCTCAAGGGCGGATGGAACGAACTGAAATCCCGCCAACCCGGGATGATGCTCCTGATCGCCATGGCCATCACCGTGGCGTTTGTCGCCTCCTGGGTCACCACTCTGGGGCTGGGCGATCTTGACCTGGACTTCTGGTGGGAGCTGGCCCTGCTGGTGACCATCATGCTGCTGGGCCACTGGCTGGAGATGCGTGCTCTCGGGGCCGCGTCCTCCGCGCTTGACGCGCTGGCTGCCCTGCTGCCGGATGAGGCCGAGAAAGTCATCGACGGGACCACCCGCACCGTGTCCATCTCCGAGCTGGCCGTCGACGACGTCGTGCTGGTGAGGGCCGGTGCCCGGGTGCCGGCCGACGGAACCATCCTCGACGGAGCCGCCGAATTCGATGAGGCGATGATCACCGGCGAATCCCGTCCCGTCTTCCGCGACACCGGTGACAAGGTGGTCGCCGGTACTGTGGCCACCGACAACACCGTCCGCATCCGGGTGGAGGCTACCGGCGGGGACACCGCCCTGGCCGGGATCCAACGCTTGGTTGCCGACGCCCAGGAGTCCTCCTCACGGGCCCAGGCCCTGGCGGATCGGGCGGCGGCGTTGTTGTTCTGGTTCGCGCTGATCTCCGCTCTGATCACCGCGGTGGTGTGGACCATCATCGGCAGTCCGGACGATGCCGTGGCGCGCACGGTCACGGTACTGGTCATCGCCTGCCCGCACGCCCTGGGCCTGGCGATTCCGCTGGTCATTGCGATCTCCACCGAGCGGGCCGCGAAATCCGGGGTGCTCATCAAGGACCGAATGGCGCTCGAGCGGATGCGCACCATCGACGTGATGCTCTTCGACAAAACCGGCACCCTGACCGAGGGGGCGCACGCGGTCACCGGTGTCGCGGCAGCTGACGGCGTCACCGAGGGCGAGCTGCTGGCCCTGGCCGCCGCCGCGGAGGCCGACAGCGAGCACCCCGTGGCCCGCGCCATCGTGGCGGCCGCGGCCGCCCATCCCGAGGCCTCCCGTCGGCAAATCCGTGCAACTGGTTTCAGCGCCGCCTCCGGCCGGGGGGTCCGGGCCACTGTCGATGGCGCTGAGATCCTCGTGGGCGGGCCGAACATGCTGCGCGAGCTCAACCTCACCACCCCGGCCGAGCTCACCGACACCACCAGCGCCTGGACCGGGCGTGGGGCCGGTGTGCTCCATATTGTCCGCGACGGTCAGATCATCGGTGCGGTGGCCGTCGAGGACAAGATCCGCCCCGAATCCCGCGCCGCCGTGAAAGCCCTGCAGGACCGCGGGGTGAAGGTCGCGATGATCACCGGTGACGCGCAGCAGGTGGCCCAGGCGGTTGGCCAGGACCTGGGGATCGATGAGGTCTTCGCCGAGGTCCTGCCCCAGGACAAGGACACCAAGGTCACCCAGTTACAGGAGCGTGGCCTGAGCGTGGCCATGGTCGGCGACGGTGTCAACGACGCCCCCGCTCTGACCCGCGCGGAGGTCGGTATCGCCATCGGGGCCGGCACGGATGTGGCCATGGAATCCGCCGGAGTGGTCCTGGCCAGTGATGACCCGCGGGCAGTGCTGTCGATGATTGAGCTCTCGCAGGCCAGCTACCGCAAGATGATCCAGAACCTCATCTGGGCCTCTGGCTACAACATCCTCGCCGTGCCGCTGGCCGCCGGCGTGCTCGCCCCGATCGGGTTCGTGCTGTCCCCGGCCGTGGGCGCGATCTTGATGTCTGCCTCGACCATCGTGGTGGCCCTGAACGCCCAGCTGTTGCGCCGCATTGATTTGGATCCGGCCCACCTGGCTCCGACCGACGGGAAGGAGGAGAAGGCTGCTGTGAGCTCTGCAGCCCCCGTCCGCTGACTTTCAATCCTTCATCGACTCCCCCATACACAACCTCCGAAAGGGAACCCCATGAAGCGCACCATCACCATCGCCGCTCTCGCCTTGACCTCCACCCTGGTTTTGTCCGCCTGCGCAGATAACACTGAGGGAGAAAACACCGACACCACGACCATCGCCACTACGTCCGCCCCCGACACCACCGAAACGACCGGGGCCACCACGGATCCTGAGACAGAGACGGGGGCGGACGGAGAGGTCTCCGCCGAGCACAATGACGCGGACATCATGTTCGCGCAGATGATGATCCCGCATCACCAACAGGCCGTGGAGATGAGTGAAATCCTCCTGGCCAAGGACGATATCCCGGCCGAGGTCATCGAGTTCGCCCAGGGTGTTATCGATGCCCAGGGCCCGGAGATCGACCGGATGAATACCATGCTCGAGACCTGGGAAGAAGATCCGGTCACCGGTGATATGGGTGAGATGGACCATGGCGGGATGAGTGGAATGATGAGCGAGGAGGACATGACAGCCCTCGAGGACGCCAAGGGCACCGAGGCTGCCCGGCTCTACCTTGAGCAGATGACCGCCCACCATGAGGGCGCGGTCGATATGGCCCGCGATGAGGTCACTGATGGCCAGAACCCGCAGGCCATCGTTCTGGCTGAGCAGGTCATTGAAGATCAGGAGGCCGAGATCGCCGAGATGCAGCAGATGCTCAACGAGCTCTGAACAAGGACATTCCCCGACCACCCCAGATGAGAAATACGACCATACGGCCATCGGGCCAAACCAGGATTTCCGGGAAGGACAATCAGCATGCCGAATAAAATCAAGGTTGCAGTAAACGGGTACGGTGTCATCGGTAAACGTGTAGCCGACGCGGTGAGAGCCCAGGAGGACATGGAACTCCTCGGGGTCAGCGACGTCACCACCGATTACCGGGTCGCCACCGCCATCACGCAGGGCATCCCGGTCTATGCCTCCACGGAAGAAGCCCACCAAGAGATGAGCGCTGCCGGATATCCCATCGCCGGGAAACTACCTCTCTAAAGCCGTGAACATGGAAGTTCCCGTGGTTGGTCCGCCGGTAGGTGAGCCGGTGGATCAACCACGGATAACCGTGGTAGGCGAAGATCACTGGCTTGTCCGTGGTGAACAGCGCGTCGAAGTCGATGTCCGACAGCCCGTGCGGGCCTTCGGACTCGTGTTGCAGCCGAAGGAGGTCTACGACGTTGACCACCCGGATGGACAGATCCGGGAAGTGGGAGCGCAAAAGGTCCACGGCGGCGAGGGTCTCCATGGTGGGAACGTCCCCGGCACAACCAAGCACCACATCCGGTTCCGTGTCCGGGTGTGTGCTGGGCCAGTCCCAGATGCCGATGCCCTTGGTGCAGTGAACGATGGCGTCGTCCATGTCTAGGTATTGCAGCTGCGGCTGTTTGCCGGCGACGATGACATTGACATACTGACGGCTGCGCAGACAGTGGTCGGCCACCGACAGCAGCGTAGTTGACTCGTCGCGTGATGCTGCTATAAATTTGCATTCCTTATGAATAATCGTCGCCCGTCTCGATGTCAGTAACCGAAACCAAGCGCTGACCGCTATCCTGCGCATCGGCCCGCCCACGGAGGATCCCTACCGCTGACACGTCAGAGTCCACTTTTTACGCACTGCGTTAACTTCTTGGGCCATCAGGGAAGGCGCATGAACAAAAACATGGTCTCCTCACCATTCGATGCTTCCCAGACCGGCTCCGAAAGGTTGTTTATATGCACAAAATATCGATCGAGGCCCTCGCCCGCAAGCAACTTAAAGAGGCCATCATCGCCCCTAGTGCTCGTGCCGCCGATACCGTCTTCGGCGGGCACGAAAAAATTCTGCGGCAGACCGTCGTCGGGATACGTCAGGGTGCCGAGCTCGGAGAGCGCGACAATCACGATGAATCCACGATTTATGTCCTACAAGGGCGTGTCCAACTCAGGACGGGCGATGAGACCTGGATAGGTCGCAGCGGTGATCTGTTGATCGTGCCGCGATCTCGGCACAGCCTCGAGGCAATCGAGGACTCCGCTGTTTTGATCACCATTGCCAAACTGAAGCAATAAGAAAGATAGGGACTTCCCCTGGGGTGTTTGAGCCCGCCGAGGGTCCGTTTTTCGCGGCGAGACCATGGACCGGCACCGTTCGATCACCGGCCTCCTGTCCCTGATGTTTGTACCAGCATGCGACGGTGACCAGCTGACCGGTTCCACTATCCTTACCGCTACTGGCGGCGGGGGTAATCGAAGATATGTGCCCATTAGTGAAGGGTTGGGGAGCTAGTAGGATGATAGTGAACCTATTTTCCACGTCTTTATCCGTAGTATTGGAGATCCGATGACCTACACAATCTCCCAGCCCTGCGTTGATGTCCTGGATCGAGCCTGCGTCGAGGAATGTCCCGTGGACTGCATCTACGAGGGCAAACGGATGCTCTACATCCACCCCGACGAGTGCGTCGACTGCGGTGCCTGCGAGCCCGTTTGCCCGGTTGAGGCCATCTTCTACGAAGACGATGTCCCAGACAAGTGGGTGGGCTACATCGACGCTAACGCCGCCTTTTTCGACGACCTCGGTTCGCCAGGCGGTGCCGCCAGCCTGGGTCCGCAGGACTTCGACGCCCAGCTCGTCGCGGCGCTGCCGCCACAGAACCAGAACTAGGACCTGGTAGGTGCTATTGCAAACTCGCGTTTTCGACGAAAACGGCGGATCCGGTACCAGCGTTGTGCTGCACACTAACAAATAGTTAGTTATTTGGAATTCCTGTTTGCAACAGCACCCAACTCGCTGGAGTGGGCGACTAGTTGCCCGCCGCCGCGCCACAACTTCACCTCGCTACCGCGTATCTGCTCCGAGCGGCCTGCGTTCGAACTGCACTACCCGCACATGGTTGAACGCATGCGACGCGAGGGGCATGTCACCGCACGCGACGAACGTGCCGACACCACGCAGACTGGCGCCCCGGAGGACGACCATGCTGGCGTGAGGTAACGGGCGCTGAACGCACGAATGCAGAGACGGCCCCCACGGGGCAGGGGAGGCGCGCCTTGTGTCGGCGCAGTCTCGGAGGTCTGTGAGTGTCACTCCACTGGCTTCCTGAGCAGCGGCGCCGGCGGGGCCGATAGTGTTTCGTCGTCGGCTGCTGGGGAGGGCGTCGCCGCGGTGATGTGCTTGTACGAGTGGTGGATCTTCCATAATGCCCACAGGGTTCATTAACCCCGCTATCGTCGGACAAACTCCGGACAAACTCGGTTACGTCCCTTAGTGTGGTGTAACGCTTGCTGATGGTGGGCCCTGGGAAATACAGGGGCGGCCACCGCCAGTAACCTTTCGACTCAACTACCACATCTCACCGAAAGGCACATGACGATGACCGCTGCACCGCATTCTATCGACCCGACAACCTATCTGGATGATCTGCTCGCTCAAGCCTCCCCGGATCTGATGCGCCAGATGCTGCAAGGGTTTATCAACCAGATCCTCTCCGCCCAGGCCGACACCGTCTGCGGCGCCGAATACGGGGTTGCTTCCACCGAGCGGGTCAACCACCGCAACTGGTACCGCCACCGCGACCTCGACACCCGTGTCGGCACCATCGATGTGGCAGTGCCGAAGCTACGCCACGGCGCGTTCTTTCCAGACTGGCTGCTAGAGCGCCGCTCACGAGCCGAACGCGCTTTATCAACCGTAATTGCCACCTGCTACCTCAAAGGGGTCTCCACCCGCAGGATGAACGATTTGGTGGCCACCCTTGGGATTTCTCACCTGTCGAAATCGCAAGTCTCGCGCATGTCGGAAGAACTCGACGAGATGGTCGCAGACTTTTAGAAACCGCCCCCTCGACCCCGGCGGGTACGCCTACCTGTCGTGCGACGCGTTGACGATCAAAGTCCGTGAAGGCGGCCGGGTGGTCAAATGCTCCGTGCTGCTTGCCACCGGCGTCAACGCCGACGGGTACCGGGAAATGCTCAGCATGCACGTCGCCACCGCGGAATCCAACGCATCGTGGAAAGGCTTCTTCCAGGACTTAAAAGCCCGCGGACTTCGCGGGGTCTTCCTTATCACCAGTCATGCGCATGAAGGCATCCAGCACGCGATATCTGAAGTGCTGCCCGATGCGTCGTGGCAGCGCTGTCGCACCCACTTCGCCAAAAACCTCTACGAGAAAGTCCCGAAAACCCAGTGGCCGATGGTCTCGGCGATGTTCCAGACGATCTTCCAGCAACCCGACGCGGCATCCACCTGGACCCAAGCCCACGAAGTCGTTGACCTATTGGAGCCGAAGTTCCCCCAGGTTGCGGCGTATCTGGAGGAATCACTCGATGAGGTGCTGGCGTTTACCGCACCCCCGAAACCGGTCTGGACGAAGGTGTGGTCAAACAACCCCACCGAGCGGTTAAACCGGGAGATCCGCCGGCGCACCGACGTCGTGGGTATCTTCCCGAACCGCGAATCGATCATCCGGCTTGTTGGCGCCGTCCTTGCCGAGCAACACGACGATTGGATCCAGCAAGAACGCTACATGTCACTATCCGCACTCGAACAGACCAAACACCTCATGCACCACCCAGGAGACGATCATGGCGACCAACACCAGCTAACCGCCTAACCAAACTCCCAACTTCATACCGAGCCGAAAGCACGAACGGCTACACCACTACACGGGACTTGACCGGAGGCGATGCACTCATTGCAGAAAGGGCAAGGCACGATGTTTGCCCACGGGCAACCGAACCCGGTGATCGTCAACCGGGTCTTCGAGACTGCCTGACAACGCCCACACGCAGCGGCCATCAGGGAATGAGAAACTGAGTTTTTGCGGCTCCCCCCAACTTTGCAACAGTACCGGTTGATGTTGCAGGTGGGGATGTGGTCGAGGTTGTTCAGCGGCGCGATCTTTTCGACCAGCAGCACCACAGTGGCCATCAACCCGATCATGCCGCCGCCAGCAGCAGGACTCCCAGCCTCCAGCCGGCAACAGGGGCGGTCAGAGTGGCCTGGCCGCCGTTCTCGACGGGGTGTGGTGGTCGGGCCCCGGCCTGTCACCGGGCGAAACGGGCGATAGCGTCGGTGACTTCCTGGAACTTCGCGTCGGCCTCCTCTCCTCCTAACTGGGCGGCGTCACGGACGCAGTGTTTCATGTGGTCATCGAGTAGTCCCAGGGCAACGCTGCGTAGGGCAGCATTGACCGCGGAGATCTGGGTAAGGATGTCGATGCAGTACTGTTCCTCGTCGACCATGCTGTGCAGGCCCCGGGCCTGGCCCTCGATGCGCTTGAGGCGGGCGAGATAGCGATCCTTGTCGTTGATGTAGCCATGGGTGGTGTGACAGGTGTCGGCCCCACCCGAGGAGGAAACGGCCTGATCAGGGGTGCGAGTATCCACAATGGTCTCCTTGCTGAAAAAAGGGGGCAGGTATGTCCTGAGTCAGTTGCGGGTCGATCAGGATGGAAAGCCCGGGGGTATGGAATGAGGCGTGAGGACCTCATGGTCCCCACGCCCTGTGGCGTTATTCGGATAAGTAGTCGGCAGATTGTCGGCCCGGAGGGGCCTGCCGGGTGGGGCCGGGGGAGAGGTCAGGAGCAGGTACTTGGGGACGGAGGTCTGAGTGTTATTGGAGGGACTCAGCCGCAGGAGGAGGACACGGGGTTCCTTATCGCTAGAAAAGGATGCGGATTAGGCGGTGACCGGCTGCCGCACGGAGGGGCGAGCGGGCTGCGGTGAGGAACTGGTGTTGTCGTGGGAGGGCTTGAATCTACGCAGCGTAAGGGAGTTGGAGACCACGAACACCGAGGAGAAGCCCATCGCAATGCCCGCCAACCCCGGGTTGAGGAAACCGATCGCGGCGACCGGGATCAGCACGACGTTGTAGGCGAACGCCCAGAACAGGTTGCCCTTGATAGTGCCCAGCGTGCGACGTGACAGACGGATGGCATCGCCCGCGGAGCGCAGGTCGTTGTTCATTAAGGTGATATCGGAGGCCTCGATGGCCACATCCGTGCCCGCCCCCATGGCCAGACCCAGATCGGCCTGGGCCAGGGCGGCCGCGTCATTGACGCCGTCGCCGACCATGGCGACCTTCTTGCCCTCATGTTGCAGCTTCTCGATGACCGCGACCTTGTCCTGCGGCAGGACCTCGGCACTCACGTTGGCCGCATCGATGCCCACCTCTTGGGCGACGGCGGCCGCGGCCTTCGCGTTATCGCCGGTGAGCAGGTACGGACTCAACCCCAGCCTGCGGAACTGGGCGACCGCTTCCGCTGAGGAGTCTTTGATGACATCGCGCACCACGACCACACCGGCGGGCTGGTCATCGACGTAGACGGCAACCGGGGTCGCGCCCTGCAACTGTGCGTGGTCGAAGGCGGTGGTGAGGTCACGGGGCAGCTGGCCGGCGGGACGGCCGACGGTGACGACGTGACCCTTGACGGTGGCCGTGACACCCCGGCCGGCGGTGCTGTCGAAGTCGGTGGCCTCCTGGATGTTCCCGGAGCGCTCGGCCTCGGCGACAATCGCCTTGGCGATGGGGTGCTCGGAGCCTGCTTCGACGGCCGCCGACAAGGCGAGGACCTCGTTGTTGGTGTAGCCGTCGGCGGCGTGGACGCCGGTGACCGACATGACCCCGGAGGTGACGGTGCCGGTCTTGTCCATGACGATGGTGTCGACCTGGCGGGTGGATTCGAGGACCTCCGGGCCCTTGATCAACAAGCCCAGCTGCGCGCCCCGGGAGGTGCCCACCAGCAGGGCGGTCGGGGTGGCCAGTCCCAGGGCGCATGGGCAAGCGATGATCAGCACCGCGACTGCGGCGGAAAAAGCCCAGTTCACCCCGCTGCCGAGGGCGAGGTGGACGATCAGGGTGATGATGGAGACGACAATGACCGTCGGGACGAAGACCGAGGAAATCTTATCCACCAGGCGCTGGACCGGGGCTTTTTTCGCCTGGGCGTCAGTGACCAGCTTGGCCATCTGGGACAGCGTGGTCTCCGAACCTGTGCGGGTGACTTCGACCAGCAGTCGACCGGAGGTGTTGATCGTCGCGCCCGTGACCGGGGTGCCGGGGGCGGCCTCGACAGGAACGGACTCGCCTGTCAGCATCGACTCGTCGATGGCCGAAGTGCCCTCGATGACACGACCGTCGGTGGCGATCTTCTCACCCGGGCGGACGACGAAGACGTCACCGACTGTCAGCTGGGAGACCGGGACGCGGACTTCCTCACCGTCGCGGATCACCGCGGCGTCTTTCGCACCCATGTCCAGCAGGGACTTCAGCGCCGCGGAGGACTGGCCCTTGGCGCGGACCTCAAACCACCGGCCGAGCAACAGGAAGGTGATGACTACGGCGATGGTCTCGAGGTAGATGTGGTCCATGCCGTCATCGCGGGGCAGCAGGCTCACCTCCATGACCATGCCGGGGTGCCCGGCGTTGCCGAAAAACAAGGCCCACAGCGACCACAGATACGCAGCGGTAGTGCCCAGAGACACGAGCGTGTCCATCGTGGTCGAGCGGTGACGCAGGTTGGTTAAGGTCGCCCGGTGGAACGGGGCACCACCGTAGAAGTAGATCAGGGTGGACATGACGAGCAGGGCCCACTGCCAATTCATGAACTGCAGGGACGGGATCATCGAGATCGCGACCACCGGAACGGAGAGGATCGTCGACCCGATCAGACGCGACTTCAGGTCTGTGGCCTCGGCCTCGCGGGCCTGTTCGTGGCGGTCACCGACCACCTCGGTGTCGTCCTCCGGGCCGCTGTCCACGGCGGGGGCATGTTGATCCCCCATGGTGAACGCGTCGTACCCGGCACCCCGCACGGTTTCGATCAGCCGATCGGCGTCGACTTTGGTGGGGTCGTAACTGACGGAGGCGGATTCGGTGGCGAAGTTGACGGTAGCCTCCACGCCATCGAGCTTGTTGAGCTTGCGCTCCACCCGCCCTGAGCACGACGTACAGGTCATGCCGGTGACGCCCAGATCGACCTGGAGTAGGTCAACCGACGGTTGAGTCTGAATCATCAGTGATCAGTCCTTCAGCAAACAGTGGTGAGGTGCATCTCCGAGGTCCCAAAAGGCCCGCCCACAGATGCACCGTCGGGGATATCGAACCTGCATGGCTGGGCCTGATGGGCATATCCAGCAGGGTTGGCCCGGCTGTGTCTACCCGAGGTGGGGACCGAGCCCAGAGATTAGGGCTTGACGGTGTAGCCGGCTGTCGTGACAGCGGCGACAACATCGTCGTCGGTGAAGTTTTCACCCGTGACGGTCACCTGTCCGGTATCCACGGTGGCCTCCACCATGGTCACACCGGCGACCTCGCCGATCTCCTCCTCCACGGAGGATTTGCAGTGTCCGCAGGTCATGCCTTCGATGATGTACTTTTTTGTTACGGCGCTCATCAGATGATCCTTTCCTTGATGTCCTGAAGGACAGGAGTGGAGATGCCCAACAACCTTCAACCTATACCCATGGGGGGTATCAGTCAAGGAGGTGTCTGCCCCTAAGCGTCCCGTTCGGCGGGCAGGATTTCCGGAACGGCCGCGATCGTTGCTGCACTTCTTGTACAAAATGTACGTTAAAGGGTATGGGCATCACGGTCACCCTCAGTCAGTTCCGCAGCGAACAAAGCCACTGTCTTGATGCCGCCCAACGTGAACCGGTCACCATCCTCAGTCGCGGGCCCCGCCGCTGGGCGGTGGTGGTCTCCCCGGACTTCTACGACCGGGCGGTTCAGGCGCTGGAGGATGGCGAAAATATCCGTGCCGCAGCGGCTACCCGTCAGGAGGCGGGCGGTGTCTCCCACGAGGAGTTCACGTCCGACCTCAAACTGGACTGACCTGCGTGTCCATACCTGTGGCGCGGTATTTGATCATCGATAAGCTTTCAACTGCGACAGCCCTTCGCACGCTGGCCCGGCAATGGCAGCAGTGATTGCCACCGCCATCGACGCCCTGGCCCACGTTCCGCCGTCTCGGCGGAGTGGAAAAGTTGCGGGGCGGCGACGGAGAGTGCTGTAGCTGGGTAGTCCACGGCCGTCAATGACGGTGAGCTGATCAGCGTCTCGGTTCCAAGGAAGACAGGCACTCATACTCGCATCGTTGAGTGGGATGAGGCTGGTCCCTGGCGTTCCTGCGCATGACGCATGACTGCCGAACCTGAACAAATAAGGAATGGACAGCTGAGGCACGCTGCATCAGGCTGCTAGCGGGGCCTTTTTCGTTGCCCGTATCGGGTCAGACCCCGCGGCTTGTACACCGCCAGCACCGTAGCCACCAGCAATACCAAGGCTGCTGCCACGGAGTGGAGGACCGGGGAGAAATTCCGCACGGCCTCCAGCCCCACGCCCGGGTCTGCCGCCACCCGGGCAAGATACTCGAAGGTCTGCATGTACAGCACCAACACACCTGTCGCCACCACAGTGAGCCTCAGCTTGAACACCACCCAGTAGTGTCGGAACAATCCCCACGTCGTCCCCAGGGATTGAAGGACTCCGGTCACCAGCGAGGCCACCGCCAGGGGAACGAGCGCCCACCACGCCACCTGCTCCATCACCCGATACGTCCCCCGGACCGCCACCTCATCCGCGCTCACTATCCCCATGACCGCCATCGCGATAAAGGCGAGCACCATCCCGAGCCAGCCGACCGAGCAGACCACATGTGCCACCAGCGCGGCCTTGCGTATTCGTGGGGTCATCACTCTCGCCATTAGAGGTGCTCCTGGACCAGGAACGCCCCCTCGGCCGGCATCCCCAACCATGGCGACTGGGCCCATGGTTGCCGTCTCCAAACACCAGTACCAGCACGACCGAGTCATGCGCCTGAAGGCTTCGCGGTCATCCGGAGGAAAACACCGCACGATCACCACCTCGCAGACCAAGGGGCGCCTCGCCCTCGTGGCTGTAGCCACCGGCACGGTCTCATCCGCCGGCGTCGGTGGCGCCACGGCCGCCACCTTGCAAGCCCCGGCCGAGGTCGAGGCTCCGGTCTCCCCGGAGGCTGCCACCGTCGAGGTGGATTTGGCCACCAACGACACGGCCCTGTCCTCGAGTGGGACGCAGGGCGCACCGCAGATTCTCGCGATCTCCGAATTCAAGCCGGTCGCCAACATCGACGAGCAGCTGGACAAGGCCATCCAGTACAACGCCGAGCGGGCCGAGAAGGAGCGCGCTGCCCGCGCGCCCTCGGTGGTCAAGCCCGCTGAAGGCACCTTCACCTCCGGTTCCGGCGTGCACTGGGGAACCCTCCACGCGGGTATCGACATCGCCAACGTCGTGGGTACCCCGATCCTCGCGGCGATGGGCGGCACTGTCATCGACTCCGGCCCGGCCTCCGGTTTCGGGCAGTGGATCCGCATCCAGCACGATGATGGCTCGATTGCCGTCTACGGTCATATGGAGACTCTCGACGTGACCGTTGGAAAACGCGTCACCGCTGGTCAGAGGATCGCTGGCATGGGCAACCGGGGGTTTTCCACCGGCTCTCACCTGCACCTCGAGCGTTACCCGACTGGCAGCGGGGCGGTCGACCCGTTGCCCTGGTTCGCCGAGCACGGCGTCACCTTCTAACCTTCCCGCACTCACCAGGACCGGCCCAGACACCGGAACCGGCGGCAGTGACTGGGCGTGAGGCACCCGCCTCAGACCGCAGAGACACTTCTCACTCATCGCCGACACAGCCCAGACTTGATAGCTTATCCAGGCAGGGCAGACCGGGGCACAGGGGAGGCAGTCCGTGCTCGTCATATATGGGGGCGGCGAGCGTCCCGCCAACGAGGAGCAGGTGCCGTAATCCACGTTTAGTGGGATACTTCCGTAACCTGCCTTCTCCTGCGCCAGCTGACGAGGCCGGTAACCGCAGGCCATGCAAGAGCCAGCATCGCGAGAACCAACAGGGGCGTATCCCCCATGCGCGCATACGGCGTCAAACCAGTATGAAGGGGAACGGTTGCCGTCAGCAGTTCGTTCGTGCCCAGGCCACTGAGTTGTGAGACTGTGCCGTCGGGCTGGATAACTGCGGAGTATCCGGTGGGGGCAGCCTGGAGAACGGTGCGGCCAAACTCGCGGGCACGCATCCGGGATGCGGCCACTTCAATTGCAGGTACTTCCTCGGTCACAAAAGACGCGGCGTTGGTCGGTGCGAGGAGTAGCTGCCCACCATTGCGAACGGCATCGGCGACCCGGTCGGCGAAGAAGACCTCATAAGAAATGACGATCCCCAATCGTGGTGTCCCGCTGGGATCGAGCACCGCCGGCCCCTCTCCGGCAATGGCGTCGCGGGGGATGAACCGTGCGTCCTCGCTGAGTCGTTCAATCAGATTGCGCATAGGGATGTACTCGCCGAACGGCACGCGATGATGCTTCTCATAGCGTCCTAACCGGGTCCCGTCCGGTCCCCACACTATGGATGCGTTCCGGAAATGTTGATCCTCGGATTCGGTAATTCCGACAACGATGTTCGTGTCGAGTTGCCTAGCCAGTTCAGCGAAAGCTGCATCAACGCGCGTCCCGTCGATTGAGCCGTCGATACTGACGACGTTTTCGGGCAGCAGAACCAGATTAGGGTCCCCGGTGATATCTTCGGCAGCCTGTAGGTGCCGGCGGGTCGTATCAAACGGATCGGTATTGACCGCGCGAAGCCCACGGGGGCCTCCACCCTGCACGAGCACGACGTCAAGGCTGCCTTCTGCCGTATCATCTACGATCGTTGGCGCGAACGCCGGTACCGCGAGTACCACGACCACTGCGACCACGGATGCTGCACGGGCTCGTCTCGGCCCGAAGATGACAGCGGTAACAACGGCCCCCGCAACTGCGGCCAACGCGGTCACCAGGAGAGTCCCACCCAGGGGCGCTGCCGCCATGAAAGGACCATCGGTCTGGCTGTATCCGAAAGCGGACAGCGGGAAACCGCCGAACGGGAACCGGTGCTGCACAGCCTCCAATAACACCAGGGCAGCAGGGGTGAGCAGCCACCAGCTCGACCAGCGACTGCGAAAAGCCGCCTCGTTAGGCGATACCGCGGCAACCAGCATTAACAGTAGCGTCTGAACGGCAACAACAGCAGCGTATCCGGCAGTGTTGAAGTCGGTGAGCCAGCGCAGAGCAAGAGCGTAGTGCGCCACCCCGCCCAACCCACCGAGCCACAAACGGTTACGTAGTGGTTGACCTGCCAAAGCCAGCATGAACATAGTCACGCCCACCGGGAACAGCACCCACCAACCGCGTGGCGGCAGCGCCAGCCACCAGACCACCGCAGCTCCCATCATGAGCGCGGTGGGACCGGCCAATCTGCGCCAGTTATCGCCGGCTATCCCCCGGGAAAGACGTGAGACTGTCACGTCTACTGCAGTATTAGCCTTCACCGGAGATCACGGCCTTCTTCGGGTTGCTGCTCGGTTGTGAATATATGCCCAATCTTTCGAGTCATGTGACAGCAACTTTCAGTACTTTCCCAGTGGATCTGGGGGTGTCCGATTGACGAATCCGGATTTAGTTCAGGCCGGCGTAGGAGTGCAGGCCGGAGACGACCAGGTTGATGAAAAACAGGTTGAAGATTATCGTGGCCGGGGCCAGGATATTGATCCACGCGGCCTTGTGATCGCGCCTCTCGGCCGTGGCACGGGCATGCAGGTAGGCGGCATAGAGCGCCCAGGAGATAAAGGATGCGGTCTCCTTCGGATCCCATCCTCAAAACCGGCCCCACGAGGCCTCCGCCCAGATCGGGTGTGCTCGGCATGGATTAGATCTCCTTATTCCGGGGCGGTGGGGAAGAAGACGGTGTTCTGGTTGTCCCGGAAGACCACAATACCGAGGAAGGTCATCGTGCTGCCCGGTGGGTGGTCTGCAGCGACCCAGCTCACCCCAGCGACCGACCATGCTGTGGGGTTAGGCGTACCGCAGGGAACTCATCATCCCGGTTTCCATGTGATAGGCGTTATGGCAGTGAAATGCCCACTCACCGGGGTTGTCAGCGATCAAGTCCGCGTCCACCGTTTCGCCGGGGAGAATGAGGACAGTGTCCTTGCGCAGGCCGCTACTTCCGGGAAGAGCCCAGGTATGCCCGTGCAGGTGCATCGGATGGGGCATGGCCGTGGGGTTGTGCATCCGCATCCGCAGGCGTTGGCCTTCTTGGACTGTGCCCGGGGAATCAGCACCGTCGATGCGCAGTCTCCACTGGTAGGGCATCATCTGGCCGGTTAATTCGACCTCTGTTTCCTTATCCACGTCACCGGCCGGGAGCATGGCTCGTTCCACCGGCTCAAAGGACGTCAAGAAGGTACCGGGGGCAGTGAGTTCGGGGAAGGTAGTCTCTGGTGCGGGGGTCTGGCCCGCGGCGGTCCGGATGACGGCAAACGCCCGGTCGTCCTTGCCGGCGGCCAGGGCGGTCAGGGGAAAGACACCATCACCGAGTACCACCTCCACGTCGACGCGTTCACCCATCGAGAGGTAGAACGACTCGATGTCGTGGGGGCGGACCGGGAAACCGTCGACGTGGGTGACGGTCATACGGTGGCCACCGAGAGCCACCTTGAAGATGGTGTCAGCGCCCGCGTTGATGAACCTCAGGCGGGCTTTATCCCCCGGTCGGGCATTAAACGTTCGGTGCGCCCGGGGAATGCGTCCGTTGATGAGGTAGTGCGGATACATGACATCACCGGCATCTCCGCCCAGAGCCAGATCGGGCGTGCCGTGGGCCATCATGCCCCCCTCACCACCCATATCCATCCCGCCGTGGCCACCCATGTCCATGTTTCCGTGTCCGCCCATGTCCATCCCCGTCAACATGGTCAGCTGATCTTCGGGACTGCTGCCGTCGATGCCGTCCAGCCAGTCGTCGAGCACGATGGTCCACTCGACGTCCTGATCCTCAGCGTCGTCCGGGTCGCGGACGATCAGAGGGGCGTGTTAGGGGAGTCTAGGACCGCTGCGTCTATCCCATTGCCGATGCTCAGTGCTCGGCGACGATGCCGCCTGTTGGTTCGAGCATTTCGCCGTATTCCGTCCAGGCGATGAGTCCTCCGCGGAGATTGTAGGCGTCCCAGCCAGCTGCTCTGAAGGCTTCCGTGGCCATGCCAGAGCGGATACCTGCTCGGCAGTAGAAGACGACCGGGCGTTCCTTGTCGATCGAATCGGTCCTCAGCGCCACGTGCTGCATGTCGAGGTGGGCGTCGCCAGGGATGTGGCCGGCGTCGTGCTCGTACCGCTCGCGCACGTCGATGACTTGAGCGGCGCGCTCGTCGACGAGACGCCGTGCCTGGTCAGCTCGACTGCGTGCTGCGGATTCTGGAAATCTGTCATTGTCTTTTCCTTGTACTGCGGGGTGTGGTGGTGGACTCAGCCGGTCAAGTTCGTGACGAGGGGCGGATGACCGGTCGAGGTGACGAACGAAGCGAAGTCGTCCCAGGTCAGGCCGATGCTCTCGGTGTGGATCATGGGATGGAAGTTGACCTGCGATGCGTTCTCGAGTCGTTGGTCGATGACGAGCGTGATCGCCTACCAGCGGAGGTACTCTCCCACCACAGCGCCTCCGAGTTCTTTGAGGTCGGGTGCAACGACGTTGGCGCCGGAGCGGTTGGCGAGGGCGTCGATAAGCGAAACGAGCCCTGGATCATCCCCGAGGCGGAAGAAGGTGATCTTCGTCCCGCGTTTGGTCACAGTGTCGAGCGCGTCGACCGTGCGCGCGAGCGTGATCCGGTCGGTCGGCCAGTTGAAGTAGGCCTCGCCCCATTCGGTCAGGATGGAGGTGGGCTCGCCGTCGGTGACGATAAGCAGCGTCGGGTCGTAGCCGGCGTGGCGGGTGAAGAACTCGTTGGCGAGGAGCAGCGCGTGCTGCAGGTTGGTGCCCTTCTCCTGTATCGGCGGCAGGGCGGTGAGCTCTTCGATCGTGAGCGTCTGGGCGTAGCGGCCGAAACCGATAAGCGCGAGCTCGTCGCTGCGGAACTGCGTGGTGATGAGGTGGTTCAGCGCCAACGCGGTCTGCTTCATCGGCGTCCAGCGACCTTCCATCGCCATGGAAAAAGAGGTGTCGACAAGGAGCGCGACGGCGTTCTTCGTGCGTGCTTCGGTCTCGTCCACCTCGATGTCGTTCACGGTTATTGCGAACGGCTCGCCGCTGGCGGCGCTGCGCTGGAGCGCGTTCGTGATGGTCCGGGTGGTGTCCCACGTCTGAGTGTCGCCGAACTCCCAGGGCCGGGTGCCGCCGGTGGGTTCGCCCTGCTGGCCGGCGAGGCGGGAATCGCGCTGGCCGCGGGATAGCTGGGAGGTCGCGGCCTTCAGTAGCTCCTTGCCCAGCATGCGCAGCGCTTTCGGGGATAACTGCAGCGAGCCGGACTCGCCCTTGTTCAGCAATCCGGAGTCGCGCAACGCTTTCTCTAGGTCACGTAGCTGCTTAGCGCTGGTGGCGGCGTCAGCGCCTAAGAGGTCGGCAACGTCGTCCACGTCGATGTCTCCGGGGCGGTCCCCGCTGAGGGTGTCCGCGAGCTCGTCGAGGCGCCCGAGGTCGCGCATCGCGCGGGTGGCTTCGCCGAGGCCCATGCCGCCCGATGTCCCGTCACCGTCGAACGGTTCGGACCCGGTCCAGTCCAGGTCGGGGCGGATGCCGCGCAGGTTCGCATCCAGCTCGCCAACGAGGTTCATCAGCTCCTCCGAGCCGAAGGCCTCGGCTGCGAGCTGCATGAGCTCGGCGCGCTGCTCGGGCGTCATGGAGTTGAGCAGGCGTTGCGCTGCCGCTGAGCGCTGCGCGAGCAGCTCCACCAACTCGTCGATGTTGCGGGGGTTCTCCGGAAACTGGTCCCCGTGCTTGGCCATGAACTCATGAAAGTCCTGCTCCGTGGCCATGCCAGCGCGATGCTTGCCCAACAGCACGTTCAAGTCGCGCAGCATCTCGGCGACGGCTGCCCGATCCTCATCGGTGGCACCTTCCAGCGCCTCCTTCATCCCGGCGAAGCGCTGGTCTAAGAGTTCGCGGCCGATGAGGTCCTTGATCTGTTGGTACTTCTCGCGCGCTTCTGAGGAAGCCCAGTCGTAGCCGTTCAGTTCGGTCACCGCCGCCGCGGGGGAGACGGGCAGGTTGTCCAGCGTCATCTCCCGCATGGTGCGGTCGAGGTCGTCCATGTCTACGTCGCGGGCGAGTTGGCCCCGTTCGGCGAGCACCGCTTCGTCGAGAAGCTTCTTTGCTTCCCGGAGCGTGCCCCCGAGGTTGGTCTTTTGCAGCAGCTCCTGGCGGCGCTCCGCGATTTGGCGCAGGAATTCGTCGTAGCCTTCGCGACGCAAATATTCGCGCATGGCCTGCTCGGCGGAATAGCCGTACATGACATCGTCTGCGATATCGCGCACCGCTCTGGCCAGGTCGGGCGGCGGGGCGAGGGGGTCCGGGCCCGGGGTGTACTTGCGGTAGCGGCGCTGGCTAACCATAGATGGTCTCACCTTCACCGGAGTCCTTCGAGATCTTCTGGGTGAGGTAGAGCGCTTCCACCGCGAGCTCGATGGCACTAGCGCGCTCACCCTCGCTTTCGGCGTTGAAAGCCGAAGCGATGTCGCGGTACAGCGTGCCTTCGAGCTGGGGTAGGCCGTTCAAGAACTCTGCGGCCGTAATGTTTTCTCCGGTGGTGATGAAGGTGGAGCCGTCGAGCGCCTCAATCAACGGGCCGAAGTCGAGCCCCTTGATACGGTTGCGAAGGGACTGCGCAACGGCGTTGCGCAGCAGGTACTCCAGGATGTCCCAGGCGCGGCCCTCTTCGCCGTGCTCGAACTCCACCTTGCCGCCCAGCACGTCGACGGCGGCCTCCAGGTCAACTAGGCGGGCGACCGGGTCCTCGCCGGTGACCGCCCCGCGGCGGGCGGCGGAGGCTGCGACTGTCTCGGCGCCTGCGATGGCGAATCGGGCCGAGACGCCGGCGCGCTGGTTCACCGCGTCGGATTCGCGCAGCGCGCGGGTGAACCGGGCGAGAGCCTCCATGATGGGTTGCGGAACAGTCGCCGTGAGCTGGGATTCCTGCTCGATGACGCGGATCTCGTCGTCCAACTCGACGGGGTAGTGGGTGCGGATCTCGGCGCCGAAGCGGTCCTTCAACGGGGTGATGATGCGCCCTCGGTTGGTGTAGTCCTCCGGGTTCGCTGATGCCACCACCAACACGTCTAGCGGTAGTCGCAGCATGTAGCCGCGGATCTGGATGTCGGCCTCTTCCATCACGTTGAGCATGGCCACCTGGATGCGCTCCGCCAGGTCAGGCAGCTCGTTGATGGCCACGATGCCGCGGTTGGAGCGCGGGATGAGGCCGTAGTGGATCGTCTCCGGGTCGCCCAGGCGGCGGCCTTCAGCCACGCGCATCGGGTCCACGTCGCCGATCAGATCCGCCACGGAGGTGTCCGGGGTGGCCAGCTTCTCGGAGTAGCGGGCCTCGCGCGGGATCCACACGATGGGCAGCGCGTCGCCTTCCTCCTCGATGCGGCGCTTCGTGGCATCTGTCAGCGGGTTCAGGGGGTGTTCGCGCAGTTCGGAGCCTTCGACGGCGGGCACAAAGTCATCGAGAAGCAGAGGGAGCGTGCGTAGCAGGCGGGTCTTGCCCTGGCCGCGCTCGCCGAGCAGCACGATGTCGTGGCCGGCGATGATGGCGCGCTCGACCTGCGGCAACACGGTGTGCTCGAGGCCGTGGAGGCCGGGCCACGGGTTCTCGCCGGTGCGCAGTGCGGCGATGAGGTTGTCGCGCATCTCCTCGCGCACGGTCTTGTACGTGTAGCCGGCGGCCTTGAGCTCACCGTGGGTGTTGATGGATGGCCGGGAGTGGGGCGCTTCAGTCATGCCGGCCAGGGTACGCGGGTTTCCGGGATGGGTGTCTGTGATGACCTACTATCACTTCATGGCCAGCATCTTCCTCATTCGCCACGGCGAGACCCCGACGACCGGCAAGATCCTCCCCGGGCGCACGCTGGGGCTGCACCTTTCGGAAAGGGGGCGCGTGCAAGCCGCGTCCGTCGCTAAGCAACTTGCTCACGTCGACGCGGTGTATTCCTCACCGCTCGAGCGCGCCCGCGAGACCGCTTTACCCACCTGCGAACGGTTCAAAAAGGAGCTTGTGCTTGACGACGGCCTCTTGGAAGCCGATTTCGGCACATGGACCGGTGAATCCTTGGCTGACCTTGGCAAACTGCCCGAATGGCAGGTGGTGCAGAAGCGTCCCGGGGAGTTCCGATTCCCCGGCGGAGAGTCGTTCGTCGAGATGCAACACCGCGTAGTCGGGTGCGTGCGCGCGATCGCGGCGCGGCACCCGGGCGAGGCGGTGGCTTGCTTCACTCACGCCGATCCAATCAAGGCGGCGCTGGCGCATTTTACAGGCCGGGGTTGGGGCGCGTTCCAGCAGATCCCGGCGGAACCGTGCTCGGTGTCGGAGCTTGAGCTGTGACCGCGCTTGAGACGCTTGAACTGCTTCAACACGGTGAGGTAGGTTTCGTGGGCCAGCTCGCGGAATCCTCGAACCTCACCGTGCTCGTGGATGTCACGCTTGCTCGCGACGGTGGCCAAGCGGACTACTGCTGGGGCATCTTCAAGCCCGAAGCCGGGGAGCGCTACCTTCATGACTTTCCGGCGGGGCTGTGGCGGCGCGAGCGGGCCGCGTACCTGCTCAGCGAATGGTTGGGCTGGGACATAGTGCCGCCCACGGTGGTGCGCGAGGTGGAGCCGCTCGGCGTCGGGTCGTTGCAGTGCTACGTAGACAACGACGGCTCCCACTACTTCCCGCTTTACGAGACCCGCACTGACCTGCATCCCCAGTTCCTGCGCATGGCCGTCTTCGACCTGCTGGTGAACAACACGGACCGTAAATCGGGCCACGTCTTGCTTGCAGCCTCGGAAACCATGAACCACGTTGACCACGTGTGGGGAATCGACCAGGGACTGTGCTTTCACCAGGACCCGAAGCTGCGCACCGTGATCTGGGAGTTCGCGCATGAGACCATCCCATCCGAGCTGGTGGATGCGGTCGAGCCGCTCGCGGGGGAGGTGCCGGAGGAGGTGGCGTCATTGTTGACACCGGAAGAGGTGGCGGCGTTGAAATCGCGCGCCTCGCGCATCGTGCGCCTGCCGTGGCTGCCCGAGCCCCAGTCTGAGTTTCCTTACCCCTGGCCCCTGGTGTAAGCGCTATTCCCGCGCGGGGTAGCGCACGAGGAGGTCGTCGCCGACCACGGCGCCGTCGTTAAGCGTTGCTTCGCGTATCGACGCACCTTTGGCCCCCAACCCCATTACGTGCTCCACCTCGTCCCCGTGAGCGAGGAGGTGATCGGCGATGATGCGGCGGTGGCAGCGCCACCACACCGCCTCGGAACACATGATGGCGGTCGGTGTGTGGGCAGCCTGCTGGCGCAGTTTCTCCAATGCTGTAGCGAATTCCTCACCCAGGGCGTGGTCGGCGTAGTTGTGAAAGCTGCGGTTTTGCCAGTTGGCGTTGACCTCGAACGGGATCGTCTTGGATACGTTGCGCCGCCCCGCCAGCCCCTCGTTCTTCATGTAGTCGATGCCGTGTGTGGGGAGGCGCTGGGTGAGGGAGTCGTCGTTGAACCACGGGTACTTCCGTGAACCGGTCAGCTTGCGCACATCGACGACTGCCGCGACCCCGGCTGCCTGAAGCATGCGCACGAACTCGTCGAATTCAAGGTTGGAGTGGCCGACGGTGAAGATGCGCATGGGTGCCACCGTACCCCGAACCCGAGGTGCTCTTGAGCGGAGCCGCCTGAATCAGACCCGCTGGGCGAGATCAGGGTAATGTACGACCACTCCGTCACTGTCCACTTCTAATTCGACATCGACTCCACGTGTTCCACTTGCGTAGCGGACTGTCTTAGAGTCGATTGAGCTGTAGTACTGGTCCGAAGCGATCACTTCTAGCGATGGCATATCAATCCAGGCCATGATGAGTTGCGTCTTAGGAACCTGAGCTTCCAAAAGCCCCAAGCGGCGAATGGGCATCGTGTTCGTGAGCGGGCAAAGGCCGAGGTCGCAATCCAGCGCGTCTTCCAGGTCTGCTGAACGAACAATTCCGGGGGAGGGCAGATTTGTTGGCGGGGTCCCCTCTTCTTTGGTCTGCGGCGACCATACGCCCTGCTCGGACCTGACGAGTTTGAGGCTCCGCTCCCAACCATCGCCTTCAACGTTCACCGTCACATTCTGGGTGGCCCAGTTCTCCGTGGCCTCTAATGCCCAGGTTGCCTGGTAACCCTCTCCGTGTTGCACTCCGGTGGCCGATAAACCGGCTCCGTGAAACCGAACCGTAGCCTCGTTCTGGATGACGGGGTTGTCGATGTGCACCCACCTGTAGCTACGTTCCATGGTGGTTAGTCTATCGAGAGACCGCGCATGGGAAAGCGGGTAGTCGACTGCAACTGGGCCCGAGAAGAGTGTTGCGGGTTCTGCAGTTTTTCGGGGGACGCTGGCTACACTCGCGGGCATGAAGCGCTTGTCCATCAGAATGGTGGCGGAGATTGTGGCCTCCGCCGGTGTTGTCCCGCCTGCGTGCGGTGGCCCGCGCCAGAATGACCGTCAGACGGCGCTTGAGGTCCCTGCGGGTGCAATGGCGGTGCTCTCCAATGACTGAGCACCACACTGCCATCGTCGTCGGCGGTGGCCAGTCCGGTTTAGCCACGGCCTATTATCTGCGGCGCTTCAAAGTGGATTTCCTGGTCCTGGACAACCAGGAAGAAGCTGGCGGAGCATGGTTGCACGCATGGCCTTCGCTGACGCTTTTCTCTGCCGCGGGGTTCTCTAATCTGCCCGGCTGGCCTATGCCGCACTACCCGGGGTATCCGCCGGCACACCATGTCATCGACTACCTGGAACACTACGAACAGCGCTACGACATCCCAGTTAGGCGCCCCGTACACGTCCGCAGCGTGTCTTGTGATGGTGGGGTGTTTCATCTGGACACGTCTGCGGGTCAGTTCACAGCGGAGCACGTTGTCGCGGCCACAGGCACGTGGTCCGCGCCTTTCGTGCCCCACTATCCCGGCACCTTCCGTGGCCGCCAGTGGCACTCGTCGATCTACCCCGGGCCGGAACCATTCCGCGGTGCGAAGGTCGCGGTGGTCGGTGGGGCGAATTCGGGTGCTCAGATCGCCGCGGATCTCATCGGGACATCGGAGGTCACATGGTACACACGTGAGCAACCGCGCTGGATGCCTGACAACATCGATGGCCGCGATCTCTTTCTCAACAGCCGCCGCCGGATTCTCGGCGGCGATCCCGGCCCGAACCTCGGGGACATTGTTGCGCTTCCTCATCTACGTGAGCTCCGCAACTCCGGTCAGCTCACCGCTACCCCCATCTTCGATAGCTTGAACGAGCTCGACCACGACCACCTGATCTGGTGCACAGGTTTTCGTCCGGCCCTCGGCCCATTCCGCCACCTCATGCGCGGCCGCGAACCTGAAGTGGGGAATCTGCATCTAGTCGGTTACGGCAACTGGACCGGCGACGGCTCGGCAACGCTGATGGGTGTGGGGCCCTTTGCCAAACACACTGCCCAGATAGTCGCGGGCCGTGTCGATGAAGCTCCGCATCAAAAGTTTTGAGATGTCGCTTGCTCCCTGAGCAGCTCGATCCTTCCAAGATCCGCGTTGGAGAGCCAGCGCGCTGGGCGAAAGTGTGGCTCAGCGCTTCGCTTGCGCAGCCCGCAGGCCGTTCAAGATCACGATGACTTCGGCGACCTCGTGAACCAACACGACGGCGGCCAGGCCCAGCACTCCGCTGATCGCTAGCGGCATCAACACGATGATGATGGCCAGAGACAGCACGATGTTCTGGTTGATGATCCTGCTGCCTCGGCGGGCGTGCTGCAGAGCCTGCGGGATCAGCCGGAGGTCATGGCCGGTGAAGGCGACATCAGCGGACTCGATCGCGGCGTCGGAGCCAGTCGCTCCCATCGCTATGCCCACCGTCGCGCCCGCCAGTGCCGGCGCGTCGTTGATGCCGTCACCGATCATCGCCGTCGGCGTCTTGGAGGAGAGTTCGGCTACGATGCTCGCCTTGTCCTCCGGGCGCAGCTCGGCGCGCACGTCGTCGATTCCGGCGATTTCAGCCAGTGCCCGGGCGGTGCGAGTGTTGTCACCGGTGAGCATGCTCACTTCCACGTCGTTGGCGTGCAGGGTCTGCACGGCTTCGGGCACCTCGGGCCGCAGCTCGTCGCGGACCCCGATCGCCCCGGCAAGGGCGTCATCGACGGCGACCAGGACGCAGGTCTGCCCCTCGGACTCCATGCGCTCAACATCGGCCTTCAGTGGCCCGGCGTCGATCCATCGGGGGCTGCCCACCAGCACCCGTCGACCTTCGACGGTGCCGCTGATGCCATGCCCGGATTCCTCGCTGATGTCCAGGGCAGCGGGCGCTTCGGGCCCCGCCGCCGCGATCGCCGCGGCGAGGGGGTGCGTCGATTGCTGCTCAACTGCCGCCGCAAAAGCAAGCACTTGCGCCCGATTGAATCCGTCTGCCGGGACCACGCCGGTAACCTCGGGCTGGTTGCGGGTGAGGGTTCCAGTCTTGTCCACCGCCAGGTGACGGATGCCGCCGAGCCGCTCGAACGCCGCTCCGGACTTGATGACCACGCCAAACTGGCTGGCTGCGCCGATCGCGGCCACGACCGTCAGCGGCACGGAGATTGCCAGCGCGCACGGCGACGCTGCAACCAGGACCACCAGTGCACGGGTGATCCACGTCTCGGGGTCGCCCAGCAGCGAGCCGATCACGCCGACCAGCACCGCCAGGATCATCACCCCGGGCACTAAGGGTCGGGCAATCCGGTCGGCGATCCGGGCGCGGTCGCCCTTTTCCGCCTGCGCCTGCTCGACCAGGTCCACGAGTGTGGTCAGTGAGTTGTCCGCTCCAGCTGCGGTCGTCTCGACCTCCAGCACACCGGCGGAGTTGATCGCTCCCGCGGGCACCTCGTCGCCGGGCGCGACCTCCTCTGGAATGGATTCTCCGGTGATCGCTGAGGTGTCAAGGCTGGAGCGTCCGGAACGAATGATGCCGTCCGTGGCGATCCGCTCCCCGGGGCGCACGAGCATCAGCTCGCCAACCACGAGGTCTTTCGCTACGACCTCGACCGCCGTGCCGTCGCGCAGCACCGTTGCGGACTGCGGCACCAACTTCAACAGTGCCCGCAGTCCGCCCTGGGCCCGGTCCATTGCCTTGTCCTCCAGCGCCTCAGCGATCGAGTACAGGAACGCTAGCGCCGCGGCCTCTCCGACGAAGCCGAGGATCACCGCGCCGACCGCGCTGATCGTCATCAACAAGCCAATGCCTAGCTTGCGCTTCGTGACAAGGTTCCGGATCGCTCCAGGCGCGAACGTGTATGCGCCTAGCAGCAGACCGACCCAGAACAGTATCGTCGCGGGTGTCTCCAGCCCGGACCAGTCCAGCGCCAGGCCTATGCAGAGGGCTACGCCGGAGAAGATCGGCAGTAGCAACTCGGGGTCCTTCCACCATGGCCGATCGAGCTCTTCAATCTCCGTGGCGGTTTCGTGTTCGCATCCACACGCCGAGCTCATGCGTCCGCCCCCTTTTCACCGCAGCCGGGCACCGAGCACTCAGGGTCGATGCACGGGGCGTTTTCGTCGACAGCCAACGTTGCGTTCACCAGTGCGTCGAGCGCTGCCGCGAGGTGCGGATCGGCGATTTCGTAGCGAGTTTTGCGGCCCTCTGGCTCGGCGACGATGATGCCGCAGTCGCGCAAGCAGGTCAGGTGGTTCGAGACGTTCGAGCGGGTCAGGTCAAGGTCGCGCGCAAGCACGGCTGGGTAGCTCGGGCCGTCGAGTAGGGTCATCAGGATTCGGGAGCGCGTCGGATCGGCCATAGCCCGGCCGAGCCGGTTCATGACGTCGAGACGTGAAGCAATAGTCAGCATGCGCTGAACTATACAGTATTCACTGAACTATTCAACATGCACTGAACTGACGGTTACGCGAAGGTCCTGCGACCTGCAGGAATAAGTCGATGGGGTAGCAGATGACTGATCCTTTGTGGTTCGGCTGCCACCCAACGCGGGAGCGACGTGGGCGGCGAGGTTCTCCAGAATCTTCACGTTGACGTCCACGCCATCCCGCAAAAGCTTTACGTGTTTCCATGCGCCCATATGTTCTCTGTGTACTGACGCAATTACTGTTTTCTGATTGTTGCAGGCTAACGAGAAAGTAACTTTGTAACTACATACCGTGGAATTTAAGTTCAACGTGTAGGGGTGCTAGGCCGCTTACGGAGGTGCGGCACGCGATTCAAAGTGGCCGATAGCATCGGGTCATTTTTCAACGAGGTGGTGGGAGCCTACTCACAAGCGATTGATTCGATTTCTCCGTAAGTGCAGACAGATACGACTCGAGCTGGGCACGCAAGTCTTCCCAGGGAACTGTCAGATCGAGCGCGTGCGCCTGCAATCTATTCCCCTGAACCACCACGTCGAGTTCCGGTTGCGTAGGCATTTCGGTGCGGGCATAAAGCAGTAGCCCGCTAACGCTCCCGTCGTGGCGGGTGTCAGAGTTCTTCACATATGTAAAAATTTGGTAGAGATGGGCAGAGCGAACCGAGAGCTTTCCGTAGGCGCTTTCTGCCATGGAGCGTCCGTAATACTTTGCATCGATGATCAGCGTGCGGCCACCGGTTCTCAACGTGATGTCGGTTCTCATCGCTGGCAATTGATCAGAACCTAAGGCGCGGGTGGGATCGAGGTCCCACTGAACCTCTCTGGCTGCAGGTGACAGCTCTGGGTGGTGGAACGCGTAGTATTCGCGGAGAAATCGCTCGTAGAGGGTGCTCATCGCATCGTCGGACAGCCATTCGCTGAGACGATTGGTTCCGGCCTCCTCCGTCGGGAGAAGGCCTTGGACTACGAGTTGGCAGACACCGATTAGAAGCCGGTATGTGGCATTAGTGCGCCGGTAGGCGAAGTCATGCCAGTGGATTGAACCCGGTCTTACTAGCGTCACTGGTTCCAGGTAGGGAAGAAGTCGTCGGAGCGCGTCCTTACGTCCTGCTGCGACATCGCCGTGGCGAATCAATAACACGATCACGGACTTGAGAGCCTGGTTAAACGGTGTGTCCGGCTCGTACTCGTCGAAGTTGCAGACGACGCGACTTGGCGTTGTAGCTCGGATCGTAACAGTGCGGGAGATGTCAATCCGTCCCCTAATGGTGGCCACGGGTTCTTCGTGACGTAAATAGTCGCGGTGCACGCCGCGCTTAACCTGTGCCGATACTCCGCGAGCCAAAATCTCTGCAAACAAGTCGTGTAGGTGGTCGAAGCTTTCGGTCTCAACATCGCCAACGGTGAGGGTGTCTATCGAGCGAAACGCATAGGCCATCATCACGTAGATATTGCGGATAGTGATCGAACGATCCTTCATTCGAGGGACGCTCGCAGCTTCGTCGACCATTCCGCGACGGTAGTTGGTTCATCGAACCAGTACTCATCTAGAAGAGGCACCAGCTCATCCTCGACGACCGACGTGAGCCATGCGTTGTCAACGATCGTGTTTCCCCTGGGTGCCGTCAAGAAACTGTGACCGATCTCGAAACCGCGGCCAAGTGTAGGGTCGTCGCTGATTGCCATGTTGAGGTTCGAAACTGTCTGGACCAACTGGTTCAGAGCGGGGCTACCCGCTTCGTCTTGCCAGCTCTTGAATCCTTCGGAATCGAATGCCGGCCGCATCTCGAAGAAGCCGAAACGTCGCCGCAGTGCGTAGTCGAGGACCGCTAAGCTGCGGTCTGCGGTGTTCATCATGCCGATGATGAACAGGTTTCGGGGAACTGAGAACAGTTCGTTCTTGTAGAGAAGCCGGAGTTCCTGCCCGCGTTTGTCTGCTTCGATTAGCATTAGCAACTCGCCCAAGATCTTGGAGATGTTTCCGCGATTGATCTCGTCGATGATGAAAAAGTAAGGGCGGCTCTCATCATCCTCACGGGCGGTTGCGCAAAAGCGATAAAAAGGTCCTTCGGCTAGCGTGAAGCCACCAGCTTCGGTGGGGCGATAGCCCATCATGAAGTCCTCGTACGAGTAGCTTTGATGAAACTGTACGATCTGGACTCTGCTGGGATCTTTGGCTCCAATAATCGAGTAGGCGAGGCGCTTTGCAGCGTATGTCTTTCCGACTCCTGGAGGGCCAGCCAGAATGACATTCTTCTTACGCTGTAGTAACGACCGGAGGCGGTCGTAGCTGGCCTCCGTTAGAAAGACCTCGTCGAGGAATTCGTCTTTTCCGTATGTCGGTGCCACCCTGGGTGCAGGAGTTGGTAGCACGTCATGATCGCCCGTGACGAGCTCTTCGAGCTGTTCGACACAATCGCGATACTTCGTGATATCGGTGAGAGTCTTGGTGGCGGCATCGCCCGGATGAGGCCACTGCCCTTGGTGGGACCATTCCACCGAAATCACGTGAGGGAACAATTCGCGCTCAGGCTCAAACCGGGGCTCCGAGACGACAACCCCACGCCCAACAATCTCGCGTCGTCCGCGTTTGGCGTATACCACGTCTCCGACTTTGATTTCGTGCTGGAACTGCCACAGAGCAAGCGCATCGTTGCTGTGAGCCGCGGGACCGGTTCTCTTACTGCTGAGCGCTTCCCGGATCGCTTCTCGGTTGGGGTACTGAGCTAGATCGCCCACTTCCCGCCAGCCGATAGCCATAACATTATCCTTGGCGAAATGTGTCCACTCGCTGTCCTGCGGGCCGGGGGAGTATAACCAATAGTGGGTGGGACGCGGCTCTGGCAGATCCGTCTCTGGGTCGGCGGCACCGGGTGCAGGGACGTCGGGTTGCCAGAGCTCCGCGATGCCAGGCGTCCAGAAGTGGAACGGGCCCGCTTTCTCTTGTGCGAGCACCCCACGAATAGCGAGGAGATCGCGGTCAATATCCATCGGGTTGTTGCCGGAGGGGCCACCGATTCGAGATGCAAGCCCGTCTCGGATGCTTCGCTTCATAGCCGCCGATGAGATTGGCTCAAAGGTCTCCGGTGAGCACAGAAATTGGAGTGCATTGCGAATGTCCGAGCGATCGGGCCCCGACTCCAACATTTCTTGCTGTAGTCTCCAGCGATCGGTGCGGATTTCGTTTCGCTCGCTCGCAGTTAATCTGCCCCAGCGGCGAATGAACGTTGCGATCCAGATGATGTGTTTCCACAGCGCACTGTTGTACCCCATGCCCGGTTTGAATCCTGCGACGTTGGAGGGCCGGTCGAGGGCGGCAGAGACCAAACCCGTGAGCTCGACGGGAGATCCCAGGTGAGCGAGGATACGCTCGACGTGTTCTCGCCGGGTTGAGGGAAGAGCACTGCGCACAGGATGTTCACGCAATAGGGCGATTTCAGCTGCTAGGAGGATGACCTCCCGGGGTGCCCCCGTCAACTGTATGTCTAGCTTGTCCCACTGACCCTGATCGGTACCGAGGATGGGGTTTTCCTCGACTCTCGTACGTAGCTCCTCGGCTGTATCTGAGGTCCAAATCCGCGCACTGGGGTCGATGACCGATTTCCCCTCGTCCAGCATCTGAGCGATGATTGGTGCCACCTCATGGGCCATCTTCACGTCTGACTCGGGGCGTGACGCGGCAGTGACTGCGTCCGACTCTGCGATGTTGGGTTCGACACGCATGTAAAGATCCTATACCCATTGGGTATCGGGGGGTCCATAGTGAAGGTAAAACCTCCGATCGCGCGGCGCTGCGGTGCAGCTTCTAAACGTTTACGAATAGCCTTGCTGCCGGTGAGGTTTTAATTCTCCAAAAGAGGAGGAGCTGAGAATCAACGTGTAGGGGTGTGCGGCCGCTGGCGGGGCGACCCGCCAGCCGAATGCTCGTTAGCAGATGCTCGTTAGTCGAGTGGAAGCGTCCCGTGCCACCTCGTTACTCGACTAACAAGCGTGTACTAACGAGCATTTGCCGTGCGGCGGTGGCTTCCCCCACCAACCCGTTACACGCGCCGCGCCAGGCCTGGGTAGTCCACGACCACGCCGTCGGAATCCACGCTGAGAACCACGTCCACCCCGCGCGTGCCACTCGCGTAAGACACGGACGAGCTGTCGACGCTGGCGTAGTACTGGTCGGAGGCGATGACGTGCAGGGAAGGCATGTCGACCCAGGCCATGAGGAGCTCGGTGCGGGCGACGGAGCCGTCGAGGAGCCCGAGCCTGCGGATCGGCATCGTGTTGGTCACGGGGCACAGCCCGAGGTCCACGTCCACCGCGCCGGTGAGGTCGACGTCCGCGCCAATCCCCGGGGCGGCGAGGTCGGCGGGCTGGGTCCCGGACAGCGACACCTCGTCGATCCACGTCCCGTCCTCGTTGCGGCGCACGTCGAGGGAGCGCTGCCAGCCGTCACCGACAACGCTGATCCGGACCTCGCGCGTGATCCATCCCGGGGAGGTGGTGAGCTCCCAGGTGGCGCGGTAGAGGTCGCAGTGCTGGGTGCCGTGGGCGCTGAGGTGGGCGTCGTGAAGCGAGATGCTCGCGGTGTTGGTCAGGCCTGGGTCGTTGACGTCCTGCCATGTGTACATGACACCGACCCTAGCGAGCGCACTACACTTTGGCATGCCCTCCTCCGCCTCGAGGCGTTCAGCGACGGAGTGCTCGCCATCATCATCACCGTGATGCTCCTGACCTTCCAGGTGCCCGAGGGCGACAGTTTTCGCTCGCTTATCGACGCCACCGCCCTGCCCTTCCTGACATACGTCCTCAGCTTCACCTACGTCGGGATGTACTGCAACAACCACCATCACCTGCTGCACGCGGTGTCCTCGCTGAGCGGGCGATCCTGGACGACGCCCGCGGGCATTAGTCCCGCCGACGTATCCTGGCGGGCACCGGAATTGAAAGGAGCACACCATGACCAACCCCACCGAGCCGAACGACAACACGGAGATGATCGGCGCGACCGGCGACGCGCAGGACGGCGCGCTGGAGAAGGACCCGTCCGAATGGGTCAGCGGTGACGAGCCGATGACCGAGGCGCAGAAGTCCTACCTGGACACCCTGGCCAAGCAGGCGGGGGAGCAGCTGCCCGCAGACCTGACCAAGGCGCAGGCCTCGGAGCACATCGACAGGTTGAAGAAGGCGACGGAAAACTGAGTCGACCGTTAGATGGCCAGATTGGCCCGCCGGCGGCGCTCCCGCACCGCCAGGGCCACTGCCGTCCCGGCGAGCAGCATGGCGGTGACGATCCAGACAGACCGCAGCCCCACGGCGTTATAGCACCAACCGCCGAATATTGCCCCTGCCGCGAGTGATGCCCAGAGGAAGAAGTATCCCAGCCATTCCTTGTGCGATCCGCCGAAGAAGGCGTTCACAAGTTGTTGCGCCATGCGCACGAGCGTGCCGGTCATGTACGTAAGCGAGATAGTGACCACGCCGTTGCGCTCGAAGACGCTGTTCATCGCACCGACGGTGAAGGACAAACTGAGCACGGCGGGTGTTTCGAATCCCGTGGCGACCCACAGGGAGGCTATGGACGCCGTAGCGCAGACGAAAAGCAGAACCACTTCCCGCGATCGGCCGGGTGCGAGGCGGCGAGCACACAGCTGGCTGATGACTGCCCCGATCATCACACCCACCAGGAACAGGGCCATCACGCCGCCTGCGCGGGCGGCTGTCCCCCAGGCTCCCTGGGTGACGGCGGACGTCAGGCGCGTGGTGTTGCCGGACATGAACGACAGGAAATATCCCCCGAGGTAGAGGAATCCGAGAGTGTCGATGAATCCGGTGATGGACGAAAGATAGATCGCCAGGGCTTGTTCGCCCCTCCGGTAACTGCGCATGTATCCCTCCGTCTCCGGTCCTGAACCTTACAGGGCGCTCTGCAGCCCCGGACAGGAGCGGTGCGCTACTTTGGCCGTTTGGCGGTGACCCAGACGTCGATCTCCGCGGTGACGGGCTCGGCGCCAGCGTCGTCGCGGATCTCGCAGTTGATGGTCACCAGTTGCCCGCCCGATTCGCGGGTGATCTCGGCGAAGTCGGGGAAGTCGGCGGTGGCGGTGATGGTCAGGCCGCCCGTCGACTTCGCCGGGTAGTCGGCGCGCATGCCGCGGGGGATCCAGCGGTGGGTGGTGGGCACAGTGGTCTCGCAGAGCAGGCCCATCGCGGCCTCCGCGCCGTTGAGGGCGGCGATGACGTGGAAGGTGCCGATGTGGTTCTGCACGCCCCACCACTTGCCCAGGCGGATCACGCAGCGCTCGCCCGGGACGACCTCGCGGACCCGGGGCAGGACGGTGCGGAAGTAGGGGGCCTTGAGTGCGTAGACAGTGGAGAAGACCCCGCGCTTGAGGGCGGAGTCGCTGAGGTTGCTCCAGAGCTTGGAGATCGGATTGTCGGCCGCTGCGGCGGCGCGGGTATCTGTTGCGTGGGTCATAGACCGCAATGATAGTGACGCGCCGCTCACTCTGCGGCCAGTAGGCGGGTTTTCTTATGAATCCACCCGGCTTACTGCTCCTCGCGCTGGCTCTCGTCGACGCCCTCGGGGGCCTCCTCGCCGTAGCCGAGCTGCGAACCGGTGTCCTGGGCGAGCTGGTCGTCGTCCTTGTCCACCGGCTTGTTGGTGCTGTCAGCCGAGTTGTAACCGGGCTTCGCGGGATCGTTGTGCATGGCTCAATCACGCTTCCTTTCGTCGTCTCACGTTCGGGTTGCCCATGGTACGCCGGCGGAGACGTTTGTAACGGAGTGCTTTCGTGGTGTTCACCTCAGCGCTACGAAATTGTGTTGGTATATACAGGTCACGTTCCCACTCTCCGAAGGTTTCCCATGCAACGCTCCCGGGCCCTGCTGACCGCCGCTGTCACCTCCGCCGCCCTCTGCCTGACCGTGGTGCCGACCGCCGGCGCCGTGTCGTCGTCATTGCTGGCCCCCGGCTCCTCTGCTCCCGCCGATGCCGACGCCGCCTCGGGCCCAATCTTCCGCGCGGTGGCGGGAGTCGGCGCGAACGGGCGCAGCGTCAACTTCTCCTGGCGCACCACCCACACGGGCGCGGAGATTGTGCGCTACGCCCCGGTTGACCGGCCCACCGAGGTGCGCGAGGCGCCGGCCCGCGAGGCCGACTACGGTGCGCTGGCGTACCTGTCCAAGTTCGCCGAGGTCAGTGACCTCGAGCCGGGCCAGACGTACACCTACCAGCTCGGCTCCGAGCAGGGCGGGTGGAGCGCCCCGGAGAGCTTCACCATCGATGACGGCGACGGCACCTGGTCCTTCATCGCCGTTACCGACGTGCAGATCGGCGTCGGGGGCAGGGTCGCCGAGCAGGCCGCCACGTGGCGCCGCACCGCGGAGAACGCGACCGCGGCGGACCCGGACGCCTCGCTCATCCTCAGCCTGGGTGACCAGGTCGAAGGCTGGGGCGACCTCATCGGACCGCGCGGCCAGTACAACGCGTTCTTTTCGGCTCCCCAGCTGCGCAGCGTCCGCACCGCGGCCATTCAGGGCAACCACGAAACCTACGCAACGCCGATCGAGGCCAAGCACTTCCAGGAGCACTGGAACCTGCCGAACGAGCTGGGCGATACCTCCAACTACTTCTTCGAGCAGAACAACGCGCTGTTCATCGCCCTGAACTCCAACCGCAAGGACGCCGCCGGCCTCGCCGAGCAGGCCCAGTTCGTCCGCGACACCGTCGCCGCGCACGGGGCGGGCAAGGACTGGATCATCGTGGCCAACCACTTCGCCTTCCACTCCCACGGCGGGCGGTACACCGACGACGACATCGTCGCGATGCGCGAGGCCCTCAGCCCCGTGTTCTCCGAGGTCGGCGTCGACCTCGTCCTCAACGGCCACGACCACATGTACAACCGCTCCCACCTCATGAACGGCCTCGAGCCGACCGTGCCCGACAAGCCGGCGGAGCCCGGGGACGTGCTCGAGCAGCGCGAGGGCGACGTCCTCTACCTCACGCTCAACACCGCGGTCGGCGGGAAGTTCTACGACTACCAGGGCAACGACGGCAAGGACTACCCGGACATGACCCTCGAGAGGTCGCGCGAGCTCGGCCTCAACCAGCCGACGATCGCCTTCTGGAACCAGGACCGAACCCCGGACTACTCGCTCATCAACGTCACCCCGGAGTCGATCAACGTCCGCAGCCTCAACGCCGAAGACGGCTCGCTTGTCGACGACATCACCCTCGTCCACGACGGCGCCGCCGATCCCGCCAACCCCTCCAACCTGTAGGACCCGGCCGACCCGCGGGGCCCCGAAAACGCCACCGGCTCCTCGGCCTGAGCTTCTAGCGGGCGGAGTCCCGGCGCGCCGGGGTGGCGCTGGCAAGCGATCGTGCCCACTCGGACCCGCGGAATTGCGCGGGCCCGGCGTAGGCCAGGGGCGCGTCGGAGGCGGCGAGCACGACGTTGCCGTAGCCGCGCCCGTCAAGAATCTCTGCGGTGCTGATGGCCCCGACGTGCGCGAAGACCTCCGCCAGCCCCGCCACCTCGGCTCTTGTCTCGGGCAGGCCGGCCCGGTCGCCGACGTTGGCCACGTAGATCCCGCCCGGGGCGAGGGCGCGCGAGGCGGCGCGGTAGAACTCCACGGTGGTCAGCGGGCGGGGCGTCGCGGGCCCCGCGAACACGTCGCGCACCAGGACGTCCACCGACCCGGCTGGCAGCGCGTGCGTGAACGCCCGGGCCTCGGCGACCGCGATCTCCACCGGCGGGTCGAAGGCCTCGCGCACGAGCCGGGCCAGGCCCGCGTCCACCTCCACGGCCACGTTGGTCGACGCGAAGCGCTGGGCGACATGGGAGGGCAGCGCGCAGCCGGCGGCCCCGAGGTGGACGGCGTGGAAGGGGCGGGGTAGGCGCACTGTGGCGTCGATAAGCGCGGCGATCCACCCCATGTAGTCGAAGGCGAGGACCTCGGGCGCGCCGGGGACGACGTAGGAGCTGGGCACGTTGTTGACCTCGAGGGTGAACCCGCCGTCGCGGAGCGGGTCCGCGACGATGCGCGCGGTGCCCGTGTCGATGCGGTACTCGCCCACGATCCTCTTCCTGGAATGCCGCGGTTTGCGCTGCTGCATAAGCGACTATTGTTGTGGCACATGCTGAAAGCGCGCGAAGCCACCCCCGCCGACAAGGACGCGGTCATCGAGGTCTGGGACGAATCCGGCATCAGCCAGCCGTGGAACGACCCGCCCCACGACTTCGACCGGGCGCTCGACGCCCCCTCCTCGGCGGTCCTCGTCATCGAGGACGAGCGCATCGAAGCCGTCACTATTGCCGGCTACGACGGGCACTTCGGCTGGATCCACATGACCGGCGTGCGCCCCAGCGCGCAGGGCCGCGGCATCGGGCGCATGCTTGCCGACGGAGCCCGGGACCACCTGCGCCGCCTCGGCGCCACCGACGCCTACCTCCTCATCGCCCCCGGAAACGACAACGGCATCGCCTTCTGGGAGCACCTCGGATTTTTTCAGATCGACGCCCCCGTCTGGACCACCCCGCTGCGGTAGTCTCGGGCGGGCCACCACCGCCCGACCCGAGGAGACCCCATGGCACAGACCGCCCCCTACATTTCCTTCCACGGCAACGCCGCCGAAATGTTCGCCTACTACCACTCCGTCTTCGGCGGCGAGCTGGAGATCATGACCTACGGCGAGCAGATCGACAACGGCGCGCAGTTCCCCTTCGACGCGCCCCGCGACGCCGTCGCCCACGGCAAGCTGACCGGCCCCTTCACCCTCACCGGCGGCGACGACCTGCAGGACAACTCCGGAACGCTGGACAGGGGGGACCTCTCCTTCGTCATTGAGGTCGCCACCGTGGAGGAGGGCGCCGACTACGTTGCGAAGCTCACCGCCGACGGCGGCCGTGAGACCATGCCCTTCGCGCAGGCCCCCTGGGGCGAGCACTACGGCCAGCTCGAGGACAAGTACGGCATGGCCTGGCACGTGGCCACCCACACCGCGCGTTAGCCGAAAGCCCTAGTCGCCCCAGGACTTCGTCGGCGCGAAGAAGGCCGCCACCGCCGCCCCGAGCAGCACCGCCGCGGCGGGCAGCCACAGCGAGTTCGACATCGCCTGGGCGAAGGGCTCGTGGAGGAACGGCGGCAGAGGACCCGCCTGCGTCGGGTTCTCGCCCGCGCCCGGCCCCATCCGCGCGGTGAGCTGGGAGGTCATCAGCGCCGCGATGGAGGCCGAGCCGATCACCGCGCCGACCTGGCGGACCGTGTTGTACACGGAGGAGCCCGCCCCCGCGAGTCGCGGGCTGAGGTTGCGCGTGGCGATCATCGACAGCGGCCCCCACATCATCGAGTTGCCCAGCCCCGAGACCACCGAGACGGCGAGCATCCACAGCGGATCGCGGGCCGGGTCGGCCAGCACGGCCGTCAGCGCCACCGACGCGCCCATGAGCAGCAGGCCCGCGATGGCGAAGGGCTTCGGCGAGTGGGTGTTGGTCAGTTTCCCGATCCACGGCGCGAGCACCCCGGAGACCAGGCCCGCCGGGAGGATGAGCAGCGCGGCCCTCGTCGGGGAGTAGCCCTGCACCGACTGCACGTAGATCATCCACGGGATCATGAAGGTGGAGACGGTGAAACCCACCGTCGAGATCGTCACCGCCGCGAGCGAGAAGTTGCGGTCGCCAAACAGCTCGAGCGGCACCAGGGCGTCCCTGGAGGTGCGCGCCTGCCACCAGACGAAGGTGGCGAGGAACGCCAGCCCGCCCACGATGAGCGCGATCACCCGCGCGTCCCAGCCCAGGCGGTCGCCCTCCTGGATGCCGAAGATGAGGCCGAACATTCCCACCGAGCTCAGCGCCACCCCGAGCCAGTCGAAGTTGCGGGCGAAGCGCTCCAGCGCCGGGACGTAAATCCAGGCGAGGACAACGCCGAGGATGCCGACGGGCACGTTGACGAAGAAGATCCACTGCCAGCCGGCGGCGTCGACAAGCAGGCCGCCCAGCAGCGGGCCGACGATGGTGGCCAGGCCCGCGGTCGCGCCCCACACGCCCATCGCGCCGCCGCGCTCCGCGGGCTCGAAGGTGCGGATCATCACCGACATCGTCTGCGGGGTGACCATCGCCCCGCCCAGGCCCTGGAAGGCGCGGGCGACGATGAGCGCCTCGATCGACCCCGCCAGGCCGCACGCCAGGGAAGAGGCCGTGAACAGGGCGAGGCCGCCCAGGTAGAGCGCCCGCGGGCCGAAGCGGTCGCCGAGGCGCCCGGTGATGAGAAGCGGCACCGCGTAGGCGAGGAGGTAGGCGCTGTTGACCCAGATGACCTCGTTGTAGCTCGCGTCGAGCCCGGCGGTGATCGCCGGGATGGCAACGGAGACGATGGTCGAGTCGACCAGGATCATGAAGAAGCCCAGCATCATCGACAGCAGCGCAGGCCAGGGGGATGTCCTTGTCGTGTCGGTCACCGGCTGGACTTTACAGGGCGGGGCCTGTGGCGTCGAGAAGCCCCTTGCCACCGGCCCCGGGTCGCCCTAGAACCGGGCGAACTTGCCCAGGAGGGCGTCCACCTGGTGCGGGAAGACGAGGGCGAGGAGCCCGCCCAGGCCGATGAGGCCGGCGACGGCGAGCAGGACCGCCTGCAGCGGGTTGGCGGAGCTGACGGAGGGCTGGGCCGGGGTGCCCTCGACCGTGACGGGGACCCACACGTCGGTGCCGGCGTCGGTGGTCACCCGCAGCGGCTGCTCGCCGGACAGGCCGGCTGGCACGGTGAGGGTGACGGTGGCCTTGCCGGCTTCGCCGAGGTTCTCGGGGTTGTACGTGGTGTCGATGTCAGCGGTGGCGGAGGCGTCGCCGAGGGTCACGGTGACCGTCTTCGCGGTCTCGCCCTGGGTGTAGATCAGGGAGCTCAGGTCGATGGTGGCCTCCGCGCCCGCCTTGAGCGGCTCCTGGACATGGACGGCGACGCCCGCCTGGCCGGTGCGCGGCGCGAGAGTGTCGTCGCCGCCGAGGTAGGCCTTGAGGTACTCCGTCCAGCCCTGGATGTCGAGGTAGCCGAGGTTGGCGTTGTCGGTGCCCTTCGTTAGCGCGGTGAAGTCGTCCCCGCCGGTGAGGAGGAAGGTGGAGCCCGCCACGACGTAGTCGCGGTTGGGGTCGAGGGGCTCGCCGTCGACGAGGACGGAGGTGATGCGCTCACCCTGCGGGCGGGTCTCGTCGTAGGTGTAGGAGACGTTGTCGGACACGCCGAGGGAGAGGACGGGGCGCTCCCCGGTGGTCTTCCACTGCTGCTCCAGGGCCTCCTTGAAGTCGGAGCCCTTGAGGGTGGTGTAGGTCAGCTCGTTGCCGAAGGGCTGGACGGAGAAAGCCTCCGCGTAGGTGACGGGCCCCTCCAGGAGGTCGTCGCGCACGCCGCCGGCGTTCATCACGCCGATCTCGGGGGCGACGGAGGAGTTCTTGGACACGCCCCACTTGGCCACGTCGGCGAGCAGGTTGTTCAGCTGGGACTCGACGCCGCGGTTGCTGCCGGACGTCTCGTCCGCGTTGGCGCCGCGGTAGAGGGAGCGGTCGAGCTTGCCGATCTGCTGCGCGCCCTGCTCCTCGGCGGCGGCCTGAGCCTGGGTGATGGTGGCGTGGATCTCCGGGTAGCGCGCCGCGAGGTTGTCCTGGGTGTCGCAGGCCATGAGGTCGCCCTCCCGCTTCAGCGAGACGCTGTCGGCGGTGACCTTGTCCGTCGCCTTGTCGTAGGTGAGGGAGACGGTGGCCAGGCCCTTGGAGTAGGAGCCCGCCTGGAGGACGAGCGGGTGCGTGTCGGCTGGCTCGACGAACTGGTGGGTATGGCCCATGAAGACGACGTCGACGTTGTCCGACCAGGCGGAGGCGTCGATGTTGCCCTCGTGCGGCAGGGCGACGACGACGTCGGCCTCGCCCGATTCCGTCAGCTCGTCGGCGACCTTGTTGATCGACTCGACCGGGTCGTTCCAGGTGATGCCCTCGATGCCAGCGGGGGAAACGAGGGAGGGCATGTCCTTGGTGACGGAGCCGATGAACGCGACCTTCGCGCCGCCGAGCTCCTTGATCACGTACGGGCGGATGCTGTCGTCGATGCCCTCCGCCCCGGCCGCCAGGTAGGTCCACTCGGCCTCGGGGACGACGCGGTTCACCAGGTCCGCGGCGCCTTTGTCGAACTCGTGGTTGCCCACGGCGGAGACGTCCAGCCCCATCTGGTTGAGCACGCCGATGGTCGGCTCGTCGTCGAGCACCATGGAGGCGAAGGGGGAGGCGCCGATGTTGTCGCCGGAGGAGGTGAAGGCGAAGGAGTCGGCGCCCGCCGCCTCCTCGGCCTTGTCCAGCTCGCACTTCAGGCTGAGTGCGCCGGGGATCTTCCCCTTGCTGTCGAAGGCCCAGCGGCCGTGGAAGTCGGTGATGTTCGCGACGGTGAAGCGGGCCGGGGCCGCCTCCTGGGTGTAGGCGACGGGGAGCCCGGAGAGCGCGAGGGCGCTGACGGAGGCGGTGGCTACGGCAGCGCGGGAGAGGGCGCGGAAGCGCATGGCGGTCTGTCCTTTCGGGGGCACGGGGGGAAACACGCTGAGAAGGTGCGGCCGAAAGGGTAAGGGGTTCAGGTGGCGCGGGCGTGCCACCTGATTGAACAATGGGTAAAGGCTTGGAGGCTACTCTGCGACCGGCACCACGACGTTGTCCGGGGCCTTCTCCACCAGCTTGTCCTCGAGGACCTGGTCCTCGGTGACGGTGGCCGGCGTTTCGGTGACGTCGAGAGCCGGGCGCTCGGCCGGGGTGACGCCGAAGAACGCGTCGAGGCCCTTGACGTTGAACTGCGTCGAGTTGTAGCGGCTGTTGGTCGAGGTGTTCCACTGCGACACGACGATGTCCATGTTCGCTAGCGTCGAGCCGGGGACGATGTACCCGCCGTAGGGCTGGGAGAAGTTGTCCGGGGTCTGGGGGTTCTTCCACGAGCCGTGCTTTGCGACGACCGCCACCGGCACCTCGTTCCAGTCGCGCGCGATCTCCCGGGAGGCGCGCACCTCGATCTGCAGCGTCTCCTCGTTGAACATGACCAACACCCAGTGCCCGTCGATGTAGCGCAGGTTCATCTCGCCGGCCTGGACGCCGGTGGACAGGATCGGCTTGCCGGTGGAGGACCACGCCCCGGTGGCGGGGTCGAAGATCTGCCAGGTGGTGCGGTCACCGATCTGCTCGGGGCGGAAGCGGGAGAGGTAGACGGGGTGGTCGCGCTTGAAGCTGGAGGAGACGACGTAGATGTAGCCGTCCGCGCCGCGCTCCCAGGAGATGAGGTCGCCCATCCCGCTCATGTAGTTGTTGCTGGTCGTGCCCACGGACCGCCAGGTGGCGCCGTTGTCGGTGGACTTCCAGATCTGCGTGTAGTCGACGTTGCCGATGCCGTGGTTCCACATGCCCTGCATGTAGATGGTGCCGTCGATGTTGATGATGTCGGAGGGGATGAGGGTGAGGTTGTCGCCCTCGGCGCGGAAGTACTTGATCAGGGAGTTGACCCGGTCGCCTGCGTTGAGCGGGCGGACGATCTCGATGACGCCGTCGACCATGCGGGCCACCACGCCGACGGGGCTCATCCACTCGCCGGCGCCGAGGGTGTCGCCGCGGAAGGAATCGCCGAAGACGATGGCGAACTCGTCGCCGTTGCCCACGGGCGTCATCATGCCGAGATCGCCGGAGCGGAAGCCGACGTTGTCGGACAGCCCGCGGCCGAGCAGGTCACCCATGATCTGGACGACGATGCCGCCGGGCATCTCGATGGGCGTGCCGGGGATCTTCTTGATGGGCGAGGGGTCCGAGTTGTTCACCCGCCCGGAGCTGCCGAGGGCGGAGGAGGTGTTGGGCGATGCCGGGGACAGCGAGCTCTGCGCCGCGGCATGCGGGGCGGCGGCCATCTGGAGGGGGAGCACACCGGCGAGGAGCAGGGCGGCGGCGCGGGAGGAAAAGCGCATGGCGGATCTCACTTCGGGGTTCGGGCGGGGAAACGGGCGGGCAACAAACACCGTGGCTATGGCAGTGGGGCCCGGGCGGCAGGTGCCCTAATCTGCCAGCCTGTGCCGCGCCCCGGGGGTGCGGCGGTCCGCCTGGCGCCGCAGGCGCACCTTCTCCACCTCCGTGAGGTAGTTGCCCGCCGAGATGCTCCACGAGCGGGTGGGCGTGAAATCGACGCTCGGCGCGCGCAGGGCGACCGGACGGGCTCCGTCGGAGGGGGAGAGGATGTCCTCGGCGGCAACGGCGTCCTCGCGGCTGACGGTGACGGCCCACGTCCCGTCGGGGAACTCGGTGACGGCCGCGCCCTCCTGCTCAGCCGGGGGCTCGGCGGCGAGCGGCGGGAGCGCGGCGGCGGGGGAGCACGGCGAGTCCGGCGCGGCGAGGTCGAGCCCGACCATGCCGGCGAGGAAGTGGGCGCGGGCGGACAGGGCGGTGCCGGGGGCGTCGTCAAGCAGGGGCTCGAGGAAGGGGCGGACCTCGGCGCCGCCGTCGGAGGGGAGGCTGCCGAGGACGCGGCCCTCGAGCGTGACGACGACCGCCTCGCCCAGCACCTGGAGTCCGACGATCCACTGGCCGGGGGAGCGCTCCGCGAGCTGCGCGGCGGTGAACTCGCCGGTGGAGGTGTCCACCGCGTACATGTCCCCGGCGGGCAGTACCTGCGAGCCGGGGGCCGCGCCGTTGTGGGGAACGGCGAGGGAGGCGGGGGGAAGGAAGACTGTGGCGTCGAAAAGCCCGCTGGCATCGTCGAGCCGGACCCCGGCGAGCGTGGTCGGCGCGAGGCCGGCGGCGTGGATGCGCTGGATGTCGGGGAAGCGGCGCCTGTCGGCGGCCGAGACCTCGCCGATCACCCCGCCCTCGGAGCGCACCCGCCATGTGCCGCTCAGGGGGTCGGGGACCAGCGTCACCCGGACGTAGCTGGTGCCCACGCCCGAGGAGAAGTCCGAGTACAGCAGCCCCTGCACCACCTTGCGCACCGGCACCTCTTCCGCCGCCCCCCACGCGGAGGGAGAGAGGGGGTAGTGCTCCGGGCTCATTCGGTCGCGCTCCTTCGGCTGCTGCGGACGGGTACCCACGCCATTGTAGGCAGCGCTTTGGGCACTGCCCTTGGACACTGCCCTTCGCGCGGGGCGCCGGGCGATGGGATAGGGTGAGAGCTATGTCTCGGATAAGCCCCCTGAACTGGCCGGTGGTGCGCCAGCTGCGCGACGGCGACGCCTTCGCGCGCGGGCGCAGCACCGAATCCCGCAAGAGCGCGACCATGCAGGGGCGCATCGTGGAGGCGGACCGCGTGGTCAAGAGCGTCTGCCCCTACTGTGCCGTCGGCTGCGGGCAAAACGTGTACGTCAAGGACGACCGGGTCATCCAGATCGAGGGCGACCCCGACTCCCCGCACTCCCGCGGGCGCCTCTGCCCGAAGGGTGCCGCGTCCGAGCAGCTGGTCAACGCGACCAACCGCGTGACCGAGATCCTCTACCGCGCGCCGCGTTCGACCGAGTGGCAGCGGCTCGACCGCGACAGGGCGCTGGACATGGTGGCCGACCGCTTCATGGAGGCGCGCCGCAACGGCTGGCAGGACACCGACGATCAGGGCCGCCCGGTGCGCCGCACCATGGGCATCGCCGGCCTCGGCGGCGCGGCGATGGACAACGAGGAAAACTACCTGATCAAGAAGCTGTTCACCGCCGCTGGCGCGATTCAGCTCGAGAACCAGGCCCGCATATGACACTCGTCCACGGTTCCCAGTTTGGGATCCTCGTTTGGACGCGGCGGCGCAACCCAGCCGCTGCAGGACATGGCGAATGCGGACTGCATCGTCATCCAGGGCTCGAACATGGCGGAGGCGCACCCGGTGGGCTTCCAGTGGGTCATGGAGGCCAAAGCGCGCGGCGCGCGCATCATCCACGTTGACCCACGCTTCACCCGCACCTCCGCCGTGGCGCACAAACACGTGCCCATCCGCGGCGGCTCGGACATCATACTGCTCGGCGCGCTGATCAACCACGTGCTGAGCAACGAGCTGTACTTCGAGGAGTACGTTCGCGCCTTCACCAACGCGTCGACGATCATCAGCGAGGATTTCCGCGACACGGAGGACCTCGGCGGCATCTTCTCCGGCTACGACCCGGAGACGGGCAAGTACGACAACGCCTCGTGGCAGTACGCGATGGAGGAAGACGCCCAGGCGAGCTGGAACGTGCGCAAGGACGAGACCCTCACGGACCCGAACTGCGTACTGCAGATTCTCAAGCGCCACTACTCGCGCTACACGCCCGAGGTGGTCGAGGAGGCCTGCGGCATCTCGCGCGCCGACTTCGACTACCTGGCCGACTCGATCGTGCAGAACTCCGGGCGCGAGCGGACCACGTGCTTCGCCTACGCCCTCGGCTGGACCCAGCACACCCTCGGCGCCCAGTTCATCCGCACCTGCGCGATCCTGCAGCTGCTCATGGGCAACGTCGGCCGCCCCGGCTCGGGCATCATGGCGCTGCGAGGCCACGCCTCCATCCAGGGCTCAACGGACGTGCCCACGCTGTTCCACATCCTGCCCGGCTACCTGCCCATGCCGCAGGTGGAGATGCAGACGTGGGAGCAGTACCGCGACGCCACCGGCAAGGCGGACCAGAAGGGCTTCTGGCAGCTCGGCGACGCCTACGCGGTGAGCCTGATGAAGACCTACTGGGGCGAGAACGCCACCGCCGAGAACAACTGGGGCATGGACCTCATGCCACGCCTGACCGGCGCGCACTCGACGTACCACACGCTCCAGCTGATGAACGCCGGCGGCGTGGACGGCTACTTCGTCTTCGGCCAGAACCCCGCCGTGGCCCAGTCCAACGGGCGCATGCAGCGCATGGGCCTGTCCAAGCTGAAGTGGCTCGTGGTGCGCGACTTCCAGGCGATCGAGACGGCGACGTTCTGGAAGGACTCGCCCGAGGTGGCCTCCGGCGACCTGGTCACCGAGGAGATCGACACCGAGGTCTTCCTCTTCCCTGCGGCGAACCACGTGGAGAAGGCGGGCACGTTCACCCAGACCTCCCGCATCCTCCAGTGGCGCTTCAAGGCGAAGAACCCGCCCGGCGACGCCGACTCGGACCTCCAGTTCTTCTACGAGCTCGGCCTGCGCATCAAGGACCGGGTGAAGAACTCGACCGACCCGCGCGACCTGCCGCTGAAGGCGATCACCTGGGACTACGAGGTCGACGCCGGGGGCGAGATCGACCCCGAGTCGGTCCTGCGCGAGATCAACGGCTACTACCTCGACGGCCCGCGCAAGGGCGAGCTTCTCGACGGCTTCCGCGACCTCAGGGCCGACGGCACCACCGCCAGCGGCTGCTGGATCTACTCGGGTGTTTTCGCGGGTGGCGTGAACCGCTCCGCGAACAAGCGGCCGGGCCAGCAGCAGAACGCGATGGCGCTGGACTGGGGCTTTGCCTGGCCGGCGAACCGCCGCGTTCTGTACAACCGCGCCTCCGCGGACACGAAGGGCAGGCCGTGGTCGGAGCGCAAGAAGCTCGTCTGGTGGGACGCGGAGCAGCACAAGTGGGTCTCCGACGACGTCGTGGACTTCCCGGCCGACCGCGAGCCCGGCTTCACGCCGCCGCGCGACGCGGTGGGCCCGGCGGCGCTCGCGGGCGACGACGCGTTCATCATGCAGTCCGACGGCAAGGCCTGGCTCTTCGCCCCGCGCGGCATGGTCGACGGCCCGATGCCGACGCACTACGAGCCGCAGGAGTCGCCCTTCCCGAACCCGCTCTACGAGCAGCAGCAGTCGCCCTCGCGCATCGTGATGAAGGGGCCGAACAACCTCTCGGCCCCGAACCACGGCGAGAAGGGCGTGGGCGTGTACCCGTACATGCTCAACACCTACCGCCTGACCGAGATGTACACCTCCGGCGCGATGACTCGCACGCTGCCGTTCCTCGCGGAGCTGCAGCCGGAGCTGTTCTGCGAGGTCTCGCACAAGCTGGCTGCCGAGCTGGGCCTGGAAAACGGCGGGTGGGCGACGATCATCTCGCCGCGCAGCGCCATCGAGGCCCGAGTGCTGGTGACAGAGCGCGTCAAGACGCTCATCGTCGACGGCCAGGAGTTCCAGCAGATCGGCATGCCCTTCCACTACGGCAAGGGCAACTACGCCGAGGTCAGCGGTGACAGCCCGAACGACCTGCTGGGCATCATGCTGGACCCGAACGTCAACATTCAGGCGTCGAAAGTCTCCGCCGTGGACATCCGGCCGGGCCGCCGCCCGCGGGGCTCCGCGCGCGACGAGCTGGTGCGCGAGTACCAGCGCCGCGCCGGCCTGACCGAGGACACGGGCACGATGCTTATCGACGCCACCGAGAAGCGCGTCGTCGACGCCCAGCTGGGCGACTCGGGCGCCGCCGCGAAGGACTCGACCAAGCGCAACATGGCGGAGAAGGAGGGCTAAATGCAGACGAAGAACGCCGTGACGGAGTCGCCGTCGCACGTCGGCTACGACCCGGCCGAGCGCATGTCGTTTTTCACCGACACATCCATCTGCATCGGCTGCAAGGCCTGCGAGGTGGCCTGCAAGGAGTGGAACCGCAACCCGGACGACGGCTACGCTCTGTCCGGCAATTCCTACGACAACACCGGCTCCCTCGGCGCGGACACGTGGCGCCACGTCGCCTTTGTCGAGCAGTCCGGGGAGCGCATCGAGCGCGCCCGGCAGGAGGGCGCGAAGCTGATCTCCCTCGGCATGCCCGGGATGGGCCCGGCCGAGGTGCGCGAGGCCGTGCCGACGCCCGAGTCCATCACCCCGCCGGACACGCCCGACTTCCGCTGGCTCATGTCCTCCGACGTGTGCAAGCACTGCACCAACGCGGGCTGCCTCGACGTCTGCCCGACCGGCGCGCTGTTCCGCACCGAGCACGGCACCGTCGTCGTCCAGGACGACGTGTGCAACGGCTGCGGCACCTGCGTTGCCGGCTGCCCGTTCGGGGTGATTGAGCGGCGCTCGGACGGGGGCGTCGAGAAGCGCAACGCGCGCGCCGGGCAGGACTTCACCCCCGGCGAAAAGGCGCCGATCAAGAACATCGGCGTGGCGCAGAAGTGCACGATGTGCTTCGACCGCCAGGCCGTCGGCGAGGGCCCCGCGTGCGCGAAGACCTGCCCGACGCAGTCGATCAAGTACGGCACGCACGCCGAGATGCTCGAAACGGCGAAGCAGCGCGTTGCCGAGCTCCACGCCCAGGGCATGACGGAGGCCCGCCTCTACGGCGCCAACCCCGACGACGGCGTCGGCGGCACGGGCTCCATTTTCCTGCTTCTCGACGCCCCCGAGGTCTACGGGCTCCCACCCGACCCCGAGGTCCCCACGGCCAACCTGCCGGACATGGCTAAGCGCGCCGTCGTCGCCGCCGCCGGGATGGTCGGCGCCGTGGCCGCAGCATTCGTGATTGGAGGACGCGCCTAGATGGCTGGACCCGACGAGTTTGACCAGTTCCGCCCGCCCGAGGAGCCCCGCCGGCGCCGCCGCGGGGGCAGGGGAGGCAAGCGCCGCCGCGGCGAGGAGCTCATGGTGCCGGAGGTCGAGATCGAGCGCCCCGACAGCTTCGACTCCTACTACGGCACGCCCATTGTGAAGTTCCCGCCCTGGGAGTGGCCGATCGCCGGCTACCTCTTCCTCGGTGGGCTGGCCGGGGGTTCCTCCCTGCTGGGCGCGGGGGCGCAGCTGACAGGGAACGCGGAGCTGGCGCGCAACGCGCGGCTGACCGCTTTCGGTGCCGCCTCGGTCGGTTCGGCGTTTCTCGTCGCCGACCTGGGTCGGCCCGAGCGGCTGCTCAACATGTTCCGCGTGTTCAAGCTGTCCTCCCCGATGAACGTAGGCGCCTGGATCCTCGGCGGATTTTCCGGCCTCGCCGCCGTCCCCGCGGCCAGCGAAATCGACGAGCTTACGGGTCGGCGGCTGCCCCTGCCCGGGGCGGTGCGCGACCTTCTGGCCTTCGCCGCCACCCCTGCCGGCCTCGGCGCGGGCCTGCTCGGCTCGCCGCTGGCCGCCTACACCGCCGTCCTGCTCGGCGACACATCCGTGCCCGCCTGGCAGGGTGCCCGGAACTACCTCGCGCCGCTGTTCGTCTCCTCCGCGTCCTGCGCCGCGGGCGGAGCGGGCCTGGTCACGACGTCCTCCCGCAACAGCAGCCCGGCCCGCGCCCTGGCGGTCGCCGGAGCGGTCGGAGACGTCACAGCCATGCACGCGCTGAAGGACGGCGTCGGCGACGTCATGCGCGAAGCCTTCGAGACCGGCAAGGCAGGAAAGCACCTGCGCGCCGCCGAAGCGCTCGTCATCGGAGGGGGAGTCCTCGCCGCGCTGGCTGGCCGTCGCCGCGTCGCCGGCACCGTTGCGGGGGCTGCGCTCATGGCGGGGTCCTGCCTGACTCGCTTCGGCATCATGGCCGCGGGCAAGCAGTCCGTGGCGGACCCGAAGTACGTCGTCGAGCCCCAGCGGGAGCGCCTCGCTCGCCGCGTCGCCGCCGGCGAGGTGGGCGACTCGATCACCACGGCGAACTAGCGCTCTATGGCGTCGTGTCAAGACCTCAGTGATTTTCCGCCCAGATCGATTTGGTGTTGTGCGGCACGGACAGCGCTGAGGTCTTCCACGCGCGCGGGGGCTACACCACGCGCACGCGGCCGGAGCCGGCGACGGTCTCGCCGATGACGGGGTGGCCGGGGATCTCGCCCACAACGAGGAGACCGCCGGAGGTTTGGGCGTCGGCAAGCATAAGCAGCGTCTCCTCGTCGAGGGTGGAGTCGAGGTGCGGGCGCACCCAGTCGAGGTTGCGCCGGGTGCCGCCGGAGACGAACCCGTCGCGCAGGGCGTCGAGTGCGCCGTCGATGAGCGGAACGGCCGCGTGGTCGATGACCGCGTCGATGCCGGAGGCCCGCGCCATCTTGTAGAGGTGCCCGAGGAGGCCGAAGCCGGTGACGTCGGTGGCGGCTGTGACCCCGGCGGCGACGGCGGCGCGCGAGGCGTCCCTGTTCAGGGTGGTCATCACGGACACCGCCTCCGCGAAGACCTCGCCGGTGGCCTTGTGCCGGTTGTTCAGCAGGCCGGAGCCGATGGGTTTGGTCAGGGTGATGGGAAGGCCGGGCTCGGCGGCGTCGTTGCGCATGAGGCGCGCGGGGTCGGCGGTGCCGGTGGCGGCCATGCCGTAGATCGGCTCGGGGGCGGTGATGGAGTGCCCGCCGGTGACGGTGATGCCCGCCTCGGTGGCGGCGTCGAGGCCGCCGCGCAGGACCTCGCGGATGAGCTCTGCGGGAAGGACGTCGCGGGGCCAGCCGAGGAGGTTGATGGCGGTGATGGGGGTGCCGCCCATGGCGTAGACGTCGGAAAGTGCGTTGACCGCGGCGATCTTGCCCCAGGTGTAGGCGTCGTTGACCACGGGGGTGAAGAAGTCCGCGGTGGAGATGACAGCGAGGTCGTCGCGCACGCGGATGGCGGAGGCGTCGTCGCCGTCGTCGAGGCCGACGATGACGTTGGGGTCGGAAAAGCCGACGAGGCCCTGAACTGCGTCTTCGAGCTCCCCGGGCGGGATCTTGCAGGCGCAGCCGCCGCCGGAAGCGTACTCGGTGAGCTTAATGGTGTCCATGTGTCTCATGGTAACGTTGCGCGGCGGAGGCGTACGTGTCCTGGTGGGCGCCCCAGTCTTCAAAACTGGTGAGGCCGAGTATCTCGGTCTGGCAGGTTCGATTCCTGTCCGTCTCCGCCACAAGATTTTCCAAGGAGGCCCACGGTGAGCGATCCCCGCCGCAGCATCCCCCGCACGGACGCGCTTTTGTCGCTTATCGACGCCCCACGGCTCTCCCAGCCCGCCCTCAAGGCCCTGGCTGCCGAGCTGCAGGGGGCGGCGCGGCGCGGCGAGATCGCCCCGCGCGACGTGGAGCCGCTGTTCCTCGAGCGCGCCGGCGGGCCGGTGTCGGGGCTGACCAGGGTCCTCAACGCGACCGGGGTGGTCGTGCACACGAACGTGGGCCGCGCGCCGCTGTCCGCCGAGGCCGTCGACGCGATGGTGAACGCGGCCGGGTACGTGGACGTGGAGATGGACCTGGGCACGGGTCTTCGCTCGCGCATGCGGGGCGCGGAGGCCGCCGCGGCGCTGCTCGCGGCGTGCCCGGCGGCGGAGGACGCGTTGGTGGTGAACAACGGGGCCGCGGCGCTGCTGCTCGCCTGCGCCGCACTGGCGGAGGGGTCGAAGGTGGTGATCTCGCGCGGTGAGCTCATCGAGATCGGCGCGGGTTTCCGCCTGCCGGAGCTCATCGAGTCGGCGCACGTGGAGCTCGTGGAGGTCGGGGCGACGAACCGGACGCACCCCCACGACTACGCCGCGGCCGCGCCCGGTGCGGCGGCGATTCTCAAGGTGCACCCCTCGAATTACAGGATCCACGGTTTCACCGCCGAGGCGGGCGTGGAGCAGCTGCGCGCGGTGGCGGACGAGCATGGGCTCGCGCTCGTCGTCGACACAGGCTCCGGCCTGCTGCGACCCGACCCGGCGCTGCCCGACGAGCCAGACGCCGCGACGGCGCTGAAGCAGGGAGCGGACATCGTGCTGTTTTCGGGTGACAAGCTGCTCGGCGGGCCGCAGGCGGGGGTGATCCTGGGCAGGCGGTGGGCCGTCGAGAAGCTGAAGAAGCACCCGCTGGCGCGCGCGGTGCGCATTGACAAGCTGCGCCTCGCCGCGCTCGAGGCGAGCGTGCGGGAGCGCTCCACCCCGACGAGCGACTACTTGCACGCCGACCCGGAAGAGCTGAGGCGGCGCGCCGAGGAGCTCGCGCGCCGGGTCGGCGGGCGCGTCGTCGCCCACGACGGCCGCGTCGGTGGCGGGGGAGCGCCCGGCCACCCGCTGCCCGGCTGGGCGGTGGAGCTGCCGGAGCGGCTCGCGGCCCCGCTGCGGGCGGGCTCGCCCGCCGTCATCGGCCGGGTCCACGAGGGGCGCCTGCTGCTGGACCTGCGCTGCGTGCCGCCCGCCGAGGACGAGACGATTGCCGCGAGGGTCGAAGAATGCATGTCGTAGCCACCGCCGGCCACGTCGACCACGGCAAGTCCACCCTGGTCAGGGCCATGACGGGGATGGAACCGGACCGCTGGGAGGAGGAGCGCGAGCGCGGCCTGACCATCGACCTCGGCTTCGTCTGGGCCGACATCGGGGGCGAAGACGTGGCGTTCGTGGACGTGCCGGGCCACGAGCGCTTCATCGCCAACATGCTCGCCGGTGTCGGCCCCGCGCCCGCGGTCATGCTCGTGGTCGCGGCGGACGAGGGCTGGATGCAGCAGTCCACCGACCACCGCGATGCGATCGACGCCTTCGGCATCGCCACCGGTGTCGTCGCGCTGACCAGGGCGGACAACGCGGACGCGGCCAGGCGCGCCGAGGTCCGTGCCGATCTTACCTCCCGCCTCGCCGGCACGCGCCTGGCCTGCTGGCCGGTCGTGGAGGTCTCCGCCAAAACGGGGGAGGGACTCGACGCCCTGCGCGCGGAGCTGGCGCGCGTGCTTCGCATCGCCCCCGCGCCCGACGATCGGGCGCGCGTGCGCTTCTGGGTCGACAGGTCCTTCACCGTCAGGGGCGCCGGCACCGTGGTCACCGGAACCCTTGCCGCGGGGTCGATCCGCCCGGGCGACACCCTCGCCTTCGACGGCGAGGAGGCCACCGTGCGCGGCGTCCACTCCGAGGACGCGCCCGTCGACGCGGCCGTGCCCGCCATGCGCGCCGCCCTCAACCTGCGCGGCGTGCCCGCCGAGCGTCTCGGCCGCGGCACAGCCCTTGTCACCCCGGGGGCGTGGCACGCCACCTCGCTTGTCGACGTCCGCCGGGCCACCGGCACCAGCCTGGCCGACATCCCCCACGAGGTCGTCGCCCACGTCGGCACCGCCGGGGTGCCCGCCAAGGTGCGCCACTTCGGCCCGGAGCACGCCCGCCTGGTCCTGGCGCGCGAGCTGCCGCTCACCCTCGGCGACGCCATCGTGCTGCGCGGGTCGGGGGCCCAGCACATCCTGGCCGGCGTCACGGTCGTCGACGCCGACCCGCCCGCCCTGGACCGCCGCGGCGACGGCACCCGCCGCTCGGCCGAGCTGGGGCACCTGCCCGACCTCGACCGCGAGATCGAGCGGCGCGTCGCCGCCCGCCCGGACGACCTGCGCCGACTCGGCTTTGAGGTGGGGGGCACCCCGCCCGAGGGGTCGATCGCCTTCGCCGGGTACTGGATCCGCGCCGCGCAGGTGATGCGGTGGAAGGAGCAGCTCGCCGCCGCCGTGGAGGAACACGAGCGGGCCGAGCCGCTGGCGGCGGGGTTGAGCGTGGGGGCGGGCGTCGATAAGCTGCGCCTTCCCGACCCCAAGCTGATTTCCCTGGCGGCGGCCGCGGCGAAGTTGACCGTTGCCGACGGCGTGATCACCCGGGGGAGGGCGCAGGACCTGGGCGCGGCGGAGGCCGGGGTGCGGGAGCTGGAGAGGCGACTCGAGGCCGAGCCGTTCCGCGCCCCGGAGGCCCGCGACCTCGAAAGGTGGGGCCTCGGCGCGAAGGAGCTGGCTGCGGCGGAGCGCGCCGGGCGGCTCATCCGGCTGGGTGCGGCGCGCGACATCGTGCTGCTGCCCGGCGCCCCTCGCGAGGCCGCCGCGCGCCTGGCCGGGCTGCCGCAGCCCTTCACCGCCTCCGAGGCACGCCGGGCGTGGGGCACGACGCGGCGCGTGGCGATTCCCCTGCTTGAGCTTCTCGACGCCCGCGGGGTCACCCGCCGGGTCGAGGGCACGGCGCGCGTTCTGGCATAGCGGGGCTTAGACCCCGTCGGTCTCCTGCTCGTCGGCGTCGGCGTCCGCCTTCGTCTCGTGGTAGGTGCCGGGCTTGTGCTCCGGCGGGGCGTAGATGGAGTACAGCTTCGCCGTCTCCTCGCCCTCGTTGACGAAGTTGTGCCACTTGCCGGCGGGGACGAAAATGGCGTCGTCGTCCTCGACGATCTGGTCGAGCTCGAGGTCCGTCTCGCTGGTGCCGATCATCGCGTGGAGCTTGCCCTGCTCCAGGCGGAGGAACTGGTCGTGTCCGTCGTGGATCTCGGCTCCGATCTCCCCTCCCGGCGGGATGGACATGACGGTGAGCTGGAGGTTCTTGCCCGTCCAGAGGGTGTCGCGGAAGGCCTCGTTGTCCACCGTCGCCTTCTCGATGTCCGTGGCGAAGGGGGCGGGCCCGTGGTCGGTGCGCAGTACGTCAGACATATCTGCTCCTTAACTTCGTGCACATGTGGCATCCCGCGGCGGTGACCGCGGGACGTGTCCGGTACACCTCCCACACTAGTGATTCTCGACGCCCCTGGGGCGGTCTATGACCCCGGACACCGCTCCCGCAGGCTGCCTAGGCCGAGAACTCTCGCAGGTAGGTGCCGGTGAGAGAGCCCGGGTCGGCGGCGACCTGCTCGGGTGTGCCCTCGGACACGACGCGCCCGCCGGCCGAGCCCGCGCCGGGGCCGAGGTCGACGATGTGGTCGGCCCGCGCGATGACGGCCGGGTTGTGTTCGACCACGACCACCGTGGCGCCCTTGTCCACGAGGCGCTCGAACAGGGCGACCAGCACGCCCGCGTCGGCGACGTGCAGGCCGTTCGTCGGTTCGTCGAGGACGTAGAGCGTCGCCTTGTCGTTGAGGTGGCTGGCCAGCTTGAGCCGCTGGCGCTCGCCGCCGGACAGGGTGGTCAGGGGCTGACCGAGGCGGATGTAGCCCAGCCCGACGTCGACGAGGTAGCCGCTGATCCGCGCCGCCGCCGGGACCCGGTGCTCCTTGGCGGCGAAGAAGGCCGTGGCCTCCGCGGCCGGCATGTCGAGCACCTCGGCGATGTTCCTGCCGCCGAAGGTGTGCTCGAGCACCGCCTGGTCGAAGCGCCTGCCCTCGCACACCTCGCAAGGTACGTCGACGCCCTGCATGAGCCCCAGGTCCACGTACACCACGCCCGCGCCCTTGCAATTTGCGCAGGCGCCCTCGGAGTTGGCGGAGAACAGGGCCGGCTTGACGCCGTTTTCCTTGGCGAAGGCCTTGCGGATCGGGTCGAGGGCCCCGGTGTAGGTGGCGGGGTTGGAGCGGCGCGACCCGGCGATGGGGGACTGGTCGACCCACACGGTGTTCTCGTCGAGGGGGAGGGCCTGCACGAGGGAGGATTTGCCGGAGCCGGCGACGCCGGTGATCACGGTGAGCGCCCGGCGGGGGATGTCTACGTCCACCCCGGCGAGGTTGTTGCCGCTGGCGCCCCGGATCTCGATCGCCCCCTCACCCGCGCGGCACTCGGAGTCCGGTTTGAGCTCGTAGCGGTCGTGCAGGTGGCGGCCGGTGGCGGTGCCAGCCTCCTTGAGCTCGGCGACGGTGCCCTCGAACACGATCTCGCCGCCGGCCGTGCCCGCGCCGGGCCCGAGCTCGACGACGTGGTCGGCGACCTCGATGGCCTGGGGGCGGTGCTCGACCACGAGCACGGTGTTGCCCTTGTCGCGCAGGGCGAGCAGCAGCGAGTTCATGCGCTCGATGTCGTCCGGGTGCAGGCCGGCGCTCGGCTCGTCGAAGACGTAGGTGACGTCGGTGAGCGGAGAGCCGAGGTGGCGGATCATCTTGATGCGCTGGGCCTCGCCGCCGGAGAGGGTGGAGGACGGGCGGTCGAGGGTGATGTAGCCCAGCCCGATGGTGGTGAAGTTGGCCAGGGTCTCGCGGATCGCGGCGACGAGCGGGGCGACCGTGGGTTCGTCCACCCCGGCCATCCACTCGTCGAGCTCGGCGACCTCCATGGCGCACAGCTCGGCGATGTTCTTTCCGCCCACGCGCGATTCCAGGGCGTGCGGCGCGAGTCGGGTGCCTCCGCAGGCGGGGCAGGGCCCGGAGGTGACGGCGCGGTCGACGAACTCGCGCATGGCCTTCTGCAGCCCCTCCTTTTCCTTGGACAGCACGGACTTGCTGAGCTTCGGGATGAGCCCCTCGTAGGTGGTATTGAATCCGAGGTAGTCCACCTTCCGCGGCTCGGCCCACAGCAGCAGGTGCAGCTGGTCGTCGGAGAACTCCGCCAGCGGGAGGTCGGCGGGGAAGAACCCGGAGTCTGCGTAGTGGCGCAGCTGCCAGGACCCGGGCTTGTAGCCGGGGACGCGGATGGCGCCGTCGTTGAGCGAGAGGCTCGTGTCGACGACCTCGGCGACGTCGAAGGTCGAGGCCCGCCCCGTTCCCTCGCAGGTCGGGCACATGCCGCCGGTGCGCTTGTAGTTCTTGAGTACCTTCTTGGTGCCGCGCGCGTCGGTGAGCACCCCGCCGCCCGAGACGCTGGGGACGTTGAAGGAGTACGCGCCGGGGCCGCCGGCGTTGGGCTCGGCGATGCGGGAGAAGAGCACCCGCAGCATCGCGGTGACGTCGGTGGCGGTGCCGACGGTGGAGCGCACGTTCGCGCCGAGCTGCTCCTGGTCCACGACGATGGCGGCGGTGACGCCTTCGAGCTTGTCGACGTCAGGTCTGGCCATCGAGGGCATGAACCCCTGGACGAAGGAGGAGTACGTCTCGTTGATCAGCCGGCGCGACTCCGCCGCGATGGTGCTGAACACGAGCGAGGACTTGCCGGAGCCGGAGAGGCCGGCGAAGACGGTGAGGCGGCGCTTGGGGATGCGCAGCGAGACGTTGCGCAGGTTGTTCTCGTTCGCGCCGGTGACGACGATGCAGTCGTGGCCGCCCTGCGGGGCCGGGGCGGACGGGGAGGCGTTATGTGTATGCGTCACGCATCCCGAGCTTACGCTTTCGCCGGGACGGCCTTCTTCGCCAGGGAGACGGCGCCGAGCACGAGGAAGCCGACGATGAGACCGGCGACGAGGGAGAGGCCGGTATCGACGAACCACCCGGCCGCGCCGCCGCCGACGGCCTCGACGCCGTGCTCGATGAGGTCGTGCGGCCAGTGCCAGCCGAAGACCTCGTGCAGGCCGCGGACGATGAGGTGGCCGCCGACCCAGAGCATGGCCACGGTGCCCACCACGCCGATGGTGGACAGCACGTAGGGCATGCCCTTGACCAGGCCGCGCCCCAGCCGGGGGGTGTGGCCGCGGCGGATCATGCCGTGGCCGATGTCGTCGATCTTGACCAGCAGGGCGACCGCGCCGTAGACCGCGACGGTGATGAAGATGCCCACCGCGATGAGGACGGCCGCCTCCATGAACACGCTCTGGTCCTTGACCTCGTCGAGCGAGATGATCATGATCTCGGCGGAGAGGATCAGATCGGTGGTGATCGCGCCCTTGACCAGGGAGTCCTCGTCCTGCGGGGTCTTGTTCACGGCGCGCTTCTCCTCCTCGTGGCCCGAGGAGGAGAACTTGTGGGCGATCTTCTCGGCGCCCTCGAAGCACAGGTAGGCGCCGCCCACCATGAGGATGGGCACGAGCGCCCACGGGGCCACCGCGTTGAGCACGAGTGCGATCGGAAGGATGATGAGCAGCTTGTTGCGCAGCGAGCCCTTGGTGATGCGCCAGATCATCGGCAGCTCGCGCGCCGGGGTGACGTCGGCGACGTACTGCGGGGTGACCGCGGCGTCGTCGATGACCACGCCGGCGGCCTTGGTGGACGTCTTGGCGGTCATGCCGGCGACGTCGTCCACGGACGCCGCGGCGGTCCGGGCGATGAGTGCGACGTCGTCAAGCAGGGCGAGCAGGCCACCGGCCATGGCGGGACCCCTTTCCTCGGGTGGCCCCGCGGTTGCGGGGCGTGTGCGGGCAGGAAAACAGAAACCACTCTAGCCCGCGTATAGGGTGTGGGCATGATCGAGCTTGTCACCTCCACGGCGCGGGTGAGGGCGCCCGAACCCGCGCGGCGCGCCCGCGCTCTCACGGCGTACTTTTCCCGCCCCGTCGAAGCCGAGTGGGACCCGGACCACCGGCGTGGGCACGTCGTTTTCCGCCGCGGCGCCGGGGGAGAGGCGGAGGGGACCTGCGACCTGCTGTGCGGCGAGGGAGTGCTGATGCTCAGCCTCGAAGCCCCGGCGCAGGAGATCGAGGCGCTCGAGGAGCTCGTCGAATCCGGGCTCTCCGCCTCTGCCCCGCAGGAGACGGAGGAGCCCGCGCAGCTGGAGTGGGTGCGCAACCGCCGGGCGGTGTGAGGGTTGGCGGCGCAACGGGGGTGGCTTGCCACCCCCGTTTTCCACATCATCCCCACAGGAAGAACAGTCGGGGGCCAGAAAGTTAACAGAAAGTTGCAACAGAGCCAGTCTCTTGTGGTGGAATAGGGGGAAACGCGCCGGGTGTGGCACATCGCACTTGAGGGCCGTTTTTTCGATTCAACTAACGCCCTACTATCAAAGGAGGCGCTGTGCACGTTAAGAAGGCGGCAGCGGTATTCGCGGCGAGTGGCCTGGTCCTGGGGCTCGCGGCATGTGGTGATTCCGGATCCGAAGGCGCCAGCGGCAGCTCCGGCAGCTCCGGCGGCGACAACTACGTCGTGGCCTACGGTGTCGAGCCACAGAACCCGCTGATCCCGGGCGACACCAACGAGAACGGCGGTGGGCGCATCATCGACGAGATCTACGCCGGCCTGAAGTACTACGACGCTGAGGGCAAGGCCCACAACGACCTCGCCAAGTCCATTGACCTCGAGGGCGACAAGACCTACAAGGTCACCCTGCGCGAGGACGCGAAGTGGGCCGACGGTACCCAGGTGAAGGCGGAGGACTTCGTCAACGCCTGGAACTACACCATGAAGGAAGCCCTCCTGTCCGCCTCCTTCTACGCGCCGATCCTGGGCTTCGAGGAGGGCAAGGAGTCGATGGAGGGCCTGAAGGTCGTCGACGACACCACCTTCACCATCGAGCTCGCGCAGCCGGAGGCAGACTTCCCCGAGCAGCTCGGCTACTCCGCCTTCTTCCCGCTGCACCCCTCCGCCTACGACGACTTCGCGGCCTACGGCGAAAAGCCCGTGAGCAACGGCCCGTACAAGCTGGAAAAGTGGAACCACAACCAGGACGCGACCATCGTCGTCAACGATGAGTACAACGGCGAGCGCAAGCCCCAGAACGACGGCATCAACTTCGTCTTCTACGCGCAGAACGACGCCGCCTACGCCGATCTTTTGGCCGGCAACCTCGACGTGCTCGACACCGTGCCCGACTCCGCCTTCTCCACCTTCCAGGACGAGCTTGGCGACCGCGCGGTGAACCAGCCGGCGGCGGTGTTCCAGTCCTTCACCATCCCCGAGAAGCTGGAGCACTTCTCCGGCGAGGAGGGCGCGCTGCGCCGCCAGGCGATCTCGCGGGCGATCGACCGCAAGCAGATCACCGACACGATCTTCCAGGGCACCCGCACCCCGGCCACCGACTTCACCTCCCCGGTCATCCCGGGCCACTCGGACAGCCTCGCCGGCGCCGAGGTGCTGGAGTACAACCCGGAGGAGGCCAAGCGCCTCTGGGCCGAGGCCGACGCCATCTCCCCGTTCACCGGCCAGTTCTCCATCTCCTACAACGCCGACGGCGGCCACCAGGCCTGGGCCGATGCGGTGGCCAACTCCATCCGCAACACCCTCGGCATCGACGCGGTGGGCAACGCATACCCGGACTTCAAGTCGCTTCGCGACGACGTGACCAACCGCACGATCAAGGGAGCATTCCGCACCGGCTGGCAGGGCGACTTCCCGCTGCTGGGCAACTTCCTCGTCCCGCTCTACACCACGGGCGCCAGCGCCAACGACGGTGACTACTCGAACCCGGAGTTCGACGCCCTGGTCAAGGAGGCGGCTGGCGCGAAGAGCGTTGAGGAAGCCACCCCGAAGTACAACCAGGCGCAGGAGATCCTGCTCAAGGACCTCCCGGCGATCCCGCTGTGGTACTCGAACGTCACCGGCGGCTCCTCGGAGAACGTGGACAACGTCTCCTTCTCCTGGAAGTCGATGCCGGTATACCACGAGATCACGAAGAAGTAGCTTCGTGACCGGCTAGACCCCCACACCCCTCTGGCGCCGCGCCAGCGGGGTGTTCGGCGTTCCCACACCCACCCGTATTCCCACAAAGGAGAGCCCACCAGCATGTTGCGTTATATCGGGCGACGGCTGCTCCAAATGATCCCGGTGTTTTTCGGCGCCACGCTGCTTCTGTACGCGCTGGTGTTCCTCATGCCGGGCGACCCCGTCGCCGCGCTCGGCGGCGACCGGGGCCTGTCGGAGGCAGCGCGCGCACGCATCGAGGCCGAGTACAACCTCGACAAGCCCTTCATCGTCCAGTACCTGCTCTACATCAAGGGCATTTTCGTCGGCGACTTCGGCACCACCTTCTCCGGCCAGCCCGTCTCCTCGGTGATGGCCAACGCGTTCCCGGTCACCCTGAAGCTGGCGGTGATGGCGCTGGCCTTCGAGGCGATCTTCGGCATCGCCCTCGGCGTCGTCGCCGGCGTGCGCCGCGGCGGCATCTTCGACTCCACCATCCTGGTGGCCTCCCTCGTCGTCATCGCCATCCCCTCCTTCGTCATCGGCTTCGTGCTCCAGTACGTCGTCGGGGTGAAGTGGGGGCTTCTGCCGGTGACGGTGGGCCGCAACGAGACCTTCGTCGCGCTGCTCATGCCGGCCGTCGTGCTCGGCGCATTGTCCTGCGCCTACGTCATCCGCCTGACGAGGCAGTCGGTGAGCGAGAACCTCCGCGCCGACTACGTGCGCACCGCCCGCGCCAAGGGCCTGTCGGGCGGCACGGTGATGCGCCGCCACGTCCTGCGCAACTCGCTCATCCCCGTGGTCACCTTCCTCGGCGCCGACCTCGGCGCGCTCATGGGCGGCGCCATTGTCACGGAGGGCATCTTCGGCATCAACGGGGTCGGCGGCACGATCTACCAGGCCATCATCAAGGGCGAGCCCGCCACGGTCGTGTCGTTCACCACCGTGCTGGTCATCGTCTACATCGTGGCCAACCTGATCGTCGACCTCCTTTACGCAGTTCTCGACCCAAGGATCCGCTATGCATAAGCCCACGCTTGACGACGCCACCCTGCGCCCCGGGCAGGACTACTTCATCGCGGAGACGGACGAGACGGGCCTGGGCGCCGTCGACGCCGTCGCGGACGACTCCGCACCCTCCAGCCAGTGGGGAGAGGCGTGGCGCTACCTGCGCCGCCGCCCCCTGTTCTGGGTCTCGGCCGTGCTCATCTTCATCGCGCTCGCCCTCGCCATCGCCCCGGGGCTGTTCACCAGCGTGGACCCGCGCGCCTGCGAGCTGTCCAATTCGCTGGACGGTCCCGCCCCGGGCCACCCCTTCGGCTTCGACCGGCAGGGCTGCGACATCTACGCGCGCACCGTCTACGGCGCCCGCGCCTCGGTGACGGTGGGCGTGCTCACCACGCTGCTGGTCACCGTCGTCGGTGCGATCGTCGGCGCCATCGCCGGTTTCTACGGCGGGGTGTGGGACACCATCCTGTCGCGCCTGACCGACATCTTCTTCGCCGTTCCGCTCGTGCTCGCCGCGATCGTGGTGATGTCCGTGTTCCAGAACCAGCGCTCCGTGTGGATGGTGGTGCTCGCCCTGTCGATGTTCGGCTGGACACAGATCGCCCGCATCACCCGCGGCGCGGTGTTGGGGATCAAGAACGACGAGTTCGTCACCGCCGCCCGCGCCCTGGGCGCCTCCGACCTGCGCATCATCGGCTCGCACATCATGCCAAATGCGGCGGCGCCTATCATCGTCTACGCCACCGTCGCGCTGGGCACATTCATCGTGGCGGAGGCCACGCTGTCCTTCCTGGGCATCGGCCTGCCGTCGACGGTCGTGTCCTGGGGCGGGGACATCTCGGCCGCGCAGGCCTCCCTGCGCACGCAGCCGATGGTGCTGTTCTACCCGGCTATTGCTCTGGCGCTGACCGTGCTGAGCTTCATCATGATGGGCGACGCCGTGCGCGACGCCCTCGACCCGAAGGCCCGTAAACGATGAGTGAGGAAGCGATGACCAGTGCAGCACGTGGGGCGTCGATAAGCGAGCAGCCGCTGCTCGAAATCGAGGACCTCAAGATCACCTTCGAATCCACGACCGGCACCGTCGAGGCTGTGCGCGACTTCGACCTGACGATCTACCCCGGCCAGTCGGTCGCGATCGTCGGCGAGTCGGGCTCGGGCAAGTCGACCGCGGCCATGTCCATCCTCGGGCTCCTGCCGGGCACGGGCAAGGTCACGGGCGGTTCAATCAAGCTCGAGGGGCGGGAGCTGACCGACCTCGACGAGCGGGGCTGGCAGGGCATCCGCGGCAGCCGCATCGGGCTCGTGCCGCAGGACCCGATGAGCAACCTCAACCCGGTGTGGCGCATCGGCACGCAGGTAGAGGAGTCCCTGCGCGCGAACAACGTCGTCGAGGGCTCGCAGCGCCACGAGCGTGTCATTCAGCTGCTCGAGGAGGCAGGGCTTCCCGACGCCGAGCGCCGCGCCAAGCAGTACCCCCACGAGTTCTCCGGCGGCATGCGCCAGCGCGCGCTGATCGCCATCGGCCTGGCGGCGCGTCCGAAGCTGCTCATCGCGGACGAGCCGACCTCGGCGCTTGACGTGACCGTGCAGAAGAAGATCCTCGACCACCTCGACGGGCTGACCCGCGACCTGGGCACCGCCCTGCTGTTCATCACCCACGATCTGGGTCTCGCCGCCGAGCGCGCAGACTATCTCGTGGTCATGCACCGCGGGCGCATCGTGGAGCGCGGGCCGAGCCTGAAGATCCTGCGCAACCCGCAGCACCCCTACACCCAGCGTCTGGTCAAGGCGGCGCCCTCGCTGGCCTCGGCGCGTATCCAGTCGGCGAAGGCGCAGGGCCTCGAGACCGCCGAGGCGCTCGGCAGCGAGCACACCGGCACCGAGGTCGTGGTCAGCGTGGACAGCCTGGTCAAGGAGTTTGACGTGCGCGGCCAGCGCGGGGACAAGAAGGTCCTGCGAGCCGTGGACAACGTCAGCTTCGACCTGCGCCGCGGCTCCACCCTGGCGCTGGTGGGAGAGTCCGGCTCGGGCAAGTCCACCGTGGCGAACATGGTGCTCTCCCTTCTCGAGCCGACGAGCGGCTCCGTCCTCTTCGAGGGCCGCGACGTGGCGCAGCTCAAGGGCCGGGAGCTGTTCGACATGCGCCGCAAGATGCAGGTGGTCTTCCAGAACCCCTACGGCTCGCTCGACCCGATGTACTCGATCTACCGTTGCATCGAGGAGCCGCTGACGCTGCACAAGGTGGGCAACCGCAAGCAGCGGGAGGCGCGCGTCGCGGAGCTGCTCGACATGGTGCAGATGCCGCGCTCGGCCATGCGCCGCTACCCGAACGAGCTGTCCGGCGGGCAGCGCCAGCGCATCGCGATCGCCCGCGCCATGGCGCTCGACCCCGAGGTGATCGTCCTCGACGAGGCTGTCTCCGCCCTCGACGTGCTCGTGCAGAACCAGATCCTGAAGCTGCTGACCCAGCTGCAGGAGGAGATGAACCTGTCCTACCTGTTCATCACCCACGACCTCGCCGTGGTGCGCCAGACCGCCGACGACATCGTGGTCATGCGCCAGGGGCAGGTGGTCGAGCAGGGGCCGGCGGACATGATTTTCGACGACCCGTGCGACGAATACACCCGAAACCTGATCAACTCGGTGCCCGGGCTCAACATCGAGCTGGGCACGGGGGAGGAGCTCGGGATCGAGGTGCGGTAGAGCGGGCGCATGGCAGATCTGGCCCCCAGGTGTCGGCTTTCGGTTCTAGAAGGGGACCTCCTCTAGATCGACCGGCACCGTCACCGGGTTGCCGGTTGAGTCCGCGCGCCGCGCTTCTCCGCGCGCGGCGGCGCGCCGGCACTCCATCGCCTGGGAGACGGTTTGGGCCCAGCTGCGGTTCTTCGCGGCGGTGGGTCCGGTGGCTTCGGTGATTTCCCAGTGGCCGTCCTCAAACAGCCACACCACGTCGTCGGTGACCGGGTCGAGGATGTAGCGCACTCGGCCGTCGGTCTTGATGTTGTGGTGGCGTTGGCAGAGGCTGAGCAGGTTGAATGCCGCGGTGGGGCCGCCGTCCGCGTAGTCGAGGCAGTGGTCCTTCTGGCAGGCGTTCGCCGGCTTGGAGCAGTGGGGGTAGCGGCAGGTTCCGTCGCGACCTTCCACAACTCGTTTGATCGTCTCGGGGGTGGCGTAATGGGGGCTGACGGAGTTCGAATGCTCGTCGAGGTCGATGGTCCTGGCGGCGCCGCTGGCCAGCACCTCGCCTGTGGCGGCGTCGACCCATCCGAAGCCGGAGAGGTATGCGGGTGCGCCGGGTGCGTCGCCTGCCCTGTAGACGTGCAGGACGACGCGCGGGCTCGGTGCGGCTCCCGTGACGAGCAGCTTGAGGGCTTCGGCGGCGCTGATGGAGTGCTGGTGGGCCGCGGCGCTCACGGCGGCGTCGATGAGCAGGGCGTCGGCGGTGTCGTATTCGGCGTGGACGAGGCAGCGCCCGCCCCTGAGCAGGGTGGCGCCGTACGCGGGCGGGGGTCTGCGTTTTTCCCGGCTGGTATCGATGTCGGGGTCTTCGGCGGCGATCAGCGCGTTGAGCTTGCGGCGCAAGTTGGCCACCGTGGGCAGGACCTGACGGGGCTTGCGCGGCGTGAGGTAGCGGGTGAGCCCTGCGTCGATCCGATCGAGCACGTCGGGTGAGACGTCGGGGCCCAGCTTATTCAGGGCCTGGTCGATGGCGGCGAGCCTGACGAAATCGAGGTGGAAGAGTGTTTCGTACAGGTTCTTCAACCGCGGCAGCTCGTCGAGCCGGTACAGGGAAAAGATGATCGATCGGACGGCGTACAGTCCCCGCCCGGAGATTGACGCGAGCGCGTCGACGGCCTCGTCGATGTCAGCGTCGAGCGGCGGAAGATTCGCGCAAAAGACCTCGTATTCAGTTTTTCTGAGTGAGGTGAGTGCTTCGGCGACGGGGTCGCCTGGCGTATTCACCGTGTAGAAACCTTCCATTTTTGCCCTCCCGAGTTGCTGTGTCCATAGCACGTATATTCGTATCAAACCGGCCGGACTTGCCGCATGGAGATACGAATACATGTTCGAATTGAGAGGCCTGGCCTCCGCCTGATGATCCACGTCCGGGTCCTCGACTTGCCCGCCCGCCTTTCCAGTGCGGAGTCCTGTCCGGACGGGTTGCTAAGCTACGGTGTCAACACGACAACACGGGTGCTCCCCAGACGAGCTGAGACGCCGCACGCGGCGAACCGTCGAACCTGATCCGGGTAATGCCGGCGCGAAGGAAGGAACCAAATGAGCAGTGGGACGTCGACAAGCAAGCAAACAAGCAGGCTGCAGTGGCGCGTCATCGACATCGTCACCGCCGCGGTGCTGGGTGTGGCCTGCGGGCTGATTTTCTGGGTGTGGAACACCGTGGGCTACGCGGGATTCAAGGCGTTCGACGCGCTCACGCCGGGACTCGGCGGGCTGTTCACGGGTGTGTGGTTTCTCGGCGGCGTGCTGGGCGGTCTGATCATTCGTAAGCCGGGTGCGGCCGTGTTCGTCGAGGTCATCGCCGCGAGCGTCTCGGCGCTGATCGGCAGCCAGTGGGGCATCGAGACGCTGTATTCCGGCCTCGCCCAGGGCCTCGGCGCCGAGCTCGTCTTCCTCGCATTCGCTTACCGACGCTTCTCGCTCACCGTCGCCGCCCTCGCGGGCATCGGGTCGGCGGTCGGCGCGTTCATCCTGGAGCTGTTCACCTCGGGCAACCTGGCCATGAGCCTGGCGTTCAACGTGATCTACCTCGTCTGCATGGCAATCTCCGGCGTCGTCCTGGCGGGAGTGCTGAGCTACTGGCTGGTCAAGGCGCTGGCGAAGACCGGTGCCCTGGACCGCTTCGCCGCAGGCCGCGAGCGCTTCCAGACCGCCTGATCCAGTGTCTACCCCAGTCGTCCGCGCCCGCGGGCTCGGCTACCACCACGCCACCCGCGCCACCCCCGCCTTCACCGGAGTCGATTTCGATCTCGCCGCGGGGGAGAGGGTGCTCATCACCGGCGATTCCGGCTCGGGCAAATCGACCCTGCTCTCCGTGATCGCGGGGCTGGCCTCCGACGGGGAGGAGGGCCGCCACACGGGGACGATCTCCGTCGACGGGACCGTCGGCATGGTCATGCAGGACCCGGAAGCGCAGACCATCCTCACCCGCGTCGGCGACGACGTCGCCTTCGGGGCTGAGAACCTCGGAGTTCCGCGCGCGGAGATCTGGCCCCGCGTCGAGCAGGCCCTGGACGCCGTGGGCCTCGACGTTACCCTCGACCACAACACCTCGCGCCTGTCGGGCGGACAGAAGCAGCGCCTCGCCCTGGCGGGGGTGATCGCGATGGGGGCGTCGATCATCGTGCTCGACGAGCCGACCGCCAACCTCGATCCCGCCGGGCGGGCGGACATCATCGCTGCGGTCGACCGGGTCTGCCGCTTCACCGGCGCGAGCCTGATCGTGGTGGAGCACAGGCCGCGCCCCTGGGCAGCCCTTGTGGATTCATTCTACCGGCTCAGCGCCGACGGGCTGCAGCGCATCACCGGGTCCGAACTGCCCGGCGCCCCCGAGCTGCCGCCCGCCCGACAGGTCCCCGCCGGCGCGCCGCTCGCCGTGGAAACCCGCGACCTGACTCCGACGTGGGGCCCGCCCCGCAGCGTCGCGCTGCCGGAGGGGTACTCCACCGTGATCACCGGCGCCAACGGCACGGGCAAGACCACTCTCGCGCTCGCCCTGGCGGGGCTCAGCCCGACCAGAAAAGGGGAGGCGGCGTATTCCACGAGCGTTCGCCGGGGCCTGAAAGGGCTGCCCATCGAGTGGACGTCACGGGACCTGGCGCAGCGCATCGGCTACGTCTTCCAGGACCCGGAGCACCAGTTCGTCACCGGCACGGTGCAGGCTGAGATGGAGCTTTCCGGGGCGCCGGCCGGGCGCGTCGACAAGCTGCTGGCGCGGCTGCGGCTCGAGCACCTGCGTTCCGCGAACCCCTTCACCCTCTCGGGAGGGGAGAAGCGGCGGCTGTCGGTGGCCACCGCCCTGGCCAACGCCCCGCGGCTCGTGTTCCTCGATGAGCCGACCTTCGGGCAGGACGACCGCACCTTCGTCGAGCTCGTCGGCCTCATCCGCGAGCTCACCGACGACGGCGTCACCGTCGCCTCCATCACCCACGACGAGGCATTCATTGCCGCCCTCGGCGACCACAGGGAGGAACTCGCGTGAGCAGCATCAACCCAGTCACCCGCATCCTCGCGCTGGCGCTGTTCACCACGCCGCTCATGATCTCCCTGGACTGGGTCTCGGCCGCTGTGGCGATCGCGCTCACGCTCGCCGCCGGGCCGCTCTTCGGCGTCGGCTGGCGACGCCTGCTGCGCCGCTCCTGGCCGCTTCTTATCGTCGCGCCGATCTCGGGCATTCCGATGGCCCTCTACGGGCAAAGCGGGGGAGAGGTCTACCTGGACTGGGGGCTCGTGCAGGTCAGCGAGCTCTCGCTGAGCCTCGCCGGCGCGATGATCCTGCGCGTGCTCGCCGTCGCCCTGCCCGTTGTGGTTCTCTCCGCGGACGTCGACCCGACCGACCTCGGCGACGGGCTGTCCCAGGTGCTGCGCCTGCCCGAGCGCTTCGTCATCGGCACCGTCGCCGCGTTTCGCATGCTCACGCTGCTTCGCGACGACCTCGACGCCATGCGCCGCTCCCGCCGCGCCCGCGGCATCGCGGACACGGGGCGCGTGCGCTACTGGTTCTCCCTGGCCTTCGGCCTGCTGGTCATGAGCCTGCGCCGCGCCGGCAAGCTCGCCACCGCGATGGAGGCCCGCGGCTTCGGTAGGTACCCGCGGCGCAGCCACGCGCGCACCTCCCGCCTGCACCGCCTCGACTGGGCGGTCATGGCCGCCGCCGTCCTCGGGGCCGCGATCGCGCTCGGCGTGGCCTGGTACACCGGCAACCTCCGCCCGCTGTGGAGCGTGCGCTGAATGAGTTTCACAGTGCTTATCGACGGCCCCTCCGGCGCCGGCAAGACAACGCTCGCGAATCTCATGGGACGCGCGCTCGGGATGGGGGTGGTCCACCTCGACGACTTCTATCCCGGCTGGGGCGGTCTTGCCGAGGGCGCCCGGATGGTCGCCGAGGACGTGCTGCGCCCCCGCGATCCCGGGTACTGGCGCTGGGACTGGAAACACGACCGGCACGGGGAGTGGGTGGCGCTCGACCCGGCCGCGGACCTCATCGTGGAGGGGGTGGGGGCGCTCACTGGGGCGTCGCTGCGCGCGGCGCGGGCCCGCGGTTCGGTCGTGGCGATCCGGGTGGTCGCACCCGCCGGGGTGCGCAAGCGGCGCGCGCTGGCGCGCGACCCCGGCTTCGCGCCCTACTGGGACATGTGGGCGGCGCAGGAGGCCCGGCTCGGGGCGGGGGCCGACGCCGATGTCACCGTCACCCTCATGCGCGGTTAAAGCGAGATCAGGCGTCCGCCTCGGTCTGCTTCATTGCCTTGTTCAGCAGGATGAAGAACCAGGCGAAGGTGACGGTGAGGATGATGTGGCCCAGGCCCGCCATGCCGGCCCACATCTCCGACCAGGCCTCCGGGCCGGAGAGGGTGTGGACGATGCCGTTGGCCATCATGAAGCCGGTGGTCCAGACGATGCCCACGTTGTGGGCGATGAACCAGCCCATGAAGCCCTCCTGGCGGGAGAAGCCCAAGACCTTGTCCAGGGCCAGGGAGATGAGGAAGAAGAACGTGCCCAGGACCAGAAGGTGCGTGTGCAGGGTGTTCAGCTGCGTCGGCTCGAAGTGATCCGTCGCGACGGTGAACGACCGGTAGAACAGGCCCGCGGCCAGGCCCAGGACAACGTAGACGGCTGCTGCCGTGAATAATTTACGTATGTCTACACCCTAGCCCGCGGGGGCGAGCTCGACTTCTTCTGCCCAGATCAGCTCGATGCCGAGGGTGCGCAGCCACTCCATGGCGTCATCGTCGTGGCGGGTGATGCCCTCGACGGCGGTCAGGGTGACGTCGATAGCCTTCTCCGCCTCCTCGGCTGTGATGAGCCCCGCGGAGGTGGCGGCGGCGAGCTCGTCGATGTCGAGCACGTCGATGGGGTTGCCTGTCAGGGAGACGAGGTCGACGTAGAGGTCGCGGGTGCGCCACACGTCGCCCTCGACGTCGATGTCGGCGACATCGAAGTAGAAGTCCTGCTCCTCCTCAACGCCCTCGCGGAAGTGGAAGATGTTGGCGCGCAGGCCGAGGTCGGGCAGGAGCCAGCTCTCGAGGTAGCCGAACTTGGGGTGGTTCGCGCCCCGGGCCATGTAGAGGCCGAAGTCGGTCACCTTGAAGGTGTCCACCTCCCGGAGGTAGCCCTTCGGGTCGGTGTTGGTGTTCGACGTCGTGTCAAAAGTCTCCTGCTTCACGGGGTGAAGGTCAGCGCTCATGATTACCTCACGTTGAAACTAGCGGCGGTCGGGGCGAACAGGCAGGCGTTGTCGGTCGTGCGGAGCGTCCCGCCTGTGACGGCGAGGACGTGGCCGGGGCCGGTGTCCGCAGTCCCGGACAATGTTGCCGGTCCTGTCGGGTTTATCCGATTGTTACCTAAAGGCGTTACACCGGTCCTGCCGTTGCTCACGTTGACCCAGTACACGTTCATTCCGCCCTGCTCCTCGGCCGCGGCCGGCGTGCCCAGCGCGGTGAAGACGAAAGTGGCGTGGCCCGCGGGTGTGCCGGGCGCGGGGATCGTCGCCGGGCCGGGCACCGCGATGGCGGAGGCGGTGGAGTGCAGCCCGGGCCCGATGCAGTTGGGGGAGACCGTCGGCCAGAGGAACTGGGCGAAGGCGGGGGCGTCCTCGGGAAGCGCGGGGCCGCCCGTTTCTCCCTCCCCGGCGAAGAAGTCCACGGCGCTGCGCAGCGCGTCGGCGACCTGCGGCGGAACGAAGGGTTGGGCGGCGAAGTCGTGGACCGCCCTGACCACCTCCGGTGTGGGCCTGCCGAGCGGGTCGAGCAGCGCGCCTGACTGCGGCAGGCTCGACTGTGCGTGCGCGGCGGGGCCCGCGAGGGCGACGGCGAGCGTGGCCGCCAGCGCGGCGAGGCGGGCCGGGCGGCGCGCGGCGTGGTGGGGCACGGCGGCATCCTTACGTGGGGAAAACAATGAGCAGTAGTTAACTTGAGTAACTCTTGTCACGATAGTCACTCGAGGCTGTGCGTCAAGTGGGATGCGGGAAAACTATCGGCTGCAACAGTGCGTTTGGGCGGTCCAGGGGGTAGGGTTTAACCGTTCTTTACACCTATTCCTTAAAGGAGCACCGAGTCAGTGTCGCATCCTGAATTCCGCAACGTCGCCATCGTGGCGCACGTCGACCACGGCAAGACCACCCTCGTCAACGCCATGCTGGAGCAGTCCGGCGTGTTCAGCGACCACGGCGAGCACGGCGACCGCGTCATGGACTCCGGTGAGCTCGAATCCGAGCGAGGCATCACCATCCTGGCCAAGAACACGGCGATCCGCCGCGCGGGCCAGGGCAAGGACGGCCGCGACCTCGTCATCAACGTCATCGACACCCCGGGCCACGCCGACTTCGGCGGCGAGGTCGAGCGCGGCCTGTCCATGGTCGACGGTGTCGTCCTGCTCATCGACGCCTCCGAGGGCCCGCTGCCCCAGACCCGCTTCGTGCTGGGCAAGGCGCTCGAGGCGAAGAAGCCCGTCATCATCTGCGTGAACAAGACCGACCGCCCCGACGCCCGCATCGACGAGGTCGTCGAGGAGGCCCAGGACCTCCTCCTCGAGCTCGGCGCCGGCCTGGAGGACCCGGAGGCCGCCGAGGCCGCCGAGAACCTCCTCGAGCTGCCGGTGCTCTACACCTCCGGCCGCGCCGGCCGCGCGTCGCTGGAGAACCCGGGCAACGGCGAGCTGCCGGACAACGAGAACCTGCAGCCGCTTTTCGACGTCATCTACGATGTCCTCCCCGAGCCCTCCGCCGACCTGGACGCCCCCTTCCAGGCGCAGGTGACCAACCTGGACTCCTCCTCCTTCCTCGGCCGCATCGCGCTCATCCGCGTCTACCGCGGCACCGTGAAGAAGGGCGACACCGTCGCCTGGGTGCACTACGACTCCGAGGGCGAGCAGCACGTCAAGAACGTCAAGATCGCCGAGCTCCTCGTCACCGAGGGCCTCGACCGCGTTCCGGCGACCGGCGAGGTCGTCGCGGGCGACATCGCCGCCGTCTCCGGCATCGACGAGATCATGATCGGTGACACCCTCGCCAACGTCGACCACGTCGAGGCGCTGCCGCGCATCACCGTCGACGACCCGGCGATCTCCATGACCATCGGCGTGAATACCTCCCCGATGGCGGGGCGCAACGGCGGCGACAAGCTCACCGCCCGCATGATCAAGGCGCGCCTCGACCAGGAGCTCATCGGCAACGTGTCCATCAAGGTGCTGCCGACCGACCGCCCGGACGCCTGGGAGGTCCAGGGCCGCGGCGAGATGGCCCTGACGGTGCTCATCGAGACGATGCGCCGCGAGGGCTTCGAGCTGACCGTGGGCAAGCCGCAGGTGGTGACCAAGGAGGTCGACGGCAAGACCTACGAGCCCTACGACCACATGGTCATCGACGTCCCCTCCGAGTACCAGGGCGCGGTGACCCAGCTGCTGGCCAACCGCAAGGGCCAGATGACCGCGATGAGCAACACCGGCTCCGGCGACTGGGTGCGCATGGAGTTCGACGTGCCCTCCCGTGGCCTGATCGGCTTCCGCACGACCTTCCTCACGGAGACGCGCGGCGCGGGCATCGCCAACTCCTACTCCATCGAGCACCGCCCGTGGGCCGGCGAGATCAAGGGCCGCCCGACCGGCTCCCTCGTCGCCGACCGCTCCGGCCAGGTCACCGCGTACGCTCTGCAGCAGCTGGCGGACCGCGGCGAGTTCTTCGTCGAGCCGGGTGCCGAGACCTACGAGGGCATGGTCGTGGGCGCGAACTCGCGTGACGAGGACATGGACATCAACATCACCAAGGAGAAGAAGCTCACCAACATGCGTGCCGCCTCCGCGGACACCACGGTGACCCTCTCCAAGGCCCGCACCCTCTCGCTCGACGAGGCCATCGAGTTCTGCGACGAGGACGAGTGCGTCGAGGTCGCCCCCGAGGCGATGCGCGTGCGCAAGATCATCCTCAACTCCACCGAGCGCGGCCGCGCCCGTTCCCGCGCGAAGCAGATGAACAAGTAGGATTCCGGGGGATGAAACCCCTCCGGAACCGAAGCGGGGCCCACAACCGGGCCCGGCTGGGCGCGGTCGCCTCTGCCGCCTGCCTGCTTACCGCCTGCGCCGCCAACCCGGGCCCGCCGCCGTTGGTGGAGCAGGAGCGTGAGGCGTCGACAAGCGCCACCACCTCCGCGACCACCACCGCGACCGGGCCCGCCTCCCGCACCCAGGTGCAGGTGGCGGTGGACCCGCTGCGCAACGGGCTGAACCCGCACCTCGTGGCCGATGAGAGCGAGGTGGTGCGCTCCGTGGCCAAACTCGTTCTGCCCAGCGCCTTCGTCGACGGCGCGCGCAACCCCGACGTCCTCGAGGCGGCGACCGTGCTGCCGTCGACGCCGGGGCCGGGCGTGGCGATGACCGTGCGCTACGTCATCGCGGACGAGGCCCAGTGGTCCGACGGGACCCCCATCACCGGGCGCGACTTCGCGTACCTCTGGCGGGGCATGTCCACCACCCCGGGGGTCGTCGACCCCGCCGGTTACCGCGCCATCTCCCAGATCCGCATCTCGGGGGAGTTCGGCAAGACCGTCGACGTCGACTTCTCCGCACCCGTGGACGACTGGCGCTCCCTGTTCGACTTCCTCCTGCCCTCGCACGTCCTCGCCGCCGATGCCTCCGACTTCGCCGGGGCGCTGCGCGACACCATCCCGGCCTCCGCCGGCCGCTACACGGTGGCCAACGTCGACCGGGGCCGCGGCACGCTGACGCTCAACCGCAACGACCGCTTCTGGGGCGCGGACCCCGCGAAGATCGACATCCTCACCCTCACCAGCGCGGGCGGCACGACCCAGGTCGCCGACCAGCTGCGCTCCGGCCAGATCGTCTTCGCCGACACCACCCCGGCCGAGACGACCGGGACCGTGTTCTCCCTGGTGCCCGGGGCGCAGACTCGCCTCGCCGACGCGCCGCGGACGCTTGGGGTGACCCTGTCCGCCACCTCGCCGCTGCTGTCCGCTCCCGAGGCCAGGCAGGAGCTGCGCTCGCTTCTCGACGTCCCCCTCCTCGCCCGGATCGCCGCCGGACGCAGCGCCGACGTCACCGTCGCCGCCCACACCCCGGTCAGCGAGGCGGAGCCGGTCGTCCTGCCCGCCCTCGTGCGCGACAACCGCCCCCTGCGCGTCGGCGCCGACCCGGCCGACCCGGCGGCGGCCGCCGCCGCGCGCTCGATGGCCGACCTGCTCGCCGCGCGCGGCGTGGCCGCCCAGGTCGTCTCCACGGACGTGCGCCGCATGGCCGCCGAGGCCCTGCCCGCCGGGGACCTCGACGCCGTCGTCGGCTGGCGCACGGACACCGGCTCCGCCGCCAACCTCGCCGGCCGGCTGTACTGCCAGCCCGCCGCTTACCGGGCGGGCAACCTCTCCGGGCTGTGCACCCCGGAGACCGAGCAGCTGGCCGAGGACATCCTCACCGGGCGGGTGCCCGCCGCCGCGGCCGCGGCGCAGGTCGACGACGCCCTCGAGCGCGCCGCCGTGTGGGTCCCGCTGCTGGGGGAGAAGCGCGTCCTCGCGCTCACCGGCGGTATCGTTGGCCCGGACGCGGACCTGGCCGCCTGGCCCGACGGGCTGGCCACGGCCCCCCCCTGGCGGCTCGCGCCCGCCGCGCCGCAGCCCTGAGACCCGACCCGAAGCAGGAGGACACCCCATGACCCCCACCCGCGACCTCGCCGGCTACCGCGTCGTAGCCGTCCACGCCCACCCCGACGACGAGTCCATCTCCACGGGCGGGGCGCTCGCCGACCTCGCGCGTCGCGGCGCGGACGTGCTCGTGGTCACCTGCACCCTGGGCGAGGAGGGCGAGGTCATCGGGGAGACGTACGCCCAGCTCATCGCCGACGAGGCCGACCAGCTCGGCGGCTACCGCATCGGCGAGCTCGCCCGCGCGCTCGCCGCGCTCGGCGTGCGCGGGACCTTCCTCGGCGGGGCGGGGCACTACCGCGACAGCGGGATGGCCGGCTCGGCGGCGAGCCGGAACCCGCGGGCGTTCGTGAACTGCGGCGAGGGGGGCGTCGACAAGCTTGCGGAGATCCTCGAAGCTGAGCGCCCCCACCTCGTGATCACCTACGACCCCAACGGGGGGTACGGCCACCCCGATCACATCCGTGCCCACGAGGTCGCGCACGCCGCCGCCGAGCGCACCGGCGTGCCCCGGCTGGTGTGGGCCGCCCGGCTGCGCTCCGAGCTCGAAGGAGGTCTGCCCGCGCAGGCGCCGGACGGGTGGCGGCTGCCCGCCCCGGGCGAGCTCGACGCCGTCGACGGGACCGAGACGTGGGTCGAGCTGGGCGAAGAGACCTACCGCGCCAAGGTCGAGGCCATGCGCGCCCACGCCACCCAGATCACCATCGGCGAGGCGGCGGGGCCGGAGGGGCTGACCACCTACGCCCTGTCGAACCTCATCACCCAGGTGATCACCCGCCGCGAGCACTACCGCAGCGGGGCCGGGGCGCCGCTGCGCGCCGGCGGGGGCCTGCTCGAGGGGATCGCGAAGTGAGCGAGCCCGTCGTCCGCGACGACTTCAGCCGCGCGGAGGCCGTCGGCGGCCTCGTCTGGCTCAGCGTCGGCGCCGCGGTCTCCGTGCTGCTCGAGGTGGTTTACCTCAACGCGACGGTTTTCGGCGTGCCCTTCCCCGCGTCGGTGGTGATCGCCGCGCTATTTAATTCAGTGCTTACCCGCACCGCGCGGCTGTGGACGGCGAACCCGGCTGTCGCCCTCATCCCCCTCGCGGTGTGGCTGGCCTGCCTTTTCGTCCTCATGTTCACCGTGCCCGCGGCGGGCGCGATGCTGGCGCCCGCGAACGTCCTCACCGTGGCGCTCCTGCTCGCCGGCGTAGCCGGAGGCGTTTGGCCCCTGGCCCAGCGCAAGTGACATAATGGCGGGCATGACTTACGTGATTGCCCAGCCATGCGTGGACATAATGGATCGCAGCTGCGTAGAAGAGTGCCCCGTCGACTGCATCTACGAGGGCAAGCGCATGCTCTACATCCACCCCGACGAGTGCGTCGACTGCGGCGCCTGCGAGCCCGCCTGCCCCGTCGAGGCCATCTTCTACGAGGATGACACCCCCGACGAGTGGAGCGAGTACTACGACGTCAACGTCGGTTTCTTCGACGAGCTCGGTTCCCCGGGCGGCGCCGCCAAGACCGGGCCGCAGGACTTCGACCACCCCTTCGTCGCTGCCCTGCCGCCGCAGAACCAGGACTAGTGGAACCCGTAACAGGGAAAACAGGCGAAATAGGGGAGAAGACGAGAGCCGAGCCGCCGCGGCGGTCTCGGGGAAGGGCGCAGAACCGATGATTGACCGCACTCCGCTGGGCAGCAGGCTGCCCGACTTCCCGTGGGACACCATCGCCGACGTCAAGGCGAAGGCGGCGGCGCACGCGGGCGGCATCATCGACCTCTCCGTCGGCACCCCCGTCGACCCGGTCGACCCCGCGATCCAGCTCGCCCTCTCCGAAAACGCTGCCGCGCCCGGCTACCCGCAGACGATGGGCACGCCCGAGCTTCGCGACGCCATTGCCGCCGCGCTCACCCGCCGCTACAACGCCGCCGGCCTGAACCGCGCCTCCGTCCTGCCGGTCGTGGGGACCAAGGAGGCCATCGCCTGGCTGCCCACCACGCTCGGCCTGAGCGGGACGGGCGCCATCGTGGTCATCCCCGAGGTGGCCTACCCCACCTACGAGGTCGGCGCGCTCATCGCGGGCTGCGAGGTCGTTCGCTCCGACGAGCCCGTCGAGGGCGCGTCGCTCGTCTTCGTCAACTCGCCGTCGAACCCGACGGGGCGGGTGCGCGGCGTCGATGAGATGCGCCGCTGGGTCGAGTTCTCCCGCGAGACGGGGGCGATCATCGCCTCCGACGAGTGCTACATGGGCCTGGGCTGGTCCGCCGAGCCGGTCTCCCTGCTCGACCCCCGGGTCAGCGGCGGGGACAACACCGGCCTGCTGGCCATCCACTCGCTGTCGAAGACCTCGAACATGGCCTCCTACCGCGCCGGCTACCTCGCCGGCGACGAGGCGCTCATCCAGGAGCTGCTGCTGGTGCGCAAGCACGCCGGGCTGATGGTGCCGGGCCCGATCCAGCACGCGATGGTCGCTGCGCTCTCCGACGACACCCACGAGGAGCTCCAGCGCCTCACCTACGCCAACCGCCGCGCGGTCCTGCTCAAGGCGCTGCTCGCGGCGGGCTTCACCGTCGACGACTCGGAGGCCGGCCTCTACCTCTGGGCGCGCCGCGAGGGCGCCGACGCCCGCGAGAGCCTGGACTGGCTCGCCGAGCGCGGGATCCTCGCCGCCCCGGGCGACTTCTACGGCCCCGCCGGGGCCCGCCACGTGCGCATCGGCCTGACCGCCACAGACGAGCGAATCTCCGCCGCGGCGGCGCGCCTCGGCGCGTAGCGGCGTTTGGGGTTCTCCCGCCCCCGCGGACTAGGATGAGCGGGTTAGTGTGTGCCCGCCTCCACGGGAAGGAATTGAGATGGACCCCAGCGGCTCGTTCGCCGTCCGCTTCGCCACGGGACTGAGGGAGTTTTTCAAGTTCGGCGTCGTGGGCGGCTCCGGAGTGGCGGTCAACCTCATCGTGTTCTACCTGACGAAGAAGCTGCTCGAGAACGGCTTTTCCACCCACGAGTCTGACGTCTTCATCAACCTTCTGGGCACCCAGTGGAACGTGCGCTGGTACCACGTCCTGTCCACGGTGGCCTTCGTCGTGGCCAACGTGTGGAACTACCAGCTCAACAGGTCGTGGACCTTCCGCCGCATCCCGAAGAAGTCCTGGCTGCGCGGGTTCCTGCCCTTCCTGGCAACCGGCGTGGTGGCCTTCGTGGTCTCGCTGGTCTTCCTCACGCTGTTCATGAACCCCACCTCGCCGATCGCCCTGCCGAGCGACATTTTCGACGACTCCAGCGGCCTGCGTACCAAGTCCTACTGGGCGCAGGCGCTGGCCACACTCATCGCGATGCCGGTGAACTTCATCATCAACAAGTTCTGGGCTTTCGGCAGGCCGAAGATCGCGCCCCTCGAGACGGTGGGGTAGAGGGGCGCGCCGCGCCCTAGTTCTTGTGGAGGGCCTCGTTGAGCTCGATGCCCTTCGCGGGGACGACCTCGACAGCGCCGCTCAGGGAGTTGCGGCGGAACTGCAGGCCGTTCTTGCCCGACAGTTCCAGCGCCTTGACCTCGGCGCCGGCCTCGGCGCCCAGGGCGGCGGCAGCCTCCGCGCTGAGCACGACCTTGGTGCCCGCGGTGACGTAGAGGCCGGCCTCGACGATGCAGTCGTCGCCAAGCGAAATGCCCACGCCGGCGTTCGCGCCGAGCAGGCAGCGCTCGCCGAGCGTGATGGTCTCCTTACCCCCGCCGGACAGGGTGCCCATGATGGAGGCGCCGCCGCCGATGTCGGTGCCGTCGCCCACCGTCACGCCCGCGGAGATGCGGCCCTCGACCATGGAGGCGCCGAGGGTGCCGGCGTTGAAGTTGACGAAGCCCTCGTGCATCACCGTCGTGCCCTCCGCGAGGTGGGCGCCGAGGCGGATGCGGTCGGCGTCGCCGATGCGCACGCCGGAGGGGACGACGTAGTCGACCATGCGGGGGAACTTGTCCACGGAGTAGACCACGACCGGGCCCTTCGCGGCCAGGCGGCCGCGCGTCATCTGGAAGTCCGCGACGGCGCAGGGGCCGTAGTTCGTCCACACCACGTTGGCCAGCAGGCCGAAAACGCCCTCCATGTTCGCGCCGTGCGGCTGGATCAGGCGGTGGGAGAGGAGGTGGAGGCGGAGGTAGACGTCGTAGGCGTCGATGGCGGGGGCGGAGAGGTCCGCGATCGAGGTCTCCACGGCGACGCGGGCGACCCCGCGGTCCTCGTCGGGGCCGACGAGGTGGGCGAAGCGGGCGTCCGCCTCCTCCAGGCGCTCCGTGCCGTTGTGGGAGACCGGCTCGCCGAGCTTCGGGGCCGGGAACCACACGTCGAGGACAGTACCGTCATGGGTAACCGTGGCAATGCCACGCGCGATCGCAGATGTCATGCCCGTTAGCTTAGAGCATCCTGCGCGCCGGATTGGGCCTTACCGCGCGTGAGGAAGGAGATCGCCACGAGCACCGCGGAGACCACGAGGACGGAGACGATCTGGCTGCGGGTGGAGGCGTCGGCAAGCATGAGAAGCGTCAGCCCGAGGAGCGCCGCGAGCGTGACCCACGGGACCCAGCGGTCGCCGTGGACCTGCACCGCGGAGTTCTCACCGCGCGCCTGCATCTGCGGGTGCAGCTTGATGTAGCTGAGAGTGATCATCACCCAGGTCACGATGAGGCAGCCGCCGACGGCATTCATGAGGAAGTCCAGCAGCCCCGGCGGGTTCCACATCTGCAGACCCACCGCCGCGAAGGCGAAGATGACCGAGAGGATGACGGCGTTGGTGGGCACCCCGTTGCCGTTGGTCACGCCGAGCCAGCGCGGCGCGTCGCCCTCGCGGGCGAGCTGGAAGGCCATGCGGGAGGTGCCGTAGATCTGGGCGTTGAACGCCGACAGCAGCGCGAGGACGATCACGGCCTCCATGAAGCCGGCCGCGCCCGGGATGTTGGCCATGCCGAGCACCTGAGTGAAGGGGGAGTCCGCCGCGGAGTCGGCGCCGTCGATGCTGCTGTACGGCAGCAGCAGGATGATGATGATCACCGAGCCGATGTAGAACAGCGCGATGCGCCAGATGATCGAGTTGACCGCGTTCTTCACAGCCTGGGCGGGGTCGGCCGACTCCGCCGCCGCGATGGTGACCACCTCGATGCCGCCGAATGCGAAGGCCACGGCCAAAAGGCCTGCCGCGATGCCGGTGATCCCGTTCGGGGCGAAGCCGGAGGAGCGCACGTTGTCGAAGCCGACGAAGTCCGTGCCCGGCAGCAGCCCCAGCCACAGGGCCGCGCCGATGATGAGAAAGCCGACGATGACCACGATCTTGATCATGGCGAACCAGTACTCGAACTCACCGAAGCCCTTCACCTGGGCGAGGTTGACCACGGCGAAGAAGACCACCGTGACCAGCGCCGGGACCCACTGCGGCACCCCGAACCAGCCGGCCATGATCGCCGAGGCGCCGGTGATCTCCGCGCCACCGACCATGATGAGGAGGAACCAGTACAGCCAGCCGAGCAAGAAGCCCGCCCAGCGGCCGAAGGCCTGGCGACCGTAGGTGGCAAAGGAGCCTGACGACGGCCGGGCGGCCGCCATCTCGCCCAGCATGCGCATCACCGAGATGACGACCAGGCCGGCGATGACGTAGGCGACCAGGATGGCCGGGCCGGCGGCCCGGATGCCCACCCCGACGCCGAGGAAGAGGCCCGCGCCCACGGCCATGCCGAGGCCCATGAGGGTGAGGTGGCGGGACTTCAGCCCCGTGCCGAGGGCGGACTGCCCGGGCGCGGCCGGGCTGGACGTGGATGAACTCATCGGATGTTCCTTTCGGTGGCTTCGGCAGCGTTGCGCCGGAAGGTGGGGGTGGAGGTGTAGATGACGCCCGCGGCGGTGATCACGCCCACGACGACGGCGACGGCGAGGATCTGGAAGCGGCCGTCCGGCGTGGTGGCCATCAGCGCGACGATCAGCGCAGCCAGCGCCACGGTCGCCCACGGCAGCACGCCGGGGGCCCACATGCGCACGTGGGTCAGCTCGCCCGCGGCCTCCATCTGCGGGTGCAGCCGCAGGAAGGAGAACGCGATGACGAACCAGATGACGATGAGGCAGCCGCCCACCGCGTTGAGCAGGAAGGCGAGCAGCCCGGGCGGGTTCCAGTACTGCAGGGCCACGGCGACGAAGCCGAAGAAGACGGAGACGACCACCCCGCGCAGCGGCACGCCGCGGGAGTCGGTGGCGCGGAAGTAGGCGGGGGCGTCGCCGCGCTCGGCGAGGTTGTGCAGGAAGCGGGAGGTGCCGTAGATCTGCGTGTTGCACGCCGAGAGCAGCGCCACCACGATCACGGCCTCCATGATGCCCACGGCGCCGGGGACGTTGGCCAGGCGCAGCACGGCCGTGAACGGGGACTCGGAGGCGTCCTTGGCGCCGCCGATGGCGTCGTAAGGCAGAAGCAGCGCGATGAGGACCACCGACCCGATGTAGAAGACGCCGATGCGCCAGATGATCGAGCGGATCGCGGAGTGCACCGCCGTCTCCGGCTCCTCCGACTCGGCGGCGGCGATGGTGACCATCTCGATGCCGCCGAAAGCGAAGGCCACGGCCAGCAGGGCGGTGGCGACGCCGCCCCAGCCGTTGGGCATGAAGCCGACCTCGGCGACGTTGCGCAGCCCCACGAAGTCCGTGCCCGGCAGCAGGCCGAGCCAGAGCAGGACCCCGAGCACGAGGAAGCCGACGATCACCGCGACCTTGATCAGGGCGAACCAGAACTCGAACTCGCCGTAGTTGCGCACCGCGGCGAAGTTGATGGCCGTGAACACGAGGATGGCGGCCAGCGCCGGGATCCAGGGGCTCACGCCCAGCCAGCCCGCGATGATGGCGGAGGCACCGGTGATCTCGACCGCCATGATCATCACCATCATGAACCAGTAGAGCCAGCCCACCGCGAAGCCCGCCCACGGGCCGAAGGCCTGCTCGGCGTAGGTGGAGAAGGTGCCGGAGGAGGGGCGCGCCGCGACCATCTCGGCGAGCATCTGCATGACGCAGACGGTGATGGCGCCGGCCACGAGGTAGGCCAGCACCACGGCGGGGCCCGCGGCCTCGATGCCGACGCCCGTGCCAAGGAAGAGCCCCGCGCCGATGGCGGAGCCGAGGCCCATCATTGTCAGGTGGCGCGTCTTGAGCTCCCGGCGCAGGCCCGGTTCCGGCGGGGAAATGGGTTCAGCGGTGTGAGACATGGCTTTACTTTAAACACCGCTGCGCGGCCGCGGGGCATAGGTCGGGAGATGAATTGCCCGCGGCAGCCTGCGGGTTTAGCGCGGGCGCAGCACCGGGCAGGCAGAGTGGGGCTCGTTGGCCACGGAGATGTCGCTCTGACCTGCGATCTCATGTGCCGGGACTACGTTTCCGGATCGTGAGTCGAACACGGCGGTGTCCGGCTCGAGCATCACGTTGATCCCGATCTCGCAGCGGTCCCCGAGGTCCACCCCGATCACACCCGCTGACGGGTGGAGGCGGCACTCGCGGCCCACGCGCATCGGCGCGCGGTTGCGGCCGGTGTCGCGCCCGGCGATGAGCGTCGCCGACAGGCCGAGATCCGTGCCCTCGCCGATCGTCACCGCCGAGGACAGCCGCCCCTCGATGCGCGCCGGGCCGAGCGCCCCGGCGTTCCAGGAGACGTAGCCCTCCCGCAGCACCGAGGTGCCGGGGGCGAGGTAGGCGCCCAGCCGCACGCGCTCCGCCTCGGCGATGGACACACCCGAGGGCACGACGTAGTCCACCATGCGCGGCAGGCGCTCGATTCCGTAGACGTGGATCTGCCCGCGCGAGCGCAGGTTCGCCCGGATGAACTCGAAGTTGTCCGGCAGGCACGGGCCCTTGTTCGTCCACACCACCGGGACCAGGTGGGTGAGGCAGTCGTGGAGGTTCAGCTCCAGCGGCCGCACCAGGCGGTGGGACAGCAGGTGCAGGCGCAGGTAAACGTCGTGGGCGTCGCGCGGGGGCTGGGACAGGTCCGCGATCGTGGTGCGCACCGGCACCAGCTCAACCAGGCGGTCGCGGTCCATCCCGACGATGCTGAGGAACCGGTCCGACAGCTCGCGGGCGGAGACGCGCTCGGTGCCGTCGACAAGCGAATCGGCGTCGTTGAGCAGGGCGGGGGAGGGGTACCAGGTGTCCAGGACCGTGCCGTCGGATGCGATGTTCGCGATGCCGGTCGCGCGTGCTCCTACCGTCCTCAACTGCGCCATGCTGCCATCATAACGGCGCGCGGCGGCGGCTAGGATTGTGGCCGTGACTACCCCGAACAACACCCAACACGATTCGCTGGACCTCTTCGCCGACCCCGTCGACCTGACCGCCGCGCTCATCGACATCGAGTCGCCCTCCCACCACGAGGAGGCCATCGCCGACGCCATCCACGCCGCCCTCGCCGGCATCGGGGGCATAGAGCTCATCCGCACCGGCAACACCGTGGTCGCGCGCACGCACCTCGGCAAGCCGAAGCGCGTGGTGCTCGCGGGGCACATCGACACCGTACCCCTGGCCGACAACACCCCGCACCGGCTCGAGGGCGACACCCTGCACGGCTGCGGCTCGGTGGACATGAAGTCGGGCCTCGCCTGCTACCTCGGGGCCTTCGCGCGCTTCGCGACGTCCGGGGACTGCGCCTTCGACCTCACCTTCATCGCCTACGAAGGCGAGGAGGTGGCCACGGAATACAACGGCCTCTACCACCTCGAGCGCGACCGCCCCGAGCTGCTGGCCGGTGACATCGCGCTACTCGGCGAGCCCTCGGGCGCCGTCATCGAGGCCGGCTGCCAGGGCTCGATCCGCGTCTTCGTGGACGCCCACGGCACCCGGGCGCACTCGGCGCGCAGCTGGCTGGGCGACAACGCCGCCCACCGCCTTGCCGGGGTGCTCGGCCGCGTCGCCGCCTACGAGCCCCGCACGGTGACCATCGCCGGCTGCGAGTACCGCGAGGGTCTCAACGTGGTGGGGATGGAGGGATTCGTGGCCACGAACACCATCCCGGACGAGGCCCGCCTGACCATCAATTTCCGCTACGCCCCGGACCGCTCCGTCGAGGAGGCGAAGCGCCACCTCGTCGACGCCCTCGCGCTCGAGGACGGCCTCGAGCTCGTCTGGGACGACGTCGCCCCGGCCGCCCTGCCCGGGCTGGACAACCCGGTGGCCGCCGGGCTGGTCGAGGCGGTCGGCGGGCAGTTCCGCGCCAAGTTCGGATGGACGGATGTGGCCCGCTTCTCTACGCTGGGCATTCCGGCCGTCAACTTCGGGCCCGGGGACCCCGGCTTCGCCCACAAGAAGGACGAGCAGTGCCCGGTGGACCAGATCCGCACCGTGAGGAGGATCCTGGACGCCTACCTGGCGGCTGAGCAGTAGGACTTCACGAACCGGAAGAAGAGGACGTTGGCTCCCCACAAGACCCCCAAGCCCGCCCGGGACCGCAAGCTGCGCGGCCCGCTCATGCTGCGCTCCGGCGAAAAGCAGGCCTCCACGCACGACCAGCGCCTGCTGGAGTCGCTGGGCAGCTCCGACCACGACTGGAAGCACGCCGACCCGTGGCGCGTGATGCGCATCCAGTCCGAGTTCGTGGCGGGCTTCGACGCCCTGTCGGACCTGCCGAAGGCCGTCACCGTGTTCGGCTCGGCGCGCCTGGGCGAGGGCACGCCGGAGTACGAGCAGGCCTGCCGGCTGGGCGAGGCGCTGGCGGAGGCCGGCTACGCCGTGATCACCGGCGGCGGGCCGGGCCTGATGGAGGGGCCCAACCGCGGCGCGCACAACGCGGGCGGCATGTCGGTCGGCCTGGGCATCGAGCTGCCCTTCGAGCAGGGCCTGAACGACTGGGTCGACCTCGGGCTGAACTTCCGCTACTTCTTCGCCCGCAAGACGATGTTCCTGAAGTATTCGCAGGCCTTCGTCACCCTGCCGGGCGGCTACGGCACCCTGGACGAGGTCTTTGAGATGCTCGTGATGGTGCAGACCGGCAAGGTGACCAACTTCCCGATGGTGCTGCTAGGCACCGAGTTCTGGGGCGGGCTGGTCGACTGGATCCGGGGCCAGCAGCTCGCCCGCGGGCTCATCTCCGAGGGCGACGACGAGCTGTTCCTGGTCACCGACTCGGTCGACGAGGCCGTGGCCTACATCGTCGAGGCCCACAAGGTGATGACGGACGAGCGCATCCGCGAGCGCGAGGGGGGTTCCCGCTAGGTGGGCGCGCGCGTCATGGCGATTGTCAACCGCACGCCCGATTCCTTCTACGACGCCGGCGCCACCTTCGCCCTCGACGCGGCGCTCGCCCGGGCGGACGAGGCCGTCGCCCGGGGCGCGGAGATCATCGACGTCGGCGGGGTCAAGGCGGGCCCGGGTGAGGAGGTCACCCCGGCCGAGGAGACCGAGCGGGTCGCACCGCTTATCGACGCCCTCCGCGGCCGCCACCCCGACGTCTCGATCTCCGTGGACACGTGGCGCGCGGAGGTCGCCGAGGCGGCGATCGCCGCGGGCGCCGACCTGATCAACGACACCTGGGCCGGCTACGACCCGGAGCTCGCCGAGGTGGCGGGCCACCACCGCGTCGGCTACGTCTGCTCCCACACCGGCGGCGCCACCCCGCGCACCCGGCCGCACCGGGTCCACTACGACGACGTGGTCGGCGACGTCATCGCGGAGACGACCCGCCTGGCCGAGCGCGCCGCCTCCCTCGGGGTGCCCGAGGACCGGGTGTTCATCGACCCGACCCACGACTTCGGCAAGAACACCTTCCACGGCCTGGAGATCCTGCGCCACGTCGACCGCCTCGTCGATACGGGGTGGCCGGTGCTCATGGCCCTGAGCAACAAGGACTTCGTTGGAGAGACCCTCGGGCGCGGCGTGGGCGAGCGCGTCGCGGGCACGCTCGCCGCCACAGCGTGGTGCGCGGCGCGGGGGGTTGCGGCCTTCCGCGTCCACGAGGTTGCCGAGACCGTCGACGTGATCCGGATGACCGAGGCGATCGCCGGGCGGGCCCGCCCGCTGGCGACGGTGCGGGGCCTGGCGTGAGGGTGTCGGTGGTCATCCCGGCGCTGAACGAGGAACTCACCGTCGGCCGGGTCGTCGAGGCCTGCCGGGCGTCCGGCGCAGCGGAGGTGCTGGTGATCGACTCCGACTCCACCGATCGCACCGCCGCCGTCGCCGCGGCCGCCGGCGCGCGCGTGATCAACTGGCGCGACGCGGCGCCGGGCATCGAGCCGCGGCCCGGCAAGGGCGAGGCCCTGTGGCGCGGCGTGCGCGCCGCCTCCGGGGAGGCGGTCGTCTTCGTCGACGCCGACGTCACCTCCCTGCAGCCCTGGTGGGTCGACCAACTAGCGCAGCCGCTCGTGGACCCGTCCGTCCACCTGGTCAAGGCCTCTTACGCGCGCGGTTACGGCGGCGCGCCGACCGGTGGCGGGCGGGTCACCGAGCTGACGGCCAAGCCCCTGCTGCGCGCGCTGTTTCCCGAGCTGGCGGGCGTTGTCCAGCCGCTGGCCGGCGAGTACGCCCTGCGCCGCTCCACTGCGCTGCGCCTGCCCTTCGTCGTCGGCTACGGGGTGGAGGCGGGCCTGCTTGTCGACGTCACCCGGGCCCACGGGCCCGCCGCCGTCGCCCAGGTGGAGCTGGGCACCCGCGAGCACCGCAACCGCCCCCTCGACCAGCTCGCGCCCATGGCCGACGTCGTCGCCCGCACCCTCCTGGCGCGCGCCGGGTGCGCCGCCCCGGTGGAGGAGCGTCCGCCGTGGGAGGGCGTCGAGATGCGCGATACTATCTAGGCCATGCTCTCCTGGATCTTCCTCATCCTCGTCATCGCCCTGATCTGCGTGCTCGGCTTCCTCCTCTCCGCGCGCGTGTTCGGCAGGGGAGAGGACCTGCCCCCGCTGCCCGCCAGCGCGGAGGTCATCGGGCACAACCGACGCGCCGTGGCTGCCGGTGACCTCGACGCCGTGACCCTCGAGGTGGTGCACCGCGGCTACCGGATGGACCAGGTGGACGACCTCATTGCGCAGCTCGCGGGCGGCGCCGCCTCCCCCGAAAAGGTTGGGCGTGCGTCCCAGTCGCCGGTGCCGGGGCCGGACCCCGACCCCGAAAACGGCGTAGACTTTGACGAAACCGACAGATCCCGCGCCTAGGGCGTTTTGCCCGGCACGCGGGGAGAGAATCAGGAGGCCCAGTATGGCAGCTATGAAGCCCCGGACGGGGAACGGACCGATGGAAGCGGTCGAGGAGAGCAGGAAGATTGTCATGCGGATCCCCTCCGACGGCGGCGGGCGCCTCGTGGTGGAGATGTCCAAAGAGGAGGCCGCCGAGCTCGGCGAGCTGCTCACCGCCGCGGCGGGGGCGTAGGAGAAGTACCCGGCGGACGCGCGTCGGGGTAGGATCAGCCCATGCTCAAAGACATCGTTGACGTCCTCGCCGACCCCATCGACCGATCCCCGCTCCGGGGCGCCGACGACTACTCCCGGCTCGTCTCGGAGACGGGGCATTCCTATGACGTGGCCCGCCAGGGCTACGTCACTCTCGCGTCCGGGGCGGGGCTCAACCACGAGGGCGACAGCGCCGACATGGTGACGGCCCGCGAGCTGTTCCTGTCGCAGGGGCACTTCGCCCCGTTCGTGGAGACGGTCACCGAGCGCGTCGCGGATGCCGTCGAGAAGTCCCACGCCGAGGAGCCGGTCGTGCTCGAGGTCGGCGCGGGCACTGGCTACTACCTGGCGCACACTCTCGACAGCATCGAGGGCTCCCGCGGGGTGGGCATCGACATTTCCACCCCCGCGGCCAAGCACCTGGCCAAGGCCCACGGCCGCCTCGGCGCCGTCGTCGCGGACGTGTGGGAGGGCCTCCCGCTTCGCGACGCCTCCGTGGACGCCCTGACCGTCATCTTCGCCCCCCGCAACCCGGCAGAGTTCGCCCGCGTGCTCACCGACGAGGGCGAGGCGGTCATCCTCGTCGCCGACTCCGGTCACCTGGACGAGCTGCGCGAGCCCCTCGGCATCCTCGGGGTGGAGGGCGGCAAGCTCGAGCGGCTGCTGGAGCAGACCCGCGGGCACCTCGAGCAGATCGGGGAGCCCGAGCTGCTGGAGTTCCCGATCCGCCTTGACCGGGACTCCATCGCCGCCCAGGTGGGCATGAGCCCCTCAGCCCGCCACGTCGACCCGGCGGAGCTGCGCGAGTCCATCGCGGCCCTGCCGGACCACATGGAGGTCACCGCGAAGGCGCGCCTCCTGCGCTTCCGCAAGGCGTAGCCCCCGGCGCGCGGCGCTGCGGGCCTAGTGGCCGCGGCGCCATTCGCTGTAGATCTCGGCGTCGCCCGTCGAGCGCACCCGGATGCCGGAGCAGCCGCCCTCGGGCCAGAAGCGCGAGGACATAGTCACTGCGCCGCCGCCGGCGAAGACCTCGAGCGTCGAGCTGTCGACGATGATGGTGATGTTGTCCTCGTCCTCGTCGTGCAGCTCGGAGACGGCGGGGGAGCCGTCGAGCCGGTCGAGGGTCAGCGTGTCTCCCGAGTGCGTGATCACGGCGGCGGGCTCCCCGCTGGCGTCGAGGATCTCGGCGTAGACGGAGGAGCCGACGGGGATCTCGCACATGCCCGTCCACATCTTCGCGCGGCGCGACTCCTCGACGGCGTCGGGCAGCCCCGGCGCGGGCGTCTGGTAGAGCCGCCCGTGCTGCAGCGTGACGCGGCGCGGCAGGGTGAGCGTGCCGGCCCAGCCGCCGGTCTCCCAGTTCCGCTCCGTGGTCAGGTCGGCGTTGCGCCCCGAGCTTCGCATCGAGCCGAAGATGTAGGCGCGGTCGTAGCGGGCGGAGCGCTCCGGGGAGCCGGCGGTGTGGCTGGTGGTGCGGGGGCGGGAGAAGTCGTGGCCGCGGTCGACCGGCTGGGCCGGGGTGACCACGGAGAAGGAGCTGCCGGTCAGCGTGCCGGTGACGTAGTAGGTCTCGTCGCCGCCGGGACGCTCCAGGGTGATGAGAAGGACGTCGTAGATGACACCGTCGACCTCGTCGCGCAGGCGGAAGATCCGCGGGGCGACGATGCACTCGGAGGCGGGGTCGAAGCCGGGGTCGCCGTCGAAGCTGAGCGCGCCCACGGTGGTCCACGCCGTGCCGTCGGCCGAGCTGAGCACCACGATCGAGGGGTCCTCCGAGGCACCGGCGACGGCCAGCATGAGCCAGCCCTCCTCACCCTGGTCGCGGTCGTCGTTGCTGCGCCAGCCGGGCACGACGCAGGGGGAGCGGAAGCGGGTGAAGTCCCCGGCGTCGGAGACGACGTCGCCGCGCCGCCGGAAGGCGGCGCTGACGGCGTAGTCCTCATTGACGTCGTCGCAGAGCTCGTCGAGGTTCTCCGCGTGCGTGATCTGGATCGAGGTGCCCGCCTCGGTCACCGAGGTGAAGTACAGGTCCACGCCGCCGCGGGCGGCGACGACTGAGCCGGCGCGCACGGCGGTCTCCCCGCCGACCGGGGCCACGGCGTCGTTGCACTCAACCCAGTCGAAGGGGTTGCCCTCGGACATGGAGTGGCCCCACCGGCTGGGCTGCCCGGGCGCGGGCTTGTACTGGTAAAACATGTGCCACACGTCCGCCGGGGAGGAACCGTCTGTGGCGGGGGTGCCGTCGCGAAGCACTCCGGCGGCCGCCTCGAGGATGCCCGTCTCCGCGGTGATGTGCAGTTCTGGTCTGAAAACGCTCATGTGTGTCCCTAGATCAAGCTTCGGTAGATGTCGACTGTCTGCTGGGCGATCGTGTCCCAGGTGAAGTTCTCGCGCACGCGCTCGAGGCCGGCGCGCCCCATGCGCGCGGAAAGCTCCCGATCGGCGACGACGGCGTTGACCGCCTCGGCGAGTCCGCGCTCGAAGGCGCTCGGGTTGTCCTTGTCGTAGTCCACCAGGGTGCCCGTCTCGCCGTCCACGACGACCTCCGGGATCCCCCCGACGCGGGAGGCGACGACCGCCGTCTCGCAGGCCATCGCCTCGAGGTTGACGATGCCCAGCGGTTCGTAGATCGACGGGCAGACGAAGACGTCGGCTGCGGCGTAGACCTCGCGGATCTTCTCGGCGGGCAGCATCTCCTGCACCCAGAAGACCCCCTGACGCTCCTCGCGCAGGGTCTGGACCAGCTGCTCCGTCTCGGCCGCGATCTCGGGGGTGTCGGGCGCGCCGGCGCAGAGGATGAGCTGGACGTCGCTGTCGAAGTCGCGCGCCGCCTTGAGCAGGTGCGGCACGCCCTTCTGGCGGGTGATGCGCCCGACGAAGGCGACGACCGGCTTGGCGGGGTCCACGCCGAGCTCCTCGGCGATGGATCCCTCGCCGGGGTACCACTTGGCGGTGTCCACGCCGTTGAGCACGACGTGCACCCGGTCGGCGTCGATGCGCGGGTAGGCCTCGAGGATGGAGCGCTTCATGCCGGAGGACACCGCGATGACCGCGTCCGCGTACTCCATCGCGTTCTTTTCGGACCAGGAGGAGATGTCGTAGCCGCCGCCGAGCTGCTCGCGCTTCCAGGGGCGGTCCGGCTCGAGGGAGTGGGCGGTGACCACGTGCGGAATGTCGTGGAGCAGGCCGGTGAGGTGCCCGCCCAGGCCGGAGTACCAGGTGTGGGAGTGGACCACGTCGAGGCCGTCGGCGGCGTGGGCCATGCGCAGGCCCGTCGACAGAGTTCGGAGGGCGCCGTTCGCGTCCTTGAGCTCCGGGTCGACACCGTGGACGTACACGTTCGACTCCTCGCGGGGCTCCCCCATGCAGTGGACGTCCACGTCGACGATCTCGCGCATGAAGCGCGTCAGCTCCGTGACATGGACGCCGGCCCCGCCGTACACCTCCGGCGGATACTCTCTGGTCATCATTCCGACTTTCATACCCGCCGAGCCTAGTGAGGATTCCGGCCAGCTGCACGGACCCTCCCGGCGGGGCAAAGAACGCCCGTTCAGCTTCCGCTCCTGCGTGCGAGGCCGGGGGAAACGTCCTAAGCTGGGGAAGTGTGAAAAACCAGCCGAGAGTTCTTGCCATCGTCCTAGCCGGCGGGGAAGGGAAGCGCCTGTTTCCGCTGACCGCCGACCGCGCCAAGCCCGCAGTGCCCTTCGGCGGTAACTACCGCCTCATCGACTTTGTCCTGTCCAACCTCGTCAACGCGGGGTACATGCGTATCGCGGTGCTGACCCAGTACAAGTCGCACTCGCTCGACCGCCACGTCGCCACCGCGTGGAACCTGTCGGGGCCGACGTCGCAGTACATCGCCTCCGTTCCCGCGCAGCAGCGCCGCGGCAAGCGGTGGTACAGCGGCTCGGCGGACGCGATCGTCCAGTCGCTCAACCTGATCTACGACGACATGCCGGACTACGTCCTCGTCTTCGGCGCCGACCACGTCTACCGGATGGACCCCTCGCAGATGGTGGAGGACCACATCCGCTCCGGCAAGTCCGCCACCGTCGCCGGCATCCGCGTCCCGCGCGCGGAGGCGACGGCCTTCGGCTGCATCCAGGCCGAGGACGACGGCACCGTGACCGAGTTCCTGGAGAAGCCCTCCGACCCGCCGGGCACCCCGGACGACCCGGAGGTCACCTTCGCCTCCATGGGCAACTACGTCTTTTCCACGGAGGCCCTCATCAAGGCCCTGCTGGAGGACGAGCAGAACGAGGAGTCCTCCCACGACATGGGCGGCGACATCATCCCGTACTTCGTGAACAAGGGCGAGGCGAACGTCTACGACTTCTCCCAAAACGAGGTTCCGGGGGCCACGGAGCGCGACCAGGGTTACTGGCGCGACGTCGGTACCGTCGACTCCTTCTACGAGGCCCACATGGACCTCATCTCCTCGCACCCCGTGTTCAACCTGTACAACAAGGCGTGGCCGATCCACTCGACGGAGGACAGCAACCTCCCGCCCGCGAAGTTCGTGCTGGGCGGCATCGCCCAGGAGTCGATCGTCGCCTCCGGGTCGATCGTCTCGGGCGCGACGGTGCGCAACTCGGTGCTCTCCACCGACGTGCGCGTGGAGGAGGGCGCGACCGTCGAGGGTTCCGTGCTCATGCCGGGCGTGCGCGTGGGCAAGGGCGCCGTGGTGCGACACGCGATCCTGGACAAGAACGTCTACGTCTCCGACGGCGAGATCATCGGCGTGGACCACGAGCGCGACCGCGAGCGCTACACGGTCTCCGATCAGGGCGTCGTCGTGGTGGGCAAGAACCAGGTGGTTTAGCGCCGGGTGAGCAGGGTGATCCCGCCGTCGAGAGGCAGGCGGGTCACCAGGGCCCCCTCATCCGCCGCAAGCTTGTCGACGTCACCCCCCGCCGCCCGGGCCGACTCCGTGTCGCGGTCGCGGCGCGTCGGGTCGGCCACGGTGCCGTCGAGAAGCGAATCGGCGATGACGAGGGTGCCGCCGGGGGCGAGCAGCGGCCAGGCGGCGTGGACGAGCGCGGAGAGGTCGACCGGGGCGACGTCCGCGTAGACGAGGTGGTAGGAGCCGGGGGCGAGGCGGCTCATCACGTCGAGCGGGCGCGCGGTGAGGAAGCGCGCCCGGGACGCGGTGAAGCCGCCGACCTTGAACGCCTCGCGCGCCCCCGCCTGGTGCTCGGCCTCCGGGTCGATGCACGTCAGGGTGGCCTTGTCCGGCAGGCCGTTGAGGATGTGCAGCCCGACCACGCCGGCGGCGGGGGTGACCGCGACAGCGCCGTGGGCCGACGCGCCCGCGGCGGCGAGCGTGCCCATGAGGGCGCCGACCGCGCTGCCGGGGGCGGAGAGGAAATTCTCCTCGGCGTGCGTGCGCGCCTGCTCGAGGCCCCGGTGGAAGTCCGACTCGCCGCGGCGGGTGTGCTCGGCGATGTAGTCGTTCATGGTGCTGAAGGCGGAATCAATGGCGGAATCACTCACGCCTGCAATCATAGGCGGAGTGCCGCACCGTTAGCGGATTGTTACTTCCTCGCAGGGTTTTCCGGGGGAGTTTTCTGGTGTTTGCCACGCGGGTTTGGAATGATTGTTTGCATGCCAAACGACCCGGACGACCCGGCGCGCGCCTCCGCCCACACCCCCGACGCCATCGAGCCCGCCGCGCTCGGCGGGACCGCCGCTTTCGACGCGGGGGAGGGGGACATGCCCTCGTGGGCAGAGCTCGTGACCGAGCACGCGGACAGCGTCTACCGCCTCGCCTTCCGCCTGTCGGGCAACCAGCACGACGCGGAGGACCTGACCCAGGAAACCTTCATGCGCGTCTTCCGCAGCCTGAAGAGCTACCAGCCGGGCACGTTCGAGGGGTGGCTGCACCGCATCACCACCAACCTCTTCCTGGACATGGTGCGCCACCGCGCCAAGATCCGGATGGAGGCCCTGCCGGAGGACTACGAGCGCGTCCCCGGCACCGAGATGACCCCCGAGCAGGTATACACCGCCTCCAACCTCGACCCGGCGCTGCAGCGCGCCCTCGACTCCCTGGGCCCCGACTTCCGCGTCGCCGTGGTTCTGTGCGACGTCGTGGGCATGAGCTACGAGGAGATCGCCGAGACGCTCGGGGTAAAGATGGGCACCGTACGCTCCCGCATCCATCGCGGCCGCGCCCAGTTGCGCCAGAGCCTGGAGCAGCAGGCGCGCGAGGACGCCAGCGCGCGCGAGCTCATCCGCGTGCGCTGAGAGTGCCCGTCGCGCGTGCCCGGACACGGGCAAAAGGGGTATAAAAGGGGCAAACGGGGCGCCGGCTGCGGCGCCGCAGCACGGAGAGCCCGAGCCAGGAAAGGAGGCCCTCGCCATCGACATCAGGTTGCCGGGGATGCCCGCCCCCAAACTCGCGCGCGCGCGCCGCGAACAGTTCAGCCCCACCGACCACCTCAGCACCGAGGCGATCGCGGCGTTCGCCGACGGGGAGCTCTCCGACCACGCCGCCCGCCGCGCCCGCACCCACATCGTGCAGTGCGAGGAGTGCCACCTCGAGGTCCACATCCAGCGCTCCGCCGCAGCGCGCCTGCGCACCTGCGCCGCCGACGAGTCCCTCCGCGCGCCGCAGACCCTGCTCGAGCGGCTCCAGCGGGTCGGGGAACAGGTCGCCGGGGCGGACGAGGGGGCGTCGACAGGCGGTGCGCGCGGCACCGTGGAAGCCGCTCTGCGCGCGATTCGGCGGCGCGGGTAAGGTGTAAGCCGTGTTTTCCAGCATTGGATGGGGAGAGATCTTCTTCATCCTCATCATCGGCCTCATCATCATCGGCCCGGAGCGCCTGCCCGGCGTGATCCAGGACATCCGCGCGGCGATCTACGCGGCGCGCAAGGCTATCACCAACGCCAAGCGAGAGCTCGAGCTCGACTCCGGCTTCGAGGAGTTCGAGGAGTTCCGCAAGCCGCTGGGCACGGTCACCGAGTACGCGGCGCTGGGCCCGAGAAGGGCCATGGCGAAGGTGCTTTTCGACGACCCCGACGCCGACCCCCTCGCCCCCTCCGCGCNTGTGAGGGCAAGCATGTGGAGCACACACGTGACGACGCATGCCGAGAGTGTGTGTAGAGAGTAGTCATGCCTTTTTTTAGATGACTCGGCCACCACCGGGATCTAGACAGCGTAGATCGTCGGCAGCGTCAGATGTGTATAGGAGGCAGGCGGACATCACCTAGCCTGCGGCTAGCGGCTCACCCCGAGGTTGAGGCTCTTGCCCGCGAGCGAGTCGCGGCGCACTTTGAGCCTCGAAGCGATGCCGTACAGCGCTGCCGCGGCGGGGGAGTCCGGCTCGGAGAGGACAACGGGCGTGCCGTCGTCGCCGTGCTCGCGAAGCTTCGGGTCGAGGGGGACCGAGCCGAGCAGGGCCACCTCGTCGTTGTCGGTCAGCGCGGTGAGGCGCTCCGCGACCCTTTTTCCGCCGCCCTCGCCGAAGATGTTCATCACGGAGCCGTCGGGCATGACCATGCCCGCCATGTTCTCCACCACTCCCGCGATGCGCTGCCCGGTCTGCTGCGAGATCGTGCCCGCGCGCTCGGCGACCTCGGCGGCCGCGGCCTGCGGGGTAGTCACGATGATCAGCTCCGCGTTCGGGATGAGCTGGGCCACGGTGATGGCCACGTCGCCTGTCCCCGGGGGCAGGTCCATGAACAGCACGTCCAGGTCGCCCCAGTAGACGTCCGAGAGGAACTGCTGGATCGCGCGCGTCAGCATCGGCCCGCGCCAGACAACGGGGGCGTTGCCCTCGACGAATTGGCCGACGGAGATGTGGCGCACCCCGTGGCTGATCGGCGGCATGATCATGTCGTCGACCACGGTGGGCGAGGCGCCGGCGGAGCCCATCAGACCCGGGATGGAGTGGCCGTAGATGTCGGCGTCGAGGATGCCCACGGTCAGCCCCTGGGCGGCCAGCGCGGTGGCGAGGTTGACGGTGACGGAGGACTTGCCCACGCCGCCTTTGCCGGAGGCCACCGCGTAGACGCGGGTGCGCGTGTCGGGGTCCGCGAACGGGATCTCGGGGGTGGCCTGCGCTCCGCGCAGCTTCGCGCTGAGCGCCCGGCGCTGCTCGTCGCTCATGGTGTGCATCGTGACGGTGACCGCCCCGACGCCGTCGAGGTCCTCGAGGACCGCGCGGGTGTTGGACTGGATGGTGTCGCGCATCGGGCAGCCGGCGATGGTGAGGTAGATGCCGACGGCGACGTCGGCGCCGTCTATGGCGACGGACTCGACCATGTCCAGCTCGGTGATGGGCTTGCCGATCTCGGGGTCCTCGACGCGGCTCAGCGCCTCGCGGACGCGCTCTTCGGTGATGGGGGTGCTAGTAGACATCGCGACCAATTATAGGCCCCGCCTGCCCTGGAGAGGTAGCGTGGAGGGCACCGCACAAAACTCATGTGAAGGAAGTGGATATCGTGTCACAACCACTGGGAGGGCCCGCAGGGCTCGGTCCGCGGCCGGACCTCACCCGCCCGAGCGGCTGGCCCGTCGGCAGCTTCGGCACCTACGAGGAGGCCCAGCGCGCGGTTGACGGCCTGGCGGACCAGGCCTTCCCCGTGCAGAACCTCACCATCGTGGGCGTCGACCTCATGCAGGTGGAAAACGTCACCGGGCGCCTCACCTGGCCCCGCGTGCTCGCAGGGGGAGCGGCCTCGGGTGCCTGGATGGGCATCTTCATCGGCTTGCTCTTCGCCCTGTTCGCGATGCCCGGCGAGGGCTGGGCCGTTGTCTTCTGGTCGCTGCTCATCGGCGCCGGCTTCGGCCTCGTCTTCGCGGCGATCAGCTACGCCCTGACCGGCGGCAAGCGCGACTTCTCCTCCGCCACCTCCATCGTGGCGGGGCGCTACGACGTGCTCTGCGCGCCCGAGACCGCACCCCGCGCGCGGGACGCCATCGCGCAGATGGGCTTCGGCGGCGGCACCGGGGCCGTCGAGAAGTGACGGCCGCACGCGAATGGCTGGCGGCGACGGGCCTCGTCGCCGCCTCCGTCGTCGCCGCGCTGGGCATCACCTACGCCGCCGAGGCCGCCCCCGCGCAGAGCGCGGGCGACACCAAGCGCGAGGCCATCTCCATCGGGGTGGACACCCGCTCCGCAGAACAGATGGTCATCGGCGAGATCTACAACCAGGTGTTCCTGGCGCTGGGGCGCGACTCGGGCGTCAACGCCGTGAAGCTCCGCGACGCCGCCAGCGCGGTGGACATCGTGCGGGAAAGGCGGGCCGACCTCGCGCTCACGTGCACGGGGCTGATCCTGCACCAGCTCGACCGCGCGGCGGCCACCGCCCTGGCGGAGGAGCTCGGGGGAGCGGACAAGGTCACGGGCGCGGCCGCGGCCTCGGAGAAGACCTACGCCGCCGCGGTGGGCACCCTGCCCGGCAGCGTCATGACCGTCGACCCCTCCCCAGCCCAGGGCTGCTCCTCCGCGACGAAGGCGGGGAGGAACGAGGGCGCGCTGCCGCAGAACATCATCCCGGTGTTCGAGAAATCCCTGTTCACACCCCGCGAGCTCCAGCGCGTCAACTTCATCACCCGCGTGCTCAGCACGAAGGACATCGAGGAGATGGCCCAGGACGTCGAGGCGGGCACGCCCGTGCGCGAGGCCGTCTCGACCTGGCTCATGGAGTACGCCAGCATCAGCGTCTCCGACGAGAAGAAGGAAGACCAGACGGAGGCGACGCAGCAGCAGCCCCCGGTGTAGACCGGTGGGGCGTCGAGAAGCGAAAAAGAGGAACCGGGCCGGTCCGCGCAACCGCGGGCCGGCCCGGTTTCGTCGGGTCAGCTACTTGGCGAAGGCCTCGTCGATGACCTGCTTCTCCTCCATCTGGTGGACCTTGGCCACGCCGGTCGCCGTCGTGGACTGCGAGCGGCGGGACACGCGCACCATCTCGGGCATGTCCTCGATGAGGTTGCGCAGGTGCTCGTTGTAGAACGGCCACGCGCCCTGGTTGGCCGGCTCGTCCTGGACCCAGCGGATCTGCTTCGCGTTCGGGTAGTTCGCGAAGGCGTCGCGCAGGCGGTTGAAGGGGATCGGGTGCAGCATCTCCACGCGGACGATCGCGACGTCGTCGCGCTTGTCCTGCTGGCGGCGCTTGTCCAGCTCCCAGTAGATCTTGCCGGAGCACAGGATGATCGTCTCCACCTTCGAGTGGTCCGCGCCCTCGACCTTCTTGTTGCCGCGGGCGACGAAGTTCGGGTCGTCGATCACGGACTGGAAGCGCTCGACCTCGATGAAGTCGGAGGGCTGGGAGACGGCGGCCTTGTTGCGCAGCATCGACTTCGGGGTGAAGACGACCAGCGGGCGCTTCATCTCGCCGAGAGCCTGGCGGCGCAGCAGGTGGAAGTGGTTCGCCGGGGTCGACGGCTGGGCGATGGTCATGGAGCCCTCGGCGACCAGCTGCAGGAAGCGCTCGATGCGGGCGGAGGAGTGGTCCGGACCCTGGCCCTCGTAGCCGTGCGGCAGCAGGGCGATCAGGGAGGACAGCTCGCCCCACTTCGTCTCGCCGGACGAGAGGTACTCGTCGATGATCGTCTGGGCGCCGTTGGCGAAGTCGCCGAACTGGGCCTCCCACGCGACCACGGCGTCGCCGTTGCCGATGGTGTAGCCGTACTCGAAGCCCATGCCCGCGTACTCGGTCAGCGCGGAGTTGAACACCTGGAAGCGGCCCTCGTTGCCGGCGTCGATGGCGTTGGCGTCCAGCGGGTTGAGGGCGTCGCCGGTCTCCGGGTCGTAGATCACGGCGTGGCGCTGGGTGAAGGTGCCGCGCTGGGAGTCCTCGCCCGCGAGGCGGACGAACTTGCCCTGCTCCGCCAGCGAGCCGAAGGCGAGCAGCTCGCCCCAGCCCCAGTCGATGTCACCGTCCTCGAAGGAGGAGCCGCGCTTCTTCAGCACCGACTTCAGGCGCTTGTTCGGCGTGAACTCCTCCGGAAGGTCGCGGTAGGACGCGGCGAGGCGCTTGAAGGTCTCCTCGGTGATGTTGGTGTCCAGGCCGCGGGTGAGCTTCTGGGCCTCGGTGATGCCGGTCTGCTCGCTGGGCTTGCCCTCGTTCGCCTTGACGTCCGAGAAGACGGAGTCGAGCTGGTCGTGGAAGTCCTGGGCCGCGATTTCGGCCTCTTCCTGGGTGATGTCGCCACGGCCGATGAGGTCGTTGGTGTAGCGGGTGCGCACCGAGGGGTGGGACTGGATCTGCTCGTACATGAGCGGCTGGGTCACCGTCGGGTCGTCGGCCTCGTTGTGGCCGCGGAGGCGGTAGCAGATGAGGTCGATGAAGACGTCCTTGCCGAACTCGCGGCGGTACTCCGTGGCCAGCTGGGCGACCCACGCGGCCGCCTCCGGGTCGTCGCCGTTGACGTGGAAGACGGGGCAGTCGAAGCCCTTGGCCAGGTCGGTGGCGTAGTAGGTGGAGCGGCCCGAATCCGGGGTGGTGGTGAAGCCGATCTGGTTGTTCACCACGATGTGGACGGTGCCGCCGACGGTGTAGCCGTTCAGGTTGGACAGGTTGAGGGTCTCCTGCACGATGCCCAGGCCGGCGAAGGAGGCGTCGCCGTGGAGCATGATCGGCACGACCGGGTTGTCGGTGCGGCCGGCGGTGTGCTTGAGGTGGTCGGCCTTCGCGCGGGCGATGCCGACGAGGACCGGGTCGACGGCCTCGAGGTGGGAAGGGTTGGCGGCCAGGGAGACCTTGATCTCGCCGTCGCCAAACATCTGGATGTGCTCGCCCTCGAAGCCGAGGTGGTACTTCACGTCGCCGGAGCCGCCCTGCTGGGCGGACTGCATGTTGCCCTCGAACTCGTTGAAGATGGTGGCGACGGGCTTGCCCACGATGTTGAACAGCACGTTGAGGCGGCCGCGGTGTGGCATGCCGATCACGACCTCCTCGAGGCCCTGGCCCGCGGCGGTGTCGATGACGGCGTCCATGAGCGGGATGAGGGTCTCGGCGCCCTCGAGGGAGAAGCGCTTCTGGCCGAGGTACTTGGTCTGCAGGAAGTTCTCGAAGGCCTCGGCGGCGTTGAGCTTCTGCAGGATGTACTTCTGCTCGGCGTTGGTCGGCTTGGGCATGCCGGCCTCGACGCGGTCGCGCAGCCACTCGCGCTCGTCGCGGTCGAGGACGTGGGTGTACTCGGCGCCGACGTGGAGGGTGTAGGCGGCGCGCAGGCGCGAGATGACCTCGCGCAGGGTCATGGTCTCCTTGCCGCCGAAGCCGCCGACGTGGAAGGTGCGGTCGAGGTCCCACAGGGTCAGGCCGTGGGTCTCCATGAGCAGGTCGCGGGCGTCCGGCTTGGGCAAGCCGGGCTGGTGCCAGCGCAGCGGGTTGGTGTCGGCGATGAGGTGGCCGCGGGAGCGGTACGCCTCGATCAGCTGCATGACGCGGGTGTCCTTGTTGATGCCCGAGTTCGGCAGGTCCTGGGCCCAGCGCAGCGGGGCGTAGGGGATCTCCATCGCGGTGAAGATCTCGTCCCAGAACTTGTCGTCGATGAGCAGCTGGGAGATGTCGCGGAGGAACTCGCCGGACTCGGCGCCCTGGATGACGCGGTGGTCGTAGGTGGAGGTCAGGGTCACGAGCTTGCCGACGCCAAGCTCCGCCAGACGGTCCTCGGACGCGCCCGCGAACTCGGCGGGGTAGTCCATCGCGCCGACACCGACGATGGTGCCCTGGCCGGCCATGAGGCGGGGGATGGAGTGGCGGGTGCCGATGCCGCCCGGGTTGGTCAGCTGGATGGTCACGCCCTGGAAGTCGTCCATGGTCAGCTTGCCCTCGCGGGCGCGGTCGACGATGTCCTCGTAGGCGTCGACGAACTCGCTGAAGGAGAGGCGCTCGCACTCCTTGATGGCGGCGACGACGAGGGAGCGGGAGCCGTCCTTCTGGGGCAGGTCGATGGCCAGGCCCAGGTTGATGTGCTCCGGCTGCACCGCGAAGGACTTGTTGCCCTCCTCGCGGTAGCTCTTGTTCATGTCCGGGTGGAGCTTGGTGGACTGGATGATGGCGTAGCCGAGGATGTGGGTAAAGGAGATCTTGCCACCGCGCGTGCGCTTGAGGTGGTCGTTGATCAGGGCGCGGTTCTCGAACATGAGCTTGACCGGCATGTCGCGCACCGTGGTGGCGGTGGGCACGCTCAAAGACTCGTTCATGTTCTTCGCGATGGCGCGGAACGCGCCCTTGAGCTGCGTCTCGCCGGGCTCGACGGACACGGAGCCGACCTTGTCCAGCGGGGAGACCTTGGGCTTCGGCAGGGTGGCCGGGGACTTCTTGGTGGTGTCCTTGGCTGCCTCGTCGACCTTGGTCTGGCGGCCGTCCTGGCTCGGCGCCGCGGTGGAGGAGGCGACCTTGGGCTCGGTCTTTGCCTTGGCAGCCTGCGGCGCCTGCGGCGCGGGGGTGACCGAGGCGGTGCCTTCCGCGGTGGCGGGCGAACCCTGCTTCTCGAACAGCTCGCGCCACTCCTTGTCCACGGAGCTCGGATCCTCCTTGTACTGCTGGAACATCTCGTCTACCAGCCAGTCATTCTGGCCGAAAGTGTTGTCGCTGCTCACGGCAGGTGCTCGCCTCTCTTCTTGGGTGATGTAAAGCGCTAACTTTATCGACTCTAATTGTCCGCCGCGAGCGAGCGCTAACTCGCTCCCGGCTTTCCCTCGGGCGCGCGCACGACCCACCCCCGTTAGCGGTTGATGGACCACATGCGGGCGTACGCCCCGCCCCGGTTGAGAAGGGCTTCGTGGGAACCGTCCTCCATGATACGTCCTTTATGTATGACGAGTACGCGGTCGGCTCTCGCGGCGGTTGCCAGGCGGTGCGCGACGATGACGGAGGTGCGCCCGGCGGTGGCCTGCTCGGTGGCGTCGAGGACGTCGCGCTCGGTGGCGGGGTCGAGGGTGGCGGTGGCTTCGTCGAGAAGCAGCAGGTCGGGCTCGAGCATCTCCGCGCGCGCCAGCGCGATGATCTGGCGCTGCCCAGAGCTCAGCCCGCGGCCCCTTTCGCCGACGGGTTGGTTGAAGCCGCCGGGGATGGCGGCGATGACGGGCAGGGCCCCGATGCGGGCCACCGCGGCCTCGATCTCGGCATCGGTGGCGGAGTCGACGCCGTAGGCGATGTTCTCCGCGACGGTGCCGGGGAAGAGGTAGGTCTCCTGCGGGACCTGCGCGACGGCGCGGCGCCACTGCGCCAGCGGGAAGCGCGCGATGTCCTCCCCGGAGGCTCGCACGGTGCCGCGCACGGGGTCGTAGAAGCGGGCAATCAGCTTCACGACGGTCGACTTGCCCGCCCCGGTGGGTCCCACCAGCGCCACCGTCTCCCCGGCGCGCAGGGTGACGTCGAGGTCGCTCAGCACGGGCTGCGCCGCCGGGTCGTAGGCGAAGGTGACGCCGGAGAGCCCGATGGCGCCCCGGGCCGCATCCGCGGCCCCGCCGTGGCGCCCGGTGTCGGGAACGGTGGTGCGCGTGTCGAGCAGCTCGGTGATGCGCCCGAAGGAGATGGTCGCCTGCTGCCAGGAGTCGAAGATCTGGCCCAGCTGCTGGATCGGCCCGTAGAGCTGGCTCAGGTACATGGTGAAGGCCACGAGCACGCCGACGCTCAGGTCGCCCTCGGCCACGCGGGCGCCCCCGACGGCGATGATGACCGCCGTCATGATCTGCGAGATCGCCTGCATGCCCGGGAAGTAGGTGGCCACGAGCGCGGCGGAGCGCACGCGGTAGCGCCGGTAGGTGTCCGACTCCGTCTCGAAGTGGTCCTCGGCGCTGCGCTCGCCCAGGTGCATCTGGGTGGTGCGGATGCCGCCGATGAGCTCCGCGAACTCGCCGTTGACCGCGGAGATCTGGGTGCGCGCGGCCTGGTAACAGCGCTTCGACAGGACGCGGAACACGGCGGTGGCGGCGGCGATGAGGGGCACGGCCGCCAGCGCCACGAGGGTGAGCCTGCCGTCGGTGGCCACGAGCATGAACGCCACGCCGACGAGCGTGCCGGTGGACACGATCGCCTGGGCAAGGCCCGTCTGCAAAAACCCGGAAAGCGTGTCGATGTCCGTGGTCATGCGCGTCATGATCCGCCCGGAGAGGTGGCGCTCGAAGTAGGCCAGGCCGAGGTGCTGCAGGTGGGCGTAGCTGCGCAGCCGCAGGCCGTAGAGGAGACGTTCGCCGGCGCGCGAGCTGAGCACCGTCATCAGCGCCTCGCTGGCCCACGCCGCCGCCACCACCGCCAGGGCGAGGCCGCCGACGCGCCACAGTGTCGCTGTGTCACCCGGTTCGATGCCGCGGTCGATCGCGGCGCGCACGAGGGTGGGGAAGGCGAGGTCCGCCAGCACGCCGACGATGAGTAGCGCCACCGTCGCGGCGATGAGCCACTTCACCGCGCGAAACAGCGCGGGCACGGAGAAGGGGCGGTTCGGCTCCCGCAGGGCCGCGGCGTCGATGCGGGGTTGCTCGCGGGCCGGTGGCAGGGAGGCGACGCGCTCGCGCAGCTTGGGGGTGGCGGTGATGGCGCGGCCGTGCCCGCCCGTGGGCAGCACGACGCGCTCGCGTGCGGGGCGGGCCACGTCGGGCCAGAGCTCCGCCCGCGTGGGCCCGGGCCGCTCGGTCTCGGCCGGCGCGGCCTGCGGCGCCATGACGCGCCTGTAGGCCGGGTCCGCCTCGATCTCGCTGCGCGGGCCGGCGGCGACGACGCGTCCGGCCTCGACCACGGCGACCCGGTCGGCGCGGTCCACGGTGGACTGGCGGTGGGCCACCGCGATGACGGCCACGTCGCGCAGGTGGGCTCGCAGGTTGTCCAGGATCGTCGCCTCGTTCTCGGCGTCGATGGCGCTGGTGGCGTCGTCGAGCACGAGCACCGCCGGGCGCGACATGAGCGCCCGGGCCAGGGCGATGCGCTGGCGCTGCCCGCCCGACAGCGTCAGGCCGCGCTCGCCGACGAGGGTGTCGTAGCCGTCGGGGAGGCGCTCGATGAATTCGTCGGCGCGGGCCAGCCGCGCTGCCTCCGCGACCTGTTCGTCCGTCGCGGCGCCGCCGGGCGCGCCGAGCGCGATGTTGTCGCGCACCGAGGAGGAAAACAGGAAGGCCTCGTCGAACACGCAGGTCACCGTGGAGCGGATCGCCGCGGTGGAGAGGGTGGAGTAGTCGGTGGCGTGTGAGTGGGCGTCGAGAAGCGAGATGCTTCCCCCCTCGGGCTCGTAAAACCCGCCGGCGAGCTGGGCCGCCATCGACTTGCCCGCGCCGGCCGGGCCGACGAGCGCGAGGAACTCGCCGGGGCGGACCTCGAGCGAGAAGCCGTCGAGGACGCGGTGGCCGCCGGTGGAGAAGCGCACGCCGTCGAAGCGCAGGCCCGCGGGTCCCGATGGGGGTCCGGCCGGGTGGGCCGGATCGTTGCGGCGCGGGCGCAGGGCGAGGACCTCGCCGAGCCTGTCCACGGAGCTGCGGCCCATCTGGAGGCGCACGTACTGGTTGGTCAGCATGCTCATCATGCTGGTCATCGAGGTGAGGTACGAGGTGAAGGCGACGAAGCCGCCGACGGAGATGCCCCCGCGGATTGCGGTCACACCGCCCGCGACGATGGTGATCACCAGCGCGATCTTCGGCAGCTGGCTCAGCACCGGCTGGAAGCGCGCCGTCAGCCTCGCCGCGCGCATCTTCACCGCGTAGAGGTCGCGGCTGAGGCGGTCCAGCTCGTCGATCGCGCGCTCCTCCCGGCCGAAGGCCTTGACCACCCGCACGCCGGAGACCGTCTGCTCCACGTGCGCGGTCAGATCCGCCGCGGACTGCTGGTTGACCCAGGTGGCGGCGTAGAGCGCGGTGCGCGAGCGGTTCGCCTCCCACAGGATCAGCGGCAGCAGAGCCAGGGAGAGCAGGGTGAGGCGCACGTCCATGAGGAACATCGCGGCCAGCGTCACCGCCAGCTGCAGCGCGCGCGTGAAAAACATCGGCAGGGTGGCCAGCACCATGTGGAACTGGTTGAGGTCCGAGATGGAGCGCGAGACGATCTGCCCGGTGACGATCTCGTCCTGGCCCGGGCCGTCGAGGCGCTGCAGGGTGCGCAGCAGGCTCACCCGCACCCAGTGCTGGCTTTGCGACGCCAACCGCCCCGCCGACCAGCGCCGCACCCAGGACATCGCGTACGTGAGCAGTGCCACCCCCACCATCGCCCAGGCGATGCGGGCGACGGAGCCGGGCACCTGGCCGGTGGCGACGTCGATCGCGCGGCCCGTCAAGGCGGGCAGAGCCACCTGCGCGACGGCCGCGACGGCGGCCGTCGAGAAGGCGAGGGCGGCAGTCGCCCGGTTGGCGGACAGCGTCCGGGTGAGAAGCGAGCGCCCGCGCTGCGCGGTCGAACTATCTGGCACTGAGCTGGGCCTGCCTTTGCTTGTCGGGGGTGTTTACTTCTTGCGGCGGAACAGTCCCTTCTTTCCTTCCTCGGGCTGCGGGGCCTCGGCTGCCTCGGAGCCGTCGCGCCCGTCGCGCCCGAAGGCCTTGTTGACGAAGTCAAGGAAGGTCCGCGGGCTCAGGGCGTCCTTGAGGGAACCGTCGGACTTGGCGGGCAGCTCGCTGGAGAAGTGCGCCGGGATGGGCCCGAGGCTGGGGGAGACGTTGTCGACGATCGCCGCCGCAAGCTTGCGGTTGGCGCCCACGCCCGCCAGGGCGCCGAGGCCGAGGGGAAGGAGCTTGCCGATCCAGGCCTTGCTGATCTTGCGCCGGACCTGCTTGAGTGCTGCGCGGGTGAGGATGTTGTTCGCCTCCACCAGCGTCGGGCCGGAGAAGCGCGACAGCGTGGCGGCCGTCGGCAGCTTCTTCGTGTTCTCGCCCAGGAGGGTGTCCACGACGGCCAGGCCCTTGGAGCCGGTCAGCGCCACGAGCACGATGGCGCGGCGGCGCTCGGGGTCGGAGATCTCCACTCCGCGCAGGTAGGCGCTGGCCACCGTGTAGAAGGCGGCGATGTCGAGGAAGAGCACGGACTCGCCGGCCACGGCGGCCGCCCCGGTGATGAGCCCGATGCCCGGCACGGCCGCCGCCGCGCCCGCGCCGGCCCCCGTGCCCGTGACGGCGTTGCGGAAGTGCTTGTCCATGATCTCCTGCACCTGCGCCGGCGTGGCGTCCGGGTTCTGCCGGCGCACCCAGTCCACGTAGGCGCGGATCGGGCCGGACTGCAGGTGGACCGCCTTGTCCACCGCTGCGATGAAGGCGCGCCCGATCGGTCCCGCCTCGCGCTCCAGTGCGGCGGCGTCGGAGCTCAGCGCGTCGGTGATGATGCCCTGCACCTCCGGGTCGGTGCCGGGGCGGGTGGTGGTGTGTCGCCCGAAAGCCATGGTGTCCTCCTGTGGGGTCCGTGTAGGGGAGAGGGGAAATTCAATCAGGCGTGCGCCTGTAGTGTCCAGCACCCAGGAAACACGATTCATTCCCTCCCGGCACTCCCATGGGGCTGTGCCCGAGCTCGCAGGGACTGGAGCGGCGCCTCTGGCTACCCTGGGGTGCATGGAGTCTGCTGCGGGTCCCGTCGCCCCGACTTCGGCGGGGGCGGTGCGGGGTGTCGTCGATGAGCGCACCGGCGTGCGCACGTGGCGTGGCATCCCGTACGGCGACGACACCTCGGGCGTGCACAGGTTCCGCGCGCCCCGCCCCGCCCGGCCCTGGAAAGGCGTGCGCGACGCGAGCGCCTACGCCGAGCCCGCGCTGCAGGGCACCTTCGGGTGGGGCGATGCCGTCTACGGCACGGAGGACTGCCTCACCCTCGACGTGGTCCGCCCGGACAGCGACGACGTTCTGCCCGTCGTCGTGTATTTCCACGGCGGCACCTTCGTCACCGGGGCGAGCCACGAGAAGGTGCTGCAGGGGCACAACCTCGCTGTCACCACCGACGTCGTCTACGTCTCCGTGAACTTCCGCCTCGGCGTTCTCGGCTACCTGGATTTCCGCTCGCTCGGCCACGACTGCGTGGCCAACCCCGCTCTTCTGGACCAGATCCTTTCCCTGCGGTGGGTCAAGGACAACATCGCCCGCTTCGGCGGGGATCCGGGCAACGTCACGATCATGGGCGAGTCCGCCGGGGGAGCGGCCGTGGCCCACCTCATGGCGGCACCCGCCGCGCGCGGCCTGTTCCACCGCGGCATTGCCCAGTCGGCCCCCTGCGCCAGCGTCCACTCGCGGCTGCAGGCGGCCATGTGGGTGCGCACGCTTATCGACGGCATGGGCCTGTCCCGGCTGACCACCCTCGACGAGCTGCGCGGCGAGGACGCCCGCGAGCTCGTTCGCGTCGGGCAGTCGATGCTGATCAACAGCCGGGAGATCACCCAGTTCAACACCGCGTTCATGCCCACCGTGGACGGGACGACCCTGCCCGCGCACCCGATCGACGCCTTCGAGGCGGGCGAGCAGGCGCCGGTTCCGCTGATCATCGGCACGAACGCCGACGAGGCCAGTTTTGCCAAGGCGCTGTACCAGACGTCCAAGGCGAGGACGAGGGCCGCGCTGCGCGCGCTGGAGGTGTTCGACTCCGCGAACGCGCACCGCGTCCTGGAGGCCTACGGCCACGCGGAGGGGCGCGGGGATTTCGCCGAGCTCATCGCGGACGCGGTGTTCTGGGCGCCTTCGGTCATGCTCGCCACCGCCCACCGCCGAGCGGCGGCGACGTGGATGTACCGCTTCGACTACGCTTCGGCGACGATGCGGCGGCTCGGCCTGGGCGCGATGCACACCGCGGACCTGGTCGCGGTGTTCGGCGATCCGCTGGCCACGCGCGCCTCCAAGATCGACCGTTTCAGCTCGCGGGCGGGCCTGGACGACATCAGCAGGGCGATGCAGTTCCACTGGGGTTCCTTCTTCCACACGGGCGCGCCGGGGGAGGAGTGGCCGCGCTACGGCTTCCGCTGCGACGACATGCCGGGCCGGGCGACTGCGGTGTTCCGGGACTCGTTCCGGGTGGAGTACGACCCGAAGGCGGAGCAGCGGCGGGCGTGGGAGGAGTTCGACATGCGTGAATGGGGGACGAACCGGGAGGACCTGGTGGAGTCGCTCGCTGCCTTCTTCGATGTTTCCTCCGCTGAGACGGCGCAGGAACGGGTTCGTGGCTAGGCTGGGGCGGGTCGAGACTCGACGGGCAGGCCGTCTCCGCGCGGGGCGGGCTCTCCTTAACACCTTTGGAAGGACTTTGGTGCGCCATGAGCTTTTTCGAGGACATCGCCGCCGCCCTTGACCGTGAGGGAATCGAATCGCGAGTGCACGACGAGACCATGTTCGTGCCGATCACGGCGGACGTGGAGATCCAGTTCGTTGAGGTTGACCCGCACTTGCCCGCCGCAAACGTCTACATCGCCGCCGCGGACGTGGACGAGGACGACGAGGAGTTCGAGGCCGTGTTGGTCTCCGTCGTCTTCTCCGTGGAAAGCGCCGTGGCGACGGTGGCGGAGCACATGGCCACCGACGAGGTGGTCACGGTCCTGCGCGACCTGCTCGAAGGGACGGACGAGCGCATCGCTGACCTGGAGTTTTTCCAGGACAGCGTGAACAGCCAGCTCGTGCGCGCCGAGGTGGGTGAGAGCGCGGAGCTGCAGGTCCTGGTCGAGGTGGTGGAGGGCGAGCCGTGCGCCTCGGTGTCGTTCGTGGCCCTGTCCGACAACTACGACGACCTGATGGGCGACGCAATCGGGGAGCTGTGGGAGTCCGACGGCGACGCCGAGCTCACCGACGAGGACCGGGCGCGGCTGTTCGAGACCATCCACACCGAGGCGATCTCGGAGGCGGAGGTGCTCGACCTGGGCCGCTTCGCCGACTTTGACAGGCTTTTCGACGTCCTCTCGCTCGCCGCGGACCAGGCCGAGGACTGGGAGGCCCAGCTGCTGCCGGTCGAGGACGACTTCGACGAGCCCGACGTCTACGACATCTTCGGGGAGGACGACGGCGAGTTGCTGGACGACGACCCGGCCGAGGGGGACGACGCGGTGGACGCCGAGGACGCGGGCGCGCACTTCGCGGCGCAGCCCGAGGCCGGACCCCAGGCCACGGCGAGCCGCGACACCCGCACCGAGATCGACCCGGCCGCGGAGGACCCGGACCAGGACGAGGTCTAGTCTCGTCTCCGCACCCTACGCCGCCGAGAGCCCCTGGAACATGGAGGCGGGGGAGAGGACGGGCGCGTAGGTGGCGTCGACAAGCCAGACGTAGCTTGTGGCCCGCGAGCCGGGAAGCTCGTGGACGGCCCGGAGCGAGTCCGGGGAAACGAGGCAGCGGATCCACGCCTCGTTGACGGCGGGGTCCGCCGGCATCCCGGAGGGGTCCGTCACGCGCAGCTCGATGATGTAGGCGGGCACGTGGGTTTCGCCGTAGCCCTGGATGCGGGCGCGGGCGCGCGGCCCCACGCGGCGCCGGGTGACGGCGACCGTGAGAGAGGCGGATCCTCCCACACGTGGGAGCTTTTTGACGGGAGGGCGCCACGAGGCCGTGGAGCGGGCCAGGGAACGGGGGTGGCGGATGATGGAACGGAGGGCGTCGACCGTCGGCGCGTGCTCGCGGGAGATCTCCCTCGCGAGGCCCTCGGCGGAGATCTGCTGGGGCACGGTCTGCGGGGTCAAGGTCTGCTGGGGCATGTTGTTCTTCGTCATGGCCCCGAGGTTAGAAAACCGGTTCGACATGAACGGTCCCAATATCGAACAAATGTGTGGTATTGGGCAGGTGATTTGCCGCCGGGGCTAGGGTGTAGGTGAAATGACAACAGCAGATCCCTCCGCCGGCGCGGCTCCGAAGATCCCCACGACAATCTGGGTGCTCGCCGCAGCGGCGTTCATCATCGCCCTGGGCTACGGCTTCATCGCCCCGATCCTCCCGCAGTTCACCGCCAGCTTCGGCGTCTCCCTCGCCGCCGCCGGCGCGGTGGTCTCCGTCTTCGCGGCGGCCCGTCTGATCGGCGCTCCCGGAGCCGGGCTTCTCGTGGACAGGCTGGGCTCGCGCCCCGTCTACCTCACCGGCCTGTTCATTGTGGCGGCGGCGACCTTCCTCGTGGCCTTCGCCCAGGCCTACTGGCACATCTTCGCGCTGCGCTTCATCGCGGGATTCGGCTCGACCATGTTCACCCTGTCGGCCCAGGCGCTCATCGTGCGCGTGACGCACCCGAGTATCCGGGGCCGCGCGAATGCGCTCTACGCCTCGGCGTTCCTGCTGGGCAACATCATCGGGCCCGTCATCGGGGCGGCGCTGTCCTTCCTCGGTTTCCGCCTGCCCTTCGCCGTCTACGGCATGGGCGTGGCGGTGGCGGCCGTGATGGTGTGGGCGGCCACCTCGACGCCGCGCGGCCGGGCGGTGCTGCCCGCGAAGCTGCCGCCGATGCACGTGCGCGAGGCGCTCGCCATGCCGACCTACCAGAGCCTGTTGACCTCGGCGTTCACCAACGGCTGGGCGAATTTCGGCGCGCGCGTGTCCGTGCTGCCCCTTTTCGCCGCGGCGGTTTTCGCCAACGGCGGGGCGGCGGCCGGCCTGGCCTTGACGGCCTACGCGCTGGGCACTGCGGTGACCCTGCAGTTCTCGGGCCGGCTGGCGGACCGGCACGGTCGTAAGCCGCTCGTCGTCTCCGGCCTCGTCGCCGTGGCTGTGTTCACGGGTTGCATGGGATTCGCCACGACCTTCTGGTCGTTGATCATCGCCTCGGCGCTCGCCGGAGTGGGAGGTGGGCTGATGAACCCGGCGCAGCAGGCGGCGCTGGCGGACATCATCGGCAACCGGCGCTCCGGCGGCACGGTGCTGTCCACCTTCCAGATGACGCAGGACGCCGGGGCCATCTTCGCGCCGATCGTGGTGGGTATGCTCGCGGAGCGCTACGGTTTCGCGGCGGCCTTCGCCTCCTGCGGGGTGATCGCCGCGCTTTCCCTCGTCGTCTGGCTCACCCGCGGCCAGGAAACCCGCACGTTAAGCACCCAGGGCATCAAGGAGTAACAATGCGCGTTATTTTCGACTGCGACCCCGGCATCGACGACACGCTGGCGCTGGTCTACCTCACCGCCTGCCACCACGAGCGCCGCATCGAGCTGGAGGCGGTGACCACCACCTCCAGCAACGTCGAGGCGGCCCAGTGCGCCGCCAACGCGGCGTGGGTGCTCGGTCTGTGCGGCCTGCGCACCATCCCGGTCGCCGCCGGGGTGCCGGGCCCGCTGGTCCACGAGCTGACCACCACCCCCGAGACGCACGGGGAGACGGGCCTGGGCTACGCCAGCGCCCCAGAGCGCTACGTGGAGAGCGACTGGGACGCCCTCTGGGTCGACGCCATCGAGCGGGGGACGGATGACCTCCACCTCATCGTCACCGGGCCGCTGACCAACCTCGCGGCCTTCCGCCGCCTGCACCCGGAGCACTTCGCGCGGCTGCGCCACGTCACGGTCATGGGAGGGGCGTTCAACTACCCGGGCAACACCACGCCGAGTGCCGAGTGGAACTTCTGGGTCGACCCCCACGCCGCCCGCGAGGTCTTCGCGGCGGCGCCGGCGCCGGTGACGGTGTGTTCGCTGGGGGTGACGGAGCGGATGCTGCTGGATCCGGACGGGCTGGAGCGGGTCGTCGAGAAGCTTGGGCCGGCCCCCGCGGCCGGGTACCTCCCCGACATCCTGCGGTTCTACTTCGAGTTCCACGAGGAGGTGGGCGAGGGCTACCGCGCCCAGATCCACGACCTGCTGACCTGCGAGATCGCCCTCGGGGCCGTGCCTTACGACGCCACCTCCACCGCCGTGGACGTCGAGGCCGACTCGGAGCTGATGCGCGGCACCTCCGTCGCTGACCTGCGCGACGTGTGGGGCAGGGAGCCGAATGCCCTAGTAGTGACGGGGGCGGACGTCGATAAGGCGTGGGCCGAGTTCGAGCGGGCCTGCGGGGTGCATGCGCGCTTCTTCGGCGGGGGCGCGGACGAGCTCGACGCGGTGCGCCACGCGCGCGCCGAGGACTGAGCCCGGCGTTGTAGAACCCGGCCTGCTACACTTTCCGCGTTCGGGCCCGCCGAGGTGACATAGGCGGGCGGATTCGACCCGCCCATTGGAGTGCTCTATGTCGCAGACCACCGACCTCACCGCCCCGCAGTGGACCCCGGCCCGGCGGGCGCTTGCCGCGCTCGGCGCGGGGTTCATCTTCGCCACCTGGCTCTACATCGTGCTCGTGCGCCCGGGCGACTGGGAGAACGTCACCTCCTCGCGCGAGGGGCTCGTCACGCTCGCGGGCTACGGCCTCGGCACCGTCCTGCTGCTGGCGGCGGCGCTGCCCACCCTGCCGGCGCGCACGATCGGGCTGATCCCGATCGCCATGATCATCAACTCCGTGGTCGGCCAGATCGTCGGCTCGATCGGCCTGCCGCTCTACCTGGACAGCATCGGCACCGTGCTCGTCGCCGCCCTGGCGGGGCCGGTGGCGGGGATGGCCACGGGCGCGCTGAACAACGTGGTGTGGAGCCTGTTCACCCCCGCGGCGCTGCCGTTCGCGGCGGGCGCGGCGCTGGTGGGCTACCTCGCCGGGGTGTTCATCCACAAGTTCGGGGCGTTCCGCAACGCGGGCTTCGCGGTCGTGTCCGGCGTGGTCCTCGGCATCGTCGGGGGAATGGTCGCCGCGCCCGTGGCGGCCTTCGTCTACGGCGGCACCTCGGGCGTCGGCACGGGCGCGGTGGTCTGGCTCTTCCGCGAGATGGGGGCATCGCTGCTGCAGTCGGTGACCTTCCAGTCCTTCGTCTCCGACCCGCTGGACAAAGCTCTGGTCATGCTCATCGTCTTCGGGGCGCTGAAGGCGATGCCGAAAAAGACGGTGCGCTCCTTTTCCGCGCTGGGCGAGAACGAACCGGCGTGAACCCGCTGACCGCCCTCTCGCTCGCGGCGAGCGGGTGGATCGCCGTGCTGGGCGTCAACCACCCGGCGTTCTCGGCGGCCGTGGCGCTGGCGGCCGTGGCGGCGGGGACGGCGCGCACCCGCAGCGCGAAGGTCGCGCTCGCGGTGCTGGCCCTGTCGCTGCCGGCGGCGCTGTCGATGGCGCTCGTGCACGCCCCCTACGGCGAGCACCGGATCGCGCCTCTGATCACGGCGGACGGCCTGGCGGTGGCGGGGGAGCTGTCCCTGCGCTTCGCCGCGCTCATGTCCTGCTTCCTGGCGGCGATGGCCTTTGTGAGCGTCCCCGAGCTGGTCAAGGCGCTGCAGGCCCTGCCGGGCGGCAACCGCCTGGCCTACATCGCGGGCTCGGCGCTGCAACTGTTTCCCCAGGGCGCGGCGACGGTGCGCGCGGTGCGTGACGCGAACCGTCTGCGCGGGCGTCGGATCAACGCCCGAACGGTCGTGCCGCACGTGGTCCTGCCGGTACTGGCGGATCTGCTCTCCAGCGGCGCGAACCGCGGCTTCGCCCTCGAGACGGCGGGCTACGACCTGCCCGGTTCCCGCACGGTGCTGCGCCCCGCCCCGGATTCCGCGCTGCAGCGCGCGGTGCGGTGGGCCGCCCCGCTGGTCGCGGTGGGGGTGGTCCTGTGGACATAGGGCTGATCGAGCGCGCCGGGCGCGTGGTCCAGGTGGTGGGCGACTCGGGTTCGGGCCTCAGCCTGCTCGCCAGGCACCTGCACGAGCGCCTGCCGCGTGTGGCGGTGATGCGCCAGGACGCCGTCTCGCACGTTTCCTACCTGCGCGCCACGGTGGTCGAGGAGGTCTGCATCGGCCTTGAGCAGCGGGGAGTGCCGCGCGCCGAGATGCAGCGCCGGGCGGGGGAGATGCTGGCCCGCGCGGGGCTCGACGGCCTCGCCGAGCGCGACCCGGCGACCTTATCGGGCGGCGAGACCCGCCGCCTCGCCTTCGCCTGCGTGGCCATCCTCGAGCCCGACACCCTCGTCCTCGACGACCCCTTCGCGGGCCTCGACGCCGCCTCCGCCCGCCGCATCGCCGGCGTCCTGCGCGAATCTGCGGCGAGGGTGGTCCTCCTCGGCCACCAGTACGTCGAGGCCCGCGAAGGGGTCGTCGAGGACGAGGCCCCTTCATAACCCCGACCCTGCCGCCGCTCCCACCACCACCACCCCCGGCGCGAGCCGTACAACGAA
>NZ_LS990887.1:0-532094 GCF_900411315.1 Corynebacterium senegalense | reverse complement strand
CGTCGGCATTTTTTTTTTCAAGCAGAAGACGGCATACGATATAGGAGTCCGTCTCGTGGGCTCGGAGGTGTGTATAAGTGTCCGCCTTCCCCCTGCCCGGCCGCGCGCCGACGAGGCCGCAGTCCAGCTCGCCGCCCGTCGGCGCGCGGCGCGGCAGGAAAGGGCAGCGCTTCGTGCTCGACCCGGTGCGGGTGGTGGCGTGCCCGGGCGCGGTGGTGTGGCTGCGGGGCGAGAACGGCTCGGGCAAGACCTCGCTCCTGCGGGCCCTGGCGGGGCTCGACGGCGCGCCCGCCCCGGCTGTGCCCGCGGCGCTGGCCCTGCAGCGCGCGGCGGACCAGGTCGCCGAGACCACCCTCGCCGACTTCCTCGGCTCCGCCGAGGCAGCCCGGGAGCTCGGCCTGGACCCGGAGGAGCACCCCCTGGACCTGTCCGCGCGGGACCTCCGGCTCGCCCAGCTGGCGCAGGCGTTCGGGCAGGGCCGGCCGCTGGTGCTCCTGGACGAGCCCGACGTCGGCCTCGACGCCCCCGGCCGGGCCGCCGCGCACGAGCGGATCGCCCAGGGGCTGCGCGGCGGGGCAGCCGTGGTGCTGACGTGCCACGACGAGGCGTTCGTGGCCGAGGTGGGGCGCTACGCGGACGTCGTCACGCTGGGGCTGTAGGCACCTGCGGCCCTTAGGAGCAGAAGTAGGCGATGCGCTCGCGCGCGACGAGCAAGACCCCGGCGGCGACGGCGAGGGCGGTGAGGGCGAAGAAGAACCAGGCCAGCGCCCTGCGCGGCGGCGAGGACGGCGGCGAGGAAGACACCCCCGTAGGCGGCCGCCCCGGCGGCCAGCGCCGCGCCGGCAGGGTGGTGACCCACGCCAGCACCATCCGGGCTGCGACGGACCACCGCACCTTGCCCTTCGGGCCGGTCAGGCCCGAGCCCATAATCGAGCCGGTGGCGACATGGGTGGTGGACAGGGCCATGCCCAGGTGCGAGGAGGTGCGAATTATCCTCCAGGCGCCGCGCCCGCCCCGTTTCGGGGTGCCCCGCGGCAGCGGGGGAGTGCGTTCTACCCGGTCAGGCCCGTGGATTCGACAACGCGGCGCAGGGTGGCCGCGGAGGCGTCGAAGCGCTCGAACTCGTCCTCGTCCAGACGCAGCTCCACCACGTTGCGCACGCCACCGCGGTTGAGGATGGTGGGGGTTCCGATGTAGATGTCCCGGCGCGCGTACTCGCCCTGCAGCAGCGCGGAGACGGGCAGTGCCACGTCCTCGTTGCGCAGGATCGCCCGCGTGATGCGGGCCAGAGCGGAGCCGATGCCGAAGGAGGTGTTGCCCTTGCGGCGGATGATGTCGTACGCGGCGTCGCGGGTTTTGTGGAACAGCTTGTCGACGTCCTCGTAGACGTGCGGGTTCTTCTCCGACTCCTTCGCCACAATGCGGGGAATCGGCACGCCCGCAATGCTTCCCGACGACAACACCGGCAGCTCGGAATCCCCGTGCTCGCCGATGATGTAGGCGTGCACCGCCGAGGGGGCGATGTTGTACAGCCGGCTTAGGTTGTGGCGCCACCGGGCCGTGTCGAGCACCGTGCCGGAGCCGATGACCTGGTTCGAGGGCAGCCCCGTCTGCTTCCACGTGACGTAGCTGAGCACGTCGACGGGGTTGGTGGCCACCAGGTAGATGCCGTTGAAGCCGTTCTCCATCACCTGGCGGTTGATCGACTCGAAGATCTCCACGTTGCGCGCCACCAGGTCGAGGCGCGTCTCGCCCTCGCGCTGGGCGACACCCGCGCAGTTGACCACCATCGTCGCGTCCCGGCAGTCCGCGTACGTGCCGACGGTGACCTGGATGTTGTGGCCCGAGAACGGCACCGAGTGAGCGAGGTCCTCCACCTGCGCCCATGCCATGTCCTCGTCGAGGTCGATGATGGCCAGGTGGTCGGTCAAACCCTGATTGAGCAGCGCGTAGGCGTAGGCGATGCCCACCGCCCCCGCGCCGATAACAACGATCTTGCTTCCCTGCGTCACGGTCGTGTGTGTCACTGCCGAAACCCCCATCGGTCAAAATTCGTGGCGACGTCTGCTGACACCCGGGAGTGTACGGGCCCTCCCGCGGGCGTGCTACCGCTCCAGCTTCCATGCGGCACCTTCGCTACACGACGGCGCGTCCCTGTTCATAGAGGCGAGCAGGCATGGGGCGGTGCAGCTTCCACTCGAATTGAATCGGTTTCTCACCGCTGTGGCGAACGTGGTTGACGTCCCCGAGGAAGGTATACGCGCCAGCCCCGCCGATCGAGTTCCGTCTCGCGTTGCGGACGCAGAGAAATACCCGGCTGCCGAGTTCTTCGTGGTGGATGTAGCGTTGCCCGGTTTTCGAGTCGAGCGCCGTACGCGCCTGAGATTCCCACTGGAAAAGGTCCTTGGTGATGGGGAAGTCTTTGTAGCGGGTGCTGACCGAGAAATCCTTGTCCTCTTTGACCAGGGTGACGAAGAACAAGTCGACAGCGGCCTCTTCCAAGAACCTGACGCCGCCTTGAGTTGCGGGAAGCAGCGACGCCAGCGGAGCCCGCCACAGCGCGGCAACGAGTTCGTTGCTGGAGTAATCGGCGTGGGAAAACAAAACGCCGGCACCGGGGCCTTCGACAGCGCCGGGCGAGACCAGAGCTCTGGCGAGCGAGTAGCTCAAGATCTGCCGCAATTCTTCGTAGAACGACGGGGCTTGACGAAGGGCGGAGATTGCCTCGTCGACAGTGGCGGGGGCGGTTGGGCCTTTCTGGTTCACCCATAGGTGGGCTGCCAGCATCCGCGCGAAGGTCATGTCAGTGTCCGAGAACTCTTCGACCGGGGGACCCTGAGGGTTGGCGATCCGGAGGTAGGCTTCTGCTCGTTGTTGGTCGTTGACGTGCAGCAACGTGCGAAGCCGTCCGAGGAGAAACTCCTCGTGGGGAGGCGCAGGGGACGGAGAAGTGAGAAGGCCTTCGTGACGGAGGATGTTCGTCCATCCGCCGGCTTTGGGCCGGTAGATGTCCCCAAGCTGCAGTTGTGTGTTGTCCAGGAACTCTGAGAGATCGGTGGTCTGCTCGAGCTGGGCTAGCTTACGGAGTCGGCTCAGCGTGGGTGCCGCCAGCTGCTTGACGTTCTTCAAGACCCGCTCCTGCGTGACGCGGTCCAACTGTATGTGGGTGCCTCCGGGCAGCGACGGAAAATCGTTGGTGAGCTCGTCTTCCAGCCGTTTGCCGCGCTTGCCCGTGAGTGCAGCGAATCGGGCCTCGTAACTGAATTCCTCGTGCTGCATTCCGAGGAAGTCGAGCACCGTGCAGACCTTGCCGGGGCGTTTCCGGAGACCGCGGCCGAGCTGCTGAAGGAAGATGACCGGGCTTTCCGTAGGCCTCAGAAGTAACAACGTATTCGCATCGGGGATGTCGATGCCCTCGTTGAACAGGTCGACGGTAAAAAGGATTTTCAGCTCGCCGTTGCGGAGGTTATCTACGAGGCGGCGTCGGTCGAAGGCCGTCGTTTCTGAGGTGATCGCGGCGGCGGGGATCCCGTACTTCCGGAACTGCTCAGCCATAAAGTTTGCGTGGGGGATGCTGACGCAAAACCCCAGGGCCCTCATGGCGTCAAGGTCGAAGACGCGCCGCTTTAGCTCGTTCAGGATGAGGCGGACCCGCGACTCTCCAGCCTTGATGTAGAACTCGCTCAATGCTGCTGGGTCGTAGGCCTTCTTATGACGGGACCACGCGACGCCGGTGAGGTTCGTTTCGTCGTTGATCCCGAAGTAATGCATGGGCGCGACGAGGCCGACGTGCAACGCATCCCACAGCCGGAGCTCATATGCGACGCGGTAGTCGAACAATTTCTGCACGTTGACGCCGTCGCCCCGCTCAGGGGTTGCGGTGAGGCCAAGCAGCTCTTTCGGTGAAATGTGGTCGAGAAGCTTCTGGTAAGTCGTCGCCTCCGCATGGTGGAACTCGTCCACTACGACGATCTCGAAATCCTCGGCGCCGACCTGGTCCAGTGTCTTGCTAAGGCTCTGGATCGTCGCAAAAACATGCTTCCCGTGCACCGGTTTCCTGGTGCCATCAAGCAGTTCCCCGAAGCTGGAATCGTGTAAGACTTCTCGGTAGGTCCGCATCGCTTGCTGCAGGAGCTCAGTCCGGTGCGCAACGAAAAGCAGACTCGGTTTTCGCTTCCACTGCTCTGAGATGCGCCTGTAGTCGAGGGCAGCGACGACAGTCTTGCCGGTACCCGTAGCGGCGATGAGGAGGTTGCGATGGCGATCGTGCGTGGTGCGCTCCGCCTCGAGCGCCTCTAACATCGTCTCCTGATAAGGATAAGGCTCGACGCGCAGGCCAGAAAGCTCTAGAGATGTGCCTGCTTTTGAGCCCAAACTGGCGCGCTTGAGGGATTTCCGAAGACGCTCGTGATCTGTTCCGGGGGAGTAACCGGCAAAGTGAACGTCGTTCCAATAAGTATCGAAAACAGCCTCGAACTTCTCGAGAATTGCCGGTGTCTCGACCCGCGACGCCCGCACGTTCCACTCGATGCCGTCGATTAACGCTGAGTTAGAGAGGTTGGAGCTGCCGATGTAGGCAGTATCAAAGCCCGACTCGCGCCGGAACAGCCACGCCTTCGCGTGGAGGCGGGTCTCTTGAGATTCGTAGCCGATCTTCACCTCGGCTCCGAACTCCTCCACCAGGCGATCAATCGCTTGCGGGTCCGAGGCACCGCAATAGGTGGAGGTGATAACGCGGAGGGGAATTGAATTGTCGCGCAGGTACTCGAGCTGGTCCCGGATCACAGAAATGCCCGAGTTCTTGATGAATGCGCATAACAAGTCAACGCGATCCGCTGTCCTGATCTCGCGCTTGATTTCGGCCGACATGCTCTGCTCGTAACCGGCGTTTGTCAGGAGGTACGTGTCGGTGAGGGAGGTGGGGCTGATCGCTGGAGGGTCTCCAAGCGACGCCTCGTAAACGGCGTGCAGGATCTGTTCCGAATCGATGAGATCGTCGGGGTCGATAAGCGCCGCAATCTGATTGATGAGCTCCACGCGTTGGACCGCGTCGCGGGAAGAACGAAGCTTTTGTACGAGGTGGTCGCTCAAGGTCCGGACCATGGCCTCGGTAAAACGTTCGTGTAAACCATCCGTCGCGGGCTCGAGAGCGATTCGGACGTGGGGAGCTTCCTCTCGAGTCGCGTTGATGCGCTCTTGCAACCGGTGCGTCAGAGCGGATTCGTAGGCGCCGAGCGGAAGGACAGAATCGCTTCTAGTCATCGGCTGCCGCCTCCTCCTCCTGGAGCAGCTGCACCGTGGGCACGTCGGCGGGAGCCCAATCAAGGAGGTGTAGCTCGCTGCGGGGCACCCACCTGAGGGCGATGTGCTCCGTCATGGTGGGGGTTCCTCCTCGCAGCTCGCATTCGAAGGTCGACAAGACGATTACGGTGTCACCGGTGTCGTGGCGGGTCGAGGCGAGATGTGAGCCGACGGCTGCATCCACACGTAGCTCTTCGAGCAGCTCCCGACGTAGCGCCTCCTCCGCCGATTCACCCGGCTCGACCTTTCCACCGGGAAACTCCCACTTTCCCGCCATCGATTTGCCCGGGCCGCGCCGGGCAGCAAACACCTTGTCCCCGGAAGTGAACACAGCTCCGACGACCTCAATCACTCTCACCATGCATAGAATCCTAAAGTTCCTGCGGACGGACGTGCGCTGCCGTCGGCAAAAAAATTCGGGTCTGCGCCCGCGGGACGTCGTCAAGCAAATTCCCGCGAATAGTAATACCGCCCCAGGTGGCGTACTGTGGGGTGGCAATGAGCATTTCCGAAAACGCTACCGGCGGCGAGTTTGAGCCGGACATGAATCTGTCGGAAACTCAGGAAAACCCGCAGGATGCCGTGGCCGATCAGGCCGCAGAACAAGGCACCAGGGATGCGGGTACTTCTGAGGACACCGGCGCTTCGGCTGGCCAGGACGCCAGTGCCGAAGCCACCGCCGAAGCACCCGAAGACACCGAGACCCCCTCAGAGCCCGAAAACGCTGAGCTGGAGAACGCCGAGCCGGAGAACGGTTTCGAGAAGCTGACGCTGCCGGAGCGCGTCGTCAAGGCGGTCAAGAAGGTCGGGTTCGAGCAGCCCTCCGCCATCCAGGCCGAGACGATCCCGCTGTTGATGCAGGGCCGCGACGTTGTCGGCCTCGCGCAGACGGGCACCGGCAAGACCGCGGCGTTCGCGCTTCCGGTCCTGTCCCGGATCAACCCGGAGGACCGTTTCCCGCAGGCCCTGGTCCTCGCGCCGACGCGCGAGCTGGCGCTGCAGGTCTCGGACTCCTTCCAGTCGTTCGCCGATCACCTCGGCGGCATCCACGTCCTGCCGATCTACGGTGGCCAGGCCTACGGCATCCAGCTGTCCGGCCTGCGCCGCGGCGCGCAGATCATCGTGGGCACCCCGGGCCGCGTCATCGACCACCTGGAGAAGGGCTCGCTGGACATCTCCAACCTGCGCTTCCTCGTGCTCGACGAGGCGGACGAGATGCTGAACATGGGCTTCCAGGAGGACGTCGAGCGCATCCTCGAGGACACCCCGGACGACAAGCAGGTCGCGCTGTTTTCCGCGACGATGCCGAACGGCATCCGCCGCATCTCCAAGCAGTACCTCAATGACCCGGCCGAGGTCACGGTCAAGTCCGAGACCCGCACGAACACCAACATCACGCAGCGCTACCTGTTCACGGCGCACCGCAACAAGCTCGACGCGATGACCCGCATCCTCGAGGTCACCGAGTTCGAGGCGATGATCGTGTTCGTCCGAACCAAGCAGGAGACCGAGGAGATCGCCGAGAAGCTGCGCGCCCGCGGTTTCTCCGCCGCCGCGATCAACGGCGACATCGCCCAGCAGCAGCGCGAGAGGACGGTCGATCAGCTTCGCGACGGCCGACTCGACATCCTGGTGGCCACCGACGTCGCCGCCCGCGGCCTGGACGTCGAGCGCATCAGCCACGTGCTGAACTTCGACATCCCGAACGACACCGAAAGCTACGTGCACCGCATCGGCCGCACCGGCCGCGCCGGCCGCTCCGGCGAGGCGATCCTCTTCGTCACCCCGCGCGAGCGCCGCATGCTCCGCTCCATCGAGCGCGTCACCAACGCGACCATCGAGGAGATGGACCTGCCGACCGTCGACGAGGTCAACGAGAGCCGCAAGCTGCGCTTCATGGACTCCATCACCGAGTCCCTCGAGGCCAGCGACCTGCAGGTGTTCAAGTCGATGGTGCGCGAGTACTCCGCGGCCAACAACATCCCGATGGATGACATCGCCGCGGCCTTGGCCACCCAGGCCCAGGCCGGCGACGAGTTCCTCATGAAGGAGCCGCCGAAGGAGAAGCGCGACCGCCGCGACCGCTTCGACCGCGACGACCGCCGTGGCCGGCGCGACCGCTTTGACCGGGACGATCGCGGAGACCGCGGGGACAGGGGCGACCGTGGCGGGCGCCGCGGCCGTTTCGGCGGCGACAGCGAGAACTTCGACACGTACCGTCTTGACGTCGGTAAGCGTCAGCACGTGCGCCCGGGTGCCATCGTCGGCGCCCTGGCCAACGAGGGCGGGCTGAGCTCCCGCGACTTCGGCCGCATCACCATCGGCGGCGACTTCACTCTGGTGGAGCTGCCGAAGAACCTCGACCGCGACGTGCTGGACCGGCTCTCAGACACCCGCATCTCCGGCCAGCTGATCAACATCCAGCGCGACAAGGGTGCCCCCCGGGGGCGCGGAGGCCGTGGCTGGGACCGTGAAGACCGCGGAGGCCGTGGCGGGCGCGGGGATCGCGGAGACCGGGGTGGACGTGGACGCCGCGACTGGCGCGACTAAACTCCGAGGGGTCTGACAGAGTACTCCCGCCAAAGGATCGAGATGAACGCCCACCGCCCCCTGGCCGCGTGCGCCGCGGCGCTGACACTGCTCACGGGGGTGGTGGGCGTTTCGCCTGCCTCCGCCCAGGATCTCAGTCGCATCGACCAGGGCGGCGCCGTCTACGTCGAGGGCAGCGGCTACTGCACCGTCGGTTACAACGACCCGGCGAACCGGCGCAGCTTCGTCGCCGCGCACTGCGGCCAGGACGGCGCGCGGGTGAGCATCGTGGACCACGACACCCAGACCGGCTCCGGGCACGTGGGCACCTTCTACCGCTCCAAGGCCTTCGACAGCCGCCTGGGCAACGACTGGGCCGCCATCCAGTGGGACGGCGGGGTGAACATCGGCCCCAACGGGTTCTCTGGCGACCCGTGGGTCCGCCCGAACGAGGTCTCCCCGGGCGAGCAGGTGTGCTACTACGGGCAGACCTCCAACCGGCCCCGGGGTAACGTCACGTGCGGCACGTACAGCGGGCACGTGGGCAACACCTACTTCGTCGACGCCCCGCTGACCCAGCCCGGCGACTCCGGCGGGCCCATGTGGGTGCCGGGGCGCGGCTTCATCGGCGTCGTCTCCAGCATGTGGGCGACCAACGCGAACTTCCTGCCCGGCTCGTCCAACTACGTCGTCGGCGTGCTCCCCGAGGACGGCCCGGCCGTGCCCGAGCTGCAACTGCTGGGCCTCTACGTGCAGAACGCGCTGCTGCCGCGCTCCGGGTCTTCGGCGGGCCCGGTGGGTGACTTCCTGCGCCAGGCGTTCGCGCAGTTCTTCAGCTTCATCGCCACCCTGCCGATCTCTCTGCCGGGGATCGTCTCCTACAACCGGGCAGGCGAGTAAGCGGCGCAGGCGCTTGACGGAAAAGGCCGGGCTCCACACCATCAGGTGGGAGCCCGGCCTTTGTGCGTCCGGTGGACTACATGGTCGGGTCAGGCAGGAACATCAGGATGAGGACGATGAACCAGAGCAGGTTGAACACGCCGGCGCCAGCGGCGGCCTTGGCCTTCGCGCCCTCGAAGTTGGAGGTGCGGTCGGAGGGGTCGGCATCGGCAGGGGACAGGGCGCCGAGGCTGCCCATGATCTTGCGCTGCTGGGGAACGACCATGGCGAAGAGCACCGCCCACGCGATGACGGAGAGGATCACCGCGGTGTGGAGCCAGTAGTTCGTCTTGAAGTGGACCCAGTTGGAGGTCAGCACCACAACGCCGAGGAGCGGAACCAGCAGGGACAGGGTGCCGTAGCGGGTGGTGATCTTGTGCAGGATGGAGGCGCGGCCGGTGGCCTCCTCGCTGCCGTCGTGCGCGCTGACGGCCTGCGCGGGGAACATGGAGGTGGCGACCATGACCGGGCCGAGAAGCAGGATCGCGGCGGCGACGTGGATAAACACGAGGATTGTAGTCATGGCCCCCACCTTACGGTACGGGGACGGGTGCGCGGGCCTGCCCCACCTGGGAAGGGGCCAGCTCGCGCCTGCCGGCCAGCCCCGCCACACCCGAGCAGGCGCGCCGCGCCGCCCGGAGATCCGGGGCCGGGAGGGCCAGGCCGTACTCGGCGGCCACGGCCACGAGGCGCCGCGCGTAGGCGCAGCGGGCCCGGCGCTGCGGCGGGAGCCACTCGCTGGGCAGCTGGTCCGATTTCGCCTGGTTGGCCGCCGACGAGGTGACCACGAGGTTGCGGGGGTCGTTGGCGAAGTCGCGGCGCCGCTGCGGCGTCCAGGCGTGGGCGCCGAGGTCCCAGGCGGCCGAGAGCGGCACGAGGTGGTCGATCTCCACGTCGGACGGGACGAGGGGGCGCCCGGTGTAGGGGTCGGGGATGGGGGAGACGTCCCACTGCCGGTGCGGGGCCCGGCACGTGCCGGAGCGGAAGGCCCGCGCCATGGCGACGGTGCGGGTGGTGCAGGCGTCGTCAAGCGTCGCCCACCCCTCGCCGAACTCCTCTCGGGAGTAGCCGAGGACCGTCGCGCGCGGCGGGCCGGCCGCCGCCTCGAAGCGGGCGAGGCCGGTGGGGAAGGGAACAACGAGGGCGGTGAGAACGCTCAGGATGAGCAGGTAGAGGCGCATGCCCCCTTAGACGGTCGCGTCGCCCGCCCGGTTCCCGCGCACGTGGCGCAGCGCGTCGTCGAAGGTGGACTCGGGGTGGGCCGTGGCGTACTCGGTGACGCGGACCGCGGTGTCGAACTCCTCGTCGATGCCCGGCTTGGGGCGGGTGAGCAGGGAGACCGCGACGAGCGCCAGGGTGGCGAAGGCGACGCCCGGAACGATCTCGTAGATGATGCCCGACAGCGTCTCGGAGGAGCCCCACACGAAGACGGTCGCGGCGCCGACGACCATGCCCGCGATCGCGCCGGGCGCGGTGAGGCGCCGCCAGTAGAGCGCGGCCACGACGACCGGGCCGAAGGCGGCACCGAAGCCCGCCCACGCGAAGCCCACCAGGCCGAGGATGGTGTCGGAGGGGTTGACGGCCAGGAGCATCGCCACCACGGCGACGAGGACGACCATCGTGCGGGAGAGCACGAGAAGGGTCGTGTGCGAGGGCTCCCGGCGGGCCACGATGCGGTAGAGGTCCTCGATCAGCGCCGAGGAGGTGATGAGCAGCTGGGAGGACATCGTGGACATGATCGCCGCGAGAACGGCGGTGAGGATGATCCCGGCGAACAGCGGGTGGAACAGGATGCGCGCGAGGTCGAGGAAGATCGTCTCGAAGCCGGTCTGGTCGGTCACGTTGTCGGCCTTCTGCGCGAAGAACACGGTGGAGACCAGGGCGGTGAACACCGCGCCGATGTAGCAGACGAGCACCCAGAACGTGCCGGTGCGGCGGGCGGAGGCCGCCTGGGCGGGCGAGCTCAGCGCCATGAAGCGGGTGACGATGTGCGGCTGGCCCACGTAGCCCAGCCCCCAGGCGAGATTGCCCAGGATGGTGGCCACCGAGACCCCGGCGACCATGTTGAAGTAGTTCGGGTTGCCTTCCGGCCAGGGGCCGTAGGCGTGATCGGTGGCGAAGGAGAAGACCTCGCCGGGGTTGTCCAGGGCGACGAGCGCCATGATCGGCACGATGATGAGCGCGAGGAACATCAGCGCGCCCTGCACCACGTCGGTGTAGGACACGGCGAGGAAGCCGCCGATGAAGGTGTAGAGCACCGTGACCGAGCCGACGATGAGCATGCCCGTGAGGTAGTCGCCCTGGAAGGTGGACTCGAAGTAGCGCCCGCCGGAGACCATGCCGGAGGAGACGTAGAAGGTGAAGAAGACGATGATGATCACCGCTGCGGCGGCGCGCAGGACGCGGGAGGAGTCGTGGGTGCGGTTCTCGAAGAAGGAGGGCAGCGTGATCGAGTTGTTCGCCACCTCAGTGTAGGAGCGCAGCCGGGGCGCGACCCACTTCCAGTTCGCCCACGTGCCCACGAAAAGGCCGACGACGATCCACAGCTCGCTCATGCCCGAGACGAACAGCGCGCCGGGCAGGCCCATGAGCAGCCAGCCCGACATGTCGGACGCGCCCGCGGACAGGCCCGCCACGAAGGGGTTCAGGCCCCGGTCGGCGAGGACGTAGTCGTCGTACTTGTTCGTCTGCAGCCACGAGTAGAAGCCGATGGCCACCATCAGGCCGAAATACAGCACGATGGCGAGCACGAGCCAGAAACTGTCAGTCATCTATCCTCTTGTCCTCCGGAGGCGCGAATTCATGGGAGCGTTCAACAATTCATCGAGCCTAGTTGACGCGCTTCGCACCCACGCGGGAAACCGGCGGAAATCCGGCCGGGTGGTATAAGGGAGGTTATGCCAAAATTCCTCCTGCATGGTCTCTGGTTGTCGGAGTCCGGCCTCAACCTGTGGGTTGAGCAGGTGGAAGGCCACAAGATCGTCGTGCCTTCGCAGGTCCCTCCCGGCACCTTCCCGCCGGCCATCGAGGCACTGCTTGACGACGCCCACTTCCGCCACCGCGCCCGCGTGCGCCTGCAGACCCCGCGCGGCCGCCAGGTGGAGCTGCGCGTGCCCACCGCGGCCTACGCCCCGGAGGAGGCGGTGGCGGTGCTGGCGGGGATGGAGTTTCTGGACGGGCGCTCCCCGGCGGCGTCGACAGCCCAGCGCGAGGCGATCGCCCCCGACCTGTACTGGCTGATCCGCGCCTACGCGGGGCTGACGCGCTTCGTGCGCGCCGGGCGGGTGAGCATCCACGTTCCCTACCGCGACGGCCTGTGGTACGCGGAGTGGCAGCTGGGCACCGGGGTGGAGGAGCGCGGCTGGCTCGCCGAGATGATTGCGGCGGCACCGGGGGTGCTCACGGTGAACAACCCGGCCCTGAGCGAGAACGTGGCCCAGACGCTGACGCACTGGGTCGCCACCGCGCACCTGCGGGGCGTGCAGGAGGATACCCGCCCGTACCCGTGGCACGACTTCGTCCACTCGCTGCTCCACGCCGCCCCGCTGCGGCGCGGGGGCGGGCAGCTCTCGCAGCGCGTCAGCGAGTGGAACGGCTCGATCACGGCGGTGAACCTGCAGCTGGTGTTCATCGTGGAGCAGCCCGCCGAGCTCGAGGAGGACGGGGCGCCGGAGGGGGCGGTGCAGTGGCCGGTGCGCGTCCAGGTCCGCGCCGGCACCGACGCGCCGCGCCCCATCAGGTTGAGCGACTACGACGCCCAGACCGCCCAGACCCTGCGGCGCGACTTCGGCCGCGCCTCCGAGGTTGTCGAGCTGATCGACCCCGCCCGCCACCCGCGCCAACCGTGGACCCCGCTGAGCGACCACGAGGGGGAGTGGGACATCTACCTGAGCACCGAGGAGATCGTCCGCTTTGTCACCGCCGACGCGCTCAAGCTGCGCGCCCGCAACTTCGCCGTCATGCTGCCGCGCGCCTGGTCGGAGGCGGAGACCACCGCGCGGCTGCACATCACGCGCGAGGACAACCCGCACGACGCCGCCACCACGACCGCGTTCGGCTTCGACACCCTGGTCAGCTACGACTGGCGGATGTCCGTCGGCGGCGTCGAGCTGAGCGAGGAGGAGATGAACCAGCTCGTGCGCTCCAAGTCCGGCCTGGTCAAGCTGCGCGGCGAGTGGGTGCTCGCCGACGGCAGGGCGCTGGCCAAGACGAAGCGCTACATGTCCAAGCTGGCCGAGGGCCCGCTGGGCGGGGAGACCTCCGGCGCGGTCACCGCCGGCGAGCTGCGCGAGCTCGCCCTCGAATCCGCGGGCGACGCCCCGGTCGAGTTCACCGGCTCGCCCTGGTTCACCTCGCTCGTCGGCGGGACCGACCGGCCCGCGCCTGAGCGCGTGGACATCCCCGACACCGTGCACGCGGAGCTGCGCGAGTACCAGCGCCGCGGCGTGGACTGGCTCTACTTCATGTCGCGCAACAACCTGGGCGCCGTCCTCGCCGACGACATGGGCCTGGGCAAGACGCTGCAGCTGCTCGGCCTGCTTGCCGTCGAGCACGCGGAGGGCCGCGCGCAGGGGCCGACGCTCGTCGTCGCCCCGACCTCGGTGGTGGGCAACTGGGCGCGCGAGGCCGCCCGCTTCGTCCCCGGCCTGCGGGTGGCGGTGCACCACGGCTCGGAGCGGCTCAAGGGCGACGAGCTCGTCGGGGCGGTCGGGGAGACGGACGTGCTCATCACCTCCTACGGGGTCGTGGGCAGGGACGCCGCCGAACTGGCGCGGATCCGTTGGGATCACGTGGTGCTCGACGAGGCGCAGGCGATCAAGAATGCGGGTACTCGGGCGTCGAAAAGCGTGCGGGCGCTGCCGTCCCGCCACCGCATCGCGCTGACGGGAACCCCGATCGAAAACAAGCTCAGCGAGCTGCGCAACATCCTCGACTTCTGCAACCCCGGCATGCTCGGCTCGCAGACCTTCTTCCGCAACCACTTCTCCAAGGCCATCGAGACCCGCCGCGACGAAGACCTCGCCGACGAGATGAGCGAGCGGCTGCAGCGGCTCACGGCCCCCTTCATCCTCCGCCGGCTGAAGACGGACCCCGCCATCATCGACGATCTGCCCGAAAAGCAGGAGAGCATCGTCGCCGTCGACATGACCGCCGAGCAGGCGGCGCTGTACAAGGCGCTTGTCGACGACATGCAAGCCGAGCTGGAAAAACGCGAGGGCATGGCGCGCAAGGGCCTCGTTTTGGCGTCGATCACGCGCATCAAGCAGATCTGCAACCACCCGGCGCACTTCCTCGGCGACGGCTCCGCCGTGACCGTGAAGGGCAAGCACCGCTCCGGGAAGGTGGAGATGCTCATGGAGCTGCTCGGCGAGGCCGTGGCCTCCGACCAGCGGGTGCTCATCTTCACCCAGTACAAGGCCTTCGGCGACATCCTCCAGCCCTACCTCTCCGCCCGCCTCGGCGAGCCGGTGCCCTTCCTCCACGGCGGGGTGGGCAAGTCCGCCCGCGACGCGATGGTGGAGCGCTTCCAGGCCCCGGACGGCCCGCGCGCGATGCTGCTGTCGCTCAAGGCGGGCGGCACGGGGCTGAACCTCACCGCCGCGAGCGTGGTCATCCACATGGACCGCTGGTGGAACCCGGCGGTGGAGAACCAGGCCACCGACCGCGCCTTCCGCATCGGGCAGGACAAGAACGTGTCGGTGTACAAGATGATCACCCGTGGCACGATGGAGGAGTCGATCCAGGACGTGCTGGACGGAAAGATGCACCTCGCCGGCGCCGTCGTGGGCGAGGGCGAGGGCTGGATCACGGAGCTGGGCGCCGAGGACCTCGCCCAGCTGATGAGCTACAGGGGGCAGAGCTAATGGAGCAGCGGCCGAGCGAGGACAACGTCATCTACGCCAACTTCGGCGCGCGCCGGCGCGTGGCCGGGCCCGCGGAGACGGGGGAGACGCCCGCGCCGCCGCCCGGCTTGTCGACGCCCGCCCAGCGCCTCCTCCTCGCCGCCCTGCGCGGCACCGACTCCGCACGCGCCAAGCGCGGCGAGCGCTACGCGAAGGAGGGCAACGTCCTGGAGGTCACCGCGCGCTCGGGCGGCTTCGACGGGGTGGTGGCCGGCAGCCAGAACGAGCCCTTCACCGTCTCCATCCAGCTGCCGCGCCGCGACGCCGAGGACGTGCAGCGCGCCCTCGAGCTCATGGCGCGCTCCTCCGGCGCGGTGGAGCGGGCGCGGCGCGGCGAGTTCGACGAGGAGGTGCTCTCCCTGCTGCTCGCCCCGGAGGACGGGGGGATCCGCTTCTACTGCACGTGCCCGGACAACGCCCGCACCGCGGTGTGCAAGCACGCGGTGGCGGTGGCGCACAAGGCCGCCGAGCAGATCGACGCGGACGCGGCCGTGCTGTTCTCCCTGCGCAACCTGAGCCTGCCGATGATCGAGCAGGGCGTGCGCAACCAGGCGGCGGCCGTCGCGCGGGAGAACTCCGCCGAGGGCTCGGAGTTCTTCTGGTCGGGGCGTGCGCTGCCGGAGCTGCCCCGCCCGAAGCTCGCGCCGATGGTTGACGACTCCGACCTCGACCTTCTGCACCGCGCGATGCAGACGGTGTCGTTCACCAACATCGACCAGATGCGCGCCGTCGCCGACATCGAGGACCTCTACGACGAGCTCACCCGCTCCTGAGCCGCGCTTTTTGACGCCCCACAGCCGTGTCCGGGCCCCGTGCTAAACATGGTTCTGTGACTTCCGTGACGTTCATCCACACCTCCGACCTGCAGCTGGGCATGACGCGCGCCTTCCTCCCGCCCGAGGCGCAGTCGCGCTTTGACGACGCCAGGCTCGCCGCCGTCACCCGCCTGGGCGAGCTGGCCCGCGAGCGCGGCGCCGAGTTCATCGTCGTCGCCGGGGATGTCTTCGAGCACAACGCGCTGGAGAAGCAGACCCGGGGCCGCGCCCTCGAGACCCTCAAGGCGCTGCCCGTGCCGGTCTACCTGCTGCCCGGCAACCACGACCCGCTGGTGGCGGATTCGATGTTCGCCCGCACGCGCGAGCTGGACAACGTGCGGGTGCTCGATTCCTCGGAGGTCGTCGAGGTGCGCCCGGGCGTGGAGATCGTGGGCGCGCCCCTGAAGGCCAAGCACGCCACGGAGGACCTCGTGGCCAGGGCGCTGCGCCCCCTCGGGCCGACGGACGCGGTGCGCATCGCCGTCGGGCACGGGCAGGTGCAGTCGCGCGCCGCGGAGACCGCGCCCGACACGATCGACCTGGCGGGGGTGGAAGCGAAGCTCGCCGACGGCACCATCGACTACCTGGCGCTCGGCGACACCCACTCCACCGCCTCCCTGGGCGGGACCGGCCGGGTGTGGTTCTCCGGCTCGCCCGAGACCACGGACTTCCACGACCACACCCCGGGGGTCACCGGCAACGAGACGGACTCCGGCAACGCCTTGGTGGTCACTGTGGGCAAGGGCCGCGCCGACGTGGAGAAGGTGCCCGTCGGGTCGTGGACCTTCGACGCGCTGCACTGGGAGGTCGCCGGCCCGGAGGACGTCGAGGAGCTGCTTGCCCAGCTCGCCGCGTACCCGGACAAGGCCCGTACCGTGGTGAAGTACTCTCTGGCGGGAACGCTCGGGCTGGAGGCAACGCAGCGCCTTGAGCAGGGCATCGGCGAGCTCGAGCCGGTCTTCGCGGCGCTCTACGAGCGCACACGGCTGATGGACCTGCACCTCGAACCGGGGGAGGAGGAGCTCTCCCGCCTGCCCCTGGCCGGCTTCGCCGGCTCCGCGATGGCGGAGCTGGCCGAGCTCGCCGCGGCCCCCGGCGGCGGCACCGCCCGCGACGCCGTCAACCTGCTCTTCCGCCTGGCAAAGGAGGACTAGATCATGCGGATCCACGACCTGATCATCGACAACGTCCGCGCCATCGAGCACCTCGAGCTGCGCGACCTGCCCGCCACGGGCGTCATCCTCATCCACGGCGAGAACGAGGCAGGCAAGTCCACCATCCTGGACGCCATCGACGCCGTGCTCCACTTCAAGCACACGGCCGGTGGAAAGGACGTGCGCGTCCTCGAACCCGTCGGGCGCGATGCCGGCCCCGAGGTAACCCTGACCGCGACGGTCGGGCCGTACACCTTCACCATTCACAAGCGCTTCAAGCGGCGGAAACTCTCCGAGCTGAGCATCTCCGCCCCGCGCCGCGAGCAGTACACCGGCCGGGAGGCCGACGACAAGCTGGAGGCGATCCTGGGCGAGCACCTCGACCGCGACCTCGCCGCCACCCTCTTCCTGCGCCAGGGGGCGGCCGAGCCCGGCATCGCCGCCGCGGGGATCCCCTCGGTGACGCGCGCGCTGGACGCCGGGGCGCAGGACGCGCCCTCAGGCAGCGAGGACACCGAGCTCATGGAGCGCATCCGCGAGGAGTACGCGCGCTACTACACCGCCCAGGGCAAGAAGAAGGCCAGCTTCACCGCCCTGGAGAACGCCACCGAGGCCGCCCGCGCCGTCTCTCAGGGCAAGCGCGAGGAGCTGCAGCGGCTCTCGGGCGCGGTCGACGAGGTCGAGACCCGCACCGCCGAGATCGCCGAGATCGACGCCGAGCTGCCCCAGGCGCAGGAGGAGCACTCCCGCCGCGAGCAGGAGGCCGCCGCCGCGCGCGAGGTGCAGGCCGCCGCCGACGCCGCCCGGGAGGCAACGCAGCGCGCCGCCGTCGACCTCGAGCGCGCCGAGGCCGACCTCGCCGCCCGCGCGGCCGCGCGCGAGCGCCTCGAGGGGCTGCGCGCCGAGGCGGGCGAGCTCGCCGCGCTGCTCGAGCCGGCCGCGGAAAAGGCCCGCGAGGAGCGCGAGGCGGTTGCTTCCCTTACGGGGGAACGCGACGCCGCGCGGGAGGCTCTCCACGTCGCGCGCGAGAACGCCAAGGCGGCCCGCGTCGGGCTCGAGGCCGCACGGCGCAGGAGCAGGTTCGCCGAGCTCGAGGAGCTGAGCGGAACGCTCGACGCCGCTGACGCTGAGCTGGCCCGCCTGCTCGAGGCCCTGCCGGAGCGCCCCGTCACCGACGACGACGTGCGCCGCATCGAGGAAAGCGCCAACGAGGTCGCGCTCCAGCGCAAGCTTGCCGACGCCACCTCCGCCAAACTCGACATCACCCCCGACACCGCCACCACCATCACCGTCGACGGCGACACCCGCGCACTCGACGGGACCACCTCCGTCACCGTCGCGGAGGGCACCGAGCTGCGTCTCGGGGCCTTTGACGTGGTCTACCGCGCGGGCGCGGGCGCATCCGACGGAGCCGGCGCGCTGGAGGACGCAGAGCGCGACCTCGCCGAAGCGCTCGCCGCGGCCGGCTGCGACAGCGCGGAGGAGGCCCGCGCCCGCCGCGACGAGCACGCGCGCCTTGCCGCCGACGCGGACGCCGCCCGCGCCCGCCGCGCGGAACTGACGCAGGGGCGCGACGCTCAGGAGATGCGCGCCGAGCTGGCCAGGCTGCGCGACGCGGTGGATCCCGCGGACTCGTCCGCGCCGGGGGTGGGGGAGGCCGAGGCCGCCTCCGCCGCGGCGGAGCGTGCCGTGGACGAGGCGACGGAGGACGCCGAGCGCGCCGACGCCGCCCTGCGCCCCTGGGAGGAGCGCAAGGCCGGGACCGAGCTGAGCGTCCTCGAGGCGAGGAAGGGGGCCAAGGACTCCGAGGTCGCCGCGGCGTCCCGCGAGCTCGAGTCCGCCGAGGCCACGACACCCCTGGCGGCCCTCGAGGCGGCCCGCGAAAAGGCAGCAGGTGTCCTGGAACGCCTCGCGGCCGACTGCGATGCGCTCGCCGCCGAGGTCGCCGCGGCCAACCCCGCCCTCGCGGCCGACCTGCTCGACGGGGCCGCCGCGCGTCTGGACAACCTGCGGCAGCGGCGCACCCAGGCGGAAAACCGCGTCCTCGAGCTGGGCGGACGCATTGAGATGGCCACGGGCATCGCCGAGCAGGCGGACCGGGCAGAGGCGTCGCTCGAGGCCGCCGAGCACGAGCTCGCCCGCACCACCCGCCGTGCAGAGGCAGCCAAGCTGCTGTGGGAAACCATGAACGCCCACCGCGACGCCGCGCGCGCCCGCTACGCGGAACCCTTCGCCCGGGCGCTGAACCGCTACGCGGCGGTCGTCTTCGGCCCCGACGTCGAGTTCACCCTCGGCGACGACCTGCAGGTGCAGGCGCGAACCGTCGGCGGCACCACCGTCGCCCTCGACCAGCTCTCCGGCGGGGCAAAGGAGCAGCTGGCCATCCTCACCCGCTTCGCCATCGCCGAGCTCGCCGGCCGCGGCGGGGAGGGGGAGGTGCCCGTGCCCGTCATGGTCGACGATGCCCTCGGCGCCACCGACCCCGAGCGCCTCGTCCTGATGAACTCGCTGTTCACCAATGTCGCGCGCGACGCCCAGGTCTTCGTGCTCACGTGCTTCCCGAAGCGCTTCGATCGGGTGGTGGCGGCGCGGAGGGCGTCGATAAGCGAGCTGAAGGGGTGATCGCCGCGGGCGCTCTGAATATATTTCGTTGTTGATGTGTACCGTAGTAACGTTCGTGCCATGACCACCTCAACTCCGCGCTGGCTCAACGACGATGAACAGGCACTGTGGCGGGCCCTGCTCGCCGCGCAGCGGAAGGTGAACCGCGCGATCGACGAGACCCTGCAGTTCGGTTCGGACCTGTCGGCCCCCGAGTTCGCGGTGCTGGTCTCACTCAGCGAGGCGGAGGACCACAAGACGCGGCTGCGCGACCTCTGCGCCAGCCTGAACTGGGATCGTTCCCGCACCTCCCACCAGGTCTCGCGCATGGAGCGACGCGGCCTGGTGAGCAAGTGCAAGAGCCCGGGCGATGCGCGCGGCGTGCTCGTCTGCCTCACCGAGGAGGGAATGTCCCGGCTCGAGCAGGCCGCGCCCGAGCACGTCGAGAGCGTCCGCCGCCTCATCTTCGACCACCTCGACCCGGCCGACGTGCCGGCGCTGACCCGCTTTCTGCAGGGCATCGAGGACGTCGACAACGTGCCTGGCGCCGCGGGCTTCGGCGCCCCGGCACGGCGTCTCACCCCGGGGTCGTAGGCCGGAAATCTCAGGGTTTAAATCAGGGTCATCCCCGTTGACGCGGGCGGGCCTTCCCGGTTGGATGGGACGTGAAAGCACACCACCAACCGCAGAAAGGACTCCGTCATGACCTCCCCCTACGCGAACCAGCCGAAGCGTCTCACCCGTTCGCTCACCGACCGCTGGATCGCCGGCGTGTGCGGCGGCATCGCCCAGCGCTTCAACCTCGACCCCGCGATCGTGCGCCTCGGCTTCGTCGCCCTCTCGCTCGCCGGAGCCTTCCCCGGCATCCTCGCCTACATCATCGCCTGGATCATCATGCCGGAAGGCGTCTAAGTAAGAAACCGTTTCCTTGGGGCGGTGGCCCTCTCCGCTGATCGCGGGGAGGGCCGCTTTGTGTATGGGCGCTTGAGCGGCCTCCTTGGGCGGCTGTGTAGGGCGGTTGCGCTGGACGGCTGTGCTGGACGACCACATTGAAAACCGGGCCGGAAAACGCAGGTGGGCTATGGCCCCTGGGGTGGCGAATGCAATGCGGTCGTCCGGAGCAGAGCGCGGGATGGGGGGCCGGGCTCGCTATTGTGGGCGGCTGCCTGGGGCGGCTGCACTGGACGACCGCATTGAAAACCGGGACGGAAAGCGCAGGTGGGGCGTGACCCCTGGGGTGGCGAATGCGATGCGGTCGTCCGGCGCCGGGCACGCGATGGGCGGGCCAGGGCGCGGGAAGACGACACATCCGGGAAGAGGTTGCGGGCGTTCGCCTCCCGGCAGCCGTGCCAAAAACATGCCAAACCCCCTGGGTATAAGCGGTGGCAACTACCCGGTCCCGGCCTACTGCCTCGAGCTCGGAAACAACTCATGACATGCGAAAACCCCTCCAACCAAGAGGGGCTGGAGGGGCGGGGCTTTCACGAAACCTCCTGACCAGTTGTAGCGGGTTCGTGGCTACACCCCGGTTACACCGGGTTCCGACTCCGGTTACACAACAGAAGTCAATTATATGACGTGAGCAGGAGCGCTCCTTAGAGCGGGAGGTCAGGAAATTCCGCTTCCGCCTCTTCCTACCTCTCGGCAAGCTCCACGCTCCACCGTGAACGCTCGACAAGCTCGTCAAAGGTGAGCACCTCCGGTGACTTGCGGTTCGAGCGGAAACTTTCAAAGCTACGGAACTTCGAGCCAATTCGGTTGCCTTGGGCGCGGCACACAAATCGCACATGGGCCGATCATCAGAAACGAGCGTGGTTCAACCAAGTATGCACCGTCGCCAGTGTTGTCTCCCTCGTTGTCCCTCTCGGCAATCCATCCGGCAAGGCTCTCCTTGGCGGCGCGAACCGTCGTCGAACCCCGAGGTGTCCCCGCTGCAAACGGGAATCGAGTCGAGGCTGCGGATGAGGTAGATAAGTTTGTTCGAGCCTTCCCGGTTCAAGATGATGAGGCCATCGAGTTTTGTTCCGTTCGGATCATTGCTTGGGGCCTGAAAACCGATCTCCCGAACTATGCCAGGCTCGTGCGCAACTTGAATCTCGAGCTGGCGACGCTGTTTTCGCAACTTTGCCGGAATCTCTGCCATCTCTGCTCCTTCCACTGTCTCTTGAGCAGCACACACAGCTGCACCGCTACCCGGAACTTGACTAGTTCAGTGCTCGCTGTATAGTTCAGTGCATGCTGACTATTGCTTCGCGTCTCGACGTGATGAACCGCCTGGGTCGTGCACTGGCCGACCCCACTCGATCCCGGATCATCTTGACCCTGCTCGACCATCCCGCTTACCCGGCGGAACTATCCCGAGATCTGGACCTGACACGCCCGAATGTGTCCAACCACCTGGCATGCCTGCGCGATTGCGGGATCGTCGTCTCCGAGCCCGAGGGTCGTCGGACACGATACGAGATTGCCGATCCGCACTTGGCGCAGGCGCTGACGACACTGGTCGATGCCACCCTGGCAGTAGACGAAGACGCCCCGTGCATGGATCCCGCCTGCTCGCTTCCCGGATGCAACGTAGCTGGGGTGGGCGCATGATCCTCACCACGGTCTTGCAGGCGATAGGCCTGTTCGCAGCTACCAACATCGACGACATCATCGTGCTCTCCCTCTTCTTCGCGCGAGGGGCAGGCCAGAGCGGCACCACCGCCCGTATTTTGGCCGGCCAGTACCTCGGATTTGCCGGCATCCTCGTCGCCGCGATCCTTGTGACCATCGGCGCCGGAGCATTTCTGCCCCCGGCAGCCATTCCATACTTTGGTCTCATCCCGCTGGGCATCGGCCTCTGGGCCGCATGGCAGGCCTGGCGCGGAGACGATGACGACGATGACGACGAGGCCAAGGTTGCCGGCAAGAAGGTCGGCGTTTGGACAGTCGCAGGCGTCACGTTTGCCAATGGCGGCGACAACATCGGTGTCTACACCCCTGTATTCCTCAGCGTGGAACCTCTCGCAGTAGTCGCCTACTGCGTTATCTTCCTCGCGCTCGTTGCGGTCCTGGTGGCCCTGGCAAAGTTCGTCGCCACCCGCCCCCCGATCGCGGAAGTGCTCGAACGCTGGGAGGACATCCTCTTTCCCATCGTTCTCATCGGCCTCGGCATCGTGATCCTCGTCAGTGGCGGAGCCTTCGGGCTCTGACGGAGCAGCAGTGTTCCAAACGGCCCCGACCGGGCGCACCCCTCTCGGTTCAGACCCCAACAACTACCCGCAGCCAGTCCTGCGTGATCACAGCAACAAGACCGCTATGAAGCGCTGCAAAAACCGCGCCACCAGATGAGTACGGAAACTCTTCCGTGGCTCGGTCCGCGCTCATAAACAATCCGCGCTATAACCCGAGCAGGAACGGCGTTCAGACAAAGAGAAATGACCCCTCCGAACGAACGGAGCGGGTCATTTTTGTGTTCGCGGCCGTTTTCCTTCGGCCGGCACGGGGTTTCGTGAAAAGATCATTTCGGCGGCGGAGGTCTCGGTTTTCACCAGCGCCTGGACCGCCTCGGGGTTTTGCTTGTAGAGGCGTTGCAGTTCACTCTGGTCGCCGACGATGTGTGCGAAAACGTCGTCGTCGAACCTGAAGGTTTTCTCTCCGGTAACGGGAATCGAGTCGAGGCTGCGGATGAGGTCGATAAGTTTGTTCGAGCCCTCCCGGTTCAAGATGACGAGGTCATCGAGTTTTGTATCGTTCGGGTCTTTCCTTCGCGCCTGAATTCGGATCTCCCGAACCACGCCAGGTTCGCGTACGACCTGGACTTTGAGCTGTCGGCGCCTATATTCCATGTTCGCCGGAAAATCTGTCACTTCCACCGTCTCCTGACCGGTAAGACCCTGCTCCGGAGTGTTCGTCTTCTCAAAAACCTTGCAGACGTATCGCGAGGGCGCGTCCTTGTCGCGGCCAGCAAAGTTTTTGAAGCTGCGTGACAAATACGTTCTGAAGCGTCCTGGTTTTCGTTCCGCTTATCGAACGCCCAACGGGTGGGCGTGTGATTGTTGATAGTAGGCGTCTTCCATCTCTTGTGGAGTGATGTATCCCAATGACTCGTGCAGGCGATGGTTATTCCACCAGTACACCCAGCGAAGGGTCGCGATNTCCGCTTATCGAACGCCCAACGGGTGGGCGTGTGATTGTTGATAGTAGGCGTCTTCCATCTCTTGTGGAGTGATGTATCCCAATGACTCGTGCAGGCGATGGTTATTCCACCAGTACACCCAGCGAAGGGTCGCGATCTCGACTTCCCCAACCGACGCCCACGGCCGGTGGGGATAGATCAGCTCGGTCTTGTATAGACCGTTGACCGTTTCTGCCAACGCGTTGTCGTAGGAATCGCCGACGGTGCCAACGGACGGATCAATCCCAGCTTGAGCAAGCGCCTCACTGTAACGAATGGACACGTACTGCGAGCCGCGATCGCTGTGATGGACAAGTCCTTCAGCACGGAGATCACCTGCGTGATAAAGAGCATGCTCAAAAGCCTCAAGGGGCAGTTCATCGGTGCGCATGCTCGCCCTGGTGGCAACCCCGACAATCTTGCGGGAGTACGCATCGGTGATGAACGCGGTGTACGCAAACCCCGACAGGGTACGCACGTAGGTGATGTCAGCGACCCACAGCCGGTGCGGTGCTGACGCGGTGAAGTCACGATTGACCAGATCAGGACGACAATCCGGGACATCAGCCCGAAGCGTTGTGATCGGAGTGCGGCCCCTTCTGCGGCCTTGGATGCCGGCGAGTTTCATCAACCGTGCCGTCTGATCATGACCGATGTCCCAGCCGGCGCGCTGCATGGCCTTCCACATCTTGCGTACCCCGTACACGCTGAAGTTGTCCTCGAAGACTTTCACCAATTCGGGGATAAGCAGCGCGTCTGACAAGCTCCTGGCCGACGGGGCTCGTGTTTTCGCTGCTCGGTAGCCACGAGAGGTGATAAACCCACATTCTGTCTGCCTTAACGTGCGACAGATGGCCTCGACCCCGAAGCGATCGCGATACGTGTCGATGTATTCGATCATCTTCTGGTGGGACGGTCGAGTTCCGCTGCGAAAAAAGCTGAAGCGGTCTTCAAGATCTCGTTTGCCCTGCGCAGCTCTTTGTTCTCTTGCCGCAGACGCTTCAGTTCGTCGTCGACCGACTCGCCAGTGCTCCGCTGAACGTCGGGGGACGCTTTGACAGGTTTCAACCAGTTGTTGAGCGTGTGCGCCGAGACGCCGAGCTTCTCGCCGATCTCCTCCGCCGCCGCCCACTTCGAGCACCCCTCAAGCTCAACGAGCTCCTCGGCTAACCGCACCGCCTTGTCCTTGAACTCGTCACTGAACTTCCTAGGCATGGTCCAATCCTCCTCTAGAAACGATCGGAACTAAACCCAGGACACTTCAGCGCTTCCCGAAGAAGCCCACGCCTCCCGCGACCCCTCCTGACGGTCGAAAGACTCGCGGTCGCGACGAGACCGGCACCGACGCTTTCCCCAACGCGCCACCGCTTGTGGCATAAACCGACCAAGGCCACCGGCTGGTCCTCAGAACAACGAGGACGAAGCCCGTGGCCTAGAGGTCGTGGGCGAGTGCCGAAATTCGGCCCAAAACGGCGTTCAGGCAAAGAAAAATGACCCCTCCGAACGAACGGAGCGGGTCATTTTTCTGTTCGCGGCCAATTACCTTCGGCCGGAGCGGGGTTTCGTGAAAAGATTGGAACAGTTTCGTGAAACCCCCGGGGCCGACCGTGTCCCCGACAGGATTCGAACCTGCGACCTTCGGTACCGGAAACCGATGCTCTAATCCACTGAGCTACGAAGACATCCGAAGCGCATCGCTGCGCAACGAATTACAACACTAGCACCCCGCCCAGGCGGGGTGAAAACCAGTTGCGAAAACCGGACGCGGTTACTGGTCGAGCGCCTCGAAGTAGCCCGGGGCGTCGGTGGTGTGCACCTCGCCGGAGCGCAGGTAGTCCACCACGATGCGGTCGACGACCTTGTTGCCCAGACCGACGTGGCCGTGGCCGGGGCCGTGGACGGTGACCAGCTGGGAGCTCATGGCGTTGGCGATGGTGCCGCGGCCGGAGTAGACCGTTTGCGGGTCGTTGGTGGCGTTGATCTGCAGCGGGCGCGTGGCGAGCCCGGCCCCGCTCAGCGGGGCCTTCCCGGTGACGGGGGCGGCTCCGGAGCAGTAGGCCCCGGAGCCGATGCCGGCGCTGGGGATGGTGAACAGGTCGCCGGTAACGAAGGTGGACCAGATCGCGCTGGGGATCAGTCCGTGGTCGGCGGCGGTGATGTTCTCGTTGCACATCTGGACGGCCTGCAGGTTCATGAGCGCAATGCCGGAGCCCTGGAGCTCCTCGATGACTGCGGGGGAGGGCTCCTCCGAGGCGGGGGCCTCGTAGGTGCCGTTGGTCATGCGGGCCAGGGTGTCCCAGTTCATGGCTTGGGGCAGCATGAGGCGGGTGCGGTTGAACAGGGGGGGGATGATCTGGTTGGCCCCGGGGGGGAGGAAGCGGGAGACAACGCCCTCGGCTTCGACGCGCGCCTTGCCGGTGGCGGTCATCGCGTCGGCTCCGGCCTGGCCGGCGAAGGCGAGCCCGGGCGGGAGGTCGCCGACCTGGGCGGGCGGCGGGGTCACGGTCGGGTTGGTGCCGGTCTCGGCAACCACGCGGTTGGACCAGTACTGGTAGGCCTGCAGCGGGGTCTCGCCCATGCCGTAGGTGGCGTTGTTGGCGGCCACCCAGGCGAAGTACTCGTTGAGGACGGCCTCGTAGCCGCCCTGCTGGTCGCGCATGAGCTGCTGCCACTGGGCGTCGGGGTCCATGGCGGAGTCGAGCACGACGCGGTCGGTGGTGGCGGGGAAGAGGCTGGCGTAAGTGGCACCGAGGTAGGTGCCGTAGGACAGGCCCATGATGGAAATCTTGTCGTAGCCGAGGGCGCGGCGGGCGGCGTCCCAGTCGCGGGCGTTGTTCTCCGTGGTGATGGTCTCCGGGTAGCCGGGGCGGGATCCCTGGCAGGAGGAGCGGCTCACGGCGCCGGAGTTGACGAAGGAGTCTAGCTGGTACTTGGCGGCCGAGGAGGCGTCGGCAAGCTCGGGGGCGTTGCACTCGAGCGGGGTGGAGTGGAGCAGGCCGCGGGGCTGGACGATGACGCGGTCCCACTCGTTGGTGATCTCCTCGGGCCATTCGAAGCCGGCGTCGGGGTTGCCGAAGTACGTGTAGGCGTCGCCGCCGGGGCCGCCGGGGTTGCCGAAGAGCACGCCGCGGCCCGCGGCGGGGTTGCCGGCGGGGATGCGCATGACGCCGACGGAAATCGTCGGGCCTGCGGGGTCGTCGTAGCGCATCGGGGTGACAAAGCTGCCGCACTCCGCCCCGGGCTGGGTCACCGTCGGCGGGCACGCCTCCCAGCGGATCTGCGGGTCGGCATCCGCGGAGGCGGAGGGGGCGGTGAGGGCGCCCGCCGTCAGGGCGAGGGCCGCCCCGAGGGACAACGGCAGGGCTTTTGCTGGGAATTTCGCTGGCAACGTGCCGGACCTTTCCAGGGTTGTGTCATTGTTTTCCAGGCTCAGTGTTCCATACTTTCCTTGCGCGCGATGGAAAGCGTGGCACGGGAAACAATGACAGCAGCTGGGCCGGTCCCCTCCTCGAGGGTGACCGGCCCAGCTGTGTGTCCGGCTACGGTGCCACGAGCATGACAACCAGGTCGCGGGGGCCGTGGACCCCCTCGACGCGGACGAGCTCGATGTCGGAGGTGGCCGAGGGCCCGGAGATCATCGTAGACGGCTTCGAGGGGTCGATGCGCGCGATCATCTCGGGCACGCCGTAAACCACGGTGTCGTCGCGCACGATGACCACGTGGCGGTCGGGCACGAGGCTGAGCGCCCGGCGCCCGCAGACCTCGTCGGCCTCCAGGGTGATCGTGCCCGTCTGCGCGGAGGTGACGTGGGAGTCGGTGACCACCGCGTCGGCGGTGCCCAGCGAGCGCGGGTCGGAGGCGGGGTCGTCGGGGCGGGCCTCGCCGTCGAAGGAGGAGAACAGGGCGTCGGGAAGCCCGGGGGCGTAGACGACGCTGCGGCAGCCACGCCCGTGAAGCACCTCTGCGAGGTCGCCGGCGAGCGCGGACTCGGTGGTCTCGACCACGTCGGCCTTGTAGTCGAGGAGGCGGTCGACAAGCAGCGCGCGCAGCTCGCCGGGGCCGACGGGGGAGTCGACGCGGTAGCCGCGCGCCACCTCCACGTGCGCGGGGGCCTCGGACAGGGCGAGGGCGTCGCGCACGCGAGAGAGGATTTCCTGCTTCGCGGAGTCGTTTCGTGTGCGGGGCATCTACTTTTCCTCCCGGGCGGTGCGGTGGGCGTCGTCAAGCAATGTGCGGGCCTCTGCGGAGTCCCACCACGAGCGGAAGGACTTCTTCGGGGGCACCGCCACGTCGCGGTAGTCCGTCCAGCCGGACATGGGGGCGGGCAGCGTGGTGATCTGGCCGGAGAAGCCGCCGAGCACGCGGCCGAGCGCAACCGCCCGCACAGCCTTGTCCCACAGCGCGGGGTGGCCCCAGAACAGGCTGATCGCGCCGAACGCGCGCGCCTCAAGGAACGGGGTGTGCTCCTCGACCTTGCGGTGGCGCAGCTCCAGCAGGATATCCGTGATGGGGATCTTCACGGGGCAGACCTCGTCGCAGCGGCCGCACAGCGAGGAGGCGTAGGGCAGGGAGGCGTTCGGGTCGTCCGCCGCGTCCATGCCGGTGAGCTGCGGGGTGAGGATCGCCCCAATCGGCCCCGGGTACGTGGAGCCGTAGGAGTGCCCGCCCGCGCGCTCGTAGACGGGGCAGACGTTGAGGCACGCCGAGCAGCGGATGCACTTGAGCGCCTCGCGCCCGATCTGGTCGGCCAGCGCGGCGGTGCGGCCGTTGTCCAGCAGCACGATGTGGAAGTTGCGCGGGCCGTCTCCCTCGGTCACCCCCGACCACAGGGAGGTGTACGGGTTCATCCGCTCGCCCGTGGAGGAACGGGGCAACAGCTGCAGAAACACCCCGAGGTCCTCGAAGGTGGGCAGCAGCTTCTCGACGCCCATCACGCTGATCAGGGTCTCGGGCATGGTCAGGCACATGCGCCCGTTGCCCTCGGACTCGACGATGGAGACGGTGCCGGTCTCCGCGATGCCGAAGTTGGCGCCGGAGATGGCCACCTTGGCCTTCATGAACTGCTCGCGCAGGAAGGTGCGCGCCGCCTCGGCCAGCTCGGCGGGCTCCGCCGTCAGCGAGTCGTCGGTGTTCGGCATTTTCTCCACGAAGATGTCGCGGATCTCGGCGCGGTTGCGGTGGATGGCGGGCACGAGGATGTGGGAGGGGAAGTCCTCGCCGAGCTGGACGATGAGCTCCGCGAGGTCTGTCTCCTGGGCGTGGATGCCGGCCTTTTCCAGCTCCTCGTTCAGCGCGATCTCATGGGTGGCCATCGACTTGATCTTGACCACCTCGGTCTCGCCGGTGTCCTCGATCAGCTCGCGGATGATGTCGTTGGCCTCGCGGGAGTCGCGGGCCCAGTGCACGTGCCCGCCGCGGGCGGTGACGGCGGCCTCGAACTGCTCGAGCAGCTCGGGCAGGCGGGCCAGCACGTCGCGCTTGATGGTGGAGCCGGCCTCGCGCAGCTCGGCCCAGTCGTCGACCTCGTCGACGACGTTCTGGCGCTTCACGCGGATCGAGGTGGTGGCGTAGTTGAGGTTGCGGCGCTTGGTGGCGTCGTCAAGCTCGATGTGGGCCCTCTTCTGGAACTTCATCGACCCGCGCAGGTGGTTCGGGCCCGCCGCGCGCGGCGGCATCGTGGGGGTGCCGAGCGAGACTTTCACAGCATTGCCTCCCTGGAGTAGGCCGCCGAGGTGGGCGTCCACGGGTGCTCCTTCGTGGACGCGAGGATCTCGGCGATGTGCAGCGCGCGCACGCCGAGGTGCTGGCGGCTCATGGCGCCGGCGATGTTCATCAGGCAGGAGGAGTCGCCGGCGGTGACGTACTCGGCCTGGGTGTCCTTGATGTGGCGTGCCTTGTCGGCCACCATCGCGGCGGAGACCTCGGACATCTTCAGGGCGAAGGTGCCGCCGAAGCCGCAGCACTCCTCGCGCTGGGGAAGCTCCACGAGCTCGAGCCCCTCGACGTTGCGCAGCAGCTGGTAGGGACGCTCCCCGACGCCGAGGATACGCTTGGAGTGGCAGGATTCGTGGTATGTGACGCGGTGGGGGAAGAACGCGCCGAGCTCCGTGGTGCCGGCGACGTCCGTGATGAACTCGGTGAGCTCGTAGGTCTTCTTCGCGGTCGCCGCGGCGGCCTCAGCCAGCCCCTTCGTGCCGTAGCGCTCGGCGAGCCGGGGGTGCTGGTGGCGCACCGCGCCGGCGCAGGAGCCGGAGGGGGCGACAACGTAGTCGATGGAGGGGTCGGAGAAGGCGTCGACGTAGGCCTCGACGATGGGCACGGCCTGGCGCTGGTAACCGGTGTTGACGTGCATCTGGCCGCAGCAGGTCTGGCCCTCGGGGAAAACCACCTCGTAGCCGAGGCGGGCCAGCACGAGGGCGGAGGCCTTGTGTGCGTCGGGGAAGAGAGCGTCGCCGATACAAGTAGAAAACAGTGCTACTCGCATGTTCGAACTCCTAAATTTGAGAGATCACAGGGAAAGTGGAAGCCCCCGCATGCTGTGACGACCTCGAGGGCTCCGATATTCAGTTGTCGGTTACGGAACGACCGGCGCAAGCGCGCTGAGGACGTTCGACTGAAGGAACACTATCACGCATACCGCGATGAGGAGTCCGAAGCTCCACCCGACGACCTTCTTCAAGATCTCGGACTCCTTGCCCTCCATGTTCACCGCGGTGGCCGCGATGGCGAGCGTCTGCGGCGAAATCATCTTGCCCACGACGCCTCCGGTGGTGTTTGCGGCCAGCAACAGGTCCGGGTTCAGACCCAAGTTCTGCGCGGCGGTGACCTGCAGGTTGGCAAACAAAGCGTTTGCGGACGTGTCCGAGCCGGTGACAGCCACGCCCACCCAGCCGAGCACCGGGGCGAAGAAGGCAAACGCCGGGCCGAGGTTGGCGAAGAACTCGCCGATCGTGACAGTCTGGCCGGAGTAGTTCATCACGTAGGCCAGGGCCAGCACGAGGATGATGGTCAACGCGGACCAGCGCATCTTCCAGGCAGTATCCACGAATTCTTTACCCACCTGGCTCCAGGCCAGGCTGTAACGTCCGTTTTCGTTGAAGACCATGTACAGGACGGTCACGATAATGGCAGAGATGACCAGAAGGCTGCCCGGGTTGTTGATGTAGGCGAACGAGTAGTCGCTGTTGACAGGTTCACCTGCTGCATTGAGCAGCTTGCCGTCCAGGCCCGGCCACGGGAAAGAGATCTTGAACTGCTTCAGCCAATTCGGGATGGCAGAGCCGAGGTTGGCCAGGCCGAAGACAACCACGACCACGGCGTACGGCAGAAGCGCCATGAACACTCGGTTAGCCGGCAGTTCGGCCTCTTCCCCGTCCAGAGAGGCGCGGTGCGGAAGGCCCAGGCGCTCGCGCATGGCGTCGACACCGCAGGGCTGCCGAAAGCGTAGGAGCACGAATGCCGCCCCAAGCGCGACGATGCAGGCAACAACGTCAGTGAGCTGGTAAGCGAAGTGGTTGGAGGTCCACCACTGGGCGATGGCGAAGGAGCCGCCGATTACAATAGCCGCGGGCAACGTCTCGCGGACGCCGCGCCAGCCGTCGATAATTAGCGCGATGATGAAGGGAACGAATAACGCGAGGATCGGTGTCTGGTGGCCCACGATCGCGGCGATGTTCTCGGTTTGCTCGGGGGTGCGGCCGCCCATGTCACCGGCTGTGGTGATGGGGATCGCCACGGCGCCGAACGCCACGGGGGCGGTGTTCGCGATGAGCACGACAGTTGCGGCCTTTAGTGGCGGGATGCCCAGCGCCAGAATCATGGTCGCGGTGATGGCCACTGGCGCACCGAAGCCGGCGAGTGCTTCAAGCAGGCCACCGAAGCAGAATGCGATGAGCATGGTCTGGATGCGCACGTCGCCGTTGCCCATCTTGTCGAAGACGAGGCGCAGGTCCTCGAAGCGGCCGGACGCGACGGTGATTTGGTAGAACCAGATCGCCGTCAGGATCACAAAGACAATGGGGAAGAGGCCGAAAAGCCCACCGCGCAGTGCTGCGGAAAGTGCCATTCCGGTGGGCATGTTGAAGCCCAGGATGGCCACCAGCAGCGCAACGACGAGTGCTACAGCACCCGACGTGTGCGCGCGGGCTTTCAGCCCCAACAACATGATGAAAAAGGTCAGAAGTGGTAGGGCAGACACCAGCGCCGAAAGACCCACACTGCCAGCGATGGCATCGGTGACCACTTGAAATTGATCCATTGAAAACGCTCTTTCGAGTCTGGGAAGTTCAGTGTCCAAAACAATATGCCACCTTCCGAAGGAAAGTGACGAATTCAGGGGTAGTACATTAGTGTGACCTATGGCACCTGGGTTGCTGTGGGCATGCTGCGTGCGGTGTCCGCGGGTGCTTTAAACTTGTGCCCCATGACGCCAGCTGAACTCGCAACCACCGTGAAAGAGGCCGCCACGCGCGTGCTCGCCACCCACGACCTCGACGCCTCCGTCGTCCCGGACACCGTGACCGTGGAACGCCCCCGCAACCCCGAGCACGGCGATTACGCCACCAACGTCGCGCTCCAGGTGGCCAAGAAAGCTGGCACCAACCCGCGCGAGCTCGCCGGCTGGCTTGTCGACGCCCTCGCGGCCGACCCCGCCATCGACACCGCCGAGGTCGCCGGCCCCGGCTTCATCAACCTGCGCCTGGCCACCGGCGCCCAGGGCAAGATCGTCACCGACATCCTCGGCGAGGGTGGCGAGTACGGCCGCAGCCACGGCTACGCGGGCCAGAAGATCAACCTCGAGTTCGTCTCCGCCAACCCCACCGGGCCGATCCACCTCGGCGGCACCCGCTGGGCGGCGGTGGGCGACTCGCTCGGCCGCGTGCTGGAGGCGGCCGGGGCGACGGTGACCCGCGAGTACTACTTCAACGACCACGGCGGGCAGATCGACCGCTTCGCCCGCTCCCTGGTCGCCGCGGCGAAGGGTGAGCCGACGCCCGAGGACGGCTACGGCGGGGACTACATCTCCGAGATCGCCGCCCGGGTCGTCGAGAAGCGGCCCGACGCCCTCGAAGGCGACGACGCCGAGGTACAGGAGACCTTCCGCGCCGAGGGCGTGGAGATGATGTTCGCGCACATCAAGCAGTCGCTGCACGACTTCGGCGTGGACTTCGACGTCTACTTCCACGAGAACTCCCTATTCGACACGGGCGCCGTGAACAAGGCCATCCAGACGCTCAAGGACAACGGCAACCTCTACGAGGCCGAGGGTGCGTGGTGGCTGCGCTCGACCGACCTCGGCGACGACAAGGACCGCGTCGTGCTCAAGTCCGACGGCAACGCCGCCTACATCGCCGGCGACATCGCGTACGTGGCCGACAAGTTCGACCGCGGCCACACGCTGGCCATTTACATGCTCGGCGCGGACCACCACGGCTACATCGCCCGCCTGCGCGCCGCCGCGCAGGCACTCGGCTACGACCCCGAGGCCGTCGAGGTGCTCATCGGCCAGATGGTCAACCTGGTGCGCGACGGCCAGCCGGTGAAGATGTCGAAGCGCGCCGGGACGATCATCACCCTCGACGACCTCGTCGACGCCATCGGTGTCGACGGCGCCCGCTACGCCCTCGTGCGCTCCTCGGTGGACCAGACCCTGGACATCGACCTCGACCTGTGGACGAAGCAGTCCTCCGACAACCCCGTCTACTACGTCCAGTACGGCCACGCGCGCCTGTGCTCCATTCAGCGCAGGGCGGCCGAGGCCGAGGTGAGCTACACCGACGCCGACGTCTCCCTGCTTTCCCACGAGAAGGAGGGCGAGCTCATCCGCACCCTCGGTGAGTACCCCGCCGTCGTCGCCGCGGCCGCCGAGCTGCGCGAGCCGCACCGCATCGCGCGCTACGCCGAGGAGCTGGCCAGCAGCTTCCACAAGTTCTACGACGCCTGCCAGATCTTGCCCAAGGCGGGCGAGGACGCCGAGCCGATTCACGCGGCCCGCCTCGCGCTGGCTATGGCCACCCGCCACGTCCTGGAAAACGCCCTCGGACTTGTGGGCGTCTCCGCGCCGGAAAGGATGTAGACGGTGCACCAGCCGGACAGCTTCAACGACCTGCCCGCCCACGTCTGGCCGCGCGGCGCAGCCCGCCAGGAGGACGGCGTGGTCACCGTCGCGGGCGTGCCCCTGCCCGAGGTCGCCGAGGAATTCGGCACCCCCGTGATGGTCGTCGACGAGGACGACTTCCGCTCCCGCTGCCGCGACATGGCGCGCGCCTTCGGCGGGCCGGGCAACGTCCACTACGCCTCCAAGGCCTTCCTCACCCGCCAGATCGCCCGCTGGGTGGACGAGGAGGGCCTGGCCCTGGACGTCGCCAGCGAGAACGAGCTGCGCATCGCGCTCGCCGCGAACTTCCCGGCCGAGCGGATCACGGTGCACGGCAACAACAAGTCCGGCTCCTTCCTCCGGCTCTGCGTGGAGGCCGGGGTCGGCCACGTGGTGATCGACTCCCACCAGGAGCTCGCCGAGCTCAACGCCGTGGCGGGGGAGTACGGCGCCACCCAGGAGGTCTTCGTGCGCGTCAAGCCGGGCGTCGACGCGCACACCCACGAGTTCATCGCCACCAGCCACGAGGACCAGAAGTTCGGCCTCTCGCTCGCCTCCGGCTCGGCGTTCAAGGCGGCCGTGGATGCGATCGAGGCCCCGCACCTGTCGCTGACGGGCCTGCACTGCCACGTCGGCTCCCAGGTCTTCGACGCCGAGGGCTTCAAGCTGGCCGCCGAGCGCGTGCTCAAGCTCTACCGCCGGATCTGGGAGGAGTGCTCCATCGCGCTCGAGTACCTCGACCTCGGCGGCGGCTACGGCATCGCGTACATGACGGAGGAGGAACCCCTCGACGTCAGCGCCGTCGCCGGCGACCTTCTTCGCGAGGTGCGCGCCGTGGCCGACGAGCTGGGAATCGCGGCGCCAACCGTGGTGGTCGAGCCCGGACGCGCGATTGCCGGACCCTCGACCGTCACGGTCTACACCGCCGGCACGATCAAGGACGTCCACACCTCCTACACCACCACGCGGCGCTACATCTCCGTCGACGGCGGGATGAGCGACAACATCCGCCCGGCGCTCTACGAGTCCGCCTATGACGGCCGCGTGGTCAACCGCTTCACCGACGGCGCCCCGGTGGACACGAGGCTGGTCGGCTCGCACTGCGAGTCCGGCGACATCCTCATCAACGACGCCGCCTGGCCCGACGACGTCACCAGCGGCGACCTGATCGCCCTCGCCGCGACCGGCGCCTACTGCTACTCCATGGCCTCGAACTACAACTCCTTCGGCCGGCCCGCGGTCGTCTCCGTGCGCGCGGGCCGCGTCACGCCGATGGTGCGCCGCGAGACGGTCGAGGATATCTTGGCCCGCGAGTACTAGCCCGCGGCCGGAGCGAATATTATCGCCGCGCAATATAGACTGAGCGGTACACTTACCCACTGTTAGCCAACCACTGCGACGACAGGAGCAAGCGAGGAACATGACTGCGACACATGCCGAAAACCGCAACGGGAACTACCCCGGCAAGGGAATTGGCGAGGCCGTCGGCGTGGCCATCCTCGGCAAGGGCACCGTCGGCACCGAGGTCCTGCGCCTCATCGGGGAGTTCTCCGACAACCTCGAGCACCGCATCGGCGGGCGCATCGAGGTCCGCGGTGTCGCCGTGTCCAACCTGGACAAGCACCGGGACGCGCCCGAGGTGCAGGGCATCGAGCTGACCGACGACGCGCGCAGCCTCGTCGCCCGCGACGACGTGGACGTCGTCGTCGAGCTGATCGGCGGGATCGACTACCCGCGCGAGCTCGTGCTCGAGGCGCTGAAGAACGGCAAGTCCGTCGTCACAGCCAACAAGGCGCTCGTCGCGGCCCACGCCGACGAGCTTTCCGACGCCGCCAACGAGGCTGGCGTGGACCTTTACTACGAGGCCGCCGTCGCCGCCGCAATCCCGGTCGTCGGCATGCTGCGCCGCTCGCTGGCCGGCGACCAGGTCCAGCGCATCTCCGGCATCGTCAACGGCACCACCAACTTCATCCTCGACGCGATGGCCTCCACGGGCATGAGCTACGAGGACGCCCTGGCCGAGGCAACCCGCCTGGGTTACGCCGAGGCGGACCCGACCGCCGACGTCGAGGGCCACGACGCCGCCTCCAAGGCGGCCATCCTGGCGTCGATGGGTTTCCACACCCGCGTCACCTACGATGACGTCTACTGCGAGGGCATCACCAAGATCACCGCCGACGACATCGAGGCAGCGAAGAATTCCGACGAGACCATCAAGCTGCTCGCCATCTGCGAACGCCTCACCGACGAGGAGGGAAACACTGTGGGCGTCAACGCGCGCGTGCACCCCACGCTGGTGCCCAACGAGCACCCGCTGGCCAGCGTGGACAAGTCCTACAACGCCATCTTCGTCGAGGCGGAGGCCGCCGGGCGCCTCATGTTCTACGGCAACGGCGCCGGCGGCGCCCCGACCGCCTCGGCCGTCCTCGGCGACCTCGTCGGCGCCGCGCGCAACAAGGTGCACGGCGGGCGCGCCCCGGCCGAGAACCCCTACGCGAACTACCCGGTGGTGGACTTCGGCGAGGTGCCCACCCGCTACCACATCAACATGACGGTCAACGACCGCGTCGGCGTGCTCTCCGACCTCGCTCAGAAGTTCGCGGAGGCCGGGGTGTCGCTGTCTGCGGTGCGCCAGGAGGAGTCCGGCGAGGAGGCCCACCTGATCGTGGTGACGCACAAGGCGCTGGAGAAGGACCTGCAGGCGATCGTCGCGAAGCTCACCGAGCACGAGGACGTGCGCGCGGTCAACTCCGTCATCCGCCTCGATGCGTAAAGGGGGGCGGCATGGCGATCGAACTTCCCGTCGGCCTGAAGGCCACCGTCACCGTCCCGGGCTCCTCGGCGAACCTCGGGCCCGGCTTCGACACCCTCGGCCTGGCCCTGGGCATCTACGACACCGTCGAGGTGGAGGTCACCGCCTCCGGCCTCGAGATCGACATCTTCGGCGAGGGCGCCGACGAGCTGCCCCGCGACTCCTCCCACCTCGTGGTCAAGGCGATCCGCTCGGGGCTGAAGGCCGCCGACGTCGAGGCGCCCGGGCTGAGGATCGCCTGCACCAACGCCATCCCGCAGTCCCGCGGGCTGGGCTCGTCCGCCTCCGCCGCCGTCGCCGGCGTCGTGGCCGCGAACACCCTGGCGGGATCCCCGCTCGACACCGAGAAGGTGGTGCAGCTGGCATCGGCCTTCGAGGGCCACCCCGACAACGCCGCCGCCTCCGTGCTCGGCGGGGCGGTGGTCTCCTGGACCGATGTGCCCGTCGACGGCGTCTCGCACCCCTCCTACCGGGCGGTGGGCATCGACGTCCACCCCTCGATCCGCGCGACGGCGCTGGTGCCCGACTTCCACGCCTCCACCAACGCGGTGCGCAAGGTGCTGCCCAGCCACGTCACGCATACCGACGCCCGCTTCAACGTCTCGCGCACGGCCGTGATGACGGTGGCCATCCAGCACCACCCGGAGCTTTTGTGGGAGGGCACGCGCGACCGGCTGCACCAGCCGTACCGCGCCGACGTGCTGCCGGTGACCTCGGAGTGGGTCAACCACCTGCGCAACCGCGGTTACGCCGCGTTCCTGTCGGGCGCGGGCCCGACCGCGCTGGTGCTGAGCACCGAGCCCGTGCCGGAGAAGATCCTCGACGCCGCCCGCGAGGCCGCGCTGCGCGTGATCGATCTGGAGATCGCCGGGCCCGCCACGGCCGAACTGACCCAGGGCTGACCCGGGGCTAGTTGCCTGTGTAGCGCTCCAGCCCGCCGCGCAGGCTGGCCAGGCCGCGCACGCCGCGCGACTCGAGCGCGGCGACCGCCTGCGCCGAGCGCACCCCGCGCGCGCAGACGACCACCGCGCCGTTCTCCGCCTCCGGCGGGGTGTGGCCGCCGAGGATGTCGCCCAGCGGGACGTTGAAGGAGCCGGGCAGGTGGGAGGCGGCGAACTCCTCGGGTTCGCGCACGTCGATGACGGTCGCGCCGGGGGAGAGGGCGTCGACCTGGGCCGGGCCGTGGGGTGGGGCGTCGCGAAGCACGCGACGGGTGACCCCGGGGTCGGCGACGACGGGGACGAACTCCCAGCTCATGGATAGTGAGTCGAGGTAGGCGAGGCGGCCGACGAGCGGCTCGCCGAGCCCGGTGACGAGCTTGAGCGCCTCCATGGCCATCGCGGAGCCGACCATCCCGACCAGCGGCCCGAGCACCCCGGCCTGCGCGCAGGAGGGCACGCTGCCCGGCGGGGGCGGGGCGGGGAAGAGGTCCTCGTAGACCGGGCCGCGTCCCGCCCAGAACACGGAGAGCTGGGCCTCGTGGCCGAGGATCGAGGCCCAGACGTGGGGGATGCCCAGGCGGGCCGCGGCGTGGCTGGCCACGTGGCGGGCGTCGAAGTTGTCGGAGCCGTCGAGGAGCACGTCCGCGCCGCAGAGAAGATCGAGCGCGTTGTCCCAGGTGAGGCGCTGCGCAACGGCGTTGACGCGGACCTGCGGGTTGAGCTGCGCCATCCGCTGCTTCGCCGAGCCCGCCTTGGGTTCTCCGAGCGCGGCCGTCGAGTGGATGACCTGGCGGTGCAGGTTTGTCAGGTCGACGGTGTCGGCGTCGATGACGGTGATCGTGCCCACCCCCGCGGCGGCGAGGTAGAGCAGGGCGGGCGAGCCCAGGCCCCCGGCGCCGAGCACGGCGACGTGCGCCGCGGCCAGCTTCTCCTGCGCCTCGGGGCCGATGAGCGCGACCTGGCGCGCGTAGCGGCTACTCAATGCCCACCCACTGCGTGGTGCCGTCCGCGAGGTCCTGCTCCTTCCAGATGGGCACCTCGGCCTTCACGCGGTCGGCGACCTCCGCGCACGCCGCGAACGCTTCTCGACGGTGCGCCCCGGCCACCAGCACCACAAAGGCCATCTCGCCGATCGGGACGGGCCCGGTGCGGTGGGCGGCGAAGACGCGCACGGGGTGGGCAGCCGCCACCTCGCCCGCGACGCGCTCGAGCTCAGCGGCGGCGCTCGGGTGGGCCTCGTAGCTCAGGGCGGCGACCTCCGCGCCGCCGTCGTGGTTGCGCACCACGCCCTCGAAGCGCACGAGCGCGCCCATCGCCTCGGTCATGGTGGCGGCCGCGGCGACGTCGAGAAGCTGCTCGAGGGGCTGCTCCGTGATGGCCGTGCCCGTGACCTTCGAGGTCTGGGCGGCGACGTAGTCGGGGTCTTTAGTGGCCATGAGTGCCCTCCACCAGGTTGAGGATGTGGTCCAGGAGCGGGTCGAGCACCGCGCAGCCGTCTTTGACGCCGCCGCGGGAGCCGGGCAGCGTCATCACGAAGGTGCGCCCGGCTATGCCGGCGACGGCGCGGGAGAGCACGGCGGTCGGGGTGTTCTCCAGACCCTTCGCCCAGAAGGCGTGGACGATGCCGGGCAGCTGCTTGTCCAGCAGGGGCTCGACGACCTCGACGGTGAGGTCGTCCGGCGTGATGCCCGTGCCACCGGAGGTCAGCAGGACCGCAGGCTGCGCGGCGAGGGCTTCGTGCACGGCCTGGGCGATGGCCGCGTCGGGCACCACCGTGGCGTCGGGGGTGTCGAATCCCCGGGCGCGCAGGAAATCGACGGCGTACGCGCCCGAGCTGTCCTCGTAGGCGCCGGCGGCGGCGCGGGTGGAGGCGACGATCACTGAAGCTTTTCGCATGTTGGCGACCACTCTACAGAGGGTAGACGCGTGCGAGGTCCCCGGCCGGAAGCGTCGCGCCCGCCGGCACACGGATCAGGCACTGCGCCGGCGCCGCCTGGGCCAGCAGGTGGGACCCGGCACCGCCGACGGGGGCGGCGCGGCCGTTGTCGAAGCGGCCGCGGAGGAACTGCTCGCGGCCCTCGAGCCCGGTCACCGGCTCGGCGAGGGGAACCAGGACGGGCTCCGGGGCGTGGCCGAGGGTCGGCGCGACGTAGAGCCGGAAGCTCACCAGCGTGGACACAGGGTTGCCCGGCAGGCTGAGCACGGGCACCCCGCGGAAGGTGGACAGCCCCTGCGGCCCACCAGGCTGCTGGGCCACGTGGCCGTACCAGCCGTCGGCAAACACCTGGCGGATGACCTCGAATTTTCCGTGGCTGATGCCGCCGGAAGTGACCACGGTATCCGGGGCGAGCCGCTGCATAGCCTCGCCCACGGCGCGCTCGAGGGCGGCAGGGTCATCGTCAGTGGTTATTCTTCCCGCCACCGCGATGCCGTGGCGCTGGGCTAGCAGCTCGATGAGCGGGCCGTTGGTGTCGCGCACGGACGCCGCGCCCACCGTCGAGCCCGGCGCGCCGACCTCCGCGCCGCCGGTGATGATCAGGATCCGCGCCTGGCGGACCACCTCGACGGTCTCGATGCCCTGGGCGACGAGCGAGCCGTACAGCGCCGGGGTGACCTCGGCGCCGGCGGGGGCGAGCACCTCGCCCGCGCGGATGTCCGAGCCCGCCCGACGGCAGAACTGGCCGGCCGTCGCCTTCGGCAGCCCGACCTGCTCGCCCTCGGCCACGAACTCGGCGGGTGAGCAGCGCTCGACGGGTACAACGGCGCGCGTGCCCGCGGGCAGCCGCGCGCCGGTCATGATCGGGGCGGCGAGTGCGCCCAGGCCGGCGGGGTAGAGGGAGGCGGGGTCGGTGCCCGCCGGGATGGTGGGGCCGGACGTCGCCAAGCGGGGCTCGAGCGAGCCGACCGCGTAGCCGTCCATCTGCGAGTTGTCGAAGCCGGGCTGATCCTCGCGCGCGCGAACGTCGGCGGCGAGCCGCGCCCGGAGGCGCGCTGCGTCCGCGACACTCACCCGCGAGGCGGGGCGCGGCGGGAGCAGAGCGCGGACGGCCGCAGCGTGCTCCTCGGGGGTTCTACTCATGGCCTAAGAGTAAGCATGCTGGCCTAGGATGAGGGCCATGCGTATCCACTACTTCGCCGCCGCCCGCGCCGCCGCCGGGGTCCGCGAGGAAGAGGTCGGGGAGTTTCCCACCCTCGGGCACTTGCTTGACGACGCCACTTCCCGCCACACCGGCACCACCGACGCGGGCCTGAGCCTGGCGGATGTCGTGGAGCGCTGCACCTTCCTCGTCGACGGCGCCCGAGCCGGGCGGGACCGGTCGCTGGAGAGTGCCGCGCGGGTGGATGTGCTGCCACCGTTTGCGGGGGGTTAGGTGGGCTCGGCTGACGAGGTGGACCCGCGCGTTCACGTGAGGCTTCTTCCTGCGGCGGAGCGACTCCCGAGGTGAAGAACGGAAGGGCAAGAATCCACCGATCCGGCCTCCGCGAGCGGATCCTTACCCTTTCGATCTTGTCCTGTGCGCCTGTTCCTGAAGGTCTTTGCGTGGCGCTGCTGTCGAACGCGTGATCCGTCCTCGATTGCTTCTTCCACGTAAGAGGGACGAAACATGGGTTGGTCCGGCATCGAGCTCAGCGCCGGAGCGCCCGAGGAGCGTAAGTCAGGGCCGCGCCGGTGGGCACGTGGACGCCGACCCACGCCCCCGGTTCGAGCGCGAGCGCCTCGTCCCGTCCCGTGGGGCACACGAGAACTCCGTCTCCGGCGTCAAGTTCGATGTCCACTCCGCCCGAGGCCGTCGGGGTCAGGGAGAGCACCCGCGCCCGCAGGTCGCCGCTGGCCGGGTCCGTCAGGCGCGCGTCGGCGGGGGAGAAGACGGCCACCACCGGCTGGCCGGCTTCGCAAGCTGCCGCGGCCGTTGCCCTCAGTGGGCCGTACGGCGTGCGCGCAACGCCCGGCTGGCCGGGGCGGGCGCCGCTCGTCAGCGTCGCGGGCAGGAGGTTGCGCCCGGCCAGGCGCGCGGAAAACGCGGTGCTCGGGGCGCGCAGCTCGTCGCCCGTGGGCCGCAGCGCAACGACATCTCCCCGCTCCATCACCGCGGTGTGCTGGGACAGCGCGGCGATGTCGAGGGGGTTGTGCGTGACCACGATGGCGGTGCGGCCGGAGGCGGTGGCGCGCAGGATGTGGCGCCAGCGGCGGGCGGAGTCGACGTCGATGGCGGCGAGGGGCTCGTCGAGAAGCAGGACGCGGGGGCGCGCCGCCAGCGCCCGGACGAGGGACACCTGGGCAGCCTGGCCGCCGGAGAGGGCGCGGACGGGGACGTCGGCAAGCTCGGCGAGCCCGGCGGCGTGCAGGAGCGAACCCGCCGCGCTCACCTCGCCGGTGACCATCGCCACCGCCTTCAGCGGGGTGGACGTGGGCGGCAGGCCGGGGGTTTGGGTGAGCATGACCACCCCGCGCCGGTGGGCGGGCAGGCCGTCGACGCGGCGCCCGGCGATGCGGACCTCCGGGCCCGTGAGCCGCCCGGCGATCTGCCCCAGAAGGGTGGTCTTGCCCGAGCCGTTCGGGCCGATCAGCGCCGTGGTCGCCCCGGCCGGGAAGGTGGCGCCGCCCACCGAGACCTCCGGCCCGTCGGCCGCGGGGCGGCAGAGGTGCTCCAGCGCGGCGGCGTCGATCGAGCCCGTGACACGCGGGCGCGGCGCGGGCCCGCGGCCCGACAGAGCAGACGGCAGGAGGGTGAGGGCGAGCGTGGCAACCGCCAGGCCCGTCAGCACCGCGGCCAGCCCGTAGGCGAGCGGCTGGTCGATCTCGCGGGCGATGTAGATCCCCAGCGGCATTGTGCGCGTCACCCCCGGTAGGGAGCCGGCGAAGGTCAGCGTGGTGCCGAACTCGCCGAGCGAGCGCGCGCACGCCAGCCCCGCGGCGGAGACGAGCGCCGGCGCGACGGCGGGCAGCGTGATGCGCAGCGTCGCCCGGGACGGCGAGATGCCCACCCCGGCGGCGGAGTCGAGGACCTCGCCGTCGAGCTGGCGCAGGGCGGAGTCGAGGGTGATCACCACGAAGGGCAGCGCGACGAAGACGTGAGAGGCCACCACCCCGGGGAAGGCGAAGGCGAACTGGACCCCGAGCAGGTCAAGGACCGGTGCTGCGAGGCCTCGGCGCCCGATGAGGGCTGTCAGCGCCAGGCCCGCGACCACCGGCGGTAGGGCGAGCGGGACCAGGACGAGCAGGCGGGCAAGCTGCGCCCCGCGTCGCAGGTTGCGCATCCACAGAGCCAGCGGCGCGCCGATGAGCACTGTGATCAGGCAGGAGAGCAGGGAGGAGGCCACGGTGACGCGCAGGAGCTGCGCCGTCTCCTCCGCGGCGAGGATGGTGCCGATCCGCCCCCATGGCACCCGCGTGCCCAGCGCGGCGACCGGCGCGACGATGGTGGCCAGGGCAACCAACCCGAGCACGCGCACGGCCGCGGGGGTGGGGCGCGCGGCCGGGTACGGCGGTCTCGTGGTTGCCTGGGTTGGGCCGGTCACTGGCGCCTACCCCGCCGGGGTGAAGCCGTGGCGGGACCAGGCTTGCGCCATTTCCTCGCCGCTGAGCGTCTCCAGCAGCCGCCCGGCCTCGTCCCTGTGCTGCGTGCCGGTGGTCACGGCGGCGACCAGCGAGTTCGGGTACTCCTCGGCGTGGGGGATCTCGATGACCTCGACGGCGTCGCCCGCGGCCGCGGCGTCGGTGCGGTAGACGAAGCCTGCGTCCGCCTCCCCGGAGACGACCTTGCCCAGCGTGTCCGCCACGTTGTGCTCGAGCGAAACCGGGGCCAGGGCCAGCCCGTTCGCCTCCGCGAGCTGGCCGGCCACCGCGCCGCAGGGCACCTGGGCGTCGCAGGTGACAAGGTGGACGCCCTCGCGCTGCACGTCCTCAACCCGGGTGATGCCGGCGGGGTTGCCCCGGGGAACGACGAGAACCATCGAGTTGGTGGCCACCACGCGGGGGTTGTCGGCCACGCCGTCGGCGACGGCGGCGTCCATGGTTCTCTGGTCGGCGGTGATGAGGAGGTCGCCGGGGGAGCCGTCGCGAAGCTGCTGGACCAGGTCGGAGGAGCCCGCGTTGACGAAGGTGAGTGCGTCGGGGGAGAGGCGCTGGATGTCCTCGTTGAGCACGCGTGTCGACGCCGCCCCGAGGACCACCAGTTCGTCGGGCCCGCCCTGCCCGGTCGTTCCGGACGGCGAGCAGCCGGCAAGCGCGGCGGCGGCGAGCAGCGCTGCGGCGGCGCGGGTCACACGCATGGTCTCCTCCTGTGGGGTCGGTTTTGTAGTGAACGTTACCTATTGCAGTTGAGGGTCACGGCGCCGAGTCCCCGAGGTCGACGTCCCCGAGCTCGGAGAGTTCGCCGGGGGTGTCGAAGTCGCGCTCGCGGCCGTCGCCGTCTACGAGCGCGACGGAGCCCGCGGCGCGCAGCAGCTTCATCGCCGCCGCGTCGCGCGCACCCACGGCGTCTAACGCCGCGAGCAGGCTGTCGCGCCGCCACAGGGCGCACAAGGGCTGCACGGCACCGTCGGCGGAGACGATCGCGGCGCAGTCGTGGGTGCCCAGGGCCGCCGATAGCGCCGGCAGCAGGCCGGGCGAGTGCGGGGCGTCCACCGCCACGACGGCCACAAACGGGGTGTCCAGGGCGCGCGCCCCGGCCGCGATCCCCGCCACCGGGCCGCCGTAGGGCGGGTCCTCGCTCACCGTCGGCACCCCCAGGTCCTCGGGCGAGACGACGATGACGGGGTGAGGGGCGGGGAGGGCGTCGAGAAGCTTGTCGACGAGCCGCCTGCCCCCCACCCTGACCCGGGCCTTGTCCGCGCCCATGCGCGTCGAGCGGCCCCCGGCGAGGACGACCACCCCGATCTCCCCGGGCTTAGGGCAGCTCACGCGACCAGTCCCCGGAGCGCCCGCCCGACTTCGCCGTGATGCCCATGCGGCGCACGTAGGCGCTGCGGTCGACGCCCTTGACCATGTCCACCACGCTCAGCGCAGCGACGCTGACGGCGGTGAGCGCCTCCATCTCCACGCCGGTGCGATCCGCCGTGCGCACGGTCGCCTCGATGGCGACGTGGTCGTCCCGGATGTCCAGGTCGACCGAGCAGCCGTGCACCCCGATGGTGTGGGCCAGCGGCAGCAGGTCGGGCACCTTCTTCGCGGCGGAGATCCCGGCCACGCGCGCGACGGCCAGGACGTCGCCCTTGGGCACGGTGCCGTCGCGAAGCGCCGCGAGAACCTCGGGCGAGCAGGCGACCTCGCCGCGGGCGGTGGCGGCGCGCACCGTGGGCTGCTTCTCGGTGACGTCGACCATGTGCGCCTGGCCGGTAGACGTGAGGTGGGTGAACTTCATGGCTAGCTTTCTGTCAGGTAGACGGTGAGGGAATCGGGCACCGGCCCGGGCCGCAGCACGACGTAGCCGGACACGCCGGTGAGGGAGGCGACGTCGCTGGAGCCGTGGGCGCTGCGCGAAAACGGGGTGGCCACGGGGTCCGCGCCGGAAAGATCGAGGCGGACCGGCACCACCTGGGGAGACGGGGAGCGCGGCGGCCGGAAGCCCTCGCCCGCCCGCGCCCGCAGGTGCGGGGCGGCGGCGGGTCGGCCGCAGCGCAGGGCGCGCAGCAGGGGCGCGGCGTAGAGGTGGAAGGACACCCACGCTGCCACCGGGTTGCCGGGCAGGCAGAGCAGCGCGGTGCCGTTCCACCGCCCCGCCCCCTGGGGCCCGCCGGGGCGCTGGTCCGCGCCGCCGAACCACGCCCGCCCCGTCGGCTCGACGGCGGCGCGGACGACGTCGAAGGCGCCCGCGCTGATGCCGCCGGAGGTGAGGATGACGTCGGAGGTTTCCGCCGCGTCGTCAAGTAGCGCCGAGAGGCTGCCCGGGGCGTCGCCCGCGCGCGCTGTGTGCACCTCGCCCGCGCCGTTGGCGGCGGCGAGGCCGGCGAGCATGGGCAGGTTGGAGTCCGGCAGCTGCGCGGCGCCGGGAACGCGCGGCCACGGGACAAGCTCGTCGCCGGTGGAGACCACCGTGACGCGCGGCCGGTCGTACACGTCGACGCTTCGCACGCCCGCGGAGACGAACGCGGCCATCGCCCCGGCGTCGAGAACCGTGCCCTCCGCCGCCGCGACCGCGCCTTCCGCCAGGTTCGCGCCGCGCGGGCGGACGTGGCTGCGCGCCGGGTCCGCGCGGTGGATTGTGATGAGCCTCGGCAGCGGGACGGGCCCGGCGGGAATGTCTGTCTGCTCCACGGGCACGACGATGACGCCTTCGCCCGGGGGGACGGGCGCGCCGGTCATGACGCGCACCGCGTGGCCGGGCGGGCAGTCGAGGGGCGGGGAGCCCGCGGGGATGTCACCCGCCACCGGCAGCGTCCACGGCCCCTCGCCGGGCAGGTCGGCGGCGCGCACGGCGAAGCCGTCCATCGCGGAGTTGTCGAAGGGCGGCACGGGCAGCGCCGCCTCGGCCGCGGAAGCGAGGACGCGTCCCGCCGCGCGGTCGAGCGCGACACCCCGCTCCACCCGGGGGGAGGCCAGGGAGAGCACCCGTTCGAGGTGCTCGGCCACGGACACCCCGGAAACCCCGCGTGCCACCGCTAACCGCCGATCTCGCTCATCGTGCGCTCCGGCTGCAGGAAGCCGACGTCGTCAATGCCGTGCCCGGGCTTCTTGTTCCACATCGCCGCGGCCCACGCCTCGGCGAGCTCGTCGTCGGAGGCGCCCGCGCGCATCATGTCGCGCAGCGAGACCTCCTCGGCGGCCGCGGAGAACAGGCAGGAGCGCACCGCGCCGTCCGTGGTCAGGCGCGTGCGGTCGCACGCGCCGCAGAAGGGGTGCGTGACGCTGGCAATGATGCCCACCTTGCCGCTGCGGCCCGAGGCGTCGGTGACGTCCCACAGCGCGGCGGGCGCGGAGCCGCGCGGCTCGGCGGCGGGGCGCAGCGTGAACTCGCGGGCGAGCCTGTCCAGCAGATCGCGGGCGGTGACCATCCCCTCGCGCGTCCACTCGCCGCGCGGTCCGAGCGGCATCTGCTCGATGAAGCGCAGCTGCAGGCCGCGGTCCAGGCAGAAGCGCACGAGGTCGCACGCCGAGTCCTCGTTCACGCCCGGCATGACCACGGAGTTGACCTTCACCGGGGAGAGCCCGGCCTCCAGCGCGGCGTCGATGCCGGCGAGCACGTCGCCGAGGCGGTCGCGCCGGGTCAGCTCGGCGAAGGCCGCGCGGTCGGTCGAGTCAAGGGAGACGTTGATCCGGTCGAGCCCCGCCGCCGCGAGCCCGGCGGCGCGCTTGTCCAGGCCGAGGGCGTTCGTCGTGATCGCGGTCGCCGGGGCGCGGCCCTCGTCGGTGCGCAGCCGCGTCGTCGCCGCCACGATGTCCTCGAGGGAGCGGCGCAGCAGGGGCTCGCCGCCGGTGAAGCGCACGGAGCGGATGCCAAGCTTCTCGACGCCAATTCCCACCAGCCGGATCACCTCGGCGTCGTCAAGCGACTGCTCCGTCGGGATCCACTCGAGCCCGGCCGCGGGCATGCAGTAGGTGCAGCGCAGGTTGCAGCGGTCGGTGAGGCTGACGCGCAGGTCGCGGGCGACGCGGCCGAAGCGGTCGGCGAGTTCGAGGGGGACAGAAGCCATGGTGGGCCTCATTGTACGGGCCCCGTCAACTACCGGGTTCAGCTCCCGCTGTTGTCCAGGCGGGTCTTCTCGGAGGCGGCCTCGACCTGCTCGGTGGTGGGGTTGCCGTGCGAGCGGTTGCCGGGCCCGGGCAGCGAGATGATGTCGAACTTGTTGTTGGCCAGGTGCTTGCGCAGGTCCTTCTTGTCGAACTTGCCCACCGAGGTCTTGTCGATCGAGCGGACGAACGCCCAGTACTCCGGCGCCATCCAGGTCGGCAGCGTGCCCGCCAGCGACTCGCGCAGCGAGGCGGCCGTCTCCGCGGTGGGCTCGATGCCCTCGTGGAGCACCGTGATGGCGAGCGGCCGCTCGCCCCACTTGCGGTCCGGGTAGCCGATCACCGCGCACTCGACGACCACCGGCGACTCCATGATGAGGTTCTCCACCTGCGCGGAGTAGATCCACTCGCCGCCGGAGCGGATGACGTCGCGGGCGCGGTCGTAGAGCGTCATGAAGCCGTCGTTGGTCACCGTGCCCACGTCGCCGGTGCGCAGCCAACCGTCGGCGGTGAAGAAATTGCGGGCGTCCGTGATCTCCTCGCCGCGGAAGGTGCTGGCGATCTCCCCCGGCTCCTGCGTGGGGGAGTGGTAGTACGACGCGGCGACCATGTTCCCCCGCACCTGGATCTCGCCCTGGGAGCGGTCGGTGGAGGCCATGACCTCGCCGTCGTTGACCACGCGGTACTGCAGCCAGGGGGCGAAGCGGCCCTGCGAGACGCGGTAGGCCCAGCGCGCCTCGCCGGAGACCCCCGACGGCGGGCGGGCGATCGTGCCCACCGTGGAGGTCTCCGTCATGCCCCAGACGTGCACGACGTCCACGCCGTAGCGCTCCTCCCACAACTTGATCAGCGCCGGCGGGGCGGGCGAGCCGCCGACGTAGAGCTCCGTGAGGCTCATGCGCTCCGGCGGGTTGTGCAGGTAGTGCACCATGAGCTGGATCCACAGCGTGGGCACGCCGTGCGCGACACGCGGGTGCGTGCTGGCGATCAGTTTGGCCAGCGTCGGGGCGGACATGTCGGAGTCCGGCAGCACCAGCGGCGCGCCGACGAGGAAGGCGGAGAAGGGAACACCCCAGCTCAGCACGTGGTAGACCGGGATGCAGCAAAGGAAGGACTCGCCGTGGGAGACGGCCAGGGAGTCGGTGGCGCGCAGGCTCATCGCCTCCAGCCAGATCGAACGGTGCGAGTAGGCCACGCCCTTCGGCGCGCCCGTCGTCGCGGTGGAGTACACCAGCGCGGCTGCGGTGTTCTCGGGCAGCGAGGGCCAGGGGTAGACGGTCGACCTGCCGTCGAGAAGCGCCTCGTAGCTGTGGACCTCGATGCGCTCCGGCAGCTCCCGGGCCGGCTCGTGGATGGGCTCGAGCCCGGTGAAGACCACCGCCCGCACCTTCGGACAGCCCGCGAGGATGCGCCCCAGTTTTCCCGCCAGGCGGGGGTCGGCGACAACGACCTCGGCCTCGGAGTGGTTCACCACGTAGGCCACCTGGTCCTCCACCAGCTGCACGTTCAGGGGGGTGAACACCGCGCCCTTCGCCGCCACGCCGAACATCACCTCGAGGTGCTCGGCGCAGTTGTACATGAACGTCGCCACGCGCTGGTCGTCGTCGATGCCGAGGTCGTCGTGGATCGCGTGCGCGAAGGCGGCCGCCCTGGCCCCGACCTCGGCGAAGCTCGACCCCTCCGCCCGGCCCGCGCGCCACGTGGTGATCTTCGTGGTGCCGTGGATCGTCTCGCCGTGCTCGAGGATCCGCCCGACGGAAAACGGCACTTCCTGCATGGTGGAGAGCATGCCCCCACTCTAGCGCCAGCTTTTCGACGCCCCGGAACCGCGTAAAATTTGCGCGGTGCGTTACAATAACGCGCGGGACCGTGAATTCCCCGTTCGGGAAACGCCATGAGCGATCCCCGCAGCGCCCGCACCTACCTGGGCACGGCACAGTTGCCGCGGACGGCGCGCGGGCTGCGGATCTCCCCTCCTGAAGCTTTGCACCGCACCCGCCGACGGCGGGTGCGCGAACGGCAGGGGAGAGACAGGCGGATGAAGTAGCGCAGCAGCGCTCTCCGCGCGAGCAGCACAACGATTTAATTGCACACGAAAGCTTCCGGCACACAGCGCAGAAATAGATCGCGAGAGCATTATCGACGCCGGTCAAGCGACGAAAGGACATCCGTGACCGAATCGGGCACCACCGCAGCAGGCCAGAACCTGGCTGCACTGAAGATCCCAGAGCTGCGCAAGATCGCGGCTGAGCAGGGCCTCAAGGGCCTCTCCGGACTGCGCAAGGGGGAACTGATCCAGGCCATCTCCACCGGCGTCGTGCCGCGCAAGGGGGCCGAGAACGCACCGGCAGCCGGGGGTCGCGAGGGCGCCGAGCCCGCCGGGTCCGAGGGCGCCTCGGTTCCGCGCCGCCGCGCGGCCCGCCGCTCGGCCGCCCCCGCCGCCGAGCAGGCGCCGGGGCAGGACGCTCCCGCGGAGCAGCCGCAGCAGGCCCGGGACAACCGGGAGACCCGGGACGCTCAGGAGCCGAACGAGGCCGCGACCATGAAGAGCGGCAAGGCCGAGGGCGGCGCCGACGGCGAGGAGCAGCGCTACGAGTCGCGCTCCGCCGCGCGCCGCGCCCGCCGCAACCGCGCCCGCCAGGGCAACGACAACGCCCACGACGCCTCGGGCGCGCAGCACGGCGAGGACAAGCAGGGCGGCCAGGACCGTCAGGACCGTCAGGACCGCAACGACAAGCAGGCCCGCAACGACCAGCAGGACAAGCAGGCCGGCCAGGAGGAGCAGCAGGGCCGCGGCAACCGGGACAACCGGGACAACGGCCGCGGCCACCGCGACGAGCGCAACGACGGCGAGGGCGGCAACCGCCGCGGACGCCGCAACCGCCGCAACCGCAACCGGGGGCGCGACAACCGCGATAACCGGGACAATAACCATGAGGGCGGCAACGGCGGCCACAACGGCAACAACCAGGACTTCGACCCGGCTGACCTGCAGGAGGTTGCCGGCATCGTGGACGTGGTGGACAACAACACCGCCTTCATCCGCACGACGGGTTACCGCCAGAACGCGGCGGACGTCTTCGTGAACAACAAGCTGGTCCGCTCGAACGGGCTGCGCTCGGGCGACGCCGTGATCGGCCAGGTCCGCGCGAACGGCCAGAGCCACTCCCACGGCAACGGGCGCAACCGCCAGCGCTACAACCAGCTGGTCCGCGTCGACTCTGTCAACGGGATGAGCCCGGGGGAGGCGAAGCAGCGCAAGGAGTTCCACAAGCTCACCCCGCTGTACCCGAACAAGCGCCTGCGCCTGGAGACCGAGCCGAACATCCTCACCACCCGCGTGATCGACCTGGTCATGCCCATCGGCAAGGGCCAGCGCGCGCTCATCGTCTCCCCGCCGAAGGCCGGTAAGACGACGATCCTGCAGAACATCGCCAACGCGATCGCCACGAACAACCCGGAGTGCTACCTCATGGTCGTGCTCGTCGACGAGCGCCCCGAGGAAGTCACCGACATGCAGCGCAGCGTGAAGGGCGAGGTCATCGCCTCGACCTTCGACCGCCCGCCGAGCGAGCACACCGCCGTCGCGGAGCTGGCCATCGAGCGCGCGAAGCGCCTCGTGGAGATGGGCCAGGACGTCGTCGTCCTGCTCGACTCCATCACCCGCCTGGGCCGCGCCTACAACAACTCCTCCCCGGCGTCCGGGCGCATCCTGTCTGGCGGCGTGGACTCCAACGCGCTCTACCCGCCGAAGCGCTTCCTCGGCGCCGCGCGCAACATCGAGGAGGGCGGCTCGCTCACCATCATCGCCACCGCGATGGTGGAGACGGGTTCTGCCGGCGACACGGTGATCTTCGAGGAGTTCAAGGGCACGGGCAACGCCGAGCTGAAGCTGGACCGCAAGATCGCGGAGCGCCGCGTCTTCCCGGCCGTCGACGTCAATCCCTCCGGCACCCGCAAGGATGAGCTGCTCATGAGCCCGGAGGAGGCGCGTATCATGCACAAGCTGCGCCGCATCCTCTCAGCGCTTGACCCGCAGCAGTCCATCGACATGCTGATCAAGCAGCTGAAGAAGACCAAGTCCAACGGCGAGTTCCTCATGGGCGTGGCGCAGTCCGCCCCGATGGCGGCCAGCCAGGACGAGGAGGAGTACAGCTAATGGCCAAGAACACCGGCAGCCCTGTCTCGCAGGTCTCGCTCGTCGACGACTACGTCTCCGAGTACCAGGGCATCCAGGCCCAGATGGGAGACCCGGAGATCGCGGGCGACCAGGACCGCTTCCGCAAGCTGTCCAAGCGCTACGCGGAGCTGCAGCCGATCATCAGGGCCAACGACGAGCTCGTGCAGGCGCGCGAGGACCACGAGGCGGCGGCCGAGATGGCCTCCGAGGACAAGGAGTTCGCCGAGGAGGCCAAGCGCCTCGAGGGCGAGATCGTGCGCCTCGAGGAGGAGCTGGCCGACCTGCTCGCCCCGCGCGACGAGCACGACGGCGACGACATCATCATGGAGATCAAGGCCGGCGCCGGCGGCGAGGAGGCGGCCCTGTTCGCCGGCGACCTCGCCCGCATGTACCAGAAGTACTGCGAGAAGCACGGCCTGAGCTGGGACGTCCTCGACCTCGCCGAGTCCGACCTGGGCGGGGCGAAGGACATGACCGTGGCGATCAAGTCGAAGACGCCCTCGCGCGACGGCGCCTGGAGCAAGCTGAAGTTCGAGGGTGGAGTGCACCGCGTCCAGCGCATCCCCGTGACCGAGTCGCAGGGCCGCATCCAGACCTCGGCGGCGGGCGTGCTCGTCTACCCGGAGCCGGAGGAGGTCGGCTCGGTGAACATCGACGAGAAGGACCTGCGCATCGATGTCTACCGCTCCTCGGGCAAGGGCGGCCAGGGCGTGAACACGACCGACTCGGCCGTGCGCATCACCCACCTGCCCACCAACATCGTGGTGACCTGCCAGAACGAGCGTTCCCAGATCCAGAACCGCGCCCGCGCCATGCAGGTGCTTCAGGCCCGCCTGGACCAGCTGGAGCGCGAGAAGGCCGAGGCGGAGGCCGCCGAGGGGCGCGCCTCCCAGGTCCGCACGATGGACCGCTCCGAGCGCATCCGCACCTACAACTGGCCGGAGAACCGCATCTCGGACCACCGGATCAACTACAAGGCCAACAACCTGGATTCGGTGCTCGACGGCAACATGGACGAGCTGATCACGGCTCTCCAGGCCCACGAGCGCCAGGAGCGCCTTGAAGCCGAGTAGCCTGCGCGACCTCATCGCCCGCGCCTCCCGCACGCTGGGGGACGCGGGCGTCGCCACGCCGGAGGTCGACGCGCGCCTCATCGCGGCATCGCTTCTCGACGTCCCACCTCTCAACCTCCTGTTCACCGACGCCCCGGCCGACTTCGAGCGGGACTACGCCGCCGCGATCGCCCGCCGGGCGCGCCGCGAGCCGCTGCAGCACATCACCGGCTCCGCCCAGTTCGGCCCGCTCGAGTTGCGCGTCGGACCCGGGGTGTTCATCCCGCGCCCTGAGACCGAGGTGCTGGCCCAGTGGGCCGTGGACATCCTCGAGGCAGTGGCCGACCCGCTCGTCGTCGACCTGGGCACCGGCTCCGGGGCTCTGGCCATCTTCATCGCGGCGGCGCGGCCCGACGCGCGCGTCGTCGCGGTGGAGCGCTCGGAGGCGGCGCGCGGGTACGCCCGAGCGAACGCCGAGGACAACCTGGGGGCCGGGGTGGCGTCGCTAAGCATTGTGCCGGGGGACATGACCGACCCGGAGCTGCTCGCGGAGCTGACCGGCGCCGTCGACCTCGTCGTGGCCAACCCTCCGTACGTGCCGGAGGACCCCGCGCTGGAGCCCGAGGTCTACTTCGACCCCGCGGAGGCGGTGTTCTCCGGCGCCGACGGGATGGAGGCGATCCGCGGGCTGGTGCCCGTCGCGGCTCGGCTGCTCGCCCCCGGCGGGGCCCTCGGCATCGAGCATGACGACACCACCTCGGACGCGGCGCGCGCGGCGGTGCGGGAAAGCGGCGCGTTCAGCAGGGCGGAGGTGCTCGAGGACCTGACCGGTCGAGCCCGCTTTGTCACCGCGAGTAAGCTGAACGCCTGAAGAACGCTGACCGAACACCGCACACGAGCGAGGGAGACTCATGCCGAGCACGATCTACAACTGCCTGGACCCCGAGGGGCGCAAGGAAGGCCTCGCGGCCGCCGTGGAGGCAGTGCGGGCGGGCCAGTGCGTGGTCCTGCCCACGGACACCGTGTACGGCATCGGCGCCGACGCGTTCAACAACGACGCGGTGGCCCGCCTGCTGGCCACGAAGCGCCGCGGGCCCGACATGCCGGTGCCGGTGCTCGTCGGCTCCTGGTCGACCATCCAGGGTCTCGTGCGCGAATTCTCCGACACCGCGAAGACGCTGGTGGAGGCATTCTGGCCGGGCGGGCTGTCCATCGTCGTTCCTGAGGCGCCCAGCCTGCCCTGGAACCTCGGCGACACCCGGGGGACGGTGCTGCTGCGCATGCCGAACCAGCCGCTGGCGATCGAGCTGCTGCGCGAGGTCGGCCCCATGGCCGTCTCCAGCGCCAACATCTCGGGCCACGAGCCGCCCACCCACGCCATCGGCGCGAAGCAGCAGTTCGGCGACGCCATCTCCGTCTACCTTGACGGTGGCGACTCCGAGGTGGGGGAACCCTCCACCATCATCGACATTTCCGGGCCCGCCCCCGTGATCCTGCGCGAGGGCGCCATCTCCGCCGAGCGCATCGGTGAAGTCCTTGGCCTTGACGCGGAGCAGCTGCGGAGGAAGTAGATGTCTGGAGCGGGAGTGCCGCTGCGCGAGCTGGGGCTGGTCCTGCTCGTCGCCGCCGCGATAACGTACCTCGCCACCGGGCTGGTGCGTTCGCTGCTCGTGCGCACGGGGCGCGTGGCGGAGATCCGCCAGCGCGACGTGCACACCCAGCCGACGCCCTCGGTCGGCGGGGTGGCCATGTTCACCGGCTTCGTCTCGGCGGTGTTCCTCGCCCAGCAGCTGCCCGCGCTCACGCGGGGCTTCGCCCCCGTCACCCCGGAGATGACGGCCGTGGTGGCCGGGGCCTTCGCCATCGTCGTGGCGGGCGTGATTGACGACCTCTACGAGCTCGGCGCGGTGACCAAGCTCATCGCCCAGTTCTTCGCCGCCGTGCTGATGAGCCTGCTCGGCCTGGTCTTCACCGTGTTTTACCTTCCCGGCGGGGGAGGCACCACGCTCATCTTCGACCAGGTCCAGGGGGTGGTGGTCAGCGCGGTGTTCACGGTGCTGCTCATCAACGCGATCAACTTCGTCGACGGCATCGACGGCCTCGCCGCCGGACTGGGCATGATCGCCGGCGGGGCCATCCTGCTGTTTTCCCTGACCGTGCTGCACGACCAGGGCGGGGCCGTGTCCGCCTACCCGCCCGCCATCATCTGCGCGGCGCTGGTGGGGATCTGCGGCGGGTTCCTTCCACACAACTTTGAACCCGCCCGCATCTTCATGGGCGACTCCGGGGCCATGCTCATCGGCCTGCTGCTCGCCGCGGCGTCGATCTCCGCTTCCGGCAAGATCAACATGTCGCTCTACGGCGCTGCCGACTTCGTGGCTCTGATCAGCCCGATCGTCGTGGTCCTCGCGGCGGTGGCGCTGCCAGTACTCGACCTCGTCTGGGCGGTGGTGCGCCGCGCAGCGCGGGGCCAGAGCCCCTTCGCCGCAGATGCGGGGCACATCCACCACCGCCTCCTGCGCCTGGGGCACACGCACCGCCGCACGGTCCTGGTGCTCTACCTCTGGGTCTCCGCCGTGGCCTTCGGCGCGGTGAGCTTTTCTGTCGTGCCTGTGACCTGGGCGGCCACGTTCACGGCGGTGGCCCTCGTCGGGGCGGCAGCGCTGACGGCGGTGCCGCTGATGAAGGGCAAGATCGGGCCGAGGGCTCAGTAGCGCGGGCCCATGTTCACGGATGTCCTCGTCATCGGCGCAGGCCAGGCCGGGTTGTCAGCGGCGTATCACCTGCAGCGACGCGGTTTCGTCCCCCTGGCCCGGGCGGGCGAGGAAGACAGGACCTTCATGGTGGTGGACCGAAACCCGGCGCCGGGTGGCGCGTGGCAGCACCGCTGGGACTCGCTGACCATGTCCACGGTCAACGGGATCTTCGACCTGCCGGGGATGACGTTCGAGGCACCCGGCCCGGATGAGCGCTCGAACGTGGCTGTGCCGTCCTACTTCGCGCGCTTCGAGGAGGAGTTCGACCTGCGCGTGGCCCGCCCCGTCGCCGTTTCACGCGTGACGAGAAAGAGCCTCGAGCCAGCGTTCGCGCCCGAAGGCCGGCTACACGCCGAGCTTGACGACGCCACGTCCATCACCGCAGACTTCATCATCAACGCCACCGGCACCTGGGACCGTCCCTACTGGCCTGCGTACCCCGGTCAGAAAACGTTCGCAGGCACGCAGCTGCATACACGCGACTATGTCAGCGCCGAGGATTTCGCGGGGAAGCGGGTCGTGGTTGTCGGCGCGGGCGTCTCAGCGACACAGCTGCTCAACGAGATCTCGCGCGTCACCGACACATTCTGGGTGAGCCGCCGCGAACCCGTCTGGGAGGAACTGGGCTCGGACCGCCTGGCGAGGGGAGTCGAACAGGTGGCCGAGCGCACCCGGAAGGGTCTGCCGCCGGGCAGCGTGGTGCGGGCCACGGGAATGGGCCGCCAGCCCTGGGTGATTGAAGCGGAGAAGCGCGGGGTACTCATCTGGCACCCCATGTTTGCGTCCATCGAGCCGACTGGGGTCCGCATGCCGGACGGCAGCTTCGAACCCGCCGATGTCATTCTCTGGGCAACGGGTTACCGGCCCGCGCTGCGCCACCTCGCCCCGCTGGGCCTGCGCACCGCTGCCGGGGGCTATCGGGTTGCGGCCTCGCGCAGCCTGGACGAGCCGCGACTCTTCCTTATCGGCTACGGGCCGTCCCAGTCCACGGTGGGTGCGAACCGGGCGGGCAGGGAAGCGGTGGTGGCGCTGACCCGCACCCGACTGGGCTAGGGGATTTCTGGGCTAGGGGATTTTACGCGCTGAAGACGTCCTCGATGGGCGTCTCGCCGTCGTTGAACTCGATCACCCTGTTCAGCGGCGCGGCGTCTGCGGCGGGACCGTGCGCGACGGAGGCGGCGATCATCGCGGCGACGTTGTCCCTGCTCGTCTCCTTCGCGGTGGTGGAGGAGGCGTCGATTTTGCCCGTTGCCTCCTCGAGTGTGAGGCGGCTGGGCCGCAGCAGCGTGAAGTTTAGCCCCGAGCTCTCGAGGTGGGCGTCGGCCTCCGTCTTGGCCTGCGCATAGGGGTAAAAGCTGTTGTCCTCGTCGACGCCGTGGTCGGGCCCGGCGCCGAAGTAGGACACCATGACGTAGTGGCGCACCCCGGCCTTGGCGGCGGCGTCCATGGAGCGGATCGCCGCGTCACGGTCGATGGCCCACGTACGCTCCGGGCTGCCCCCGCCGGCACCAGCGGACCACACGAGCGTATCGACGCCCCGGGAGCGCAGCAGGTCCTCGATCACCGCCTCGTCGGCCTCCTGGATGTCGAGTACGGCCGGGGTGGCCCCGTCCGCCTCGACGTCGCCCGCGTGGTCCGGGTTCCGGATGACGCCGATGACCTCGTAGCCCTGCTCCGCGAGGCGGGGAATGGCGAGTCGGGCCACCTTGCCGTGGGCGCCGATGACGGCGACGGTGCCGGGTGCTGCGCTGTCGTTGGTGGTGTTGGTTTCCGTGCTGGACACGTTGACCTCCTGTTGTCGGTTCGTTGTGTGGGCGCCAGGGTAGGCCTCTTCCGGGGGTTGTGCACGGACGGAGCGCCCACGGTCGAGGTGGCTGCGCGATGCGTCACCGATCCGTGCTGGTAGCCGCAGGTTTACCTCGCCGCTGGCTCCGCCGGTAGGATGTGGCCCCGTGAACACTTCCCCGCGAGATGACAACGGAGGCGGCGCCGCTGGGGCGTCGTCAAGCGAGCGCGACCTCGTCGTCGCCGACGCTACAGACTTCGACGACCCGCGCCGACCCCTCGTGCGGGCGCTGCGGCTCGGCGGCTGGGTCCTCGTCGGCCTGACGATCGTCTCGCTCATGGGGTGGGGGGCCGCGCGCGGCCTGCCGGGGCTGTGGGCGGTGCTGCTCGGCATCGCCATCGGCGGGGGGTTCGTGCTGCTTACCGCCGCCTCCGTGCTCGCGACCTCGGGGACCTCGCCGTCGACGACCATGGCGATAGTGCTGGGCGGGTGGCTGGTCAAGATGGTGGTCTTGATCATCGTCCTCGTGCTCATCCGTGACCTGCAGTTCTACGACCACACGGCCTTCGGTGTCACCGCGATCATCGCCCTGGTGGTGGTCCTCTCGGCGGAGGCGTGGGGTGTGATCACCTCGCGGGTGGGCTACATCGGCCGCTGACGCGCGGCGCTGCCCGGGCGCGCCCGGCAAGGCGTGTGTGACAAATGTTACAAAAGTGTAAAAGTGCTGCTCGGCGCCCCCGGCGGGCCACCTTTCCGCGAAACCGGGAGGGGGTGCGAAACAGCCACCCCCTGACACGCCGGAATGCCCGTCGACCTGTTAGGCTATCCGCTGGGTTTGCTTGAGGTAGCTATGGGCCTGCTTGCGAGTTGGCGTCGAACTGCCTGAAGAAACATCCCCTGCACCGCGGTCGCTGATGTGCGACGGAGTCCGCCGCGGCTGCAGTCGACTTGAAGACGTCCATCGCACCGCACCCGTTCGCCGGGTGCGGCCCGAGAACGGGAGAGAACGCTGAGCGTTACAACTTTGGCCGAGGGCATGAAGGGTACCTTCCACGCGCCCGCACTTGGTCCAGAATTTTTCCCGGGGCAAACGTACGGCCAGCTCGTTGGCGCAGACTTCGCCAACGGTTGGTTCGCGCTGGATCGCATCATGATCGTCCGCCTCTTCGTGGCGGCAATCCTGGTGCTCCTCTTTGCTATTGCGTTTAGGAAGCCGCAGCTGGTTCCTAAAGGCCTGCAGAACCTGGCGGAGATGGGCGTGGACTTTGTCCGCGTCAATATCGCTGAAGACACGCTGGGCAAGAAGGACGGCAAGCGATTCCTTCCGGTTATCGCCACCATCTTCTTCACGATCCTGTTCATGAACGCGGCCACGATCATCCCGGGCCTCAACATTTCCCCGAGCTCGCGAATCGGCATGCCGATCGTGCTCGCCGTTGTGGCCTACATTGCGATGATCTACGCCGGCGTTCAGCGCTACGGAGTGAGCTACTTCAAGCACTCGGTCGTGATCCCTGGGCTGCCGCCCTTCCTCCATCTCCTGGTGGTGCCCATCGAGATCTTCTCGACCTTCATTCTGCGTCCGGTCACGCTGGCACTTCGTCTCATGGCGAACTTCCTGGCGGGCCACATCATTCTCGTCCTGCTCTACTCCGCCACGAACTTCTTCTTCTGGCAGCTGAACGCATGGACGGGCCTGAGTGGGCTCACCCTCGTCGCAGCGCTGCTGTTCACCCTGTACGAGTTGATCATCATCTTCCTGCAGGCGTACATTTTCGCCCTCCTGACGGCTGTGTACATTGAACTCTCGCTGCACGCGGATGCGCACTAAATCGCAACAGCAATGGCGCGAAGCAACAGGCCAAACTGAATAACCCCACACATTTCGTCACTCGCCCTTCACCGCGACCCACGCGGGAGGGCACCAAGAAAGGGAACGACTTTCACATGAACGACATCATCCTCGCTCAGGCAAACGAGACCGTCACCGCCTTCGACGGCCTGCAGTCCATCGGCTACGGCATCGCCACCATCGGCCCGGGCATCGGCATCGGCATGCTCGTCGGCAAGACCGTCGAGGGCATGGCTCGCCAGCCGGAGATGGCCGGCCAGCTCCGCACCACCATGTTCCTGGGTATCGCCTTCGTCGAGGCGCTCGCCCTCATCGGCCTCGTTGCCGGCTTCCTGTTCTAAAAAGAACCAACGCCACAACGTAAACCTTTTTAGATCAGGAGCAACCTATGACGAACGTCACTGAATTTATCGTGGCGGCGGAAGGCGAGCACCTCCCGATGGAGGGAGAGCCCTCGATCCTCCTGCCTCCCATGTACGACGTGTTCTGGTCTTTGGTCGTCTTCATCGTCGTCTTCCTGCTGTTCTGGAAGTATGTCCTTCCCAAGTTCCAGGAAGTTCTCGCTGAGCGCGAAGATCGGATCAAGGGCGGCATTGAGCGTGCTCAGGTCGCCCAGGCTGAGGCCAAGGCTGCCCTGGAAAAGAACAACGCCGAGCTGGCCGAGGCACGCGCCGAGGCCGCCGAGATCCGCGAGGCCGCCCGTGCGCGCGGCAAGGAGATCGAGGCACAGGCTCGCGCCAACGCTGAGGCGGAGTCCCGCCGCATCGTCGAGGCCGGCGAGAAGCAGCTGCTCGCATCCCGCGAGCAGGTTGTCTCGGAGCTGCGCAACGAGATGGGCCAGAACTCGATCTCCCTCGCCGAGCGCCTGCTCGGCACGGAGCTGTCGGATTCCACCCGCCGTTCCAACACGATCGACGACTTCCTTGCTGAGCTCGACGGGCTCAACGGCGTCTCGACGAGGAAGTAGGCGAGATGAAGGCAGCTAGTCGCGAAGCACAGAAGACCGTGGCGAACAAGCTCGATGAGCTGGTTCGCACCGCCGACGACTCCGTCGCTGTAGCCGCGCAGATCGGCACCGAGCTCTTCCTCGTCGTCGACCAGCTCGACGGCGAGCGCGCCCTGCGCGTCGCAGCCGCCGACCCGTCGCTCGACGCCACCCAGCGCGAGGGCATCCTCAACGATGTCTTCGGCGCCAAGGTGGCGGAGCCGACGCGCCAGATCCTGCACGCAGCAGCCAGCCAGGAGTGGTCCTCGTCGCGCGACATGCGTCGCGGTCTCGTCCACCTCGGCCGCCGTGCACTGATGCTCGGCGCGCAGGGGCAGGGCCAGCTCGAGCAGGTGGAGAGCGAGCTCTTCCAGCTCTCGGTTCTGCTGGAAAACGAGAAGCAGCTCACCCAGCTGCTCTCCGACAGGACGGCAGAGGCGAAGCAGAAGCGCGGCCTGCTGGCAAGCGTCATCTACGGCAAGGTGACCATGTTCACCGAGGCGCTTGCTCTGCAGGTCATCGGCCGCCCCGAGCGCAACCCGATCGACGACCTCGCCGCAGTCGCCGCGGAGGTCGCGGAGCTGCGCGGCAAGACCGTCGCGCGCGTGGCGACCGCCGAGGCTCTCAACGAGTCCCAGCGCGAGGCGCTCGCGGGCAAGCTTCACAACATTTACGGCCAGGACATCGCCATCCACACCGAGGTTGACCCCAGCCTCCTCGGCGGGATGATCGTCCGTGTTGGCGACGAGGAAATCGACGGCTCCACGCGCGGCAAGATCACGCGCCTGCGCGCCGACCTCGCCGCACAGATGGCCTACTAGACAGAAAATATGCTGGAACAAACTACCGAGAGCAGGAAGAACATGGCGGAGCTGACGATCTCCTCCGATGAGATCCGTAGCGCGATAGCGAACTACACCTCGAGCTACTCTGCGGAGGCCTCCCGTGAGGAGGTCGGCGTGGTGACTTCGGCTGCAGACGGCATCGCCCAGGTTTCTGGGCTGCCGGGCTGCATGACGAATGAGCTGCTCGAGTTCCCCAACGGTGTCATCGGCGTAGCGCAGAACCTGGAGACCGACACCATCGGTGTCGTTGTCCTGGGCAACTTCGAGACCCTCACCGAGGGCGACAAAGTCAAGAGGACCGGCGAGGTCCTGTCCATCCCGGTCGGGGAGAACTTCCTCGGCCGGGTGATCAACCCGCTGGGCCAGCCTATCGACGGCCTGGGCCCCATCGAATCCACCGAGGAGCGCGCGCTTGAGCTGCAGGCCGCCGGCGTTCTCGACCGCCAGCCGGTCGAGGAGCCGATGGCCACCGGTATCAAGGCCATCGACGCGATGACCCCGATCGGCCGCGGTCAGCGCCAGCTGATCATCGGCGACCGCAAGACCGGCAAGACCGCGGTCTGCATCGACACCATCCTCAACCAGAAGTCCTACTGGGAGACCGGCGATCCCTCGAAGCAGGTGCGCTGCATCTACGTCGCCGTCGGCCAGAAGGGCTCGACCATCGCCGGTGTCCGCGCCACCCTCGAGGAGCACGGCGCGTTGGAGTACACCACCATCGTGGCCGCCCCGGCATCCGACTCCGCCGGCTTCAAGTGGCTCGCTCCGTTCTCCGGTGCGGCCCTGGGCCAGCACTGGATGTACCAGGGCAAGCACGTCCTGGTCATTTACGATGACCTGACCAAGCAGGCCGAGGCCTACCGCGCCATCTCCCTGCTGCTGCGCCGCCCGCCGGGCCGCGAGGCATACCCGGGCGACGTGTTCTACCTGCACTCCCGCCTCCTGGAGCGCGCGGCCAAGCTCAACGACGAGCTCGGTGCCGGCTCCCTGACCGCGCTGCCGATCATCGAGACCAAGGCGAACGACGTGGGTGCCTTCATCCCAACGAACGTCATCTCGATCACCGACGGCCAGGTCTTCCTCCAGTCTGACCTCTTCAACCAGGGCGTGCGCCCGGCTATCGACGTGGGCATCTCCGTGTCCCGTGTCGGCGGCGCCGCGCAGACCAAGGGCATGAAGAAGGTCGCCGGCAACCTGCGTCTTGACCTCGCGGCCTACCGCGACCTCGAGGCCTTCGCCGCGTTCGCCTCCGACCTGGACTCCGCCTCGAAGCGCCAGCTCGAGCGCGGCCAGCGCCTCGTCGAGCTGCTGAAGCAGCCGGAGAACTCCCCCCAGCCGGTCGAGTACCAGATCATCTCCATCTGGCTGGCCAACGAGGGCGCCTTCGACGTCGTTCCCGTCGCAGACGTCCGCCGTTACGAGTCCGAGCTGCAGGAGCACATCCGCTCCAACGCCCCTGAGGTCTACGAGCAGATCGCCGGCGGCGCAGCCCTCGACGATCAGTCGAAGGAGACGCTCAAGCGCGTCAACGACGAGTTCGCGCGCGGTTTCCAGACCAGCGAGGGCCAGCGCGTCGTGCGCGAGCCCGAGGCTGAGCCGCTGGATTCCAGCGAGGTCTCCAAGCACCAGCTCAACGTCAACCGCGCCAAGTAGCCCCCTGCTTGGAAACGCACTACTAAAGGAAGGGAGGAGAGTACACCATGGCAACACTTCGCGAATTGCGTGACCGCATCCGGTCCGTCAACTCCACGAAGAAGATCACCAAGGCCCAGGAGCTGATCGCTACTTCGCAGATCACCAAGGCCCAGCAGCGCGTCGAAGCGGCGAAGCCGTACGCGGACGAGATGCTGCGCGTCATGGAACGCCTCGCGGCTGCGAGCTCCCTCGACCACCCCATGCTCCACGAGCGTGAGAACGGTCGGGTCGCAGCAATCCTCGTGGTCACCTCTGACCGCGGTATGGCTGGCGGTTACAACCACAACGTCCTGAAGAAGACGGCGGAGCTCGAGCGCATGCTCACCGACGCCGGCTACGAGGTCGTTCGCTACGTCACGGGCGGCAAGGGCGTCACGCACTTCCGCTTCCGCGACATGGATGTCGCTGGCGCGTGGACCGGCTGGTCGCAGAAGCCGACGTGGGAGGGCACGCACGATGTGCGCCACCACATCGTCAACGGCTTCCTCGCCGGTTCCGAGGGCGACGTTGAGTGGCGCGAGGGACTGAACGCTGCGGAAGGCGAGCGCGTGCGTGGTTTCGACCAGGTGCACGTCGTCTACACCGAGTTCGTCTCCATGCTGACCCAGGAGGCGCGTGTCCACCAGCTCCTGCCGATCGAGCCGGTTCTCACCGAGCTCGATTACGAGCAGGAGGACATGCTCACCACCAGCGGCGATGTCCAGCCCGACATGGACTTCGAGCCGGACCCGGACACCCTCATGGAGGAGCTGCTCCCGGCGTACGTCTCGAGGACCCTGTACTCGATCTTCTTGGAGTCCTCGGCGTCCGAGTCCGCCTCGCGCCGAACCGCCATGAAGAACGCGACGGATAACGCGACGGACCTGGCCAACAACCTGTCGCGTGAGGCCAACCAAGCCCGTCAGGCAAAAATCACCCAGGAAATCACCGAGATTATCGGCGGCGCCGGGGCGCTGTCCGGTAGCGGAGAAAGTGACTAAAACATGACTACTGCTCACTCTATTGAGGAGCGCAACGACGAGCCGTCGGGCGGGGCCGTGAACACGCAGAACCCTGCCGGTTCCGACAACGGCCGCGTCGTGCGCGTCATCGGCGCAGTCGTCGACGTGGAGTTCCCGCGCGGCGAACTGCCCGAGCTCTACAACGCTCTCCACGTCGACATCGAGCTCGACCAGATGTCCAGGACCATCACCCTCGAGGTGGCCCAGTTCCTGGGCGACAACCTCGTCCGCACCATCGCCATGGCCCCGACCGACGGTCTGGTTCGCGGCGCCCAGGTGCGCGACTCCGGCAACCCGATCTCCGTCCCGGTCGGCGACCAGGTCAAGGGCCACGTGTTCAACGCGCTCGGCGAGTGCCTGGACGACCCGTCGGTGGGCAAGGACGGCGAGCGCTGGGGCATCCACCGCGAGCCGCCCGCTTTCAAGGACCTCGAGGGCAAGACCGAGATCCTGGAGACCGGCATCAAGGTCATCGACCTTCTCACCCCGTACGTCAAGGGCGGCAAGATCGGCCTGTTCGGCGGCGCGGGCGTGGGCAAGACGGTTCTCATCCAGGAGATGATTACCCGTATCGCCCGCGAGTTCTCGGGTACCTCCGTGTTCGCCGGCGTCGGCGAGCGCACCCGTGAGGGCACCGACCTCTTCCTCGAGATGGAGGACATGGGCGTTCTTCCCGATACCGCCCTTGTCTTCGGCCAGATGGACGAGCCGCCCGGGGTCCGTATGCGCGTGGCCCTGTCCGGCCTGACCATGGCGGAGTACTTCCGAGACGAGCAGAACCAGGACGTGCTGCTCTTCATCGACAACATCTTCCGCTTCACCCAGGCCGGTTCCGAGGTCTCGACGCTTCTCGGCCGCATGCCTTCGGCTGTGGGTTACCAGCCCACGCTTGCCGACGAGATGGGCGTGCTGCAGGAGCGCATTACCTCGACCAAGGGCCGCTCGATCACCTCGCTGCAGGCCGTGTACGTCCCGGCGGACGACTACACCGACCCGGCCCCGGCGACGACCTTCGCCCACCTCGATGCGACCACCGAGCTTTCCCGCTCGATTGCCTCGAAGGGTATCTACCCCGCGGTGGACCCGCTGACCTCGACCTCTCGTATTCTCGAGCCGGGCATCGTCGGCGAGCGCCACTACGCGGTGGCCCAGAAGGTCATCGGTATCCTGCAGAAGAACAAGGAGCTGCAGGACATCATCGCCATCCTCGGTATGGACGAGCTGTCCGAAGAGGACAAGGTCACCGTCATGCGCGCACGTAAGATCCAGCGCTTCCTCGGCCAGAACTTCTTCGTGGCGAAGAAGTTCACCGGTGACGAGGGCTCCTACGTGCCGCTCGAGGAGACGATCGACGCCTTCGACAAGCTCTGCGAGGGCGAGTTCGACGCCTACCCGGAGCAGGCCTTCTCCAACCTGGGCGGTCTCGACGACGTCGAGGCCCAGTACAAGAAGCTGCAGGAGAAGTAGGAGGGCCGACATGGCTGAAATCACCGTGCAACTGGTCTCGGTCGACCGCATGCTCTGGTCGGGTCAGGCCAGCATCCTCACGGCCCAGACCACCGAGGGTGAGATCGGCATTCTGCCCGGCCACGAGCCCCTTCTTGGCCAGCTCAAGGAGAACGGCGTCGTCACCATCCGCCCGATTGAGGGCGAGCGGATCGTCGCCGCGGTGCAGGGCGGCTTCCTCTCCGTGCAAGGCGACAAGGTGACGGTCCTCGCGGACTACGCCATCTTTGCCGACGAGGTCGACTCGGCCTCCGCGGAGAGCGAGCTCGGCAATGAAGACGAGCTTCTCAAGGCTCGCGCCGAGGCGGAACTCGCGGCCGTGCGCCGCAGCTCCGCCCGCTAGGCCCGGCAGGCCTGTCTCACAGCCTCAAGCCCTCGCCCCTGTGGCGGGGGCTTGAGCATTTCCGCGTCCTGCGTCCGTCGTTCGGCTGATTGCATTGCACGGGCGGCGCACTAGAATTGCCGGGTAGGACGCGCGTGTAAGTCTCGCGCGGTAGACCGGCGTTTCCACTGGACAGGAGTAGCGGATGAAGTTTGTGGTTGTTGCGCTTCTGATCGTGTGCGCCCTCGCGGGGGCTGCGGCCGTCTGGCGGTTCGTGCGGGTCCGCAACGCCGGCGCCCGGGGCCTGTTTCGCCAGCTTCCGGCGTCTGGCCTGCACGGCTGGCGCCACGGGGTGCTGCGTTACAAGGGAGAGGAACTTGAGTTTTTCAAGCTCCGCTCCCTTTCGTTTTCCCGGGACCTCGCGCTGGCGCGCCGCGACATCTCGATCACCGGGCTGCGGGAGCTGACCGAGCAGGAGGCCGACTTCATGCCGGGGGTGTCGGTGGTCCTGCAGTTGGACTGCCCCGCGGGAGCCTACGAGTTCGCGGCGGACCGCCGCACCGAGATGGCTCTGGTGTCGTGGGTGGAGGCCGCGCCGGACCGCCGCCAGGAGCGGCGCGACCTGACCTTCCAGGCGCACCAGGCCCACCTGGCGCACCAGGCGCAGCGGGGGAGGGGCAAGGCGTAGGCCGCGCCGCGGGGCGGTACCCTGGTTCGCATGCGTTTGATCATTGCCAGGTGCTCCGTCGACTACGTGGGGCGTCTCGACGCCCACCTGCCCACCGCGAAGCGCCTGATCATGGTCAAGGCGGACGGTTCTGTGTCCATCCACGCAGACGATCGCGCCTACAAGCCCCTGAACTGGATGACCCCGCCGTGCACACTGCGTGAGGAGGCGGTGCTGGACATCGAGGGCACCGACACGGGCGAGCAGCTGTGGATCGTGGAGAACCCGAAGGGCGAGCAGCTGCGCATCTCCCTCGAGGAGGTGCTCCACGAGACGTCGGTGGAGCTCGGGGAGGACCCGGGCCTGGTCAAGGACGGCGTCGAGGCCCACCTCCAGGAGCTGCTCGCGGAGCACATCACCGCGCTTGGCGACGGCTTCTCGCTCGTGCGCCGGGAGTACCCCACCGCCATCGGCCCGGTGGACCTGCTCGCCCGCGACGCGACGGGCCGGACGGTCGCGGTGGAGGTGAAGCGCCGCGGCGGCATCGACGGCGTCGAGCAGCTCAGCCGCTACGTCGAGCTGCTCAACCGCGATGACCTGCTCGCCCCGGTGTCCGGGGTCTTCGCCGCGCAGGAGATCAAGCCGCAGGCGCGCACGCTGGCGGAGGACCGGGGCTTCCGCTGCCTCGTGCTGGACTACGACGAGCTGCGCGGCATCGAGTCCAACGAGCTGAGGCTGTTCTAGGGCCATGCCGCGCAGGAACAGGCGGGGCAACATCACCCCGGCGCGCTCCCTACCCCGGGACGGGTCGACCTACCTGGGCACCCGGGAGGAGGAGGGGCCGTCGTGGACGCACGGCGAGCCCTACCTGGTCCGCACCATCGGGTCCGCGGCGGCGCAGAAGTTCTACGTCTGCCCGGGCTGCAACCAGAACATCCCGCCGGGGGTGGCACACGTCGTGGCGTGGCCGAAGGAGACGGGGCGAGGGGCGGAGGATCGCCGGCACTGGCACCGGCACTGCTGGGGGCGTCGCTAAGCTGGGGTCCATGATTGCTGCTTTTTCCGTCGCCCCGACGGTGACCAACAACCCCACAGCGGAGATGTCCGCCGCCGTCGCGCGGGCGGTGAGGGTGGTCCGGGAGTCGGGCCTGCCCCACGAAACGACCGCCATGTTCACCACCGTGGAGGGGGAGTGGGACGAGGTGATGGACGTGATCAAGCGCGCGACGCAGGCGGTGGAGGAGGTCTCCCCGCGGGTGTCGCTGGTGATCAAGGCGGACATCCGGCCCGGCTACACGGACATGCTGCACCAGAAGGTGGAGTCGTTGAACAAACACTTTGAAAACGAGCACTTTGAAAACGAGCACTTTGAGAACGAGCACGGAGAGAGCGAGGAGTAAGGACCCATGGCGGATTTCGGAGCGGGAGCGGTGGACCTGTCGGCACTGGGAGGCGAGGAGGCCGGGCCTTCGGGTTTCGAGGCCTTCATCGAGGCGACGCAGGACAACCTCGAGGAGGAGGTGATCAAGCGCTCGGTCCAGGTCCCGGTGATCGTGGTGGTGGGCTCGTCGCGCTCGCCGCAGTCCGAAGAGCTCACCGCGGACCTCAGGGACCTCGCCGGCGGCCAGCGCGCGTTCCGCGTGGCCTACGTCGACGCCGACGCGCACCCGATGCTCGCGCAGATGCTCGGCGTGCGCAGCGTTCCGACCACCCTGGCGCTCGCGGCGGGGCGCCCGGTGGCGAGCTTTGAGGGCGGACAGCCGCGCGCCCAGCTCGAGCAGTGGGTCTCCACCCTCGTCTCGCAGATCGGACCGCAACTCGAGGGCCTGCCTGACGACGCCGATGGGAACGCCCCCGGCGAACCCGCGCCCGACCCCCGCCTCGACGCGGCCACCGAGGCGCTGAACCGCGGAGACTTCGACGCGGCGACGTCCGTGTACGACGAGATCCTCGCCGAGGAGCCCGGCAACGCCGAGATCAAGCAGGCGAAGGCCACCGTGGCGGTGCTGAAGCGGCTGAACCCCGCCAACCGCACGACCGACCCGATCGCGGAGGCCGAGGCGGCGCCGGGGGACGTCGACAAGCAGCTCGACGCCGCCGATGCCGAGGTGGTCGCGGGCGCCCCGGAGAAGGCCTTCGACCGCCTCATCGCGCTGGTCAAGGCCGAGCCGCGGGCGAAGGAGCGCCTGCTCGAGCTGTTCACCCTCTTCGAGCCGGGCGACCCGCGCGTGATCGCCGCGCGCACGAAGCTCGCCTCGGCTCTGTTCTAGGGCGCTAGCGCACCAGCCGGTAGTACTGGACGCTGAGCGCGGGCAGGTGCAGCGCGACCGACTGCTCGACGCCGTCCCAGGGCGTCGGCTCGGTGTGGACGAGCCGCGGAAGGTCGTTGCCCGCGCCGCCGTAGACCGCGTCGTCGGTGTTGATGATTAGCTCCCAGTTGCCCGCCTCAGGCAGCCCGACGCGGTAGTCCACGTGCGAGGCCCCGGACAGGTTGACCACGGCGAGCACCGGCACCGCGTCGACGCCCCAACGCACGTAGGCCAGCACGTTGTGGTGGGCGTCGTCGCCCTTGATCCACTGGAAGCCCAGCGGGGTGTTGTCCTGGGAGAACAGGGCGGGGGTGTCACGGTAGACCATGTTGAGGTCGCGGACGAGGCGGCGGATGCCGCGGTGGTACTCGTGGCCCCAGCCGTCGCCGACGTTGTCCCAGTTGATCGAGTGCGCCTCGTCCCACTCGGTGGTCTGGCCCCACTCGCAGCCCATGAACATGAGCTGCTTGCCGGGGTGGGAGAACATGTAGCCGTAGAGGGCGCGCAGGCCGGCGGCCTTGTTCCAGTCGTCGCCGGGCATACGCTGCCACAGCGAGCCCTTGCCGTGCACGACCTCGTCGTGGGAGAACGGCAGGACGTAGCGCTCGGAGAAGGCGTAGACCAGCGAGAAGGTGATCTCGTTGTGGTGGTGCGAGCGGTGCACCGGGTCGAGGGAGAAGTACTCGAGGGTGTCGTTCATCCAGCCCATGTTCCACTTCAGGCTGAAGCCGAGGCCGTCGGCGGAGGTCTGGGCCGTCACGCCAGGCCAGGCGGTGGACTCCTCGGCGACGGTGACCACGCCCGGGTGGGTGCGGTGGACGGTCGCGTTCATCTCCTGGAGGAATTTCACGGCGTCCCAGTGCTCGCGCCCGCCCTGCTGGTTCGGCAGCCACTCGCCGGGGTTGCGGGAGTAGTCGAGGTAGAGCATGGAGGCCACGGCGTCGACGCGCAGCCCGTCGAGGTGGAACTCCTCGCACCAGTACAGGGCGTTGGCGACGAGGAAGTTGCGCACCTCGTTGCGCCCGAAGTCGAAGACGTAGGTGCCCCAGTCCTTCTGCTCGCCGCGGCGCCAGTCGGGGTGCTCGTAGAGCGCGGTGCCGTCGAAGCGGGCCAGCGCCCACGCGTCCTTCGGGAAGTGCGCGGGGACCCAGTCGACGAGCACGCCGATGCCGTGGGCATGGAGCTTGTCGACGAGAGCGCGGAACTCGTCCGGCGTTCCCCACCGCGCCGTCGGCGCGTAGTAGCCGGTGACCTGGTAGCCCCAGGAGCCGCCGAAGGGGTGCTCGGCGACGGGGAGGAACTCGACGTGGGTGAAGCCGTTGTCCACGAGGTAGGGGACGAGCTCCTCAGCCATCGTTCGGTAGTTCGCGCCCTCCTTCCAGGAGCCGATGTGGCACTCGTAGACGCTCATCGGGGCGTTGGTGGCGTCGATGCCCGGCCGGTTTGTCATCCACTCGTCGTCGCCCCACTCGTAGGAGGAGGCGTCGGCGACAATGGAGACCGTCTCCGGCGGGGCGAGGGTCTGCTTGGCCAGGGGGTCGGCCTTGTCCACGCGCTCGCCGCTGGCGGTCTGCACCGCGAACTTGTACGCCGTGCCGGGGCCGATGCCGGGGATGAAGATCTCCCACACGCCGGTGGAGCCCAGTGTGCGCATGGGGTACTGGTTCGGGTTCCAGTTGCAGAACTCGCCGACCACGGCCACGCCCTGCGCGTTGGGCGCCCACACGGCGAAGGAGGTTCCCGTGACCTCGCCGAGCGAGGTGGAGTAGGAGCGCACGTTCGCGCCGAGGACCTCCCAGAGCCGCTCGTGGCGGCCCTCGCCGATCAGGTGCAGGTCGAGCGCGCCCAGGGTGGGCAGGAAGTGGTAGGGGTCCGCGACGATAACGGGCTTGCCCTCGGGGTAGGTGACGCGGAAGCGGTAGTCGGGGGCGTGCTCGTCGTCGAGTCCGGCGACCCAGATGTCGTCCCCGATGCTCTCCATCTCCACGTGGGTGTTGTGGATGAGCAGCTCGACGCGCTGCGCCCCGAGCAGGCGCGCGCGGATGACCGACCCGTTCGCGGTGGCGTGCCAGCCGTAGAAGTCGTGCGGGGCGTGGTGCTTGCACGTCAGCAGACGCTGGCGGTCGTGCTCGGGGATGAGAAGCGATGGATCGGTGCCCGTCATGGCCTTCCTTACAGGGGTTGTCGGGTGCTGGTGTGTTGTTTCGACGCTACCGGAAAGTGCGGCTACGGCCTGTAGTCGTGGTCCGAGATGCGGCGGAACGCGAGGTTCTCGCGGCGCTGCGCGATCACGTCCGGGAGCCGGAAGATGTGGGCGACGTTGCTCTCCGGCGCGAGGCGGACGTAGTTGTCGGTGGACCACGTGTAGTCCGCCCCGGTGACCAGGTCGTGGACGGGGAAGGACTCGCCCGGGTTGAGGCCGATCGCCTCGGCGTCGACGCGCAGCATCGCCTCCTGCGTCGCGGTCGGGTCGAGGTTGATGACCACCAGGACGGCGTTGCCGCTGATCGCGTCGACCTTGGAGTACGCGATGATCTGGTCGTTCGACACCTCGTGGAAGCGGATCTGACGCAGCTGCTGCAGCGCCGGGTTCTCGCGGCGGATCGTGTTGAGCAGCGCGATGTAGGGCTCGAGGGAGTCGCCGCGCTCGAGGGCAGCGGCGAAGTCGCGCGGGCGCAGCTCGTACTTCTCCGAGTCCAGGTACTCCTCGCTGCCCTGGTGGACCGGCTCGTGCTCGTAGAGCTCGAAGCCGGAGTACACGCCCCACAGCGGGCTCATCGTCGCGGCGAGGGTGGCGCGCACGGCGAAGGCAGCCCGGCCGCCGGTCTGCAGGGAGGCGTGGAGGATGTCGGGGGTGTTGACGAAGAGGTTGGGCCGGGACACGTCGGAGACGTCGACAAGCAACTGGGCGAAGTCGGTGAGCTCGGCCTTCGTGGTCTTCCACGTGAAGTGGGTGTAGGACTGCGAGAACCCGGCCTTGGACAGTCCGTACATGCGCGGCGGGCGGGTGAAGGCCTCGGCGAGGAAGATGACCTCGGGGTGGGTCTCGTGGACCTTCGCGATGAGCCAGTGCCAGAAGTTGACGGGCTTGGTGTGCGGGTTGTCCACGCGGAAGGTGGTGATGCCGAGGTTCACCCAGTACATGAGGACCCGGTAGATCTCCTCGTAGAGCGCCTCGGGCGCGTTGTCGAAGTTGATCGGGTAGATGTCCTGGTACTTCTTCGGCGGGTTCTCCGCGTAGGCGATGGTGCCGTCGTCGAGCACGGTGAAGAACTCCGGGTGCTCGGCCGCCCACGGGTGGTCGGGCGCGGCCTGCAGGGCGAAATCGAGGGCGATCTCCAGGCCGAGCTCGTCGGCGTGGACCTTCATCGCGAGAAACTCCGCCTCCCCGCCGAGCTCGGGGTGGAAGGCGTCGTGCCCGCCGTCGGCGGAGCCCACGGCCCACGGCGAGCCGACGTCGCCGTCCTCGATCACCAGCGCGTTGTTGCGCCCCTTGCGGTTCTCCGTGCCGATCGGGTGGATCGGCGGGAAGTACACGGTGTCGAAGCCCATCGCGGCGACGCGGTCGAGAGCCTTCGCCGTGGTCTCCCACGTGCCGTGCACAGGATTGCCCACGGCGTCCACGCCCCCGGTGGAGCGGGGGAAGAGCTCGTACCAGGAGTTGACCAGCGCCTCGCGGCGCTCCACCAGGATGTCGCAGACCGGCCCGCGGGTGACCAGCTCGCGCAGCGGGTAGGCGTCAAGGACCTCCACCACCTCTTCGCCCAGGCCGGGGCGCAGGCGGTCGTCGAGGGGGAGGGTGTCGTCGGCGAGCGCGCGGCGGGCCCGCTCGAGCACGGCGCGGTCGGGCTCGGGGGTCTGGGCCGCTGCGGCGTCGAAAAGCTCGATGCCGTGGGCGATGTCGTTGGCGAGCTCGGCCGCGCCCTGGCCTGCGTCGAACTTCTTCGTCACCGCGTTGCGCCAGGTGGCCATGACGTCGCTCCACGCGTCGACGCGGAAGCGCCACAGGCCGGGGCTGTCGGGGACGAACACCGCGTGGACGTAGTCGGGGCGGTAGACCTCCTGCTGCATGTGCACGGAGAACTGCTCGCCGTCCGGCTGCATCAGCTCGAGGGTGGCGGCGACGGCGTCGTGGCCCTCGCGCCACACCAGCGCGAAGATGGGCACGACCTCGCCGACCACCGCCTTCGACGGCAGCGTGCGCCCGGAGATCTGCGGGCGGACGTCGTCGATGCCGAAGCGGCCGATCGCCGGAGTCGCGGGGGTGCTCGTCGTCCTGGTGGTGCTGTTGCTCATCCTCTTGCCCATCCTCGTCCTGTGCGTTGTCCGTTCCTGTTGAGGCTGTTTTCTCTGCGCCGGCCTGCGCGAAACGGGCGGCGCCGCAGCCAGCTCAGGTACGCCACCCCACACTAGTGTCAGAACACCCCGCGCGCCGGGCGCACCGGGAGGGCGAGATTTAGGACAGAATGGAGGGCGTGAGTGACCAGAGCCTGAACCCAGAGGAAGCAACCGATCCCGACCTGCTGCTCGATTTCCGCGGAGTCGAGTTCGTCCGCGGGGGAAAGACGCTGGTCGGGCCCGTCGACTGGCAGGTCGAGCTCGACGAGCGCTGGGTGGTGATCGGCCCGAACGGAGCCGGCAAGACCACCCTGATCCGCATCGCCTCCGCCCAGGAGTTCCCCTCGCGGGGCAGGGCGTTCGTGCTCGGGGAGAGGCTCGGCCGCACCGACATGCGCGACCTTCGGGCGTCGATAGGCGTGACCTCCTCGGCGGTGGCGCAGCGCGTGCCGGCAGGGGAGACCGTGAAGGACCTCGTGGTTTCCGCGGGCTACGCCATCCTCGGCCGCTGGCGCGAGGAGTACGACGAGATGGACTACGACCAGGCCCTCGAGGTGCTTGAGCAGGTGGGGGCGCTGCACCTCATGGAGCGCACGTGGGGCACCCTGTCCGACGGCGAGAAGAAGCGCGTCCTCATCGCCCGCGCGATCATGACCAACCCCGAGCTGCTCATCATGGACGAGCCCGCCGCCGGCATGGACCTCGGCGGGCGCGAGGACCTCGTCGCCTACCTCGGGGACCTCGCGCTCGACCCGGACGCGCCGGCGATCGTCATGATTACCCACCACGTCGAGGAGATCCCCTACGGCTTCACCCACGCGATGCTTCTCGACGAGGGCCAGGTGATCGCCCAGGGTCTCATCGACGACGTGCTGACCTCGGAGAACGTCTCCAAGGCCTACCACCAGCCCATCGAGGTCACCCGCACCGACGGGCGCTGGGCCGCGCGCCGCTCCCGCCGCGGCGGCACCCACCGCGCCCCCGCCGAGGAGACCCGCGGGCAGGGGCGAGGGTAAAAAGGCGGATGTGCAAGGCTGAAGAAGTGAGATAGCAGCGGCAGGGAGGAGGCGAGCGAACGTGTCACCGCGAGGTCTGCCCCGCGCCAGCGACGTCACCGACGCCATCGACGCCACCGACACGCGCGGCTACAACGGCGCGCGCCTGGCCAGCACGGTCATCCTCACCCGCGACGGCCGCAGCGGCCTCGAGGTGTGGGTGCAGGAGCGCGTCATGACGATGCCGAACTACCCCGGCATGACCGTTTTCCCGGGCGGCGGGGTGGACAGCCGCGACTTCCCGGGCAGGTCCTGGAACGACGGGGACCTGTGGTTCGGCTGCTCCGCCATCTCGCTCGCCCGCCAGCTGGGGGTGACCAAGTATAAGGCGCACGCCCTGCTCTTCGCCGCCGTGCGCGAGCTCTTCGAGGAAACCGGCACCCTCCTCGTCGTCGACGGCGACGGCGAGCTGCTCCGCGACGCACGCCCCTTCCACCAGCAGCGCCTCAAGCTCGAGTCCCACGAGCTTTCGCTTACCGACGTCCTGCAGGCCAACACCCTCAACGTCCACGCCGACCTGCTCACCCCCTACGCCCGGTGGGTGGGCCGCTCCGAGAGGGGCACCCTCTTCGACACCTTCTCCTGGCTGGCCGTCAAGCCGGGCGGACAGGAGCCGGACTCGGAGACGGAGGAGGCCGACGACGCGAACTGGTTCAGCCCCCGGCTGCTCCTCGACGGCTGGCGCGCCGGGCTGGTGCGCTTCGCCCCCTCGACGTGGGCGCAGCTGCTGGACATCTCCGGTTTCGGAAGCGTGGGCGAGCTCGTCGCCGCCACCCGCGGAGCGGCGCTCACCCCCGTGGTGGGCGACCCGGTGCACCACCCGCGCTACAAGGAGTTCTTCACCTTCTGCCCGGCCGACAGGATTGGAAAGGGCCCCGACCACCCATGAGTTTCAGCGAAGCGGAGGTGCGCTTCCTTGCCGCCCACGCCGGGGAGATCGCGGAGGTGGAGCCCGAGCTGGGGCTGACCAAGGCCTCCCTGTTCGCCGACCGCGCCCTGCTCGAGCGCTGCTTCGGCGAGCGCGCCCGGGCGGTGCTCGAGCTCGCGGCGGCCCGGCGGGGAGCGCTTGCCAAGTTCCCCGCCTCGTGGCTGACCGACGCCGACGCCGCGCAGCAGGCCACCCCCGCGCGGGTGGCCGCGGTGCGCGCCGCCCGCCTGCGCGGCCACGGCGTGGAAATCGTCCACGACGTGACGTGCTCCGTCGGCTCCGAGGCCCCGGCGGCGCGCGCGGAGGGCCTGGCGTGGCTGGGCTCGGACCTCGACCCCGCCCGCCTGCTCATGGCACGGCACAACCTCGGGCCCGGGGCGTGGCTGGCCCGCGCCGACGCCCTGGCCCCCGTGAGCCGGGCGGGCGCGGTCGTCGCCGACCCCGCGCGGCGGGAGGGCGGCCGGCGCATCACCGACCCGGCGAAGCTCCACCCGCCGCTGCCGGCGCTTCTGGAGGCGCACGCCGGGCGCGAGCTGGCGGTCAAGTGCGCCCCGGGCATCGATTACTCCGGCTGGGAGGGGCTGGTCAGCGTCATCTCCCTCGACGGCGGGGTGAAGGAGGCCTGCCTGTACACCCCGGGCCTGGCGGGCGGGGTGACCCGCGAGGCTGTCGTCCTGGACGGTGGGAACGGCTCCGGGGAGGGCGCCGAGCGCGTGACGGACGCGGAGGACGACGCGGTGGACGTCGGCGCGGCGCGGGAATTCATCGTCGAGCCGGACGGGGCGGTCATCCGCGCCGGGCTGGTGCGTCACTGGGCGCACCGCCACGGGCTGAGCATGCTCGACGAGCACATCGCCTTCCTCACCGGCGACGCCGTGCCGCCCGGCTACTCGGGGTTCCGGGTGCTGGAGGAGGTTCCGCTAAAGAAGCTGCGCGCCGCCCTGGCCTCCCATGACGCCGGGTCTGCCGAGATCCTCGTGCGGGGCGTGGACGTCGACCCGGACCAGCTGCGCAAGAAGCTCAAGCTGCGGGGGACGCAGCAGCGCGGGGTGGTCATCGCGCGCGTGGGCCAGCGGGCGGTGGCCTATATCTGCGGCCCGCGCGAGCGGGGCTAGTTCCCGGGCTAATCTGGGGCGCATGCCCTACTTCGATCACGCCGCCACCACCCCCATGCGACAAAGCGCCATCGACGCCTGGGTCCGCCACGCGGGCGCGCTCAACCCGGGTGGCCAGTACGCTTCGGGCCGCAGGGCGAACGCCGCGCTCAGCGACGCCCGCGAGGCCGTCGCGCACGCCCTCGGCGCGGACCCCGCCGAGGTCGTGTTCACCGGCTCCGGCACCGAGTCCGACAACACGGCCGTGCGGGGGCTGTACCGCACCTCTGTCAAGGACAGGGGCGTGACCCGGGTGGTCGTGCCGCCGACCGAGCACTCGGCGGTCCTCGAGGCGGTCAAGCTCCTCGAGCGGGAGGAGGGGGCCGAGGTGGACTGGCTGCCCGTCGACCGCTCGGGGGTCGTCGCGGACCTCGCCGCGCTGGACACGCCGGCGGCGGTGGCGACGTGCATGATGGCCAACAACGAGACGGGCGCGCTGCAGCCCGTCGCCGAGCTCTGCGAGCGCGCGGCGGCGCAGGGGACCCCTGTCCACATCGACGCGGTGCAGGCCGTGGGCAAGATCCCGGTTGACTTCCACGCGCTCGGAGCGACGACGCTGGCGGCGTCCGCCCACAAGTTCGGCGGGCCGCGTGGGGTGGGCATTCTGCTGGCCAAGCGCTCCCCGGCGCCGCTGCCGTTGATCGTCGGCGGAGGGCAGGAGCGCGGCCTGCGCTCGGGGACCGTGGACGTGGCGTCGGCGGCCGCGGCCGCGGCCGCGCTTACCGAGGCGGTCGCGGAGATGGAGGAGGAGACGAGGGGCGTCGAGAAGCTGCGCAAGAAGCTCGTGCGCGGGGTGGTGGAGCTGGTGCCCGACACGATCGTGACAGTCGAGGGGCCGACCCTGCCGGGGCACGCGCATTTGCTTTTCCCCGGTGCCAGCGGGGACGCGATGATCATGCTGCTCGACGCGAAGGGGATTGAGGCGTCGACGGGATCCGCCTGCTCGGCGGGCGTGCACCGGATGAGCCACGTGCTCGAGGCGATGGGGGTGGGCCGGCGCGAGGGGATGGGCGCGCTGCGGCTCACGCTCGGGCGCACGACCACCGAGGAGGACGTGAACGCGGTGCTGGGCGAGATCGCGGGTGTCGTGGAGCGGGCGCGGGCGGCGGGCGCGCTCTCCTGAGAGCCTGTTTCATTTGTGACTAGTGTGTTGCAAATGAATTAGTGGGGCTGGTGCTATACACTGCGGCTCATGCATGTCAACCGGAGGTACCACACCGTTCTCGCCGCCCTCGTGGCCGCGCTGCTCACCGGCGCCCTCGCCGTCGTCGTCCCCTTCAGCCCCACCCGCGACACCGAGGCGGGCGCGCAGGGCATCCCGGGCCTTGTCCAGGGCGTCGACGTCGCCGGGCACCAGCGCCCCGGCGGCGCCGCTATCGACTGGAAGACCGTCGCCGGCCCCGGCGGCCAGAACTTCGCCTTCGTCAAGGCCTCGGAGGGCGAGGGCTGGAAGAACGTCTACTACGACGAAGACGCACAGGCCGCGCGCGACGCCGGCCTTGCCGTCGGCGCCTACCACTACGCCCGCCCGGCCGAGGACCCGACCGTCCAGGCCCGCTACTTCTCCGAGGTCATCAACGCCGGCCCCGCTCTGAACCTGCCCCCGGTGCTCGACCTCGAGGTTGATGAGGGGCTCAACCCGGCCGCGCTCGCCGCCTGGACCCAGACCTTCCTCACCGAGGTCGAGCGCGCCACCGGCACGAAGCCGATGGTCTACACCTACCGCTACTTCTGGTACGAGCACATGGACAACACCAGCGCCTTCACCGGCTACCCGCTGTGGCTCGCCGCCTACCAGAACCAGGCGCCGCGCCCCGTCGGCGGCTGGGACAAGGTGTCCATCTGGCAGCGCTCCGGCGACGGCCGCGTCGCGGGCGTGTCCACCCCGGTGGACCAGAACATCTTCAACGGCAACAGCGGCGCCTTCGGCAGCTTCGTCGCGGGCGACCTCACCGCCGGCGGCGGCGTCCTCGAGGCCTTCCAGGCCCCGGAGGCGGGCGACCTCGCGGTCCTCGAGCAGAACAGCACCGCCCTCGTCGTCGCGATCCTCGGCCTCGCCGGCGGCATCCTCGCCGCCCCGCAGGTGGCGCAGGCGGCGCAGCAGCTCGGCTTCAACGACTTCGACGCCGACAACATCGCCGGCGCGGTCCGCGACCTGGTCACCAGCGGCCAGCTGCCGGTGGAGGACCTGCGCACGATGATGGTCGGCGACTACTCGGTCGGCGACCTCCTCATCCTGCTCAACAACGCCTCCAAGTAACAGCGCTTTCCGACGCGCCGCCCCCGCCACCTCCCGGGGGCGGGGCGTTTTCGGCGCTCACGCGCAGCCGGGGCCGATGTCCAGCGCCGCCAGGATGGCGTCGGTGCGCCGCGGCAGGCGCGCGTGCGCCACCTCGCCCACGCCGATCACCCGGCCGAGGCGCGACGAGCGGGCGGGCACGATCCGGTCCGCGGCCGAGACGATCGAGACGACCTCGACGCCCTCCGGGACGGGCTCTCCCGCGACGTCCTCCAGCTCCACGAAGGACTCGCCAAGGACCCGCCGCACGAGCCAGTCGGGGCGGTACCAGGCGCGGTGGTCGGTTCCCCGCCACGGCGCGCCCAGCCCGACGAGCGTGCCCAGCCGCCCCCGCACCTCCGGGTCGGCGAGCGCGCGCAGCGCGACCAGCGCGCCCGAGGAGTGGCCCACGACGTCGACGCGCGAGACGGCGGCGGGGAGGGCGCGGATGTCTCGGGCGATGGCGGCGGCGGAGGCGTCGAGAAGCGCCGTGCCCCTCGCCCCGTGGAAGGGCGCGAGCAAGTCCACCCCGCGCTCCCCGAGGGTCCGGCCGAGGGCGCGGAAGGCGGCGGGCTCCGACAGGGTCCCGTGAACGGCCACGACAACCCGGCCAGCGGACTGGGAGGTTGCTGTGGAGGGGTCGGGAAGGAGGCGCGGAAGGTGGGAGAGCAGGCCCATGGCGACCTAGATTACAAACCGTGGAGTTTGTCCGATCTGTGTCTCTCGTCTCGCCCGCCGCGGCCGTAGTCATCTACGTCGCCGCCGCCGCGTGCGCGCTCCTGGCGCTGCTGCGCCCCAACCGGCGCACCGCGTGGGCGGCGGGGGCGGCGCTGGTTCTCCTCGCCGTCGTCGCCTTCTGCCTCGGCGTGTGGCCGAAGCCCTTCCCGGACTCGGTGCCCGCGAGCATCTACGCCTGCGGGACGGGCGCCGCCTTCGTTCTCTTCTCCGCGCTGTTCCAGCGGGGCCGGAGGCTCTGGCTCGCGCCGCTCGCCGTCGTGGCGGTGGTCGTGGCCTACCTCGCGTCGAACCTCGTCTACCAGGAGTACCCGACGATCGGCTCGTTCAAGCCGGTCCCCGTCACCGTGCCGATGACCCTCGAGGAGTTCCAGGCGGCCACCTCGGCCCCGACGCTCGACGGGCGCGAGGTGGGGGCGCTCGTCACGGTGCCCGCGGAGCCGCTTCGCGACGCCGTGGCCTACGTCCCGCCCGCTTACTGGCACGACGCGAACCTGCCCGTCCTCGTGCTCCTCTCCGGCAGTCCGGGTCGTCCGAGCGGCTGGTTCACCGACGGCCAGGCCGCCCAGGCCCTCGACGACTTCCAGGTCGAGCACGACGGCGTTGCCCCGCTGGTGATCAGCGCGGATGCGACAGGCTCGGACACCGGCAACCCCGGCTGCGTCGACGGCCCGGAGCTCGAGATGCAGACCTACCTCTCGCGCGACATCCCCGAGCTTGCGCGCTCGACCTTCCGCGTCAACCCCGACCAGCGCACGTGGACGATCGGCGGGCTGAGCTACGGTGGCACCTGCGCTCTGCAGGTGGTGACCAACAACCCCGCCGCCTACGGCTCCTTCCTCGACTTCTCCGGCGAGCCCGAGCCGAGCATCGGCAGCCACGACAAGACGGTGAACGAGCTTTTCGACGGCAGCGAGGAGGCCTTCCAGGCCGTCAACCCCGCCACCCTCCTGGAAAACGCCGCGGGGACGGACACCTACCGGGGCATCGCCGGGCGCTTCGTCGCCGGCGAGCGCGACCAGATGAGCACGGCGGCGCTGCCGCACCTCAACGACCTCGCCCGGACCGCGGGGATGGACACCACCTACGACACCCTGCCGGGCGCGCACAGCTACGGAGTGTGGCGCGTCGCGCTGCGCCAGAACCTCGAGTTCGTGGCGAAAAGGGGAGGAATCGCATGAGGTCGATAGCCCGTTCCATCCCGGTCTCCCTGGTCCTCCTCGCGGCCGTGTGGCTCACCTTCGCGGTGCGTGCGGCCACAGGGGTCGCCCTCGGCGTCGACCTGCCGGGAGACTCGGAGCTGTGGCACATCGCCAGCTCGGGGCTGACCAGCGGCCACCCGGTCGGGCTGCTGTTTTCCTCGCTGGCGTGGGCCGCCTTCGCGGTGCCGGCCGAGGTGAGCCTGGGCTCGCGGCGCTTCCTCGTCGCCGCGGCGGCTTCCCAGGCGGTCGCCGTACCCGCCGGCCTGGTGGCGGCGACGTTCATCGAGCACGCCGGTTTCAACCAGTGGGGCACCGACCTCGCCAACGAGACGTTCCTCTCTCCGGTCGCTTGGATCTTCGGCCCGGCTGCCGTCGCCACGGCGGGCATGGGCGTCCTGTGGCGCCGGCGCCTGCGCCTGGTGATGCTCGCCCTGACCGGCACCCTCGTGCTCTACTCGGGCGCGCTGAGCGACGTCGTGGCGCTCTCCGCCGTCCTCCTCGGGTGGGCGGCGGGCAGCCTGATTGACGCAGACACCGGCCCGGCGTGGCACATGTCGCTGCGCGAGTCCCGCGTCATGGTTGCCACCCTGGTCGCGGCCGTCTCGACGGGACCGGTCCTTACGGCGCTCAACCCCGCCGCGGAGGGGCCGTTCGCCGGGGTGAGCAAGCTGATGTGGGAGCCGGCGTTAGCCTCCCACCAGGTCGCCCACCGCTGCCGCGACGTCGCCTCGACGGCGTGCCAGGAGGCCATCGCCATTAACCAGCAGAACGGTGTCGGGCCCTTCCTGCTCAACCTGGTCCCGCTCGCCCTCATGCTCGTCATCGCGCTCGGTTTGGCGCGCGGGCGCCGCCTGGCGTGGCTTCTGGCGGTGGCCGCCACGGCCGGCTCCCTGGTGGTCATCGCCGCGCAGGTCGGCGGGGTCGGCGGCGACGCGATGACCAACGTCAACGTCGTCCTCGTGGTGCTGCCCTGGCTGGGCGTGCTGGCGGTGCTGGCGGCGACGCGCCGCCGCTTCGCGGTCGGCTCCGAGTGGCGCCCGGCCGTCGCCCGGGTGCTGGCGGCCCTGGCCACGACCGCCGCGGTGTGGACCGCAGGCGCGATGTCCCTGCGCCACGGCTTCCTCACCCCGACGACGCTGGGGTCGGTGCTGGCGGAGCTGCCGATTCGCTACCTTCCCCCGGCCGTCGCGGTGCTCATGCCGCACTACCTCGTGCCCCGCACGGCTGCGGCGTGGGCCCTCTACGAGTGGGTCGGCATCGTCTTCTGGGCTGTCGCGCTCTACCTGCTGTTCCGGGTGCTCTCCTCGCCGCCGTCGGCCGCGGCGGAGCAGGACCGCGCCCGCGCCCGCGCCATGCTCGAGCGCGGCACCGGCGACCACCTGGCGTGGATGGGGCTGTGGGACGGCAACCGCTGCTTCTTTCACGGCGAGGACGGGTACGTGGCCTACCGGGTCTCCCGCAACGTCGCGGTCACCGTCGGCGGGCCCGTCTGGTGCAGCGCGGCGGCGCGCGGGGAGGTCGCGGACGCCTTCGAGGACTTCGCCGCGGAGCAGGGGTGGCGCGTCGCGTGGTACTCGGTGGACCAGGACTTCGCCCGCCCCGGCCGCCGCAGCGTCCACGTGGCGGAGGAATCGCTCATGTACACGGACAATCTGGAGTTCAAGGGCAAGAAGTTCCAGAACATCCGCACCGCCCGCAACCGGGCGGCGAAGGAGGGGGTGCGCGCGGTGTGGACGTCGTGGGCCGAGTGCGACGTGGAGACCCGCGACAAGATCGTCGCCCTGTCCGAGGAGTGGGTGGCGGACAAGGCCCTGCCGGAGATGGGGTTCACCCTCGGCGGCGTGGAGGAACTCGCCGACTCGGGCACCCGGCTGCTCATCGCGCTCGACGAAGCGGGCCACCTCCACGGGGTGACAAGCTGGCTGCCCGTGTACGAGAGCGGCCGCCTGGTCGGCTACACGCTGGATTTCATGCGGCGCGACTCGGGAGGGTTCCGCCCCGTCATCGAGTTCCTCCTCGCCGAGGCTGCGATCGTGGCGGGCGGGGAGGGACTCGAGTGGGTCTCGCTGTCGGGCGCGCCGCTGGCCCGCACCGACACCCCGACCTCCCTCGTGGAGGTCCTGCTGGACAAGACGGGCGCGACGATCGAGCCGCTCTACGGCTTCCGTTCGCTGGCAGCCTCGAAGTACAAGTTCCACCCGGCGCACCGCGGCTGGTACCTGCTTTACGACGACGAGATGGCGCTGCCGTCCATCGCGCTCGCCGTGGTGGACTGCTACCTGCCGGACATGCGGCGCTCGGACGTGGTCACGGTCGCCCGGGAGTTCTTCAGCCGGCGGCAGCAGTCGGGTCGGGATCGCGCCGCGGAGTCGTCGCCAGGCGGCGGGCCCACTCATCGCCCTTGAAGTGCGCGGGCACGGCGCCCTTGAGCAGGTCGCGGGTCAGCTGCGGGCTCGCCTCGACCGGCTCGTTGGCGCCGATGAGGATGATGTTGCCGTAGCGGCGCCCCTTGAGCATGGGTGGGTCGGCGATGGCCGCGAGGTGCGGCCACACCTCGGCCATGCCCGCCAGCTCCTCGCGGGCCTCGCGCAGGTCGGCGTGGGAGCCGCAGTTGGCCACGTAGATCCCCCGCTCGCTCAACGACGCCCTCGCCGCCGCGTAGAACTCCACCGTGGTCAGCTCCCGCGGGGTCGTGGCGGAGGAGAACACGTCGCGGATGATCACGTCGCGCGTGGCCGGCTTGAAGCCGAAGGTCTCCTCGCGGGCGTCGCCCACGCGGATCTTCACCGCGGGCGCGCGGGGGACGTCGAAAAGCTGGCGGGCGAGCTGCGCGAGCTCCATGTCGATCTCGACGACGGTGTTGCGGCTGCCGGGCCAGGCGGAGGCGAAGTAGCGCGGCAGGGAGCACGCGGCCCCGCCCAGGTGCGTCAGGCGGGGCTTGTCCCAGCGCCGGACGCTGTCCAGGAAGTCAGCGATCCAGCGCATGTACTCGAAGTCGAGGCGCTCCGGCTCGCCGGGCACGATGTGGGAACTCGGCACCCCGTTGACCAGCAGGACGAGCGAGCCGTCGGGCTCGGTGACCACCTCCGCCACGCCCGTGTCGATCTCGTAGGTTTCGCTTTGTGGGGCCATAGCCAGCGAGGGTACACTGCGGGCCCATGCGTGTTTTGGCGGCGATGAGCGGGGGAGTGGACAGCTCCGTGGCGGCGGCGCGCCTCGTGGAGGCGGGCCACGACGTCGTCGGCGTGCACCTGGCTCTGTCGCGCGACCCGCAGGCCACCCGTGAGTCCGCCCGCGGCTGCTGCTCGCTGGAGGATTCCGCCGATGCCCGCCGCGTCTGCGACAAGCTGGGCATCCCCTTCTACGTGTGGGACTTCTCGGACCGGTTCAAAGAGGACGTCATCGACAACTTCGTCTGGTCCTACGAAAACGGCGAGACGCCCAACCCCTGCCTGCGCTGCAACGAGAAGATCAAGTTCGCCGCGCTGCTCGAGCGCGCCCTCGCCCTCGGCTTCGACGCCGTGGCCACCGGGCACTACGCCGTGCTCGACGACGACGGCAACCTGCGCCGCAGCGCGGACCCGCTGAAGGACCAGTCCTACGTGCTCGGCGTGCTCACCCGCCGCGAGCTGGACGCGTGCCTGTTCCCGGTCGGCGACACCGAGAAGCCGCAGATCCGCGAGGAGGCCGCCCGCCACGGCTTCGCCACCGCCACTAAGCCCGACTCCTACGACATCTGCTTCATCCCCGACGGCAACACCCAGGCCTTCCTGGGCGCGAAGATCGGGCTGCGGCCCGGCATCGTGCGCGACGGCGACGGCACCGAGCTGAAGCAGCACGACGGGGTGTTCCAGTACACCATCGGCCAGCGCCGCGGACTCGATCTGCGCGTCCCCGCAGCCGACGGCAGGCCGCGCTACGTCACGGGCATCGACGCCGCGACGGGGGAGGTCACCGTCGGCCCGCGCGAGGCGCTCAAGGTCCGCGAGATCCGCGCCGACAGGCTCAAGGTCCTCCACGAAGCGATGGCCGGCACCTTCGAGGCGCTGGTCCAGGTCCGCGCCCACGGCGGAGTCGTACCCTGCCGCGCCGCCATCGCGGGCGACGGGATGACCCTCACCCTCCACGAGCCGCTCGAGGGCGTCGCGCCGGGCCAGGCGGCCGTGCTCTACATGCCCGACCCGGACGGGCTGGGCGACGTCGTCCTCGGCTCCGGCACGATCTGCGCCACGGCGTGAGGGGTGGGGGCGTGAGCGCATTCGGCCTCGGCGAGCTGCCGGGCACCAGCATGGAGGAGGCGGCGGACGTCGTCCGCAGCGAAAGCCCGCTGCCGCACGTCCCGCAGCTGCCCGAGCGCGGCGTCGGCTCCGACGCCGTCGGGCGCACCGCAGCGCTGCTGGACATCCCCATCGACCGCGGCCCGCGCGGCTGGCGGGTGGCCACGCAGCACCGCGCCGCGCGCGATCGCATGCCCCGCGACCTCGACATCCTGCAGGAGTGCTGGGGCAGCGTTGAGGAGCTGAAGGTCCAGCTCGTCGGACCGTGGTCGCTCGCCGCCGAGATCGAGATGGGCAACGGCCACCGCATGATCACCGACCCGGGCGCGCTTCGCGACGTCACCGAGGCGCTCCTCCAGGCGGCGGGGGAGCACCGGGCGGACGTCGAGAAGCGCTTCGGCGCCCGCACCGTGCTGCAGCTCGACGAACCCCGGCTCAACGACGTCATGCGCGGCACCCTGGCGGGCCCCACCCGCTACCACGACATCCCCGCCTTCCCGGAGCCGCTGGAGCGCCTCGCGCCCTTCGGCGAGTTCCTGCTGCACACCGACGTGCTCGTCGGGGCGGGGTGGCTCACCGTGGACCTGGAGCGGATCACGGGAGCCGGGGAGAAGGACGCGCTGGCGCGGCTGCTCGAGTCGGGCACGCGTCTCGCGGTCGCCCCCGTGGAGCCGGCGACCCTCTGGCGCCTGTTCGACGAGCTGCAGATCGACCCCGCGGGCGTGGAGCTCGACGTGTGGGCGCGGCCCGCGCCCACACTGCTGGAGTCCGCGCGGCGCTACGCGGAAGCCCGCGAGATGGCCGAGGGCCTGCGCTAGGTGGACAGCTAGCCGATCATCGGCCACGACAGGTTGAAGTCGTCGACGCTTTTGCCCTTGCCGGCGAGGAACTGCCGCAGGCTGACCGCGTGGCGGTAGAACTGCACCGCCTGGTACTCCATGAGCTCCCCCTCGTTCATCTCCGCGAGGTCGGGCCACAGGGAGCGCACCTGCTTCCACGCGATGCGCGCCGCCGCCATCGCGTCGGAGGTGGCCTCGTGTGCGTTGTCCAGGCGCACGCCGTAGTGCTGCGCCATGTCCGACAGCGTGCGCTTGCCCCTGCGGCGGTCTCGGGCGCGGTCGATGACCAGCGGGTCGTAGACCGGGCCGGTGACGGTGAAGTCCCCGGTCAGGGCGCGCAGCACGGACAGGTCGTAGGGGGCGTTGAAAACAACCAGGGTCAGCCCGTCCTCCCAGCCCTGCTTGATCGCCTCGACGGTCTCGCGCAGCACCTCGTCGTGGTCGCGGCCCTCGGCGCGCGCCTTGTTCGTGGTGATGCCGTGGATCGCGGCAGCGGCCTCGGGGATCTCCACGCCCGGGTCGGCGAGCTCCTCGGTGGCGGTGACCTCCTTGCCGTCTATACGCACCAGCGCCGAGGTGACGATGCGCGCGGTGGCGGGGTCGGTCGAGGTCGTCTCGAGGTCGAAGGAGAGCATGCGCGAGGCGTCGAAAGTGGCCATGCGCCTTACTCTAGTGTGCGGGTCCGACATGTCGGGCGGACAACTAAGGTGGAGTGGTGTGACTGATATTTCGCCCGATCTGCGCCGCCAGTGGGACGACCTCGCCGAGAAGGTGCGCCACCACCGCGACCTGTACTACAACGGCCAGCCCGTGATCTCGGACGCGGAGTTCGACACGCTCTACCGCGAGCTGGAGCAGCTCGAGCGCGACCACCCCGAGCTCGCCGTGCCCGACTCGCCGACGAAGGAGGTCGGCGCGCCGACCTCGAGCGCGTTCGCGGACGTGGAGCACCTTGAGCGGATGATGAGCCTCGACAACGTCTTCTCCGCCGAGGAGCTGGCGGAGTGGCTGGCCAAGACGCCGGGGCCCTACCTGACCGAGCTGAAGATCGACGGCCTTTCCATCGACCTCGTCTACGAAAACGGCGAGCTCACCCGGGCGGCCACGCGCGGAGACGGGCGCGTGGGCGAGGACATCACCGCCAACGCCCGCGTCATCCCGGACATCCCGCAGAAGCTGACCGGCGACTTCCCCCCGCTGCTCGAGGTGCGCGGCGAGGTCTTCATCCGCCCTGAGGACTTCCCGGTGCTCAACGAGCAGCGCATCAGGGAGGGCGGCAAGCCCTTCGCCAACCCGCGCAACACCGCCGCGGGCGGGCTGCGGCAGAAGAACCCCGAGGACGTGAAGAAGCGCAAGCTGCACATGATCTGCCACGGCATTGGCGCCCGGGAGGGCTTCTCGCCGGAAACGCAGCACGAGGCCTACCTGAAGATGGCGCAGTGGGGCCTGCCCGTCTCCCCGTACACGAAGCCGGCGGAGAGCGCCGCTCAGGTGCAGGAGGCGGTGGAGTACTGGGCGGAGCACCGCCACGACGCGGTCCACGAGATGGACGGCCTGGTGGTGAAGGTCGACAGCGTCGCGGCGCAGCGCGGCCTCGGTTCGACCTCGCGCGCGCCGCGCTGGGCGATCGCTTACAAGTACCCTCCCGAGGAGGTGACGACGAAGCTGCTGGATATCGTCGTCTCCATCGGCCGCACTGGCCGCGCGACCCCGTTTGCCGTCATGGAGCCGGTCTTCGTCTCGGGCTCGACCGTCTCGCAGGCGACGCTGCACAACCAGTACGAGGTCAAGCGCAAGGGCGTGCTCATCGGCGACACCGTGGTGATCCGCAAGGCGGGCGAGATCATCCCGGAGGTCCTNTACAAGTACCCTCCCGAGGAGGTGACGACGAAGCTGCTGGATATCGTCGTCTCCATCGGCCGCACTGGCCGCGCGACCCCGTTTGCCGTCATGGAGCCGGTCTTCGTCTCGGGCTCGACCGTCTCGCAGGCGACGCTGCACAACCAGTACGAGGTCAAGCGCAAGGGCGTGCTCATCGGCGACACCGTGGTGATCCGCAAGGCGGGCGAGATCATCCCGGAGGTCCTGGGCCCGGTCGCGGATCTTCGCGACGGCACCGAGCGCGAGTTCGTCTACCCGGAGCTGTGCCCGAGCTGCGGCACGAAGCTCGCCCCCGCGAAGGAGGGCGACGCCGACTGGCGCTGCCCCAACACGCGGTCCTGCCCGGCGCAGCTCGCGCAGCGCCTGCAGTACCTTGCCGGGCGCGGCGCGTTCGACATCGAGGCGCTGGGGGAGAAGGGCGCGATCGACCTGACCAGCCGCGGCATCCTCACCGACGAGGGCGACCTGTTCAACCTCACCGAGGAGCAACTCGAGCGCTCCACCGCGTACACCACGAAGGCGGGCAAGGTCAGCGCCAACGGGCGCAAGCTTTTGAGCAACCTCGACAAGGCGCGCCACACCGACCTGTGGCGGGTCCTCGTCGCGCTGTCCATCCGCCACGTCGGCCCGACGGCGGCCCGCGCGCTCGCCGCGCGTTACCGCAGCATGCAGGCGCTTCTCGGCGCCCCACTTGCCGACCTGGCCGAGACCGATGGCGTCGGCGGGATCATCGCCGAGTCCTTCAAGGACTGGTTCGAGGTGGACTGGCACCGCGAGATCGTGCGCAAGTGGGCCGACGCGGGCGTGACCATGGAGGAGACCGCCACCGAGGCCGCACAGCAAACCCTGGAGGGTCTGACTGTGGTGGTCACCGGCACCCTGGAGAACTTCAGTCGCGACTCTGCCAAGGAGGCGATCCTCGCTCGCGGCGGCAAGGCGGCGGGCTCGGTGTCGAAGAAAACCAGCTACGTGGTCGTCGGCGAGAACGCGGGTTCCAAGGAGGATAAGGCCCGGGAGCTGGGCGTTCCCATCCTCAACGAGGAGCAGTTCGAAAAGCTTCTGGAAAACGGACCCGAAGCGACGGCCGACGAGGAGTAGTAGACAGCCTCCGTCATACGTTGCCCAGTGGGTCCGCCCACAGCGGCGCCAACGCGGTGTGCACGGCGGAGGCGACCGTCGATTGGCGGCGCGGGATGCGCAGGCGCAGGCCGGGGGAGGAGAGTGTCTCCGAGAGCACCTTGGTGGTCACGGGGTCCTGGGAGAACGTGTCGCCGGCGAGCACGACGGTGCGCGGGTTGACGACGTCGACAGTTGTGGCGACGATCTGGGCGAGCGCCGTTGCGCGGCGCGTCAACAGGTCGTTGATGGAGGCGTCGTGACGCGCGAGCGCGCAGATGTCGGGCAGCCCGCGCACGTGGTGCCCGCGCATGTGGCAGGCGTTGATGAGAGCGGTGACGCTTAAGGGGTGCTGGCCGACGGCGGCGCTTTCGCCCAGCTCTGGCACGGTGGCGGCGCGCATGAACGCGGGCATGCGGCCTGACGACGGCCTGTGGACCCGCCCGTGGAACGCCCACGCGTGGGAGAGCACGTTACGGGCGTAGAAGTACAGGCGCGAGTCCTCGAGCTCGACGCTGATCGGGTTGTGGGCGAGTTCGTGGCCCGCGAGCGCCTCGACGCCGACGCCCGCGGTGATTGGCCGGCCGAGCCGCTCGGACAGGATGTCGGTGGCCGGCACGTCGTCGCACTGGTACTCGGGCGAGGAGATGTGGCCGCGCGCGTCGACGAAGGAGGAAAAGGCGATGCCGATGTGGGCGGGCGCGGGCAGGCCTTGGCCCAAGGCTTGCAGGTGCGCGGCGGTGCGGGTGAGGAAGTCCGTGGCAGCGGGCTCGCGGATGCCGGAGCCGAGGCTGCGCTGGCGCAGGATGCGCCCGCCGGCGTCGGCGACAGTGAGCACGCTGTTGCGCACGCCGATGTGGGCTCCCCAGACGGTGAGATGTCGGCCGTCGACAAGCAACTGCTTGCGCGGTCTGCCGACGGATTGCGTGTCGCGCGCCGGGGCCTCCTCGACGAAGCCGGCGTCGATGAGTGCTGCGACGTGGCGTGTGACGCTCGGCTGCGACAGGCCCAGGGTGGTCTGGATGCGGCGCCGGTCCGCGGGGCGCAGGCAGCGGACCTGGTGGAACACCCGGGCCTCAGGGCGGGTGGGCACGCCGAAGCTGGTCACGGGGGAGGTCGGCGTCGCAGCGGTCACGGGAGAAATTCTAGACAAAATGGTCTGTCGGTTACAGGTTGTTCAGTACGGTACCGCAAAACGCCACCTCACATGGGTGAAGTGCGAGAATATTTTCACATAACATTCGCGGTAAATCTTTTCGTGGACCGGAGAATAGACCTCATGGTCTAGTTCTGTGCATGGCAATCAACGACATCACACTCCACTGGTTCCTCTCCACCACCGGCGATTCGCGCGGGATCATGTCCGGCGGGCACGGTTCGGGCGTCGCAACGCAGGACCGCGTCATCGACCTGCGCTACCTCAAGCAGCTCGCACTAGCCGCCGAGACCAACGGCTTCGAGTCCATGCTCACGCCGACCGGTCTGTGGTGCGATGACGCGTGGCTTGCGACGGCATCGCTTCTCGACGCCACCGAGACCCTCAAGTTCCTCGTTGCCATTCGCCCCGGCCTGGTCTCGCCGACGCTCATCGCGCAACAGGCCGCCACGTACCAGAAGCTGTCGAACAACCGGTTGTTGCTTAACGTCGTCGTCGGCGGCGAGGACCGCGAGCAGGCAGCTTACGGCGACCACTCCACGAAGAAGCAGCGCTACTGGCGCGCCGACGAGGCACTGCAGATCGCCCGCGCGCTGTGGACCACCGACGGTCCGGTCGACTTCCACGGCGAGTACTACGACATCGAGGCGGCCCAGCTGAAGGACCGTCCCGAGGTCCTGCCGAAGATCTTCCTCGGCGGCTCCTCCGACGACGGCGTCGAGGTGGCCGCCCGCCAGGTGGACACCTACATCACCTGGGGCGAGCCGGTCGATCCCGCCCGCGCGAAGATCGACCGCGTCCGCGACGCCGCCCGCCGCCACGACCGCGAGCTCGACTACGCCATCCGGCTGCACGTCATCGCCCGCGACACATCGGAGGAGGCGTGGGGAGTTGCACAAAAGCTTCTCGACGCCATCGATTCCGCCGAGGTGGCGAAAATCCAGGAGGGCCTGGCGCGCTCCCAGTCAGAGGGGCAGCGCCGAATGAGCGAGCTGCACGGCCGCGGCGAGGCCTTCACAGACGGCGCCGACGCGCACTCGCTGGAGATCGCCCCGAACCTCTGGGCCGGCGTGGGACTGCTACGCGGTGGCGCTGGCACCGCGCTCGTCGGCTCCTACGACGAAGTCGCCGAGCGCATCCAGGACTACTACATCGCGGGCTTTACCCACTTCGTCCTGTCCGGCTACCCCCAGCTCGAAGAATCCTTCCACGTCGGCGAAGGCGTCGTCCCGGCACTGAAGCGACGCGGCGTGTCCGTCACGAACCACTAAAAGGAGGCCACCATGACCGTTTCCACCCAGCTGCGCGACGAGACTATCCGCGCCGCCAAGTACACCGTCACCGACGTCTACCGCTCCGTTCCCACCCCGATCGTCGCCGTCGCTGCCCACGCGAACGGCGCCGGGCACGCGATGATCGTCAGCTCCTTCAACGCGATCTCCGATGACCCGGCGCTGGTCTCCGTATCCATCAAACACGGATCGACCACCTGGCCGCGTCTGCGCACCGCCTCCGAGGTGGGCATCTCCGTGCTCACTACCGACCACAACGACCTGCTCGCCCGGGCCTGGAAAAACCAGTCCCACGAGCGCCTCGCGGGATACCCCTGTGCCAGCGAGGGCAGCGCCATCCACCTCGCGGACTCTCCGACGAGGCTGACCTGCGACATTGCCGACGAAGTGCCGGTGGGCGACCACACCCTGGTCATCCTGGCGGTGTGCAGCATCCACCACGATCCGCGCCTCGGGCTCCCGATCGTGCACCACAACCGAACCGTGACAGAACTGCTGGGAAGGGCAGAATAATGACAATAAGCACAAAAGCTCATTCAGGCGTGAAGGCGGAACACGAGCAGAAGGTTGTCGAGGCGCCGCGGAAGCGCCGACGCGTCTCCACGCTCCAACTCCAGCGCGTGGTGCTGTTTGTCCTGCTCATCGCCGCGTGGCAGTTGGCCACCGCGATCGGCGGCATCGACCCAGTCATCCTGCCCGGCCCCGCAGCCGTGGTGGACGCGCTGTGGCAGGCCAGCGTGTGCAACGGCGCCACCTGCGGCGTCCAGGGCTACTTCCTGTGGCAGCACGTCCTGGCCACGCTTGAGCGCGTGCTCGTCGGCGTGCTCGGCGGCTCCGTCATCGGACTTGCCATTGGCTGGTGGCTGGGCACCCGCCCGCGGGCCCGCGCCATCGTCGAGCCTTACCTGAGCTTCCTGCGAGCCCTTCCGCCCCTGGGCTACATCGGCCTGCTCATCGTGTGGTTCGGCATAGGCGATGTGTCCAAGGTCGTCCTGCTGCTGCTCGCCGTGGTCCCGACTGTCACCGTCTCCACCATCCTGGGTGTCACCGGCGTGCAGCGCGACTGGATCCTCGCCGCCCGCACGCTCGGCGCGACGAACCGCCAGGTGTTCCGCACGGTGCTCCTGCCGGCGGCTGCGCCGCAGATCATCAACGGCGTGCGCCTGGCCACCGGCATGGCCTGGGCGTGCATCGTCGCCGCCGAGATGAACGACGGCATCCCGGGCATCGGCGGCCTGGCCTATATCTCCGGCACCCAGCTCAACACAGCCGTCACCATCGGATCCATCATCGTCATCGGCGTGGTCGCCCTCGCCATGGATGCGGCGTATGTGGGCGTCGAAAAGCGCTTCAGCATTGGAAGGGGGCTGTAGAGATGAAGAACCTGAAGCAACTCGCGGCTCTCGGAGCCATCGTCTCGGCCGCGGGACTGAGCGCGTGCGTCGGACCGACTGCCGCGGAGATCGCGGGCAAGACCGGAAACATCGAGTGCCCCTTCGAGCCGGTGCACGACAAGACCGAGCTGCGGCTGGCGTTTCAGATCATCCCCGGTTCCGAGCTGTACCTGAAGGACCAGCGCATCGTCGAGGAATGCCTGCCGGACACCAAGGTCTCCTGGACCAAGTACGCGACCGGCCAGGACATCGTCCAGGCGTTCGCGGCCGGCTCGGCGGACGTGGGCTACCTCGGATCGCCGCCGGTGGCCAAGCTGATCACCTCGCCGATCAGCTACCCGGCGAAGGTCATCCACGTAAACAACGTCACATCCTCGTCGGAGGCGCTGGTGTCCAAGAAGTACACCAAGCTAGAGGAGCTGCGCGGCAAGCGCGTCGGCGTCGCCTTCTCGTCCACGGCGCACTATTCGCTGCTCAAGGCGTTGGAGTCCGTCGGGCTCAAGGAAGGCCGCGACGTGGAGATTGTGAACCTCGCGCCGGGCAGTCAGGTCGCCGCGTACAACGGCGACCAGGTCGACGCGATCTACGCCTGGGACCCGACCCTTAAAGACCTGCAGGCCACGGGTGCGAACACCATCATCACCTCGAAAGAGGTCGGTGAGCTCGGGGCGCCGACGTTCAACTTCGGCATCGCGGACGCGAACTACATCAACGCCCACCCAGAGACTATCGCGATGGTGACCAAGCTGGAGGAGTGGGCCGCCGGCCAGTACGAGGCGGACCCGGAGCAGTTTATCGCGGCGAACGCCCGCGAGACCGGCGACGACGCCGCAACCGACGAGGAGCTGCTCAGCCGCTCCCAGTTGGTTCCGAAGAAGGACCAGGAGCGCTACCTGCGCGAAGCCGGCGCGACGCTGCTCGACACCGCTGAGTTCTTCGCGGAGCAGGGCCAGGTGGACCACCCGAGCGACCCGGCGCTTTATGAATCAGCGGTGACATACGGAGGAAAGGAACTGGGCAATGCTTAGCCTCGATCACATCAGTCACACCTACAACAGCAACGACGGGTCCACGGTCTCGGCGCTCAGCGACATCACGCTTGACATCATGGACTCGGAGATCGTCGTTCTGGTCGGCCCGTCGGGCAGCGGCAAATCCACGCTGCTCGGCATCATCGCAGGGTTCTCGCAGCCCACGGCTGGGCACGTGCTTTACGACGGCACACCAGTCACCGGGCCAGGAGTCGACCGCGGAGTGGTGTTCCAGAAGGACAACCTCTACCCGTGGCTGACCCTGCAGCAAAACGTGGAGCTGGCCGCGGAGTTTTCCGGCGACGAGTTCCAGCGCGAGCGCGGCCGCGAGCTCATCGACGTCGTGGGGCTTACCCACGCCGCCGAGCGCTACCCGCACGAGCTGTCCGGCGGCATGCGCCAGCGCGCGCAGATCGCCCGGGTGCTCGCCGCAAGCCCGTCGACAGTGCTTTTCGACGAGCCCTTCTCCGCCCTGGATCCGTTCACCCGCCGCCAGCTGCAGGGCGAACTGCTCAAGGTCTGGTCCCGCGAGCACCCGACCATCCTGTTCATCACCCACTCTGTCGAGGAGGCCGTGCTGCTCGGCGACCGCGTCGTTGTTCTCGGCGCGCAGCCGGGGCGGATCCTCACACAGGTGAGCGTGCCGGAAAAGCTAAAGGCCGAGTTCCGCGCCCCGGACGCTGACCTGGGGCGCCTGGCCACCGACCCGCGGGTCGTGGCGGTGCGCGCGGAGATCGAGGATCACATCCGCGTGGCGCACACGGGCAGGCATGCGACGGCGTAACCCCAGGTTTGAGTAGAGCTACTTGAACATGGCGCCGATGATGGTGCCCAGGTCGCCCGCCTGCTTCACCTCGGCGGGCCGGACTTCCTGGCCTCCGAGGTCACGCAGATCGGCGACCTCGGCACGATCATCGGGGCGATGCTGCGCTAGCGGATCCAGAGCGCCCGGGCGACAGGGCTGTTACGCTCCTCACATGATGCCCCCGAAGAACGTCACCTACTCCATGGCTGCGGTCTTCTCCGCCGCCGTCCTTGCCGCCATCACAGTGGTGTGCGCAGCGTTTCTCCTGCTCGGCGTCGTCATCCCCAACTGGTTTGTCATCGTCGCCCGGTGGATCCCCGCCCTCGTCGCGGCTGCGGTCCTCTTCGCTTTCCGCCAGCGCGGGTTGGTGGCCTGGTTCCGGCTCCGCACACCGTGGCGCACCGCTCTGACGGGAATCGTCGTTGCGGTGTGCGCTCTGCTCCTCGCCTACGGCATCGGGGCGGGCGTCTCCATGCTCGCGGGCGTCGGCGAGCCCCAGCCCGGCGCCTTCTACCTGCAGGCGATTCTGCTCGTCATCCCGTATGCCCTGGCATTTTCGTTGAGCACGCTCGGAGAGGAAGCCGCGTGGCGCGGTTTCCTCCACTCCTGCCTGTCGAGCCTCGGCTTCTGGGGTTTCGCCTCGGCCATCTCGGGGCTGTGGGTGATCTGGCATATTCCACTCCACGCCACCATGGTGGCCCAGGGAACGTTGCCCGCGCAGGCGGCGATAAGTTCGACGCTCACCCTTTTCCCGCTGGGCCTCTTCCTCAGCGCCGTCTCGCACCGGTACGGGTCGGCGTGGCCAGCGGTCGTTGCCCATGCGGTTCCCCTGTCCGCACTGAACCTCATCGCTTTTCCCGCCGGGCCCAGTCCCGCGGATCACTGGGTTGTCGCCGCCGCCACGTGCGTCGCCCTCCTGCTGGCGGCGCTCTTCGTCGCCCCCAGGGCATCGAGGCTTTTGGAGCGGTCCGAAGCGTAAACCTGTTGCAGTCGTTCCATAATTATGCAATTCTGGAATCATGGAAACGACGAATACGGAGCGCATCGCCGACCTCGAGCGGCGCGTTGCCGACCTCGAGGCACGACAGCAACCCGACAACCCCCGGCCCACACCCTCGGCGCTTCTCGACGCCCTCAAAGCCAACACGGACCTCGTCGACGGCGCCGTCACCTTCGGCGGCGTCGTGGATACGGGAGGCCACCACTACGAGTACGAGTGGACGCGCCCGACCCACTGGGTGACCGACAGCGAGTGGGAGGAGGAGATTTCCCGCCTGTCCGCCCTCGCCCACCCGCTTCGCGGCGACATTATGCGACGCCTTTTGTACGCCCCGGCCACGGTTGCCGAGCTCGTCAACGAACACATCGCCAGCTCCCCCGGCACCGCGTACCACCATGTCAGCGCGCTCCAGGCCGCAGGCTGGGTGACCAAGCACGACGGCAGTTTCGCCATTCCCCCCGCCCGCGTCGTCCCCCTCATGGCGATCATCACAGCATGCGAGGCGCACTGATGAAGCCGTCATCTGTGGCCGCTGGTGGCCTCGCCGCGATTGTAACGCTGGCTGTGATGCTGTTCCTCGGGCCCCGCCCGATCACTCTGGGCGCTCAAGCCACTGGAGACGTGTCCGTTTCCGACGCCCTGCGCAACCACGCCGACCCTGGGCACCACGAGCTTGCCGCGTTCTACCTCGACAACGGCGATGTGCGCTTCGGCGGCCTCGATGCCGACGAGCACACCGAGTTTGAGATCGGCTCCATCACCAAGACATTTAACGCCGAGCTTCTGCGCCAGCAGATTGAGCGCGGCGACATCACCCTCACGACAACGGTCGGCGAGCTTATCGACGTCCCCGGCGCCCCGATCGCCGACGTCACCATGGAAGAGCTGGCCAACCACACCGCCGGGTTGAGCTCCGCGCCGTCCGAGCTGCTCAGCAACCGCGTGGCCGCGGCGCTGACCAAGGCCAACCCCTACCGCGACGCGACCGCCGACGACATCCTCTCTTACGCCGCTGAAGCCGAGCTTCACGACCGCGGCGAGCGCAACTACTCCAACTACGGCCACGCCCTGCTCGGGCAGCTGCTCGCCCGCAACGCGGACATGAGCTACGAAGAACTGTTGCGCACCGCGATCTTCGAGCCCGCCGGCATGACGGAGACGCACCTGGCCACTTCCGGTTCGGGCGAGGACAGCTCGCGCGGACTCGGCTTGAGTGGCCGACCCGTCGAGCCTTGGGACATGGACGGCTGGGCCCCGGCGGGCGCGATCCGCTCCACCCCGGCGGACATGGCGAAGTACGCCCAGTGGGTCGCCGACCACGGCCGCCCAGAGTACGGGTGGAGCCACCGAGAGATCGGCGGGACCGAGTATACCTTACACAACGGCGGGACCGGCGGTTTCAAGACCACGCTCGTGTGGTCCCCGGACGACGAAGCCGCCGTGTTCGTCGCTAACGACAGCAACATGCGGGTCGAAAAGCTCGCCGCGGACCTACTCGAAGACCTCGAAGGGACACAGCAGCAATGATTAGTTACATACTCCTCGCCGTGTGCGTTGTAACGCTCGCCATCGAAGCCGTCCGCGCGTGGCGCCGGCCCGAACAGTCGTTTAGCGGCCTAATCAGCCCCGTGATTACCGTGGCTGTTGTCCTGCTGCTCTCCCGTGCCATCGCCTGGTATGAGGCCGTGCCGTTTTGGGCGTGGCCGGTATTGTCGCTGCTCGCAGCCGTAACCGTCGGAGTTGCTGTGTACAAGGCGACGGCCACGCGATCGCCCCAGCGCTAATAAGTTCAAGGTGTGAGCCAGTCAAACGCACGCGAAGCGTTTCTCTTTTGTGTCCTCTCCCTCGCCGCCGCGATCCTTCTTTGCGTAACCTTTCTCCTCGCCAACCCTGCCCTTCCCTTTTCGTGTATCACTGTTGGCCGATGGATCCCCGCCCTCGTCGCATTCGGTCTCCTCGCCGCCTTCCACCACAAAGACGGGGCGAGCCAGCTAAAGCTCAGCTCTCCTCTCGACAGCGCCGTCAAAGGCATCGTGATCGCTGTGCTGAGCCTGCTGGCCGCGAGCCTCTGTACGGCTTGGCTTGCCTCTGCGGTGGGCGCTGGTTCGCTTAATCCTTTTGGATCTTCTGCGCATGAGACGATCGCGCTGTTTTCCGCAGCTCTCCTGCTTGCGCTTGGTGCGATTGGGGAGTAAATCGGGTGGCGCGGGTTCTTGCAAACTAGGTTCGCGTCCCTCGGCTTCTGGCGCGCCGCGACGGTGGCCTCCCTCGCCTGGGTCGCCTTCTACATTCCGCTCTACGCTTACTTCGCCCTACAGGGCAGGTGGTCGTTAGAGGCTACGACCATGAACATCGTGCCTGTGTTTCTCTGGGCCTTTTCCATAGTGCTCTCGTGGTTCGGTTCGCGAGCGTCTGGCCAGCGGTCGGCGCTCGAGCGCTACCCTTGTCCACTCTGGCCCTAATGGACACCTCCACCATGACGACCAGCGCCGATTTCTGGATTGTTACCCTTTTGACCTGCGCGACGCTGACGGTTCTGGCCCTCGCTTTCGCACCTAGGCTTCGCCGGTTTGAAGCAACTGCTCAAATTGCGCCTCGTTGGGGATCGGCACGCCCAGCTCGCGGGCCTTGTCCTCTTTCGAGCCGGCGTTCTCGCCGACGACCACGTAGTTCGTCTTCTTCGACACGGAGCCAGCCGCCTTGCCGCCGCGAGCCAAAATCGCCTCCTTGGCTTCATCGCGCGAAAAGTTCTCCAGGGTTCCCGTCACCACGACGGTGAGCCCCTCAAGGGTCTGCGGGGCCGCGTCGGTGGTGTCGTCGACCATCCGCACCCCGGCTTTGGCCCACTAGTCCACGATGTCGCGGTGCCACTGTTCCTCAAACCAGTCCTTGAAGGATTGCGCGATGACCAGACCCACGCCGTCGGTGTCGGCGAGGTCGGTGACGGGGGCGTCGATGAGCGCCTGCATGGAGGTGTAGCGCGCGGCGAGCGCGCGGGCTGCGGTCGGCCCGACGTGGCGGATCGAGAGGGCGACGAACACGCGCCACAGCTCCCGCTCGCGCGCGCCGCGCTGGGCGATCGCCTACAAGTACCCTCCCGAGGAGGTGACGACGAAGCTGCTGGATATCGTCGTCTCCATCGGCCGCACTGGCCGCGCGACCCCGTTTGCCGTCATGGAGCCGGTCTTCGTCTCGGGCTCGACCGTCTCGCAGGCGACGCTGCACAACCAGTACGAGGTCAAGCGCAAGGGCGTGCTCATCGGCGACACCGTGGTGATCCGCAAGGCGGGCGAGATCATCCCGGAGGTCCTGGGCCCGGTCGCGGATCTTCGCGACGGCACCGAGCGCGAGTTCGTCTACCCGGAGCTGTGCCCGAGCTGCGGCACGAAGCTCGCCCCCGCGAAGGAGGGCGACGCCGACTGGCGCTGCCCCAACACGCGGTCCTGCCCGGCGCAGCTCGCGCAGCGCCTGCAGTACCTTGCCGGGCGCGGCGCGTTCGACATCGAGGCGCTGGGGGAGAAGGGCGCGATCGACCTGACCAGCCGCGGCATCCTCACCGACGAGGGCGACCTGTTCAACCTCACCGAGGAGCAACTCGAGCGCTCCACCGCGTACACCACGAAGGCGGGCAAGGTCAGCGCCAACGGGCGCAAGCTTTTGAGCAACCTCGACAAGGCGCGCCACACCGACCTGTGGCGGGTCCTCGTCGCGCTGTCCATCCGCCACGTCGGCCCGACGGCGGCCCGCGCGCTCGCCGCGCGTTACCGCAGCATGCAGGCGCTTCTCGGCGCCCCACTTGCCGACCTGGCCGAGACCGATGGCGTCGGCGGGATCATCGCCGAGTCCTTCAAGGACTGGTTCGAGGTGGACTGGCACCGCGAGATCGTGCGCAAGTGGGCCGACGCGGGCGTGACCATGGAGGAGACCGCCACCGAGGCCGCACAGCAAACCCTGGAGGGTCTGACTGTGGTGGTCACCGGCACCCTGGAGAACTTCAGTCGCGACTCCGCCAAGGAGGCGATCCTCGCTCGCGGCGGCAAGGCGGCGGGCTCGGTGTCGAAGAAAACCAGCTACGTGGTCGTCGGCGAGAACGCGGGTTCCAAGGAGGATAAGGCCCGGGAGCTGGGCGTTCCCATCCTCAACGAGGAGCAGTTCGTCCGGCTTCTGGAGACCGGCCAGCCCTAGCGTCCGCTACCTGTGTGGCGCGCAGCCCGACCGTCACCGCGGCGAGGAGGGCGAGGACCGGCCAGAGCCAGAACAGCCCGCGGCCCGACCAGTCCACGCCGTTGGCGAGGAGCAGGCCGACCAGGGCTGTGACGAGCGCGGAGGCGAGGCCCGCGCCGGGACTGCCGAGGCCCCTGAGCGCGCGGTACGCCTCCCAGCAGATCAGGGCAGCGAGAACGAGCAGCACCGTCATTGTTCCTTCTCCTTCGTTGCGTTGAGCAGGGCAACCCCGAGCTCGTCAACGCTCTCCGAGCTCGAGTTGCCGACGAAGCTCGCGCGCCGGCCTGCGGGGTCCCACACCAGCATCGTGTGGAATCCCTCCGTGCCGCCGTTGTGAAAGGGATACTCCGTGCCGTCGACCTCGTGCTTCAGCCACCCGTAGTCGGGTCGGCCGTGATCGGCGACCCACCCGACGTAGCGGGCCATGTCGGAGGCGGTGGAGCGGATTGCACCGGCGGGCGCCCAGCCGTTCATGTCCCACGGCTCGGCGGCGCGGCCGTTGGTACCCAGACCGCGCGGGGCGCCGTCGACGGTGCCGGGCAACGCGAGGTACGTCGAGTCCATCCCGGCGGGTTCAAAGATGCGGGTGCGCACAAGCTCTTCGTAGCTGGTTCCTGCCTGCTGGGCCAGCAGCTGGCCCAGCAGGGCCTGGCCGTAGTTGGAGTAGTGGTACTCGCCGCGCTTTTCCAGAGTTGCGGTTCCGGCGGCGGCGAGGATGTCCTCCGGGGTGTCGCGCCGGTAGGCGTTGCCGCCGTCGCGGAAGTTGGACAGCAGGAGCTCCGGCTGGGTCAGACTCTCCATCGTGTCGAGCCCGGCGGTGTGGTTGACCAGCTCCTCGAGGCGCACGTTCTCGATGGCGGCCCCGGGGACGTCGAGAAGCTCGCCGACGGTGGTGTCGGGGGAGAGGGTTCCCTCCTCGACAGCCTGGCGCAGCAGCTCGGCGTTGAAGGTCTTGGTCACCGAGCCGATCTCCATCTCCGAACTCTCGTCGGCGCCGAGGCCGCCGAAGCGGACCTCGCCGCCGTCGTAGACGAAGGCCGAAAGCTCGTGCGCGCCGCGTGGCGCGTTGTCCCGCAGCACCGCGGCGATGTCGGGCTCGCCCGTCGCGGGCTCGCCGAGGGACACGGGGCGGGGGCCTGCCGCAAGCAGCGTGGCGGCGACGGCGATGGTGGAGGCGGCGCCGAGGCCGCGTCGTGCGATGTTCATCAGTGCGCCTCGCATGCTGTGATGATCGCCATGAGGGGGACAACGCGGGCGGGGGGAATCGAGTAGGAACCGGAGGCCTTGGTGAGCCAACCCGCGGCGTGCAGGGCGTGGAGGTGGTGGTAGGCGGTGCCGGTGGAGGAGACGATGCAGTCGTCCACGAGTTCGGCGGCGCTGGCCGGGCCGCACAAGAGGTGGCGCAGGATCTCCCCGCGCACGGGATGGGCGAGCGCCGCTAGGCGGTCGATCTGCTCCTCCCACTCGTGGTCGGCGACCCAGTGGGTCGGGCGGTCCCACTGGTAATCGTAGGTGCGGATGCCGAGGGTAACCGAGCCGCCGAAGGTCACGGCGCCGTCGACAAGCTCGGGATTGTTCTTGATCGGGGTGACAAGGTCGGGGATTGGAGATGTGTCGCAATTCCGAGCGGCAGCGGTGTCGGGGGTGGTGTCGAGGCGGGCCTCGAGGGCGGCGACGCGCCGCTCGAGGTCGTGGAGGCGTTGAACATCGAGAAAGTTCATGGTTTCTAGTATTACAGAATTTTAGAAACGTTACAATGGAACTTCGGCGTCTCCACTACCGGCGTGCCAGCCGTCTCAATGTCGTCTTTCGTCGAGCCTGAGTAGTTCGACCTCGAGGTCACCGCCTTCGAACCAGCTTGAATTTGCAACGTAGGCGGCGCGCCATCCCTCGGTGGAGGTGTCCCAAACAACTGCGTTGGTATACCCTGCTGTCGCCCCGCCCTTGAAAACGAATTCTTCGCCTTCGTTCGTGTACCGCTGCCACGTGTCGCCTGGGCCACCGTGGCACGCTACCCAATGCACAAACTTCGCCATGTCGGAGGCGGTCGAGTGTGCTGCGCCGGCCGGTGCCCAGCCGAATTCCTCCCAGGGGGCAGATGGTCGACCGTCCGCGCGTGTGCCGCGTGGGGCATCCTTGGCCGTGCCGGGGATTGCGATGTAAGAATTCCGCATGCCCGCTGGCTCGAAGATACGTGAACGGACCAGTTTTTCATACGGGGTGTCCTGGTGGTGGGCCAGCAACTGGCCCAGCAGGGCGTGTCCGACGTTGGAATAGCGGAACTGTCCACGGTTTCGCAACCGTAGCCTTGACACAGAGGCGAGAACCGCCGTCGGGCTTCTGCGCTTGTAAAATCCGAGCAGGTCAAGCCACGGGGCAATGTGGGTATCCAGGATGCCGGGGGTGCCGTAGGTGCCGAGTCCGGAAGTGTGATTGAGAAGTTCTCTGAGCGTCACCGTTGCGATCGGCGAACCTGGGACGGAAATGATTTCCCCGACCGTGGTGTCGGGTTTGAGCTTCCTCTCTTCTTCCAGTTGACGCACCAGCTCAGCGTTGAAAGTCTTGGTCAGCGAACCGATCTCTATTTCGGCGTGCTCATTGGTCCCGAGCCCGCCAAAGCGCACCGCGCCATTGTCGTAAATGAACGCAGCGAGGTTGCGGTGGTCACGTCGAGCGTGGGTGGCTAGGGCGCGAGCGATATCTGGGTCACCGGTGTGCCGTTTTGCACGTGCGATGGGGCGCGTCGATCGCGCCCTGGCGGTGGTGAGAATGAACGTTGTGCCAATCGTCACCGCAGCCACAGCCGCGATCTTTCGTCCCGCCGATGACATGGAAAAGGCTCTCCTTCTGTGCGCCTACGGCTAGCGCAGCATCGCCCCGATGATTGTGCCAAGGTCGCCGATCTGCGTGACCTCGGAGGCCAGGAAGTCCGGCCCGCCGATGCGTCCGATGACCAGCAGGAGGTCGGTGCCGTTCAGGGGGCAGGCCGCGAGCGTGGTGTCGAGCAGCCACCACGGCTCCGGGACCCAGGGGTCGGACTCCTCGTGCAGGATCCGCGCCGAATCCACGCCGAGCGCGACGGGGGAGGAGCCGTCGTCACCGGGCGCCGCCTGGGAGGCCGCGACGCGGCGCAGGCCGGAGCCGGTGTCCTCCAGCACCACGGCCCACGACGACGTCATGGCCTGCGGCAGCACCGAGACCAGCTCCTCCATCGCGGAGGCGACGTTCTTCGTCTGGGAGGCGATCCGCGCCAGCATCTCGATCTGGCCGCGGCGGTCGACCCGCCCGGTGAAGGGGCGGATGCTGTCGACGTCCACGCCCTCGATGCTCCCGGCGGCGGTGATGAGGGCGTCGACAAGCGTGCCCGTGGGGAGATCGACCACGATGTCGTCGGTGACGGTGCCGCTGGGGTCGGTCTGCACGATGTCCACGGAGCGGATGTCGGCGTCGATCACCCCGAACGCCTCCGCGAGCTCGCCGAGGCTGCCCGGGACGTCGGGAAGGGAAACGCGGATCAGGTAGGACATGCCCCTTTTATAGCACCGTCGACATGGGACACACCCCGGAATCGGCGGTTCCCGGCTGCTAAGATGATGGCGTTTTACGTACGCACTCCCAACAGATTCGTAGATTGGATTCGCATTGGCTGAAACTCAGGGGATTTCACGCGACGAGGTGTCCCACATCGCCCGTCTCGCCCGCATCACAATGAGTGGGGAGGAGCTCGACCACATCGCAGAGCAGCTCGACACCATCGTCGACGCCGTGTCCAAGGTGCAGCAGGTCGACACCGCCGGGGTCGAACCGATGAGCCACCCGCACTCCGTCGAGGCGGGCATGCGCCCGGACGTGGAGAAGAAGACGCTGACCCAGCAGCAGGCGCTCGACCAGGCCCCCGCCGTGGAGGCCGAGCGCTTCGTCGTGCCGCAGATTCTCGGGGAGGGCGAGTAACAGTGACGGACTACACCCTGCCCGCCGAGGGCGTGGCCAGCCTTCCGGCCCACGTCCTCGCCGAGAAGATCCAGGCCGGCGAGCTCACCTCGCGCGAGGTCACCCAGGCCTTCCTCGACCGCATCGCCGAGACCGACGCCGAGCTCGGTGCCTTCCTCCACGTCGGAGCCGAGGAGGCCCTCGCGGCCGCCGACAAGGTCGACGCCCAGGTCAAGGCCGGCGGGGCACCCGCCTCCGCGCTCGCGGGCGTGCCGCTGGCGCTGAAGGACCTGCTGGTCACCACCGACGCCCCGACGACCGCGGCGTCGAAGATCCTCGAGGGCTACATGAGCCCCTACGACGCGACCGTCGTGAAGCGGCTGCGCGAGGCCGGCATCCCCATCCTCGGCAAGACCAACCTCGACGAGTTCGCGATGGGCTCGTCGACGGAGAACTCCGCGTACAAGAACACGAAGAACCCGCACGACCTCGAGCGCGTCCCCGGCGGCTCCGGCGGCGGCACCGCGGCCGCCCTCGCCGCGGGCCAGGCCCCGCTCGGCATCGGCACCGACACCGGCGGCTCGATCCGCCAGCCGGCCTCCCTGACCGGCACCGTCGGCGTCAAGCCGACCTACGGCGCCGTGTCGCGCTACGGCGTCATCGCCTGCGCCTCCTCCCTCGACCAGGTCGGCCCCTGCGCCAACAACGTCCTCGACACCGCGCTGCTCCACGAGGTCATCGCGGGCCACGATGAGTTCGACGCCACCTCCGTCGAGCGCGAGGTGGCGCCCGTGGTCGCGGCGGCGCGCGAGGGTGCCTCCGGCGACCTGAGCGGCGTCCGGATCGGCCGCGTCACGCAGTTCGACCGCCCCGGCACCCAGGACGGCGTCAACGAGGTCATCTCCCGGGCCTTCTCTCAGCTAGAGGCGCAGGGCGCCGAGATCGTCGAGGTGGACTGCCCGACCTTCGAGGACGTCATGGGCGCCTACTACCTCATCCAGATGTCCGAGGTCTCCTCGAACCTGGCGCGCTTCGACGGCATGCGCTACGGCCTGCGCGTCGGCGACGACGGCACCCGCTCCGCCGAGGAGGTCATGTCGCTGACCCGCGGCGAGGGCTTCGGCGCCGAGGTCAAGCGCCGCATCCTGCTGGGCACCTACGCGCTCTCCGTCGGCTACTACGACGCCTACTACCTGCAGGCGCAGCGCGTGCGCACCCTCATCGCCCGCGACTTCGCCAGGGCATTCGAGCTTTGCGACGTCATCGCCGGCCCCGCCGTCCCCCAGACCGCGTTCAAGCTGGGCGAGAAGGTCGACGACCCGCTCGCGATGTACAACTTCGACCTGTTCACGCTCCCGCTGAACCTGGCCGGCCTGCCCGGCATGTCGGTGCCCGCGGGCAGCGCCCCGGACACCGGCCTGCCGGTCGGTCTGCAGCTCATGGCTCCCGCCTTCGCGGACGACCGCCTGTACCGCGTCGGCGCCGCCTTCGAGGCGGGGCTCGGCCGGTAGCGCTGGGCGGGCGTCGGGAAGCAAAGCTGCGCTAGGGTGGGGCGCATGCGACTTGCGACACTCACCTCCGGCGGAGACTGCCCCGGCCTGAACGCCGTGATCCGCGGGATCGTCCGGACCGCCAGCTCGGAGTACGGCTCCACCGTCGTGGGCTACCGCGACGGGTGGGTCGGCCTGATGGAGGACCGCCGCGTCGACCTCTACGACGACGCCTTCATCGACTCCATCCTCCTGCGCGGCGGCACGATCCTCGGCACGGGCCGCCTGCACCCCGACAAGTTCAAGGCGGGCCTGGACCGGATCAAGGCGAACCTCGAGGACGCGGGCGTCGACGCCCTCATCGCGATCGGCGGCGAGGGCACCCTCAAGGGCGCGAAGTGGCTCTCCGACAACGGCATCCCCGTGGTCGGGGTGCCCAAGACGATCGACAACGACGTCGCCGCCACCGACTACACCTTCGGCTTCGACACCGCCGTGTCCGTGGCCACCGACGCCATCGACCGGCTGCACACCACCGCCGAGTCCCACAACCGCATCCTCATCGTCGAGGTGATGGGCCGCCACGTCGGCTGGATCGCCCTGCACGCGGGCATGGCCGGCGGGGCGCACTACACCGTCATCCCCGAGGAGCCCTTCGACATCGCCGACATCTGCAAGGCGATGGAGCGCCGTTTCCAGATGGGCGAGAAGTACGGCATCGTCGTCGTCGCGGAGGGCGCGGTGCCGAAGGAGGGCACCATGGACGCCGGCCTCGGCGAGGAGGACGAGTTCGGCCACGTCACCTTCAACGGCATGGGCCAGATCATCGCGGGCGAGGTGAAGAAGCGCCTCGGCTACGACGTGCGCACCACCGTCCTCGGCCACATCCAGCGCGGCGGCACCCCCACGGCCTACGACCGCGTCCTGGCCACCCGCTACGGCGTGCGCGCCGCCCACGCGGCCCACGAGGGCTCCTTCGGCATGAGTGTCGCCCTGCGCGGCGAGGACATCGAGCTGGTCACCCTCGAGGACTGCGTCGCCCACCTCAAGCGTGTGCCCGAGTACCGCTACAACACCGCCAAGAGCATGTTCGGGTGAGGCTCTTCCTCGACAACGCCCGCCTGTGGGTCGTAGGCATCAACCCCGGCACGCGGAGCTCGCTTGTCGACGCCCCCTTCGCCCACCCCGGCAACCGATTCTGGCCCGCCCTCTTCAAGGCGGGCATCACCCCCTGGCAGGTCGACGCCCGCGACGGCTTCAGCGACCGGGACGTGGAGATGCTCGCCTCGCTGCGCCTCGGCTTCACCAACTTCGTGGACCGGACCACTGCCCGCGCCTCCTCCCTGACGCGCTCGGAGATCGTCGACGGCGGCCGCGCCCTCGCCGAACTCGCAGAGGCGTACCGCCCCGGCGGGATCATGGTGCTGGGACTTGGCGCGTACCGGACCGCCTACTCACGGCCGAGTGCCGTGAAGGGCCTGCAGGAGGAGCGCATCGGGGGAGCGCCCGTGTGGCTGGTGGGCAACCCGTCGGGGCTGAACGCGCACGAGAGCGTCGATAGCCTTGCCCTGGCTTTCCGCGAGGTGTGGAAGGCGACGAACGAGCGCCCATAGGGTGAGACTAGAATCTCAATCTATGAATGACGCGCAGCAGGACCGTTCCGCCTACCTCGCCAGCCTGGGCTTCCCCCTCCTCGTTCTCGCGGCGGGAGCGCTGGGCTACCTCGCCCCCTCGGCGATCGCGCCGGTGTCCGGCTGGACGACGTGGCTCCTCGGCCTCGTGATGTTCGGCATGGGGCTCACGCTCACGCCCGTCGACTTCGCCCTCGTGGCCAAGCGGCCCCTGCCCGTGGTCATCGGGGTGATCGCGCAGTTTGTCATCATGCCGCTCGTCGCCGTGTTCGTGACCTGAATCCTCCGCCTTCCCCCCGAGCTCGCCGCCGGCGTCATCCTCGTCGGCTGCGCGCCCGGCGGCACCTCCTCGAACGTGGTCACCTACCTCGCGCGCGGCGACGTCGCCCTGTCCGTGACCATGACCTCCATCTCGACCCTGCTCGCCCCGCTCGTCACCCCCTTCCTCACGCTCTGGCTCGCCGGGGCGTACATGCCGGTCAGCGCCACGGCGCTGGCGCTGTCGATCGTCAAGATGGTGCTGCTGCCCGTCGTGCTCGGGCTCGTCGTGCGCCTCGCCGCGCCCCGCCTGGTTTCCGCTGTTCTGCCCGCCCTTCCGTGGGTGTCCGTGCTGGCCATCTCCCTCATCGTGGCCATCGTCGTCGCCGGGTCGCGCGACAAGATCGCCCAGGCCGGCCTGCTGGTCCTCCTGGCGGTGATCCTCCACAACACCCTCGGTTACCTGCTCGGGTACCTCACGGGCAAGCTCACTGGCCAACCTCCTGCTGTTGCGCGCACCATGTGCATCGAGGTGGGCATGCAGAACTCCGGGCTCGCCGCCACCCTCGCGGCCGCGCACCTCAGCCCGCTCGCGGCCCTGCCCGGCGCCGTGTTCTCCGTCTGGCACAACCTCTCCGGCGCTGTCGTGGCGTTTCTGGCGCGCCGGGCAGACCAGCGCGCCGCGTAGCGCGGGTTGCTTTTCCCGCGCAGCCCGGACGACCGCATTGGTTTCCGGGTAGGGAAAGGCCAGCTCGCGCTCTGCCTGTGGGGCGTGTGGTCGTCCACGGGGTGTCACGGGGCCCCGCCTCGCGCTGGACGACGGCATTGAAAAGCGGGGTCCAAAACCCCGGGTCGCGCTGGCGGTGCGGAGCGTGCGGTCGTCCGGGGCGCGCCGCGTCGTGCGCCGCGGGGGGCCTCAGTGCGCCCGGACGACGACACGTCCAGGCGACACAGTCTGAGCCCCCTGATCTGAGCGTGCGGTCGTCCCGCAGGCTGGCCTGTGGAATACGCGCGGTTATCCACAGGAGGAGGCGCAGGGGAGGTCCGCGTGTCCGGCGCCCCTGCTATACAAAGCGCATGTACTTCTCGGGGGAGCAGGAAATGGCGGTGATCAGGCGCCTGTACGGGCTCAGGCGCACGGCGGTGCTGACCGGGCCGGCGGCGCTGCGCGTGATGGGCATCAAGACGTTGGACTGGGTGACGGACATTGACCTCGCCCTGGCGGGGGAGACCAGGGCGAAGGCGAAGGGGAGGTGGCGCCCCGGGTTCGTCTACCACAGCGGCCGTCTCGAGCCGGGGCACATCGTGGTGTACCGGGGGGTGACAATGACGTCGCTGATCATGGCGTTGTTTGACACGTACCGATACCACGGGCGCTTGCCGGCGCTGGTGTCGATGGAGTCGGCGCTGCGTCGGCCGGAGGTGAGCAAGGACCTTCTGCGCAGGTGGGCCGAGGAGTTGCCGCAGTCGCCCGGGGTGCGGGGCTTTAGGCAGCTCATCGAGTACGCCAGCGAGCGCAGCGAGAGCCCCTTCGAGACGCTGGGGCGCGACCGGGTGCTCGGTGCGAACCTGCCCGGGGTGGTGAGCGTCGAGCAGCAGGTCCCTTTCCAGTACCGGGACTCGTGGGGGCAGCCGCGCAACGGGAGGGCGGACCTGGAGATCAACGGGTGCATCGTGGTGGAGTTCGACGGGCGTTCGAAAAGCAGGGACGACTGGGAGGAGGTCACGCGCGAGGAGCGGGCGCGCGAACGCTGGCTGATGAAGGGGCAGAAGGTGCTCATCAGGGCGGAGTGGGCGGATCTGAAAAGCGGGGCGCTGGTGGCCATGGTGAAGGCGGCGCTCAAACTCACGGGTTTCACATAGCTCACAGGCGCGACCCACCAAACGCAGCCCAGCAAACACCGGTCGCACCCGCAAACTAGACTGGTGCGCATGACTGCGTACGACCTGATGGATTACGACGAGGTACTGGAAAAGTACGACCCCGTGATGGGCCTGGAGGTGCACGTCGAGCTGGGCACGGAGACCAAGATGTTCTCCACGTCCTCGGCGCACTTTGGTGCCGAACCCAACACGAACATCGACCCGGTGTCGCTGGGTCTTCCGGGGGCGCTGCCCGTCGTTAATGCGAAGGGCGTGGAGTGGGCCATCAAGATCGGACTGGCGCTGAACTGCCAGATCGCGGAGCGCTCGCGTTTCGCGCGCAAGAACTACTTCTACCCGGATCAGCCGAAGAACTACCAGATTTCGCAGTACGACGAGCCCATTGCTTACGACGGCTACCTCGACGTGGTCCTCGAGGACGGCACCGAGTGGCGCGTGGAGATCGAGCGCGCGCACATGGAGGAGGACACGGGCAAGCTGACGCACCTGGGTTCCGCGAGCGGGCGCATCACGGGCGCGACAGCGTCGCTGGTGGACTGCAACCGCGCGGGCGTGCCGCTGATCGAGATCGTGACCAAGCCGATCATCGGGGCGGGGGAGCGTGCCCCCGAGGTGGCGAAGGCGTACGTGGGCGCGCTGCGCGAGCTGGTCAAGGCCCTCGGCGTGTCGGACGCGCGCATGGATCAGGGCTCGATGCGCTGCGACGCGAACGTCTCGCTGCGCCCGATCGGCCAGGAGAAGTTCGGCACCCGCACGGAGACGAAGAACATCAACTCGCTGAAGTCGGTGGAGCAGGCGGTGCGCTTCGAGATGATGCGCCAGGCCCGCGCGCTGGACAACGGTGAGGAGGTCATCCAGGAGACCCGCCACTACCAGGAGAAGGACGGCACGACCTCGAAGGGCCGCCCGAAGGAGGAGGCGAGCGACTACCGCTATTTCAACGATCCGGATCTGCCGCCGGTGATCGCGAAGAAGGAGTGGGTGGAGGAGATCCGCCAGACCCTGCCGGAGCTGCCGTGGGTGCGCCGCGCCCGCATTCAGGAGGAGTGGCAGCTGCCGGAGAAGGAGTTCCGGGACCTCGTGAATGCCGGCGCGCTGGACCTGGTGGTGGACACGGTCGAGGCGGGTACGACCCCGGACGAGGCGCGCGCCTGGTGGGTGTCCTACATCATGTCCAAGGCGAACGAGCAGGGTCGGGACCTCGACGCCGTGGGCGTGCAGCCGCGCGACGTGGCGCGGGTGGTGCAGCTGGTCAAGGAGGGCAAGCTCACGACCAAGCTGGGGCGCCAGGCCATCGACGGCGTCATCGCGGGTGAGGGGGACGTTGACGAGGTCGTCGCCAAGCGCGGGCTCGAGGTTGTGCGCGACGACGGCGCGATCGAGAAGGCCGTCGACGAGGCCCTGGCGGCGAACCCGGACATCGTGGAGAAGTACCGAGCGGGCAACAAGAAGGTCACCGGCGCGATCGTGGGCGCCGTGATGAAGGCGACGCAGGGCAAGGCTGATCCCGGCCAGGTGAACAAGCTCATCGCCGAGAAGCTCAAGTAAGGAGAAAGGCCGCCCCGGAGGGGGGCTTTTGTTCTATTCTTTGGGCTTCTTCACGGCGGGGAAGGAGCCGGTCTCGTACATCTCCTCGTAGGCCTCCCAGTTGATGGGGGCGTCCTCCGCGTCGGGGGCGCCCTCGTATTCCTCGGCCTCGGGGTCGAGGGCCGGGGCGTCCTCGAGGGAGAACTCGCTTTCGGGGTCGGCGTCGAGGTCGGCGGCGACCTCCTCCTGAACGGACTGCCAGAGGTGGGTGTCGTCCACGTGGGACTCGTCGACAAGCGCCTCAACCTCGCGGCGCTGCGAGGCGGTGAGGTCGTCCTCCGCGGGGTCGAGGGCCGTGGTGGCGAGCGCGGCGAGCCGCTCGCGGCGGTGGGTCTCCTCGAAGATGCGGGCGCGGCCCTTCACCCAGGAGCCGAGCATGACCACGATGAGCGCCATGCCCAGGTAGCCGAGCACCGGGTAGACCCAGCCGATGAGGCTGGCGAAGCCGATGAAGGACAGGGCGAAGCCGATGAGCACGACGGTGAAGTAGACCGCGCGGAAGCGCGACGGCCGGTCGTGCGTGAGGCGGCGGGCCATGGCGTAGAACATGCCGACGGCGGTGTTGTACACCATCATGTAGATCACGATGGAGACGACCACCCCGACCGCCGGGTGCATGCTGTTGAACACCATGAGCAGCGGGAAGTCGGCTCCGAAGGCGCTTTCCATGTTCAGGAAGATGATGAACACCAGCACGACGAGCAGCGAGGCGAAGAGTATGCCGCCGATGAGGCCGCCGATGCCGGCCTCGCGCGGGTTGAGCTGGGATCCGGCGATGACGAGGATCATCGAGACGGCCATGATGATGCACAGCGAGGCGTAGTTCAGCGCGGAGAGAAGCCAGTTGTTGAACACGCCGCTGGCGGGGGTGTTCTGCATCGCCAGCTCGTTGAGCCCGCCGATGTGCTCGGGCATGTTGAGGATGGTCACCACCAGCGCGGCGAGCACCGCGAGGATGAGGAAGGGGGTGATCGCCGAGATCACGCGGGTGAGCTTGTCGACGTCCAGCAGGCCCGACAGGAGCAGCATCACCGTCATGATGGCGGCGCCGACCCACGTCGGGAAGCCGAACTGCTGCTCGAGGTTTGACCCCGCGCCGGCGATCATGACGAAGCCGATGGAGAACAGGGTGAGCATCGTGGAGACGTCCATGAACGTCGAGACGATCGGGTGGGAGACGCGGCGGAAGACGGCGCTGTGGTCGTCCGCGAGGTAGTAGGAACCGAGCTGGAAGAGCGAGGCGCCGACGATGATGATGGTGATGCCAGCGACGATCGCGCCGACGATCCCCCAGTACCCGTAGGCGAGGAAGTATTGGATTGTTTCCTGTCCCGAGGCGAAGCCCGCGCCGACCAGAAGGCCGACGAAGGCGAGGGCGACGGTTAGGGATTTTCTCATGTCACATCCTAGGTCGATTCTGAAAATTACCGGCCTACAAGGTTAACAAAACCCCCGCGTACACGTAGCAGTGCTTCTCGGCGCCTACCCGACCCGCAGCGGGTTCTTCACCTCTTCCCCCGCGCGGACGGGGCCGGGCAGGGTGACGCCCTCGGCGAAGGGCGCTCCCCCGAACCGGTCGCGGTCGTGGCCCTCGGCGAGCCAGGACATGTCCGGGCCGGCGGGCACGATCTGGGAGGGGTTCACCTCGGCGTGGGTGATGTAGTAATGCTGCTTGATCTCGGTGATGTCGGTCGTGTCGCCGAAGCCGGGCAGCTGGTAGAGCTCCTGCAGGTAGCCGCGCAGGTTGGGCATCTGCGCGATGCGGTTGCGGGAGGCCTTGAAGTGCCCGACGTAGACGGGGTCGAAGCGCACGAGGGTGGGGTAGAGGTAGATGTCGGCGAGGGTGATGTGCTCGCCGACGAGGTAGCGCTGGCGCCCGAGGCGCTCCTCCAGCCAGTCGAGGGTCTCCCACAGCTCGCGGTAGGCCTTTTCGTAGTGGCCCTGGTCACGGGTGAAGCCGCAGCGGTACACGCCGTTGTTGACGTAGGTGTAGACGCGGTCGGCGACCTCGTCGATCTCGCCGCGCAGGTCCGCGGGGTAGAGGTCCGGGGCGCCGTCGCGGTGGTAGGCCTTCCACTCGTCGTTGAAGTCGACGGGGATGCGGTGGAAGTCGTTGGTCACCACGCGGGAGTCGGTGCCGTCGACCTCGACGATTGCGGGCACGGTGATGCCACGCGGGTAGTCGGGGACGCGGTTGAGGTAGGCGTCCTTGAGGCGGTGCAGGCCGGTGACGGGGTCTACCTCGCCGGGGTCGACGTCGAAGACCCAGGAGTCGGCGTCGTGGGTGGGCCCGGCGAGGCCGAGGGAGATGGCGTCCTCCAGGCCGAGCAGGCGGCGGCTGATGATGGTCCGGTGGGCCCAGGGGCAGGCGCGGGCGCCCATGAGGCGGTAGCGGCCGGCCTCGACGGGCCAGCGGTAGGTGCCGTCGCCCTGTTTGACGGGTGCGGAGCCGGGCTCGAGGGAGGAGTCGAAGCGGTCCTCGATGTAGGTGGCGTCGCGCTCGTAGGCGCCCTCGAGGGCGGCGTTCTGGGGTGCGTTGGTCTGGTTCTTTTTCTCGCTCATGGCTCCAGGATGGCGGAGAATAGGTGAGATGTCAACAAAAATCTCGTGGGCCACGCCGGTCGCGCTCACGGCGCGGCGGGGCGATCTCGCATACATTCGAGTGCATGAAAGACAACGACAGGCGAGAGACAGCCCGCGACGTGACCGCGGACGACTTCGACAATCTGCACGACGTTCCCACCTACACCCCCGGGGAGAACCAGGGCAGCACGAAGGTCGGCGGCGCGCAGCAGGACATCTACCAGCGCACCGGCAAGGCCGCCCCGACCGAGGTCTTCCCCTCGTCCGGGTCGGCGGGCCGGGCCGCACCCGAGCCCACGGGGATTATCGACGTCAAGCGCGACGCCCCGGCCGCCACCGACACCGGCGCCGGCACCAGCACCGTCGCCCTCGACCGCCCCGCGGCTGCCGAATCCGTCGCGGTGGAGCCGGAGCCCGCACCGGCGGCGGCCGTCGCCGAGCCGAAGGCGCGCCGCGGCACCATCGACCTCGGCCTGTTCCTGCTGCGCCTGTTCGTGGGAGGCTACCTCATCCTCGACTCCCTCAAGGTCTTTTTCCGACTCGGCGGCTCCGACGGCATCACGGGCTTGGAGAACGCGTTCTCGGACTACCCCTTCGGCGACGCGCTCGCGATCGTGCTGCCGACCCTCGAGCTCGCCGCGGGCGTGTTCCTCCTGCTCGGCCTGCTCACCCCGGTGGCGGCGATGATCGCCGTGACGGTGACCGCCTTCTTCGCCATCCACGCGCTCGCCGAGTCGGGGGCCGGCGCCAACCCCCTGATGTGGGAAGCCGCCGTCTGGCTGCCCGTGCTCCTGCTCGCGGCGTGCGTGTCCCTGCAGTTCACCGGGCCCGGGTTCTACTCCGTTGACGCCGGCCGCAGCTGGGCGCGCCGCCCGCTGGCCAGCTCCTGGATCTTCGCGGTGCTGGGCATCGCCGCCGCCGCAGTGCTGTGGTGGTTCGGGGCGGGGGTCAACCCGCTGAACTAACTAGCCAGCACGTGAGAAGGGCCACCCGGGAGGGTGGCCCTTTTGGCGTCGTGAAGCGGGGTTCTAGTCCACGCTGCGGACAGCACCCTTGTCGGCGCTGGTGGCCATCTTCGCGTAGGCGCGCAGGGCCTTGGACACCGTGCGGGTGCGGTTCGGGGTCCACGGGTGCTCGGAGGCCTCCATCTCGGCGCGGCGGCGAGCGAGCTCCTCGGCGTCGACGTCGAGGGTGAGCTCGCGCCGCGACACGGAGATCGAGATGGTGTCGCCGTTGCGGATCAGGCCGATCAGCCCGCCGTGGGCCGCCTCGGGGGAGATGTGGCCGATGGACAGCCCGGAGGTGCCGCCGGAGAAGCGGCCGTCGGTGATCAGCGCGCACTTCTTGCCCAGGCCTGCGCCCTTGAGGAAGGACGTGGGGTGCAGCATTTCCTGCATACCCGGCCCGCCCGCGGGGCCCTCGTAGCGGATGACCACGACTTCGCCCTCCTGAACCTCGCGCGCGAGGATGGTGGAGACGGCCTGCTCCTGCGAGTCGACCACGCGGGCGGGGCCCGAGAACTCCCACAGGCCCTCCTCGACACCGGCGGTCTTGAGGATCGCCCCGTCGGGGGCCAGGTTGCCGCGCAGGACGACGAGGCCGCCGTCCGAGGTGAAAGGGTGCTCGACGTCGTGGATGACGCCGTTGGCGGAGTCGGTGTCCAGGGAGGACCAGCGCGCGGACTGCGAGAAGGCCTCGGTGGTGCGCTGCCCGCCGGGGGCGGCGTGGTAGAGCTCGACGGCCTCCGCCTTCGGGTTCTCCGCGCGGATATCCCAGTCCGCCAGCCACTCGTCGAGGGAGGGGTAGGCCACCGTGTGGACGTCCTTGTGCAGCAGGCCGGCGCGGTTGAGCTCGCCCAGGATGGCGGGGATGCCGCCGGCGCGGTGGACGTCCTCGACGTGGGCCTCGCCGTTCGGGGCGACCTTGGACAGGCAGGGGATGGCGTGGGAGAGCTCGTCGATGTCCTGCAGATCGAAATCCACTTCGCCCTCCTGGGCGGCGGCGAGGATGTGCAGGATGGTGTTGGTGGACCCGCCCATCGCCATGTCGAGCGCCATCGCGTTGCGGAAGGCGTGCTCGGAGGCGATGGAGCGCGGCAGCACCGACTCGTCGCCCTCGCCGTAGTAGCGGTTGCACAGCTTCACGACGGTCTCACCGGCCTGCTCGAACAGAGCGCGGCGCGCGGTGTGGGTGGCCAGGGTGGTGCCGTTGCCGGGCAGGGAGAGCCCCAGCGCCTCCGTGAGACAGTTCATGGAGTTTGCGGTGAACATGCCGGAGCAGGAGCCGCAGGTGGGGCAGGCGTTGTTGGCGATCTCGTCGAGCTGCGCATCGGAGACGCTCTCGTCGGCGGACAGCGCGATGGCGTCGATGAGGTCCGACTTCGGCTTGGTCACCCCGTCCACGGAGAAGGCCTTGCCCGCCTCCATCGGCCCGCCCGAGACGAACACCGCCGGGATGTTCAGGCGCATCGCCGCGTTGAGCATGCCCGGGGTGATCTTGTCGCAGTTGGAGATGCACACCATCGCGTCGACGGTGTGCGCGTTGACCATGTACTCCACGGAGTCGGAGATGATCTCGCGCGACGGCAGGGAGTAGAGCATGCCGGAGTGGCCCATCGCGATGCCGTCGTCGACGGCGATGGTGTTGAACTCCTTGGGGATGCCGCCGGCGGCGCGCACCGCCTCCGCCACGATGTCGCCCACGTTCTTCAGGTGCACGTGGCCCGGCACGAACTGCGTGTAGGAGTTGACGATGGCCACAATCGGCTTGCCGAACTCATTTTCCTGCGTGCCGGTGGCGCGCCACAGCGCGCGGGCTCCGGCGGCCTGGCGGCCGACGGTGGTGACTCGTGAGCGAAGGGGGATCACTGCCTGCTCCTTAGTGTTCGTTGGGGGAAGCCTCCGGGCGCGGGCCCGGGAGGTCTGGGTGCTCGCGCAGGTACGCGTCGTACTCCTCGCGGTTGAGAAGTACCTTACGACCCTCGCGGTCGATAATCTCGTACTTCCCGTCCGCGGCCTCGGAGCTTTCGGTGATGACGTCGGTGATGCGCCCGCCCGAGGCGTCGGAAAGCGCGGGCAGGGAGTTGAAGGTGACCCCGGGCATGGGGAACTCGCGGCCGTCAGTCGTGGTGGCGAGGGCGCGCGAGCCCTTGAATGAAATTCCGGCGAGGTCGCCCCACCCGATGGAGTGGTTCGGGCGCAGGAGGTACTTCAGGCTCAGCCCGCGCTCGTCGACGCGGGTGGAGGCCGTGAAGACCCAGGCGAGCGCCACGATGGGGAACACGAGGAGCCAGCCGAGGCGCAGGGGGGCCCACGAGATCCCCATGAGCGCGATGCCCGTCATGAGCACGATCGCGATGACGTGCTCGCGGCTGGGGCGGAAAACCTTCGGCGTGTCTGTCATGCGAGTCATGCTAGTCAACGCGCCGCGGGGGCCTGCGTCTGGGGAGCCTGGACGCCTGGCAACGCCCCGACCCCGCTCCGCTGGGTCTCAGGCGCGGCTGTCGGCGCCGGCGTCACCTGGGAGGGCGCCGGAGAACTGGGTTCGGCCGGGGCGGAGCCCGCGGGCTGCTCGGGAGCGGTCTCGCCGGGCTGGTTCTGCGCGGTCGGCGAGGCGGGGGCCGTGGGCGTTTCCGTGGTCGGCGCGACCGACTGCTCCGTCGTCACCGGGGAGGGCTGCGGGGCGACGGTCGACGTCGGGGCGGTGCTGCGCGGCGGGGGAGCGAACACGCCGCTGTCGTCCGGGTTGGACTCGGAGGCACCCAGGGTCAAACCGCGCGCGATGAGCAGCACGACGAACATGACGAGGAGGACGGCCGTGGACAGGCGCATCGTCCCGCCGAAGGCGAGGCGGGGCTGGTTCTCGTCGCTCTCGCCGGTGTCTGCGAGGGCGTCGGTGGCCGGGTCCTCCTCGGCGTCGGTGCGCAGGTGCTCCTCCTCGTCGTTGGTGGCCTTGGCGCCGAGGAACTCCGTGGCGGGGTCCTGCGGCCGGCCCCCGGCCGAGGTGCGCGGCAGCTCGGTGGTGGGCTGCTCGGCCGCGGGCAGCACGGTGGTGGGCTGCTCGGCCGCGGGCTGCTCGTCGGGGCGCACCGGGCGCATGTACTCGGTCGGGGGGAAGGCCTCGGGGGAGGTGTGGTCGATGATGCGGTCGAGGCGGGTGCCCGCGGTCGTGGGGGCGGAGCCATACTCGTCCCAGAACTCGTTGAGCACGGCCATCCGGATCGCGCGCTCCACCATCCACTGGCTCAGCGGCTCGACGCGCACGAGGAAGCGCACGTCCATGGTCCACGGCATGCCGACGGTGGCGGGCGGGTTGACCTCCACGGCGGGGTGGACGGCCAGGTCGCCGAGCACGGTCTTCGCCACGTCCGGATCCGCCAGCGCGCGACGGGCGGCGCGTTCGGCGCGGGCGACGGCCTGATCCGCGCTGGTGGAGCCCAGCAGCGGGACCTGGATGACAACGAGCGCCGAGGACCAGTAGTTGGAGTAGTTGATGCAGATGCGCGCCGTCGAGTTCGGGATGGACACCGTCGCCTGCTCGAGGGTGCGGATGTGGGTCGAGCGCATCGTGATCTGGATAACGTCGCCGCTGACGTCGACGCCGCTGCCCTGGAAGGTGACGAAGTCGCCCACGCCGAACTGCTTCTCCGTGAGGATGAAGAACCCGGCGAGGAAGTCCGCGATGATCGACTGCGCGCCGAAACCGATGGCGGCGGAGACAACGGTGGCCGGGATGGCCGCGCCGGCCAGGGAGAAGCCGACCTGCTGGAGGAAGAAGACGAGCAGGAGGAAAAACGCGATGATCTGCGCGACGTTGATGCCCACGCCGGCGATGGCGAGGCGGGTCTTGCCCTCGTCGGTGTCCGCGCTCTGGTTGACTTTCTTTTCCACCACGCGGTTGGCGAAGCGCCCCGCCCGGGGAATGAGGAACGCCACGAGGACCAGCAGCGCGAGATTGATTCCGGTTTCGGCGACCCAGCGCCAGATTTCTTCGGCGATACGAGCAAACGGCATAGTGACCCCAACCTTAGCCAGAATTTTTTACCGTTTGCCCGACAGGTTGCTGTGGGCTGTGTAATATGTAGCGCATGATCAATTCGACGCTAGTGGTAATTATTCCGGTGCGGCGCTTGCCGTAGCGGTCTGATTTCTGCTCAGTCGCCACAACAAGCGCCCCCGAACAGCACGAACCATGCTGTCCCGGGGGCTTTGTTTTTGGGTTTTGGTCACCCCGAACGTCCAGTTAGCAATAAGGAGCTTTCAAGCGTGGCTGCTTCTCACAAGCCTTCAAAAAAGGCATCGAAAAAGGCGAGGGAGGCCGCGGAGGAATCGCCCCGCGCGCCCGAGCGCATGACGGGCGCGGACGCGGTCGTCCGCAGCCTCGAGGAACTCGGTGTCGACGTGGTCTTCGGCCTGCCCGGCGGCGCGGTCCTTCCGCTTTACGACGCCCTCTTCTCCGCCCGGAAGCTGCGCCACGTCCTGGTGCGCCACGAGCAGGGCGCGGGCCACGCCGCCGAGGGCTACGCCCTGGCCTCGGGCAAGGTCGGCGTGTGCATGGCCACCTCCGGCCCGGGCGCGACGAACCTCGTCACCGCGCTCGCCGACGCCTACCTCGACTCCGTGCCCATGGTTGCCATCACCGGCCAGGTCGGCTCGCCGCTCATCGGCACCGACGCCTTCCAGGAGGCCGACATCCGCGGCATCACCATGCCGATCACCAAGCACAACGTCATGGTCAACCGCGCCGAGGACATCCCGCAGGCGGTGGCCACCGCCGTGCACATCGCCACCACCGGCCGGCCCGGCCCGGTCCTCGTGGACATCCCGAAGGACCTGCAGGCGGAGGTCATCGAGTTTGCCTGGCCGCCGAAGCTGGACTTGCCCGGCTACAAGCCGAACGTCAAGCCGCACTCCCGGCAGATCGTCCAGGCGGCGACGCTGATCTCCGAGGCGAAGCGCCCGGTGCTCTACATCGGCGGCGGCGTCGTCAGGGCCGAAGCCCACAAGGAGCTCCTCGCCTTCGCCGAGGCGACCGGGGTGCCAGTGGTCACCACCCTCATGGCGCTCGGCGCCTTCCCCCAGAGCCACCCGCTCTACATGGGCATGCCCGGCATGCACGGCTCGGTGCCCGCCGTCGGCGCGCTGCAGGAATCCGACCTGCTCATCGCTATCGGCACGCGTTTCGACGACCGCGTCACCGGCGACACCACAACCTTCGCCCCGCACGCCAGGACGATCCACGCCGACATCGACCCCGCTGAGGTGGGCAAGATCCGCGAAGTCGACGTCCCCATCGTCGGCGACGCCAAGAGGGTCCTGGCGCAGCTCAGGGACGTGTTCCACTCCAAGGGGCTGGACAAGCCGTCGATAAGCGAATGGCTCCGCCGCCTCGAGGACCTGAAGAAGCGCTTCCCGCGCGGCTACGAGCCGCAGTCGGACGGCAAGCTCGCGCCGCAGTTCGTCATCGAGACCCTCTCGCGCGAGGTCGGCCCCGACGCGGTCTACGTCTCGGGCGTGGGGCAGCACCAGATGTGGTCCGCGCAGTTCCTCGACTTCGAGCACCCCCGGACCTGGCTCAACTCCGGCGGGCTGGGCACGATGGGCTACGCCGTGCCCGCTGCGCTCGGCGCCAAGGCCGGGTGCCCGGACAAGGAGGTCTGGGCGATCGACGGCGACGGCTGCTTCCAGATGACCAACCAGGAGATCACCACCGCGGCGCTCGAGGGCTTCCCGATCAAGATCGCGCTGATCAACAACGGCAACCTGGGCATGGTGCGGCAGTGGCAGACCCTGTTCTACGAGGGCAACTACTCCCACACCAAGCTGGGCGGCGAGGTCTACCTGCCGGACTTCGTCAAGCTCTCCGAGGCGCTCGGCGCCGAGGCGATTCGCGTGACGAAGGAGGAGGACGTCCTCCCGGCCATCCGGAAGGCGCGCGAGATCAACGACCGCCCTGTCGTCGTCGAGTTCATCGTCGGCGAGGACGCCCAGGTCTGGCCGATGATCGCGGCGGGCACCAGCAACTCGGACATCCAGTACGCGCTGAACATCCGCCCCTTCTTCGACATGGAGGAATCCGCCGCGGAGACCCCGGGCGCGATCCACGACGCCAGCGAGGCACTGCACCACGAGCAACACGAGCACGTCCAGGAGGGAAAGTAGACATGCTGAGCAACGACGAATCGACCCGGAACATCCTCTCGGTGCTGGTGCTCGACCTCGACGGCATTATCACCCGCGTTACGGCGCTGTTCACGCGACGCGGCTACAACCTCGTCTCCCTCGTCTCGGCGAAGACGGAGAACGAGGGGATCAACCGCCTCACCATCGTGGTCGACGCCTCGGAGTACCACATCGAGCAGATCACCAAGCAGCTGCACAAGCTCGTGCAGGTGCTCAAGGTCGTGCGCCTCGACGACGACACCACGATCGCCCGCTCGCTGATGCTGGTCAAGGTCGACGCCGACAACAAGAACCGCACCCAGGTTGTCGACGCAGCGAGCATCTTCCGTGCCCGCGTCGTCGACGTCGCGCCGGACTCCGTGGTCATCGAGGCCACCGGCATCCCCTCGAAGCTGCGCGCGTTCCTCGACGTCATGGAGACCTTCGGCGTGCGCGAGCTGGTCCAGTCGGGCCAGGTGGCGCTCAACCGCGGCCCCAAGACCTTCGCCCCCTCCAAGTAGGGGCGGGGCCGGTTTTCGGGGGCGCAACGGCCGCACCCGACGCCGGGCTGTGTCATAATGTGAAACAGAAATCCCATCTAATAGGAAAGGTGAGTGTGTAACTCATGGCAATTGACGTCTTCTACGACAAGGACGCCGACGTCTCCCTGATCCAGGGCAAGAAGGTCGCCGTCATCGGCTACGGCTCCCAGGGCCACGCCCACGCCCAGAACCTCCGCGAGTCCGGCGTCGAGGTCGTCATCGGCCTGCGCGAGGGCTCCAAATCCGCCGAGAAGGCCCGCGAGGCCGGTTTCGAGGTCAAGTCCAACGCCGAGGCCGCCAAGTGGGCCGACGTCATCATGCTGCTCGCCCCGGACACTTCCCAGGCCGAGATCTTCACCAAGGACATCGAGCCGAACCTCAACGACGGCGACGCCCTGTTCTTCGGCCACGGCCTGAACATCCACTTCAAGCTCATCGAACCGGCCGACAACATCACCGTCGCCATGGTCGCCCCGAAGGGCCCCGGCCACCTGGTGCGCCGCACCTTCGTCGACGGCAAGGGCGTGCCCGCCCTCATCGCCGTCGAGCAGGACCCGACCGGTGAGGGCCAGGCGCTCGCGCTGTCCTACGCCGCAGCGATCGGCGGTGCCCGCGCCGGCGTCATCCCCACCACCTTCGAGGCGGAGACCGTCACCGACCTCTTCGGCGAGCAGGCCGTGCTCTGCGGCGGCCTGGAGGAGCTCATCATGAAGGGCTTCGAGGTGCTCACCGAGGCCGGCTACGAGCCGGAGATGGCCTACTTCGAGTGCCTGCACGAGATCAAGCTCATCGTTGACCTGATCTACGAGGGCGGCATCGCCAACATGAACTACTCCGTCTCCGACACCGCGGAGTTCGGCGGCTACCTCTCCGGCCCGCGCGTCGTCGACGAGGGCGCCAAGGAGCGCATGCGCGACATCCTCAAGGACATCCAGTCCGGCGAGTTCACCCGCCGCCTCGTCGCCAACGTCGAGGCCGGCAACACCGAGCTCGAGGGCCTGCGCAAGAAGGTCTCCGAGCACCCGATCGAGAAGACGGGCGCTGAGCTGCGCGACATGATGAGCTGGGTGAAGAACCCGCTCACGGACACCGCTTCCTAAGCGGGCGAGCTCGCTTCACGACGCCAAACAGCCGCCGACCCGGAAAACGGGCGGCGGCTGTTTCGTGTGCGGGGAGCGCCTAGTTGGTGGCCGGTGCCTCAGCAGGCGACTCGGCGGTCACGCCCTCGGGCACGACGGTCTCGGTGCCGGGGACGACCGACTCCGGGCTCTCGGCGGTGGCCGTGGAGGGGGCGACTTCGGTCGTCTCCACCTGGGAGGTGGTGGTGGCCACGGTGTTCGTGGTGGTCGTGGTGGAGGTCTCGCCCTCGTCCTCGCCGCCGATCAGGCTCCACAGCAGCCAGGCGAGCAGCAGCAGCGCGAGGATGCCCAGCAGCCACTTCCACCAACCGCCGCCGCCCTCGCCCTCGCGGGCGGCGGTGGAGCCGCCGGTGGTGCGGGTGACGGGCTGCGCTCCCTCGACGCGGGCGGTGTCCACGCGGGTCTCGTCGGCGCGCACCGGATCGACGCGGGGGCGCTCGACGCGGTCGGGGTTGACGCGGCCTGCCTCGTCCCGCAGGCGGTCTGCGCCAGCACGCTCGGCGTCGGGGAGGTCGCCCGCGCGGCGGCTAACGTCGTCCGCGCCGAAACGCGGGTCGTTCGGGTTGGTGGGGTCGTTGGGGTTCGTCATTGTCGCTTTCCTTACCTGTTGTGTCGCTTGTTGCGGACGCGCTCGGTGTCTGTTTCTGTGACGCGCCTTGATTTACGTTAACAAACTATCTGGGCTTCGTGTCGAGGCCCAGTGGGCCGCCTCCCGGGTGCGCGGCATCAAACGTGCAGCGTGAAGCATATTTCAACGAGCCTGCATACGTTTTCAATTGGTTGCCAATAAGGCGGTCCCGGGGCTAGGCTGGGGTGCATGGAATACGGGAGCAGGCAACATTCGCAGGGGCACGCGGGGCACGGCGCGGACCACGGACACCACCACCATCACGCGCCGCCGACCGACGCCCCGCTGCGCGCGCTCGCCGTCGCCCTCGTCATCACCGCCGTCGTCTTCGTCGCCGAGCTCGTCGGCGGCTGGGTGACGGGCTCGATGGCGCTGATGGCAGACGCCATGCACATGCTCTCCGACGCCGCCGGGCTCATCATCGCGGTGGTCGCGGTGCTCGTCGGCCGGCGCACCACGACGGCTGCGGCGACCTTCGGCTACCGCCGCGTGGAGGTGCTCGCCGCCTTGGTCAACGCGGCGACGGTGCTGCTCATCTCGATCTGGATCGTCGTCGAGGCGGTGCGCCGGCTTTCTGCGCCGGTCGACGTGACGGCGGGCCCGATGATGCTCATCGCGGCCGTCGGATTCGCGGCGAACGCGGCCTCGGCGCTCGTGCTGGCGCGCCAGCGGGGCAACTCCATCAACGTGCGCGGAGCCTTCCTCCACGTGCTGGTGGACATGCTGGGCTCCGTGGCGGTCCTTGTCGCGGGCGCGGTCATCTACTTCACCGGCTGGCAGGCTGCGGACGTGATCTCCTCGCTGCTCATCGCGGCGCTTGTGCTGCCGCGGGCCTGGCAGCTGATGAGCCAGTCCGCCCGGGTGCTCCTGGAGCAGGTCCCGCACGGTGTGGACACGCGGGCCGTGTCCGAGTGCCTGCGCGCCGTGCCGGGTGTGGTGGACATCCACGACCTGCACCTGTGGTCCCTCGACGGCACGAGCGTGCTCGCCTCCGCCCACGTGGTCGTGGGGGAGGGCGCCGACCCCGGGCCCGCACTGCGCGCGGCCCAGCGCGAGCTGCGCCGCCGGGGGATCGAGCACTCGACGATCCAGATCGAGTACCCCGGCCACGTCGCCGTCGAAGGTCCCGAGAACGTTTGCTGAGTCTGGCCTACAGTTGGGCCCATGGGCTTCACGACGCCGAGCTACTCCCTGTCCGACCTCTTCGCCCGAGCCGACCGCGGCGAACTCCAACTGCCCGACTTCCAGCGCGACTACCTGTGGGACCTTGACCGCATTCGCACGCTCGTGACCTCCGTGCTGCGCGGCTACCCGATCGGGTCCCTGCTCGCCCTCGACACCCGCAACGCGCCGATGCGCTTCCGGCCCCGCCCGCTCGAGGGTGCCCCCGACACCGGCCGCGAGCCGGGGCTTCTGCTTCTCGACGGCCAGCAGCGCCTCACCTCCCTCTACCACGCCTTCTCCGGCGACGGGGTGGTGCCCACCGCCGACTCCCTCGGCCGCCGCCTGGAGGGCAGGTTCTTCGTCGACGTCGCCGCGGCCGCTGCCGCCGACCCGATGCCCGTCGAGGCCGTCTTCGCCGTCGGTCCGGAGGGCGAGGTGCTGTCCCACTTCGGCCCGGACGTCGAGGCCGGCATCACGGGGAGGGAGGCGATGGTCGAGCACGCGGTCGTCCCGGTCTCCGCGCTGTTGTGGGCGGAGGGCAACGACCTCATCTTCGACATGGCCGCGGCGGCCGGCGCCGGGGACTCCCTGCGCCGCGAGGCGATCAAGGCGTTTCACACCAGGGTGATGAGCCAGCTGCCGGCCTACACCGTGCCCGTCGTGCGCATCGACAGGGCGACCTCGCTCGCGGGGGTGGGGCAGATCTTCGCCCACGCGAACTCGGTCGGGGCGCAGATGGACGTCTTCGACCTGCTCACCGCGCTGTTCGCCATGCAGGACCCGGGGTTCGTCCTGGCGGAGCGTTTCGCGGACGTCGAGAAGCGGCTGCGTGAGCACCCGGTACTTGACGGGGTGGGAAGGATCGAGTTTCTCCGCGCGATGTCGCTCGTGCTGACCAGCAGGGAGGGCTCCGCGCTGGGGCACAGGGGTGACATCCTCAACCTCGGCCTCGATGACTACCGCGCCCACGCCGGGGAGCTGGCCGGAGCCTTCGAGCGCGCTGCGGGATTCCTTGAGGAGCGCCGCTTCTTCGCGGCCGCGCAGGCTCCCCACCCGGCGCAGATCGTCTCGCTCGCGGCGATCCTCGCCAGGCTGGGGGAGGGCGGCGAGCTCGGTGAACAGGGCACGGACCGCCTGAACCAGTGGCTGTGGTGCGGGATGTTCGGTGAGCTCTACGGCGGTCACGCGCCCACGATCCGCTCCGGAAGCGACGTGGAGGAGGTCACCCCCTGGGTCCGCGGCGAGACCGACGCCGCGCCGCGCACGGTGGCCGACGCAGAGTTGCGCCAGTCGCGGCTGCTCACGGCGGGCCCCGACTCGGGCGTCTACCACGGCCTGTTCGCTCTGCTCATGGCGCGCGGCGCGCGCGACTGGCGCACCGGCTCCGCCTTCGACGGCGGCTCCGCCGCGCAGCTCGACCCGATCTTCCACACCGTGTTCCCGCCGGAGTTCTGCGCCGAGCACGGGGTGGAGCCTCAGCTGGGCGCCTCGGTGCTCAACCGCACCCCGATGGGAATCCGCACGCGGGTGCTCATCGAGGGCAACGGCCCGAAGCGCTACCTGCCGCGCCTGCAGTCGAAGTCGCTGCTCGACGACGCCGAGTTCGACGCCATGCTCGCCGGGCACGAGATGGACCCCGCGCTCGTGTCCGCCTCCGACCACCGGGGTTTCTTCAGCGACCGCCTCGCCCGCTTCACCGCCGCGATCGAGCACGCGATGGGCAGGGAGGTCGTCCGCGACCTCGAGAGCGCGGGCGATATCATGGACGGCATCCCCGCAGACAGCGAAGATGACCGCACCGAACCCGACGAGGCCGCCGAGAAACCGCATGACACAGCCAGCTCCCCGGGCGCAACGCCCTAGGCGCAGCGCCATCGCCGCAGCGCTGTGCTGCGCGGCCCTCGCGCTCGCCGGGTGCTCCACCGCCGGGCCGGTCACCCCCCTCGGGCAGGCGCGCAACGCGAACCAGTCGCGCCACATCTCGGAGCGCTTCGAGCAGCGCCCCGTGGTCATCGACGACCCGGCCGGCATCGAGACGGCCCGCCTGCTTTTCGACGCCTCCGAGACGCTCGTCGTCACCGACGCCACGCCGGAGGCGCAGTTGCGTGGCGCGTCGATAGCCGTGGTGGCTCACGCGCCGATGCTGATCTACGACCCCGCGCGCCACGACGACATCGTCTCCGAGATCAAGCGGATGAAGACGTACACCGTGCTCACGGTGGGAGACGTGTCGCTGGCGCGCAGCACGGGCGCGGTGCGCATCTTCCGCGATCCGGGCGGGTTCGACGCGCTCGCGGAAATGACCACGTTCCACTTCGGGCAGCGTGAGGTCGCGGACCCGGCCCAGGCGGCGGAGGCGGTGGCGCAGCTGCGCGCCGCCGACCCGACGTGGTTGCGGGCGTCGTGGGCCGAGCCGAAGGTGCTCCCGGGGGCGCAGGCGCGGCCGTTTCCCGTGCATTCGCGGCGCGACGCGGACATGGCCCCGGTGGTGGTGGCGACGGCCGAGAGCCCCATCCCGGCGGTGGCGAACCTGCGCAGCTTCGGTGCCGCCGTGACGGTGGTGCCGGACCCCGACCCGCGGGCGGCGGAGGAGACGCTGATGGCGGTGGCGGGCCTGGCGCAGGCCCCGCTCATCGCGCTGGGGCCCCAGTTCGGCTCCGCGGAGGAGCTTGAGGCGAGAATCATGCAGGCCGAGGAACGTTATTAGTCGGCCCATGGGAGGGTGCCACGTGCACCCGAGGGAAAAACGGTGCGGGCCGTAGGGCTATTCTATTCGGTGTCGCGCGGCACACCGCCGCCCGCCGACCGCCACCGTTCACACCGACTCGCAGGAGATCATTGTCGTGACTAAACCCGTCGTGCTCATCGCAGACAAGCTTGCCCCGTCCACCGTCGAAGCCCTGGGAGACTCTGTCGAGGTGCGCTGGGTCGACGGGCCGAACCGCCCCGAACTGCTCGCCGCCGTTCCGGAGGCCGACGCCCTCCTCGTGCGCTCCGCCACCACCGTCGACCGCGAGGTCATCGAGGCCGCCCCCAACCTGAAGATCGTCGGCCGCGCCGGCGTCGGCCTGGACAACGTCGACATCGACGCCGCCACCGAGCGCGGCGTGATGGTCGTCAACGCGCCAACCTCCAACATCCACTCCGCCTGCGAGCACGCCATCGCCCTGCTGCTGGCCACCGCGCGCCAGATCCCGGCGGCGGACAAAACCCTGCGCGACGCCGAGTGGAAGCGCTCCGCGTTCAAGGGCGTGGAGATCTTCGGCAAGACGGTGGGCATCGTCGGCTTCGGCCACATCGGCCAGCTGTTCGCGCAGCGCCTCGCCGCCTTCGAGACCACCATCATCGCCTACGACCCCTACGCCAACCCGGCCCGCGCCGCGCAGCTCGGCGTCGAGCTGGTGGAGCTGGAGGAGCTCATGGGCCGGGCCGACTTCGTCACCATCCACCTGCCGAAGACCAAGGAGACCGCGGGCATGTTCGACGCGGTCCTGCTGTCGAAGGCGAAGGAGGGCCAGATCATCATCAACGCGGCCCGCGGCGGCCTCGTCGACGAGCAGGCGCTTGCCGACGCCATCGTGGCCGGCCGGATCCGCGGCGCGGGCTTCGACGTCTACGCGTCCGAGCCCTGCACCGACTCCCCGCTGTTCGCCCTTGAGCAGGTCGTCGTGACTCCGCACCTGGGCGCCTCCACCGTCGAGGCGCAGGACCGCGCGGGCACCGACGTCGCTGCCTCCGTGCTCAAGGCGCTGGCCGGCGAGTTCGTCGCCGACGCCGTGAACGTCACCGGCGGCCGCGTCGGCGAGGAGGTGGCCCGCTGGCTGGAGCTGTCGCGCAAACTGGGGCTCATCGCGGGCAAGCTGCTTGACGACGCCCCCGTTTCCCTCAAGGTCACCGCGGCGGGCGAGCTGTCCACCGAGGACGTCGCGGCGCTGGGCCTGTCGGCCGTGCGCGGCCTGTTCTCCGGCATCACCAGCGACCCGGTCACCTTCGTCAACGCGCCGTCGATCGCCGAGACCCGCGGCCTCGACTACAGCGTGGAGACCGTCACCGAGGCGGCCACCCACCGCAGCACCGTCGAGGTGCAGGTCGTCTCGGCCACCGGCGAGACCTCGACGGTCACCGGCGCGCTGACCGGACTGGAGTCGGTGGAGAAGATCGTGCGCATCAACGGCCGCGGCCTCGACCTGCGCGCCGAGGGGCGCAACCTCTTCCTGCGCTACACCGACGTGCCGGGCGCCCTGGGCAAGGTGGGCAGCCAGCTGGGCGAGCAGGACATCAACATCGAGGCCGCCGCGCTCACCCAGGCGGCCAAGGGCGACGGCGCGGTGCTCATCCTGCGCGTGGAGAAGGAGATCCCGGCGGAGCTGGAGCAGCGCATCGCGGAGTCCATCGGCGCGGAGTCCGTCCAGATCGACCTGAGCTAGCCGCCCCGGGAATCCTTTCCGCCTGCTAGGCTGGGCGCATCGTCCATCAGGTGAGAAAGGAATCTCAAAAATGAAGATCGCTGTCATCGCCGGCGACGGCATCGGCACCGAGGTCATGGCCGAGGGCCTCAAGGTCCTGCGCGCGGTGCGCGACGACGTCGAGACCACCGACTACGACCTCGGCGCCCGCCGCTACCTCCGCAACGGAGAGCTGCTCACGGACGCCGACCTGGCCAGCCTGCGCGAGCACGACGCGATCCTCCTCGGCGCCATCGGCGACCCCCGCCACGTGCCCGCCGGCGTCCTGGAGCGCGGCCTGCTGCTGCCGCTGCGCTTCCAGCTCGACCACTTCGTCAACCTGCGCCCCTCCCGCCTGTACCCCTCGGCGGTCAGCCCGCTGGCCAACCCCGGCGACGTCGACTTCGTGGTCGTGCGCGAGGGCACCGAGAGCCTCTACGCCGGCAACGGCGGCACCCTGCGCGCCGACACCCCCCACGAGGTGGCGTGCGAGGTGTCCCAGAACACCCGCTTCGGCGTCGAGAGGCTCGTGCGCTACGCCTTCGAGAAGGCGGCCTCGCGCCGCGGCAAGCTGACGCTGGTGCACAAGACCAACGTGCTGGTCAACGCCGGCGGGCTGTGGCAGAAGACGGTCGACGAGGTCGGCCGCGAGTTCCCCGACGTCGAGGTGGACTACAACCACATCGACGCCGCGACGATCTACATGGTCACCGACCCGCAGCGCTACGACGTCATCGTCACCGACAACCTCTTCGGTGACATCCTCACCGACCTCGCGGGCGCCATCACCGGGGGAGTGGGCATGGCCTGCTCGGGCAACATCGACGCCTCCCGCGCCAACCCCTCCATGTTCGAGCCCGTCCACGGCTCCGCCCCCGACATCGCGGGCCAGGGCATCGCCGACCCGACGGCAATGATCCTGTCGGTGGCCATGATGATGCGCTGGCTCGGCGACGAGGACGGCGCCGGCCGCATCGAGCGCGCCGTCGAGGCCGACGTCGCCTCCCGCAGCGCCGGCCCGGTGCGCACCGCAGAGGTGGGTGACCGCATCGCCGCGGCCGTGAAGTAGGGTTGACGCGAGCCCGAAGGGTGCGCCCGAGCTTATGCTTGGCGACGCCCCTCCCGCCCCACCCCTGACCGCACGACCGCCGGCCGCCGACAGCGCCCGGGAGAGGAAACACATGAATCTGACCACCACCGCCCGCCGATCCCGGATCCTCGCGGCTCTGGCCGTGTGCAGCGCGGTGGTGGTCGCCGGGTGCGGTGAGGGGACGTCGACAAGCTCGGGCGAGCCCGCGAAGCTGGCCACGAGCGGACCCGAGGTGGTCCCCGACGCCGACGGCACCGGCGTGGAGACCTCGCGCAGGATCTTCGAGGAGTCGACGGACGTCGTCGTTGCCGGCCCGGCCCGCGAGGACCAGCTGCTCGGCGCGGCCGTGGCGAACTCGCTGGGCGCGCCGCTGCTCGTGCGCCTGCCCGGAACCGACGCCGCGGTGGACGCGGAGATCGAGCGCCTGAAGGCCGAGAACGTGGTCACGGTGCCCGGCGACGCCACCGACGTCGCCCCCGTCGCCTCCGCCGAGCCCGCCTCGGACGTCGCGGCGGTGGCCGGGCAGGAGCCGGCGAAGCCCCTCTCCCTGCAGCTGCCGCCGATGCTGGCCACCGACGCCACCTCGATCGCCTCGGCGGCCACCGCCCGGGCGGCCGGCGCCCAGCTCACCGTGCTGCCCGCGGCCGACCCCCGCGCCACTGCCGACTCCATGCGCACCGTGACCGGGCAGGACACGATCGCCCTGGGCAACCAGTGGGGCAGCACCGAGGACTACCGCACCCGCGTCGAGCTGGCCGGCAACGGCGAGCTGCCGGGCGGCGGCGGGCTCGTCTTCCCGGGGCGGCGCATGGTCGCCCTCTACGGCCACCCCTCCGGGCCCGCACTCGGCGTGATGGGGGAGCAGGGCCCCGCCGAGGCGGCCGCGCTGGCCCGCGAGTACGCGCAGAAGTACCAGCCGCTCGAGGAGCAGCCGGTCGTACCGGCCTTCGAGATCATCGTCACCGTCGCCTCCAACGCTCCGGGCGGCGACGGCGACTACTCCAACGAGACCGACCCAGCCGAGGTCGCGCCCTACGTCGACGCGATCACCGAGGCCGGCGGCTACGCGGTGCTCGACCTGCAGCCCGGCCAGGGCGACTTCCTGCGCCAGGCGAAGCTCTACGAGGACCTGCTCAAGCGCCCGAACGTGGGCCTGGCGCTCGACGCCGAGTGGAAGCTCAACCCGGGTGAGCAGCCGCTCTCGCGCGTCGGCTCGGCCAGCGCGGAGGAGATCAACGTCGTCGCCGACTGGCTCGCGCAGCTCACCCGCGACAACCACCTGCCGCAGAAGGCCTTCATCCTGCACCAGTTCCAGGTGGCGATGTTCCCCGACCGCGAGAACATCCGCGCCGACCACCCGGAGCTCGCGTACGTCCTCCACGCGGACGGTCACGGCTCCGCGGGTGAGAAGTTCGAGACGTGGAACGTGCTGCGCGAGGGCCTCGACCCGCGCTTCTTCCTCGCCTGGAAGAACTTCATCGACGAGGACATGCCCATGTTCACCCCGGAGCAGACCTACTCTGAGGTCAGCCCGCGACCCTGGTTCGTCAGCTACCAGTAAAAACGCCGCCTGCGCCCGCCCCGGCCCGCTACAGTTGGGGCATGTCAGTGGAACTCGAGGAGATCAGCTCCTTCCTCGCCGAGCACGAGCCCTTCGCGCACCTGCCGGGCGAGGTGCTCAGCGCCCTGCCCGCGCAGATGGGCATTACCTACGTGCGCCGCGGGGCGCGCATCATCGAGGCGGGCGCGGACAACGACAACCTCTACGTCATCCGCTCGGGCGCCGTCGACGTCATGGACGCCGAGGGGGCGCTGCTCGACCGCAGGGACACCGGGCGCAACTTCGGCTATTCCACGCTTGTCGACGCCCCCACCTCCCGCTACACCATGGAGGCCGTCGAGGACTCCGTCCTGCTCATCCTGCCCCGCCAGGCCTTTTCCGCCCTGGTGGAGGCCAACCCGCAGATCGAGCGCTACTTCCTCTCCCAGTCGCGACGTGTGCGCGCGGCCGCCGACGAGCTGCGCGAGGGCCACACCGCCGCGGACGTCCTGCGCACCCCGATGCGTGAGCTCGTCGCCGGCCGCCCGGTGGCGCGGATTGGGGCGTCGCAAAGCATCGCGGAGGCCGCCCGCGTGATGGAGGCCAACCGCGCCTCCTACGTGCTCGTCGACGGCGACGGGGAGGTGGGCATCCTCACCGACCGCGACCTGCGCTCGCGCGTCGTCGCCGCGACCTACGACCCGCTGCGCCCCGTCTCCGAGGTCGCGACCTCGCCCGTGCGCACCATCCGCGCCGACACGATGGTCTTCGAGGCGATGCTGCTCATGGGCGAGCTCGGCTTCAACCACCTGCCCGTGGAAGGGCCCGAGGGCATCGTCGGTGTGGCGTCGAGCAGCGACATCATGCGCCCGCTGCAGGCCGACCCCATCTACCTGGCCGCCGCGGTGGAGAAGGCGGACCTCGCGGAGCTTCAGGGGGCCTTCGGGCGCGCGGCGGCCGTCGCGGCGCGCTTCCTCGAGCGCGGCGCCTCCGCAGCTGAGGCACAGAAGCTGCTGACCAGCATCGCGGACTCCATCGCGCGGCGCCTCGTGGCTCTCGCCACCGAGAAGTACGGCCCCGCACCCGTGCCCTACGCGCTTGTGGCCGTCGGCTCGCAGGCGCGCCACGAGATGGGCCCGGCCTCCGACCAGGACAACGCGCTCGTGCTTTCCGACGCCTACGACGAGGCTGCCCACGGTGAGTACTTCGCGCGCCTCGGCGAGTTCGTCTGCCGCGGCCTCGCCGCCGCGGGTCAGGCGCTGTGCCCGGGCGACATGATGGCGATGAACCCCCAGTGGCGGATGACGGAGTCGGAGTGGAACCGCGCCTTCCACGGGTGGATCACCGCCCCCGAGCCCGACGCGGTGCTGCACACCCAGGTCTTCTTCGACTTCCGCTGCCTGGCCGGTGACGCCGAGATGGCCGAGCGGGTGCACTCGGGCGCCGTCGTCGGGGCGCGCGGCTCGAAGCGGCTGCACACCCACCTCGCGGCGCTGGCCACGTGGCGCGAGCCCCCGCTCGGTTTCTTCCGCGGCTTCGTGGTGGAGCGCAGCGGCGAGTACGCCGACACCCTCGACGTGAAGAAGGGCGGCACCGCGGCGGTGGTGCAGATGGCGCGCCTCTACGCCATCACGGCCGGGGTGACCGAGGTGGACACGCTGGCGCGCCTGCGCGCCGCGTCCGGCGCCAGCCTGTCCGCCCGCGGGGCCGAGGACCTCATCGGTGCCTACGAGTACCTGAGCAACCTCGCGTTAAAGCAGCAGGCCAGGCAGGTCCGCGCGGGCGAGGCCCCGAACTACCACATCGACCCGAAGCAGCTGCCGGGCCGCGACCGCGACGCGCTGCGCGACGCCTTCGGGGTGATCAAGTCGATGCAGACCGCGCTCAGCGGCGCCTACCCGGTGAGGTCGGTCTAGATGTTCGGCCGTCCGACGCGCCCGCTTCTCGACGCCCACCTGCTCGCCGTGGACGTCGAGACCACGGGACTGACACCGGGGCGCGACCAGCTGGTCTCGATCGGCTGGGTGCCCGTGACTAACCGGGTGATCGAGCTGTCCGGGGCCCGGCACTTCCTCGTCGCCGGGGCGCAGGTGGGGGAGTCCGCCACGCTGCACGGCGTGACCGACGGCGACATCGCCGCCCGCGGCGTGGACATCGCGGAGATCCTGGACGAGGTCGACGCCGCCCTCGAGGGCCGCCGCCTGCTGGCGCACTTCGCGCAGATGGAGACGGGGTTCCTCGGCCACGCCTACAAGAAGGCGCGCGGCCGGGCGCGCCGCTTCGCCGCGGGGGAGGTCGTGGACACCTTCGTCCTCGAGCGGCGGCACATGGAGCGCATGGGTACCTACCCGCGCGGAGAGGACCTGCGCCTGGCGCGTGTCCGGCAGCGCTACGGCCTGCCGTCGTACAGCAATCACAACGCGCTTTCCGACGCCATCGCCTGCGCCGAGCTCTACCTGGCGCTTAACGCTTCGCAGCCGTAGCGACAAGGTAAGCTGTGCCACATGCGCTTTGGACGAATTGCTACACCTGAAGGGATGACCTTCGCGGTCATCGACGACGAGGGGACCACCGCGAAGGCGATCGCCGGCACCCCCTTCACCGACCCCGAGTACACCGGAAAGGAGTGGCCGCTCGAGCAGGTCCGCCTGCTCGCCCCGATGCTGCCGTCGAAGGTGGTGGCCATCGGCCGCAACTACGCGGACCACGTCGCCGAGGTGTTCAAGCAGTCGGCCGAGCACCTGCCGCCGACGCTGTTCATCAAGCCGCCGACAGCCGTGATCGGCCCCGAATCGCCCATCAAGATCCCCGAGTTCGCCACCAAGGTCGAGTTCGAGGGCGAGATGGCCCTGGTCATCGGCGTGCCCTGCAAGAACGTCAAGGCTGAGGACTGGAAGTCCGTCGTGCGCGGCGTGACCATCGTCAACGACGTCTCCTCCCGCGACCTGCAGTTCGCCGACGGGCAGTGGGCCCGCGCGAAGGGCATCGACACATTCTGCCCGCTTGGCCCGTGGATCGAGACGGACCTGGACAAGTTCGACTTCTCCAACACCCCGATCAAGGCGCACCTGACCCACGACGGCGTGACCGAGACCAAGCAGGACTCCAACTCGAACCAGATGATCATGAACCTCGGCGAGATCATCGAGTTCATCACCGCTTCGTTCACCCTGCTGCCGGGCGACGTGATCTGCACCGGCTCCCCGGCCGGCACCGCGGAGATGGTCCCGGGCGACTACATCGAGGTGGAGATCCCGGGCATCGGCAAGCTTGGCAACCCGATCGAGCGGGCCTAGCTACAGCCCGAAGGCGCGCATGATGGTGCGCAGCTTGGCGGTGGTTTCGTCGAGCTCGGCCTGCGGGTCCGAGTCTGCGACGAGCCCGCCGCCCGCCCACGCGCGCGCCGCCGTGCCCTCCGCGTTGACCTCGGCGCAGCGGATGGCCACCATGTACTCGCCGTCGCCGGCGGCGTCCGTGTAGCCGACGGCGCCGGCGTAGAATCCGCGGTCCGATTCCGCCGTCTCGATGACCGCCTCCGCCGCGTGCGTCGGCGTGCCGCAGATCGCGGGGGTCGGGTGGGCCTGCAGCGCCAGCTCGAGCGCCGAGGTGGCCGGGTCCTTCAGCGTCCCGACGATCGGGGTTGCGAGGTGCCACATCTCGTTGGTCCTGGTCAGCTCGGGTGTCGCCGGGATCTCCAGCCGCGAGCACAGCGGCGCGAGCTTTTCCCGGAGGTGCTCGACCACAAACGCGTGCTCGTCGAGGTCTTTGGCGGAGCCCGCCAAGCGCTTGGCGACGTCCGCGTCCTCCCCCGGATCCACCGCCCGCGGCGCCGACCCCGCCAGCGGGTACGCCGACACGGTCTGACCGCAGCGCCTGACCAGCACCTCGGGAGAGGACCCGACGAGCATGGCGCCCGCGCGCCCCGCCGGGGTGAGGTCGGCGATGAAGCCGTCCCTATTGTAGGAGTTGTCGATCAGCCTGGCCGCCACCAGCAGGGGATCGACGGGCGGGTCAAAGGCGATGTCCACCGCCCGGGCGAGGACGACCTTCTCCAGCTTCGAGGCCTGGATCGTGCCGATCGCGGCCTCGACCCTGCGCAGGTGCTCGCCGGGCTCCGGGTCGAGCCCGGCGATTCTGGCGGACAGCCGTGCGCCCGGGCCCTGCCTGTAGTAGGCGGGTGGTTCCAGCGGCCCGTCCTCGCGGATGATGCGCTCGGGCACGGTGAGGGCGGCGGGCGAGTCGACGTCGAAAGGCAGTGCCCCGACGACCATCTCCGCCGATCCGGACTTGAGCGCGTCGACGGCCTGCCAGGGGTCGGTGAAGGTGGCGAGGCAGCCCTGGGTGCGAACGGAGCCGTGCGCCCGGGACAGCAGGAAGTCCGGGGCGGTCGAGGGTCGGTTCGCGCGCATGGGGCGACAGTTTACCCGCTACCCGTCCGCCCGCCCGGGGCCGGGCCGCGCCGGGGAAGTAGCATGGGGGCCATGACTGAAGCCCCACACGCGATGCGCGTTCGTTTCTGCCCCTCTCCGACCGGCACCCCCCACGTCGGCATGGTCCGCACCGCCCTGTTCAACTGGGCGCAGGCCCGCCACTCCGGCGGAACCCTCGTCTTCCGCATCGAGGACACCGACGCTGCCCGCGACTCCGAGGAGTCCTACCAGGCGATCATCGACTCGCTGACCTGGCTCGGCCTCGACTGGGACGAGGGCGTGCTCAAGGGCGGCCCGCACGAGCCCTACCGCCAGTCGCAGCGCATGGACATCTATAAGGACGTGCTGAACAAGCTCATCGAGACCGGCGAGGTCTACCCGTCCTACTCCACCAACGAGGAGGTGCAGGAGCGTCACAAGGCCGCGGGCCGCGACCCGCAGCTCGGCTACGACAACTTCGACCGCGAGCTTTCCGACGCCCAAATCGCCGCCTTCGAGGCCGAGGGCCGCAAGCCCGTCTGGCGTCTGCGTATGCCCGACCAGGACTGGACCTGGACCGACCTGGTGCGCGGCGAGGTGACCTTCAAGTCCGAGACTCAGCCCGACTACGTGGTGGCACGCTCCAACGGCGCGCCCCTGTACACCCTGGTCAACCCGGTGGACGACGCGCTCATGCAGATCACGCACGTGCTGCGCGGCGAGGATCTGCTGTCTTCGACCCCGCGCCAGCTGGCGATGTACGCGGCGCTGCAGCGCATCGGGATCACCGACTTCACCCCGGAGTTCGGCCATCTGCCCTTCGTGATGGGCCAGGGCAACAAGAAGCTGTCCAAGCGCGACCCCGAGTCCAACCTGTTCAACCACCGGGACAACGGCATCATCCCCGAGGGCATGATCAACTACCTCGCCCTGCTGGGCTGGTCGCTGTCCGCGGACAAGGACATCTTCTCCGTCGACGAGCTCGTCGCGGCCTTCGACGTCTCCGACGTGCTCGGCAACCCCGCCCGCTTCGACCAGAAGAAGCTGGAGGCGATCAACGCCGACCACATCCGGCTCCTCGAGCCCGCCGACTTCGCCTCCCGCCTGCGCGATTATCTCACCGAGTTCACCGACTTCCCGGCGGACTACCCGGCGGACAAGTTCGCCGTCGCCGCCGACCTGGTGCAGACGCGCATCAAGGTACTTTCCGACGCCTACGGCCTGCTCAAGTTCCTCGTCACCGCCGACGCGGACCTCGAGCTCAACGAGAAGGCGGCCCGCAAGAACCTCAAGGAGGCCGCCATCCAGCCTCTCGACGCCGGCATCGCCGCGCTGGAAGCGCTCGGCGAGGGGGAGTGGGCCACCGCGACCATCGAGGCCGCGCTGAACAAGGCGCTCATCGAGGACCTCGGCCTGAAGCCCCGCACCGCCTTCGGCGCCCTGCGCGTGGGCATTTCGGGCGAGGCCGTCTCCCCGCCGCTGTTCGAGTCCTTGGAGCTGCTGGGCAGGGACTCCACCCTGGCCCGGCTGCGCGCGGCTCGGGCGGTCACGCCTTTCGCTGTCGCGGAGTAGTTACGAGCGTGTCATTCCGCGTCCCGGATTTCCGCCGCTGAGCTGGCGATTTGTTACCGTGCCAGCTTGATGGTTATAGTAATCCACGTTGTTCAGAGAGAGCAGCTCGGGCCGAAAAGCCCGGGCCGCGGGATCTGGAAAACGATGGCCTATGGTGTAATTGGCAACACAACGGTTTCTGGTACCGTCATTCTTGGTTCGAGTCCAGGTAGGCCAGCTGCAGAGCAATCTGCTAGTCCTTGCCCCGTTCGTCTAGTGGCCTAGGACGTCGCCCTCTCACGGCGGTAACACGGGTTCAAATCCCGTACGGGGTACAACATGAAAGCAGTCGGTGGTTTCCACCGGCTGCTTTTTGCTTGTCGGCGCCCCACCGGTGCGACGGGGTAAGGATCACAATTTGGGGTTACATCTTTAACCTGCCCGGGGTCGTGGTTCGGATTGGGTTGGACTGGGTGGTCCAGGATGCAGTAATCGGTGTTGGTGGCCCGCATGGAGGGAGCCCATTCGTTGGAATACTCGTGGGTGTGCCGACCAGGCTCGTTGTAGCGAATATAGCTATGGATGGAGGGAAGTCGCGTTGAATGCGTGGCCAATTGGTTGCCGCGCGGGTCCTTAACCGGCTTTGGATCATGAGGTTCGCCGCTAAGCCAGGCCGGCGGAGGTGTCCCGCTCCTGGAATTGGTAGCCGGAGGCGTGTGGCTCGAACATAAGCTCGCAGGCACCGGGGGGCAGGATGGTGGAGCAGAATCTCGGGTTTGCATATTCTTGGTGGTCGCGCCCGCTGTTCTGCTCACCAGGCGACCGGTCTGCGGTATAATCACGGGGTTGTAATCAAGTGACGGTGGTCACTGTGAGGAGCATATGTCTGACAATCCTGATCAGCCGCAATCGGCAGTTGGAAGCCCTGATAACTCGAGAGTGGCATTCGGTGCTCACCTTTCGAATCATCAAGCAAAATACTTTGCAAAAGAGCTGGAGCGAAGCTACGCCAACGACCATGTTGGCAAACTTGCAGGGCTTCTCTTTGATGCCCAAGTGGAGCCGAAGCCGCATCAGATTGATGCTGCCTTATTTGCGCTGAAGGGAAATGCCACTCGCGGCGTCATTTTGGCGGACGAGGTTGGTCTCGGTAAGACGATTGAGGCTGGCATTGTCATTACTCAGTATTGGGCGGAGCGTAAACGCCGAATCCTGATCATTGCGCCAGCTAGTCTTCGTCAGCAGTGGAAGCAGGAGCTTTACGAAAAGTTTCTGATTCCATCCGAGTTGCTCGATTCTCAGTCCAAAGTGTCACTGCTCGCTGGTCAAGGCGCAGGGCAGGTATTGATCGCCTCCTACGAGTTTGTGCAGCAGAATAAGGCCGATTTGGTGCGGGCCTGGGACCTGGTGGTTGCCGATGAAGCGCATCGACTGCGAAATTTCTATAGGGGACAAGCTCAAGCGAAGGTGGCTTCGTCAGTTGGCAACGTGTTTGACGGGGCAAGCAAGATTGTTCTACTGACAGCAACTCCACTTCAGAACCGGCTCGAAGAAATTTATGGTCTGGTTTCCACATTTGATTCGGAGTATTTCCGGTCGTTGGATGTTTTTCGGGAACGGTATGTGAAGTCCGGTGGCGTCGGGTTTAGCACCAATGATCTCGCAGAACGTGTCGGTCACTTTACCAAGAGGACGTTGCGCCGGGACGCCGAAAAATACATTCGCTTCACTAAGCGAGACCCGCTGACGGTCACATTCCAGCCGTCAAAGGCTGAAATGGAGCTGTATGACCTAGTCAATAGCTACCTCCAACGCGAAACCCTTTACGCTTTTAACAATTCCCAACGGGCCCTTTCCTCGCAGGTGATTCGCAAGCGGCTTGGTTCGTCCTCCTACGCCGTTGGAATCACCCTCAGGAAGACGGCAAACCGTCTGGCCGAGGAATTGGCCATGGGAGGTCGACGCGGCGATCGTCTGCCATTGTTCGACTTCGACAGCGACATTCTGGATGAAGAGCAATCAGCTTACGAGTCGTTTGGCAATAGCCTTGAACCGTACGATGACTGGTCTGCTCCAGAAATTCGTGAACAAATACAGCTTGAGATTGACGAACTAAATGACTTTGCTGCTCTAGCAGAGTCAATTCATCAGAACCAAAAATCGCTGAAGCTTGGCGAAGCTATAGAGAGAGGTTTTGCCCGCCTTCGCGAGATCGGAGCTCCAGAAAAAGCCATCATTTTCACTGAGTACACCGATACCCAACATTTCTTGGCAGAAACACTTCGTCAAGCGGGGCATGGCGATGGGTTAGTACTTTTCAACGGCCAGAACGATTCGCCCGAGGCGACCAAGATTTATCGGCAGTGGCTGGACGAGAATGCTGGTAGCGACGTCATAACCGGCAATCCTTCAGCAGACCGGCGCAAAGCTTTGGTTGACTACTTCCGCGACTCGGGTTCGATAATGATCGCTACGGAAGCAGCCTCTGAAGGTATTAACCTGCAGTTTTGCTCGATGTTGATCAACTACGACCTGCCGTGGAATCCGCAGCGTGTTGAGCAACGCATTGGTCGTATCCACCGTTTCGGCCAAAAATACGACGTTGTGATTGTCAACTTCTTCAACGAAGGTAATGCGGCTGAAGCTCGGATCCTGGAGCTGCTTCAGAACAAGTTTCATCTCTTCGATAGCGTCTTTGGTGCCAGCGATGAGGTTCTGGGGCGGATTGAGAGTGGCTTTGACTTTGCCCAAGAGATCGCCCAGATCTACGACAGCTACCGGACGGCCGACGAGATCAACCAGGCCTTTAAGGAGCTGGAAGAAAAGTACGCCGACACGGTCAGTAAGGATATGGCGGAAGCCAGGGCCAAGGTTTTCGACAATCTCGACCCCTCCGTCCGCGACCGGCTGAAATCATATGACAAGCAGTCCGGCGAAGTGCTGAACAAGTTCGAGCAATTGTTGCTCCTGTTGACAATCAACCGCCTGCAAGGCCTGGCGGAGTTTGACGGCGATGGTCGTAATTTCGTCCTGCACACTGCACCAGCCGAGGGGATCGCAACTGGGCGTTACCATTTCAAGTCATCACCGACCGAACACTCCCGGCAGTACCGCTATAGCAGCGATCTAGCGAAGCACGTCATTAACGGTGCGATGAACGCTGATACGCCGCAGCAGACTCTTATCTTTGATATCAACAAGTCCGATCGTGTCAGCTCCCGGATGAAGGAATTGGTGGGCCAATCCGGGTCACTGACGGTTCGCAGCCTGACGTTCAAGATGAAGGCCAGCGACAGTGACATTTCTGAGAGCTACCTGTTGTCTGCAGGCGTGACTGATGGTGGCGAACTTCTGAACGAGGAAGATATCGCCGAGATGATGGACCTCCGGGTAATAGATCAAGCTGATGATGGCATATCGATTGACAACGAGTTATTCGAGGGCGCACTGAAGCAGCAGAAAGTTGTGCTGGAAAAGGAAGTTCAGCACCGTAATTCAAGGTATTACAACCAGCAGGAGGAGTTACTGGAAAGCCGGATCCTTGACCTGGATACGGAGCGCAGAAAAGCAATTCGAGAACTAGAGAAGAAACGGAAAGAGCTGCGGAAGCAAGCCAGCCGGGCCGACGATCCAATGGAGCAGCTCAGATTCAAGAAGAAAGCCCGCAACCTCGATGAGGATATCGATGCGATCGAAGACCGATATCGAAAAGAGAAGCGAGACCTACGCGACAATGTCGACGACCTACTTATTCTGATTAAACAGTCGCTACGAGGTAAGCGGACGGAAACAGAGTTGTTCACCATCAGGTGGCGAGTAACGACGTAATCGAAGTACCGGCAAATGAAGGAGAACCAGATGAACGACGAAGTAGAAATGATTAAAGAAGTACCAGGCAGCAGCCCTGATTTCCGCACAGAGCTGGCGGAGCAACTGGCCGAGTTAGCCCCTGAAGCAATTGCTGACGGAAAAATTGATGTCGGAAAGCTCAAGGAACTCCTGGAAGGGGATGCCTCCGACACCAGCGAACGTTTTGGTTTGTTTTGGCCGGGCAAGAAGCGCGCGATGCGTGCAGCTCAGACCTCGACAACTGCGACCCTGCGCCCCGACAAGGAGAACTCCAAGGATTGGGACACCACTCAAAACGTGTTCATTGAGGGTGACAATCTTGAAGTCTTGAAGGTTCTGCAGAAGAACTACCACGGCAAGATCAAGATGATCTACATCGATCCTCCCTACAACACTGGTAAAGACTTCGTATACCCGGACAACTACAAAGAGGGCCTCGACACCTACCTCGAGTGGACGCGCCAGGTCAACGAGAAGGGCAAGAGGGTCACGACGAACGCCGAGACCGAAGGCCGCTACCACTCCAACTGGCTCAACATGATGTATCCGCGCCTCAAGCTCGCGCGCAACCTGCTCACCGATGACGGGGTAATCTTCGTTTCGATCGATGACAATGAAGCGGCGCACTTGCGCAGACTATTGGATGAGGTTTTCGGCGAGGGAAACTTCGTTGCTGCTATCAACCACAAGTCGCGCGGATCCGTTTCGAATGACAAGATCATCTCTCCGAACCACAATACGATTCTCGTTTACGCGCGCCGTTTTGAGGATATCTATTCGAATCGCAAGTCGATTGGGCTCGATCCCGACTTGTCTGGCTTCGAGGCATCGGACGAGCGTGGAGCCTACAAATTAGTTCCGGTCGATGGGCCGGGTGGCGCTCGAAAAGGAAACCCGTACTATGAGTTTTTGGGAGTCGAGGGATACTTCCGATACTCGCGCGAAACTATGCAAGAACTCTACGACGCAGGTGAGATCGTAAAGCGAGGTAACACCCTTCAGCGAAAGTATTATCGAGAGAAGGCGGAGGCGAGTCGGAAGACCGACACTACATGGTGGGACGATGCCGGATATACGTCCAGCGCCACCACGGCATTGAAGTCACTCATGGGTGGTGCCTATTTCGATAGCCCGAAGCCGATCAGCTTGATCGGCCGTATGCTCACCCAGTTTTCAGACAAGGACTCCTTGGTTCTCGACTTCTTCGCGGGATCAGGGTCGACTGGCCACGCTGTAATGAAGCAGAATGCGCTCGACGGCGGTTCCAGACGGTTCGTTCTTGTGCAACTTCCTGAGCCGACCCCCGAGACCTCTGAAGCACACAAAGCTGGTTTCGCAACAATTTCAGATGTGGCCCGAAGGCGCTTGGACCTCGCGGGCCACCAGATCAAAGCCGCGGTCACGGCTCAGTCGGTGGACTGCGGCTTCCGCTCCTACAAACTTTCAGACACAAACTTCGCCAAGTGGCGCGTTTCGAGTGATGTTGAGGAGGACGCACTGCAGGAGCACCTGCTCAGCCTTCGTGACAGCGCGACCGATGATGCGACTGTCGATGACCTGCTCACCGAGATCCTGCTTAAACAGGGCTACTCGCTGGTGGAACAAATTCGCGATCGTGAGATTGACGGCTTGTCGTTCAGGGCGGTCGTCGAAATCGATGTCGAAGCCGACAAGGAAGATACGTTGGTGCTGGCATACCTTGATGAGCGCACCAAGCCAACGCTGGGGCAGCTACGTGCAGCAGTGGAGGCGAAACCAGTTCAGTTCATTATGCTTGAAGATGCTTTCCAGGGCGACGATGAACTAAAGACCAATTTGGCTCAGATCTGCAAGACAAACGGCATTGAGCTCTGGACGGTGTAGCGGTGGGTATGGAGTTCAAGTTTGATGCCAAACAGGAATACCAGCTCCAGGCGATTAGTTCTGTGACTGATCTGTTTGATGGTCAGCCCAGTGACGCCGGGGATTTTCTCACTGCGTTTCACACCACGAAGCTGCTGCCGGAAACGAGCAATCAGTCCCTCGACATTGATTTAAGTGAAGAAGTGGGCGCAGTCGGCAACAACTTCTTGCTGGAAGAAGAGACAGTGCTCGAGAACCTCCGGGTGGTGCAAAACCGCCAGGGGCTTAAACCGACGCGTGAGCTTATCGACGGGCTGCAGTTCGATATCGAGATGGAGACCGGTACCGGTAAGACATACGTTTACCTCCGAACCATTTTCGAGCTAGCAGAGAAATACAGCTTCACCAAGTTTGTCATTCTCGTGCCCAGCGTGGCGATTCGCGAGGGTGTTAAGACCAGTATTGAGTTGATGCATGATCACTTCCGTCAGCTGTATCCAGCGCGGCCATTCGATTACATGGTCTACAGCGGTAAGAACGCTGAAGAGGTGCAGTCGTTTGCTACGTCGACGAGCATCCAGATCATGATCATGACGATTGGTTCGGTGCGCGGTCGAGGCAATAACTTGATCATGAATCAGACGCGAGACAAGCTCAACGGATTGCGTCCGATCGATTTTCTGCGTGCAACCCGTCCTATACTGATCATGGACGAGCCACAAAATATGGAGTCGGAACTTTCGAAGACAGCGTTGTCGGGTATGGATCCAGCCTTCATCCTTCGCTATAGTGCGACACACCGTGAAACTCGCAACGTGACATACCGGCTGGACCCGGTGGATGCCCATGAACTCGGGCTAGTCAAGCAAATTGTCGTGGCGGAGGCGACGGAGCACGGTGGAGACGCCAAGCCGTACATTAAGCTCTTGAGCGTTGACAGAAATCCGTGGCAGGCGAGCCTGGAGTTGGTGTGCCGCAAAAAGGATGGTTCGCTTGATCGCCAAGTCAAGAAGGTCAAGCAGAACCAGGATCTAGCGAAAGTGACTGGCAACAATGCTTACGAGAACAACTGGCGTATCAATGAAATTAACCTCGAAGGTGCTGGGTTTATTGAACTCACTCACCACGGCATTCTGCAGGTCGGCGAGTCTATTGGCAGTAATGACGAGGCTGTTTACCGTGAGATGATCCGTGAGACCATCCGCGAGCACTTCCGCAAAGAGTCGCTGCTGCGTAAACACGGCATCAAAGTGCTAAGTCTGTTCTTTGTAGATAAGGTTGCAAGTTATTTAGGAGAGGGCGCAGATAACGCATCTGCTAACGGGAAGTTTGCGCAGTGGTTCGATGAACTATTCCTTGAGGAGAGGGAGCGGTTCTCAGAGTACAAGGAGCTCTTGCCGCAAGATCCGATCGACCTCAGGCGCGCATACTTCTCTCAAATCAAGAAGGGAGTGTATGGAGACACCTCGGGTGAAACCGCGAAGGATGATGACTCCTATGATTTGATCATGAAAGACAAGGCGCGTTTGCTGAGTGAAGAGGAACCGGTTCGTTTCGTCTTCTCTCACTCCGCTTTGCGGGAGGGATGGGACAACCCGAACGTCTTCCAAATTTGTACATTGCGCGAGATGGGCTCTGACACTGAGCGTCGCCAGACAATCGGACGAGGCTTACGCCTTCCAGTCAACCGGGACGGTGTACGTGTCGCTGATCGAGCAGTGGCCCAGTTGACCGTTGTCGCAAATGAGTCTTACCAAGAGTTCGCCACCAACCTGCAGAAGGAATACAAGAAAGCGGGTGTGGCGATCGGCTACATTCGCAAGGGCGATTTTGCCAAACTTCCAAAGCCAGGATCTGGAGGCCAAGAGAACCTAGGCTACAACAATTCGGCAGAGATTTGGGACCAGCTCAAGGATCGGGGATTCCTAAATCAAGACGGCTACGTTACAGAATCTTTCACTCCAGATGCTGATGATTTCTCTCTTGGCTTGGAGGCAGAGTTCAGCCCGGTCGAGACCGCGATTCGTGAGGTGCTGCGACGGGCTAACATCGGCCATTACGTGAAACCGAAACGAGCACGAACAACCCGCAAGCTAAACAAGCAGCTATATTTCACGTCGCGTGAGTTTGAAGAGTTCTGGGAAAAGATTAGCCAGCGCACCACATATAGCGTCTCGGTTGATCGCGATGTGCTGATCAAGAATGCAGTACGAAAGATTGAGAAGGCCGAGGGAATCGATCCACTTCGAATCGAAGTGAAAAAGGCAAAGCTGACCATTGCTCGTGGGGGCACTAAAGGAGCGGAAACCAGCAGCCGTACCGCTGACCTTCGGGGCGGGTATAAGTTGCCGGCTATTGTGTCGGAACTCCAGGAGGCGACGTCGCTAACCCGCATGACGATTATCGACATCCTGATCCAAAGCGGACGACTCGATGAATTCATCGCGAACCCGAACGACTACATCAAAATGGTCCGAGGAATCATTGAAGCTGAGCTTGCCGCGATTGTCACCGAAGGTGTCCAATACGAGCGGATCGGCGGCAGTGTTTATTCGCTTACCGAGCTCCAAAAAGACGGACTGGAAGAAAAGCAGTACTTTCTAGACAACCTTTACGAGGTCAACAACAAGGACAAGACTGACTATGACTTCGTTGTCTACGACTCGGAGACCGAGCGCCAGTTCGCCGAACTTCTCGATGAGCGCGATGACATCAAGCTGTTTTTGAAACTACCGCCCAAGTTCAAGATCGATACACCGGTAGGGGCGTATAACCCGGACTGGGCAATCGTGAAGCATGTGGATGGCGAGGACAAGCTGTACATGATTCGTGAGACAAAGAGCACAATGAGCGAGCATCTGTTGCGCGCCACAGAACAAGCGAAGATCGATGCCGCGACTGAACATTTCAAGACCATTGGCGTGGACTACGCGAAAGCTGCGCCAGGGAAGTGGAATGTGTGAGGTGTGCAGATGGGCCTAGTGTATGTGGGGAAAGAAGCCGATGATGAGTGGCATAGGGGAGACGATTGAGCTTCTGAGGTCTCGGGCCGTACTGTCTCAGGCTCTGTACCGTTTTGCGTGAGTGGTGCTTTAGGGGCGGGTATTCGATGGGAAGACTCGATCGCGGCGAAAGCGCCATGAAAACGAGTAACCCACAGGAATGACGTCGAAAAGCGGGCACCCGCAAGAGGGGCGCCCGCTGGAAAGGTTGCCGGGGGATTAGTGCTCGTCCCAGTGGCCCTCGTGGGCGGCGTGGCGGTGGCCGTCGTGGATGTAGTCCACGTGGTCGCCGTGGGGAACCGCGACGTGGCCGCAGCCCTCGCCGTGCTGGTGCTCGTGGTCCTCGTGGGTGCGGTGCTCGGCGGGCTCGCACTCGTCCCAGTGGCCGTCGTGCTCGCGGTGGATGTGGCGGTCGTGCAGGTAGTCCACGTGGTCGCCGGGGGGACCGCGACGTGCCCGCAGCCCTCGCTGTGCTCGTGGTCGCGCGTTTCGTGAACGGTGTGGTTGTTCACGGTGTCTCTTCCTGGAGCGGTGTGCGGAGGGGATTTTTAGTTCACTTTCATTAAACCTCGCCAGTTGCCCATTTCCAATAGGTTTTCAAGAAGGTGGCGGAATACACAGCCCTGTTGTGTGCGGGCTCGCGCGCTGGATAGAGTTTCTCCCGTGTTGCGCACCATGCTGAAATCCAAGATCCACCGGGCCACCGTCACGCAGGCGGACCTGCATTACGTGGGATCCTGCACCATCGACGCCGACCTGATGGACGCTGCCGACATCCTCGAGGGCGAGCAGATCGACATCGTCGACATCAACAACGGAAACCGCCTGACCACCTACGCCATCACGGGTGACCGGGGCACGGGCGTGATCGGCATCAACGGGGCGGCCGCGCGTCTGATCAGCCCGGGCGACCTGGTGATCATCATCGGCTACGCGCAGTACTCGCCGGAGGAGCTGGAGGGCTACAGCCCGCGCGTCATCTTCGTCGACGGGGACAACCGCCAGCTCGAGGCGGGAGAGGACCCGGCCCACGCGCCCGAGGGCTCCGGGCTGGTCAACCCGAGGCACCCGGAGTAGCCGGGGCGGCAAACGCTTGACTCTGTGGCGGGCCGCACTCTACGCTCACTTAAAGTCAAAATGACATTAAGTAGTCGGAGAGAGCAGGAGGCTCGCGATGCCCGGCTGGCACAGTCTCAACGTCGCGGAGCGGCGCCGGCAGAAACCCACGGTGGCGGTGTCCACCGTGGCCTTCGCCGTCGAACCGCCGCACCGCCCCCCGCGCCCCGGGGCGCTGTGGGTACCGCTCGTCCGCCGCACCCGCTCGCCCTTCAAGGGCGCGTGGGCGCTGCCGGGCGGGCCCACCGAGTGGAACAAGACGCTCACCGAAACGGCCCACGAGACGCTCGTCGCGGCGACGAACGCCGAGCCCAACCACCTGGAGCAGCTCTACGCCTTCGGCTCGGTGGAACGGTCGGCCCAGGCGGAGCGCACGGTCACCATCGCCTACTGGGCCCAGTTCCGGGCGGCGGACTTCCGGGGCGCGAAGCCTGTCGACGACCCCAACATCCGCTGGTGCCCCGCCGACGACCTGCCCGAGCTCGCCTTCGACCACGCGGAGATCATCCGTACTGGGGTGGAGAGGCTGCGGCGCCGCGCCGAGCAGGCGCTCATCGCCCACCGCTTCCTCGAAGACCAGTTCACCCTCGCTGAGCTGCGCTCCGTCCACGAGGTGATCGTGGGAAAGGCGGTCGACCCGGCCAACTTCCGCCGCCAGGTGCTCGCCTCCGGCGAGCTCGAGGAGACCGGCGCCACCCAGGCCGGGGCGAAGCACCGCCCCGCGAAGTTCTACCGTTTCACCAGCGACAGCAAGGACCAGCTATGACCTCCGTGACCAACCTCATCCTCACCGCCGCCCGCGCGGAGCGCGCGACCTGCGACTCCCAGCTCCCCGCCGAGCCCTGGGAGGTCGACCAGGCGGGCTCATACGGCCCCGGCGCCTCCCGCGCGGACCGCTTTCCCGCCTCCGCCCCGCAGCAGGGCCCCCTTCCCGAGCGCTACACGCGCGCCAGCGCGGAGGAGCTCGACGCCATGATCGCCGCGGCGAAGCAGCAGCTCGGCGACCGCGTGAAGATCCTCGGCCACTTCTACCAGCGCGACGAGATCGTGAAGTTCGCCGACTTCGTGGGCGATTCCTTCAACCTCGCGCAGGCAGCGAAAGCACACCCGGAGGCCGAGGCCTTCGTCTTCTGCGGGGTGCACTTCATGGCGGAGACGGCCGACATCCTCTCCGGCCCGGACCAGGCCGTGATCCTGCCCAACCTCTCCGCCGGCTGCTCGATGGCGGACATGGCCACCATCGGCCAGGTCGAGTCCTGCTGGGACGCGCTTGTCGACGCCCTCCCAGCCGCCCCGGACTCAGCTTCGGACTCAGTCCCGGTTAAAGCCCCGCTCGTGCCCGTGACCTACATGAACTCGAGCGCCGAGATCAAGGCGTTCTGCGGCCGCAACGGCGGCATCGTCTGCACCTCCTCCAACGCGCGCACGGTGCTGGAGTGGGTCTTTGAGCGCGGGGAGCGCGTCGTCTTCCTTCCGGACCAGCACCTCGGGCGCAACACCGCCCGGGCGATGGGCATCCCGGACGAGCAGATCATCCTGTGGAACCCGCACCAGCCCCTGGGCGGAAACACCCCGGAGCAGATCGCGCAGTCCAAGGTCATCCTGTGGAACGGGTTCTGCTCCGTGCACAAGCGCTTCACCGTCGCCCAGATCGAGCGGGCGCGCGCCGAGTACCCCGGGGTGCGGGTGATCGTGCACCCCGAGTGCCCGGCCCCCGTGGTCGACGCGGCGGACGTGTCGGGGTCGACGGAGGTGATCCGTCGTGAAGTGGAGGCGTCCGGCCCCGGCGACGTGCTGGCCATCGGCACCGAGATCAACATGGTCAACCGGCTGGCCCAGCAGTACCCGGACCGAACGATCTTCTGCCTCGACCCGGTGGTGTGCCCGTGCTCCACGATGTACCGCATCCACCCGGCCTACCTGGCGTGGGCGCTGGAATCGCTGGTGGCGGGGGAGACGCCGAACCGCATCGTCGTGCCCGACGACGTCGCCGCGGACGCCCGCGTCGCGCTCGAGCGCATGCTCGCAGCGAAGCCATGAGACACGTCGTCGTCCTCGGCTCCGGCGCGGCCGGCCTCGCCGCCGCCCTGGGCGCGGCGCGCGCGGGGGCGGAGGTTACCCTGGCCTACCCGGGCGAGGGCATCGATGCCAGCCCGGGGTCGACCCAGCTCGCGCAGGGAGGCATCGCCGCAGCCCTCGGGCCCGGCGACAGCCCGGAGGCGCACGCCCTCGACACCGTGGCCGCCGGGGCGGGGCTTGTCGACAAGCGAGCAGCCGAGCACCTCGCGCGGCGCGGGGCGGGGGAGGTCGAGGCGCTGCTCGCGGCGGGTTTCCCGGCTGATCCGGGCCTGTCGCTCGAGGCGGCCCACCGCGTCGCGCGCATCGTGCACGCCGGCGGCGACCGGACGGGTGCGGCCCTGCACCGCTTCCTCGCAGGGCGGGTGCTCGAGGAGCCTCGCATCCGCCACGCGCCGGGGACGCGGCTTCGCAGCCTCGTGCTTCGCGACGGCACCGTGGCTGGCCTCGACACCGCCGACGGCACCCGGCTCACCGGCGACGCCGTCGTCCTCGCCACCGGCGGCTACTGCGGCGTCTACCCGCGCTCGACGGGCGCCCCCGGGGCGATCGGCACCGGCATCGTCGCCGCGGCGCGGGCCGGGGCGCTGCTGGCGGACATGGAGTTCGTCCAGTTCCACCCCACCGTCCTCGAGGGCACCGGGCACCTTATCTCGGAGGCCGTGCGCGGCGCCGGGGCCCACCTCGTGGACGGCGAGGGCAGGCGCTTCCTGTTCGACACCGACCCGCGCGGCGAGCTCGCGCCGCGCGACGTCGTCTCCGCCGGGGTGTGCCGCGCCCTGGACGCGGGCCCGGTGTGGCTCGACGCGCGCCACGTGCCCGACCTGCCCGGGGCGTTCCCCGGCATCACCGCCCGGCTCGCTGAGGCGGGGATCGACTGGACCCGCCAGCTCGTCCCCGTCGCCCCCGCCGCGCACTACAGCATGGGCGGAGTGGTGACCGACCTGAGCGGGCGCACCACGCTGCCCGGCCTGTACGCGGTGGGCGAGGTGGCCCGCACCGGGGTGCGCGGCGCGAACCGGCTGGCGTCCAACTCGCTGCTCGAGGCGCTGGTGTTCGGGGCTGCGGCGGGGGAGGCGTCGGCAAGCGCGGGCGAGTGGGTGGCACCCGCCGTGAGCGGGGAGTTCCTCGACGTCGCCCTGCCCGGCCCCGGCCCCGACGGGGACGCCCGGGACGCGATTGCCGCCGGCCTCGGCGTCGAGCGCACCGGGGAGGGGATCGTGCGGACCCTCGCCGCACTCGACGGACCCGGCGGCGACGCAGCGAGTATCGGCCGGCTCATGGCCGCCGCCGCGCAGTCGCGCACCGAGTCGCGCGGGGCGCACCGCCGCCTCGACCACCCCGACACCGACCCCGCCCAGGCCCGCCCGATCCTGTTGCGCGCCACCGAAGGAGTAACCACATGCTGACCCACCGCACCATCACCGCCGCCGTGCGCGCCGCGCTCGACGAGGACGCACCCTGGGGCGACATCACCGCCGAGGCCGCCATCGCGCCTGACGCCCGCCTGCGCGCGGCGCTCGTCGCCCGCGAGCCGGGCGTGTTCGCCGGGGGAGAGGTGGTCCGCACCGCCTTCGCGCTCACCGACCCCGCCATCGAGGTCACCGACCTCGCCCCGGAGGGGGCGCGCTTCGCGGCCGGGGACCGCCTCGCACTCGTGGAGGGCCCCGCCCGCGGCGTGCTCACCGCCGAGCGCGTCGCGCTGAACTTCGCTCAGCGCATGTGCGCGGTGGCCACGCTGACCGCGCGCTACGTCGACGCCGTCGAGAGTTTCGACGTGCGCATCGTCGACACCCGCAAGACCACCCCGGGGCTGCGCGCCTTCGAGAAACACGCCGTGCGCGCCGGCGGCGGGCACAACCACCGCCACAGCCTCTCGGACGCCGTGATGGTCAAGGACAACCACCTCGCGGCCCTCGGCGGCGACGTCACCGGGGCGCTGCGGCGCATCCGCGACCGCGTCGGCCACACCACCCACATCGAGGTGGAGGTCGACGGCATCGAGCAGATCGAGGCCGTGCTCGCAGGGGGCGTCGACAGCATCATGCTCGACAACTTCACCCCCGACGAGCTGAGCCGCGCCGTCGCGCTCATCGACGGCCGCGCAGCCACCGAGGCCAGCGGCAACGTCACCCTGGAGACTGTCGCCGCCATCGCCGCCACGGGCGTCGACGTCATCTCCGTCGGCCGCCTCACCAACAGCGCGGGCGCGATCGACCTCGGGCTCGACGAGGTGAACTAGGTGGTTTACCTCGACGCCGCCGCCACCGCGCCGCTGCGCCCCCAGGCCCGCGCCGAGATGCTGCGCATCTGGGACGCCGGCGGGGCCAACCCCTCCAGCGTGCACGCGGCGGGGCAGTGGGCCGCCCGCGAACTCGCCGCCGCCCGCGCGTCCATCGCCGCGGCCTTCGGGGTGCGCCCCGACGGCGTCGTGTTCACCTCCGGCGGCACCGAGGCCAACAACCTCGGCATCATCGGCCGCGCGCTCGCCGACCCGCGCGGGCGCCGCGTGGTGACCACCCGCATCGAGCACTCCTCGGTCCTGGCCAGCTGCGAGCACCTCGCCCGTGTCCACGGGTTTGCGGTGGACTACCTGCCCGTCGACGCCGACGGGAGGGTCCGCGCCGACGCCCGCCCGCCTCACGACGCCACACTCCTCGCCCTCGGGCTCGCCAACGCTGAGGTGGGCAGCGTCGGTGACGTCGCGAAGCTTGCCGACGCCGCACCCTGCCACATCGACGCCGTGCAGGCCGCCGCCAACCTCCCCGTCAGCCTGGCCCCCGGCGGCTGGCCCGGGCCGGGCGCGGCGAGCATGGCGATCGCCTCCCACAAGTTCGGCGGGCCCCAGGGCGTCGGCGCGCTGCTCCTGCCGCGCGACGTCCCCCTCGAGCCGCTGATTCACGGCGGCAACCAGGAGGGCGGGCGCCGCGCCGGGACCCCCGACCTCGCCGGGATCGTCGGTTTCGCCGCGGCGGTGCGGGCGTGCGCCGCGGAGGTGGGCACGCGCGCCGTGGAGCTGATGCGCTCGCGCGACGCGCTCGTCGCGGCGATCGAGGGCGGCGTGCCCGGGGCAAGACTGACCGGCCACCGCACGGAGCGCCTGCCGAACCACGCCTCCTTCGTCGTCGAGGGTGTCAGCGGGGAGGCGCTGCTCGTCGCCCTGGACGCGGCGGGCTACGCCGTCAGCTCCGGCTCGGCCTGCCGCGCCGGGCAGTCCGGACCCTCGCCCGTGCTGCTCGAGATGGGCTACGACCCCGAGCTCGCGCAGTCCGCCCTGCGCTTCACCCTGCCCGCCCCGCTTGCCGACGCCGACATCGCCCGCATCGTCGAGGTGCTGCGCGCCGGCGCCCTCGCGGGAAGACCTCACGCCCCCGCGGGAAGACCTCACGCCCCCGCGGGAAGACCTCACGCCCCCGCGGGAAGACCTCAGCGTCAAAACGGGGTCAAAACGCGCCCCGAAACGCGCTGAGGTCTTCGCACGCCCGCGCGGCGGGATTAAGAACGCGTCAAGGCGCCTCAGATTTCAGTCAGGCCCCCCGCGTGCGGGAACTCGCGGTGGTTATTTATTCCGCATGACTCAAGATCTCATCGGAGCCATTCTCAGTGTCGGTGTCCTCGTGTACCTCGTGTACGCGTTGCTCAACCCCGAGAAGTTCTGAGGATGCCATGCCACTGCTAATCCAAACCATCTGCGCCCTGCTGCTGGTCCTGATCCTGCTCGCAGCGGCCCGCGTGCCCGTCGGCACATACCTGTACAAGTGCTTCACCGACGAGAAGCACAACCGCGCCGAGCGCGTCATCTAGAAGCTCATCGGCGTCAACCCGGACAACGAGATGCGCTGGGGCTCCTACTCCATCGCGGCCGTCGCCTTCGGCGGCCTCATGCTCAACTTCGCGGAGTCGGAGGCGTCGAAGGGCGGCCGGCCCTTCCACCTCACGCCCACCGAGTGGCGCATGCTGAGCACCCTGGCCAAGGCGCAGGGCAAGCTCGTGCGCCACGACGAGCTCCTCGCCTCCACCTGGGGCCCGGCTACGGCCGCGAGCTCAATTACCTGCGCGTCTACGCGCACCAGATCCGCAGCAAGATCGAGGACGACCCCACGCACCCGCGCCACCTGCTCACGGAGCCGGGGGTGGGCTACCGCCTCTCGCGCGGCGCGTAGCCCTGCGGTCCGGGGCGGGGTGTGCCACCCTGAAGCGGTGACATCTTCGCTTTCCGACGCCCCGGGTTCAGCCCCCGGTTCAGCACTGGGTGTCTTCCGAGTCTTCCTCCGCCTCGGCATGACCTCCTTCGGCGGCCCCGTCGCCCACCTCGGCTACTTCCGCGAGGAGTTCGTCGAGCGCAAAAAGTGGATGGGGGAGAAGGAATACGCCGACATCGTGGCCCTCTGCCAGTTCCTGCCCGGGCCCGCCTCGAGCCAGGTCGGCATGGCGGTGGGCCTGCGCCGCGCCGGGTTCACCGGGATGCTCGCGGCCTGGGCCGCGTTCACGCTGCCCTCGGTGGTGCTCATGGTGGCCTTCGCCCTGGGGGTGGCCCGGCTCGGCGACATCGCGGGCGCGGGCTGGCTGCTCGGCCTGAAGGCGGCTGCGGTGGCGGTAGTGGCCCACGCCGTTCTGGGGATGGCCACGAACCTGGTCACCGACCGCTGGCGGGCGCTCATCGCCGCCGCGGCGGCGTGCGTGGTGCTCCTCGTACCCGGCCCCTTCGCGCAGGTGGCCGCCATCGCGCTCGGCGCCCTCGGCGGGCTGGCGCTGCCGCGGAAGCGGTCCGAGGCTGGTTCCGGCACCGCCGAGCGTGCCTCGCGCGTGCCGGTTCCGGTGGCCGTGGCGTGCCTCGGCGCCTTTGTCGCCTTGCTCGTCGTGTTGCCGATCCTGGCTCGGGCCGGGGGAGCCGCGGCGCACATCTTCGACACCTTCTACCGCGCCGGGGCGCTGGTCTTCGGCGGGGGCCACGTCGTCCTGCCGCTGCTCGAGCAGGCGACGGTGCCCCCGGGGCTCGTGGACCACGACACCTTCCTCGCCGGCTACGGGGCTGCCCAGGCCGTCCCCGGGCCCCTGTTCACCTTCGCCTCCTTTCTGGGCGCGAGCGCCCACGGCGTGACCTGGTGGTGGGGCGCGCTGGTGGCCACCGTGGCGATCTTCCTGCCGGCCGCGCTGCTCGTCGTCGGCGCGCTGCCGTTCTGGGAGTCGCTGCGCCGCCACAGCGCCGCCGCCGGGGTGCTCGGCGGGGCCAACGCCGCCGTCGTGGGAATCCTCGGCGCGGCGCTCTACAACCCCGTGTTCACCGCCGGGGTCACGGGGGCGGCGACCATGGCCGTGGCCGTCGCGGCCTTCACCGCGCTGCAGGCGTGGAAGGCGCCGGCGTGGTCCGTCGTCATCGGCGCCGCCCTGGTGGGCGCCGTCGCGCTGTAGCCGCGAAAACGGTGCGTGAGCAGGCGATTTGTTAGATGATCATGCGATGCTTTAAGTTTAACGAGTCGCAAACGACAAGCGAACAAGCCCCGTTCGTCTAGCGGCCTAGGACGTCGCCCTCTCACGGCGGTAACACGGGTTCAAATCCCGTACGGGGTACACAGTGAAGCGGCCGGTGGAACACATCCACCGGCCGCTTTTTCGCGCGTGGGCCACATGCTCGTTAGCAAATGCTCGTTAGTCGAGCGGAGCACGTTGTAGCGCCCCCACCTTCTCGACTAACACGCATTCACTAACGGGCATGTGCGAGGACAGCACGGCAAACACTTTCCCCGCACATCACCCCTCGTCGTGCGCCACCACGATCACGGTGCGCAAGGGCTTTGGGCCGGGCAGCGGCCCGCGCAAGAGAGTGTCGAGCAGCGACTCAGCCGCGTCGGGGGAGAGGTGCGCCGTCGGCTCGTCGAGCAGGAGGACGTCGGCCTCGCTGCACAGTGCGCGGGCGAGCAGCAGGCGGCGACGCTGGCCCGAAGACAGCGAGTCGGCGCCGTTGGCCAGCAGGAAGTCCAGTGGGAACTCGAAGCCGACGGCGGCGAGGACGGCGGTTGCGGTGGCGTCGTCAAGCGAGGGCGCGGCGACGAGCAGGTTGTCGCGCACCGTGGTGGCGAAGACCCAGGCATCCTCGGCGAAGAGGCGGGTGCCGGCGGGGGCGAGGGCCTCGCCGGCGGCGGGGGCGCGCAACCCCGCGAGGGTCTCGAGCATCGTAGTCTTGCCGCAGCCGGACGGACCCTGGACGAGCAGACGCTCGCCCGGCTCGAGGCGGAAGTCCCACACGGCGTCCCCGTGGGTGGTGCGCAGCCCGCGGGCCTCCACAACCCCGCCCGTATCCGCCGCGGCGGGCGGCGGCGGCGGGTACGGGCTGGCTCTTATACACGGGCTGGCTCCTATACACATCTCCGATCNGCGGCGGCGGGGTGGGGTGGGTGAGGATGCGGCGCAGGCGCGCGGCGGACTCGGCGGCGTCGCGGGCGTGGACGGCGGCGTCCGGCAGCGCGGCGTGCGACTCGAAGGCGGCGAGGGGGAGCATGACCAGCATGCCCAGCCAGACCGGGGAACCGGGGTAGGCGGTGACCCCAATCAGGGTGATCGCCAGCGTGACCGCTCCCGTCGCCCACGCCTGGACGGCGTCGGCGGTTGCGAGGGGCCGCTGCGCGTCGACGACGGCGCGGGTGTCGCGCCCGGAGGCGGCGACGGCGGCGTCGAGGCGCTGCTCCGCCAGGCCCGCGGCGAGGAACTCCGCGCGGTGGCCCAGGACGTCGTCGAGCCGGGCGAGGTACTCGTCGGCGGTCTCGCGGTAGCGCACCTGCCCGCGCAGTGCGAGGCGGGGCACCGCCAGGCCCGTCACCGCGAAGGCGGCGGCGAGCACCGCGGCCGCGGCGGGGTGCAGCCACGCCGCGAAGATCACGCAGGCGAGCGAGAGCACCGCGGCCACGCCCCGGGGCACCACCGAGCGGACGATGTAGTCGGTGACCCGCTCGGTGTCGCCCACCAGGCTGGCGTGGCCGCGGGCGCGGGTGACGGGCGCGGAGGCGGCCATCGCGTCGTAGACCCTGGCGCGCAGCGTGGTCAGCGCCGACAGGCCCAGGCGGTGGGAGACAAGGCGGTCGACGTAGCGGAACACCGCGCGCGAGATGCCCAGGGCGCGCACGGCGGTGATCGCCACCGACAGGTGCAGCACCGGCGGCATCTGCCAGGCGCGGGTGATCAGCCAGCCCGACAGCACCGTCAGGCTCAGCGCGGAGAGAAGCGTCACCGAGCCCGCGAGCACCGCGGCGGCGAGGTCGCGGCGACGCACGCCCGCGACCCGGAGCAGAAAGGCGAGGTCCCTCACAGCCGCACCACCTCGTCGGCCGCCGCGACGACGCGGGGGTCGTGGCTGGCCACCACGACAGTGCGCCCAGCAACGGCCTCGCGGTGCAGCGCGGCGAGCACCTCGCCCACGAGCGCCGGAGAGAGGTGGGCGGTGGGTTCGTCGAGAAGCAGCACTGGCGCGTCCGAGGCGAGCGTCCGGGCCAGGCCGATGCGCTGCAACTGCCCGGCGGAAACCCCGCGGCCCGCAACGCCGATCCGCTGGTCGAGCGCGACGCCGACCGACGGGTCGCGGGGCGCGGTGCCCATCAGCGCCAGGTTCTCCCGCACGGTGCCGGGCACCGTGGCCGGGCGCGGCGGAGCGTAGGCAGCCTGTCCGCCGACGCGCACGGACCCGCTCACCGCCGCGTCCGGCAAGGCTCCCAGAGCGGCGAGGAACACGGTGGACTTCCCGGCGCCGTTGGGCCCGGCGAGCACGGTCACCGCACCGGGGCGCGCCGTGAAGGTGAGGTGGTCGGGGCGCACGCCGTCGCGGCCCCGCACGCAGAGGTCTCGGACGGCCAGACCCTCGCCGGCGCGCGAGAGGTAGGCGCCGGTGGCGGCGGGGGTGGCGTCGATAAGCTGCAACAGCTTCTCGGCGGCTTCGAGACCGTCGGCCGCGGCGTGGTAGTTCGTGCCCACCCGGCGCACGGGGGCGAAGACCTCGGGCACGACGATGAGCACGACGAGGCCCGCGAGCAGGGAGATCTCCCCGTAGACGAGCCTCAGGCCGACGCTCACCGCGACGAGCGCCACCGACAGCGTGGCCAGGAACTCGAGGGCGAAAGACGACAGGAAGGCCAGCCGCAGCACGCCCATCGTGGCCTCCTCGTGGCGGGCGCCGATCTCGCGGATCTGCCGCGCGGGGCGCGCGGTGGCGTGCAGCGCGCGCAGCGTGGGCGCCCCCCCGAGCAGGTCCGCCAACTGCTGGCCCAGCCCCGCCGTGACCCGCAGGCGGCGCTCGGTGCGCGAGACGGTCAGCCGGCCGATGAGGACCATAAACGCCGGGATCAGCGGCAGCGTCACCGCGGCGAGGACGCCGGAGACCCAGTCGAAGGCGAAGACGGCGGCGAGCGCTGCGGGCGTGGCCACCGCGAGCGCGACGAGCGAGGGCACGAACTCCGACAGGTAAGGGCGGAAGTCGTCCATCCCGCGGGTCAGCACGTGCCGCCACGTCGCCGCCTGCTCCTCGACCACCCGGGGATCCTCCCGCGCTAGCGCCCGCAGCGCCTGTTCGCGCAGCTTATCGACGCTCTGCCCAACCGCCCGGGCCGACGCGCGCCGCGCCGCCCACACCACGGCGCCGTGGGCGGCGAGGATCGCGCCCAACCCGAGGAACAGCGCCGCGAAGGAGACCTGTCGTTCTTCCACGACCGAGGCGGCGATGACACCCAGCACCACGCCGCGAGCGACGACGAGGGCGGTGGCGAGGCCCTGGTAGACCCCGGCGCGGACGATGAGCCCGCGGACGGGCGGCACCAGTCGCAACAGACGTGGGTTGACGGGGGAGGCCATGGCCTAGACCGTCACCCGCTTGCGGAACGCCCAGTACGACCAGCCCTGCGCCACCACGACGAGGGGCACCATGACCAGCGCCGCCCAGCTCATCACCTTGAGCGTGTACGGGCTCGAGGAGGCGGAGTAGATGTCCCAGCCCGGGTGCGCACCGATCGACGGCAGCACCTCCGGAAAGAGGGAACCGAAGATCAGCACCACCGCGGCGGTGACAGCGAGCGCGGTCAGCCCGAAGGCGAGGCCGTCGCGACCGCGCAGCGCCGCGAGCACGGAGGAGACCAGCGCCACGAGCGCAATCGCGAGCGCCGCCCAGGTCCACCGTGCCCCGGCGTCGTTCTGCAGCCACAGCAAGTACGCGGCGGCGGCGAGGACCGCGGGCGCCGTGATCCGGCGCGTGGCCAGGGAGTGCGCCCGCCCGCGCAACGGCTCCTCCGCCTTGAAGCCGACGAAGAACGCCCCGTGCAGCGCGAACAGCAGGGCGAAGGCCACCCCGCCGAGAAGCCCGAGCGGGCTGAACAGCCCGAGGAAGCCCTCGCTGAATGAGGTGACCCGGCCGGAGGCGTCGAGCGGGGCGCCCGTGACCAGGTTGGTGAACGCGATGCCCCACACGACGGCGGGCACGTAGGAGCCGAAGGCGATCCCGGCGTCGCAGCGCGCCCGCCAGCGGGGAGTGTCCACCTTGCCGCGCCACTCGAGCGCCACCCCGCGCACGATCAGGGCCGCGAGGATGAGAAGGAGGGGCAGGTAGAGCCAGGAGAACAGGGTTGCGTACCACTCGGGGAAGGCGGCGAACAGGGACGCGCCCGCGGTGATGAGCCACACCTCGTTGCCGTCCCAGACAGGCCCGATCGTGGCCACCTGGGCGGTGCGGCGGCGGTCGTTGTCCTCCGGGGTGTCGCCGCCGACGAAGGGCAGGAGCATCCCGACGCCGAAGTCGAAGCCCTCGAGCACGAAGTAGCCGGTGAAGAAGAAGGCGATGACGAGAAACCAGGCGGTGTTGAGGTCCATTACTTTTCTCCTTCGGTGGCGGTGCGGTCGGCGGGGGCCGGCGCGAAGCTCAGCGGGGCGAGCTCGCCGTCCTCGGCCGGCCCGTAGGTGGCGTCTGCGATGTGGGCCGAGTCGCCGGCGCGCAGCCCGGGCTGGTCGAGGCCGTAGCGCACGTAGCGGCGCATGAGCAGGAACCACACGATCGCCAGCGCGCCGTAGAGCAGCGTGAACACCGTGAGACTGAGCAGCACCTGCCACGCGGAGTGGTTGGTCACTCCGACGTCGACAAGCAGGCGGATCTGCTCCTCGCCGTTCGGCCCGCCGCCTTGGAAGGTGGGGTTGGGGTGAACCACCCAGGGCTGGCGGCCCATCTCGGTGAACACCCAGCCGGAGAAGTTCGACAGCCACGGGGCGGGCAGCGCCGCCAGGCAGGCGAGCGAGATCCAGCGGGCGGAGGGCACGCGGTTCTTCCTGGTCATCCACAGCGCCACCACCGCCATGATGACGGGCACGACGAGGAAGCCGATCATGAGGCGGAAGGACCAGTAGGTGACGAAGAGGTTGGGGATGTAGTTGCCCGGGCCATACAGCGCCTCGTACTGCGCGTTGAGGTCGAGCGCGCCCTGCAGCGTCACCCCGGTGAAGCGGCCCTGGGCGAGGAAGGGCAGCACGTAGGGCACGTCGATGACGCGCACGGCGGTCTCGCAGTTGTTCAGAGTGGAGATTGTCAGGATGGAAAACGCCGGGTCGGTCTCGGTGTGGCACAACGCTTCGGCGGAGGCCATCTTCATCGGCTGCTGGAGGAACATGAGCTTGGCCAGGAAGTCGCCCGTGAGGAAGACACCGGCGGTGGCGACGAGGATGACCCACGCCCCGAAGCGCGTGCACGTGCGCCAGATGGTGGCTGCGTCGCCGGAGGGGTCCCCCGCGCGGCGCTCGCGCACCATCCACCAGCCGGCCAGCCCGCAGACGAAGGTGCCGGCGAGCAGCCACGCGGCGAAGATCGCGTGGGGGACCGCCTGGACGGCGGTGGGGTTGGTCAGCAGCGCCCAGAAGTCGGTGAGCTCGGCGCGGCCGGTCTCGGCGTTGTAGCGGGCGCCGACGGGGTGCTGCATGAAGGAGTTCGCCACGATGATGAAGTAGGCGGAGAGGTTGACCGCCACCGCGACGGTCCAGATGGAGGCCAGGTGGGCCCAGGCAGGCACCCGGCCCCAGCCGAAGATCCACACCCCGAGGAAGATGGACTCGAAGAAGAAGGCCGCCAGCCCCTCGAACGCCAGGGGAGCGCCGAAGACGTCGCCGACGAAGCTGGCGTACTCGGACCAGTTCATGCCGAACTGGAACTCCTGCACGATGCCGGTGACCACCCCCATCGCGAAGTTGATCAGAAAGAGGTTTCCGAAGAACCGGGTGGCCCGGTACCAGCGCTCGTGGCCGGTGCGGTGCCAGATCGTCTGCATGATGGCCACCATCGGGGCAAGCCCGATGGTCAGCGGGACGAAAATGTAGTGATAGACGGTGGTGATGCCGAATTGCCACCGCGAAAGGTCGACCACATCGAGATCCATGGTCACGCCTCCTCGTGCACCCCGGCGGGGGCGCGGTTGCGTGGTCCGCGGCCGGTGCCGCGGATGGGGAAGCCACGGGGGCGGGAAGGACCGCCCGTATCTAACAGGTCGGAGGAACTTAATAGAGAGTTCCCATTCAAAAGGTTTACCTACAAAAGGGGGTGCACGCTTGTCGACGCCCCACCCGCGCTTAGCTCTCATCTGGCGGACATAAGTGGCCCGCGCCCAAAAATTACTCGATGTGATGTGGATCACGAACATTGGGAGTGTTCGCTGCGTGGGATTCCGCAGGTGGCGGCGCGTTAGGCGCAAAAAATATTTAGCCCCGCCGAGCGCCGTCGGGCGGTTCCGCGCCACCCCCATATGAGAGTAGTTTCTACCAGTTCCGGTGGTGTGGCCCGTTTCCGCAGTTCTAGCGTTGTCTCTGTAGCAACCACGCCATCGGAAGGAGTACCGACATGCGCTACACAAACGGCAACTACGAAGCTTTCGCCCGCCCCCGCAAGCCCGCCGGGGCGGAGGAGAAGACCGCCTGGATCCTGGGATCGGGCCTGGCAGGGCTGTCCGCGGCCGCGTTCCTCGTGCGCGACGCGCAGGTCCCGGGGGAAAACATCCACATCCTCGAGCAGGACGACATCGCCGGCGGCGCCCTTGACGGGATCAAGGAGCCGGAGGACGGCTTCGTCATCCGCGGCGGGCGCGAGATGGAGAACCACTTCGAGTGCCTGTGGGACCTGTTCCGCTCGGTGCCCTCCCTGGAAATCGAGGGTGCGAGCGTCCTCGATGAGTTCTACTGGTTGAACAAGGACGACCCGAACTACTCGCTGCAGCGCGCCACCCGGAACCGCGGCGAGGACGGCCACACCGACGGCAAGTTTACCCTGAGCAAGAAGGCCCAGAAAGAGCTGATCAAGCTCTTCCTCGCCACCCGCGAGGAGGTGGAGAACGTGCGCATCAACGAGTGGTTCGGCGAGGACTTCCTCGACTCGAACTTCTGGCTCTACTGGCGCACGATGTTCGCCTTCGAGGAGTGGCACTCCGCGCTCGAGATGAAGCTCTACGTGCACCGCTTCATCCACCACCTCGGCGGCCTGCCGGACTTCTCGGCGCTCAAGTTCACCAAGTACAACCAGTACGAGTCCCTCGTCCTCCCGCTGACGAAGTACCTGCAGGACCACGGGGTGAAGTTCGAGTACGGGGTGCGCGTCACCGACGTCGACTTCCGCATCGAAAACGGTGAGAAGCACGCCACCTACATCCACTGGGTCAAGGACGGTCAGGAGGGCGGCGTCGCCCTGGAGGACAACGACCTCGCCTTCCTCACCATCGGCTCGCTGGTGGAGAACTCGGACAACGGCAACCACCACCGCCCGGCCGCGCTCAAGGAGGGGCCGGCCCCGGCGTGGGACCTGTGGCGCAGGATCGCGGCGAAGGACGAGTCCTTCGGCCACCCGGACGTCTTCGGCTCGCACATCCCCGAGACGAAGTGGGAGTCCTGCACCGTGACGACGCTCGACGAGCGCATCCCCCGCTACATCGAGAAGATCGCCAAGCGCGACCCCTTCTCCGGCAAGGTGGTCACCGGCGGCATCGTGACCGCCAGCGACTCCAGCTGGCTGCTGTCCTGGACGGTCAACCGCCAGCCGCACTTCAAGAACCAGCCGAAGGACCAGATCGTCGTCTGGGTCTACGCCCTGTACTCGGACACGCCCGGCGACTACACGGGCAAGACCATCGAGGAGTCCACCGGCGAGGAGATCACGCGCGAGTGGCTCTACCACCTGGGCGTGCCCGTCGAGGAGATCGACGAGCTCGCCGCCACCGGCGCCAAGGCCGTCCCGGTAATGATGCCCTACGTCACGGCCTTCTTCATGCCGCGCGCCGCGGGCGACCGCCCTGACGTGGTGCCGGAGGGCGCGAAGAACTTCGCCTTCATCGGCCAGTTCGCCGAGTCGGCGCAGCGCGACTGCATCTTCACCACCGAGTACTCCGTGCGGACCCCGATGGAGGCCGTCTACACGCTCATGGACATCGAGCGCGGTGTGCCTGAGGTGTTCAACTCCACCTTCGACGTGCGCACGCTTCTCGACGCCACCGTCCAGCTCCGTGACGGAGAACCCCTCGCCACGTCGCCGGACCACCGGGCCGGTCACTTCATGCGCAAGCACTTCTTCGACAAGCTCGAGGACAGCGAGATCGGCGAGCTGCTGCATGAATACGGCCTGATCCAGGCCGCGAAGTAGCTCGCACCGACACGAAAACCCCCGAAGCCGCGTCGGCTTCGGGGGTTTCTGTAACGCCCGTCAGCGGGAAAGGTCCGCCACGAGGCGCTCAGCGAGATCCTGCGAGGACGAGGGGTTCTGCCCGGTGTAGAGCGCGCCGTCGACCGTGACGTGGGGCGCATACGGCTCCTGCGCCTTCTCGTAGTCCACGCCCAGCTCCACGAGCCTGTCCTCGAGCAGCCACTTCGCCTTCTCCGCGAGGCCGCTCGCGCGCTCCTCGTCGTTGGAGAAGCCGGTCATCTTCCGCCCGGCGAAGGGGGAACCGCCGGTCTCGTTCTCGGCGGCGAGGACGGCGGCCGGGGCGTGGCAGAGGAGGGCGACAGGGGTGTCGTCCTGCACGCGCCGGGCGAGGATGCGCCCGGAGGTCTCGTCCACGGCGAGGTCCTCCATCGGGCCGTGCCCGCCGGGGTAGAACACGAGGTCGTAGGCGGAGTCGTCGACGTCCTCGAGAACGAGGGGCTGGGACAGGACGGGCTGCAGCTCGTCGAGCTTCGCGCTGACGCGGGCGAGGGTGTCCGCGTCGCCCGCCCCGTCGCCGAGGCTGACCTTGTCCACGGTCGGGGCGCGCCCGCCCGGGGTGGCCACGTCCACGTCCCAGCCCGCGTCGGTGAAGACGGTGTAGGGGGTCACCAGCTCCTCGGCCCAGAAGCCGGTGGGGTGCTGTGTGCCGTCGTTAAGCGTCCAGTGGTCGGACGCGGAGACGATCATGAGTACCTTGGTCATTTACTCTTCCTCCTGAAGTGCGACGATCATCTTGCCGGTGTTGCTGCCCTCGAAGAGCTCGAGGAATGCGTCCGGCATGTTGTCGATGCCCTCGCGCACCGTGGTCTCGTAGGTGATCGAGCCGTCGAGCACGAGCGGGGCGATCTTCTCCTGGAACTCGCCGGCGAGGTGCGAGTACTTGCCCACCACGAAGCCGCGCAGGGTGAGGCACTTGCCGATGGACAGGCCCAGGTTGCTCGGGCCCGGCGCGGGCTCGGTGTCGTTGTACTGGGCGATCGCGCCGCACATGGCGATGCGCGCGAAGGTGTTGGCGTTGTCGATGGCGGCCTCGAGGTGGTCGGCCCCGACGTTGTCGAAGTAGAAGTCGATGCCCTCGGGAGCCGCCTTGGCCAGCTGGCCGGACACGTCGCCGTCCTTGTAGTTGAAGGCCTCGTCGAAGCCGAGCCCCGTGACGTAGTCGATCTTCTCGGCCGAACCGGCCGAGCCGATGACCTTCGCCGCGCCCAGCTGCTTGGCGATCTGCCCGGCGGCCGAGCCGACCGCGCCCGCCGCGCCCGAGATGAACACGACGTCGCCCTCCTTCATCTCGCCCACGGCGGTCAGCCCCGCGTAGGCGGTCAGGCCGGTCAGGCCCAGGATGCCCAGGTAGGCCTCGGCGGGCGCCGCGTCGGTGTCGATGTGCTCCGCTTCGTCCTCGCCGAGCACGGCGCGGGTGCGCCACCCGGCGAAGTGGCGGACCGTGTCGCCCACCTTGAACTTCTCCGACCGGGACTCGGCGACGGTGCCGATGGCGGTGCCGGTGAGCGGCTCGTCGATCTGGAACGGCGGGATGTAGGACTTCACGTCGTTCATGCGCCCGCGCATGTAGGGGTCGACGCTGGCGAAGGTGTTGTCGACGAGTATCTGGCCGTCGGAAAGCTCGGGGAGATCGGCCGTCTCGAGTCGGAAGTTGTCCCTGGTGGGGGTGCCTTCCGGGCGGGAGGCGAGGACCCATTGTGTGGTCGAAGTCATGCTGCACTCCTTGGTCGTGGTCATCGCTGACTTGGGCCACTGTACGCCTGTTTGTCCTCACACAAACGTGGCCCACTTCACAACGTCGCTACGAGTGCGCATTGTGTAGCTAGCAATTTTTCACGCCCAAGAAAGTGCGGGTCATCGCAATGGGACACACCAGGAAAGCACGGTTCGCGGCGGTGCTCGGTGCCGGGCTCCTCCTGCTCGGAGCGGAGACGACGGTCATGGCGCAGTCGGGGCTGAGCGCCCGGCTCGCCCTGTCGAACGTGATCTTCACCCAGCACGTCGGCAGCATCGAGGGAACCGGCTTCACCCTCTTCATCGACAAGCAGGCGATGGCGGACAAGGACGTCGCCGTCTCGCGCCTCCACTTCACCGACGCCACGACCACCGACCTGTGCATGTCTGCGCCCATCAACCTGCCGGGGCTTGGGGGAGAAGAAGTTTCAGATGATGGTGCCCGGCACCGGCACGACGGCGCACAACCGCGTCATCGGTGCGGAGAGCCTCGCCGGCTCCCTGTCCATAGACAACGTGCAGATCGGCGTCGCCGCCACCCAGCTGTCCGAGGACGCGATCCCCGGCTCCTTCGGCATCAACGCCACCAACCTCAACGCCATCCAGCAGGACATCCGGGCCACGTCGATCGCCGCCGACAAGCTCAACGCGAACGGCGGCACCATCACCATCGAGGACGGGGACGGGGGCCAGTGCTAACGATGAGCAGCCACGCCAGCACCGCGCCCGAGACCAGGGAGCTCGGAGCGCTTGTCGACGCCCACCCGGCCGCCCCGGCCCCCACCCGGCNGAAGGCCTTTTACGACGGCTGGTTCCGCACCGGCGACATGGCGGCGATGGAGGAGGACGGCTTCATCAGGCTCGTCGCCCGCATCAAGGAGATGATCATCACCGGCGGGGTCAACGTCTCCCCCCCCCGCGGCGGCGAGGGGGTGGAGAAGGACCCCGCCCGCGCCCACCACGCGGCGGGCGGGCGGCCCCCCCCCGGCGCCGCCGCTTCCGCGAGTGGGCCGCCGCCCGCCCCTTCAGCGCGGGGCTGTTCATGATCCTCGGCGGCACTGTGATCCTCACGCCCGCGTACCTCTCGTTCGAGGTGTCCAACCTGCAGGTCCAAATCTCCACGATGTCCGGTGTGCCCACCCTGCTCATCGGGGTTCTGCTCATCGCCAGCGGCCTGATGGCGTGGTTCCAGCGTGCGGGGCGGATCCTCACCGGGCTCACCGCCCTCATCCTCGGCGTCGTGGCCGTGCCGACCTCCAACTTCGGCGGGTTCATGCTGGGCTCGCTGCTCGCCGTCGCTGGGCAACGCGCTGGTGCCGGAGCCGCCCGAGCCGCCGCAGATCCCAGGCCTGAGCCTCGACCCGCCCGTGCCCATCGCGGGGATGGGCACGCCGGGCGGCACCCCCTTCATCGTCCAGGCGGACTCGACGCAGCTGACGGGCAACATCAAACTCAGCGTCGTCACACTCGACACCGCCCTCGGGCCGCGCCGGGCGATCCGCATCGACGCCGACCGCGTCGACCTGGACAACCTCCGCGTCCAGTTCCCCGCGGCCAAGGCGGGGATCGCCGACCACTGGCTGCGCTCCGGGTCCGGTCAGATCACCACGCTCACCGGCAACCTCCACATCATCGTCGCCTCAAAGAACGTCACCCCCGAGATCGCGGGGGTGGCCTCGCCGGTGCCCCTCAACATCCGGGCCGACATGGCCCCGGGCCAGCTCGCCGCAGAGCTGCAAAAGGTGGGCCTCGGGACCCCGGACGCCATCTCCGAGTGCATGCGCATGCTCAACGGAACCATGGAGGTCTACTACATCTCCGCGGACCGCCTGCAGGGCGCCAGCGGCGGCGCGATCATGCAGTAGACCCCGCGCCTACCCCCGCGCTTACGATGTGTGGGGTGCGATGCGACATCCTCGAACTCGACGTGTTTTCCACCGGCCTGTTCACGGGCAACCCCCTCGCCGTGATCGCGGGGGCGGACGGGGCGGACACCGTCGCGATGCAGCGCGTGGCGGCGTGGCTGAACTACTCGGAGACGACCTTCCTCCTCCCGCCGACCGGCCCGGGTGCCGACTACCGCGTGCGCATCTTCACCGCCTCCGAGGAGTTCGACTTCGCTGGCCACCCCACCCTCGGCACGGCGGCGGCGTGGCTGGAGCTCGGCGGGACCCCCGCCCGCGAGGGCGTGGTCGTGCAGGAGTGCGGCGCCGGGCTCGTCCCCGTCCGCGCGGGGGAGGCCGGGTTCGCCTTCGCCACCCCGCCGCTGCGCCGCAGCGGGGCGCTGAGCCCCGGGGAACTCGACGGGGTGCTGCGCCGCTTCGGCCTCGGGCGCTCGGACGTGGTCGACGCCGCGTGGGCCGACAACGGGCCGGGGTGGAAGGTGGTGCAGCTGGGGGACGTCGACAAGCTCCGCTCCCTCGAGTTTTCGAGAGGAGGGGACAAGGTCGGCTTCGTGGCGCTCACGGGCGGGGCCGAGCCGTGGTGCGAGGTGCGCGCGTTCACCACCGACCGCGAGGACCCGGTCACCGGAAGCCTCAACGGCGCCCTCGCCCAGTGGCTGCGCGCCCGCTCGCTGGCGCCGGAGAGCTACGTGGCGGACCAGGGGCGGCACGTCGGGCGCGCGGGGCGCGTCGAGATCACCGACGACGGCCGCGACATCTGGGTGGGCGGTAAGGTCACCGCCCGCGTGCGCGGCACCATCGACCTGTAGGCGCGGCTAGGTCATCATCACCTTGGTCTGCGCAACAGCCTCGTCCATGCGGCCGATCGCGTGGTGCAGCCGGTGGCGCAACCAGAGGCCGAGGAAGAGGAAGGGCAGCGCGAAGAGGACGAGGATGCCGAGGGCTCGCCAGAAGTCCCAGCCGTAGGTGCCGAAGACCGCGGCGCGCATAGCGCGGATCGAGTAGGTCGCGGGCAGCCAGGGGCTGATCGCCTGCGCCCAGCCCGGCAGCAGCTGCAGCGGGTAGGCGCCGCCCGCCGCCGAGACCTGGAGCACCAGGATGAGCACGCCCACGGCCTTGCCGGCGTTGCTCAGGGAGAGCACCAGCGTGTAGCAGATCAGGTGGAAGACCAGGCTCGAAACCCACCCCGCCACGAAGAGGAGGAAGGGGTGTGCGGGCTCGATGCCCACGTAGAGGATGAGCCCCGCCATGAGGAGCGTGGATTGGGCCAGGCCGGTGGTCACGAACGTCAGGTAGCGGCCGAAGTACTTCTGGCCCGCGGTGAGGCGGCCGGGATCGACCACGTTCTGTTCGATGGAGCGGTCGTCCGTGCGCACGGCCACCGACGTCAGCAGGGCGCCCACCCACAGGGCGAGCACCGTGTAGAGCGGGGCCATGCCGGCGCCGAAGCTGACGCGGGGGAAGACCTCCTTGCGCTCCACCTCGACGGGGTCGACGAGGGCGTCGGCGAGCTCCTCCGGGTGGCTGGAGACGAGGTCGGCAAGCCTCGTCAGGTCCCCGCTCGAGCGCGCCTGCGCGATCGACTGCTGCGCATCCTGCATCCTCGCCGCGTTGGAGCGCAGAGATTCCGCCGTGTCGCGCAGGTCCGCGCCGGAGGCTGCGAGGGTGTCGCGCAGCGAGCCGGGCCGGTTGGCCAGGGCAGAGGAGACGCCGTCCATGTCCGAGCGGGCCTTGTCGACGTTCGCCCGGACGTTGTCCAGCGAGCCCGACAGCGCCTCGAGGCGCGGGCGGATCCCGGTGTCGTAGGAATTCTTGGCCGAGTCCATCGCCTCGCGGGCCCGGGCGATCGAGTCCTTGATCTCCTGCCGGTCCGCGTTCTTCCCGTCCCGGCTGCCCTGCCCGGCGGTGAGGCGCGCGGCGGCGTCGTTGAGTCGGTCGCGCACGGCCGTCTGGCGGGCGATGGCGTCGTTGAGGTCGCCGACCACCGCGCGCACCCCCGGCTGGGCGTCGGGGGGAAGCGCGGGGGCTACTTGGCCGTTGATGGTGTCGCGCAGGGCCGTGTACTGCTTCACCTGGACATCGATGCGCGCGGCGATGTCCGTCAGGCTCGCGGCGGTGGCCTGGGAGGTGGCGGAAGAGTCCGCCAGCAGCTGGTCGACGCGGTCGCTTACGGCGGCAAAGCTTTCCGACGTCGCCCCCAGCGCCGCCGCAAGCGCCGCGCCGTCTCCGCCGATGCCCGCCCCGGCGGCCCCGAGGTCGACGGGGCGGACCTGCCCGAGGGAGTCGCCCAGCGCCCCGGAGATCCGCTCGGCGCTGTCGACGAGCGGCACGCTCGACTCGGTGAGCGAGGCGAGCGCATCCACGGTGCTGGCGCTGGAGAGCAGCTGGTCGCGGGCGCTGGCGGTGCGCGTCTCGATGGAGTCGAGTGCCTGCTTGGTCTCCGCCTCGTTGAAGAAGTCCGAGGCCGTCTCGATCAACCCGAAGGACACCTCGGCGAGGGCCCTGGTGAACGACGCGCTGATCTGGGCGCTGACGCCCTGCGTGCCGTTGGAGATGAGCAGCGGGGAGATGGGGTTCTTCTTCTCGTTGACGTAGAGGTCGATGCGGCTGGGTTCGGCGTTTCCGGCGTAGAAGGTGAACATGTCGTCGCTCAGCGTGGGCGGCAGGACGATGGCGGCGTAGTACTCGCCGGACTTCGCGCCCTCGATGGCGTCGTCGGCGTCGGTGATGACCCAGTCCATCGAGTCGTCGCGGTAGAGCTGGGAGAGCACCATGTCGCCGACGTTGACGGCCAGCGGGGTGAGGTCGCTCGTGTGGCCGCGGTCGGTGTTGGCCACCGCCACCTCGAGGCGCTCCGTGTTGGCGAAGGGGTTCCACGTGGCCAGCACGTTGAACCAGGCGAAGAGGCAGGGGATGGCGATGAGGCCGACCATGACGATGCCCGCCATGACGTTGGTGTAGAGCCGGCGCAGGTCGTTGTAGGCGATGGAGAAGACGGTTCTCACTTGGTGTCCTCGCTTTCGGCGTCCGCGGGCCCGATGGTGACGCTGGTGCCGGCGGAGTCGTGGCGGTGGATCACGGCGTCGCGCAGCTCGGCCTCGCCGAGGCGCGAGACCTGTTCGGCGTCGACGAGGCTCTGCGTGAGGTACTCCACCGCGCCGAGGTAGAGGATGACCAGCAGCGACCAGGCGACGACGATGGCCAGCATGATCGTCTTGTCGGTGGGCAGGAGCATGGTGAGCAGGGTGATGATGGCGATGCCGACAACGCCCGCGCCGATCCCGCCGAAGATGAGGGTGCGGTAGTTCTCCCGCAGCATCCGCGCCCGCTTCTCGACGCCCCCGCGGAACTCATCCCGGTCCGACAGGGCGGCCATGATGTCGGACGCGCGGTAGGGCGAGCCCATGACCTCCACCTTCTCGTTGGTGATCAGGTTCGTGCGCGCGAGCTGGCGGTTGAACAGGAGGTTGGCGTGCGAGGAGGTGAGTCGGAACAGCCACCCCAGGGCGAAGGCCGCGGCGGACATGGCGAGAAGCGTCGCCAAAAAGCGGAGGTAGTGATGGCCGTAGAACCCGGCGATGGTCTCGCGCATCGCGTCGATGCCGTAGCGGAAGGGGAGGAAGGGGTAGATGCGGCGGAAGAAGCCGGGCATGAGCTCGATGGGGTAGAGGCCCGACGCGCCCGGGATCTGGATGACGACGAGGAAGACGGCGATGCCGCGGCCAATGTGGCCGAGCGCGGAGACGATGGAGTAGATGATCCCCGTGTAGGCGACCCCGATGGCGATTGCGGTGGCGAGGAAGGCCGTGACGGACTGCATCTGCACCCCGAAGGCCACGTTGCCGAGCGTCACCACGACGGCCTGGAGCACCGAGAGCGTGGCGAAGAGGAGGAAGCGGCCGAGGTAGGCTTGGCCGACGGTGAGGCGGCGGAAGCCCTCGGTGTCGACCTCGACGCGGAAGATGATCGTCAGCACGAACGCGCCGATCCACAGGGCCAGGTTGGTGAAGAAGGAGGCCATGGAGCTGCCGTAGTTCTCGGTGGGGAAGACGGCCTGCTGCTCGACGGTCACGGGTGAGGAGATATACTCGCCGATCTTCGCCGAGTTGAGGTTCGTCACCGTGTTGAGGGTCTCCGAATCGGAGGTGGCCAGGAGAGCGTTGATGTCGGCCTGGGCGGAGCGGGCGCCGTCGGCAAGCGTGCCGAGATTGCCCGAGACCTCGTCGAGGATGCCGAGGCTGGCCGCGAGCTGGTTGTCCACCCCGGCGAGCAGGGAGGTTGTCTCCTCACGCAGGGCACGCTGGCTGCTCAGCGCGCCGCGCACGGAGGCAACGCTGCCGGAGGCCTGGGCGAGCGAAGCGTTGATCGCGGGCACGGACTCGCCGAGCTGCGTGCTTGCGGCGCGCGCTGCGGCGTTGGAGTCGGCGGTCGCGGCCTCGAGGGAGTCGCCGAGCTCGCCTATCGACGCCAACGCAGCGCCCGTGCTGCGGTCCACGTCGTTCAGGCCGTCGAGGACGGTGCGGGAGGCGGCGGTGCGCTCCTCCAGCGCGCCGGCCGCGGCGTCGAGCTGAGCGCGGACCTCGGGCGACAGGGCCGCCCCGGCCGACAGGGCGCGCAGCTGCGCGACGGCAGACTCGCCCTGCTTGACCACGCCGTCGACCTCGCCGACGGCGGAGCGCACCCGCCCCTGGGCGGTGCCGAGCTGGTCCGTCGCCCCCGCGATGGAGGCGTTGGCGGAGGCGGCGCCGAGGCTGAGCGCGTTGGTGGACTCGACGAGCGCGGTGGAGGTGTCCGCGCTGAACCCGGCGGAGGACTTCTGTAGCTCGGCGATGATCCCTTCGACCTCCCCGAGGGAGGAGTCCACGGACCCGAGGGTGTCGTCGACGGAGCCGACGAGGGTGTTCAGCTCGGCGACGACCGGGCGCGCCCCGCTGATGCTCTGGTTCATCGTGGCCACCCGCCCCTGGGCGGCGTCGAGGTCGGCGGCGACCTGGGCGAAGCTCCCGGAGGTCTTGCCGCGGGCCTCCTCGGCGCCGTCGCGGAGGGTGTAGCCCGTGTTACGCAGCTCGGTCGCCGCAGCCTCGCCGACCTTCTTCTTGAAGGCCTCGGACACGGCTGCGTCGACAGCGGAGGCGCCCGCGTCGGTGATCGAGGGGGTGACGCCGTTGCTCTTCTCGTTGACGTAGTACTCCAGCACCGGCTGCGTGTAGGTGCCGCTCACCAGGCTCAGCAGGTCCTCGCTGAATTCGGGCGGGATGAGGAACATGGCGTAGTAGTCGCCGCGCATGAGCCCGTCGCGGGCCTCGTCCTCGGGGAGGAACACCCACCCGATCTTGTCGTTGCCCTTGAGCTGCTCGGTGATCTGGTCGCCGACGTCAACCTCGCCGACGCGCTCGGCGGAGGCGCCACGGTCGTTGTTGACCACCGCGATGCGGATGTTTTGGGTCTGGGCGTAGGGGTCCCAGAAGGCGTTGATGTTGAACCACGCGTAGAGCGCGGGGGTGATCAGCACGCCGACGATGATGATGAAGGCCCGGGGAACGCGCAGCAGGCGACCAATGTCCCGTCCAAGAATCTGCCCGCTTTTTCTCACGTGGCGAGCGTACCCTCGAATGGCGCGTTAGGGAAACGCCCCGCGGCGGCCCCGCCGGGCCCGAAACGCATAAGCTGGCGTTCATGCGTTCTGAATCGTCCCCGGGCCTGCTCGCCGCCGTCGGCGGCACGCCCCTCGTCCCCCTTCCCGAGCTCGGCGGCGGGAACGCCCGGGTCTGGGCCAAACTCGAGTCCTTCAACCCCGGCGGCAGCGCCAAGGACCGCACCGCCCGCGCCCTCGTCGCCGACGCCCACGAGCGCGGCGTGCTCGGCCCGGGCAGCGTCGTGGTGGAGTCGAGCTCCGGAAACCTGGGCGTGGCCCTGGCCCGCGAGGCGGCCGTCGGCGGGTGGGAGTTCCACTGCGTTGTCGACCCGCGCACCAACCAGGCCACGCTCGCCCACATGCGCGCCCTCGGCGCGCACATCCACCCGGTCGAGGAGCCCGACCCGGAGACGGGGGACTGGCTGACCGCGCGACGCGCGCTGGTGGGGCGTCTCATCGACGAGCTCGGCGGCCTCAACCTCGACCAATACTCCAACCGCGCGGCCTTCCGCGCCCACAGCGAGGGGACGATGCGCGAGATCGTCGAGCAACTCGGCCACGCGCCCGACATCCTCGTCGTCGCCGTGAGCACCACCGGCACCATCGGCGGGTGTGTCCGCCACATCCGCGAGAACGGGCTGCCCACCCGCGCCGTCGCCGTCGACGCGGAGGGCTCCGTCCTCTTCGGCGGCGCCCGGGGCGAGCGTATCCTCCCCGGCTACGGGGCAGGCGTTGTCACCGAGCTGTCGCGTGAGACCGTGCCCGACGAGGTGATCCGGGTCAACGCGCGCGACGCGGTGGCAGCGGCGCGACGCTGCGCCCGGGCGACGGGCTTTTTGCCCGGCGCCTCCGGCGGGGCGGTGTGCGTGGGCGTCGAGAAGCTCGCGCGCGAGAACGAGGGCGCGGAGATCGTGGCGGTCTTCCACGACGACGGCCGCGCGTACCTGGATACGATCTACAACGACGAATGGGTGGAAAGGAACGTGAACTGATGAGGGTAGCGATCATCGGGGCCGGCCCGCGCGGGCTGTGGGCCGCGGAGGAACTCATGGCCAGGGCGCGCGAGCGCGGCGCGGCGATCGAGCTGGACGTCTACAACGATGGCCCCGTCAGCGGCGCGAGTGGGCCGGGCGCCTACCAGCCGGGTCTGCCCTCCCAGTGGCTGCTCAACGTCCCCTCGGAGGTCGTGGAGACGCACCTCGGGACGTTCAACGAGTGGCGCGGGGCGGGCGACACCTTCCCGCCGCGCCGCGAGGTCGGCCGCTTCCTCGCCGCCTCGTGGGCCGCGCTCGCAGCGCACGTCCCCCGGTCGTGCTCGCTGCGCTTCGTGGACGCGCGGGTGTGCGAGCTCACCCCCGCCGGGGAGGGGGTCGAGGTCGAGGGCACGCTTTACGACGAAGCCCTGCTCACCACCGGCCACGCCCGCGACTGGCCCGGCGCCCTGACCCACGGCGGCGTCGAGGGCGTGGGCAAGGTCCTCAGCGCCTTCGCCCCCGGCGACCTGGACGCGGTGACCGAGGAGGACACCGCGATAGTCAGGGGTGCCGCCTTGACCTTCATCGACGTCGTGCGCCACGCCCGGGCCGCGGTGTTCTACCCGCTGACCCGGGGCGGGCGGTTCATGGATGTCAAGGCCTACCTGCCCGACGACGCCGCGGCCCAGCTCGGCCCGGCGCTGACGCTCGCGCGGGAGCACATCCGCACTGCGGAGGGTTTCGGAGACGTGTACGAGGCGCTCGTCGAGTTCTCCGGCGAGGTCCTCGCCGTGGCCGGGGCCGGCCCGGACGAGGCGGGCGTTCGCGCGGTGCTGGACGGCGAGGACGGCGCGGACCCCGTCGAGGACCTGCGCGCCTCCCTCGGGGTCGCACTCGGCGAGCGCGCCTGGACGCCCGCGGCGGCGGTGGGCTACGCCTTCCGCGCCGCCTACGACGCGGTGATCGAGCGCTCCTCCTTCGGCGGCCGCGACTCCCTCGGCGGCGAGCGCTTCGGCCGGCTCACCCGCACCCTCGAGCGCGTCGCCTTCGGTCCGCCGGCCGCTACGGCGAGGGAGGTGCTCGCCCTCATCGACTCCGGGCGCATCCGCACGGACCTGCTCGGGCGAGGAGACGAGGACCTGGCGCAGCTTGCCGGTGAGGTCGGCGCCACCGCCGTCATCGACGCCGTCAACGCCCCGCCCGGACTCGTCGAGAGCACGCTCGAGGCGGAGCTGGTGCGCCGGGGCGTCGGCAGGGAGCACCCGGAGACCGGCTCGCTCGTGGTCGAACGCGACGGCACCCTCGCGGGCCAGCGCCACATCGCCGCCGCCGGCAGGGTGAGCGAGGGGTGGATCCTCGGGCACGACACGCTGCGCCGAGGCGAGCACGAGGTCATCCCCGCGTGGGCGCGTCGCGTAACCCGCGCCGCGCTGGCCGACCCGGAGCGAGTGCACGGCCTGCCGCCCCTCGAGGCCCGCCTGGAGCCCTGGGCCCGGGAGCTGGTGGGCGACGCTCGCATGGCCCAGGGGCTTCTCGACGCCTACTCCAGCCCCGTCAACATCCTCGACGCCGCGCCCATGCTGCGCAACGTCGAGGAGCTCGTCGATGCCGCGGCGGGCGAGGGCGTCGACCTCAGGGTCTTCTACGCCCGCAAGGCGAACAAGGCTCTGACCTTCGTGGACACCGTCCGTGACGCCGGCCACGGTGTCGACGTGGCCAGCGAGAACGAGCTGCGTCAGGTGCTCGCCTGTGGCGTGCCCGGCGAGCGCATCATCCTCTCGGCGGCGGTGAAGACCGACGCGCTGCTGCGGCTCGCCGTCGAGGGCGGCGTGGTCATCTCCGCCGACAGCCGGGACGAGTACGACCGGATCGCCGCGCTGGCATCCGGCGCGCCCGCGCTGGTGGCGCCGCGCCTGGCCCCGGACCCGGAGATGATGCCGCCGACCCGCTTCGGGGAGCGCTTCGCTGCCTGGGCCGAGCACCTCGACCAGCCGGTGGACAACGTTCGCGTGGTCGGCGTCCACGTCCACCTGCACGGTTACGCGGCCGCGGACCGGCGCGCCGCGCTGGCCGAGGCGATCGGCCTGACCGACGCGCTGCGCCACGCGGGGCACTCGCCGCAGTTCATCGACCTCGGCGGCGGGGTGCCGATGAGCTACCTGGACAGCGAGGAGCAGTGGCGCGCCTGGAGCGAGGCCATCGCCACGCAGCGCGAGGGCTACGGCGAGCCCTTCACGTGGAAGGCGGACCCGCTGCGCACCACCTACCCCTACTGGCAGCACCCGACGCGCGGGGAGTGGTTGCGCGAGGTTCTCGCCGACGGTCTCGGCGACGCGCTCACCTCCCGCGGCTTGCGGCTCCACCTCGAGCCGGGGCGCTCGCTTCTCGACGGCTGCGGGCTCATCCTGGCCCAGGTCGCCTTCGTCAAGGAGCGCAGCGACGGCGTGCCGCTGGTCGGCCTGCACATGAACCGCACCCAGTGCCGCACCACCTCAGACGACTACCTCGTCGACCCGCTGCTTATCCAGCGCAGCGCGCCCTCGGCGGAGCTGGAGGCCTTCCTCGTCGGCGCCTACTGCATCGAGGACGAGCTCATCCTGCGCCGCAAGGTGCGCTTCCCCCGCGGCGTGGCGGCGGGGGACATCGTCGCGATCCCGAACACGGCGGGCTACTTCATGCACATCCTGGAGTCCGCCTCGCACCAGATCCCCCTGGCCAAGAACGTGGTGTGGCCGGGCGGCGAGCTCGACGCGATCGACCGGCCGGTTTAGAGCGCCGATCTCAGCGCGGCGGCGGCTTCGCCGAGCTGGGCGCCCCACTTCGCGGCCGGGCTCGGGCTGAGCCGCTCGACGGGCCCGGAGATGGACAGCACCGCCACCACCGCGCCGTCGGCGTCCGTGATGGGGGCCGAGACGCTGGCCAGGCCGACCTCGCGCTCGGCGACGGACTCGGCGAGGCCGCTGTCGCGGACCGCCTCGAGCTCTTCGGCGGGGAAGGGGTGGGCGTCGATAAGCCCGAATGCGGCGTAGACGCGCGCGGCCGAGCCGGCGGAGAGGGAGAGCTGCGAGCCGACGGGCACCGTGTACGTCAGGCCGCTGGCCGGTTCCTCGGCCGCGATGCACGTGCGGGTGTCGCCGGTGAGCTGGTAGAGCTGCACGGACTCGCCCGTCGCCGCGACGAGGTCGCGCATGATCGGCTCCGCGGCGGAGAGAAGCTGCGGCGGCGTCTGGGTGGCGTAGCTGGCCAGGGCCGTGCCCACGGTCCACTCCCCGGCGGGGGTGCGGGAGAGGATATGGTGTGTCTCGAGGGCCGTGGCGATGCGGTGGGTGGTCGCCCGGGGTAGGCCGGTGTCGGCGCTGAGCGCCGCGAGGGTCTTGTCGCCGGCCGCGACGGCGCGCACGATCGCAATTGCGCGATCGAGGACTTTAATCCCGGAATCTTCGCTATACTGTCTCACGAAATGGATTCTACCATCCCGCATCATGGGAATGTGCGGGGTAACGTGAGGAGGAACGCGATGGCTGACAAGCCCCTGACGCTCGCTGAGAAGGTGTGGCGCGACCACGTGGTCACGCCCGGTGAGAACGGCAACCCCGATCTCATCTACATCGACTTCCAGCTCCTCCACGAGGTCACCTCCCCGCAGGCCTTCGACGGGCTGCGCATGTCCGGGCGCACTATCCGCCACCCCGAGCTGCACCTGGCCACCGAGGACCACAACGTGCCCACCATCGGCATCTCCTCGGGCAACCTCCTGGAGATCGCGGAGCCGACCTCGCGCACCCAGGTGGAGACGCTGCGCAAGAACTGCGCGGAGTTCGGGGTGAAGCTGCATTCCATGGGCGACGTCAAGCAGGGCATCGTCCACACCGTCGGGCCCCAGCTGGGCATCACCCAGCCCGGCATGACGATCGTCTGCGGTGACTCCCACACCTCCACCCACGGCGCCTTCGGCTCGATCGCCATGGGCATCGGCACCTCCGAGGTCGAGCACGTCATGGCTACCCAGACGCTCTCGCTCAAACCCTTCAAGACGATGGCCATCGAGGTCTCCGGCGAGCTGCGCGAAGGTGTGACCGCGAAGGACCTCATCCTCGCCATCATCGCCAAGATCGGCACCAACGGCGGGCAGGGCCACATCATCGAGTACCGCGGCGAGGCCATCGAGAAGCTGTCGATGGAGGCGCGCATGACCATCTGCAACATGTCCATCGAGGCCGGCGCCCGCGCCGGCATGGTCGCGCCCGACCAGAAGACCTTCGACTACGTCGAGGGCCGCGAGTACGCCCCGAAGGGCCGGGACTGGGACGAGGCCGTCGCCTACTGGAAGACCCTGCCCACCGACGAGGGCGCCGAGTTCGACACGGTCGTCGAGATCGACGGCGACGCCCTGACCCCGTTTGTCACCTGGGGAACCAACCCCGGCCAGGGCCTGCCGCTGGCCGAGTCCGTCCCGGACCCGGAGTCCTTCGGCGACGAGTCCGCCAAGCGCGCCGCCGAGACGGCGCTGCGCTACATGGACCTGACCCCGGGCACCCCGCTGCGCGAGATCAAGATCGACACCGTCTTCCTCGGCTCCTGCACGAACGCGCGCATCGAGGACCTGCGCGCCGCCGCCGACGTGCTCAAGGGGCGCACCATCGCCCCGGGCACCCGCATGATGGTCGTGCCCTCGTCCACGATGGTCAAGCAGCAGGCGGAGGAAGAGGGCCTGGACAAGGTCTTCACCGACTTCGGCGCCGAGTGGCGCACCGCGGGCTGCTCGATGTGCCTGGGCATGAACCCGGACCAGCTGGCGCCGGGGGAGCGCTCCGCGTCCACCTCGAACCGCAACTTCGAGGGCCGCCAGGGCCCGGGCGGGCGCACGCACCTCGTGTCCCCGCTCGTCGCCGCCGCCACCGCCGTCGCCGGCCACCTGGCCAGCCCCGCAGACCTGTAAAGGAGCCCCACCATGGAGAAGTTCACCACGCACACCGGCGTCGGGGTTCCCCTGACCCGCTCCAACGTCGACACCGACCAGATCATCCCCGCCCGCTACCTCAAGCGCGTCTCCCGCACGGGCTTCGAGGACGGCCTGTTTTCCAACTGGCGCGACAGCGAACCCGACTTCGTGCTCAACCAGGACGCCTACCGCGACGGCTCCGTGCTCTTCGCGGGCACCGACTTCGGCACCGGTTCCTCGCGCGAGCACGCGGTCTGGGCGCTGGGCGACTACGGCTTCCGCGCCGTGTTCAGCCCGCGCTTCGCCGACATCTTCCGCGGCAACGCGGGCAAGGCGGGGCTGCTCGCCGGCCTGATGAGCGAGTCCGACATCGAGCTGATCTGGAAGCAGCTCGAGCAGCACCCGGGCCAGGAGGTCACGGTCTCGCTGGAGGACCGCACGGTCACCGTGGGGGAGTCGACCTACACCTTCGACGTCGACGACTACACGCGCTGGCGCCTCATGGAGGGTCTCGACGACATCGGGCTCACGCTGCGCGACGAGGGCGCGATCGAGGACTTCGAGGCCCGCCGCCCCGCGTTCAAGCCGAGCGTCTAGCTTGTCGACGCCCCGCCGCGCGCCCTACTGAACCGGAAGCGCGGAGGGGATATAGTCGGCCCCGGTGAGCTCGCCCTCCCGGAAGGACAGCACCCACACGCTGCCCTTCTTCACGTTGATCTCGTCGTCGATGGGCAGGCGACCCCGGGCGGCGAGCCACGCGATCATCTGGGGCATGACGGTGCCCTGGCCGCAGATGACGCTCGTGCCGCCCTGGGCGACGACGTCCGTGAACGCCTTCTGCGCCTCGACCTGGCTCTGCGCCCACCCAGCGTCGCCGAAACGGACGTCGACGGCGACGTCGAGGCCGAGCTCGTCGGCCAGCGGGGCGACGGTGTTCTGGCAGCGGTCCGGCAGGGCGGAGAAGATGCGCTCCGGCTCGAAGGGGGCGAGCAGCGGGACGAGCATCTCGGACTGGCGCCTGCCCTTCTTGTCCAGGGGGCGCAGGTTGTCGTCGCCGGACCACTTCTCGCGCTCGTGGGCGCGGCCGTGCCGGACGTAGAGGATGCGGGCGTCGGCGGGCAGGCGGAAGCGCTTCTCCGCCTTCTCCAGCACCTGGCGGTCGAGGTCGTAGGTCATGAGCTCCTTCGCCTCGTCGAGCGGCAGCCAGCGGATCTCGTCCACCTCGTCGTTGGGCACGAACTCGCCGCCGGTGACCTCACCCGTCCAGTAGTAGACCACCTTGGTGGTGTTCTTGACCGGGTAGATCGTCTTGCCCAGCAGCTTGCCCAGGCGGACGCGGTAGCCCGTCTCCTCCCAGATCTCGCGCACCGCGGTGGTCACCAGCGACTCGCCCGGGTCGAGCTTGCCCTTCGCGAGGGACCAGTCGTCGTAGTGGGGGCGGTGGATGCAGGCCACCTCGATCCCCTCGACGCTGCCCTCGCCGGGCAGCGCTCCGCGCCACAGGACCGCGCCCGCGGCGAGGGTGGTCCGGGCGAATTCCTTCTCGGGGCGGCGGGGGATCTGCTGGTGGCGGCCGGTGAGGAACATCTCGCCCTGGTCGTCCTTGTCCTGCTCGTGCAGGCCGGACTTCCTGGGCCGCTGGGGCTTTTCGATGTCGTCCTTGCCGTGCTGTGTTCCGGTTCCGGTGTCCTTCGCCATGAAAACATTGTGACTCACTTCGAGCGGGGGCGCGAACTGTTCTAAGCTTGTTTTGTTTTGCGCAGCTTCACCACGCCCCGTCGCGGGCTGGGGAGCCGGATCTCACAGCAGGATGGAGGAGCTGACCGATGGTCAACGTCGCGGTGATGGGTGCCGGTTCGTGGGGCACGACGCTGGCGAAGGTGTTCGCGGACGCCGGCAACGCGGTGACCCTCTGGGCGCGCCGCCCCGAGCTCGCGGAGGCGATATCGACAACCCGCGAAAACCCCGACTACCTGCCGGGCATTGAGCTGCCCGCGGGGATCTCCGCCACCACCGACCCAGCCGAGGCGCTGAGCGGGGCCGCCATCGCGGTGTTCGCGGTGCCCAGCCAGACGATGCGCGACAACCTCACCGCCTGGGCCCCGCTGCTGCCCGCCGACGCCACCCTGCTGTCCATCTCCAAGGGCATCGAGTCGGGCACCTACATGCGGATGAGCGAGATCATCGCCGAGCTCACCGGCGCGGGCGAAGAGCGCATCGCGGTGCTCACCGGGCCGAACCTGGCGCGCGAGGTGGCGCTGGAGCAGCCCGCCGCGACCGTCATCGCCTGTGCGGACCTCAACCGGGCGAAGCTGGTGCAGGCGGCCTGCGCGACGGGCTACCTGCGGCCCTACACCAACACGGACGTCGTCGGCTGCGAGATCGGCGGCGCCTGCAAGAACGTCATCGCGCTGGCGTGCGGCATGGCCGCCGGCCTGGGGCTGGGGGAGAACACCCAGGCCTCGCTGATCACCCGCGGGCTGGCCGAGATCACGCGCCTCGGCAACGAGCTCGGCGCGGACCCGCGCACGTTCGCCGGCCTGGCCGGCATGGGAGACCTCGTGGCCACGTGCTCCTCGCCCCTGTCGCGCAACCGCACCTTCGGCGCCGCCCTCGGCGAGGGCAAGAGCGTCGAGGAGGCGAAGAAGGCGACCCGGGGCCAGGTCGCCGAGGGCGTGATCTCCTCGCAGAGCATCTCCGAGATGGCGCAGCGCCACGGGGTGGACATGCCGATCACCCACACGGTCTACGCCGTGTGCCACGAGGGCCAGTCGGTGCCGGACAGCATCACCAATCTCATGGGGCGCTCGAAGAAATCGGAGTAGCCGGCTGTAGGATCGGTCGGGTGATTCGCATAGCTGTCGTCTACGGTGGCCGGTCCACCGAGCACTCCATTTCCTGCATCTCCGCCGGCTCGATCATGGCGGAGCTCGACCCGCAGCGCTACGAGGTCTTCCCCGTGGGCATCACCCGCGAGGGCGCCTGGGTCGTCGGCGAGCTTGACCCGATCGCGGGGGAGACGCTGCCGGAGGTGACGGGGGGCCGCGAGATCGCGCTGTCTCTCAACCCGGCCCGCCGCGGCGAGTTCGTCGACGCGCTCAGCGGAGAGGTTCTCGCCTCCGTCGACGTCATCTTTCCGGTCCTGCACGGCAAGTACGGCGAGGACGGCACGATCCAGGGCATGTTCGAGCTCTCGGGCGTGCCCTACGTCGGCCCGGGCGTGCTCGCCTCCGCCTGCGGCATGGACAAGGAGTACACGAAGAAGCTCGTTCACCTCGCGGGCATCCCCACCACGGCGGAGGCGATCCTCGCGCCGGGGCAGACGCTTGACGACGCCACACGCCAGCGCCTCGGCCTGCCCGTCTTCGTCAAACCGGCGAGCGGTGGGTCGTCGATAGGCGTGTCCAAGGTCTCCTCCTGGGAGGAGCTCGACGCGGCGGTGGAGCTCGCGCTGGAGTCGGACAACAAGGTCATCGTCGAGGCCGAGCTCGTCGGCGACGAGGTGGAGATCGGCGTGCTCGAGTTCCCCGACGGGCAGGTCAAGGCGTCCGTGCCCGCCCGCCTCAACGGTACCGAGGACAGCGCGGAGGGCTTCTACGGTTTCGAGACGAAGTACCTCGAGGACGAGGTCACCGCGACGATCCCGGCCCCCTACGACGAGGAGACGCTCGGCCAGCTGCGCGAGCTGGCGGTGCGCGCCTACCGGGCCCTGGACTGCAAGGGCCTGGCGCGGGTGGACTTCTTCGTCACGGGGGACGGCCCGGTGCTCAACGAGGTCAACACCATGCCGGGCTTCACGCCGATCTCGATGTACCCGCAGATGTGGCTCGCCTCGGGCCTGAGCTACGGGCAGCTGCTCGACACGCTGGTCTCTACCGCTCTGGCAGGCTCCGGGCGATAGCCTCCGACAGCGTGGTCACCGCCTCGTTTCCCTCCGCCTGGGGGAGGTTGGCGGCCACGACGGCCCCGCGCCCGAGGGCGAACCACGTCGCCGAGGTCGTGCCGTTGGCCAGGGTCGTGTCCTCGAACCAGGTGACGTCGTTGACCTGGTAGAGCTGGATGCCCGGCTCGTAGTTTTCCGGGTCTGCTACGCCGCAGCGCACGACGATCGGCTCGCGGCCCTCGGCCACCCACACCGCGGTGTCAGCGGCCCCGACGCGGTCGGCGCCGAGGCGCTCGAAGCCCTCCGCCACCGTGCCCGGCAGGTCGGCCATGAGTGCGGAGCAGCCCTCGGCAGGGCCCGAGGCCAGGTCGCTGAGCGGGGCCGGGGCCGGGCGCAGCTGGGCCTGGGGCAGTGCCGACAGGTCGAGCTCCGCGCGCGGGTCGTGCCCGTTCAGCCCCGCCTCGTCCGAGGTCACGGCCACCACCGGGTCGCGGTCCACGCTGTACCAGGTGGTCATCGTCGAGCCCGGGGTGGCGTCGTCGACGCGCAGCCACCGCGTCCCGCCCACCTCCTCGGTCGGGCTGTACTCGTTGTACTGGGCGGGGGCGTCCACGCCGCAGCGCAGGGTGACGCGCTCGGTGGAGGAGGACTGCCAGGCCGCGGCGCCGGCCGGGGCGGGCTCGGCGAGCTCGGCGCGGCGGTGGTCGGCAAGGGACGTGGGGAGGGCGTCGACAAGCTGCGCGCACTCCGCGGACCCCGCCTTCGGCGAGGGAAGCTCCGTCATCGAGACCGGCTGGAGGGCGACCCGGTCGAAGAAGAACTTCGCCCCGGCGAGTACGCCGATGACGAGCGCAACGGCGAGGGCGAGGCTGACGTAGGCCACGCCCCGATTAATGTGGGGGTGCAGCTGGGGTTCGCTGCCGGCGCCCCCGGCGCTCGGAGCGGGCGGACGATTCTCGCTGTCGATCCCAGTCATGGAGCCACAGTCTACTGAAAGGGCCGAATACCCCAGTGATCCGCACAGGCTTCCCCACCGCGGGGCCGACCCTCGGCGAGGTCGGCGAGGAGCAGGTGATCCGCGCCATCGTCGGCGCCGCGCCCTCGACCATCAACGGCGACGACGCCGCCGTGCTCGCCCCGGCCGCGCCGAACTCGCGGGTGGTGGCCACCACCGACATGCTCGTCGAGGGCCGCCACTTCCTCCCCGCCTACACCACGCCCTACCAGCTCGGGCGCAAGGCGGTGGTGCAGAACTTCGCGGACATCGAGGCGATGGGGGCCCGACCCATCGCGGCCCTGCTGGCCATCTCGGCGCCGGACACGCTGCCGCTGGCGGTGGTCGAGCAGCTCGCCGAGGGCATCCACGCCAAGGTGGAGGAATACTCCACCGAGCTCGTCGGCGGCGACGTGACCGGCGGAGACAGCCTCGTCGTCTCGCTGTCCGCGATCGGCTCGCTCGGCGGCAACCTCGAGCCGCTCAAGCTCAACCGGGCGCGCCCGGGCCAGCGCGTCGTCGCCCACGGCAGGATCGGCTACTCGGCGGCGGGGCTCGACCTGCTTCGCTCCGGCGCGCGCGTCCCCACCGTGCTCGAGCCGCTCATCGACGCCCACCAGGCCCCCGAGCTCACGCCCGGCCGCGGGGTGATCGCCCGGGCCGCTGGGGCGACCTCGATGACCGACAACTCCGACGGCCTCGTCCGCGACATCGGGCTCATCGCCGCCCGCTCGCGGTTGTCCGTCGACCTGGAACCCGCGGCGATCGCCCCCGACGCCCTGCTCACCGCGGCCGGGGAGCTGCTGGGCGTGGACCCGTGGCGCTGGGTCCTCGCCGGCGGTGAGGACCACACGCTGCTGGGCACGATCGACGGCGAGGCGCCCGCGGGCTTCCGCACGATCGGCACCGTGCGCAAGGGCGACGGGGTGACCGTGGGCGGGGAGCCGCCCGCCTACACAACTGGATGGGAGAGCTTCCGATGAACCTGCCCGTGCACGAATCCTGGCGCGAGCCGCTCGCCCCGGTGGAGGACCGGATCCACGCGATGGGCGATTTCCTCCGCGCGGAGGGTAAGTACCTGCCGCGCGGCAACGACATCCTGCGCGCCTTCGCCGACCCCTTCGACGACGTCCGCGTGCTCATCCTCGGCCAGGACCCATACCCGACGCCGGGACACCCGATGGGCCTGGCCTTTTCCACCCAGCCCGGGGTGGCCGCCCCGCGCTCGCTGGTGAACATCTACGCCGAGCTTCACGACGACCTCGGGGTGCCGCCCCGCAGCGACGGCGACCTGAGCTCCTGGTCGAAGCAGGGGATACTGCTGCTGAACAGGGTGCTCACCGTCCGCCCCGGAAAGCCCGCCTCCCACCGCGGAAAGGGCTGGGAGGCGGTGACGGAGCAGGTGATCAGGGCGCTGGCGCGGCGCGAGACGCCCCTGGTGGCCATCCTGTGGGGGCGCGACGCGCAGTCGGCGGCGCGCTTTCTGGGCGACGCCCCGCGCATCGAGTCGCCGCACCCCTCGCCGCTGTCGGCACACCGCGGTTTCTTCGGCTCGCGGCCCTTTTCGCGCGCCAACCGGGCCCTCGAAGAGCTGGGGGCGGAGCCTGTCGAGTGGTCGCTGTAGCCCGATGTAAACTCTGTTGCCATGGTCACTGCTGCTGAGCCCGCGGTCTTCGACGGCGCCCGCCTCATGAGCTGGGCGCGCAGGTCCACCGCCGAGCTCGAGCGCAGGAGGATGGAGATCAACGAGCTCAACGTGTTCCCCGTGCGGGACTCGGACACCGGCTCGAACATGGCGCACACCATGCGCGCGGCGGTTGCCGAGGCCGAGCGGCTGGGCGAGGGAGCCGGGGCCCGCGAGGTGGCCGAGGCCCTCGCCGTGGGCAGCATGCGCGGGGCCCGGGGCAACTCGGGTGTGGTGCTCTCCCAGGTCATCCGCGCGGTGGCGCAGAACGTTGGGGGCGGGGAGATCGACGGGTCCGTCGTTTCCGCCGCGCTCGATTCCGCCGTGCACTTCGTCGACCGGGCGATCTCCGAGCCCGTCGAGGGGACGGTGGTGACGGTCCTGCGGGCCGCCGCGCTCGCCGCCGCGGAGCAGCCGGGGGACGCAGAGCTTGCCGACGTCTCCCGAGCCGCCCTCTCCGCCGCCCGCACCGCCCTGGCCAGGACGCCCTCCCAGCTCGAGGTGCTGCGCGAGGCGGGCGTGGTGGACGCGGGCGGGACGGGCCTGGTGATCCTGCTCGAGGAGCTGGTCAAGGAGATCGCGGGGGATGACGCCGCCCCCGAGGACGTGGCGGCCGCTGAGGAGCCGCACTCGCAGCTGGCGAACCTGGAGGTGATGTTCCTCTTCGACGGCCCGCTCGACGCCCTGGAGGCGGAGCTGTCCCGGATGGGAACGAGCCTCGTCATCGCCCACGCCGGCGAGACGGAGGGCAAGGTGCACATCCACTCCCTCGACGCGGGCAGGGTCATCGAGACGGCCTTCGCGATGGGCCGGGTCACGGACCTGCGGCTCGAGGTGCTCCCGGCGACGCCGGTGACGGAGAACCCCGGCCGGCTCATCGTGGCGGTCACCCCCGCGGGCTCCCTGGCGGCGCTCTACGGCGAGGCCGGCGCCGTGACGGCCGCGCCCGGGCCGGACGTCGTCTCCGGCGTGCTGGCGGAGATCCGCCGCTCCCCGGCGGGCGAGGTCATCCTGCTGCCCAACGGCCAGTTGGACAACCGCCAGCTCGGCGCGGTGGAGAAGGCGGCGCGCGCGTTCAAGCAGACCGTGACCGTCCTGCCGACGGTTCGGCTCGTCTCGGGCATCGCGGCGCTCACTGTGCACGACCCGGACCAGCCGCTGTCGACGGTGTCCTACGCCATGTCGGAGGCCGCCGGGGAGATGCGCACTGCCGCCGTGCAGCGCGCGGAGAAGGCGGGCCTCGTGCAGGGGGGAGCCGTCTCGCGCGGCGATTTCATCCTGGTGGCGCACGGGGAAACCTCGCGCGCTCCCGAAAACGCGGGGGAGGCCGTCGCCTACGCCTGCCGCCGCCTCCTGGAGCACGGCGGGGAGCAGGTCTCCATCCTCTACGCGCCGGAGGAGTTCACGCGCTTTGAGACGGCGCCGCTCGTCGAGCAGCTCGGCGTCGACGTGCTCGCGTACCCGGCCGACGGCCTGGGCGCCGTCGCGGAGATCGGGGTGGAGTAGCCCGGTGCTGGGGTTTCAGGACGCGCGCCCGCTCAACCTTGTGCTGCCGTTGAAGCAGGCCAAGGCGCTGGCGAAGCACCTGGACATCGAGACGTGCGGCGACCTGCTGCGCTATTACCCGCGGCGCTACCTGCACTACGGCTCCGGCGGGGCGCTGGACAACGCCCTCGAGGGGGACACGGTCACCGTCGTCGGCCGCGTGGAGCGCAGCAGGCCGATCGATTCCGACAAGGCGGACATCCACAAGGTCAGGGTCAGCGACGGCGCGTACGCGATCGACGCGACCTTCTTCAACTCGAAGTACGCCAAGATGGTGCTCACCCCAGGCCGGCGCGTCATGCTCACCGGAAAGCTCCATTCCTACCGGGGCATGCCCCAGCTCCAGCACCCGGACTTCGTGCTTCTCGACGGCCCCACCGAGGCCACCGGGTCGCTGCGCCAGCTGCAGCACTTCGGGGACCTCGAGGAAATCCTCTCCGGCCGGGAGTGGCTGCCGCTGTACCCCGCGACGAAGAACGTGAGCACCTGGAAGATCATGGGCGCGGTCCACGCGGTGCTGCGCACGCTGCCGGAGGTCGGGGAGCCGCTCGGGCAGACCCCGGAGGGGCTCATCCCGCTGGACCGGGCGATCCGGGAGATCCACGAGCCCGGGCCCGCAGGCCCGGGGGAGGCGCTGGCGCGCCTGAAGTACGACGAGGCCATGGGGGTGGCCCTCGTCATGGCGGTGCGCCGGGCGGACGCCGCAGCCGACGCGGCGCGCCCCCTGCCCCGGGTGGAGGGCCGGGACCAGGACGGGCTGCTGCGCCACCTGCCCTTCCCGCTGACGGCGGGGCAGAACGAGGTTTTGACGCAGATCAGCGACGACCTCGCGCGGCCGCGCCCGATGAGCCGGCTGCTGCAGGGCGAGGTGGGTTCGGGCAAGACGATCGTCTCTCTGCTGGCCATGCTGCAGGCCGTGGACAACGGCGCCCAGTGCGCGCTGCTCGCGCCGACGGAGGTGCTGGCCATGCAGCACGCCCGCTCGCTGACCGAGACCCTCATGCGCGCCGGCGTGCCCGCGCGGGTGGTGGCTCTGACCGGCTCACTCAGCGCCGCCCGGAAGCAGGACGCGCTGCTGAAGATCATGACCGGGGAGGCCGACATCGTCGTCGGCACGCACGCGCTCATCCAAGAGGGCGTGGAGTTCTTCCGGCTGGGCCTGGTTGTCGTTGACGAGCAGCACCGCTTCGGCGTCGAGCAGCGCGACAGTCTGCGCGCGAAGGCGGGGGAGGAAGCGCCGCACCTGCTGGTCATGACGGCCACCCCGATCCCGCGCACCATCGCGATCACGGTGTTCGGTGACCTGGAGGTCTCCACCCTGCGGGAGCTGCCCGGCGGCCGCAAGCCGATCCAGTCCTCGGTGGTGCCGGAGTTCCGCCCGACGTGGGTGGCCCGGGCGTGGGAGAAGATCCGGGAGGAGGCGGCCGCGGGCCACCAGACCTACATCGTGTGCCCGCGTATCGACGGCGAGGGCGGCGTAACGGAGGTCGCGGCGCAGCTCGCGGCCGGCGAGTTCAGCGGGCTCGAGGTGGGGGTGTTGCACGGGCGGATGCGCGGCGAGGAGAAGGACGCGGTGATGAGCGACTTCGCCCGCGGAGGCATCGACGTGCTCGTGTCCACCACGGTCATCGAGGTCGGGGTGGACGTGCCCAACGCGACGGTGATGATGGTGCGCGAGGCGGAGAACTTCGGCGTCTCCCAGCTGCACCAGCTGCGCGGCCGCGTCGGCCGCGGCGGCAACGCCTCGCTGTGCCTGTTCCACACGCTCGCCGAGCCGGGCTCGCCCGCGTTCGAGCGCGTCAGCGCCGTCGCCGCAACCACCGACGGGTTCAAGCTCGCGGAGCTGGACCTGCGCAACCGGCAGGAGGGCGACGTGCTCGGCGCGCAGCAGTCGGGCGCGCACCGCACGCTGCGGCTGATCAACCTGCTGGAGGACTACGACGTGGTGGTGCGGGCCTACGGTGACGCCGAGCGTTTCGTCGACAAGCACCCGGCGAAGGCCCGGGAAGTGACCGAATCTCTGGCGCTGGAGCGCTTCGAGTACCTGGAGAAGAGTTAAGGTAATGGGAATGAACCGCATCATTTCGGGCGAGGCCCGAGGCCGCAAGATCAAGGTGCCGCCGGAGGGCACGCGCCCGACCTCCGACCGGGCGCGCGAGGGGCTGTTCTCGTCGCTGCAGGTGCGCTTCGGCATCGTCGACCAGACGGTGCTGGACCTCTTCGCCGGCTCGGGCGCCCTCGGGCTCGAGGCGGCCTCGCGCGGGGCGGCGGAGGTCGTGCTCGTGGAGAACGACCCGCTCGCGGTGCAGGTCATCGAGTTCAACGCGGGCGTCGTCGGGCACCCCAACGTGCGCATCGAGCCGGTCAAGGCATCGACCTACCTGGCCCGCGCCCCGCGGAGGCACTTCTCCATGGTGCTCGCGGACCCGCCCTACGACCTCGCCGACGAGGCGGTCGCCGAGATGCTGCGCGCGCTCGAGCCGGCGCTTGTCGACGGCGCCGTGGTCGTCGTCGAGCGCCACCGCGAAAGCCCCGAGACGGACTGGCCGGCGTCGTTCACCCCGACGACCCAAAAGCTGAAGAAGCGCCTCTACGGCATCGCCCGCATGGACATGGCCGTCTACAGCGCCGCTGAGGCACCTGCGGCGACCGAGACACCTGCAGCAACCGAGACCCAAGGAGAGTAGAACATGACGATCGCGGTCTGCCCCGGGTCCTTCGACCCGGTCACCAACGGCCACCTGGACATCTTCCACCGCGCGGCGCGGCACTTCGACGAGATCATCGTCCTCGTCACGGGCAACCCCACCAAGACCTCGGGGCTGTTCTCCGTCGAGGAGCGCGTCGCCCTGATCCGCGAAGTGACGCGGGACGCCGGGAACATCAGGGTGGACTTCTGGGGCGGGCTGCTCGTGGACTACACCACCGCCCACCACGTCACCGCCCTGGTGAAGGGGCTGCGCTCCTCGCTGGACTACGAGTACGAGGTGCCGATGGCCCAAATGAACCGGCGCCTCTCGGGGGTGGACACCTACTTCCTGCTCACGGATGAGAAGTACGGCTACACCTCGTCCTCCCTGTGCAAGGAAGTGGTCAAGTACGGCGGCGACGTCTCCGGCCTCGTGCCCGACCTGGTCGGGGAGGCCATGCGGGAGAAGTTCAGGTGACCGCGGCGGCAGCTGGCCTGTTCACGGCGGTACTGCTGGGCTCGCTGCTGCAGCGCGTCTCCGGCATGGGGCTGGGGCTCATCGCGGGCCCGGTCGTCTCGATCCTCCTCGGCCCGGTGGAGGGGATCCTGCTGGTCAACGTGCTCGCCGCGGTCAACGCCACGCTGACGGCGGTAACGGTGCGCAAGAACGTGGACTGGCGCAAGTTCGCCTCCATCGCTCCCTACCTGGTGCTCGGCGCGGTGCCCGGGGCGATCCTCATCCGGCACTCGCCGACGGACCTGCTCCTCGTCATCGTCGGCGTGCTGCTGCTCATCGCCCTGAGCGTGGTCACCCTGGGCAAGCGCTACGTCCCCCGGGTCAACGGCGCGCTCCCGGCGGCGATCTCCGGGGTCATCGGCGGGTTCATGAACACCCTCGCCGGGGTGGCGGGTCCCGCCATCACCGTCTACGCCCAGGCGGCCAGGTGGGAACAGCGTGTGTACGCGGCCACGCTGCAGCCCATCTTCGTGGTCAGCGGCGTGGTGTCCTTCGCCATCAAGGAGCTCACCGGGGCGGCGGACGTGTCCGCCCTCGGACCCGAGCTGTGGATCGCCGGGCTCGCGGCGATGGTGCTGGGAATCTTCCTCGGCGTGCGGATCGCCCCGCACGTGCCCAGCGCGAAGGCCCGCAACATCGCCCTCGGGCTCGCCATCCTCGGTGGGGGGACGGCGCTCGTGCGCGGCGCTGCGGGCCTTCTCGGCTGAGTAGCTGAAACAGGCTAGAACAGGCTAGAACAGGGTGGACAGGAACGCCTTGGTGCGCTCCTCCCGGGGGTTGCCCAGCACCTCGTCCGGGGTGCCGTACTCGATGATGCGTCCTTCGGCCATGAAGGCGACCTTGTCCGCCACCTCGCGGGCGAACGCCATCTCGTGGGTGACCACGAGCATGGTCATGCCCTGGTCGGCAAGGTCCCGCATCACGCGGAGGACCTCGCCGACGAGCTCTGGGTCCAGGGCGGAGGTGGGCTCGTCGAAAAGCATGAGCTTGGGGTCCATGGCCACCGCGCGCGCGATGGCCACGCGCTGCTGCTGACCGCCCGAAAGCTGGATGGGGTAGACGCCAGCCTTGGCCTCGAGCCCGACCATGGCGAGCAGCTCCATCGCACGGGCCTTCGCCTCCTCGACGGGCTGGCCCTTGACGTGGACCGGGGCCTCGATGATGTTCTCCAGGACCGTGCGATGGCCGAAGAGGTTGAAGTTCTGGAAGACCATGCCGATGTCGCGGCGCTGCTCCGCGGCGTTCTTCTCGCTCATCTCGTGGAGCACGCCGTCACGCTCGCGGTAGCCGATGAGGTCGCCGTCGACGAAGAGGCGCCCGGCGGTGATCTTCTCCAGGTGGTTGACGCAGCGCAGGAGGGTGGACTTGCCGGAGCCCGAGGGGCCGATGAGGCAGGTCACCTCGCCCGGGGCGACCTCGAGGTTGATGCCCTTGAGCACGTCGAGGCTGCCGAAGGACTTCCACACGTCCCTGGCTTCAATCATGGGGGTCATGGTTTAACGTCCCTTCTTCTCGGGAGTGCCGACGATCTGGACATTGCTAGGGATCGTCCCCTCCGCGTCGGCCAGGCTGGCCACCTGGCGGGCCGTGAGCTGGCGCGTCGCGCCCTTCTCGAAGTATTTCTCCAGGTAGTGCTGGCCCACCATGAGCAGCGAGGTGATGACGAGGTACCACGTCGCGGCCACGAGCAGCATCGGCACCGGCTGGAACAGGGCGGCGGCGATGTCCATCGACCGGCCGTACAGCTCAAGCGAGTAGGGCACGGCCACGACCAGCGACGACGTCTTGAGCAGCGAGATGAACTCGTTGCCGGTGGGCGGGATGATGATGCGCATCGCCTGCGGCAGCACCGTGCGCCGCATGGTCTGCGACCAGCTCATGCCCAGCGCCTTCGACGCCTCGACCTGGCCCTCGGGCACGGAGGAGACGCCGGAGCGGACGATCTCCGCCATGTACGCGGCCTCGTTGAGGCCGAGGCCGACGACGGCGAGCATGAACGCCGAGGAGGTGAACGGCTCCAGCGAGACGCTGGCGAAGCCGAGGTTGATCGAATCGTAGATCGCGCCGAGGAGGCCCCAGAACATCAGCTGCACGTAGACGGGGGTGCCCCGGAAGATCCACAGGAACACCCACCCGATGGCGCCGAAGACAGGGTTCGGGCTCATCCGCATGACGGCGAGGAGGATGCCCCCGGCGACACCGATGACCATCGCCAGCAGCGTGATCGCCAGGGTGTGCAGTGCCGCGGTGGCGATGCGGGTGTCAAGCAGGTAGTCGAAATAGGTCGACCACCCGTAGGCGGGGTTGCGGGCCGCGCCGATGACGAACCAGGCCACGAGCGCCAGCAGCACGGCCGCCAGGACCCAGCGGCCGGGGTGGGGCAGAGGCTTGGCCCGGATGCGCTCGGGCGGCGTGTTCGTTGTTGTACTCATCGTGGTTTAGCCCTGTCCTTTCAGTGGCTCTTCGTTCAATAGCGCTTCCTCGAGGTAGCCGGTGCGGACGTTCCACTGCTGCAGGATGCGCGTGTACTCGCCCGTGTCGATGAGGTACTGCAGCGCGGCGGCCAGGGCGGGGCCGAGCGGGGAGCCCTTGGGCACCGCGAAGCCGTAGGGGGCGGCGTCGAACATGTCGCCGATGAGCTCCAGCTCCCCGTCGGAGCGCTCGACGGCCCAGGCGGTGACGGGAGAGTCGGCGCTCATGGCGTCGGCGCGGCCGACCAGGGCAGCCAGCGCGGCGTTATCGGAGGTGTCGAAGGCGAGCACCGTGATCGGCTGCTCACCGTTCTTTACGCACTCGTCGCTCTTGGGGCGCACGTCGTCCGTCTCGGAGACGGTGGTGCGCTGCACCGCCACGGTCAGTCCGCAGGGGTGGCCAGGGTCGACGTTGCTGCCGGGCGCGGCCGCCCACTGGATTCCCGCGTACATGAAGTCCGCGAAGTCGAAGGTCTCGCGCCGCTCGGCGTTGTCGGTGAAGCCTGACATTCCCGCATCGAGGCTGCCCGCCTGCACGGCGGGGAGGATCATGGCGAAGTCCATGTCCTGCGGGTCGAACTCCAGGCCCAGGATGCCGGCGACGGCGCGCCCGAGGTCGAGCTCGAGGCCGATCATGGTGCCCTGCGAGTCCTTGAACTCGAACGGCGCGAACGGCGGGTTCGTCCCGATGGACAGCCTCCCGTCAGCCGAGACGCTTTCCGGCACCATCGCGGCGATCTCGGGAACGACCTCCTGGTCGACCGGCTGCCAGCCCTCCGGGTTTCCCCCCTCGACGTTGGTCACGCACCCCGAGAGCACGCTTATCGACGCCACCCCCGCCGCCACAGTGCGCCAGGCCCTGCCCGGTGCGATTGAAACACTCATGACGGTCGGATCAGCGGTTGATGCTGCTCATGATGATCTGCGCGATCTGGCCGAACACGAGGGTGATCCCGAAAGCGAGCAGCCACGCGGACGCCGCCTGCGACGAGCCCTGCGCGCTCATTTCGATATCCCCGGAGGACATCATTCCGAATCCCCCGACTTCGTTCTTCAACCAGTCAATCGGGTTGGCGGAATCGATAGCGGTCCAGCCTTCTTTCCACGCGTCGAAGACACGCTGGGTGTCAGCAGAGGACTCGACGGCACCGGGGGTGGACGACTCGTCGGCGGAGTAGGCGGGGGCGGCGACGGGGCCAGCGACAAGAGCGCAGGCAGTTGCCAGAGAGATGAAGGATTTACGCATAAGCGAATAATAACCAGTTGTCGCCCCGTCGTGTGAATTGTCACCTGTCGCGATTGTCCTGTCGGCAAAGCCGTGCGCTAGAATCTCTTGGCGCGCCCCAGTAGCCCAATTGGCAGAGGCAACGGATTCAAAACCCGTTCAGTGTGAGTTCGAGTCTCACCTGGGGCACGAAAGTAGGAGGTCAACGCGATTTACTTCCTCCCACGCTTGGCCGTTGGCCCCCGTTTGGGCCCCTTTGGGTTTTTTAGTTCGACGTTTTCCCAGGTCGCGGCGTCGGTTGAAACGGGGGCCACGACCACCGCCGGGAGGTGGAGTGGTCAACGCGATTTACACGCTCGCGGGGCAACACCGCGGGGTTGGCGGCTCGGTGGCGTTGCGTTCCAGGTGCTCTCCCCGCGGGGCGGAGGCTTCGATCTGGTCTGTATTCACGCCTGCGAGACTAGCAGTTGCTCTTTCCCGAGCTCGTGGCGCAGCGCCGCCTCCAAAGTGGGGTAGCGGAACAGCCAGCCGCGCTCCGTCGCCGCGGCGGGCACAACCCGTTGATCAGCCAGCGCCAACTCGCGGGCGCCCTCGTTGCCGAGCAGTAGCTTCGGGCCGAACGTCGGGATGGACAGCACGTCAGGCCGGTGCAGCAGCTCAGCGAGCTGCGCGGACATCTGCGCGTTCGTCACCGGCTCCGGCGCGGTCGCGTTCACCGGGCCGTAGACCGTGTCGTCGAGCAGCGCGCGGGTGTAGAGGTCGGTCAGGTCGTCGAGCGCGACCCAGCTCATCCAGAAGCCCCCGGCTCCGAACTGTGCGGTCAGCCCGGCGTTGACGCTCGCTTTGAGCACGGGCAACAGCCCACCCGCGCCGGACAGGGCGAGGCCGGTGCGGATATTGACGGTCCTGATGCCTTCCGCCTGCGCCGCGTCTTCCCACGCCGCGCAGACGTCGGCCAGGAACCCAGCGCCTGGGCCGTCTGTTTCGGTGTGCGGAAAGCCACCCGCGTCAGTGCCGTAGTAGCCGATGGCAGAGGCGCCGACAAAGACGTCCACACCGGAATCCGCAGCAAGCTGGGCAAGCTTCCTCGTCGGCTCAATGCGGGAGTCGCGGATCTTGCGCTTCTTGTCATCGGTGAATCGCCCCATAATGCTCTCGCCCGCGAGGTGGATCACCCCGTCCACGCCAGCGAGCAGATCAGGTGCAGGGTTGTCCATGTCCCAGTGACGCTCGCCGGGGCCCGCCTCGCCGCGCACCAGCGGGATCACGGAGTGGCCGGCCGTTGTCAACTGCGCGCGCAGGTGGGTTCCCACCAGTCCGCTCGAGCCGGTCATGGCTACCGTCTTCGGCGCTGCGTCGGGCAGCGACGCGATGAACTTCAGATCCTCCACGAGTTGGCGCTGGCGGTACGCCCATGCGGGCCGGAGCACGGTTGCTGGGATGGTTGCGGACACGTCGTCGACAAGCAATGTGCCCTCGCCAGCGTCCTTGAAGCGGTGCTCGTGGCGCCACTGCGTCGCCGCTCGTAGTGGCTGGTTGGCGGCGATGTCGGTGAATTTGTGGCCGGCGGTGTAGCCGTCAGCGAGGTGGCGGGCTTTCCATTGCAAGCCTGCGGGGAAGCTGAATACGGTTGTGCCGTTGCGTATCGACGCCGCTTCGCTTTGCACCCGCATGGGCAGGAAACCGGGAGTCAGCCGCGTGACAGCACCCGGCCGGGTGTGCCAGCGCCAGACGTCCTCGCGAGAGAAGGGGAGGGTGTACTCGGCGTGAATGCCCATGGGTTCATCCTTCGCGGTCAATCGGAGAGAGTGCGACTGTAAGTGCCGGTCCCAAGACTACATACGGATCCGGTTACCTGAGCCGTTGTCGACATCCTTTAAATTCCGCACAGCGAGGCGGGGAAAAGGTTCGATGAGTGGAAATGAACGGTCGACCGTCGAGTTGCTGAACGCGCAAGACGTCGGCCGCACTGTTGCACGCATCGCGCACCAGTTTATCGAGAAGACGGCGTTGGACGACGCTGCGAGCCCGCAGGTAGTGCTGCTGGGCATTCCGTCGGGGGGAGTGCCGCTGGCGCAGCGGATTGCGGCAGCGGTGGAAGAGTTTTCCGGGGTTGCTATCCCTGTTGGCAGTCCCGACGTGACCCTGTACCGAGACGACCAGCGCAACCGGCCCCACCGCCGCGACGCGCTCGTCGCCGAGGCCGCGGCCCTGGCCGCTCCGCGCGAGGCGGTGGCCGCGGCCGCGGGGTTGTCGCGCCAACGTGTCCACGCCATTGCTCGGCGACAGGCCAAGCACTGACCCGCAGCCCTCGCCCCCGCCCACCGCGGCGGGGGCTTCGTCATGCGTGGGCGAGGTAGTGGCGAGGTGTTGTCACGTCCCGGCTCGCGAGAGTGCGTGGTGTAGAGCCGGGCCCGGTTTGGGCCACTTTTGGAGCACGCCCACACACGAACCCCGTAGACAGGTACCCACGGGGTCTACCAGGAGCGGAGCTATATGCGGAGGTGGGGCAAAAATCATCCGAAAATGGTCACCCGTCCGGTGTGAGTTCGAGTCTCACCTGGGGCACCGTAACGGCAGACGATCAGCGCGCGGGCTCTGCGGTTTGCGAAGGCGGTATTCGCTGCGTTCCGTCGGTGATCAATGAATGCATGAGATGAATGCTGCGGCAAGGGTGGTGCGGCGCACTGCGCATTATTCCGTGCGCGGGGGGCTAACTCACGGAAGGCGGGCACATCGCCCAGGGGAGTCGTTGTCTGGGAAGAGTAAACCTGTTTTGCGTTCGTACCGTTTCGTTCCCGGGATACTCGGTGCGGGGCCTTACGGCAATCCGGGTGAGAGTATTCTCCGCGTACCCGGCAGGGTGATGATTCGCGGCGGATCCGGGGCCGGCGGCTGGCTTTGCCCTAGTAGGCAGCCCGCAACAGCCTCTCAAACGGAGGGAGCGCGAGGGAGGACCAGCAGGTGTTATGCCTTCAAACGGGGTCTCTGGGCTCCGCTCGGTCGCGGCGCGGTACCTGAAGCCCGTTCTGGAGCGAATGCCCCGAATGACATTGACGAGATGGCGGGGCCAAGCCGTGAGGAGGCGCCCGGTTACCGGCCGCGGCGGCTCATTACTCGTTCTGAGTCGTTGCTTCCGCGGCAGCGCGGCGGCGTGAAACCGGACGTACGTGCTTGGGGAGAGGAAATAAGCTCACGTTCCCGGCTGCTTTGGCCCCGGAGGTTCCACCTCGTTGAAAACGGTGCCACCGTGGTGGGGCAGGAATTGCGGTCAACTGATTCACGGCCGCCCCAGTCGGGGCTAGTCAACCTGGGAAGCCACGGCAAGCCACAGCGCCGCAGAGTCGGTGGCTGCGTATGTGTCTACCGCGCGAGGGACATGGGAAGGAGAGGTGACAATGACGCCGACGCGGGGGCCATTGCCCGCCGGGGCCGCGTAGTGCGCCGTTTCCAGGGCGTTGCCCACGGTGGAGAAGGACCCCTCCTTGACCGAAATGCGGCCGGGGGCGACGCCGGTGGCGGCGAGCGCATCACGCATGTGTGTGGCCTCGCTGGGGCACCCGGCCTGAGTATGCCCGCCCGTAACGATGACCGGGTTCGCCGGGTGCACCGCCGCCAGAACCCGAGCGGTGGCCAGACGATCCGTGAGAACAGCGGGTGCCGAGCAGTCCGGGTTAAGCCGAGCGCCGAGGACTATAATCGGAACACGCGGGTCAAGGAGAGCGACGTCTGCTGCGGCGCGACCGACAAGGGTCGCTTTGAACTGCGATGCGGCCGGCAGATTGCCGTAATCGAGCAGGGCCTCGTTCGGACTTATCCCGGCTGCCTGCGCCGGAGTTAGTGCGAGCACGGCTGTGGCGGCGACGGCCGCGGCCAAGGTGCCTATCTGTTTTTTCAAAGTTAATCCTTGTGTCGTGGGCTTTTAATCGTCGTCCGTGGGACTCCGGCGGCAAGTGGGTAACTCGCGACGACATTGTACAAGTTCTCGGACTGAATGTCCTTTGCGATGGTCGTCGCGGAGGCTTCGGCAGTGCTTCGCTTCTCCCTGACTGGTGGGGGCCGCCTAGACGTGCGGGGCAAGGCGGTCAGCGATGAATTGCGACCCGAGATCGGAGGGGTGCGTGTTCATGTTGTAGTTCGGCGTGGTGGTGTCGATGATCCCGGCGACATACCGCTCACGGTCCGGAGCGCAGGTGCCGTGCCCGCCCGAGGGAAGACGCATATCAACGAAGGTGGCGCCCGTGGCCTGGGCGGCTGCGCGTTGGTTGTTTTCGGTGCCCGCTTCAGCCGCCGCCAGCGCAGGAAAAGGGAATCCGCCCGGGGCGTTGGGGACGACGTTGAGCGGGCAGAACATGTGGGGTGCGGATGGGTGGGAAATCGCAATCATGCCGGAAAGCACCAGCTTTGCGTTGGGTGCGACGTGGCGAACCTTGTCTGCGGCGATGCGCATGTTGGCAACGTAGTTTTCGGTCATCATGGTCGGGTTCCACGGCTGCAGGCCCTGCTGGACGCCGGCGAGGCCGTAATCGTTGATTCCGACGGAGATCACCACTGCACGGGTCCCTGCGTGAAGGTCCCCAGTCTCGATCGCCCGGTCCAGACGCTGGATGACGGTCCGGGATGATTGTGCGTTGCAGGACCAGTCGGCAACGGGGGCGCCAACGCGCGCACCGAGCTTTCGCGGCCAGTTGTTGGGCCCCTGCAGGCATCCCGACTGGTGGGGGTAGTTCCCCACGAAGTCCTGAACCGCTGGGATGTTCACCCTGCGCAGAGAGTTGCGAATTTGATCCGGGTTAGCGGTGTACGAGTCCCCCAGCGTGACAATATTTCCCACGGGCGCCGCGCCAGAGACGGGTGACTGGACCGCCGCCGCGGCGAGGGTGAGGCCTGCGGCGAGAGTGGAGAGGAGGCGTCGAAACTGCACAGGGGCCCTTTCTCGTTGCTGAATCGGCGATGAAGAGACGTACCTAGACTGCTTACCTACTGAAAATCTAAAAATCAACTGAATTACACCATCGGCGTGGCTGTACGTGCGATTCTGGCCGGAGGGCTGATTGGGCGATCCTGCGGTGGTGCCGGTGTACGGGGAGGGTCGGCCGCGGGTGTCTAGACTGGGGAACCGTGACTAAGCGCCTTCTTCTCATCGACGGACATTCCATGGCCTTCCGCGCCTTCTACGCCCTCCCCGCGGAGAACTTCTCCACTTCGGGCGGGCAGCACACCAACGCCGTCTACGGGTTCTTGTCAATGTTCGCCAACATCGTCGCCGAAGAGAAGCCGACGCACGCCGCGGTCGCGTTCGACGTGGGGCGAAAGACCTTCCGCACGGAGAAGTTCCCCGAGTACAAGGCCCAGCGCGAGGCGGCGCCGCCCGAGTTCAAGGGGCAGGTGCCGCTTATCGACGACCTCCTGGGCGACCTCGGCATTGTCACCCTGTCTAAGGAGAACTTCGAGGCCGACGACATCGTCGCCACCCTGGTCACCGAAGCGCGCGCGGAGGGCGGCTACGAGATCGTCATTGTCACCGGCGACCGCGACTACCTGCAGCTTGTCGACGACACCACGACCGTCCTGTACCCGACCCGCGGCGTGTCCGTCCTGACCCGGTTCACGCCGGAGGAGGTGGAGAGGAAGTACGGGCTGACGCCGGCGCAGTACCCGGATTTCGCGGCGCTGCGCGGCGACCCCTCGGACAACCTGCCCAGCGTGCCGAAGGTGGGGGAGAAGACCGCGACGAAGTGGATCGTGCAGTACGGCGGTCTCGACGGGCTCATCGAGCACGCCGAGGAGATCAAGGGCGTCGCCGGGAACAACTTCCGCGAGCGCATCGACCAGGTCTGGCTCAACCGGGAGCTGACCCGCATGGTCACGGACGTCGAGCTGCCGGTCGTGCCCGATGACCTGGAGCTCAAGCCCGCCGACGTCTCGCGCGTGGCCCAGGCCTTCGACGACCTCGAGTTCGGGGTCAACCTGCGCGAGCGCGTGCTCGCGGCCGTGCCGACGGAGGGCGGCGCGCCCCAGCCCGAGGTGGCCGAGCTGGAGGAGATCCAGATCGAGGAGGGCCCGCTCGACGAGTGGCTCGCCGCCCGCGAGGGCGAGGGCCTCGCGCTGCACCTGACCGGCAACGGCGCCCCGGGCCGGGGGGACGTCGGGGCGCTGGCGCTCGTCGACAAGCGCAGGCGCGGCATTCAGAAGGAAGCCGCGGATCTCTCGCCCGCCGAGGACGCGGCGTTCCAGGCGTGGGCCGAGTCGGCGAGCCCGAAGTACCTCCACGAGGCGAAGCGGGCATTCCACATGCTGCGCGGCAGGGGAATCACCCTGCGCGGCATAGCCCACGACACGGCGATCGCCGCCTACCTCCTTCGCCCCGGCCAGCGCACCTACGAGCTGGCTGACGTGTACCAGCGCCACCTCCAGCGCCAGCTCAGCGAGGGCGGCGACCAGCTCAGCCTCCTCGGCGACACCTCGCTGGTCGATTCGGCCGCCGCGGTCCTCGAACTCGCGGAGGCGCTGACCGCGCAGCTGCGCGAGATCAAGGCCTACGAGCTGTACTCCGACCTCGAGGTGCCGCTGGTGACGATCCTCGCCGAGATGGAGGACGCGGGCATCGCGGTCGACGTCGCGGTCCTCGAGGGCGAGCTCGAGCAGTTCACCCGCAAGGTCGCCGAGGTGGAGGAGCAGGCGCGCACGCTCGTCGACGAGCCGGGCCTCAACCTCTCCAGTCCGAAGCAGCTCTCCGTGGTGCTCTTCGACAAGCTGGAACTGCCGAAGACCAAGAAGACGAAGACCGGCTACTCCACCGCCGCGAAGGAGATCGAGGCGCTGGCGGCGAAGAACCCCCATCCGTTCCTCGACGCGCTGCTGGCGCACCGCGAGTACCAGAAGATGAAGTCCACTATCGAGGGCCTCATCAAGACGGTGCAGGACGACGGGCGCATCCACACCACCTTCAACCAGACGGTTGCCTCCACGGGGCGGTTGTCCTCGACGGAGCCGAACCTGCAGAACATCCCCGTACGCACCGACGCCGGGCGCGTCATCCGCTCCGCGTTCACGGTGGGGAAGGGCTACGACTGCCTGCTCACGGCGGACTACTCCCAGATCGAGATGCGCGTGATGGCCCACCTCTCCCAGGACGCCGGCCTCATCGAGGCCTACCGGGAGGGCGAGGACCTGCACAACTTCGTCGGCTCCCGGGTCTTCGACGTGCCCATCGACGAGGTGACCCCCGAGCTGCGCCGCCGCGTCAAGGCGATGAGCTACGGCCTGGTCTACGGCCTGTCCGCCTTCGGGCTGTCCCAGCAGCTGGGCATCACGGCCGCCGAGGCGAAGCAGATCATGGACAGCTACTTCGTCCGCTTCGGCGGCGTAAAGCGCTACCTCGACGAGGTGGTGGAGCAGGCGCGCCGCGACGGATACACCGAGACGGTTTTCGGGCGCCGCCGCTACCTGCCCGAGCTCAACTCCGATAACCGCCTGGCCCGGGAGAACGCCGAGCGCGCCGCGCTCAACGCCCCGATCCAGGGCACGGCAGCCGACATCATCAAGGTCGCCATGGTGCGGGTGGACCGCGCCCTTGAGGGGTGCGCCTCGCGCGTCCTGCTCCAGGTGCACGACGAGCTCGTGGTGGAGGTTGCCCCCGGCGAGCTCGACGAGGTCCGCGCCATCGTCGAGCGTGAGATGGACGGCGCGATCCACCTCCGCGTCCCCCTCGAAGTGTCCACCGGCACCGGCCCCAACTGGGACGCCGCCGCGCATTAACCCCGAACACTAACCCCGAACAATCAACCGGGCCCCCGCCGCCCCCGCAGCTTCAGGGCCCGGGGCCGAAGCCCCGATATACAACCCAGATACTAGCGTCGACCTAATAGTTCTGTGTGTGTTCACTGAGGAACAGTGGGGAAACTTCCGGTTAACGGTCGGTCGTGGTCGCGCGAGCGGCGAACGCCAGTCAACGGGAGTAAACGCCTGTGAATCGGCGCGGGGTGACGGCTCGGTTTATTTGCCCGAGCTGCGAAAAGGCGATAGAGTATCAGGCGCGTGTCTGTGCCGAGGGGTGCTCCAAGTCGTATAGGAGGGCTCGGGGTATGCCTGGAGTGAGATCGCAATGCGCGGCGTCGGCGCCGGGAAACCGGCTGGTCAACCCGCGGATTCGAGAGACGCGCTCATGTTCATTTTCGATCTCCTACCCGTTTCGGAGCACTTTAACCTATGCCCACTTCCAACGCACCCCAGGTTGCCATCAATGACATCGGCAGCGCTGAGGACTTTCTTGCCGCAGTAGACGCGACCATCAAGTACTTCAATGATGGCGACATCGTCACCGGCACCGTCGTCAAGGTCGACCACGACGAGGTTCTCCTCGACATCGGGTACAAGACCGAGGGCGTCATCCCCACCCGCGAGCTCTCCATCAAGCACGACGTCGACCCGGACGAGGTTGTCGAGGTCGGCGACGAGATCGACGCGCTTGTCCTGACCAAGGAGGACAAGGAAGGCCGCCTCATCCTGTCCAAGAAGCGCGCCCAGTACGAGCGCGCCTGGGGCACCATCGAGGAGCTGCAGAGCAACGACCAGCCGGTCACCGGTACGGTCATCGAGGTCGTCAAGGGCGGCCTCATCCTCGACATCGGCCTGCGCGGCTTCCTGCCGGCGTCGCTCGTCGAGATGCGCCGCGTGCGCGACCTGGAGCCCTACATCGGCCAGGAGCTCGAGGCGAAGATCATCGAGCTGGACAAGCACCGCAACAACGTCGTGCTGTCCCGCCGCGCCTACCTGGAGGAGACCCAGTCCGCGGTCCGCTCCGACTTCCTGCACCAGCTGCAGAAGGGACAGGTCCGCAAGGGTGTCGTGTCCTCCATCGTCAACTTCGGCGCCTTCGTCGATCTCGGCGGTGTCGACGGCCTGGTTCACGTCTCCGAGCTGTCCTGGAAGCACATCGACCACCCGTCCGAGGTTGTCACCGTGGGCGACGAGGTCACCGTCGAGGTCCTTGACGTCGATCTCGACCGCGAGCGCGTTTCCCTGTCGCTGAAGGCGACCCAGGAGGATCCGTGGCGCGTCTTCGCCCGCACCCACGCTGTGGGCCAGATCGTCCCGGGCAAGGTCACCAAGCTCGTCCCGTTCGGCGCGTTCGTCCGCGTCGAGGAGGGCATCGAGGGCCTCGTCCACATCTCCGAGCTGGCCCAGCGCCACGTGGAGGTCCCGGACCAGGTCGTCAACGTGGGCGAGGAGGTCATGGTCAAGGTCATCGACATCGACCTGGACCGCCGCCGCATCTCCCTGTCGCTCAAGCAGGCCGACGAGGACTACTCCGAGGAGTTCGATCCGTCCCGCTACGGCATGGCCGACTCCTACGACGAGCAGGGCAACTACATCTTCCCGGAGGGCTTCGACCCGGAGACCAACGAGTGGATGGAGGGCTTCGACGAGGCTCGCCAGGCATGGGAGGCCCGCTACGCCGAGGCCGAGCGCCGCTTCCAGGCCCACACGGCCCAGATCGAGCGCCACCGCGCGGCAGCCGCCGAGGCCGCCGAGCAGGGCACCGATTCCAACTACTCCTCCGAGTCCGGCGCTGCAGCTCCGGCAGCGGACCAGGCTGAGGAGTCCATCGGTTCCCTCGCATCCGACGAGCAGCTCGCTGCTCTGCGCGACAAGCTCGCAGGCAACTAAGAGCTAGCCGCTTCGCGACGACCCGCCACCGCAACAGGGGCGGGTTTTCGCATATCATGGGCCGCATGCTCAGGATTGGACTCACCGGCGGCATCGGCAGCGGCAAGTCGACGGTCGCCCGCATGCTGGCCGAGGCCGGCATCCCCGTCGTCGACGCCGACCAGGTCGCCCGCGACATCATGGAGCCCGGCGAGCCCGCCTTGGCCCGGGCGGCCGAGGAGTTCGGCGCCGACATCCTGGACACCGACGGCAGGCTAATCCGCTCCGAGCTGGCGCGGCGCGCCTTTGCCACCGAGGAGGCGACGGCGAAGCTCAACGCGATCACCCACCCCGCGATCCGGGAGGAGGCCACCCGCCGCCTCGACGCCTGTGAGGCGGCGGGGGAGCGGGCGGCGGTCTACGACATGCCCCTGCTGTTCGAGCTGGGTCTCGACGAGGCGATGGACCTCAACGTCGTGGTGGACACGGACGTCGAGGAGCGCGTGCGCAGGCTCGTCGAGAAGCGGGGGCTCGACGAGGCCGACGTGAGCAACCGGATTGCGCGGCAGGTGGGCGACGAGGTCCGCCGCACGAAGGCGGACGTGGTGCTGGACAACAACGGCTCTCCGGGGCAGCTCGAGGAGCAGGTCCGCGCGCTGGTGGCGCGGATCGACGCAGCGTCCTGAGACGTTCAACTGTTGGTAAATTCCCATTAATCTGCGTTGTCTAACGTGTCCCGACATGGGTACGTGGAACTACGGGCCGTTCGACAACGACAAGGCCCGCGACACCGTTCGCCAGCTGGCCGACGGCTCGTTCGACATGGCCCAGTTCCGCTTCGACTGCGGCGACGCGCCCCTGGACTCGGAGAGGGCGGAGGTCGTCGTCGCGCTGGTCGCGGTGCTGAACGGCCACCTGCCGGCGGACGCTGATCCCCGGGCGCTCGACTACCAGTTCACCTTCCGCGAGCGGCGCTGGCTGCGCTCCAAGCTGCGCGAGGCCCTCGACCCCCACAACTCCGAGCTCTACGAGCTGTGGAGCGAGACGGGGGAGGTGGACCAGTGGCTGGAGGCGACGGGGAAGGTCATTCACTAGCCCGCGCTGGGGCGCTTCAACGCCCGTGTCAGTAGAACATTCGTGCGCTACGATGGCGGCATGGCTTTTGCTGCTGAACACCCCGTCCTGGCCCAGTCCGAGTTCCGCCCGGTGGGCGAGATCGAGCGCCGGGAAAAGCCCTTCGAGGTTATCTCCGAGTATTCCCCCTCGGGCGACCAGCCGGCGGCGATCAAGGAGCTCGACGAGCGGCTGCGGCGCGGGGAGCGCGACGTGGTTCTCATGGGTGCGACGGGCACCGGCAAGTCGGCCACGGCGGCGTGGCTGATCGAGAAGCAGCAGCGCCCCACACTCGTCATGGCGCCGAACAAGACCCTGGCGGCCCAGCTGGCCAACGAGCTGCGCCAGCTCCTGCCGAACAACGCGGTGGAGTACTTCGTCTCCTACTACGACTACTACCAACCCGAGGCGTACATCGCGCAGACGGACACCTACATCGAGAAGGACTCCTCGATCAACGACGACGTGGAGCGCCTGCGCCACTCCGCCACCTCCGCGCTCCTCAGCCGCCGCGACGTGGTCGTGGTCGCCTCGGTGTCCTGCATCTACGGCCTCGGCACCCCGCAGTCCTACCTCGACCGCTCCATCGTTCTCAGGATCGGAGAGGAGGTCGACCGCGACCAGTTCCTCCGCCTGCTTGTCGACGTCCAATACGAACGCAACGACGTCGACTTCAAGCGCGGGACCTTCCGCGTCAAAGGCGACACCGTGGACATCATCCCCGCCTACGAGGAGGTCGCGGTGCGCGTGGAGTTCTTCGGCGACGAGATCGACGAGCTCTACTACATCCACCCGCTCACGGGAGACATCCTCAGCAAGGAGGACGAGGTCCGCATCTTCCCGGCCACGCACTACGTCGCTACCGATGAACGGATGGAAAAGGCGATCGAGGCGATCAAGGAGGAGCTGGCGGATCGGCTGGAGGACCTGGAGAACCGGGGCAAGCTGCTGGAGGCGCAGCGCCTGCGCATGCGCACCGAGTACGACCTGGAGATGATCCAGCAGGTGGGCTTCTGCTCGGGCATCGAGAACTACTCGCGCCACATGGACGGCCGGCCCGCGGGCTCGGCGCCCGCCACGCTGATCGACTACTTCCCCGAGGACTTCCTCACCATCATCGACGAGTCCCACGTCACCGTCCCCCAGATCGGCGGCATGTACGAGGGGGACATGTCGCGCAAGCGCAACCTCGTCGAGTTCGGCTTCCGGCTGCCCAGCGCGGTGGACAACCGGCCGCTCACCTTCGACGAGTTCGAGGCCCGCGTCGGCCAGACCGTGTACATGTCCGCCACCCCGGGCGACTACGAGCTCGAGGCCTCGGGCGGCGAGTTCGTCGAGCAGGTGATCCGCCCGACCGGCCTGGTCGACCCAAAGGTCACCGTCAAGCCGACGAAGGGGCAGATCGACGACCTCATTGAGGAGGTCCGCCAGCGCGTGGCCAAAGACGAGCGCGTCCTGGTGACCACCCTGACCAAGCGCATGGCGGAGGACCTGACGGACTACCTCCTCGACCACGGCATCAAGGTGCGCTACCTGCACTCGGACATCGACACCCTGCAGCGCGTGGAGCTGCTGCGCCAGCTGCGCCTGGGAGAGTTCGACGTCCTGGTTGGCATCAACCTCCTGCGCGAGGGCCTCGACCTCCCCGAGGTCTCTCTGGTGGCCATCCTCGACGCCGACAAGGAGGGCTTCCTGCGCTCGACGAAGTCGCTCATCCAGACCATCGGCCGCGCCGCCCGCAACGTCTCCGGGGAGGTGATCATGTACGCCGACACGGTCACGGAGTCGATGCAGCAGGCCATCGACGAGACGGAGCGGCGCCGGGAGAAGCAGCTCGCCTACAACAAGGAGCACGGGATCGACCCGACGCCGCTGCGCAAGAAGATTGCCGATATTCTGGATCAGGTCTACGACAACGCCGAGGCGGAGACCGAGGCCGGGGCGGCGGGCGAGGCTGCGGTCGTCGACAAGCCCGACGTCTCCGCGATGGCCTCCGACGAGGTGCAGAAGCTTATCGACGACCTCACCGCCCAGATGGGGGCCGCAGCGCGCGAGCTGAAGTTTGAGCTGGCGGGCCGGTTGCGCGACGAGATCGCCGACCTGCGCCGCGAGCTGCGTGGTATGAAAGAAACCGGAAACTAGCTGGAAGGACGGATGCACAGCATGCATACCTACACATCGATCGCGGTCGGGACGGACGGATCGCCGACCTCGCTCATGGCGGTGCGTGCCGCCGCGAGCCTGGCGCGGGTGTACGACGCCGACCTGACCGTCATCTGCGCCCACTACTCGGCGAGCGGGTCAATGCTCAATGCGACGAACGCGGAGCTGTCGAAGATCGAGATCGTCAGCGACGACGACGCGGAGCGCATCCTCTCCGCCGCGCGGGTTATCGCGGAGGAGGAGCAGGCGCCCCGCGTCACGCTCACCGCGCGCCCCGGCCAGCCGGCCAACGTCCTGCTCGAGGCCGCGCTCGAATACCACGTCGACCTGCTCGTGGTGGGCAACAAGGGGATGCGCTCGCTGGCCGGTCGGTTCTTCGGCAACATCCCCGGCAGCGTGGCGAAGAAGTCGCCGGTGGACGTCATGCTCGTTGATACGAGGGCGGAGGGTCACGACTAGTTTTTTCGGGGTAAACTGTTTAGTCAATCGCAGGTTCCGTGGTGGCGCGCCCGCCCGAGGCCCGAAGTTCAGGAAAGGTTAATTCACCCATGGCCAACAACTACAAGACCATCGTCGTCGGCAGCGACGGCTCGAAGTCCTCTCTCCTCGCCGTTGAGCGCGCCGCGAAGATCGCCGCCGCCTTCGGCTCCACGCTCGTGATCGGCACCGCCTACTACGAGACGGAGGACGACGCCTCCAAGACCCTGCGCCAGGACTCCGTGACCATCCTCGGCGACGAGCAGGCCCGCGCCAACCTCGACGCGGCCGTCGAGCACGCCCGCAGCGTCGGCGCCGAGGACGTGCAGACCGCGATCCGCCCCGGCACCCCCGTCGAGGCTCTTATGGCCATCGTCAACGACAACAAGGCCGACCTGCTCGTCGTGGGCAACCGCGGCATCAACTCCCTGACCGGGCGCCTCCTCGGCTCCGTCCCGGCCGACGTCGCCCGCCAGTCGGACTGCGACGTCATGATCGTCCACACCGTCAACTAGCGGCTAGGACGGCATCGGGCCGATCACTGTCAGCGTCTGGGTGGCGCGGGTGATCGCCACGTACAGGTCCTGCCACCCCTGGGGCGAGGACCCCACGATGGCCTCGGGTTCCACCACGACGACGTGGTCGAACTCGAGGCCCTTGCATTGGGCGACGTTGCCCGCCGTGATCACGGCGGAGGTGCGCCCGTCCTCGGCGGGCAGGGCGGAGGCCGGGTCGGTGCCCGAGGGCAGGTAACGCACCGGTACGCCGGTGGAGCGGATCGCGGTCGCCGGCTGTGCCCCCGGGTCGATCGCCGCGAGGACCTCGTTGGCCGATCCCATCACCTCCGCCGGGGTGCGGTAGTTCACCGTCAGCTCGTGGGTGCGGTAGCGCTCCCCGACGAAGGGGGCGAGCGCGGCCGACCAGTCGTCCGTACCCGCGGGTGCGGAGGTCTGCGCGGTGTCCCCCACGAGCGTCATCCACCGTGAGGGGCAGCGGCGGAACACCATCCGCCACTCCATCGGGGACAGCTCCTGGGCCTCGTCCACGATGACGTGGCCGTAGGCCCACGTCGCGTCGGCCCGGGCGCGCTGCGCCGTCGAGCGCACGTCCGTCTCCCGCTGGCGCTGCGCGAGCGTCTCCGCGTCGATGACGTCGGCGGCAGAGAGGATCTCCGCCTCGAACTGGTCGTCGTCGTTGTCCGTGGACTCCGAGGAGGCGAGGACGTCGAGTGCATCCTCGGCCTCGGCGACCTGCCGCAGCCACTCCTGCCGTTCCTGCTCCCGCTTCTCCTCCTCGTCCACGCGGCCGATCAGCTCGGCAAGCTCGTCGACCAGCGCCGCGTCGGAGGGGGCGAAGGCGGCGCCGTCGGGGCGGAAGAGGGCGTCGCGGGTGTAGTCGTCGTAGTCCTTCGCCACCTCGGCGATGAGCTCGCGGGAGGAGAGCAGCTCGGCGAGCACGGCTTCCGGGTCCAGGGCGGGGAAGAGGGCGTCGACAAGCTTCGCGACGCCCGGCTCCTCCGCCAGGTCGTCGTGGAGCTGGTCCACGTCCGCGGTGCTCAGGAGGTTCTCCCCGCCCAGGGGGTCCTCGCCGATGCGCTGCGCTAGCGCCTCGGCCAGCGAGCGCGTCAGCGCCTCGGCGAACACGCCGCGGGCGCGGTTGTGCGGCAGGCGCGCGCGGCGCGCGCGGGTGCGGGCGGCCTTGACCATCGCGGGGGTCGCGGCGATGCGCACCGAGCCCACCGCCAGCTCCACCGCCTCGTCGGGGACGCGCTGGTGGTGCTGGACGGTGCGCTTGAGGATGGTGGCCATCTCCTCCGAGCCCTTCACCTCCCGCGCGGCGAGAGGCTCGTCGCGGACGGTCGGGGAGAAACCGGGGACGAGGGTGTCGACGGTGCTGAGCACCACGCCCGTCTCGCCGAGCTCGGGCAGCACGCGCGAGATGTAGTCCAGGAAGGTTCGGTTCGGCCCGAGGATGAGCACGCCGGTGCGCGAGAGCTGCTCGCGCCACGTGTAGAGCAGGTAGGCGACGCGGTGGAGGGCGACAGCGGTCTTGCCCGTGCCGGGCCCGCCCTGCACCACGAGCACGCCCCGGGTGGAGTCGCGGATGATTTCGTCCTGCTCGCGCTGGATGGTCTCCACGATGGACTGCATGCGGCCGGTGCGGGCGCGGTTCATGGCGTCGCGAAGCGCGGCCTCGTTGCCCACGTCCGCCGTCGAGCCGACGCGCGCCTCACCGGAGAGGACCTCGTCGTCGACGCCGGTGACCGTGCGGCCGCGCATGCGGATGTTGCGCCGCGTCTCCACCCCCTCCGGGTGGGCGGTGGTGGCCAGGTAGTAGGGGCGGGCGAGGGGAGCGCGCCAGTCGAGGAGGAGGGTGCGGTAGTGGTCGTCCCGGTCGTCGATGCCCATGCGCCCGATGTAGCGCCGGTCCACGTCCGCGCGCCCCGGGGCGGGGTTCTCGGGCTCCGTGTCGGCGACGTCGATGCGCCCGAAGACGAGGCCGACCTCGGCCACGCCGAGGGCGTCGAGCTTCGCGTTGAGGCCGTGGTATTCCGTTTCGCGGCGCACGAGCGCGTCCGCGTCCGGGTTGTCGGGGTCGACGTCGGCCTGGACCTGTTCCAGCTTCTCCTGCGCCGCGCGGACCTCCGCGTCGAGGCGGGCGAAGAGGCCGTCCGCGTACGCCTGTTCCTCGGCTGGCGCCGGGTCGGCGTTATCCGTCGGGTTGTGCACCCGCACACCTCCTGGGGTCGATCATGGGAGGGCAACGATCCTAGCAACAGTACACCCCGCCGCCCTCGCCGAGGAGGGAGACGGGGTGCCGGCCGGGGTTCGGTTTAGCCCAGCTTCTTCTGCGCCCGCTTCACGGCCTTCTGGGCGCGCTTCTGGGCCTTGTTGGCCTTGCGCTTCCACTGGCGCTGCTGGCGCTTGGACGGGGCGACATCGAGGTTGTCGAACGCATCCTGCAGCTTGTCGACGGCCTCCTGAGCGCGGCCCTGAACCTTGGCGCTGGCCTTGGTGGCCTTGCGCTTCGCCTTCTTCTTGTCCGCGTCGGAGGGGGCGAGGTTGTCCAGCGAGTTCTGCAGGTCGCCCACGAGGCTGTTGACCTTGCGCTTCGCCTTGAACTGCTGCACCTTGCTCGGCTTCAGGTCCTCGTAGGTGCTCTGGGCCTGGTCTGCGGCGGTGGACAGGAGGCTGGTGGTCTGCTCCTTGGCGTCCTCGAGGAAGGAGCCGGCGGCCTTCTTCCAGTCGTCCTTGTTGTCGTCGACGTAGGAGGTGACCTGCTCGGTCGTGTCGGAGAGCCAGTCGCTGGCCTTGCCCATGGCCTTCTCGGTCTCGGACTGGGTGGGCAGCGCCTTCTGCACGTTCTTCTTCGTCTGCGACGCGGCCTTCTTGGCGCGCCACTGCAGGTTCGGCTTGCCCTCCGTGTCAACGGTGGCGAGCAAAACGCCGCCGAGGAGGGCGACGTCGGTCAGGGCACCGGTGCGGCGGCGGGTCTTCTCCTGCTCGTCGTGGGCGTCCCAGAAGGCGTGGCGGCCCAGCAGAGAGGGCACGGCGGTCGCGGCCAGCAGCGAGGCTGCGGTGCGCGGTGCCTTGCCCAGGGCGAAGAGGGCGCCCGCGCCCACCTTGACCCCGCCCATTGCCAGGGCGGCGGTCTCCGGGGAGTCCGGGACGAAGGAGCGGTACTCTCGCGGCACAACCGAGCGCACCTTCTTCAGGACGGCCTGGGCGTCGTCGCGGTGCGCGGAGGGGTTCAGAACCGTCTCCACGCCGTCGGCGACGTAGACCGACGCCAGCATCGGACGTGCGAACTTGCGAATCATCAGTTGCATTCCTTTTCTCTTACCTATTGGATGTTCGACTTCCACTCTAGACAGATTCCGCGGGCCGGTGCCACGGTTTTCTCACCACCTGCGCTCCCACCATTCGTCCAGGCTGGGGCGCTCCCGCCCCAGCGTCGTGGGCTTGCCGTGGCCGGGCCGCACGACGGCGTCGTCGGGGTAGGCCTCGAAAATCTTCTCCCTGACGTCGCGGAACAGGCGGACGAAGTCCCCCTCGGAATCCGTCTTGCCCAGCCCGCCCGGGAAGAGGGAATCGCCCACGAAGAGGTTGGTCACCCCGTCGATCTCCGCGACCACGCAGGCCCCGCCCGGGGTGTGCCCGCGGAGGATGTGCACCGGCAGCGCGTGCCTGGCGAAATCCACGGTGTCGCCCTCGTTGAGCTCGCGGTCGACCTCGGCGGGCAACGCCGGGGCGTCGAGGAAGGGGGCCCAGTGGGTCGCGCCGGTGTGCTCGAGGACCTCCGGCAGCGCCCGCACGTGGTCGTGGTGCCGGTGGGTGGTCAGCACGTCGGTGATCTGCACGCCCGCCTGCTCCGCGAGGCGGAGCAGGGCCGGGGCGTCGTCCGAGGCGTCGATAAGCAGGCCCCGGCCCCCGGCGGCGAGGAGGTAGCAGTTGTTGTCCATCTCGGAGACGGAGATCTGGTGGAGGGAAAGCTCGTCGGTCATGGGGGCCAGGGTAGCGGCGAATGAAATAACCCGGCTGACATCGGCGTTGGTAAGTTCGGTAGAAAAGCCCCCGACCCAAAGGACGAGAGACAACGTGGCTGATCGGCTCACTGTGCGCGGCGCGCGCGAACACAACCTCAAGGGCGTCGACGTAGAGTTGCCCCGCGACAAGATGGTCGTCTTCACGGGGTTGTCGGGCTCGGGGAAGTCCTCGCTCGCCTTCGACACCATCTTCGCCGAGGGGCAGCGCCGCTACGTGGAGTCCCTGTCCTCCTACGCCCGCATGTTCCTCGGCCAGATGGACAAGCCGGACGTCGACTACATCGACGGGCTCTCGCCCGCGGTGTCCATCGACCAGAAGTCGACCAACCGCAACCCGCGCTCCACGGTGGGCACCATCACCGAGATCTACGACTACCTCCGCCTGCTCTACTCCCGCGCCGGCACCCCGCACTGCCCGGTCTGCGACGCCGTCATCGACCGGCAGACCCCGCAGCAGATCGTCGACCAGATCCTCTCGCGCGAGGAGCGCGCCAAGTTCCAGGTCCTCGCCCCGGTCGTGCGCAAGCGCAAGGGCGAGTTCGTCGACCTCTTCGCCGACCTCGCGGCTCAGGGCTACTCGCGCGTCACCGTCGACGGCGAGACCCACCAGCTCTCCGACCCGCCGACGCTGGAGAAGCAGGTCAAGCACACCATCGACGTTGTCGTCGACCGCCTCCAGGTCAAGGAGAGCCAGAAGCAGCGCCTCACCGACTCCGTCGAGACCGCCCTCAAGCTTGCCGACGGCCTTGTCGCCGTCGAGTTCGTCGACGCCGAGGAGGGCGACCCGGAGCGCTACCGCATCTACTCCGAGAAGATGGCCTGCCCGAACGGCCACGCGCTCGGGGTGGAGGAATACGAGCCCCGCGCGTTCTCCTTCAACTCGCCCTTCGGCGCCTGCCCGGCCTGCGACGGCCTCGGCGTGCGCAAGGAGATCGACACCGAGCTGGTCATCCCAGACCCGGACGCGCCAGCCGTCGATGCCTTCCAGCCCTGGAACTCCAGCCCGAACAAGAACTACTTCGTCAAACTCATCGAGGCGCTCGCCGCTGAGGAAGGCTTCGACGCCCACGCGCCGTTCTCCTCGCTGACCAAGCCCCAGCAGAAGCACCTCGTCTCCGGGTCGAAGACCAAGATCAGCGTGCGCTACAAGAACCGCTACGGGCGGCAGCGCTCCTTCTCCGCCGCCTACGAGGGCGTGATCGGTTACCTCGAGCGCAAGATGGAGCAGGCCGAGTCGGACAGCCAGAAGGAACGCCTCCTCGCCTACACCCGGGAAATCCCGTGCCCGACGTGCGAGGGGACCCGCCTGAAGCCCGAGATCCTCGCCGTGCGCCTGGATTCGACCTCCCACGGCGAGAAGTCGATCGCGGGACTGACCGAGCTCTCCGTCGAGGACGCCTCCGAGTACCTCGACAACCTCAAGCTCGGCTACCGCGAGGAGATGATCGCCGGTGCGGTGCTCCGCGAGATCCAGGCGCGCCTGCACTTCCTCCTCGACGTCGGCCTCAACTACCTCACCCTGGCCCGCTCGGCGGGGACACTGTCGGGCGGCGAGGCCCAGCGCATCCGCCTGGCCACCCAGATCGGCTCCGGGCTGGCCGGGGTCCTCTACGTCCTCGACGAGCCCTCCATTGGCCTGCACCAGCGCGACAACCAGCGGCTCATCGCCACGCTGAAGAAGCTGCGCGACCTGGGCAACACGCTCGTGGTGGTGGAGCACGACGAGGACACGATCAAGGCTGCGGACTGGATGGTGGACGTCGGCCCGCTCGCGGGCGAGTACGGCGGGGAGATCGTCTACCAGGGCGAGCCCGCCGGCATCCTCGAGGCGGAGAACTCGCTGACGGGCGACTACCTCGCCGGGCGCAAGGAGATCGCGGTCCCCGAGACTCGCCGGCCGGTGGACAAGGACCGGCGGATCCGGATCACCGGCGCGCGGGAAAACAACCTGCGCAACGTCAGCGTGGACATCCCCCTCGGCGTCCTCGTCGCGGTGACGGGCGTGTCCGGCTCGGGCAAGTCGACGATGGTCAACGAGATCCTGGCCAAGACCCTGCAGAACCAGCTCAACGGAGCGCGCCAGGTGCCCGGCCGGGTGAAGAAGATCGAGGGGCTGGACAACCTGGACAAGCTGGTGCAGGTGGACCAGTCGCCGATCGGGCGCACCCCGCGGTCCAACCCGGCCACGTACACTGGGGTCTTCGACAAGATCCGCAACCTCTTCGCGGAGACGCAGGAGGCGAAGGTGCGCGGCTACAAGGCGGGCCGGTTCTCCTTCAACGTCAAGGGCGGCCGCTGCGAGGCCTGCCGCGGCGACGGCACCATCAAGATCGAGATGAACTTCCTGCCGGACGTGTACGTGCCCTGCGAGGTCTGCGGCGGCGCCCGCTACAACCGGGAGACGCTCGAAGTGCGCTACAAGGGCAGGAACATCGCCGAGGTCCTCGACATGCCCATCTCGGAGGCGGCCGAGTTCTTCGAGCCCATCACCTCGATCCACCGCTACCTCAACACGCTTGTCGACGTCGGCCTCGGCTACGTCCGCCTCGGTCAGGCCGCGACGACCCTGTCGGGCGGCGAGGCGCAGCGCGTCAAGCTCGCCGCGGAGCTGCAGAAGCGCTCCAACGGCCGGACCATCTACATCCTCGACGAGCCCACGACCGGCCTGCACTTCGAGGACATCCGCAAGCTCATGCTCGTGCTCAACGGCCTGGTGGAGAAGGGCAACACCGTGCTCGTCATCGAGCACAACCTGGACGTGATCAAGTCTGCGGACTGGATCATCGACATGGGCCCGGAGGGCGGCTCCGGTGGCGGCACCGTCGTCGCGCAGGGCACGCCGGAGGACGTCGCCCGGGTGGAGGGCTCGTTCACGGGCGGGTTCCTCAGGGACATCCTGGCCTAGCAGAACACCTGGCCGGGCGCACCCTGAAGGGTGGAGACGAAAGTAGATACCCTCGCCGTCTCCCCGGCCGAAACGCGCGGTCGGGCCAGGTTGGGCGCGACAGCGAAGGGGGATACTTTCGTTCACGTCTCCCTCGGGTCCCTCCCGCGGGCTCTTTCCTGGGCATAGCCTTCCAGCAGGAAGAGAAATGCCGAGAAAGAGGGGCACACGTTGACCAAGATTGCAGCAGCTGCCGTCGCCACGGCGCTGACGGCCCTGGCTGTGGGGGCCGCGCCCGCCGGCGCGGCGAACGTACCGCCGATGCCACAGGGCTACCCGATCGAGAACCTCTACCAGCCCTGCACGCCCGGCGAGGCGCACGCGCAGGGCTACCCCGAGTGGCGCTACGGCGAAACCGCGCGGCGCTACCTCAGCGACGGCGTCCTGGAGTTCAGGAACACCACCAGCCAGGCCGTCGACTATACGGCGAAGGTGGAAAGCGGCACCAACCATGTCATCTCCGCCAACTCGAAGGCGGCCCTGCCCTCCAACTGGGACACCACCGCGCGGTCCGACATAGGCCTGACCACGGACAACGGCTGGATTGAAGGGGAGACCTTCGGGCCGATCAAGCTCGGCCCGGGGGAGACCTTCCGCGTCGAGTTCGGGGTGCTGGAAAAGGACTTCATCTCGATGATGGTCACCTGCCAGGACGGGTTCTACCAGAACATGCCGGGCGCGAACGTCGTCCGCGGGACCGGGCCCGCCGAGCGCTACGCGTTCGCCCACATCATCCACGCGGACGGCAGCGTGGACCAGCAGGCCCTCCACATCCCCTCGCGCGCGCAGGGCGCGAACAGCAAACCCATCGACAAGCCCTACAACGCGGTGACCGGCCCGAGCCTGGAGAAGATCGCGGACGAGAAGCAGGACCGCATCGTCACCCCCTCCGCCACGCCGAAGCGCGACCCGAGCTGGCCGGAGTTCGGCGCGGCGTGCGACGCCGCCTACCCGCAGTGGTACCCGCACGAGATCCGGGGGATCGCCCCGACGTTCCGCAAGCCGGGCTACTCCCAGGACTTCCTGAACTGGTCCGACGGCCAGCAAACCTACACGCCCGTCGTCGACCACGTTGTCGGGGCCCAGTTCAACGGGGAGATGGCGTACCGCGGAAACGCCGGGCGCCTCCCGGAGGGCTGGCTCGAGTCCGTCGGGGCCGCCCAGCGCGCGTACATGCCCGTCGGCACGGCACTCGACCCCATCGAACTCGAGCCCGGAGACCGGGTGCGCGTGGAGTACGGCACCACGATGATGCGCGTGCAGTACTCGGAGTTCACCTGCGGCACGGCGGGCGCGGAGCGCAGCTACGACCGCGTCTTCGCGCGCGGCACCTCGACAGCCCCGGCCGGGTTCTGGGCCGAGGCGACCGTCACCTCGCGCGACGGCTCGACCCAGACTACCGACGTCACCCCCGACGAGTGGGCCGGGCTGCCCGTTCCCACCCAGACCACCTACTGACACCCCAACCGAAAGAGCACACCCCATGAGCATCGTTTCTCGCGCCGCGGCCACCGCCGCAGCCCTCGCCGTATCCGCCGGCGCACTCACCATCCCGGCCGCCCCCGCCGACGCCCTCCCCGCGCGCGACATGGGCACGGCGAACCCGACCACCATCGGCGCCGCCTGCGCCAACCCCGGGGACACGGGCCAGACCATCCGCATCGACCGCACCTACTTCGACGCCTCCGCCGGCACCTGGACCGTGTCCAACTACAACGCCACCCCGATCCCGCTGACGCGCTCGATCACGGAGAAGAAGACGAAGGAGTGGAAGGTCTCGGCGGGCATCGACTTCCCGATCCTCAACCTGATCAAGATGTCCTTCTCCACCAGCTACACGACGTCCGACTCCTACGAGGTCGGCGAGGTCGTCGGCCCGTACGACATCGCCCCGGGCACCACGGCCGTCATGCGCGCCGGCTGGGTCGTCTCCGACTTCTCCGGCGAGAAAACCGTGTGCGGCCAGGACGGCACCTGGCACGGCACCGGCCAGACCTTCACGGCCTCCCTGCCGGCGGAGCGCCACGTGGAGGTCAGCACCCGCGACAACGTGAAGTTCAGCTGATGCGGGCCCCGATCCTGTATGCGGTGGCGGCGGCCGCGGCCCTCGCGCTGGCGTGGCCCGCCCCGGGCGCGGTGGCCGAGACGCGGGGCCCGGTCGAGTACATCCTCCCGCAGCGCTGGAACGACGATTACCGGCCGGGCAGCCGCTGCGCCACACCGGGCGAGGGCGGGATCGACGTCTCCGCCGAGCGCCGCTGGTTCGACCAGACGGACGCGGCGAGCGTGGCCAACCGCAACGACTTCGCGCTGCCGGTCAAGCAGACCGTCAAACAGGCCCGCACCACGACCCTCCAGGTCTCCGCCGCGGTGGCGCCGAAGGGGGAGATCGAGAAGTACCTCAGCATGGCCTACGGGTTCAACTACGTGCGCGTGCAGCACTGGTCGGTGGGCCAGGTCGTCGGGCCGTACCAGCTGGGGCCCGGCCGCCAGGGCAAGCTGGTGTGGGGGTTCATGATGCTCGACACGGACGCGCGGAACGTGCGCTGCTCCGAGGATCAGAAGTGGGTCGCCGAGGGCGCGCCGTACTCCGCGACGGTGCCCGAGTCCCGCTACGCCGAGCTGCGGGAGGATGACGCCCCCGTGTTCGGCTTCAGTACTCGGCGTTGAGGACCTTCACCACCAGGTTGAGGCGCGAGGTGGCCCCGAATTGGTCGATGATGCTGGAGACGTACTTCTTGATCGTCGACTCCGAGTAGTTCAGCTCCTCGGCCATCTCCGCGTTGGACATTCCGCGGCAGAGCAGGGTGAGCACGCTCTTCTCGGAGTTGGTGAGGGTCTGCAGCTTCATCGCCTCGGCGAGGGGGTCGACGCGGCTGTGCGCTGGCCGTTCGTCGCGCAGGTGGGTGACCAGGCGCGCCATGGCCTGTGGGGAGACGACCATGCCCCCGTCGGTGGCGGAGCGGACGGCGTCGATAAGCACGCGCGGGCGCTCGCTCTTCAATACGTACCCCGCCCCGCCCAGGCGGAGGATGCGCAGCATCGTGCGGTCCGAATCGAAAGCGGTCACGGCGATGAAGATCGGGCGGCGCTCCAGCAGGTTGATGTTCTCCAGCAGCGTCGGGCCGTCCATCGTCGGCATGTGGATGTCGGCGAGGACGACGTCGACGTCGTGAAGCGCGAGTTGCTCGAGGGCCTCCTCGCCGTTCGACGCCACCGCCACCACCTCGATGTCCTCCGTGGTGTCGAAGTAGTGGCGGAAGGAGCTGAGGACTAGCGGGCTGTCATCAACGAGGAGGACGTTGATGGTGCTGCTCATGCGTAGCGGGAGGCGTTAGGGCACCACGGGCGCATGGGGTAGTAGGTGCAGGAGAGGAAGTCGGTCATCGCGGAGTAGAAGCCGATGGTCTGGGTGGTCTCCTCCACCATGGGCTCCTCCGCGCGTGCGGGCGAAGACTCGGCCTGGGCGGACGGCGCGCAGCTCAGCGCGACCAGCGCGGCAGCGAGGCCGGCGACAATGCGGTTCTTCATCTCAGTTCCTTTCGCGAAAGGCGGTGTGTACGTTCACGCGGGACGCTGGATCCACGGGTTCAGCTCCATTTTCATCCCTGTGGTGCCGGCGGCTGGTGCCGGGCGGCAACCTTGGCACGAAAGTCTCCACCCGGAATGGGGGTGTGGTCGGGGCGGAAGAGCGCGGTGACGGGCAGTTCGAGGACGACCGCCCACCGCCCGTCGCGCACCCCCGCGGAAAATGTTCCCCCGTGGTGGGCCACGAGCCGCGCGCTCTGCTTCAGGCCGAAGCCGCTCGTCATGGCGGGCAGCGCCCGGCGCCGGGACGCCTCGTTCGACATCGTGAAGCGGAGGTTCGCGCCGCCCTGCTCCAGCGCCATCCTAATCTCCGAGCCCGGCCGCGCGTACTTCATCGCGTTGGTGGCCATCTCCGCGAAGACGCGCTCAAATCCCGCGGGGAAGGAATCGCGCCGGCCGCGGGCGGAGGCGTCGCCCTCGACCGTGAAGCCGTGGCTGCGCAGCAGGCGCGCGGTCACGCTGACCTGGTCGGAGATCGTGCGGTCGATCGGTGCGGGCTCGGGCTCGAGCGCGTCGTCGACCCTCGTGACCTGGATGAGGTGGCGCACCTCCTGCATCGCCTGGCGAGTTTCCTCGGCGATGAGCTCGGACGTCTCCTCCACGGCGGGGGAGTCGGCGGCGCTCAGGCCCAGCGTCTCCGCGCGCATCACCACGGAGGTCAGCGTGGTCGCCACAGAGTCGTGCAGCGCCCGCGTCAGCTGCTCCCGGCGCTGCTCCATCTCCTCCTCGAGGCGGCGCTGCTGGGCGCGGTGCTGGAGGCGCTGTCGGCGCAGGTGGGCACCCGCCCACAGGCCCGCGGCCAGAGTCGCGGCGAAGATGACCGTGCCCGAGAGGTCGTAGGGGAGCCACTGGCCGGTGAAGGGGCTGGTCACGCAGACGTATCCGAGCGCAACCGCGAAGGCGGCCGCGGCGCGGAGGTGGCCGGCGAGAGCCTGCGAGGCGACGAGGAAGGGCACGGAGAACACCACGACGGGGCTGCGCACGGTCTCGTTGGCGGAGACGACAAGAAACAGGGCAAGCATCGCGCACCCCGCGGACACGGGCCACCGCTGGGCGAGCGAGACGATCGCGACGGCGACGAGCCCGGCGGCAAGCGCCCCCAGGCCAGTGGGCTGGATGGCCGCCGAGACGGCGAGGGCCGCGGCCCCGAGGGCGGCAACTTTCCAGTTCAGTGCCGGGGCGTTGCTGGGCTGGCCCGGGGCGGCTACCTTGTTCACGCGTACAGGGTAGCGTCTCCGGCCGCTGATACCTAGGGGTGCCCAGGAGATACAGAGGATCAATACCTGGGGCGAGGGAGGGATTTGTGCCACCGGGGTAGAGGTGCTAACATTCGACTCACTACCGCCCGTGCGCCTTTGGCAGCGCGGGCCACAAGTGGAGTTTCTCCCACCCTCCGCCGCCCGGCAACGGGAAGGCTGCGGGTCAACGGTACGGCACGCGCCCCCCGGGCGCGGGCTGCACCCGGAAGGACTCCCGTGACGTCGTCAGGCGCGCGGGATTTTTTGCATGGGTTGAGCTCGACAAGAGTGGTTCGGTAGCGACCGACATTGTTTCTCACGTCTTTTAGGAGTTCTCATCAGCGCTGAAGCTCGGATCAATGAGCGCATCCGCGTTCCCGAAGTTCGTCTCGTCGGCCCGTCCGGCGAGCAGGTGGGCATTGTCCGCACCGATGACGCCCGCAAGTTGGCTTACGAAGCGGACCTCGACCTCGTCGAGGTTGCGCCCAACGCGAAGCCGCCCGTGGCCAAGATCATGGACTACGGCAAGTTCAAGTACGAGCAGGATCAGAAGGCCCGCGAGGCCCGGAAGAACCAGCAGCAGACTGTGGTGAAGGAACAGAAGTTCCGCCCCAAGATCGATGAGCACGACTACCAGACCAAGAAGGGCAACGTCGAGCGCTTCCTGGAAAAGGGTAACAAGGTCAAGGTCACGATCATGTTCCGCGGCCGCGAGCAGTCGCGCCCGGAGCTCGGCTACCGCCTCCTCGAGCGCCTCGCGGACGATATCGGGGAGCTCGGAGTGGTGGAGTCCCGTCCGAAGCAGGACGGCCGCAACATGACCATGGTCTTCGGGCCGGCCCGCAAGGGCAAGAAGTAGTACACATATCAACCGTCTGAACTCTGAAGGGCTTTCAACATGAAGCAGAAGACCCACAAGGGCACCGCCAAGCGCATCAAGGTCAACGGCAAGGGCAAGCTGCGTCGCGAGCAGGCCGGCAAGCGCCACCTGAACGAGAAGCTTTCCTCCAAGCGCCGCCGCAAGCTCTCCGGCACCACCGACGTCGCCCCCGCCGACGTCAAGCGCATGAAGCGCCTCCTCGGCATGTCCTAAGCACTGCCACACGTTAAGCAACCGCACCATCTTGAACAGCTAGACAAGGAAGTATGACTCATGGCACGTGTTAAGCGTTCGGTCAATGCCAAGAAGAAGCGCCGCGCAATCCTCAAGTCCGCCAAGGGCTACCGCGGCCAGCGCTCCCGCCTGTACCGCAAGGCCAAGGAGCAGTGGCTCCACTCCCAGACCTACGCGTACCGCGACCGCCGCCAGCGCAAGAACGAGTTCCGCAAGCTGTGGATCCAGCGCATCAACGCCGCGGCCCGCATGAACGACATCACCTACAACCGCCTCATCCACGGCCTCAAGCTGGCCGAGGTCGAGGTCGACCGCAAGATTCTCGCCGACCTCGCGGTCAACGACTTCGCGGCCTTCTCCGCCATCTGCGAGGTGGCCAAGAACGCCCTCCCGGAGGACGTCAACGCCCCCAAGGCTGCCTAAGCACGAGCTTGCCGACGCCCGCCCGCCCCCACCTCACCGTGGGACGGGCGGGCTTTCGCGTGTTCCGGCGGGGCCCCGGTACGCTGAGTATCCATGGCCCTCGACTTTTCTGAACCCTTCACGGAACGCACCCCCCGGATCGTCAACGCGGCGAAGCTGCACAGGGCGCAGGGGCGTCGTAAAGCGGGGCGGTTCCTCGCTGAGGGGGCGAACTCGGTGGAGGCTGCCGTGGCCACGGGCGCGGCGACGGACGTCTTCGTCACCGAGCGCGCGGCCGACGAGTTCGCGGAGATTGTCACCACGGCGGGGTACATGAACGTTTTCACGCACGCGATCACGGACAAGGCGGCCGCCCACCTCTCGGACACCGTGCACACGACGGGAATCTTTGCGGTGTGCTCGCCGGTCCTGTGGACCCTCGGGTCTGTGCTCAAGGGAAAGCCCCGCTTCGTCGCCGTGGGGGTGGAGACGAACGATCCCGGCAACGCGGGCACGCTCGTGCGTATCGCGGACGTCTGCGGCGCCGACGCCGTCGTCTTCGCGGGCGACGCTGTGGACCCTGAATCGGGCAAGGCGGTGCGCGCCTCCGCCGGGTCCCTCTTCCACGTGCCGGTCGCCCGGGAACGCGACATCGCGGGGGTTCTCGGTCAGCTGCGCGCGGCGGGGCTGACCATCGCGGCGACCACCGCAGGTGGGGAGGTCCCGCTCGACCAGGCGGCCCCGCGGCTGCGCGAGCCGACGGCCTGGCTGTTCGGCAACGAGGCCCACGGGCTGCCCGAGGACGTGATTGAGGCCGCGGACTACCGCGTGTCCATCCCCATCCACGGCAGCGCCGAATCGCTCAACCTGGCCACCGCGGCCGCGATGTGCATGTGGGAAACCTCCAAGGCGATCCACGCCCCGGAGGTGTAGGAGAGAGTACCCGGGCTAGCGGGTCGGGGGCTGCGGCGGCGTCCCGCCCATCGGGGGCTGGCCACCGCCCGGCATCCCGCCCATCGGGGGCTGGCCACCGCCCGGCATCTCGCCGCCGCTGTTGGCCGTGGTGGTGTCGATCGGGACGTCGATGGTGAAGGTGTAGCCCGCCTGGGTGTCCCCCGAAACCGTAGGCAGCTGCTGCTCCCAGCCGTCGGAGAAGACGTTGTCCGTGGCGAGGCTGACCTTCGCCAGGTTGGCGGCGGAGTTGCCGTAGTTGCCGGTGGCGTAGGCGGCGCTGGCCACCTCCGCCGGCACGGCGACCTGGGAGGTGAGGATCGCCTTGGTGGAGTCGGTGATGTCGGTCACCGAGGGGAAGACCTCGAAGTGGATGTGCGGCCAGCGCCCGTCGTAGCAGCCCGGGACGATGGTGGTGAATTCGACCGCGCCGTCGTCGCCCGTGACCTGGACGCCGCGCAGGTAGGTCTCGTCCTCCAGACCGCTGGAGTACATCGAGTACTGTCCCTCAGCGTTGCAGTGCCAGACGTAGACGGCGGCGCCCGCGAGCGGGGCGTTGGAGTTGACCATGTCGATGATGTTCATCCGCAGCGTCAGGGGGATGCCGCTGGCGGTGGCGCCGCCGCCGATGGAGCCGCGGATGTCGCGCCGCTCGACACCGACCTTCTCCAGCACGTCCGGCCCGTTCGAGCCGTCGCCGGGGTAGGGCCCGGCGGTCTCGGTCTTCATCTCGGTGAGCGCGGAGGTGCTCGACACAGCGCTCGATGCAATGCTCGACGCGGTGCCTGACGCAGTGCTTGACGACGCCACACCCGACGTCGTTCCCGAGGAGGAGCCGCCCGGGGCGCAGGCGGCGAGGGCGACGGAGCCGGCCCCGACGCCGAGCATGCCGAGGAGCCGGCGGCGGGACAGGCGGTTGTCGATGGTCTGGAGGTCGAACGCGAGGCCCTGGTCCTCGACGTCCTCGGCTTGTCGGTCGAGCGGGCGTCCTTCGAAGAAGCGCATGGGGTGTGATCCTTTCGGGAGTGGAGTGGCGGCCTCGTGGACCGTTGAAAGACACGCTAAACGCCGCCGCTGCGCCCGCCGTGCCATCGACCAGCCGGTTTGCCCCGAAAACGGCGGAAAGTCCCCGGGGTGATTCTGGGCGTTTGCTGTATGCCGCGGCCTTCACGCCCGGGCCCACCGGGAGTCCCTCGCGGAGGCGTTCGAGCTCATGGACCTGTACCTGCGGGACGACCGCACCGTCTTCGAGGCGGTCGAGTGGACAGGAACGTGGAGTAGGTGTTCCGGTGCGCCCGTGGGGCGTCGGCAAGATCGGCGCGACCAGTTGCCTGGTGCCCTGGTGAACCCCGCTAAGATAGCCCACGAAAGTTTTCGCGTGAGAAGAAGGCATACAGGCACGTGTCCGACACACCTCAGATCGAATTGACCGAAGCTGCGCTGGGCGCGGCTGCCGATAGCGCCATCGCGGCCTTCGACGCCGCGACGACGCTCGACGAGCTCGCTGTGGCGCGCCGCGAACACCTGGGGGAGCAGGGGTACATCCCGCAGGCCCGCATGGCGCTGGGCCAGCTGCCGAAGAGCGAGCGCAAGGACGCCGGCAAGGCCGTCAACATCGCGCGCGGCCGCGTGGAAAAGCACTTCGCACAGGTCAGGGACATGCTCGAGGCGGAACACCGCGAGCGCCAGCTCGCCGAGGAGACCGTCGACGTCACCCTGCCCACCAACCGCGGCCAGCTCGGTGCGATGCACCCCATCACCACCCTGAGTGAGAACATCGCCGACATCTTCGTCGGCATGGGCTGGGAGGTCGCCGAGGGCCCCGAGGTTGAGGCGGAGTACTTCAACTTCGACGCGCTCAACTTCATCCCGGACCACCCCGCGCGCACGCTGCAGGACACCTTCTACGTGGGCGAGGAGGGGTCGAAGCAGGTCATGCGCACCCACACGTCCCCGGTCCAGGTGCGCACCATGCTCGAGCGCGAGGTGCCCATCTACATCGCCTGCCCTGGCCGCGTGTTCCGCACCGACGAGCTCGACGCCACCCACACGCCGGTGTTCCACCAGATCGAGGGGCTGGCCGTCGACAAGGGCCTGACGATGGCGCACCTGCGCGGCACCCTCGACCACCTGGCGAAGGTGCTGTTCGGCCCGGAGACGAAGACGCGCATGCGCACCAACTACTTCCCGTTCACCGAGCCCTCCGCCGAGGTCGATGTGTGGTTCCCGAACAAGAAGGGCGGCGCCGGCTGGATCGAGTGGGGCGGTTGCGGCATGGTCAACCCGAACGTGCTGCGCGCCGTCGGGGTCGACCCCGAGGTTTACAGCGGCTTCGCCTTCGGCATGGGCCTGGAGCGCACCCTGCAGTTCCGCAACGGGCTGACCGACATGCGCGACATGGTCGAGGGCGACGTCCGATTCACCATCCCGTTCGGCGTACAGGCCTAGTCAGGCGTAGGAGGAGCACAACAACAATGCTGATTTCACAGAACTGGATCACCCGCCTGCTGCAGGGAGCCGGAAACGAGGGCTGGGCCGTCAGCCCGGAGGAGCTCGACGCCGGGTTCGTCCGCGTCGGCTTCGAGACGGAGGGCTACGAGCCCATTCCGGAGACGACGGGGCCGCTCGTCTTCGGCCGCGTGCTCGAGATCGAGGAGCTCACCGGCTTCAAGAAGCCCATCCGCTACTGCCAGGTCGACGTCGGGCAGGCCAACGGGACCGGCGAGCCGCAGGGCATCATCTGCGGCGCGCGCAACTTTGCAGAGGGCGACCTCGTGGTCGTGTCCCTGCCGGGCGCGGTGCTGCCGGGCGGCTTCGAGATCGCCGCGCGCGAGACCTACGACCACATCTCCAACGGCATGATGGCGTCGGCCGCTGAGCTCGGTCTGACGTCGAGGAGCGAGGGCATCATCACCCTGCCGGAGGGCTTCGGCACCCCCGGCGAGGACGCGCGCGAGGGCCTCGGGCTCGCCGACACCGTCTTCGACGTCAACGTCACGCCCGACCGCGGCTACGCGCTGTCCGCCCGCGGCCTGACCCGCGAGATCGCCTCCGCGTTCGGCCTCACCTATGCCGATGTCGCCCGCGACCCCTCGGTCGCCGGGATCGACGTCTCGGGCGTCCCCGCGCCGAGCGGCACGCTCATCGACGTCCACCTCGACCCCGCCACGGAGGCCAAGCGATTCGGCCTGCGCAAGGTCGAAGGCATCGACCCGGCCGCCCAGGCACCGTTCTGGATGCAGCGCGAGCTCATGCTCTCCGGCATCCGCTCCGTCAACGCCGCGACCGACATCACCAACTACGTCATGGTCCTGCTCGGCCAGCCGATGCACGCCTTCGACGCCGACAAAATCGCCGGCGGCCTGCGCGTCCACAACGCGGCCGGGGGAGAGAAGTTTGAGACCCTCGACCACACCACCCGCACGCTCAGCGAGTCCGACGTGGTGATCTCCGATGACAACGGGATCCAGTCGCTCGCAGGCGTCATGGGCGGCACGACCTCCGAGATCTCCGGGTCCACCACGAACGTCTACTTCGAGGCCGCGACGTGGGACGAGCTCACCGTCGCGCGCACCGCGCGGCGCCACAAGCTGAGCTCCGAGGCTTCCCGACGCTTCGAGCGCGGCGTGGACCCCGCGATCGTCGAGGTAGCCCTGGACATCGCCTGCGCGCTGCTGGTGCGCTACGCCGGCGGCACCGTCGCCGCCGGCCGCACGCTGGTCGGGGAGGTGCCCGGGCGCGAGGCTATCGAGATGGCGGTCTCCGCCCCCGGCGCGCTCATCGGCGTGGAGTACGCCCCGGAGGTCGTCGTGAAGCGGCTCGAGGAGGTCGGCTGCGCCGTCGAGTCCGCCGGCGACACGCTGCGCGTGACCCCGCCGACCTGGCGCGGGGATCTGACCGTGCCGGTGGAGCTGATCGAGGAGATCGTCCGCCTCGAGGGCCTCGACGCTATCCCGTCGGTGCTGCCCACCCCGCGCGGCGGGCGCGGACTCTCGCGCGGGCAGAAGCGCCGCCGCGCCGTCACCCACGCCCTGGCCTACGCCGGGTACGTGGAGGTCATCCCGACGCCGTTCATCGCCAACGACACCTTCGACACCTGGGGGCTGGACGCTGACGACCCGCGCCGCAACACCGTGAAGGTGCAGAACCCGCTCGACGCCGACTACGGGGTGCTGGGCACCACGCTGCTGCCCTCGCTGCTGGAGGCCGTCGGCCGCAACGTCGCGCGGGGTCGCCACGACCTCGCCCTCTTCTCCGTCGCCCAGGTGGCGTTCAAGCGCGCCGACGCCTCGCCGCTGCCCAGCGTGGCCTCCCGCCCCGACGACGCCACCATCGCGGAGCTCATCACTTCCCTGCCCGAGCAGAACCTCCACGCTGCCACCGTCGCCACGGGCGCCGAGGAACTCGCCGGGCCGTGGGGAGAAGGCAGGGCCTACACCTGGGCCGACGCGATCGAGTCCGCCCGGGCCGTGGGCCGCGCGGCGGGAGTCGAGCTCGAGGTCGCCGCCGCGCAGCACCTGCCCTGGCACCCGGGCCGCTGCGCTGAGCTGCGGGCGGGGGAGCGGGTGGTCGGCTACGCCGGCGAGCTGCACCCCCAGGTCCTTGAGGCGCTCGAGCTTCCCGCGCGGACGTGCGCCATGGAGCTGGATCTCACGGCCCTGCCCTTCGAGGAGCGGCTCCCGGCGCCGGTGCTCTCGGCGTTCCCGGTGGTGAACCAGGACATCGCGCTGGTCGTCGACGAGGAGGTTCCGGCGGAGGCGGTGCGCCGCGTCGTGGAGGAGGGTGCGGGAGAGCTTGTCGAGAGCGTGACGCTTTTCGACGTCTACCGTTCCGCTCAGCTGGGGGAGGGCAAGAAGTCCCTGGCATTCGGCCTAGTTTTCCGCGCCGCGGACCGCACGCTGACCGAGGCGGAGGCATCCGAGGGCCGCCTGGCGGCCGCCGCCGCGGCGAAGGAGAAGTTCGCGGCGGAGATGCGTGCATAACTTGCAACTAGGCGCATAATTGCGTAATGTGGCCCCTATGACACTCAAGGTAGCGGTAGCGGGGGCCACGGGATACGCCGGAGGCGAGATCCTTCGCCTTCTGCTGGGCCACCCCAGGTTCGCCGCGGGCGAACTGGAGATCGGCTCGCTCACCGGCAACAGCAGCGCCGGTCAGCCGGCTGCCGAGCTGATGCCGCACATCCCCGCCCTCGCCGGGCGGGTGATCGAGCCGACCACCGCCGAGGTGCTGTCCGGCCACGATGTCGTCTTCCTCGGCCTGCCCCACGGGTTCTCCGCCGAGATCGCCCGCCAGCTGCCTGAATCGACGCTCATCCTGGACTGCGCCGCCGATTTCCGGCTGCGCGACGCCGCCGACTGGAACCGCTACTACGGCGAGGGCCACGCTGGCTCCTGGCCCTACGGCATCCCCGAGATGCCCGGCCACCGCGAGCAGATCGCGGGTTCCTCGCGCGTTGCGATCCCCGGCTGCTTCCCCACGGGCGCAACCCTCGCCGCCCTGCCGGCCTTGGCCGCCGGGATCGCCGAACCCGACGTCTCCGTCGTCTCGATCACGGGCGTCTCCGGGGCGGGGAAGAAGGCCAGCGTCGCCCTCTTGGGGGCGGAGACGATGGGCTCGCTCAAGGCATACAACACGGCCGGGCGGCACCGCCACACCCCGGAGATCGCGCAGAACCTCGCGGAGGTGACGGACACGCCGGTCACGGTCAGCTTCACGCCGGTGCTCGCACCAGTCCCGCGCGGTATCCTCACCACCGTCACCGCCCCCCTCGCCGAGGGTGTGACCACCTCGCGTGCGCGCGAGGTCTACGAGGAGTTCTACCGCGACGAGCCCTTCGTCTGGGTCCTGCCGGAGGGCACGCAGCCGCAGACGCAGAACGTCGTGGGCAGCAACATGTGCCACGTCCAGGTCGAGGCCGACGAGGACGCGGGGCGCCTCCTTGTCACCTCCGCCATCGACAACCTGACCAAGGGCACCGCCGGGGCCGCAATCCAGTGCATGAACATCGCGCTCGGCTGGGAGGAGACCGCAGGTCTCCCCACGGTGGGCGTCGCGCCCTAGCCTGACACCGCCCGACCACACAGAACACGAGGAGAGGATCCCCATGACGGGAGTCACCACACCCGCCGGCTTCAGCGCGGCGGCCACGACCGCAGGCATCAAGCCCTCCGGTACCCCGGACATGGCGCTGGTGGTCAACGAGGGCCCGGAGTTCTCCGCGGCCGCCGTGTTCACCCGTAACCGCGTCGTCGCCTCGCCGGTGAAGGTTTCGCGCCGCGCGGTCGAGGACGGGCAGCTACGGGCCGTCGTCTTCAACTCGGGCAACGCGAACGCCTGCAACGGCGCCCAGGGCGACCGCGACGCAGCGGAGGAGCAGGAGCTCGTCGCCGCGGCCCTCGGGCTGGCGGCGGCAGACGTCGCGGTGTGCTCCACCGGGCTGATCGGCGACATGCTGCCGATGGACAAGGTCCGTCGCGGAATAAACGAGCTCGCCGGGGGCCTCGGCGGCCACGGTGCGGAGGCCGCGCGGGCGATCATGACCACCGACACGGTGGCCAAGGAGGCCCACGCAGCCGGAGACGGATGGTCGGTCGGGGCGATGGGCAAGGGCGTCGGCATGATGGCGCCGTCCCTGGCGACGATGCTCGTGTGCGTCACCACGGATGCGTCGGCAAGCCCGGCCCAGCTCGACGAGGCCCTGCGGAAGGCGACCGCCGTCACCTTCGACACCCTCGACATCGACGGCTCCACCTCGACCAACGACACCGTGATCGCCCTGGCCAGCGGGGCCAGCGGCCGCACCCCCACGCAGGAGGAGCTCGACGCGGCCGTGCTCTCGGTCTGCGCCAGCCTGGCGGAGCAGATGCAGGGCGACGCGGAGGGCGTGACCAAGCGCGTCTCCATCACCGTGCAGGGCACCGCCAACGACGAGCAGGCCCGCAACGCCGCGCGCACCATCGGGCGCGACAACCTGTTCAAGTGCGCCATGTTCGGCTCCGACCCGAACTGGGGGCGCACCCTGGCCGCCGTCGGCATGGCGGACGCCGAGATGGACCCGGAGAAGATCTCCGTCAGCTTCAACGGCCACCCCGTCTGCGTCGACTCCACCGGGGCCCCGGGCGCGCGCGACGTGGACCTGTCCGGCACCGACATCGACGTGGTCGTCGACCTCGGCACCGGCGGGCTGGGGCGCGCCACCGTGCGCACCACCGACCTGTCCCACGACTACGTGGAGATCAACTCCGCCTACAGCAGCTAGGTGCTGTGGGCCCGGACACCGAGGGAGGAGACAACCGTGAACCTCAACAATGAAACGCGCGCCAACGTGCTGGCCGAGGCGCTGCCGTGGCTGCAGCACTACCGCGACAAGATCGTGGTGGTGAAGTACGGCGGCAACGCCATGATCGACGAATCGCTCAAGGCCGCCTTCGCCGCCGACATGGTGTTTTTGCGCACCGTCGGCGCGAAGCCGGTGGTCGTCCACGGCGGCGGTCCCCAGATCTCCGCGATGCTCTCGCGGCTCGGCCTCGAGGGCGGGGAGTTCGTCGGCGGGTTCCGCGTGACCACCCCGGAGATCCTCGACGTGGTGCGCATGGTGCTCTTCGGCCAGGTGGGGCGCGACCTGCTGGGCAAGATCAACTCCCACGGGCCCTACGCGGTGGGCACCTCCGGCGAGGACGCGGGCCTGTTCCACGCGGTGCGGCGCACCGTCGAGGTGGACGGCGAGCAGCGCGACATCGGGCTGGTCGGAACGATCGTCGACGTCAATCCGTCCGCCGTGATGGACATCATCCAGGCCGGCCGCATCCCCGTGGTGTCCGGGATCGCCCCCGGCGACGACGGGGAGGTCTACAACATTAACGCGGACGAGGCTGCCGGCGCTCTGGCCGCCGCGATCGGCGCGGAGCGCCTCGTCGTGCTCACCAACGTCGAGGGCCTGTACACGGACTGGCCCAACAAGGACTCACTGCTGTCCAAGATCCAGGTGGGGGAGCTGGAGCGGATGATGCCCAGCCTCGACTCGGGCATGATCCCAAAGATGGAGGCCTGCCTCACCGCCGTGCGCGGGGGAGTCAGGGCCGCACACGTCATCGACGGGCGCATTGCGCACTCCGTCCTGCTCGAGCTCCTCACCATGGGCGGCATCGGCACGATGGTGCTTCCCGACGCCTACGATGCCGCCAACTACCCAGAGGGAACCGTCTTTCGGAAGGATGACCAGGCATGAGTGAGATCACCTCCCAGTGGGGCGAGGTGCTGATGAACACCTACGGCACCCCGCCCGTCGAGCTCGTTTCGGGCCGCGGCGCCGTGGTGACCGACTCCGAGGGCAACGACTACATCGATCTGCTGGCCGGGATCGCGGTCAACGCGCTCGGCCACGCCCACCCGGCGATCGTCGACGCGGTGACCGCGCAGCTGTCCTCGCTCGGCCACGTCTCGAACATCTTCGCCTCCGCCCCGGTGGTGCGCCTCGCCGCGCGGCTCAAGGAGATCGTCGGCGACGACTCCGCGCGCGTGTTCTTCTGCAACTCGGGCGCCGAGGCCAACGAGGCCGCCTTCAAGATCGCGCGCCTGACCGGCCGGCGCAGGGTCTTCGCCGCACGGCACGGTTTCCACGGCCGCACGATGGGCTCGCTCGCGCTGACGGGTCAGCCCGACAAGCGCGCGGCTTTCGAGCCGCTGACTCCGGGCGTGGAGTACTACCCCTACGGGGACAGCGACTATCTGCGCACCCTCGTCGGGATGGACCCGAGCTCCGTCGCGGCGATCTTCCTCGAACCAATCCAGGGGGAAACGGGCGTCGTCCCTGCCCCGGAGGGCTTCCTCGCCGCCGTCCGCGAGCTCTGCGACGAGCACGGCATCCTCATGGTCGTCGACGAGGTTCAGACGGGCGTCGGCCGCACCGGCGACTTCTTCGCCCACCAGCACGAGGGCGTCTCTCCGGACGTGATCACGATGGCGAAGGGCCTCGGTGGGGGCCTTCCCATCGGTGCGGCCATCGCGCGGGGCCGGGCGGCGTCCCTGCTCACCCCCGGCTCCCACGGCACCACCTTCGGCGGCAACCCGGTGGTGTGCGCCGCGGCCAACGCGGTGCTCGACACCGTGGACGAGGGTTTCGTCGCGGAGGTCGCGAGAAAGGGTGAGGCTTTCGCCGGCCTGCTTCGCGACGTCCCCGGGGTGCGGCAGGTGCGCGGACGCGGGCTCATGCTCGGTGTCGTGCTCGACGAGCCGCTCGCCAAAGAAGCGGTGGGCGAAGGACTGCGGCGCGGGCTGATCCTGAACGCGCCGTCGGAAAGCGTTGTGCGCCTCACCCCGCCGCTGGTGATCACCCACGATGAGATCGCGGAGGCCGCGCTGCGCTTCGCGGAGACCCTCGCCGCCTGCAGCTCGCGCGACGTCTCGGGTACACAGACTAAGGAGAACAACTGATGAGCCACACACCCCGGCACTTCCTCGCCGACGACGACCTCACCCCCGCCGAGCAGGCGGAGGTGCTCACCCTCGCCGCGGAGCTGAAGCGCGCGCCGCTGTCTCGCCGCCCGCTCGAGGGCCCTCTGTCGGTCGCCGTGCTCTTCGACAAGACGTCCACGCGCACCCGCTTCTCCTTCGACGCGGGGATTGCCCACCTCGGCGGCCACGCGATCGTCACCGAGACCGGCAACTCCCAGATGGGCAAGGGTGAGACGTACCAGGACACCGCGGCGGTGCTGTCGCGCTACGTCGAGGCGATCGTGTGGCGCACCTACGCCCACCAGAACCTGCTCGACATGGCGGAGACGGCCACCGTTCCCATCGTCAACGCCCTCTCCGACGACCTGCACCCCTGCCAGATCCTCGCCGACCTGCAGACCTGCGTGGAAAACCTCTGCCCCGATGAGGGCCCGGCGGGGCTGAAGGGGCGCAAGGCCGTCTACCTCGGCGACGGGGACAACAACATGGCCAACTCCTACATGATCGGATTCGCCACGGCGGGCATGGACATCTCCATCATCGGCCCCGAGGGCTTCCTGCCCAAGGAGGAGTTCGTGGAGCGTGCCCGCGCCCGCGCCGCGGAGACGGGGGCGACGGTCACCGTCACCTCCGACATCGGGGAGGTGGTCGGCGCCGACGTGGTCATCACCGACACGTGGGTGTCGATGGGCATGGAGGGCGACGGCAAGGACCGCCGCACCCCGTTCCTGCCGTACCAGGTGACGCAGGAGGTCATGGACCGCGCGGGCGCCGAGGCCATCTTCCTGCACTGCCTGCCCGCCTACCGCGGCAGCGAGGTGACGGCCGAGGTCATCGACGGGCCCGCCTCCCGCGTGTTCGACGAGGCGGAGAACCGTCTGCACGCGCAGAAGGCCCTGCTGGTCTGGCTCCTGGAGCACCAGTAATGGCCCAACCCGTCTCGCGCACGGCGCGACAGGCCCGCATCCTGGAGATCCTGGGCGCGACCCGCGTCTACTCCCAGGTCCAGCTCTCCGAGCTCCTGCTTGCCGACGGCATCGACATCACCCAGGCGACGCTCTCGCGCGACCTGGACGAGCTCGGCGCCAAGAAGGTCCGCCCGGCGGGCGGAGGCCGCTCCTTCTACACCGTCAACACCACCGCCGAGTCCCTCGGCCACGGCCAGTCGGGCCCGCGGGAGAAGCTGCGGCGCATGCTCGACGAGCTCGTTGTCTCCGCGGATCACTCCGGTTCGACCGCGGTACTGCGCACCCCGCCGGGTGCGGCCCAGTACCTGGCCAGCTACATCGACCGTGTGGGGCTGGAGCAGGTCGTCGGGTGCATCGCGGGCGACGACACGATCTTCGTCCTCGCCCGCGACCCCCTCTCCGGCAAGGAGCTGGCGGAGGTTCTCCTCAGCGGTTCCACGCCGGGCGAACCCGACGCCTAAAGCCCCGGGCCCGGCCCCGACGTGTCGGGGAGGGCCGGTATTGTCACTTATAAGCCTTGAACTCACCCGTTTTCGGGCGGTCCGCTGCGGCCGCCCGCAGTAAAGGAGTCTTTTCCATGACCAACCGCGTAGTCCTCGCATACTCCGGCGGCCTCGACACCTCCGTGGCCATCCCGTACCTGGGCGAAATGCTCGAAGGTGACGTCGTCGCCGTGGCCCTCGACCTCGGCCAGGGCGGCGAGGACATGGAGTCGGTCCGCCAGCGCGCCCTCGACTGCGGCGCGGCGGGGTCCATCGTCATCGACGCGAAGGACGAGTTCGCCGAGGAGTACTGCCTGCCGGCGATCAAGGCCAACGCGCTCTACCAGGGCGAGTACCCGCTCGTTTCGGCGATCTCCCGCCCGCTGATTGTCAAGCACCTGGTCAAGGCGGCGCAGGAGCACGGCGGCACCCACGTCGCCCACGGCTGCACCGGCAAGGGCAACGACCAGGTCCGCTTCGAGGTCGGCTTCCTCAACCAGGACCCGGACCTGGAGATCGTCGCGCCGGCGCGCGACTACGCCTGGACCCGCGACAAGGCCATCGCCTACGCGGAGGGCAAGAACTTGCCCATCGAGCAGTCCGCCGCCTCGCCCTTCTCCATCGACCAGAACGTGTGGGGCCGCGCCGTCGAGACCGGCTTCCTGGAGGAGCTGTGGAACCCGCCGACAAAGGACCTCTACGCCTACACCGAGGACCCGGCCATGGGCAACGCCCCGGACGAGGTCATCATCTCCTTCGAAGCCGGCAAGCCCGTCGCGATCGACGGCCGCCAGGTCACCGTGCTGGAGGCCATCGAGGAGCTCAACCGCCGCGCCGGCGCGCAGGGCATCGGCCGCCTCGACATGGTCGAGGACCGCCTCGTGGGCATCAAGTCCCGCGAGGTCTACGAGGCCCCGGGCGCGATCACGCTCATCACCGCGCACAAGGCCCTCGAGGACGTCACCGTTGAGCGCGAGCTCGCCCGCTACAAGCGGCTTATCGACGCCCGCTGGTCCGAGGAGGTCTACGACGGCCTCTGGTTCGGCCCGCTGAAGCGCTCCCTGGACGCCTTCATCGAGTCCACCCAGGAGCACGTCACCGGCGACATCCGCCTCGTGCTGCACGCGGGCCGCGCTGTGGTCAACGGCCGCCGCTCCAACCACTCGCTGTACGACTTCAACCTGGCCACCTACGACACCGGCGACACCTTCGACCAGACCCTGGCCAAGGGCTTCGTGCGCCTGCACGGCCTGTCGTCGCAGATTGCCAACAAGCGCGACCGCGAGGCCGGCAAGTAAATGGAGCAGCACAAGACCAACGAGGGCGCGCTGTGGGGCGGGCGCTTCTCCGGCGGGCCGTCCGAGGCGATGTTCGCCCTGTCCGTGTCCACCCACTTCGACTGGGTGCTCGCGCCCTACGACGTGCTCGCCTCGAAGGCCCACGCGAAGGTGCTCAACAGGGCTGGCCTGCTCTCCGACGCTAACCTCGCCACCATGCTCGACGGGCTTGACCAGCTCGGCCGTGACGTGGCCGACGGGTCGTTCACGCCCGCCCCGACGGACGAGGACGTCCACGGCGCGATGGAGCGCGGCCTGATCGAGCGCGTCGGCCCCGAGGTCGGTGGCCGCCTGCGCGCGGGCCGCTCACGCAACGACCAGGTCGCGGCCATGTTCCGCATGTGGTGCCGCGACGCCCTGCGCGGCGTCGCCCTCGACGTCGCCGACCTCGTCGATGCGCTCGTCGAGCAGGCGGCGGCCCACCCCGACGTGATCATGCCGGGCAAGACCCACTTCCAGGCTGCGCAGCCGATCCTTTTGGCGCACTCGCTGCTGGCCCACGCGCAGCCGCTGCTGCGCGACCTCGAGCGCATCCAGGACGCCGACAAGCGCTTGGCCGTCTCTCCCTACGGCTCCGGCGCCCTCGCCGGCTCCTCGCTGCACCTCGATCCCGAGGCTATCGCGGAGGAGCTCGGGTTCGACTCGGCCACGGACAACTCGCTCGACGGCACCGCCTCGCGCGACTTCGCCTCCGAAACCGCCTTCGTCCTCGCCCAGGTCGCGGTGGACCTCTCGCGGCTCGCGGAGGAGATAATCGCGTGGTCGACGCCCGAGTTCGGCTACGTCACGCTTCACGACGCCTGGTCGACCGGCTCGTCGATCATGCCGCAGAAGAAGAACCCCGACGTTGCCGAGCTCGCCCGCGGCAAGTCCGGTCGCCTGATCGGCAACCTGACCGGCCTGCTCGCCACCCTCAAGGCGATGCCGCTGGCCTACAACCGCGACCTGCAGGAGGACAAGGAGCCGGTCATCGACTCCGTCACGCAGCTGCGCATCCTTCTGCCGGCCATGACGGGCCTGGTCTCCACCCTCGTGTTCCACGAGGAGCGGATGCGCGAGCTCGCCCCCGCGGGCTTCACGCTGGCCACCGACCTCGCCGAGTGGATGGTGCGTCAGGGCGTCCCGTTCCGCGAGGCCCACGAGGCCTCCGGGGCATGCGTGCGCATTGCCGAGGCGCGGGGCGTGGACCTCGTCGACCTGACGGACGAGGAGCTGGCGGGCGTCGATAAGCGACTGCTCCCGGAGGTCCGCGAGGTGCTGACCATCGACGGCGCCGTCGCCTCGCGCGACACCCGGGGCGGCACCGCCCGGCCGCGGGTGGAGGAGCAGCGCGAACGCGTCGCGGCGGCGAGCGGGCGATATCGCGCGTGGGCGCAGACCCCGCTGCGCTAGACCGGCGGCGGCCACCCACTAGGATGGTCGCCATGAGTCTTGATCCGCAGCTGCTCCAGGTGTTGGCGTGCCCCAAGGACAAGGGTGCGCTGACCTATCTGGAGGATCAGCAGCTCCTCGTCAACCCCCGCCTGGGCCTCGCGTACCGCATCGAGGACGACATCCCGGTGCTCCTCATCGATGAAGCCCAGCCCTACCCGGGCGAACCCCACCCATAGAAAGCTTTCATGTCTACCGAGAACACCATCATCGACGAGCTCGAGTGGCGCGGACTGATCAACCAGTCGACCGACCTCGACAGCCTCCGCGAGGCGACCGCCTCCCCGATCTCCCTGTACTGTGGCTTCGACCCGACCGGCCCCTCGCTGCACGCCGGCCACCTCGTGCCGCTGCTCATGCTGCGTCGCTTCCAGCTCGCCGGGCACCGCCCCATCGTGCTCGCCGGCGGCGCGACGGGCATGATCGGTGACCCGCGCGACGTGGGGGAGCGCTCGATGAACTCCTCCGACACGGTAGCCGACTGGGCCCAGCGCATCTCCGGGCAGCTGTCCCGCTTCGTCGACTTCGACGGTCCGAACGGTGCCCTTCTGGTCAACAACAACGACTGGATCAAGGACTGGACGGTGATCGACTTCTTGCGCGACGTGGGCAAGCACTTCTCGCTGTCCACCATGCTGGGACGCGAGACCGTCAAGCGCCGGCTGGACAACGACGGCATCTCCTACACCGAGTTCTCCTACATGCTGCTGCAGGCGAACGACTTCGTCCAGCTGCGCCGCAACCACGACTGCGTGTTGCAGGTCGGTGGCGGCGACCAGTGGGGCAACCTCGTCGCCGGCGTCGACCTGAACCGGCGTATGGACGGCGAGCAGGTCCACGCGCTCACCGTGCCCCTCGTGACGGACTCGGAGGGCCGCAAGTTCGGCAAGTCCACCGGCGGCGGTTCCCTCTGGCTCGATCCGGAGATGACCAGCGCCTACACCTGGTACCAGTACTTCGTGAACACCGCCGACGCAGACGTCATCCGCTACCTGCGCTGGTTCACCTTCCTCGACCATGAGGAGCTCGACGCCCTCGCCGTCGAGGTGGAGGAGCGCCCCTTCAAGCGCGAGGCGCAGAAGCGCCTGGCCCAGGAGATGACCAACCTCGTCCACGGCCCCGAGGCCACCGCCGCCGTTGAGCTGGCATCGCAGGCGCTGTTCGGGCGCGCGGAGCTCACGGCTCTCGACGAAGCCACCCTGGCCTCGGCCGTGCGGGAGACCTCGGTGCACTCCGCCGCAGCCGGCGAGACCATCGTGGACTTCCTGGTCGGGACAGGCCTGGCCGACTCCCGCGGCGCCGCCCGGCGCTCCATCAAGGAGGGCGGTGTCTACGCGAACAACGCCCGCGTCGAATCCGACGAGTGGGTTCCCGGACCCGAAGACCTGCTGCACGGGAAGTGGATCGTCCTGCGCCGCGGCAAGAAGAACTTCGCTGGGGTCGAGGTTTCCTAGGGGGCCACTTAGCGCCGCGATGTGAGGGGCAAGCCCGAGAAAAGCTTGCCCTTTTTGCATGTCTACCTGCGGGTTTGTGTTGTTGGTGGGTTGGGGTTAATGTTTCTCCTCGTCGCCGCGGCCGGGTTGGTTCGGTTGGGGTGAGTGGGATGTTTTAAGTGCATAACGGTGGTTTCCGAGGGTTGTCGGGGTTGTTGTTTACTTCGATTTTGACTTTTGGTTACTGGTTGTGTAGATTCATCTCTTGCTGCTTGACTGGCCTGGTTTTTGCTGGGTTGTGTTGGGTGTGCGTGTGTTGTGTGAGAACTCGATAGTGTGCCAATGTACTTTTTTGTTTGTGGGTTGGTTGTGTGCTGTGTGTGCTTGCTGCTGCTTTTGTGGTGGTGGGTGTGTGCCGGTGGGTTGTGCCTGAACCATTTGATGGGGCGCGGCTTTGTTGGTGTTTGCATGGTGCGTGATTGATTCGCGTTTGTGACAGATACTTTTTTGTGGTTGCCTTTCCCTGTTTTTTCCCTCGTCAGGGTGGGGAGGGGTGGCCGGTAATTTTGTGGATTGCCAGCGCGCTTGGTGCCTGCTTTTTGGTGGGTGTTGGGTGTGGTGGTTTGTTTTGGTTGGGTTTTGGGCTTTTCACGGCCTGTTTCTTCTGAAGCATTTTTTGTGGAGAGTTTGATCCTGGCTCAGGATGAACGCTGGCGGCGTGCTTAACACATGCAAGTCGAACGGAAAGGCCCTGCTTGCAGGGTACTCGAGTGGCGAACGGGTGAGTAACACGTGGGTGATCTGCCCTGTACTTCGGGATAAGCTTGGGAAACTGGGTCTAATACCGGATAGGACTGCATCGTGGGTGGTGTGGTGGAAAGCTTTTGCGGTATGGGATGAGCTCGCGGCCTATCAGCTTGTTGGTGGGGTAATGGCCTACCAAGGCGTCGACGGGTAGCCGGCCTGAGAGGGTGTACGGCCACATTGGGACTGAGATACGGCCCAGACTCCTACGGGAGGCAGCAGTGGGGAATATTGCACAATGGGCGCAAGCCTGATGCAGCGACGCCGCGTGGGGGATGACGGCCTTCGGGTTGTAAACTCCTTTCGCCAGGGACGAAGCGTAAGTGACGGTACCTGGATAAGAAGCACCGGCTAACTACGTGCCAGCAGCCGCGGTAATACGTAGGGTGCGAGCGTTGTCCGGAATTACTGGGCGTAAAGAGCTCGTAGGTGGTTTGTCGCGTCGTTTGTGTAAGTCCACGGCTTAACTGTGGGACTGCAGGCGATACGGGCATAACTTGAGTGCTGTAGGGGAGACTGGAATTCCTGGTGTAGCGGTGAAATGCGCAGATATCAGGAGGAACACCGATGGCGAAGGCAGGTCTCTGGGCAGTAACTGACGCTGAGGAGCGAAAGCATGGGTAGCGAACAGGATTAGATACCCTGGTAGTCCATGCCGTAAACGGTGGGCGCTAGGTGTGAGTCCCTTCCACGGGGTTCGTGCCGTAGCTAACGCATTAAGCGCCCCGCCTGGGGAGTACGGCCGCAAGGCTAAAACTCAAAGGAATTGACGGGGGCCCGCACAAGCGGCGGAGCATGTGGATTAATTCGATGCAACGCGAAGAACCTTACCTGGGCTTGACATACACCGGACCGGGCCAGAGATGGTCTTTCCCTTTGTGGCTGGTGTACAGGTGGTGCATGGTTGTCGTCAGCTCGTGTCGTGAGATGTTGGGTTAAGTCCCGCAACGAGCGCAACCCTTGTCTTATGTTGCCAGCACGTTGTGGTGGGGACTCATGAGAGACTGCCGGGGTTAACTCGGAGGAAGGTGGGGATGACGTCAAATCATCATGCCCCTTATGTCCAGGGCTTCACACATGCTACAATGGTCGGTACAGCGCGTGCGCGAGTTCGTGAGGATGAGCTAATCGCTGAAAGCCGGTCGTAGTTCGGATTGGGGTCTGCAACTCGACCCCATGAAGTCGGAGTCGCTAGTAATCGCAGATCAGCAACGCTGCGGTGAATACGTTCCCGGGCCTTGTACACACCGCCCGTCACGTCATGAAAGTTGGTAACACCCGAAGCCAGTGGCTCAAACTCGTTAGAGAGCTGTCGAAGGTGGGATCGGCGATTGGGACGAAGTCGTAACAAGGTAGCCGTACCGGAAGGTGCGGCTGGATCACCTCCTTTCTAAGGAGTTTTTGTTTTTGTGTGCCCCACGGTTGTGGGGTGTGTGGTTGAGTGCCCGTGTGTGGTGCTGCCGCGTTTTTTGTTGAAATCCGGGTGGAGGCATGCCGGCATCATTGTGTGTGGTGCTTTGTGCGTGTGGTGTGCAATTGTTGCCTGCAAGCGAGTGGTCTTTTGTGGACGGGTATGTTGGTGCGCTGTCGGGTGTCTGGGATGATACGCGTTTGTGTGTTGTTTCCTTAGGCCCTGCATGCTTGGGCACGTCCGTGTGGTGTGTTTTTGGTGTGTGGGTGTGGTGTGTGAGAACTGTATAGTGGACGCGAGCATCTTTATTCTTGTGTGCGTGCCTGCCTTGTGGTGGGTGCGTGTTGTTAGTGTTTTTTAAGGGCGTACGGTGGATGCCTTGGTATGCTGAGCCGATGAAGGACGTGTGAGGCTGCGTTAAGCCTCGGGGAGTTGCCAACAAAGCGTTGATCCGAGGATGTCCGAATGGGGAAACCCGGCACCAGTTGTGTGGTGTGACCTGCAGGTGAATTCATAGCCTGTGTGGGGGTGACGCGGGGAAGTGAAACATCTCAGTACCCGTAGGAGAAGAAAACAATTGTGATTCCGTTAGTAGTGGCGAGCGAAGGCGGATGAGGCTAAACCATGTGTGTGTGATACCTGGCAGGGGTTGCGCATGTGGGGTTGTGGGGATGCATGTTGCAGGTACTGTCATGCCTGTGCACATTCAGCGCGTGTTAGCGGAAGTTGCCTGGGATGGTGCGCCGTAGTGGGTGAGAGCCCCTGTACGTGAAGGCGTGTGTTGGTGTGTTGTGTGTTTCCCGAGTAGCAGCGGGCTCGTGGAATCTGCTGTGAATCTGCCGGGACCACCCGGTAAGCCTAAATACTCAGTGTGACCGATAGTGGATAGTACCGTGAGGGAATGGTGAAAAGTACCCCGGGAGGGGAGTGAAATAGTTCCTGAAACCGTGCGCTTACAATCCGTCAGAGCACCTCGTGTGTGTGATGGCGTGCCTTTTGAAGAATGAGCCTGCGAGTCAGCGGCATGTCGCGAGGTTAACCCGTTGGTGGGGGAGCCGTAGCGAAAGCGAATCCTAATGGGGTGTTGCAAGTGGCATGTCCTGGACCCGAAGCGGGGTGATCTACCCATGGCCAGTGTGAAGCAGCTGTAAGAGGTTGTGGAGGCGCGAACCCACTTAGGTTGAAAACTGAGGGGATGAGCTGTGGGTAGGGGTGAAAGGCCAATCAAACTCCGTGATAGCTGGTTCTCCCCGAAATGCATTTAGGTGCAGCGTCATGTTAGCTTGCCGGAGGTAGAGCTACTGGTTGGTTGAGCGGGACTATCATCTTAGCAATGTCAGCCAAACTCCGAATGCCGGTTGAAGTGGTGCATGGCAGTGAGACTGTGGGGGATAAGCTTCATAGTCGAGAGGGAAACAGCCCAGATCGCCGGTTAAGGCCCCTAAGGGTGTACTAAGTGGAAAAGGATGTGGGATCGCGAAGACAGCCAGGAGGTTGGCTTAGAAGCAGCCATCCTTGAAAGAGTGCGTAATAGCTCACTGGTCGAGTGGTTCCGCGCCGACAATTCAGTGGGGCTCAAGTACACCGCCGAAGCCGCGGCATAACATGTGTTATGGGTAGGGGAGCGTCGTGCATGGGGTGAAGCAGTACCGGAAGGGGCTGTGGACTGTGTGCGAGTGAGAATGCAGGCATGAGTAACGAGTGATAAGTGAGAATCTTATCCGCCGGATGACTAAGGGTTCCTGGGTCAAGTTCGTCTTCCCAGGGTGAGTCGGGTCCTAAGGCGAGGCCGACAGGCGTAGTCGATGGTCAACGGGTTGATATTCCCGTACCCGTGTATACGCGCCCAAGACTGGACCGGTGATACTAACCACGCCGAGTGCTGCTGTCACTTGCTCTTTGAGTGGTGTGGTGGGACGAGGTGTGGGGCCTGATCCGTAGTAGGTCAGTGATGGGGTGACGCAGGAAGGTAGCTACGCCGCTTAATGGATTGCGGTGCAAGCGTGTGGCACGGGCCCTTGTTAAATGCGGGGCTCATTATGTGTGAGGCGTGATGCGTAGCCCCTTTGTGGGGTGATGGTGGTGATCCTATGCTGTCGAGAAAAGCCTCTAGCGAGTGTGTACACGGCCCGTACCCGAAACCGACACAGGTAGTCAGGTAGAGAATACTAAGGCGGTCGGGTGAACTGTGGTTAAGGAACTCGGCAAATTGCCCCCGTAACTTCGGGAGAAGGGGGACCCTGCTGTGTGCGCCATCTTTACGGTGGTTAGCGTGGTGGGGTCGCAGAGAATAGAGGGGAGCGACTGTTTATCAAAAACACAGGTCCGTGCGAAGACTTTTACGTTGATGTATACGGACTGACGCCTGCCCGGTGCTGGAAGGTTAAGAGGACCTGTTAGGCATGTTGTGCCGAAGCGGAGAATTTAAGCCCCAGTAAACGGCGGTGGTAACTATAACCATCCTAAGGTAGCGAAATTCCTTGTCGGGTAAGTTCCGACCTGCACGAATGGCGTAACGACTCCCCTGCTGTCTCAACCACAGGCCCGGTGAAATTGCAGTACGAGTAAAGATGCTCGTTTCGCGCGGCAGGACGAAAAGACCCCGGGACCTTCACTATAGCTTGGTATTGGTGTTCGGTGCGGTTTGTGTAGGATAGGTGGGAGACTGTGATACGGCCACGCCAGTGGTTGTGGAGTCGTTGTTGAAATACCACTCTGACCGTAGTGGATACCTTAACCTTGGCCCATGATCTGGGTTGGGGACAGTGCCTGGTGGGTAGTTTAACTGGGGCGGTTGCCTCCCAAAGAGTAACGGAGGCGCCCAAAGGTTCCCTCAGCCTGGTTGGCAATCAGGTGGCGAGTGTAAGTGCACAAGGGAGCTTGACTGCGAGACTGACTAGTCGAGCAGGGACGAAAGTCGGGACTAGTGATCCGGCACCTACTTGTGGATGTGGTGTCGCTCAACGGATAAAAGGTACCCCGGGGATAACAGGCTGATCTTCCCCAAGAGTCCATATCGACGGGATGGTTTGGCACCTCGATGTCGGCTCGTCGCATCCTGGGGCTGGAGTAGGTCCCAAGGGTTGGGCTGTTCGCCCATTAAAGCGGCACGCGAGCTGGGTTCAGAACGTCGTGAGACAGTTCGGTCTCTATCCGCCGCGCGCGTTGAAACTTGAAGAAGGCTGTCCCTAGTACGAGAGGACCGGGACGGACGTACCTCTGGTGTGCCAGTTGTTCCGCCAGGAGCACGGCTGGTTGGCTACGTACGGAAGGGATAACCGCTGAAAGCATCTAAGCGGGAAGCCTGTTTTGAGATGAGGTTTCTTTTGAGGTTCCCCACAGACTATGGGGTTGATAGGCCGGATCTGGACACGCAGCAATGCGCGAAGGTGACCGGTACTAATACACCAACAAACACAACAAACAATGAGCACCAAGAATCGTGCCCGCGTCCACTATGCAGTATCTGACACACCACACCACCAACCAGTGCGTGTGTGGAGGCCAGAACAATAATTGAACATGAACCCAACATGATCAACCCAACAAGTGTGTCGGTGGTTGATGGCGGCGGGGAAACGCCCGGACCCATTCCGAACCCGGAAGCTAAGCCCGCCCGCGCTGATGGTACTGCCCCCGGGAGGGAGTGGGAGAGTAAGTTACCGCCGACCCAACAACTTCACAATATGAGCGTGGCCCGCAACCCACGCGCCCCTGTCATGAGGGGCTGCACTGCGGGCCACGCTCACTTTTATGCCCACCCACCCGCAGGCTCGTCGCGAGCGCGCCTATACTGGGTGAGTCTTTACAGAAAGGGTTTTTATGTCCGAAGAGTCGAACTCTCGTCACCGGGACGACCGCCCCCGCGGCGGTAAGCGCCGCCCTTCGGGCAACAGGGAGCGCCAGGGGGAGCGCAAGGGCGACCACAAGCCGCGCCGCCGCGGCGACGACGGCTCGCGGCGCGAGGACGGCGGCTACAAGCACAAGCGCTCCAACCCGCAGCGTCACGGGTACCGGGAGGACCGGATGGCCCAGCGCCTCTCCGAGCCGGACCTGCCGCCCGAGATCGACGTCAACGAGCTCGACCCTTCGGTTCTGCAGGATCTTCGCGTGCTGTCGAAGGACAACGCTGACCGCGTCGCCAAGCACATGATCATGGCGGGGTCGCTCCTGGAGGATGACGCGCAGCTCGCGCTGCGGCATGCCCGAGCCGCGAAGAACCGGGCGGGCCGCGTTGGAGTGGTCCGCGAGACGAACGGCATCGTGGCCTACCACGCCGGCGAATGGCGCGAGGCCCTCTCCGAGCTGCGCGCCGCGCGCCGCATGTCGGGTGGCCCCGGCCTGCTCGCGGTCATGGCCGACGCCGAGCGCGGCCTAGGCAGGCCCGAGAAGGCTCTTGAGATCGGTCGCGGGCCGGAGGCGCGCGAGCTCGACGAAGCCGGCAAGATCGAGCTGGCCATCGTTCTCGCCGGTGCGCGGCACGACCTCGGACAGCATGAGGCCGCCCTCGCCACCTTGGAACGGATGCAGCCCTCCCTCGACTCGCAGGGCTCGGAGCAGGCTCGTCTGTCGTACGCCTACGCGGAGGCGCTCCTTGCCCTCAAACAAGGGGACGAGGCCCGGGCCTGGTTCGAGCATGCGGCTGCCATCGATTCCGACGGGTCCACCGATGCCGCTGAGCGTGCCGCGGAGCTGGGGTAGGGCGCCTGTGGCTCTCATCGACTCCTTCGACGCACTTCTTCTGGACCTCGACGGCACCGTCTGGGAGGGCGGCAGGGCGCTGCCCAACGCCGTGGAGGCCATCGGTGCGGCGAACGTTCCGGTTGTTTACATCACCAACAACGCCTACCGCGCACCCGAGACCGTGGCGGAGCTTCTGCAGGGGATGGGTATCGGGGCATCGCCTGACGACGTCCTCACCTCCGCCCAGGCCGCCATTGAGATGTCGCGGGAGCACCTTGAGCCCGGGGACAAGATCCTCGTCCTGGGCTCCGCGTCCTTCCGGGCGCTCGCCGAGGATGCGGGTTACGAGGTGGTGGACAGCGCAGCGGCCGCCCCCAAGGCTGTTCTGCACGGCCACAACCCGGAGACGGGGTGGCGCGAGCTGTCCGAGGCCGCGCTGGCCGTGGCGGACGGGGCGGTTTACCTCGCGTCGAACCTCGACACCTCTCTGCCCACGGAGCGCGGGCTCATGGTGGGCAACGGTTCGATGGTCGCTGCTGTGACTTCCGCGACGGGCGTCGTCCCGCGCTCCGCGGGCAAGCCGGAGCCGGCGATGTTCATCCAGGCTGCCCGACGTGTCGGCGCCGCCCGTCCGCTGGCGGTCGGCGACCGACTCGACACCGACCTCGCCGGCGCGGTGGCCGCCGGGATTCCGTCGCTCCACGTGCTCACTGGCGTCTCAGGCCCTCTCGCGCTTTTCGAGGCCCCGAAGGAGCAGCGCCCGACCTACATCGGCGCTGACCTGTCCGCGCTGCGCCAGGACCAGAACGAGCTGAAGGTGGGCCCGCAGGGCGGGTTCACCGCGCGGGTCGACGGGGACGACATCATGCTCGGCCGAGGCAACGCGGACGCGACAGCCGAGCAGGCCCTGCGCACCGCACTGCAGGTGGCGTGGCACATGCCGTCGCCGCCGGAGCTCGTGCGACCCGATTCGGAGGCCGCCGAACGGGCCTGCGCCCAGTGGTGGTGAGCACCGTGTCCGTACCCGTACCGCACGACCCGCGCGCGCCGCGGGTGAGCCCGGAGGAGCTGAGCCGCCGCGTCGAGGAGACGCTCGGCACCGAGGAGCCAACGCTGCGCGAGGAGCTGGAGCAGCTCAACCGGGCGCACGATCTGCTTAACGACGCGCTGCAGGACCGCTGACGCGGAATCACCGACAACCACCGAGGGAAGGAGAGGGGCGGATGGCACCAGGACGCCGCAGGCTCGATTCCGAGCTCGTGCGCCGCAAGATCGCGCGCTCGAGGGAGCAGGCGCAGACCTGGATCAAGCAGGGCCGCGTCGAGGTCGGGGGCTTCGTCGCCACGAAGCCGGCAACGGTCGTCGAGCCGGACGTCTCCATCCGGGTCTCGGTCGACGAGGCGGACAACTGGGCGTCCCGGGGCGCGCACAAGCTGCTCGGCGCGCTGGAGGCGTTCGAGGCGGGCGGGTTGGTCGTCGATAAGCGCCGTGCGCTCGACGCTGGTGCCTCGACCGGCGGTTTCACCGACGTGCTGCTGTCGCGGGGCGCCGCGGTGGTCGTGGCCGTCGACGTCGGCTACGGGCAACTCGTGTGGCGGCTGCAGAACGACCCGCGCGTGCGAGTCCTCGACCGCACCAACATCCGCACCCTGACACCCGAGGCGATGGGCGGGCCCGCCGACCTCATGGTGGGCGACCTGTCCTTCATCTCCCTGAAGCTGGTCCTGCCCGCCATCGCGGAGTGCCTGAGCGAGGGCGCGGACCTGCTCCCCATGGTCAAGCCGCAGTTCGAGGTGGGCAAGGAGAGGCTCGGCAGCGGGGGAGTCGTGCGCTCGCCGGAGATGCGGGCGGAGGTCACCTGTGAGGTGGCGCAGTTCGCGCAGAGCCTCGGGCTGAGCCTGCGAGATGTTGTGGCGTCCCCGCTTCCCGGGCCGAGCGGCAACGTAGAATACTTCCTATGGCTCGTCAAGGATTCCGGCGCCAGCACGCTTGACGACGACACCCTCCGCGCCCTTGTTCACCGAGCTGTCGAGGAAGGACCCCAGAACTGATGAGTGCACGCAACAACCGCGCGATCCTCCTCGTGCCGCACACCTACCGGGCGGGCAACATCGCCGCGGCCGCGCGGGCCGCCGAGCTGCTCACCGCCGCCGGCATCGAGGTGCGGCTGCTCGACCAGAACAACATGGGCCCGGTCGAGGAGGAGGACTCCCTGCGCACCCTCGAGCGCGTGCAGGAGGGGCCGGAGGCCGCGGCGGACTGCGAGCTCGTCCTCGTGCTCGGCGGCGACGGAACGTTCCTGCGCGCCGCGAACTACGCGCACGCCCAGGACGTCCCGGTCCTGGGCATCAACCTGGGCCACGTGGGCTTCCTCGCGGAGTGGGAGCAGGAGAGCCTGGAGGAGGCGATCGGCCGGGTCATCGACTGCACCTACCGGATCGAGGACCGCATGACCATCGACGTGGTCCTGCTCGACTCGGGCGACTACGTGCTCGGCACGGGCTGGGCGCTCAACGAGGCCAGCATCGAAAACGTCAACCGCACGAAGGTCATGGACGCCACCCTCGAGGTGGATTTCCGCCCGGTGTCCTCCTTCGGCTGCGACGGCGTGCTCGTGTCCACGCCGACCGGCTCAACCGCCTACGCCTTCGCCGCCGGGGGGCCGGTCATGTGGCCGGAGGTGGAGGCCCTGCTCGTGGTGCCGAACAACGCCCACGCGCTGTTCACCAAGCCACTCGTGGTCTCGCCGCGCTCGACGGTGGCCATCGAGTCGGAGTCGAACACCGGCGAGGCCAACGTCGTGCTCGACGGCTTCCGGACCATGGCGATGCCGCCCGGCTCACGCGTGGAGATCGTCCGCGGCCGCCGGCCCGTCCGCTGGGTGCGCCTGGACGAGCACCCGTTCACCGACCGGCTCGTGCACAAGTTCAAGCTTCCCGTCTCCGGGTGGAGGGGACCGGCCGCGAAATAATGCTGAGCGACATCTCCATCTCCAACCTGGGCGTGATCCCCCGCGCCACCGCCGAGCTCAGCCCCGGGCTGACGGTGCTCACCGGCGAAACCGGTGCGGGCAAGACCATGGTTGTCACGGGACTTCGTTTGCTCACCGGCGGGCGCGCCGATGCCTCGCGCGTGCGCACCGGCGCGGAGCAGGCGGTGGTCGAGGGCGCCTTCGCCGTCGACGGCCTTCCGGCCGAGGCACAGAGCGCCGTCCGCGAGATTGCGGAGGGAGCGGGGGCGGAGGCGGACGAAAACGGCGAGTACGTCGTGTCCCGCTCCGTCAAGGCCACCGGCCGCTCGAAGGCGCACCTGGGCGGCCGCACCGTCCCCGCCGCCACCCTCGCGGAGCTCGCCGGGCACGTGCTGACCATCCACGGCCAAAACGACCAGCTCCGGCTCATGTCCCCGGACCAGCAGCTCGGTGCCCTCGACCGCTTCGACCCGGCGATTGCCCCCGTTCTCGAGGCCTACCGTGAGACGTGGGCGCAGTGGAGGGCGGCTGCCCGCGAGCTGAAGGAGCGCACGGAGAAGCGCCGCGAGCTGGCGCAGGAGGTCGACCGCCTCCAGTTCGCCATCGCGGAAATTGACGAGGCCAATCCGGTGGCCGGTGAGGAAGAGGAGCTGGTGGCCAGCATCAACCGGCTGCAGGACGTCGACGCGCTGCGCGAGGCCGCTGAGACCGCCCTCGTGGCCATCGACGGTGCGGACGCGGTCGGCGCGTTCGGGGGCGAGGAGGAGGCCGCCTCGGCTCTCATCGGCCGCGCGGCCTCCGCCCTCGCGGCCGCCAGCGACGCGGACCTGAAGTCCCTGGGCGAACAGCTCAGCGACGTCGCCGGGGTGCTCTCCGACATCTCGGCGGAGCTGGGCAGCTACTCCGCCAACCTCCCTTCCGACCCGGAGGAGCTGGACAAGCAGCTGCAGCGCCAGCAGGAGCTCAAGACGCTGACCCGCAAGTACGCCCCCGACATTGCCGGGGTTCTGGCCTGGAGGGCGAAGGCAGGCAAGAGGCTGGGCAGGATCGACACCTCCGCCGAGGCTCTCGACGAGCTGAAGAAGCGCGTCGCCGCCCTCGAGAAGGAGCTGGAGAAGCGGGCGCGCGCTCTGACGAAGGCCCGCACGGCCGCGGCCTCCGCGCTCGGTGAGGCCGTGACCGGGGAGCTGCGCGGCCTGGCGATGCCGAAGGCGCGCCTGAGCGTGGAGGTGGAGAAGCAGCCCTATGGGCGCGACGGTGCGGACGCGGTGGAGCTGCGGCTCGCGCCGAATGACGCCATGGAGCCCCAGCCGCTGGCCACGAGCGCCTCCGGCGGTGAGCTTTCCCGGGTGATGCTGGCCCTCGAGGTCATCCTCAGTGCCTCGGCGACGGGCGCGACACTCGTGTTCGACGAGGTCGACGCGGGCGTCGGCGGGCGCGCAGCGGTGGAGATCGGTCGCCGCCTCGCCCGGCTGGCCACCAACAACCAGGTCATCGTGGTCACGCACCTGCCGCAGGTGGCCGCTTACGCCGACACACACCTCCACGTGGCCAAGAACGTCGGCGACGAGACGGTAACCTCCGGAGTCTCCCGGCTCACGCCCGAGCAGCGGGTGGAGGAGCTGGCCCGGATGCTTGCGGGCATGGAGGATTCCGAGACGGGCAGGGCGCACGCGGCGGAGCTTTTCGAGCGGGCGCAGGCCGAGGTCGCATCCGCCCGGGGTTGATCCCGCGCGCCTCCACCCTCGGGGCCCGCCCAACCTGCACAATGTTGCCCATGAGTGTCTTTTCGCGCGCCTCCGGCGAATCTCCCGCCCCCGCTGAATCGTCCCCCGCCCAGGTGCAGGGGACGTTGCGTGACTGCACCGCGCGCGGAACCTCGCGGGTGAAGGCGGGCGACATCGCGGTGGTCAACTCGCCGAACATGAACCGCCGCGAGGCGGAACTGCTCATCGACGCCAAACCGGCCGCCGTGGTCAACCTCGCCGCCTTCTCGACGGGGTCCATGCCGAACTACGGGCCCCACCTGCTTCTCGACGCCGGCATCGCCCTGTTCGAGGAGGGCGGCGACGCCCTCGGCTCGGCGCTGCGAGACGGGCGGAAGGGCGCGGTGACGGCGGACGGGCAGGTGTTCTCCGGCAAGAAGCTCGTGGGCGAGGCCCGCCCGGTCGAGCGCGAGAGCATGGACGCCACCTTCTTGGCGGCCCAGCGCAGCCTGCTCGACCACATGGAGGCCTACTTCGGCAACACCATCGAGTTCATCCATTCGGAGTCGCCCCTGCTCATCGATGGCGTCGGCGTGCCCGAGATGGGCGACGCGATGGCGGGACGGAAGGTGCTCGTCGTCGCCCCCGGCCCGCAGGCGCGGGAGAAGGTGGGCAGGCTGCGCAACTTCATCCGGGAGTACAAGCCGGTGCTCATCGGCGTCGGTTCGGCGACAGACGCGCTGGCGGAATCGGGCTACGCACCCGATTTCATCGTCGGCGACCCCGCCGACGTCGCGGCAGAGAACCTGCGCGGGGACGCGCGCGTTGTCCTGCCCGCCGATCCGGACGGGCACGCCGCCGGCCTGGAACGGATCCAGGACCTCGGTGTCGGGGCGATGACCTTCCCCGCGGCGACCGATTCACCGCTCGACCTCGCGATTCTGCTGGCGGCGTTCCACGGCGCGGAGATGATCGTCACCGTCGGCGACGCCGTGGACCTCGACGCGATCTTCGCCGGGGACGACCACTCGGGCCCCGCGGCGCTGCTCACCCGACTCAAGGCGGGCAGCCGGGTGGTGGACTCGAGCGTCATCGAGAACCTCTACGCCCTGCAGCCCCGCGGGGGTCTCGCGTGGGCGTGGGCGATCCTCGGCCTGCTCGTCGCCGTGGCGACGGTCGTTCTGGTGGTCGGTCTCGGCGGCGACGGGTCTTTCGCGGACAACCTCGTGGACACCTGGAACGCCATCGCGCTGAAGTTCCAGAACTGGGTGCGCTAGGCGCGGAGAGGAGGAGCGGATCGTGTCAGCAAAGAAGGGCCGTGGAGCCCTCGTCCTGGCGGGCCTGGCGTGGGGCACCGCTCTCGGCGTCGCACTGGGCTCCCTGGTGATTTCACCGGCCCTGCAGGAGGTGCGGGGGACCGGCCAGGGCGCCCAGCAGGCGGAGACCGCGAACCCGCGCGCCGAAGAGGCGGAGGCGCAGGCGGAAGAGGCGAACGCGCTGCTCGCCGAGGAGTCGGGGGCCATCCTCGCCGATTCCCTGAAGGGTTCCGCGGTGATCGTGCTGCGCGCCCCGGGCGCGGCCGCGGACGATGCCGCGAGGATCCGCGAGCTGCTGGACGCGGCCGGCGCCGACAACGCCGGCGAGGTGACCCTGACGGAGAAGTTCCTCGCGCAGGGCAGCGCCGACCAGCTCGGATCCATCATCGCGAACACGCTGCCGGCGGGGGCGCAGCTCTCGGTCGATGCCCGGTCGCCGAGCCGGCACGCCGGCCAGTCGCTCGCCGCGGCGCTGTTTTCCGACGGCGCGGGGTCAGCGCGCGCCACGCCCGAGGACCGCGAGTTCGTCCTCAGCACCCTCGCCGAGGCCGGTTTCCTGGAGTACACAGGTGCTGACTTGGCGGCGGCGAACGCGGCGGTCATCGTCGGAGCACCGGACGGGGAGGATTCCTTCGCGGACGGTGCGCTCGCGGACTTCGCCGCGGGGCTCGACGCGGAGTCCGCGCCCGTCGTCCTGGCCCTGCCAGGCGCGGGCAACGACGGTGTCGCCGGTGCGCTTGCTTCGCGCGGTGAGACCGGGGTGGTTGTCCAGGACGTCGCCGAGACCGAAGCCGGGGCCATCCAAACGGTGCGCTCCGTGCGGCGGGTGATCGACGAGGCCGGGGCTCAGTAGCCGGGTCCCGTGCCGGTGGCTGTGGAGTAACTTGGGGCCCTATGGCTCACGAATTCGCCGTCACCGGCTCAGAGATACTTGTCGACGCCCCCATCCTCGCCCTCCGCCGCGACCGCGTGGTCATGCCCGGCGGCCGCGAGGCGAACCGCGAGATCGTCGAGCACTTCGGTGCCGTGGCCATCGTCGCGCTCGACGAGGACGGCCGCGTCGCCATGGTGGAGCAGTACAGGCACTCGGTCGCCGCGCGCCTTCTCGAGCTTCCCGCCGGCATCCTCGACGTAGCCGGGGAACCCGAGCTCGAGTGCGCGAAGCGCGAGCTGCGCGAGGAGGCGGGGCTCGCCGCGCGGGACTGGGAGGTGCTCGTGGACCTGGTCACCTCCCCGGGATTCGCCGACGAGGCTGTCCGCGTGTTCCTCGCCCGCGGTCTGAGCGAGGTCGAGCGGCCCGAGGCGGAGGACGAGGAGGCGGACATGACCCTCGAGTGGGTGTCGCTTGACGACGCCACACGCAAGGTCCTGGCCGGGGAGATCGTCAACTCGATCGCGGCGTCGGGCATCCTTGCCGCCGCGGCCGTGCTCGGCGGCGCGCGACGGGCCCGTCCGGTGGAGGAGCCCTTCGCCTTTCGGCCGCAGGCGCTGGCGCGGCGGCGCGCCGCACAGGGCCTCGGCGGGGACATGAAGAAGATCTGATGCGCCCGGGTGACGTCGTCAAGCTGTGGCTCAACCACCTGGCGGTCGAACGGGGGCGCTCCGCGAACACGCTGAGGAACTACCGGCGCGACGCCCAGCGCTACGTCGACTGGCTGGCCCAGTCCGGGCGCCGGGACCTCGGGGAGGTCACCTCGCTTGACCTGGAGGCCTACGTGGCGGACCTGCGGCGCGGCTACGGGGACTGCGCGCCGCTGGCGGCCTCCTCGGCGGCGCGGGCGCTGACGGTGGCGCGGGGGCTGCACAGGTTCGCGGTGGCGGAGGGCCTCCTCACGGCCGACGTGGCCGCCGCAGTCCACCCGCCGCGCGCCGGAGAGAAGCTGCCGGACACGCTGAGCATCGACGAGGTGGCGGCGCTGCTCGACAGCTGCCCCGCCGACACGCCGACCCAGCTGCGGGACAAGGCCCTGCTCGAGCTGCTCTACGCCAGCGGGGCCCGCGTCTCGGAGGCTCTCGCGCTCAACCTGGATGACGTGACCGGTGACGAGGGGGTGATCACCGTGACCGGCAAGGGCGGCAAGCAGCGCCTCGTGCCCGTCGGCGCGGCCGCGCGCGCAGCCCTCGATGTGTACCTCGTGCGCGGCCGGCCGGCGCTGGCCAACGGGACCTCGCACGCCCTGTTCCTGAACAAGCGCGGCGGGGCACTGTCGCGGCAGAGCGCGTGGATGGTGATCAAGGACGCCGCCGAGCGCGCCCGCCTGGGCAAGGACATCTCCCCTCACACACTGCGACACTCGTTTGCCACCCACCTGCTCGAGGGCGGGGCGGACGTGCGCACCGTGCAGGAGCTGCTGGGCCACTCCTCGGTGACGACGACGCAGATCTACACCCACGTCACGGCGGAGAATCTCCGCGAGGTCTGGGCCAGCGCCCACCCGCGTTCCCGGTAGCGCCCGGGGGGCGTGGGTGGGCCGCCGCCGAAATGACAAGGGTGTAAGCTCGGAGTCAACCCGCTAAGGTAGACGGAACGCGCGAGGGGAAGGTGTGTCGATGACGGACGGCTCGTTGTTCGAGGCCAAGGAAGTGGAGGTGGGCCTGACTGGCAGGCCCGTCCGCGAGCTGCCGCAGCCGAAGCCGCTGGGCAAGCACGGTCCCGCCACGGTGATCTCGATGGTGAACCAGAAGGGCGGCGTGGGCAAGACCACCTCCACCATCAACCTCGGGGCGTGCCTGGCGGAGCAGGGGCGTAAAGTCCTGCTCGTTGACTTGGACCCGCAGGGTGCCCTGTCGGCCGGGCTCGGCGTCTCGCACGACGAGGAGCAGACCACCGTCTACGATCTGCTCTTCGACAACACCGCCAGCATCCACGCCGCGATCCGCCACTCCAACGTGTCCGGCCTCGACCTGGTCCCCGCCAACATCGACCTCTCGGCAGCCGAGATCCAGCTTGTCAACGAGGTGGGCCGCGAGCACACCCTGGCGCGGGCGCTGCGCCCGGTGCGCAAGGAATACGACATCATCATCCTCGACTGCGGGCCCTCCCTCGGCCTGCTCACCGTCAACGCGCTCGCCGCCTCCCACGGCGTGATCATCCCGATGGAGTGCGAGTACTTCTCCCTGCGCGGCCTGGCTCTGCTCACCGACACGGTCGAGAAGGTGCGCGACCGCATCAACTTCGACCTCGAGATCGTGGGCATCCTGGTCACGATGTTCGACCGCCGCACCACCCACGCCCGTGAGGTGATGGACCGCGTCCTCGAGGTGTTCGGCGACACCGTCTTCGACACCGTGATCACCCGCACGGTCCGCTTCCCCGAGACTTCCGTGGCGGGCGAGCCGATCATCACGTGGGCGCCGAACTCCCAGGGCGCGAAGCAGTACCGCGACCTCGCCCTCGAGGTCCTGGAGCGCACGGAGCGGTGAGCACCCCGCCCGGGCAGGCGGGGGAGCAGCCGGAGATCACGGGGTTCACCCTCGTGCTCAACAACTTCGAGGGCCCCTTCGACCTGCTGCTCAACCTCATCAACTCGAAGAAGCTCGACGTCACGGAGGTCGCGCTCGCCGAGGTCACGGACGAGTTCATCGCCTACACCCGGGCGCTCGGCGAGTCCGCGCAGCTCGATGAAGTCACGGAGTTCCTCATCGTCGCGGCCACCCTGCTCGACCTCAAGGCCGCGCGCCTCCTGCCACGCGGGGAAATGAGCGAGGAGGCCGACCTCGAGCTGCTCGAGTCTCGCGACCTCCTCTTCGCCAGGCTCCTCCAGTACCGCGCCTACCAGCAGGTCGCCGACCTCCTCGGCGAGTGGCAGAGGCACGCTTTACGACGCTACCCCCGCGCCACCTCCGTCGAGCCGCAGTTCGCCGACCTGCTGCCCCCGGTGACCCTCGGCCACACACCTGCGACCTTCGCCCAGCTGGCCGCGGGAGTCTTCCGCCCACGCCCGCCCGAGGGCGTGCGCACTGACCACGTGCACGCCCAGGCTGTCTCCGTGCCCGAGCAGGCGGGCAAGATCCTGGACACGCTGCGCCTCATCGGGGCGGGGCAGTGGGTGGGCTTCGCCTCGCTGACAAAGGACTGCCTGCGCTCCATGGAGGTGGTGGGGCGCTTCCTCGCGCTGCTCGAGCTCTACAAGGCCCGGGCGCTGGAGGCGCAGCAGGAGGAGGCCCTGGGCCCGCTCGAGGTGTCGTGGACGGGCCTGGAGGTGGACCCGGCCGTCGTGGCTGCGAGCAATTGGAGTTAGCATCGGTGCCCATGGACCCTGCCGCCGACTTGCCCCCGGAACTGTCACCTGACTTGCCGATGGTCTCCCAGCTGCGCTCGCGGCTGGAGTCCGTCATGCTCGTGCTGGACACCCCGGCGGATGCTGCTGCGCTGGCGCGGGCGCTGGGGGCGGGCCAGGGGGACGTCGAGAAGCTTCTGCGGGAGTGGAAGGGCGAGCTCGACGCGCGCGGCAGCGGCATCGACCTGCGGGAGAGCGCGGAGGGCTGGAGGCTCTACACCCGGCCGGAAAACGCCGAGGCGGTGGAGGCGTTCCTCCTCGACGGCTCCCAGACGCGGCTGTCGCGCGCCGCAATGGAGACACTGGCCGTGGTGGCCTACCGCCAGCCGGTTACGCGCTCGCAGGTGGCGGGGGTGCGCGGCGTGAACGTCGACGGGGTGATGCGCACCCTCGCCCTGCGCGGGCTGATCGCGGAGGTTGACCCCGACGAGGCCTCGGGCGCGCACCGCTACGTCACCACCGAGCTCTTCCTTGAGCTGCTCGGGATCGACTCGCTCGACAGACTGCCCGATCTGGCGCCGCTTCTGCCCGACATCGATTCGATTGAGGACGCTTGGTAGCGTCGCTGGTAGCCTGAACCGGGTACATGCACGAACGTGCACAACCGCATATGACAGTAAGGATTCTCCGATGACTCCTCCCGCTCGCCGTGACGGCACACCGGATAGAGAGAAGGACACCACGTTCTACATCTCCTATGCGAAGCCGGCGAAGAAGCAGAACGTCCGCCTGGACGAGCGCCGCGCCGCGGAGCCCCACCCCCTCGAGGACAACTGGTGGGACGAACCCGACGCGCCGGAACCAGCCGCCCGCCCCGGCGCCGCCGAGGGCGAGCGCCTGCAGAAAGTGCTCGCGAAGGCCGGGGTGGCCTCGCGACGCCACGCCGAGGTGATGATCGACCAGGGCCGCGTCGAGGTCAACGGCAAGATCGTGACCCAGCAGGGCATGCGCGTCAACCCGCGCGTGGACATCATCCGCGTCGACGGCACACGCATCAACGTCAACGAGGAGCACGAGTACTTCGTGTTTAACAAACCGCGCGGCGTCCAGTCCACCATGAAGGACGAGATGGACCGCACCTCGGTGGGCAGCTACGTGGCCGAGAAGACGGCCTCGGGGCAGCGCCTCTTCCACGTCGGCCGACTCGACGCCGACACCGAGGGCCTGCTGCTGCTCACCAACGACGGCGAGCTGGCCAACCGACTCATGCACCCGCGCTACGGGGTGCGCAAGACCTACATGGCCACAGTCCTCGGCGAGGCCAAGCCCGCGCTGATCAAGCAGCTGAAGAAGGGCATCGAGCTTGACGACGGCCCCGCCGCCGCCGACTACGTCCAGATCGTCGACGTGCACAACGGCCAGTCGATCATCCGCCTGGAGATCCACGAGGGCCGCAAGCACCTCGTGCGCCGCATGCTCAAGGCGGCCGGCTACCCGGTGCAGCGCCTCGTGCGCACCAAGGTGCACACCGTCCAGCTCGGCGACATGAAGCCGGGCTCCATGCGCGCCCTGAACAGCGCCGAGCTGACCTCGCTGTACAAGGCGGTGGAGATGTGATGAGAGCCGACCTGCTGACCCTGTCCAACTTGCCCGACGGCGGCCTCGTCCTCGCCGTCGACGGCCCCTCCGGCACCGGCAAGTCCACCACCTGCCGGGCGCTGGCCAAGCTGCTGGGCGCGAAGTACGTCGACACCGGCGCGATGTACCGGGTGGCCACCCTCGCGGTGCTGCGCGCGAGCGTCGACCCGGCCGACACCGACGCCGTCATCGAGGCGACCCGCGACCTGCCCCTGAGCGTGTCGGACGACCCCGACTCCACCGAGGTTCTCCTCGCCGGGGAAGACGTCTCCCGCGAGATCCGCGAGGCGGACGTGACCCGCAACGTCTCGGCCGTCTCCGCGATCCCCGAGGTCCGCGTCAACCTCGTCGAGCTGCAGCGCCGGCTCGCCCGCGAGGCGCACCGCGCGATCGTGGAGGGCCGCGACATCGGCACCGTCGTGCTCGCCGACGCGCCCGCCAAGGCCTACCTCACAGCCTCGGCGGAGGTGCGCGCCCGCCGCCGCTACGACCAGGACGTCGCCGCGGGCCGCGACGCCGACTACGACACGGTGCTTGCCGACGTCAAGCGCCGCGACGACCTCGACTCCTCCCGCACGGTCAGCCCCCTGCGCCCGGCGGAGGACGCCCAGGTGATCGACACATCCGACATGGACCTCGACGAGGTGCTGCAGGCCCTCGTGGAGCTGATTCGAAGGAGCGCGCAGTGAGCCACGAGACGAACAACGACGGCGTCGAGCAGAATTTCGAGCAGCCCTTCGACGGGGGATTCGACGAGCTCGCCGGTGACTTCGACACCGATTTCGACATCGATTTCGACCCGGAGACCTTCGATGCCGGGGCCCTGGGCTCCGAGGAGCTCAGCGAGGAGGAGTGGGCGCAGGTCGAGGAGGCCTTCGGCTTCTCCCAGCCCGGCCACGTGGAGGAGGCGCTTCCCACGGTCTCGATCGTGGGCCGTCCGAACGTGGGCAAGTCGACCCTGGTGAACAGGTTCATTGGGCGTCGTGAAGCCGTGGTCGAGGACCACCCCGGCGTGACCCGCGACCGCGTCAGCTACATGGCCGACTGGGGCGGGAGGCGGTTCTGGGTGCAGGACACGGGCGGCTGGGATCCCGACGCGAAGGGCATCCACGCCGCGATCGCCCGCCAGTCCGAGGCCGCGATGGAGACCTCCGACGTGATCGTGATGGTGGTCGACTCCCACACGGGCGTGACCGAAACCGACGCGGTGATGGCCCGCAACCTGCAGCGCGCGGACGTGCCGGTGCTGCTGGTGGCCAACAAGTTCGAGTCGGAGTCGCAGTGGGCGGACGTCGCCGAGTTCTACGCCCTCGGCTTGGGCGACCCGTGGCCGGTCTCCGCGCTGCACGGCCGCGGCGGGGCCGACGTGCTCGACGAGATTCTCCGGGTCTTCCCCGACGAGCCGCGCGCGGCGAACTCGATCACTGAGGGCCCGCGCCGCGTCGCACTCGTGGGGCGGCCGAACGTGGGCAAGTCGAGCCTTCTGAACAAGCTGTCCAAGAAGAACCGCTCCATGGTGGACAACGTCGCCGGCACGACCGTCGACCCCGTCGACGAGCTCATCCAGCTCGACGACGCCCTGTGGAAGTTCATCGACACCGCGGGCCTGCGCAAGAAGGTGAAGAACGCGCAGGGCCACGAGTACTACGCCAGCCTGCGCACCCGCGGCACGATCGAGGCCGCCGAGGTCTGCGTCGTGCTCATCGACGCCTCCCAGGAGATCTCCGAGCAGGACCAGCGCGTCATTTCAATGGTGCTGGAGGCCGGCAAGGCCATGGTCATCTGCTTCAACAAGTGGGACCTCATGGACGAGGACCGGCGCTACTACTTCGACCGCGAATTCGACGAGATGGTCGGCCACCTGCCGTGGGTGACCAAACTCAACATCTCGGCCGACACCGGCCGGGGACTGCACCGCCTAGAGCCGGCGATGCGCGAGGCCCTGGAGAATTGGGACAAGCGCGTGTCCACCGGGCAGCTGAACAACTGGCTGCGCGAGGCGATCGCGGCGAACCCGCCGCCGATGAAGAACAACCGCCTGCCGCGCGTCCTCTTCGTCACGATGGTGACCACGCGCCCGCCGACAATCGTGCTGTTCACCACCGGATTCCTCGACGCCGGCTACCGGCGCTACCTGGAGCGCAAGTTCCGCGAGTCCTTCGGCTACCACGGCACCCCGATCCGCATCGCGGTGCGGGTGCGGGAGCGCCGCCAGAAGCGCTAGCCGCGGCGGTAGAGGAAGGCGTCGGTGCGGTAGGGCAGCGGCACGAGCTGCCCGGGGCCGAAGCCGAGGCGCTCGTAGAGGTACCAGGTGAGGTTGGCGGTCATCTTCTCCCTGGTCCGCTCCCCGGCGCGCAGCCAGTAGGAGCGGGTGGCCATGAGGTCGAACAGGTCGAAGGTGCTCACCCCCTGGATCCAGGTCAGACGCCGCTCCTCCCGCAGGCGCCAGGGCGCGCGCACGTCGGGGTAGAAACCCTGGCGCTGCACGTCGCCCGAGTGCATGATGCGGCTCAGGCGCAGCACCCAGGGGTGGCGCACGTCGAGGGTGTTCCAGCACAGCAGCAGCGCCCCGCCGGGGCGCACGACGCGGTCGGCCTCGGCGCTGGCGCGGGTGGGGTCCACCCAGTGCCAGGTCTGGGCTGCGGTGTAGGCGTCGACGGTGGCGTCGGCAAGCGCTGTTTGCTCCGCCGTCGCGCGCCACGCGGGGATGCCCGGGTGGTTGCGGCGCAACGCGCGGACCATGTCGGCGGAGGGGTCGCAGGCGAGCACGCGGTGCCCGGCGGTGGCGAGTAGCGAGGTGAGCTTGCCGGTCCCGGCGCCGACGTCGACGACGGTGGCCGGGCTCGGGGTTCCCGTTTCCGCCAGCAGCGCGGTAACTTCTACAGGGTACGACGGCCGGGCGAGGTCGTAGGCGCTCGCCCCCGTGCTGAAGGAGCCCGCCGAGGACCTCCTGTGCGCCGCGTCGCGGAACGCGGGCGTGTCCTTCGTGCTCGGCTTCATGGGAGATAATCTAGCAACGCCCCACGGGCGGGGAGGAGACTCGGGTGCCACACACGGTGCGGGTAGCAGCGGCCGCGGTCGCGTTCGCGGTGCTGCCCTTCATCGCGTCCTGCGACGCCCAGGGCCACACGCAGGCAGGCTTGCCGACGCCCGTTCGCACCGTCCAGGACGCCAGCGCCGTCCAGGCCCGGGTGGAGGGCACCCCGGCCACGCAGCGCCGCACGATCACCGCTGGGGGCCTGCAGCGCAGCTATCTCCTGACGATCCCGCCCGGTGCTTCGGGCGCGCGCAGGCTGCCGCTCATCTTCGTCTTCCACGGCTACAACGAGGACGCGGAGTCCATCCACCGCTATTCGCACTTGGACCGGGCGGACGCACTGGTTGTGTACATGGACGGCAGGGACAAGGCTTGGGCGCCCGCCCCGTATGCCACGACGACGGGGGAGCAGGACCTGGCGTTCGTGGACGCCGTGCGCGCCCAGCTGGACGGGGAGTTCGGCGTCGACCGCGCCCGCGTCTTCGCCGCCGGCCTGTCCAACGGCGGTGGGTTCGCGGCGTACGTGGGCTGCCAGAGGGCGCAGGACTTCACGGCCATCGCCACCGTGTCGGCGGCCTTCTACGAGCGGGTGTCTGAGGGGTGCTCCCAGATCCCGCTGAAGCACATCGACTTCCACGGAACGAACGACACAGTCATCGGGTACAACGGAGGCACGCGGCACCAGACGGTCTACGATTCGGTGGACACCATGCTCGACGAGGCCGCCGAGCGCAACCACTGCTTCCCGGCCGCGGTGACGTCGAACCCGTCGGCGAACCTCACGGAGCGCCGCTGGCAGCAGTGCGACGCGGCGCTCGTGCACTACCGGGTCAGCGGCGGGCAGCACGTGTGGCCGGGAGGCGGCAACGACCCCACGCGGACGGTGACCGAGGACTTCGCCACCCGCCGCATTCTCGAGTTCTTCGGCGTCAGCTACCGTTAGGACGATGGTGAACGACCGAGGTGCCGTGCTCGTGGTGTACAACCCCGCGAAGGTGAACGAGCGGAAGCTGCGCGAGAGCGTCGCCACCCACGCCCCGCGGGGCACGCGCGTGGAGTGGGCCGCGACGACGCCCTACGACGACGGCCACGCCCAGGCCGCGGCCGCCCGCCCGGGGATCGGCACCGTGGTGGTGGCCGGCGGGGACGGAACCGTCCGGGCCGTCGCCGCGGCCCTGGCCGGATCCGGGGTGAGGCTAGCCGTCGTGCCTGCGGGGACGGGCAACCTGCTGGCGCGCAACCTCGGCATGGACCTCGACCTGGACGCGTCAGTGCGCCGGGCGTTCGCGGGCCGTGAGCGTCCCGTCGACTTCTGCGCCGTCACGCTGCACCGGCCGGACGGCACCAACGAGCGCTCGGGTTTCACCGTCATGGCGGGGCTGGGGATCGACACCGGGATGATCGAGCACACCGACGAGCGGCTGAAGAAGCGGATCGGCCCGCTGGCCTACGGGCAGGGCATCCTCAGGTCGCTCGCCCGGGGGCGCAACGTGAAGGTGACCTACACCGTCGACGGCGAGCGGGTGGGCGAGACCCGCCTGCACACCCTGATCCTGGGAAACTGCGGCCAGCTGCTCAACGAGTTCCCGCTCTTCCCCGCGGCCAGGCCCGACGACGGCCTGTTCGACCTGGTCGCGATGGCCCCGCGGGGACCGTTCGGGTGGATCGACATCGGGAACCGCCTCGTGGCCGCGGCTGTTCGCGCCGCGCTGGGTAGGCCCCGGCCCGAGGAATCCCCCAGGCGGGTGGTGCCGCGCCGCGCTGGCGTGCTCGAGTACGCGCAGGGCACTCGAGCCACCGTGCAGCTGGCCGCGCCGCACCTCTTCGAGCTCGACGGGGACCCGGTGGGCGAGGTGAGCGCGGTGGAGGTGGAGATCCGCCCCGGCGCGCTGCGCGTGATGGGGGAGTAGCCCGGCGCGAAAAAGGCCGGGAGCGTGCGCTCCCGGCCTGTCTTTCTGTCGGGCTAACAGGATTTGAACCTGCGACCCCTACACCCCCAGTGTAGTGCGCTACCAAACTGCGCCATAGCCCGTGTACTGCGGTAACCTGTGGTGCCCGCGGCAACTCGGATAGATTACATCACGCACGGAGGAAAGGTGTAATCGCCTGGTCAGGGCGCGTTTCGTAGACGGGTGAATTACGCCAGTGTGGTTTCGATGCTGGTGCCGCCCGCGAAGCCGTCGATGCGGGATCCCTGGGCCGCGGCGAGCAGCGCCTGCTTCTCCTCGGCGCTCAGCGCGCCGGTTAGGGTCACCTCGCGGGTGAACGAGGTGCCGCCTAGGTGGGTGACCTCGACGCGGACGTCGTCAAGCTTCATGCCCTTGGCGGCCTCTCGGATCGCCTGCGAGCTGGAGACAGCGAGCGCGCTCATGAACAGGCCCGTCGATGTCACGCCCTGGCCCTTGCCGCCGGAGTTCTTCGCGCGGTCGGTGGTGATCGCGCGGTTGGAGGTGCGCACCACGTCGCCGTAGCGGGTGCCCCGCGCACTGTAGGAGACCGCGTTGGTGTCCGTGGTCGGCTCGGCGACGAACTGGGGGTCGATGTACTGGCGCGCCCACGACCCGATGATGTCGGCGGCGCGCTGCGCGGTGCCCTGGCGGGTGAGCAGGTGGTCGGCCTTGTCCAGGGCCATGAGCGACTTCGGGTAGCGGGTGAGGCGGAAGATGGTCTGGGCGTTGTCGATGCCCACCGTCTGGTCGATCGGGGAGTGCACGAGCAGCAGTGGCTTGCGCAGGGTGGGCAGGTAGGTCTGCGGGTCGGTCTCCGCCAGGTCAAGGAGGAACTCCCGAGAGATGGTCAGGTCGCGCCCGCCCAGGGTGACCACCACGGATCCGTTCGCGTCGGCCTCGCCGATCTTGTCCGCGTAGTGCAGCACCGAGTGCGCCGGGTCGAAGGGGGCGCCCACCGCGGCCACCGCCTTCAGCGTCTTCTTCAGCTCGGGGCGCGTCGCCGCCTTGAGCGCCGCCGCCCCGCCGAGGGAGTGGCCGATGAGCAGCTGCGGCGCCTGGTAGTGCTCCGCCAGCCACTGCGCGGCCTCGACGATGTCGTCGACGTTCTGGCTGAAGGTGGTGTCCCGGAACTCGCCCTCCGACTGGCCCAGGCCGGGAAAGTCGAAGCGCAGGGTGGCGATGCCGTGCTCTGTGAGCTTCTTCGAGATGCGCGATGCGCCCGGGGTGTGCCGCGAGCCCGCGAAGCAGTGGGCGAAGATGGCGTAGGCCTCGGCCGGGTGGTCGGGTTGGTCGATCGTGCCGGCCATCATGGTCCCGGTGGACGACGGGACCTTGACGTTGAGGGAAAGCATGGGGGAGAAGGACCTCCTGGGTCGGTAGCGCTGCTGCGGGGCCGGCTCGCGCGGCGAGGGCGGCCGACGGAACTAGAGGATATTGCAGGAAGAGCCCGGGCGGGAAAGTGGCTGCCGTAATGTGGTGGGGTGACGCAGACGCCGAGGAAAGGACGTGCCGCAGATGGGTGCTTTTGACTGGTTCTGGAAGGCCATGGGGTCGAGTTCGGAGCGCAACGACAAGGCGTCGAAAAGCATTGTTTCCTCGGCCCACGAGCTGATCGGCTCGTTCGAGCAGCGTGACGACGCCTCACTCGCCGCCGCCGTCCGCGAGACCGTCGAGGGGGGAGAGGTGCGCGACAAGGCGGCGTTCCTGGCGATCCTCTCCGTCGCATCCTCGCGCACCCTTGGCATGACCCCCTTCGAGGTACAGAACCAGGCGGTCCTGCGGCTGCTGGAGGGCGACGTGATCCAGATGGCCACCGGCGAGGGCAAGACCCTCGTCGGTGCGATCGCGGCGACGGGCTACGCCCTGACCGGGCGGCGCGTCCACGTCATCACCGTCAACGACTACCTCGCGCAGCGCGACGCCGAATGGATGCGCCCGCTGGTGGAGTTCTTCGGGCTCAGCGTGGGCGCGGTGACGGAGGCCTCGACGAGGCGGGAACGCGCCGGCGTCTACCGGCGCGACATCGTCTACGCGCCGGTCGCGGAGGTCGGCTTCGACCACCTGCGCGACAACCAGATCACCCACCGCAGCCAGACGGTCCAGGCCCCCGCGGACGTGGCGATCGTCGACGAGGCCGACAGCGTGCTCGTCGACGAGGCCCTCGTCCCCCTCGTCCTCGCCGGCTCGCAGCCCGGCACCCAGGCCACCGGGCGGATCACCGAGGCCGTGTCGCACCTGCGGGAGAAGAAGGACTACGTCATCGACACCGAGGGCCGCAACGCCGTCCTCACCGACGAGGGCGCCCGCCGCGTGGAGGCGCTGCTGGGCATCGACTCGCTGTACTCAGACGAGCACATCGGCGACACCCTGGTCCGCGTCAACCTGGCGCTGCACGCCCGCGCGCTGCTCATCCGCGACATCCACTACATCGTCGACGAGGGCAAGGTTTCGCTTGTCGACGCCTCCCGCGGCCGCGTCGCCGAGCTCCAGCGCTGGCCGGACGGCCTGCAGGCGGCCGTCGAGGCGAAGGAGGGCCTCGACGTGTCCGAGGGCGGGCGCATCCTCGACTCGATCACCCTGCAGGCGCTCATGGGCCGCTACCCGCGGGTCTGCGGGATGACCGGAACCGCCGTGGAAGCCACCGACCAGCTGCGCTCCTTCTACGGGCTGCACGTGTCCGTGATTGACAGGGCCCAGCCGCTGCGGCGCTTCGATGAGGCGGACAGGATCTACGCCACGATGGAGGAGAAGGACGCCGCGATCGTCGAGGAGATCGCGCACCTCAACTCGCTCGGCCAGCCGGTGCTCGTGGGCACCCACGACGTGGCCGAGTCGGAGGGCCTGGCGGAGGCGCTGCACGGGCGCGGGATCGCTGTCAACGTGCTCAACGCGAAGAACGACCAGGAGGAGGCGCGGATCATCGCCGAGGCGGGCGACGTGGGGCGGGTGACGGTGTCCACCCAGATGGCGGGCCGCGGCACGGACATCCGCCTCGGCGGGGCGGACGAGGCGGACCGCGCCCAGGTGGCGGGCCTCGGCGGCCTCGCCGTGATCGGCACCGCGCGGCACCGCACGGCGCGCCTGGACAACCAGCTGCGCGGCCGCGCAGGACGGCAGGGCGACCCCGGCCTGAGCGTTTTCTTCGTCTCGCTGGAGGACGACATCGTCGCCACCGGCGGCGCCGGCGAGCAGGTCACGGCGCACCCGGGGGAGGACGGGCGGATCGAATCGGGGCGTGTCTCCAGCTTCGTCGAGCACTGCCAGCGCGTCACCGAGGGCCAGCTCCTGGAGATCCACTCCCAGACCTGGAAGTACAACAAGCTGCTCGCCGACCACCGCGCGATCCTCGACGAGCGGCGCGCGGCGCTGCTGGACACCGACCTCGCCTGGCGCGAGCTTGCGGAGCGCAGCCCGCAGCGCGCCGCCGAGCTGGGCGAGCTGCCCGCAGAGGTCCGGGAGCAGGCGGCCCGGGAGATCATGCTGTTCCACCTCGACGACGAGTGGTCGGAGCACCTCGCCCTCATGGACGACGTCCGCGAATCGATCCACCTGCGCGCCATCGCCCGCGAGACCCCGATCGACGAGTACCACCGCATCGCCGTGCGCGAGTTCACGGACCTGGCCAACCGTGCGGTGGACCGGGCCGTTGAGACCTTCAACGAGGTCACCATCGACGCCGAGGGCGCCCACCTGGCCGACGCAGGGTGGAAGCGCCCGAGCGCCACGTGGACCTACATGGTCTCCGACAACCCCCTGGCGGGGTCCGGAAATTCCTTCATTTCGGGCGTGGCTAACATCTTCCGCTGAGCCCGCCCGAACGGGCGCCGGGGGTATGCTGCGGTTTGGGTGCGAACGAGTGCCTTTGTCCGCAGCCGCCCGGCCCAGCCGGTACTATGTCTAACAGTTGATTTGAAATCCCTCGACAGCGTCAGGAGAAATTCATGAGCGAGAACACTGGTACGCCGGAGACTCAAGTAGAAACCACTTCGGTGTTCCGTGCAGACCTGCTGAAGGAAATGGAGTCGGGCGCCGCCGCGTCGGACTCCGTGGGGGGCGCCGAGAACCTCCCCGAGGGTGCCGCCCTGCTCGTTGTCAAGCGCGGCCCGAACGCAGGCTCCCGCTTCCTGCTCGACCAGGACACCACCACCGCCGGCCGCCACCCGGAGGCCGACATCTTCCTGGACGATGTCACCGTCTCCCGCCGCCACGCGGAGTTTCGCCGCAACGACGGCAGCTTCGAGGTCGTCGACGTGGGCTCCCTCAACGGCACCTACGTCAACCGAGAGCCCCGCAACTCCCAGACGCTGTCCAACGGCGACGAGATCCAGATCGGCAAGTTCCGCCTTGTGTTCCTGACCGACTCCGAGTAGAGCCCGCCCGCAGGACGCAAATCGGCCGTGCGCGCGGGCGCGTTCGGCTACACTCTCCCCAACGGCCCGGGCGCAACGCCGGGGCACAAGCCAGGACTCCGAAAGAAAACTCGAGCAGACATCGTGAGCGCACTTCGCAAGACTTCCCCGCAGCAGCCTGCCGCGCGCGCAGGCGCCAAAACCATGTCAATCGGTGTTGTCCTCAACCGGCTGCGGGAGGAATTCCCCGACGTCACCGTCTCGAAGATCCGCTTTCTGGAGTCCGAGGGCCTGATCACCCCGCAGCGCACCGCCTCCGGCTATCGCCGCTTCACCGACGAGGACGTGGAGCGCCTGCGCTACATCCTGGTCACGCAGCGCGACAACTACCTGCCCCTGAAAGTCATCCGCGAGCAGCTCGACGCGATGGACTCCGGGCAGGTCACCGCGCTCATGTCCGCGAGCAACGCCGAGCCCATCGTATCGCCCGAGACCTTCCGGGCCCCGGCGGCGACGCGGCTCAGCGACGTCGACCTCGCCGCCCAGGCGAACACCGAGCTGTCCACCGTGGACCAGCTCGTCGGCGCCGGGCTGCTCTCCCCGGACGCCTCCGGCCACTTCGGCGCCGACGACGTCCGCGTGGTCACCACCGCCCTGGCGCTCACCGAGTTCGGTCTGGACATCCGCCACCTCAAGTCGCTGCGGACCACCGCCGGCCGCCAGGCCGACCTGATCTCGCAGGTCACCGAGCCGGTCGCCAAGTCGCGCACCGCGTCGGCGAAGCAGAAGGCGGAGGAGATCGGCCACCAGATGACCGCGCTGGTCGTCTCCCTCCACGCCGACCTGGTCAAGAACGAGCTGCGCAGCCGGCTCGACGCTTAGGGCGCGCATGGTTCCCGTCACCCTCACCGGGGTTTACACCCTGGGTCCCGAAAATTTCGTGTGCGCGCTGCTCCACGCCGAGGATCCCGCGCGTTACATCCCGGTGTGGCTCCCGCCTGTCGAGGGCGCGCACCTCGTGGCCAGGGCGGCCGGGTGGTCCCCGAACCGCCCGACCGCGCACGACCTCCTCGCGGAGGTCGTGGGCGAGGGGCTGCAGTCGATTGAGCTGTCCAGCTACTACAACGGCGTGTTCATGGCCACACTCACTCTCGGGGACGGCACCGAGCTCGACACCCGCGCCTCCGACGCGCTGGCTGTCGCTCTGATCCTCGACCGGGACATCGAGGCGGACGAGACGGTCGTGGCCCAGGCCGGGATGAGGCTGACTGCGGACGCCGCGAAAACCTACTTTGACCTGGACGTCGTGGAGGAAGAGACCGGGGCCTCGGCCAGCGGGGACGAGGAGAAGGACGCGGCCTTCGAGCAGTTCATGCGCGACCTGGGGGTCGACGAGGACGAGCTCGATGGCGGGGACGAAGGCGAAGTTTAAGCCTAAAGTTTAGGTTGAGACCTGGGCGTGTCGCGCCGTGCCGGGGTTGACCGCGCCCTAAGCTTGCTTTTTAATAAGCACAAGCGCGCAACGCAAAACTTCATGGGAGTAATTACGTGAGCAACCAGCAGCCGCACCCCGGCGAGTCCGCAGTCCAGGAGACGCTTTTCGACGTCGGCCCCTCCGACGAGGTGGGATACCGCGTACCCATTGCCTGCCAGGTCGCCGGCATTACCTACCGCCAGCTCGACTACTGGGCGCGCACCAACCTCGTGCGCCCCTCCATCCGCGGTGCCCGCGGCTCCGGGTCCCAGCGCCTGTACTCCTTCAAGGACATCCTCGTCCTCAAGATCGTCAAGGGCCTGCTGGACACGGGGATCTCCCTGCAGAACATCCGCCTTGCCGTCGACAAGCTGCGCGACCGCGGAGTCAGCGACATCGCGGAGATCACCCTCGTCTCCGACGGCACCACCGTCTACGAGTGCCGCAGCAACGAGGAGATCATCGACCTGCTCGGCGGCGGGCAGGGCGTGTTCGGCATCGCGGTGCCGCAGATCATGCGCGACCTCACCGGCACCATCTCCTCCTTCCCGGCCGAGCGGGTGGCCGAGGACGGCGCGGGCGACAACGTCATCGGACTCGACGAGCTGGCAGCGCGCCGCCGCCGCAAGTCCTCCTAGGAAACGCCCACGAGCCCCGGCCGGCTGGCCGGGGTTTTCCTATGACCGGGTGCCGGCCGCGGTGCGGATGGCGGCGGGCAGGGCCGCGGCGTCGGCAGCGTTGGCGTTACTGCGCGCGGCGGCGGTGACGGCAGGATCCTCCTGTCCTTCTCCGACGTGGACGACGTCGACCTGAATCCCCCGGGCGGCGGCGTTGCGCAGGGAGGCGGCGAAGGCCTCGTCGTCGCCGCCGTCGGCAGTTCCGGTGGTGATGAGCACGACCCGCACGTCGCCGCCGACCTCCCCCGCGTAGGCGAGCGCCGCCGCGAGCGCCTCGCGGGTCTGCGGCTGCCCGTCGGTGAGGAACCGGCCGGAGGCGGTCGCGACCTCGTCGGCGTTCGGCGTCAGCGCGACGTTTTCCCGGTAGGCCTTGGTCACGCCGGGGGACAGGGGCGAGGAGTAGTTCCACAGCCCGATCCGGTGCCCGTCGGCGGCCACGGCGCGCGCGGAGGCGCCGATCCCGTCGGCTGCGGCCGGCAGGTACGGCGCCATCGCCGCGGAGGTGTCGAGCAGGAAGAGGGTGTCCGTCATCGGGGCGGCGGCGCGCTCGGCGGTCTCGGAGGGCGCGGTCTCGGCCGTGCCGCCCGAGGGAGTGGCGGCGGCCCAGACGGTCTCGGAGATCGTGGGCTGGTCCGCGACCTCGCCGGAGAACTTCTCGGCCGCCGCGCGGGCGAAGTCCTGCCCGGCGCGAGCCTGGTCCTCGGTGACGGGCCCGCCCTGGTTCAGGGGGATCGCGGAGTACACCACGTAGCTGCCCAGGCCGGTGAAGCCGAGTCCCTCCGGCACCGAGTCCTCCAGCGTGGCCGCGTAGCGGGCGCGGTCGCCGGCGATGTCCGCCACGCGGGCGATGCGCTGGCCGCTCAGCGCCTTGACCGCGCTCTCGTCGTCACCCGCCAGGGCGGCGGCCACCACGGCCGAGGCGGCGGGTTCCTCGTCGACGGGGAAGGCGACGGCCGCAAGCTGGACCTCCTCCCTGGTTCCCGGCACCGCCGCGCCCGCCACGCCGGCCTCGCGCTGGGCCACCGGGGCGGGGTCGGAGACGGAGGCGGTGCGGTTCTCGCGCGCCAGCTCCTGCTGGGTCACCGGCGTATTCGGCGCGATGTGGACGGCCGCCTCCGCCGGCGAGCTGACCAGCGTCGGGGTCACACAGTAGTCGCGCACGACGGGGGAGGCGGAGGCGTAGTCGTCGATGAGCTGGCGCGCGACATCGTCGTCGGTTGCGCTGACGGGCAGGCTCAGCTCTCCGGAGACGCACTCGGGTGCCGCCGCCTCCTCCCCGTCGGAGCCCGGGCGGGCGACGAGGAACCAGACCAGGGCGGCGACGGCGACAATCGCGACCGCGACCGCCGACAACGCGCCGGCGGACAGGGAGTAGTTGTTCTTGCCGCTGGAGTGCCGACCCATGGCAGTGACCACCTCACGTATCTCGGAAATTTACCTGCTCGTCATACTATCGGCGAACAGCGCGTCGAGGAGCGCGACAAGCCGGACCCGCAGGGGTTCGGCCTCGGCCGCGAGCTCGCGCTGGCGCCGCACGTACTCCGCCTTGCCCTCGGCGGTCTCGATCGCCACGACGCCGAAGCCCAGCCCCCGGCAGTCGTAGGGCGAGGCCTCCATGTCGAGCCGGCGCGCCTTCGCCGCGAGCTCGAAGCAGTCCAGCAGCAGGTCCCCGGGCGTGACCGGGCCCATCGTCGAAGCCCATTTGTACAGGTCCATCGTGGCGTGGACGCACCCCGGCTGGTCGCTGCCCGCCTGGCCCTCGCGGGTGAGCACCGTCAGGTTGAGCGGACGCGCGGCGGGGGTGAAGAAGCGGTAGGCGTCGAAGTGGCTGCATTTGAGCTGGTGGAACTCGACGACGCGGTTCGTCCCCTCGGCACCGAGGCGCAGCGGCAGCCCGTGGCGCGGGGCGTCGGTGCGGTAGAGCATCGCCCATTCGTGCAGCCCGAAGCAGTCGAAGTGGGGCTGGGCTCCGCCTATCGACGCCACCAGGGCGCGCACCTGGCGCAGCCCCTCCTCGCGGTGGGCGAGAAGCGCCCCGGTATCCAGCCGGGCGGTGCCGTGCTCGTCGACGCGGTAGTCCCGCCAGCCGCTGGTGGGGGAGGCGGGAGCCGTGGTGGCGTCGAGAAGCGCCGTGCCGAGGCCCGGGTGCCACCGCGAGAGCTGGCTGGGGCGGAGCCGGTAGTAGTCGAAGAGGAAGTCCCACACCGGGTGCTTCTGCCCGGCCCGGCGCCGCTCGAGGTGGGGGCGGACCCACCTCGCGGCGCGGTCCTCGTGCTCGGCGGCGGCGCGGAGCCACTGTGGGCGGGTGAGCTCCGTTTCCACACTAGGCCCCCTCGTGTGTCCAGTCGGACACGGTGCCGACGTACTCCTCGATGATGTCCTCCAGGGCGAGCACCCCGACCAGCTCCCCGTCGTCGCGGACCTGTGCCATGTGGGCCGAGCGGCGGTGCATGGCCGTCAGCGCGTCGTCGAGGCTGCCCGCGCCGTCGACGATGCTCAGCGCGCGGATGCGGGAGGTGGGGATGAGGGCGTCCTCCTCGGCGTCGGGCGCCATGAGGTCGAGGATGTCCTTGACGTGGATGTAGCCCACCAGCACGCCCTCGGCGCGCTCGACCGGGAAGCGGGAGAAGCCCGTCTCGCGCACGGCCTCCTCGATGGCGCTCAGGGGGATGCCGCGGCCCGAGTAGGCGATGGTCTTGAGCTTGTCGAGCGGGATCATCACCTCCTTCAGGCTGCGCGAATCCGAGCGCAGGGCCTTCGCCAGCCGCAGGGTCTCTTCCGCGTCCAGGAGGCCCTCCTCGCGCGACTCCTGGATCATCGTGGCGAGCTGCTCCTGGTCCACCGTCGACTCCAGATCGTCGCGCTGCTCGATGCCGAAGGCGTGGAGGGTCACGCGCGCCACCCAGTTGAGGAACTCGATGATCGGCCGGGTCGCCTTCACCCACAGCGTCATGGCGGGGGTGAGCCACAGGGCCAGCGATTCGGGCCCCGCGATGGCGATGTTCTTCGGCACCATCTCGCCGAAGAGGATGTGCAGGTAGGAGATCAGGCCGAGCGCGATGACGAAGGAGACGGGGTGGAGCAGGTCCGATGGGAGTCCGAGGTACGTGAACGGGATCTCCACGTAGTGCGCGATGGCGGGCTCGGCGACCTTGCCCAGCACCAGCGAGGCGACCGTGATGCCGAACTGGGCGCCGGCGAGATAGATGGAGAGGTGCTCGGTTGCCTCCAGCACGCCCTGGGCCTCGCGCTTGCCCTGGGCGAGGAGGGACTCCAACCGGTCGCGGCGCGAGGAGATGAGGGCGAACTCCACGGCCACGAAGAAGGCGTTCGCGGCGAGGAGGAGGACGATGAGTAGGATGGCGACGACGATGCTCACGATGCGGCCTCCTCCTTCTCGCGGGGCACGGGGGTGAGGATGACGCTGTCGACGCGCCTGTCGTCCATCACCGAGACGCGCGCCATCCACCGCCCGGCGTTGCCGGACCCGAAGGCCTCCTGGAAGTTGCTGGAGCCCTCCGGCAGGAGGACCTTGTCGCCGACCCGCGGGATACGGCCCAGGGTGGACATGACCAGCCCGCCGAGGGTTTCGTAGGGGCCCTCGGGCGCGGTGTAGGACGTGCGGGCGCTCACCTCGTCCAGGCGCACCAGCCCGGAGATGGCCCAGGAGGAGCCGAAGCGCTGGAAGTCGCGCTCGGACTCGCGGTCGTCGTACTCGTCGTAGACCTCGCCGAGGATCTCCTCGACGACGTCCTCGATGGTGACCAGGCCCTGCGTGCCGCCGTACTCGTCGGCCACGAGCACCACCTGGGAGCCCGCCGAGCGGACGCGGTTGAGCACGGCGTCACCGTCGAGCGTGCCGGGCACGAAGGGGACGGGGCGGGCCAGCTCGCCGAGCTTCGTCGTCGGGCGCTCCTGCCTCGGCACGGAGAACGCGTCCTTGATGTGGACCACCCCGACCGTGTCGTCGAGGTCGCCGCGGCGCACGGGGAAACGGGAGTGGCCCGTCTCGTGCGCCATGGCGATGAGGTCCGCGACGGTGTCCTCGGCGTCGAGCGAGTTGATCTTCGAGCGCGGCGTCATCACCTCCTCGGCGGTGGTCTCGCCGAACTGGAGGGAGCGGTCGATCACGCGTGCGGTGTCGGCGTCGAGGCCGCCCGCCTCGGCGGAGTTGCGCACCATGGCGCCCAGCTCCTGGCCCGAGCGGGCGGAGGCGAGCTCGTCGGCCGGCTCGAAGCCCAGCCTGCGCACGAACCGGTTCGCCGACGCGTTGAGCGCCTTGATGAACCACTTGAACACCGTGTTGAAGGCGTTGACCGGCGGCACAACCAGGCGGGCCGTGTGCAGCGGTTCGGTGATGGCGGCGTTCTTGGGCACCAGCTCGCCGAAGACCATGGAGAGGAACGTCGCCACCACGAGCGCCAGGACGAGGGCGACGGTGGTGGAGGCGGACTCACTCAGCCCGACGAGCTCGAGCAGAGGGGTGAAGAAGGAGCCGAGGACCGGCTCCGCGAGGTAGCCGGCGGCCAGAGTGGTCAGGGTGATGCCGAGCTGAGCCCCGGAGAGCACGAAGGAGAGGTTGGCGTGGTCGCGCGCGACGGCCTTGGCCGTCTTGTCCCCCTTGGTGCGCACGTGCGCCTCGACGGCCGAGCGCTCGAGGCCGGTCATCGCGAACTCGATGGCCACGAACAGCCCGGTTGACGCCGTCAGCAGGACGAACCCGAGCAGCGCGATGATCGATATGAGTATGTCCATCATGATTTAGGACGCCACCCCCGCGGCGGGAGGTGTGCTAGCGTCCGTCACTCCTTTTCTGCCGCCGCCCCGCGGCGGGGCGGCCCTTTCCTCTGCGCGCGTTCCGACGCCCCGTCGCGGCCCCGCCCGCCTGCGCCGGCTGGCCGGGAGGGGGCAGGGGAGTGCCGGAGGGGCGGCGCGCTCCTGTGATTTTAACCAAGACGTCGGACTCCGGGGTGACGCGCAGCGTGGTCGCGTCCACGGCGGCCTTGCGCAGCAGCTGCGCGACCTCCTTGGCCTGTTCGTCCATGGCCAGCGTCACGACGGTGCCCGAGGTCCCGGCGCGGGCGGTGCGCCCGGCGCGGTGCAGGTACGCCTTGTGCTCGGCGGGCGGGTCGACGTGGACGACGAGGGAGACGTCGTGGATGTCGATCCCTCGCGCCGCGATGTCGGTGGCGACGAGCACTGGCGTCGAGCCGTCGGCGAAGCCCTCCAGCGCCCGGGTGCGTGCGCCCTGCCCCTTGTCGCCGTGGAGGCCCTGCGCGTTGATGCCGACGCGGCGCAGCTTCTTCACCTGCCTGTCCACGCCGTGCTTGGTGCGCATGAACATGATCGTCTTGCCCTCGCGCGCGGCGATGCGCACGACGACGTCGTTGCGTTCCTCGCGCCCGCCCACCTGCAGAACGTAGTGCTCCATGGTGTCCACTGCGGCCTCGACGGGGGCCGTGGAGTGGGTGACGGGCTCGCGCATGTAGGCGCGCATGAGCTTCTCGACGTCACCGTCGAGCGTCGCCGAGAACAGCAGCGTCTGGCCCCCGCGCGGCACCCGGTCGAGCAGTTTGCGCACCTGGGGCAGAAAGCCCATGTCGGCCATCTGGTCGGCCTCGTCGAGCGCGGCGATCTCCACGCGGTCGAGGAAGAGCTTCTTCTGGTTGATGAGGTCCTCGGCGCGCCCGGGGGTGGCCACGAGCACGTCCACGGGCGCCGCTAGGGAGCGGACGTGGTGGTTGATGTTCACGCCGCCGACGACGTCGAGCACGCGCATCCCGAGCGCGGCGGCGGGGTCTTCGAGTCGTTCGCGGATCTGGGCGGCGAGCTCGCGCGTCGGGGCGAGGACGAGCCCGCGCGGGCGGCCCGGGGTGGAGGGCGCGCCGGAGAGGCGGGCGAGCATGGGCAGCCCGAAGGTGAAGGTCTTGCCGGAGCCGGTCGGCCCGCGGCCCAGCACGTCGCGCCCCGCGAGGGCATCGGGGATCGCGGCCTCCTGGATGGGGAAGGCTTCCGTGATCCCCTGCTTTTCCAGGACGCGGACGAGGGGGGTGGGCAGGCCGAGTTCGGCGAAGGATGTCATTGCTGGCAGTGTACCCGGCTGCTGGCGCGCACTAGTAGTCGAGCTCCTCGCGGTCGCCCGACCACGCGGTGTGGAAGGTGCCCTCCATGTCGATGCGCTTGTAGGTGTGCGCGCCGAAGAAGTCGCGCTGGCCCTGGATGAGTGCGGCGGGCAGCCGCTTGGCGCGCAGCGAGTCGTAGTAGGACAGCGAGGAGGCGAACACCGGCACCGGCAGACCGAGCTGGGTGGCCACGACGACGACGCGCCGCCACGAGTCGACGAGGCCCTCGAGCTCGCGCTTGAAGTACGGGTCGAGCAGGAGGGAGGCGAGCGTCGGCTCGTTCTCGTAGGCCTCGGTGATGCGGTTGAGGAACTTCGCCCGGATGATGCACCCGCCGCGCCAGATGCGGGCGAGATCTCCGGGGTTGATGCCCCAGTCGTGCTCCATGGAGCCCGCGTTGATCTCGTCGAAGCCCTGCGCGTAGGCGACGAGCTTGGAGGCGTAGAGGGCTCGGCGCACGTCCTCGACGAAGTCGCCCGGCTCGATCCCGAGCTGCTCCAGGGTGGAGAGCGTGCCGGCGGGCAGGCCGCCGTCCTGCGCGGCCTGGCGCTGCGCGAGGGCGGACGACAGGGCGCGGGCGAAGACCGCCTCGCCGATGCCGGTGACGGGGACACCGAGGTCGAGGGCCTCCTTCACCGTCCAGCGCCCGGTGCCCTTCTGGCCCGCGGCGTCGAGGATGATGTCGATGAAGGGCTTGCCGGTGCGGCGGTCCTTCTGGCGCAGCACCTCGGCGGTGATCTCGATGAGGTAGGAGTCGAGGTCGCCGCGGTTCCACTCGGCGAAGACATCGGCGATCTGGCCCGGCTCGTAGCCGGCCGCGTAGCGCATGAGGTGGTAGGCCTCGCTGATGACCTGCATGTCCGCGTACTCGATGCCGTTGTGCACCATCTTGACGAAGTGCCCGGTCCCGTCCGGGCCGATGTGGGTCACGCAGGGCACGCCGTCGACCTTGGCGGAGATCGACTCGAGGAGGGGTCCCAAGGTCTCCCAGGTCTGGGCCGGCCCGCCGGGCATGATGGACGGGCCGTGCAGCGCACCCTCCTCGCCACCGGAGATGCCGGCGCCGACGAAGTTCAGCCCGCGTGCCGCAACCTCGCGCTCGCGGCGGATCGTGTCCGTGAACAGCGCGTTGCCGCCGTCGATGATGATGTCGCCTTCCTCCATGGCGTCGCAAAGTTGCGCGATGACGGCGTCGGTCGCGGGGCCCGCCTGCACCATGATGATCGCCTTGCGTGGCCTCTCCAGCGAGGCGACGAACTCCTCGATGGTCTCGGAGGCGATGAAGGCCCCCTCGGAGCCGTGCTCCGCGATGACGGCCCGGGTCTTTTCCGGCGAGCGGTTGTAGATGGCCACCGTGTGACCCTTCGAGGCGAAGTTGCGCGCCAGGTTGGATCCCATGACGGCCATGCCGATGACGCCGATCTGTGCCGCCCCGGCGGGGCTGTATGCGAGGTTTTCGGGGGAAGTCATGGGCACAATACTACGCACGAGCCCTCCCACGTCGCCGCGCGGCGCGTAGAATCGTCCTGCATGGAACACAGGTTTGGCAACGAGATCCTCACCGAGCCGCTCAGCGCGGATGAGCTGGAGCAGCTCCGGCAGTTCGATTCGGGTTTGTCGCACACCATCGGCCTCGTCATCACGAAGGTCTCCAGCGCCAGCGCGGAGGGCTACATCGACATCGGGCCGCAGCACCATCAGCCTATGGGCCTGGCCAACGGCGGGGTGTTCTGCTCGGTGGGCGAGACCCTCGGCTCCGTGGCCGCCGTGGCGGCCGCGGGCGTCCCGGCGGTGGGGATGAGCAACTACACCGACCTGCTCAGCGGCGTCCACGAGGGGCGCGTCGAGGCCGTCGCCCTGCCGGTCCACCTGGGTTCATCGACCCACCTGTGGCGCGTGGAGATGCGCGCGGGTGGCAGGCTCGCAGCGGTGACCAACCTGAAGCTGATGGTGCTGCGCGGCCGTTAGAGCCAGTGGTTCTTGCGGAACCACCAGTACATCACGCCCATGACCGTCGCCATGACGATCAGCGCGGCGGGGTAGCCCCACTGCCAGGACAGTTCGGGCATGTTCTCGAAGTTCATGCCGTAGATGCCGGCGATCATCGTCGGCGCGGCGGCCATGCCGACCACCGCCGAGATGGTCCTCATGTCGCTGTTCTGCTGCATCGACACCTTCGCCACGGAGGCGTCGAGGAGCGAGGAGAGGCGCTCGTCGAAGCCCGAGACGTGGTCGCTGACGATCATGGCGTTGTCCTGCACGTCCCGGAAGTAGGAGCGCAGCGTCTTGCGCAGCAGGTCCTTGTTGTTCATCAGCCCGTTGCGCAGCGCGGGCCCGAGCGGGTCGATGGCGTGGCGCATCTCGAGCACCTCGCGCTTGTACATGTAGATCTTGTCGATGTTGATCGAGCGCCGCGGGGTGAAGACCTCGTTTTCCAGGTCGTCGACGTCCCTGCTCAGCGCTTGCGCAACGCGCAGGTAGTTGTCCACGACGTAGTCCGAGATCTTCCACGCCACCGCCGCCGGGCCGAGGATGGCCAGCTCCTCGTCCTCCTCCAGCTGCGAGGACAGGTCGGGCAGGGGAGCCTTGTGGCGGATCGTGATGGCGAACTTCGGGCCGATGACCACCTGCACCTCGCCCGTCGAAATGATCTCGCGGGCGTCGAGGACTTCCTCGTCGTCGCGGTAGTAGACGGAGCGCACGACCATGAACAGCTGGTCGTCGTAGCGCTCAACCTTCGGGCGCTGGTGGGCGTCGACGATGTCGTCGACGATGAGCTCGTGCAGCCCGAAGATCTCCTGCAGCCGCTCCATCTGCGCGTTCGAGGGCTCGCGCAGCGAGAGCCACACGAAGGAGTTCTCGTGCTGCTCCGCGATCTCCAGGGCGTGGGTGATGCGCGCCTCGCCGGGCAGCCGCTTGCCGTCGACGAAGATGCGGCAGAAGTCGGTGGAGCGCTCGATCGGGACGGGGACGGAGGGGGGAGCCGGGATCGCCGGGCGCTTGGAGCGCTGCAGCGGGCGCGGAATCAATGGCGGCATGGTGGGTCCTCCCTCCGTAAGAGCTCAGTCGTAAGAAAGCCTACGTGGAGCGCGTGTGTACAAAGTCGTGGTGAATACTACGCCCCCGCGCGGAGCCGCCCGCCATCGAGCAGGAAACGCTGCGGGAACCTAGAAGACGCGCAGCCCGCGGCCGCGGAACGTCGCGCGGACGCGCTCGAGAGTCTCCTGGGAGGGAGGGGAGACGTCGTCAAGCTCGTAGGGCAGACCGATCTTCTTCCACTTGTCGGCGCCCATGTTGTGGAAGGGGAGGACCTCCACGCGCTCGACGTTGTCCGTCCACCGGCCGACGATGTCGGCGACACGCTCGACGTTGTCCTGCGCGTCCGTGAGGCCCGGCACGACGACGAAGCGGATCCAGACCCGCTTGCCCAGCGCGTTGAGGCGGTCGCCGAAATTGATGGTCGGCTGCAGCTCGCGCGAGGTGACGTGCTTGTACGTCGGCTCGTCACCCGACTTGACGTCGAGGAGGACGAGGTCGACGTTGGCCAGGTCCTCGTCCGTCAGCCGCGCCCCCAGGTAGCCGGAGGTGTCCACGGCGGTGTGGATCCCGGCCTCGTGGACCATGGCCAGCAGGCGCCGCGTGAACGCGATCTGGAACAGCGGCTCGCCGCCCGAGAAGGTCACGCCCCCTCCCGTCGCGTCGAAGACACGCTTGTAGCGGATGATCCGCTTGGCGACGTCCTCGACGCGCTCCAGGGTCCCCTCCTTCATCTCCATGGTGTCGGGGTTGTGGCAGAACTTGCAGCGCAGGGGGCAGCCCGAGAGGAACACCGTCATGCGGGTGCCCGGGCCGTCGACGGCTGTGACGAGCTCCCAGGAGTGCACCAGCCCGATGTCCCCCGTGCGCCGCGCCTCGAGGAGCTCGGGGCGAGTGATCTCCAGGTCGTCGGTGGACAGACCGCCCAGCCCGGCAGCGACGCCGCGCTGGCGTTCGTGGCCGTGCACGGGCTGGATGGTTACTGTGCCGGTCGTGCCGTCGTGAGCCAAGATGTCAGGCCCCCTGGTGGAAGGTGCGGGAGATGACGTCGCGCTGCTGCTCCTTGGTCAGCTTGACGAAGTTGACCGCGTAGCCGGAGACGCGGACGGTGAGGTTGGGGTAGTTCTCCGGGTGCTCCATCGCGTCCTCGAGGGTCGATTCGTCGAGGACGTTGATGTTGGCGTGGTAGAGGCCGGAGTCCATGTTGTGCGCGGTGCGGGCGGAGCGCATGTCGGCGAGGCGCTCGTCGAAGGTGTGTGTGGACATGGTGATGTGTCTCCTTGTCGGGTTAGTGGTTCTGGGTGAAGGTGTCGGCGTTGTCCATGATGAAGCCGGCGTCGAGGACGCCGACCAGGTTGGTCACCTGCTCGTCCTTCGTGCGGCCGAGGCCTGCGGGGGTGATTGTGTTGGTCAGGGAGATGCCGTCGAGGGCGTCGTTGTAGTCCAGCTTGCCCACCGAGAGCATCGAGGCGACCATGCCGTGGCTGTCGGCGCCGTTTTCGGGGTTCGCGCCCGGGGCGAACGGCGTGCCGGCCTTGTGCCCGGAGGGGAAGGAACCGGTCGCCTTGCCGTAGACGACGTTCGAGGTGATCGTGAGTACCGACTGCGTCGGGATGGCGTCGCGGTACATGGGGATCTCCTTGATCTTCTCCATGACCGTGTGGACGATCGTCGCGGCGATGTCGTCGGCGCGGTCGTCGTCGTTGCCGTAGACGGGGAAGTCGCCCTCGGTGATGTAGTCCACCACCAGGCCGGTTTCGTCGCGCACGGGTGTGACCGTGGCGTACTTGATGGCGGAGAGGGAATCGGCGACGATCGACAGGCCCGCAATGCCGCAGCCCATCGTGCGCACGATGTCCGAGTCGTGCAGCGCCATCTCGATGGACTCGTAGGCGTAGCGGTCGTGGCAGTAGTGGATGATGTTGAGCGCCTCAACGTAGGTGCCGATGACCCAGTCGAGCATGAGCTCGTACTTCGCCCAGACCTCGTCGAAGTCCAGCGGGCCGTCGCCCTCGATCGGGGTGTGGCCCTCGGTGATCTGCTTGCCGCTGACCTCGTCGCGGCCGCCGTTGATGGCGTAGAGCAGGGACTTGGCGGCGTTGACGCGCGCGCCGAAGAACTGCATCTGCTTGCCCACCTTCATGGGGGAGACGCAGCATGCGATCGCGGCGTCGTCGCCCCACTTGTCGCGGATCTGTTTGTCGGACTCGTACTGCAGCGAGGACGTCTCGATCGAGATGGCCGCGCAGAACTCCTTGTAGCCCTCCGGCAGGGTCGGATCCCAGAAGATGGTGATGTTCGGCTCCGGTGCCGGGCCGAGGTTGCGCAGCGTCTGCAGCAGGCGGAAGGAGGTCTTGGTCACCTGGTGGCGGCCGTCCTCGGAGAAGCCCGCGTCGGACCAGGTGGCCCAGTAGGGGTCGCCGGAGAAGATCTGGTCGTAGTCCTCGGTGCGCAGGAAACGCACGATGCGCAGCTTGATCACGAGCGCGTCGATGATCTCCTGTGCGTCCGTCTCGGTGATGTGCCCGGCGGCCAGGTCGCGCTCGAAGTAGATGTCGAAGAAGGGGGAGAGACGCCCGATCGACATGGCGGCGCCGTCCTGGCTCTTCACCGAGGCGAGGTAGCCGAAGTAGGTCCACTGCACGGCCTCCTGAGCGGTCGTGGCGGGCCCGGAGATGTCGAAGCCGTAGCTGGCGGCCATCGTCTTGAGCTTCTTCAGCGCCTTGATCTGCTCGGAGTGCTCCTCGCGGTAGCGGGCCCAGTGCTCCGAGAAGCCCTCCTCGAGGTGGGCGTCCTTCGCTGCCTCCTTCTCGGCGATGAGCGCGTCGACGCCGTAGAGGGCCACGCGGCGGTAGTCGCCGATGATGCGGCCGCGGCCGTAGGCGTCCGGCAGGCCCGTGATGATGTGGGAGGAGCGCGCCGCGCGGATGCGCGGGGTGTAGATGTCGAAGACGGCGTCGTTGTGCGTCTTGCGGTACGAGGTGAACACCTTCTTGATGTCGGGGTTGACCTCCTTGCCGGCCTCTCGGATGGCCTGCTCGACCATCCGCCAGCCGCCGTTGGGCATCATGGCGCGCTTGGTGGGCACGTCGGTTTGCAGGCCGACGATGACGTCGTCGTCCCCGGAGATGTACCCTGCGGGGAAGGCGTCGATGTCCGCTGGGGTGTCGGTGTCGACGTCGTAGACGCGGCGCGCGCGCTCGACGGCCAGGTAGGTCGAGTCGAGGTGCCTCCAGAGCCGGAGCGTCTTCTCCGTCGGCCCCGAGAGGAACGATGCGTCGCCGTCGTAGGGGGTGTAGTTGCGCTGGATGAAGTCGCGGACGTCGATCGAGTCCGTCCACGGCCCGGGCGCGAAGCCCTCCCACGCTGTCTGCGGTGCGGTTTCTGTAACTGTCACTGGGGGTGGAGTCCTTTCCACTTTGAGAATCGTCGAAGTGGCGAGTGCTCACCAGATGCTGACACAGCCTGCGGTCACGCCGTGGTTGGTCGGCGAAAAAAGCGACAACCACTTCGACCCTCATTGTAGGGCTGCACCCCCTCCCGCGTCACGCGCGACGGCCATGAGCTGCGGAAACGAAAAACCGGGCCCGCTGTGAAGCGGGCCTGGCGGCGAGAAAGAGACTAGTTCTCGCCGTTGGTGTCGCGCGTCTCCGGCAGGGCCTTGGCCTCGCCGGAGGCCAGCTCGCGCAGCTTCTCCAGGGCGGTGCGGCCGTGCATCTCCTGCAGCGAGGTGGCGAGGTTGTAGCGCTTCGGGCTCAGGGCGTTGAGCGTCCAGGTCAGGGCCGAGACGACGCGGTTGCGCCCGCCGGCCAGGAAGGAGACGTGGACGGCGAGCCACATGAGCCAGCCGATGAAGCCGGTGATCTCCACCTTGCCCATCTTCACCACGGCGTTGAAGCGGGAGACGATGGCCATGGAGCCCTTGTCGAAGTACTCGAAGGCGTCGCGATCGGCCGGGGCGAGGTCGTGCTCGACCTGCTCCTTGATGATCTTGCCCACGTACTCGCCGGACTGGATCGCCACCTGGGCGACGCCGGGGAGGCGGTCGCGGCTCATCATGTCGCCGATGATGAACACGTTGGACTTGTCGCCGACGGTGAGGTCCGCGTTGACCGGGACCTTGCCGTTGCGCTCGGCCTCGACGCCGACCTGCTCGGCCACGAGCTTGCCCAGCGGGGAGGCCTGGACGCCGGCGGACCAGATCTTGGTCGGCGACTCGATGGTGACCTCCTGGTCGGACTTGGTGTCCTTGTAGGTCACGGAGTCGGCGTCGACGTTGGTGACCATCGCGTTGAGGACGACGGTGACGCCCTTCTTCTCCAGCTCGCGCTGGGCCTTCTTGCCGAGGCGCTTGCCGAAGGGGGGGAGCACCTGGGGCATGCCGTCGATAAGCACGATCTTGGCCTGCGAGGGGACGAAGTTGGAGAACTGGCCGTCGAAGGAGCGGTGGGCCATCTCGGCGATCTGGCCGGCGAGCTCGACGCCCGTCGGGCCCGCGCCGACGACGACGAAGGTGAGGAACTTCTCGCGCTCCTCGGCGGTCTCGGCCAGCTCGGCGCGCTCGAAGGCAGTGACGAGGCGGCCGCGGATCTCGAGGGCGTGGTCGAGGGTCTTCATGCCGGGGGCGAACTCGGCGAAGTGGTCGTTGCCGAAGTAGGACTGCCCGGCGCCGGCGGCGACGATGAGGGAGTCGTAGGCCAGGCTGCGGGTGAACTCGCCCTCGTCGAAGGTGACGCTCTGCGCGTCGACGTCGATGGCGGTGACGTCGCCGCGCACGACGTTGACGTTGTCCTGCTCGGCGAGGATCTGGCGCACGGAGGTGGCGATCTCGCCGGAGGAGAGGAGACCGGTGGCCACCTGGTAGAGCAGCGGGGCGAACAGGTGGTGGTTGGTGCGGTTAATGACGGTGACGTCGACATCAGCGTCAGCGAGCTCACGGGCCGCGAAAATGCCGCCGAAGCCGGCGCCGATGATCACGACATGGTGGCGGTTGCCCGCCGGGCGAACGGCCGTATCAGCCATGGATTTCGTCTCCTTGGGGTGAAGTTCAGTTTTACCGCAACCATCTTACGCCCCCAGGCGCAATCGTCTATCGCTCAACCCCGTCGTGGCGCGCGCCCGCGGCCGCGGTCCGGTTTAAGGTGTGGGGCGTGGTTTCTCCTCGCGTTCCCTCCTCCCACCTCGAAATGCTCGACGCCCTCGACGCCGCCGCCTGGCCCGGGGTGGCCACGGTGCCGGCCGGGTGGCAGACGCGGCTCAGGGCGCGCGCCGCGGAGGCCCAGTTTGCCCGCGTCTGCGCGAGGGCGGGCATCGAACTGGACCCCTCCGCCGGGGCGGACCTCGTGGTCGAGCACGCGGAGCTGTTCGCGCGCATCGCGGACGGCGGCTGGGTGGGGCTCGCGGAAGGCTACATGGCGGGCGAGTGGAGGGCTGATTCGCTTGTCGACGTCCTCGCGGCGCTCCTCGAGGCGGGCTACCGGCCCCGCGGCCGTGCCGCCGGACCGGGCCGCGCGAGCGGGGGAGACGTGCCCCCTGACCTGGTGCAACACTACGCCGGCGACGGCATGAGCGCCTTCGCCGGGCACTTCGCCACGGGCGTGGCCACGACGCAGCGCGAGATGGTCGCCTCCCACGTTCCGGGCGCCGGGCGCGGCTCCGAGCCCGCCTCGCATTTCGTCGACGTGACCAGGATCGAGGCGCCGCTGGCCACGGAACGCGGCGACCTGGCCAACGCGCAGCGGCGCACGGTGGAGATGCTTCTCGGGGCCGGCGCCGTCGGGGCGGGAACCCACCTTGTCGAGTACCCGGCCTCCGGCGGGGCGGTCGCGATCGCGGCGGCACACCGGCGCGCGACGGTCGACTGCATCACCGCCGACGCCGCCGTGGCCCGCGGGATGGATGAGCGGATCACCTTCGCCGGCGTTACGGGCGCTGTGCGCGTCGAGGCGGACGTGGACGCGGGGCTGCGCAGGCGGGGTTACTACGACGCCGCGGTGGGCGTCGAGAAGCTGGAGACGTTCGGGCCCCGCGAGAAGGGGGCGTACCTCGCGGCCCTCGGGACCCTGATCCACCCGGGCGGGCGCGCGGCGCTGCAGACGGTGACGCGCACGGAGAAGTACAGCCCGGCGGCGGACGCGGCGCTCGATTCGCTGCGGGCCTACGTGTGGCCGGGGCTGAGCTTCTCGACGCCCGAGGAGATCGCCCGGGTGGTCGACCGCGAGACCGGCCTGCGCGTTATCGCGGAGACCCACGCGCCGCAACACCTCGAGCGCTCGCTGCGGCTGCAGCGCGAGACCTTCGACGCGCACCTGCGCGAGGCCGCCGCGGACGGCTTCGACGCGGTGTACCGGCGCCTGTGGCGGTGGCAGTTCGCGCTGCGGGAGGCTCTGGCGCGGTTGGGGATGACGGACCTGGTCCAGCTGACGCTCGTGCAGCGGAGCCGGCGGGGCAGGCGCTAGCCGGGGTTACTTGACATAATGTGCATTATCGGACAATCGCAGAAAGATATTTACGTAACGTTACGTAAATACGCGCAGGCCCTGGCTAGCTCTTCTTCTGCAGATTGACCTTGATGTTGACCTCGCCGTCGTCCGCGATCTTCGCGGCGACCAGTTCCGGCGTCTCCACGCCGTACTCCGAGCGCTTGATTGGGATGTCACCGGCAACGAGAACGTTCTCGCCGGAGCGCGCCACGTTGAACGGCTGGCTCACCTCGCGGGTCTGCCCGCGGATGGTCAGGTCGCCGGTGAGCTCCACCTGGGTCACGGTGCCGTCGTCGGGCACCTGCGAGACATCCGCCGGCTTCGTCAGCGTGAACGTCGCCTCCGGGAACTGGTCGGTGCTCAAGATCTTCGAGCGCACGTTGTTGTCGCGCACGTCGCTGTCCGTGGTGAGCGTGGCCATGTCGACGGTGATCTCGCCGGAGCGCAGCGTCCCGCCCTCGACGGTGACCCCGCCGCTGACGGAGCGCGTCGAGCCCGACGTGACCTTCTTCTCGGCCGGTAGGATCTCGAAGAAGGTGAAACCCGCAGACGTCTGATTCGGGCCCGGCTTGGTCGAGACGGCCCACTCGCCGTCGACGTCCGTCGTGGCCGACCGCAGGTGAGATTCGTCGATCCCCTCGGTCTTGACCCCTCCGCCGCCGCCGAGCAGCGCGGAGATGAGCGGAACGAACGCCAGACCGGCGAGGGCCACGATGAAGATGAGGCCCACGACGATCAGCGGGGTCCGGGAAACCCTGTACCACGGTCTGTCCTGGTTATTATTCACGTTGCTCACCTTAACTCCTCCAACTTCCGGGCGATAGTGACCAATTCGTCACACAAGTGACGAATCTCCTCGGGGTCCGCCCCCTCCTCGTGCGCCGTCGCCACGTCTTCCGCGGCGCAGCGCAGTTCGAACAGCCTGTCGCGCATCTCGTCCGCCCGGTCCGGGTGCAAAATGACGGCGCGCTCCGGTATCGGGGTGCCCGAGACGTTGTTGCGCTGCTCGTACGCGCGCTGCTTGCAGGAGTCGCCGCAGTACTTGCGCTTGCGGCCCCTCCCCTTCTGCTCGGGCAGCGGCGCCCCGCACCACTCGCACACGGCGTCCCTGGGCGCCCTCAGATCCGACACAGGCCAAGCCTAATACACCTCGCCGGGAACAAAGCAGGCGGCGCGGCCGTTATACTGAAGCGACTGTTTACGTAAAGGAAGGGATGAGACAGCATGGCTGATCGTGTTCTGCGCGGTAGTCGAATGGGTGCTGTGAGCTACGAGACGGACCGGGACCACGATCTCGCGCCGCGCCAGATGGCCAAGTACCGCACCCCCAACGGTGAGGTTTTCGACGTCCCCTTCGCCGACGACGCCGAGATCCCCGAAGAGTGGATGTGCAAGAACGGCCAGGTGGGCACCCTCATGGAAGGCGAGGGCGTGGAGGCCAAGCCGGTGAAGCCGCCGCGCACCCACTGGGACATGCTGCGCGAGCGCCGCTCCATCGAGGAGCTCGACGTGCTGCTCGAGGAGCGCCTCGAGCAGCTGCGCAAGCGCCGCCGCACCGCGGCGCGCATCGCGAAGGAGCAGCAGGAGGCGCAGAACAAGGCGTAGCGCCTCAGCCACAACGACAAAGCCCGGGCCATCGTGGCCCGGGCTTTCGCGTTCTACTTACCGCGCCCGACTCGCACGCCCTCGCGGACGAACTCGACGAGCTGGTCAGCGGCCCGCGCGGCGCGGCGCGGCAGCTCCCCCACTCCCGCATGCTTCAGCTCGTAGGAGGCCAGCTTCGCGCCCTCGGCGGCGAGGTTCACCGCCGTCTCCGGGGCCTCGCCCGCGCTGCGGCGCAGCTTCCACAGGCCCGCGTGGTCGATTTCGTAGCGCAGCAGCGCCCCCGCCTCCTTCGCGGCTTCGCGCGCGAACGCCGACTTCTTGGCCCAGCCCCACTTGGTCACCTCGACCAGCGAGTCCTTGGCGAAGCCGGAGTCCAGCTTCGACTCGCCGAGGGTGCGGTCGACGAAGGTGATGGGCACCTCGCGGACGTCGAAGCCCGCCTCGGCGGCCTGGTGGGCCATGTCGACCTGGAAGATGTAGCCCTTTGAGGAGAGGGCGTCCAGGTCGATGGTTTCCAGCACGGTGCGTCGGAAAGCCCTGAAGCCCGCCGTCATGTCGGCGACGTCCCCGCCGAGTGCCAGCGCGATGTAGCGGTTGCCGAGCTTGGACAGCAGGTAACGGTTCCGCGGCCAGTTCTTGACCTCCCCGCCCTCGACGTAGCGCGAGCCGATCACGAGGTCCGCGCCCTTGTCGATCTCGGCGAGCAGCAGTCCCAGCTCCTCTGGGGCGTGGGACCCGTCGGCGTCCATCTGGCAGATCACCTCGTAGTCGCGCTCCAGCGCCCAGCGGAACCCGTCGCGGTAGGCGGCGAGCAGCCCCTCCTTGCCCGCGCGGTGGAGCACGTGGACCTCGGGGTGGGCGGCGGCCAGCTCGTCCGCCTTGGCTCCGGTGCCGTCGGGCGAGTTGTCGTCCACGACGAGAACGTCCGCCTCGGCCCCCGAGGAAAGGACGCGGTCGACGATGAGCGGCAGGTTCTCCACCTCGTTGTACGTCGGGATGATCACCACGGTGGTGTTGGCCACGGGCTGTTCTCCTTAGGATGTTGCGTTTCCAGCGGGTTCGCCCGCTGCCTGATTCCTCCTAGCAGCATACCCGCCCCGGTTGTGCACCAGGGACCAGAGCATCGCCCCGGCTCCCCCGGCCACGAGCAACCACTCGATGAGCGCCCCGAAGCGCACCGCGGGGGTGAGCGTGTCGCGCAGCGGCAGGGTCTCGACGAGGGCGGCGGGCTCGAAGATCCCCGTCTTCTGGGTCACGCTGCCGTCCGGCAGGATCATGGCCGACGAGCCGGAGGTGGCCGCGACGATGACCGCGCGGTCGGTCTCGATGGCGCGCATGCGGCTCATCGCCATCTGCTGGTACGTCATGTCCGTGAACCCGAAGGTGGCGTTGTTCGTGGGCGTGGCGAGGATCCGTGCCCCAGCGTCAACCGCCGTGCGGTAGGCGGCGTCGACGGCGACCTCGTAGCACGTCGCCAGCCCGAGCGGGACAGCGCCCGCGTGCACGAGGCCGCTGCCCGCGCCCGGCTTGAAGTCCCCGGCCATGTCCACGTAGGAGGAGAAGTGCCGGAAGAAGTCGCGCATAGGCATGTACTCGCCGAAGGGCTGGAGGTACTTCTTGTGGTGGTACTCCCCCGGGCCCGTCTCCGGGTCGAAGACGACCATCGTGTTGCGCGCCCCCACCTCGTCGCGGGTGATGGTACCCACGACCACCGGTGCCCCGATCGCCTCCACCGCCTGGGAGATCAGCTGCGCGGCGGCGGAATCGGTGAAGGGGTTGACGTCGGAGGAGTTCTCCGGCCAGACGACGAAGTCCGGGCGCTCGCCCGACTCGGCGAGCGCCACGGTCTCGTTGACGTGGTTGGCCAGCACGGCGCGGCGCTGGGCGTTGAAGTCCAGGCCCATGCGCGGGACGTTGCCCTGGATCGCGGCGGCGCGCACCTCCCCGGTGTTCTCCCCGGGCCCCGGGGCCGCGGCGCCGGCGGCGAGGCCGAAGGCGGTGGGCACCAGGGCGCAGGCGGCAGCGGCGGCACGCCGGGTGGGGCGTCGAGAAGCGATAAGCGCGGCGAAACCGCAGGCGGTGAGTACCGTCGCCACCCCGACGAGCGCGGGGCCGCCCCACGCGGCGAGGTGGCGCAGCGGGCCGTCGATCTGGCCCCACGCGAGGCACACCCACGGAAAGCCGCCGAAGGGCAGCCGCGAGCGGAGGAACTCCCAGGCGAGGTAGACCAGTGGGAAGGCGACGAAACCGAGGGGGCGGCGCGCGAGCAGCACCCCGAAGACCCCAACAGGCAGCGAATACAGCGCGAGGAAGACCGCCAACGCGATGTACGGCGCCGCGCCGACGAACTCGCCCACCCACGGCAGGAGCGCGAGGTAGAGCGCGAGCGCGTGGAGGAAGCCGAGCAGCGCGCCGAAGCGGGCCCCGGGCCGCGCGGAGGGCCACCCGGACGGCCACGGCGCCAGAGCGCACCAAAACAGGGCGATCCCCGCGATGCCGAGGTACCACAGGCTGTGCGGCGCGTAGGAGAAGTACACCAGCGCGCCGGAGGCGGCGGCGAGCGCCGGGCGAAGAAGCTTGTCCACCTAGCGGGTTCCCCCGCCGCGGTGCGGGTCACTGCCGGTGTCGGGACCGGTGTCGGGACCGGTGTCGGTGGCACTGTCGGCGCGGTACCACTGCTCGAGCTCGTCGGCGTCGATGACGTCTCCACCGCCGGGCTGCTTGGTGCGGAAGGTGCCGTAGCTGGTGAACTGGCGCGACACGGGCGAGGCCGAGTAGACGCGCATGCTGAAGTCCTCCACCGCCTTGGTCGTCTTCGCGGTGAGGCTGCGGCGCACGAGCGCGCGCGTGGGCGGGAAGATGAGCACGAGGCCCACGAGCGAGGAGACGAAGCCGGGGAGGATGCAGAGGATCCAGCCGGCGGCCAGGATCGCGCTGTCGCCGGCGAAGCGGCCGAGCGAGTTGCGCCCGCCCGCCGCCCGCGTGAGCGAGTTGCGCAGGGCGATGTTGGCCCCCACCCCGCCGAGGACGGAGAGGCCGAAGACGGCGAGGAACGCCCAGCCGAGGCCGATCAGGCGGGCGACGCCGATGAAGGCGAGCACCTCGATGACAAAGTAGGCGAAAAACAGAAGCCGCATGCGGCCAGACTACCCGCCCAGCCTGGACAGCAGCCATTGCACGTCGGCCGGGGCGTGAAGGAAGTAGGGCACGATGTGGTTGGCTCCCGTCCGCCCCGGCACGCGCGGCGGCCGGCGCGTCTCCAGCCCGACGCCCCAGCTGCGGGCGAGGCGCCTGACCCCGTCGTAGGGCACGACGTCGTCGTGGAGGCCGCCCCACAGCCGAGTCGGGATGCGCAGCGGGCGACGGGTGCCCAGCTCCAGCTCGTCGAGGCGGCGGCCGGTCAGGGGCAGCGACTCCAGCAGCGTCGACATGGACACCCCGGAGGCCGTCCACGCGCGCGTCGAGGCCCAGGGCTGGCTCAGCACCGCCCCGGTGGCGCACACCCGGCCCTCGGAGAAGACGGCGGCGATGCCCTCGGGGCTGAGGTGGGAGTACAGCTCCTTGGCGATGCTGTCGTCCCACGCCGCCAGCCCGGCGACCGCGTAGAGCGCCACCACGGCCACGAGCGAGCCGTCTACGTGCGCGAGGACCTCGGGAAGGGAGACGGGCGGCGCCCCCACCACGGCGGCGAGCGGCTGGAGCTCGGGGGCGTACTCCGGCTCCTCCAGCCACCCGGCTGCCGCTCCCCCGCCCTGCGAGTAGCCCCACAGGCCGAGGTTCGCGGCGACCACCCCGAGCTCGTCGGCGGCGCGCACCGCGTCGGCGAGGGCGCGGGCGGAGGAGAAATGGTCGGCGTAGAGCTGGACGTTGTCCTCGGGGTCGCGCGGGTAGTCGGTGAGAACGACGTTCGCCCCCGCGGCCACGAGCAGGTTGATCACCGGCTGCTCGTACGCCGCGATCGCGTCCAGCGGGTGCGTGCGCAGCGCGAGCCCCACTGTGCAGGAGTACGAGGGGTCGCAGCGCGGGGCGACGCCCTGGGTGGAGGGCGCGAATGCGACGGTGGGGCGCGGCCCCCTCCCCGTCCAGGGCACGTGCGAGCGGATCACCGCTCCCGTGGCGGTCAGGCAGCGGGCCCGTGAGTCGGACGTGGCGTAGCTGATCCGGTGCGCCGTGGCGGGGTTGAGACGCGTGCGCAGGCCGACCGGGGACACCTCGGCCGCCTCGATGAGCGTCCCCGGCGTCACCCCGGTCAGCCACGTCGCGGGCGCGAACTCCGGGTCCGTGCGCGGCGCGAGGTGCAGGGCGTCGACGGCGAACGGCAGCGTGGCGCGCAGCAGGTGAGACAGCACCGCTCCCCCTTAGCGCGGCATGCGGCGCCACACCGGGCGCGGCACCAGCCGCATCACGGCCGCCAGCAGGCGCAGCCGGCCGGGGACCCAGACGGTGCAGCTGCGGTTGCGCCCGGCCGCCGCGACGACGGCGTCGGCGACGACGTCGGGGGTGACCGACATGACGGCCGGCTTCATCCCCTCGGTCATCGAGCCGATGACGAAGCCGGGGCGCGCCGTGATGAGGTTGAGTCCGGTCCCGTGCAGCCGGTCGGCCAACCCCTGACAGAAGGCGTCGAGGCCCGCCTTGGTCGAGCCGTACACGTAGTTCGCCCGGCGCGGGCGCCACCCGGCGACGGAGGAGAAGGCGTAGATCTGGCCGCGGGGCATGACGTCGGCAAGCACTGTGAGCGCGTTGATCTGGGCGAGGTAGTCGACGGTGGCGATGCGCGCGGCCTCGCGCTCGTCGTGTTCGGCGAGCTTCTGGTCCCCGAGGATGCCGAAGGCCACGATGGCGGTGGTCACCTCGCCCGCCGCCTCGATGACGCGCCGGTGCGAGTCGAGGTCCGTCGCCTCGAAGGGCACCACCTCAGCGCTCGTCGCGCCCGCCTCGAGCATGCGCTTGACGACGCCCTCCCCGCGCCCCGGGTCCCGCAACGCGAGCACCACGCGGCGCCCGCGGCACACCCTGGCGGCGACCTCGCCGCCGATGTCGCTGGTGGCTCCGAGAAGTAGAACTGTCATGTCGCCCAAGTCTATTGCCGGCGCGGCGTATTGCTAGCGCAGCTGCCGCGGCTGCCTGTTCAGGCGGCGCGCCCCGTCCGCCGTCAGGGTGACGATGTCCTCGATGCGCATGCCCCAACGGCCGGGCAGGTAGATCCCCGGCTCGATGGAGAAGGCCATTGCCTCGGCGAGGACGCGGTCGCTGCCGGCGACGATGAACGGCTCCTCGTGCAGGGACAGCCCGATGCCGTGGCCCGTGCGGTGGGTGAAGTGCTCGCCGTAACCGGCCGCGGCGATGATGTCGCGGGCGACCGCGTCGAGCTCGCCCGCGGTGATGCCGGGGCGGGCGGCGGCGACGGCGGCATCCTGCGCGCGCTGCAGGACGGCGTAGGCGCGCAGGAACTCCCCGTCGCGGACCCGCCCGACCTGGTAGGTGCGGGTGCAGTCCGAGTGGTAGCCCTCCCCGAGCGAGCCGCCGATGTCCACCACCACGGGGTCGCCCTCGCGCAGGACCCGGTCGGAGTGGCTGTGGTGCGGGTTCGCCCCGTTCGGGCCGGAGCCGACGATGACGAAATCCACGGCGTCATGCCCGTCCAGGATGAGCCGCTCGAGGTCGCGCGCCACCTCCTCCTCTGTGCGCCCGGGTTCCAGCAGGCCGGGGACCTGCGCGTGGACGCCATCGATCGCCTCGGCGGCGCCCTGCAGCTGCGCCAGCTCGTCGGGCTCCTTTGCCGCGAACACCTCGGAGAGGACCGACAACGCCAGCACCGTGGACGGGAGGAGCTCCTGGAGGCGCAGCACGTGGTCGGCGGTGAGCGAGGAGCCCAGCCCCACCCGGCCGGGGCCCAGGCCCCGAACAGCCAGCTGGTACGGGTCCTCCCCGTCTCGCCACCCGAGGACCTCCACGCCCGGGAGGTCGAGCCCGGTGGCGTCGGTCAGCGGCGCCACGAGCCGCGCGGTGCCGTCCGGGGCGACGGTCAGCGCCGTGAGCCGCTCGTGCGAGCTCGTCCACGAGCCGGTCAGGTAGGCCAGCTCCGGGCCGGGGCCGACGAGGACACCCCCGAGACCCTTCTCGGCGATGAGTCGCGCCACCCGCGCGATCCGTTGGCTGTGGGTGCTGGAAGTCATGGGCCCCAGGCTAGTTGCCGATGGCGACGACGCCGCGGCGGATGGAGTCGATGGCGCGGCGCGCGGCTCGGCGGATCTCCTCAGAATACCCGGTCTTGGCCACCTGCTCAAGAAGATCGATGACCTGGCGGCACCAGCGGACGAAGTCGCCCGGGGTGAGCTCAGCGCCGGATTCCGCGGCGGCCGCCATCGCATAGCCGAGCGGCGCACCGGCGGTCCACTGGTGGACGGCGAGGCTGAACCCGGCGTCGGGAAGCCGCGTCGGCGGCAGATGGTGGCGCTCCTCGTCGGAGACGAGCTCGCCGTAGATGCGCATGGTGTCGTTCATCGCCTCCGCCATGCGTTCCGTGGCGGGCTCCGGGGAGCCGCCGGTGGCCTTGCGGTTCTCGAAGACGCACATGGAGGCCACGCCGGCCAGCTCCGCGGGGTCGAGCTCGTCCCAGATCCCGCGCTTGAGGCACTGGGCGACCAGCAGGTCGGAGACGGTGTGGATCGCGGCGAGACGCTCCCCCTCCTCGGTGACGCGGGCCTCTCCACCGTCGATCTCCACGTAGTCCATCTCCGTCAGCAGCCCGATGATGCGCTCGAAGGTGCGGCCCAGCGAGTCGGTCGCCGAATCCACCCGGGCGGCCACGGCCTCGAGCTTGCGCTCCTCGCGCATCAGCTCCTCCCCGACGCGGGCCAGAAGCTCGCGGTCGGTGGCGGGCCACACGTGCGCGGGGTGGCTGCGGATCGCCTCGCGCAGCGCGGTGACCTTCTTGTTCGGGCGCACCCTTGCCTGCTCGCGCAGCTTCTTCGGCCCGCGCAGGTTGGCGCCGTGCAGCATGCTCGCCACCTTCCTCGCGTGGCGGCGGGGCTGGTCCTGCATGTGGCGGGGCACCTTGATCCGCCCGACGACGACCGGCGGGTTGCGGAAGGCGGCGGCGTCGATGCGCCCGGACCAGCCGCGCTCCGTGGTCACCCACGGGCGCGGGTCGTTGCGCTTTCCGGCCACCTGCACCACGGCCGCGAGCTCAGGCTTCTTCTTGCCCGGCAGGGCGATGACTTCCCCGACCTGCAGGCGGCCCAGGATGGTGCTGGTTTCGGCGGCCCGGTCCTCCAAGGCGTGGCGGCGCGCCTCTCGCTCCGCGTCGGTGAGGTCGCGGCGCAGGCGGAGGTAGTCGGTCAGCTCGGCCACCGGGTCGTCGCTGGGCGGGGCGAAGGAGGCGATGTCGCGCTCGAGCTGGGCCCGCAGCTTTGCCACCTTCGCTTCACGACGCTCCACCTCGCGCACCTCCCCGACCACCGAGCGGTCCGTCTGGAACTGCGCGAAGGACTGCTCGATGAGGCGGATGGAGTCCTCGTAGCCGTTCATCTTCAGCATGTTGATCGCCATGTTGTAACCGGGCGCGAACGGCGAGATGAGCGGGTAGGTGCGGGTGGAGGCGAGCCCGGCGACCTCGCGCGGGTCCATCGCCGGCGCCCACTGAACCACAGCGTTGCCGATGGTGTCGATGCCGCGGCGGCCCGCGCGCCCGGTGAGCTGGGTGTACTGCCCCGGCGTGAGGTCAACGTGGGCCTCGCCGTTGAACTTGACCAGCTTTTCCAGCACCACGGTGCGCGCCGGCATGTTGATGCCCAGGGCCAGCGTCTCGGTGGCGAAGACGACGCGGACGAGCCCGCGAACGAACAGCTCTTCGACGATGTGCTTGAAGGCGGGCAGCAGGCCGGCGTGGTGGGCCGCGAAGCCCCGGGACCACGCGGTGCGCAGCTGCCGGAAGTTCAGCACCTGGAGGTCCTCCTCCGGGATGTCCTTCACGCCCTCGTCGACGATCGCGCGGATCTCCTCCTGCTCCTCGGGGCTAGTCAGCTCCTTGCGGGATCGCAGGCACTGGTACAGCGCGCCGTCGCAGCCGGCGCGGGAGAAGATGAACACAATCGCCGGCAGCATGTCGCGGCCCTGCAGCGCGGAGACCAGTTCGGGGCGCCCGATCGGGCGGATCCTGTCCTGCGGGCGCTCCTTGCCGCCGCGCCGCCCCGCAGAACGGGCGCGGAAGCCCCGGCCCTCCTCGTAGTCGCGGCGTCCCTCCTCTCCCCGCCCCTGCTCGATGCGCGAGATGGCGTGCTCCAGGTCGCGGTTGACACGCCCGTCGGTGCCCGGCTCGAACATGGGGAAGACCTTGCGCCCCACCATCATGTACTGGCTCAGGGGAATGGGGCGGTGCTCCGAGACGATGACCCGGGTGTCGCCGCGGACGGTGCCGAGCCACTCGCCGAACTCCTCCGAGTTGGACACCGTGGCGGAGAGGCCGACCACGGAGACCGAGTCGTCCAGGTTGAGGATGACCTCCTCCCACACGGCGCCGCGGTCACGGTCGGCGAGGTAGTGGATCTCGTCCATCACCACGTGCGAGAGCCTGTCCAGCTGCGGCGAGGAGGCGTAGATCATGTTGCGCAACACCTCGGTGGTCATCACGACCACCTCCGCGGAGCCGTTGATGCTCACGTCGCCGGTCAGTAGGCCCACCGCTTCCTCGCCGTGCTCGGCGACGAGGTCGTGGTACTTCTGGTTGCTCAACGCCTTGATCGGCGTGGTGTAGAAGCACTTGGTTCCCCGGCGCAGCGCGGTGAACACCGCGAACTCCCCGACGATGGTCTTGCCCGAGCCCGTGGGGGCGCACACCAGCACCCCGTGATCTGCCTCCACAGCCTCGCAGGCCTCCACCTGGAAGGGATCGAGGGGGAACGCGCGGGTTGCTCGGAACTCGTCCAGCAGGGAGTCAGATGAAGCCATGCCCCTTAGAGTACGTCGTTGAAGTACTCCTCGGGACGCGGCTCCGGCGCAGGGGCGGGCGAGGCCGTGACCGGCGCGGGCGCGGCGATCGGGCCGGACGCCTGGTCGTCGTCAAGCCCCAGCCACTCGGGCCGCGAGCTCGCCGCGCGCTTGTCGTGCACCCGGCAGAACTGGAAGGCGAGCTCGACGAGCAGGGTCATCGAGGCGGCGAGCGCGACCATGGAGAAGGGGTCCTGGCCGGGGGTCATGAACGCGGCGAAGATGAACAGGCCGACGATGATGACGCGGCGCTTGTCCTTCACGTGCTCGTAGCGCAGCACCCCGGCCAGGTTGAGCATCACGATGACGAGCGGGAGCTCGAAGCTCACGCCGAAGATGGTCACCAGCGCGAGCAGGAAGCCGTAGTACTCCCGCCCGGTCAGGGCGGCGACCTGGAACTCGTTGCCGATGGACATGAGCACGTACAGGCCCTTGTCCAGCACCACGTAGGCCAGCACCGCGCCGGCGACGAAGAGCGTCACCGCGAGGGTGACAAAAACGAAGGTGTAGCGCTTCTCGCTGCGGTGCAGTCCGGGGGTGATGAAGGCCCAGATCTGGGAGAGCCAGACCGGCGAGGAGAGCACGAGCCCGGCGAGCGCGCCGACCTTCAGGCGCAGCATGAACATCTCGAAGGGGGTCGTCGCCAGGAGGCGGCACTCCCCGTCGCCGGTGAAGTCCGCGCGCAGGTCCGCGGGCAGGTTGCAGTACGGGCCGCGGATGATCTCGCCGAGCGGGGCCATGCCAAAGGGGGCGCTCTGGTACCAGATGAACCCGATCACCGTTCCCACGCACATCGCCGCCAGCGAGATCATCAGGCGGCGGCGCAGCTCGGTGAGGTGCTCCACCAGGGTCATTTCCCCGGTGGGGTTCTTCGCCCTCCTGCGCCGCTTCCGCGCGGGTGTGCGTGCTGCCTCAGTCACTGCCGCGCTTCTAGTTCTGCGGGCGCGGTTGGTTCTCGGGGCGGTCCCAGAAGCCCTCCTGGACCTGGGAGGCGCTCTGGGTCTCCGGGGAGCCCTGGGTCAGCTCCGCCTGCTGCTGGGCGACGGGCTTGTCGTCCTTCTTCATCTCGTTGACCTCGGACTTGAAGATGCGCGCCGAGCGGCCCATCGAGCGGGCGAGGTCCGGCAGCTTGTTCGCGCCGAAGAGCAGCAGAATGATCGCCAGGATGATGAGGATTTCAGTCCAACCAAGGCTCGCCATGGTGTTCCTTTCGCAGGTTCGCTGTAACAACGGATCATCTTAGCCCCTGGGCGGCCGTGCGCGCCCGCTGGGCGATCTCGGCAGCTAGCTCTACGGGTTCTGTCAGGCGCAGCCGGTCGCCCTGGCTGAGGCAGAAGCGGATCAGCCACTCCGGGCTGCCGTAGGGCATGCTGGCCCGCACCCAGCCCGCCTCGTCGGCGGCGTCGCCGAGGTCGATCTCCCAGTAGTCGGCGAGCCACGTAGCCTCTGCGCGGATCGCCAGCTCGGCCCTGGGCGCCCGCGCGAAGCCGAAGGGATCCCCGGGCGCCGCGCTGTTCGGGGCCGTCTCCGCGGGCGCGTCCACCGTCTCCGCCGCGCGGATCCTGTCGAGGCGGAAGGTCTTTTCCCTCCCCTCCTCCAGCGCGCGGAGGTAGGTCTCGCCGTCGCGGTGGAACAGCTCCAGGGGCGAGACGGTGCGCGTGGTCGTCGCGTCGGAGCTGGCCGAGTAGTACCGAAGCTGGAGTTTGCTGCCCTGCGCCAGGGCGCGGGAGACGGCTGCGGCGGCGGCCTCCTGCTCCCCGGCCGGGTGCTCGGCATCGTCGATGCCGCGCCCCCGGGTCACCGCGCGCAGCTTCGCGGCGGCGGAGTTGACGGCGGCGTGGTCGATGAGGCCGGGCATCGTCTCCAGCGTCTCGAGGGTGAGCAGCAGCGCGTTGGCCTCGGTGGGCGTCAGGCGCAGCGGCCGGTTGAGGCCCTGGTCGTCGATAAGCGTGATGCCCGTCCACGAGGCCACGAGGTCGATGAGCTCGCCGGGGCCGTTGCCGACGCCCGAGAGGCTGAGCCGTGTGAGGTCCGCCATGACCTCGTCGTGGCTCGAGCCGAGGTCGCGCGCGATCTCCATCGGGGTGGCGCCGGGGTGTTTGCGCAGGTACGGGACGAGGTTGAGCGAGCGCACGAGACCCTCGAGCTTCGCGGGGCTATCCTTCATCACTCGCCTCCAACAGCTTCACGACGTCACCGCGTACGTCCCCCGGCTCGATCGCCGTGACGTGCGGGGCGAGGCTGGCCAGGGTGCGCACGAGCCAGTCGCGCTCGACGCCCTCGAGGACGATCCACCCGTCCTCGCGCCTGCCCCGCTCGGCCAGCTCCGCGCCCGCGCCGGAGTCGGCGGACAGGGCCACGCGTGCGTCGGCGAGCGGGCCGCGCAGGGTGTCCTCGACGATGTCCTGCAGGGGCCGGTCCGGCTCGACGAAGCCGGAGGTGGCCGCCTTGCGCACGTTGGTCACGCGCATCGCGCGGAAGGCGCGGGCGTCGCGGCGGTCGGTGTCCCACCCGACAATGTAGGCGCGGTTGTTCAGCGCGACGATCCCCCATGGGTACATGGAGCGCTTCTGCGCCGGCGCGGTGGGGGACGCGGTGTAGTCGAAGGTCATCCGCCTCTTGTTGCGGGCGCAGGCGGTGACGGCGTTGACCACGTCGGCATCGAGGCGCAAAACGTCGTTGTCCACGGAGCTCAGAGCCGGGCTGTCGAAGGTGCGCGTGGCCCCGGAGGCGGCGATCTTGGTCCACCCGGAGCGGGCGAAGGCGCCGAGGCTGCCGCTGCGCCCGAGGTCGCCGGCGAGACCGAGGACGGTGGCCTCCTCGTCCGTGAACTCGATGGCGGGCAGCTCGTAGGCGTCCTTGTCCACCCAGACCAGGCCGTTTTCCATGCGCGCCGGCACGCCCGCGCGGCGGACGGTCTGCACGTCGCGGGCGAGTTGGCGCTGGAAGGCCTCGGTGCTGCGGGGCTTGTAGCCGCTGACGTGCGCGTAGACCCAGTCGTAGTCGCGGGGGCGCTCGGCGCCGAGCAGGGCGAAGGTGAGGTTGGTGAGCCTCTCGATGGCGTCCGTGTCAGTGCTCACCGCTTACCGCTCCTGCCCCACGTAGTCGATGAGCGCGTCGACGCGCTCGTCCTCGGTGGCGAAGGGGTCGAGCAGCTCGACGGTGCGCGGTTCCGGGCGGTTAACCTTGAGGCGCACCCAGTCGACGTTGTGGGCGGCCCCCGCCTCGCGCACAGCGGCGAGGAAGTCGCCGCGCAGCTTCGCGCGGGTGGTCTGGGGCGGTGTGGCCGCGGCAGCCTGCACGGCGTCGTCCGTGATCCACCGCGCGGCCAGGCCCCGGCGTTCGAGCAGGTAGAACAGGCCGCGGTCGCGGCGGATGTCGTGGTAGGCGAGATCGACGTGCGCGAGCTTGGGGTGGTCCCAGTCGGCTCCGAGCCTGTCCTTGACGCGGGTGAGCAGCGCACGCTTGATCACCCAGTCCACCTCGGTGTCGACGGCGGAGAAGTCCTGCGTTTCCACGGCGTCGATGACCCGGCCCCACAGCTCGAGCACGCGGGCCATGTCGCTGTTGTCTCCCCCGCGGTGGTCGATCCAGCGCGAGGCGGCCTCCCAGGTCGCGCGCTGGACGTCGAGCGCCGTCACCTCGCCGCCGCGCTTGAGCTTCAGCGCCGTGCGGCCCGTGGGGTCGGCGGCGATCTCGCGGATGTGGGAGATCGGGTCCTCCAGCTCGAAGTCGGGCAGGTCGAACCCGGCCTCGAGCATCTCGATGACCAGCAGGGTCGAGCCGATCTTCAGGGCGAAGGTGGGCTCCGACATGTTCGAGTCCCCCACGATGACGTGCATGCGGCGGAAGCGGTGCGAGTCACCGTGCGGTTCGTCGCGGGTGTTGATGATCGGCCGGGTGCACGTCGTGGCCGAGGAGACGCCCTCCCACACCTGGTCGGCGCGCTGGGAGAGCAGGAAGCGCCCGCCCTTGACCAGGCCGGCGCCGCAGATCAGCTGACGCGTGATGAGGAAGGGCAGGAGCTGGCGCGAGAAGCTCTTCAGCACCAGCTCGCGGCTGACCAGGTAGTTCTCGTGCGCGCCGTAGGAGTTGCCGCGGGAGTCCACGTTGTTCTTGAACAGGTAGACCTCGCCGCCGATGCCGTCGCGCTCCAGCGCCTCCTCGGCGCGGCGGGACAGGTCGTCGAAGATGAGCTCGCCGGCCTTGTCGTAGGCGAGCAGCTGGGCCACCGAGTCGCACTCCGCCGTCGCGTACTCCGGGTGCGAGCCCACGTCGAGGTAGAGGCGCGAGCCGTTGGCGGTGAAGACGTTGGAGCTGCGGTGCTGCGCGACCACGGGGCGGAACAGGTAGCGCGCGATCTCCTCGGGGCTGAGCACCGGCGCGCCATCGCGAAAGGCGGTGACGCCGAACTCGGTTTCCACCCCCATGATGCGGCGCGTGTAGACGGTGGCCATTGCGCGCTACTCGCCGCCCTTTTGCACGTAGGAGCGGACGAACTCCTCGGTGTTGGTGTCGAGAAGCGCGTCGATCTCGTCGAGGAGGTCGTCGGTGCCGCCCGTGTTGATCTGCGCCTGGCCGGCCTCGAACTCCTCGGCGGGCTCCTCGCCGCCGTTGCTGCCGTGGATCTGCTGCTGCTTAGACATGCACCCAGCCTAACCGAGCGCGGCGAGCAATTCGTCGACTGTCCGGGCCTTGTCCACCACCTCGCCCACCTCGGCGGCCGTGAAGCCGTCGACCGCGTCGATGTGCACCTTCCGCGGCCCGGCGCCGGTGGCGAAGATGACGGCCTGCCAGTTGGAGGCGAGCACGTCCTCGGCGAACTTTCGACTCACCGCGCCGCGGAACCAAGCCCGCGAGTCAACCGGCGCGTTGTCGGCGGCGGCCTCGATCTCCCCGGGCGCGGCGAGGGTCTTCATGCTCCCCTTGCGCACCAGGGCGTGGTAGAGCGACTTCGCCGGGTCGATGTCCGTGTACTGCAGGTCGATCGCCTTGAGCTTCGGGTCGCCGATGTCCACCCCGCGCGCGAGGAAACCCCGGATGAGCGCGTACTTCGCGGTCCAGTCGAGGCGGTCGGCGGTGGACAGCGGGTCGCGCTCGAGGTCGTCGAGGATCTCGGCCCACAGCTCGAGCACGCGCTTGTCGACGTCATCCCGGGCGCTGCACCGCGCCAGGTACTCGCGCTGGATCGCGATGGCGGTGAGGGTGCGGGCGTCGACAAGCGACAGCTCGTGCGTGCAGGTCGGGTCGTGCGAGACCGCCTTGATCTCGTCGACCGGGTCGACCAGGGCGAGGTCGCGGAAGTCGACGCCCGCCTCGATGGCGTCGAGGACGAGCTTGGTGGCGCCGAGCTTGAGGAAGTTCGAGTACTGGCTCATGTTCGCGTCGCCGACGATGACGTGGAGGCGGCGGAACTCGCGCTCGTCCGCGTGCGGCTCGTCGCGGGTGTTGACGATGCCGCGGTTGAGCGTGGTCTCCAGGCTGACCCGCTGCTCGAAGTAGTCGGCGCGCTGGGAGATCTGGAAGCCCTCCCGCTCCCCCTCCTGCCCGATGCCGACGCGGCCAGCGCCGATGATGACCTGGCGGGTGACGAAGAAGGGGATCAGGGCCCCGGAGAGCGTCGGAAAGTCCGTGTGGCGGGAGTACTGGTAGTTCTCGTGGGAGCCGTAGGAGGCGCCCTTGCCGTCGACGTTGTTCTTGTAGAACTTCAGCGGCGGGCAGGGCGCCTTGTCCTTGAGCACGCTTGCCCCCTGATCGTAGAGGGCGGCGATGTTCGCGGCGGCGCGGTTGAGAACGATGTCGCCCGCGGCGTCGTAGACCATCGCGTCCCACGCGTTCGAGACCTCCGGGCTGGAGTACTCCGGGTGGGCGTGGTCAACGTAGAAGCGCGCCCCGTTGGAGGTGACCACGTTGGCCACGCCGATGGCGTTCGCGTCGACCACCGGCACGGTGTGGTAGCGCTTCAGGTCGAAGCCGCGGGCGTCCTTCAGCGGGTGCTCGTCCTCGTAGTCCCAGCGGGCGCGGGCCCCCGTGTGCATCGCGGCGTAGGCGACCACCGCGTGCGTCGAGGTGACGATCGGGCTCAGGCTCGGATCGGACGGGCAGGTGATGCCGTACTCCGTCTCGGTTCCCATGTAGCGGCTCATGCGACCTAGGTTACTTTCGCCAGGAACCTCTCGTGGAGGGTGGTGTCCCCGGTCAGCTCCGGGTGGAAGCTGACGGCCAGGGCCGTGTCCGTTTCCACGCCGACGATCGCCTCGCCGCGCCGGGCGATCACGCGGGCGTCGCCGCGCACCTCGAGAACCTCGGGCGCGCGGATGAACGCGGCCGTCACCTCCCCGTAGGCGGTGGGGATCTTCTCGACGTCACTGACGATCTGCCGGCCGAAGGAGTTGCGCCGGACCGTCATGTCGATCACCCCGAGGCTGCCCTGCCCGGGCGCCGGGTCCTCGATCTCCGCGGCGAGGGTGATGAGCCCCGCGCAGGTGCCGAACACCGGCAGGCCCCCGCCGAGGGCCTGCTGCAGCGGCTCGAAGAGGCCGAAGATGCGCAGCAGCCTGTCGATCGTGGAGGACTCCCCGCCGGGGATGACCAGGCCGTCGACGCCGTCGAGGTCGGCCGGGCGGCGCACGTGGGTCACGCCGGCGCCGAGCTGCCCGAGCATCTCGGCGTGCTCACGCACCCCTCCCTGCAGGCCGAGGACGCCTACCCGCGCGTTTACCACCCGCGCTCCGCCAGGCGGTGCGGGGCGGGCAGGTCGGCGACGTTGATGCCGACCATCGCCTCGCCGAGCCCGCGGGAAGCCTCGGCGACAACCTCGATGTCGTCCCACGCGGCGGTGGCCTTCACGATTGCCGCCGCACGTGCGGCCGGGTCGCCGGACTTGAAGATGCCGGACCCGACGAACACGCCGTCGGCGCCGAGCTGCATCATGAGCGCCGCGTCGGCCGGGGTGGCGACGCCGCCCGCGGTGAACAGCACCACCGGCAGCTCACCGTGCTCGGCGACGTAGGCGACCAGCTCGTAGGGGGCCTGAAGCTCCTTGGCCGCGACGTAGAGCTCGTCGCGGTTGGAGTTCCAGAGGCCGTGCAGCTTCGCGATCTCCGCCTTGATCGTGCGGATGTGCTTGGTGGCCTCCGAGACGTCGCCGGTGCCCGCCTCGCCCTTCGAGCGGATCATGGCCGCGCCCTCGTTGACGCGGCGCAGCGCCTCGCCGAGGTTGGTCGCGCCGCACACGAACGGCACGGTGAACCCGCGCTTGTCGATGTGGTTGACGTAGTCCGCCGGGCTGAGCACCTCGGACTCGTCGATGTAGTCCACCCCCAGGTGCTCGAGGATCCGCGCCTCGACGGTGTGCCCGATGCGGGCCTTGGCCATGACGGGGATGTCCACAGCCTCGATGATCCCCTCGATGAGGTCGGGATCGGACATGCGGGCCACGCCGCCCTGGGCGCGGATGTCGGCGGGCACGCGCTCGAGGGCCATGACGGCGACGGCGCCCGCGTCCTCGGCGATGCGCGCCTGTTCGGGCGTGACCACGTCCATGATCACCCCGCCCTTGAGCATCTGGGCGAGGCCGGACTTCACGGTATTTTCGGTGTTCTCAACGGGAGAGTTTTCAGACATGTTCACCATGCTGCTGCACCAACTGGTAGATTGCTAGAGCCACTTTCCCCCTATTCCTTTGGACCAGTTGTGTTTTCCGTCGACCGCTCGCTGCCCTCTCCCCTCCCCGTGCAGATCGCCGCCGGCATGCGCGGGCTCGTCTCCACGGGCCAGCTCTCGGCGGGCGACACCGTGGCCTCCACCCGCGAACTGGCCCGCCAGCTCGGGGTGTCTCGCGGGACCGTGGTGAGCGCCTACGACCAGCTCCTGTCGGAGGGATTCCTGCTGGCCACCCAGGGGGCGCCGACGCGGATCCACCCGGACCTGGCCCGCGCGGGCTCCCCCGGCCCGGCGGCCCACGCGCCGCGCCCGCGCGGAAGGGCCGGGCGGGTCGTCTCGCTCAAGCCCTCCTCCGGCCACGCGGGAACGATCCGCCCGGCCGCGTGGCGCCGGGCGTGGCGCGAGGCGGCGGCCGAGCCCGCGGCGCGGGTGGACAAGGCGGGGCAGCCGGAGCTGCGCACGGCCATCGCCTCCCACCTGCTGCTCGCCCGGGGCCTCGCCGTCGATGCGGGGGACGTGGTGGTCACCGGCGGGTCGCGCGAGGGCCTGCTGCTCATCCTCATGTCCCTGGGGCGCAGCCTCCGGGTGGGTGTGGAGGACCCCGGCCACCCGGGGCTGCGGCGCGTGATACCGGTGGCCGGACACACGCCGGTGACGTGCCGGACCGACGCCGGGGGCCTGGTGGTCTCCGCGCTGCCCGCAGACCTCGACGCGCTGCTGGTCACCCCGTCCCACCTCTACCCCCTGGGCGGCTCCATGCCCGCGCCCCGGCGGGCCGAGCTGCTGGACTGGGCCGCGCGGACGGGGTGCGTGCTGATCGAGGACGACTTCAACACGGAGCTGCGCTACCGCGTCTCGCCGCAGCCCACGCTGGCCACGCTCGCCTCCGAAGCGCGGGTGCTGACCCTCGGCACCTTCTCCACGCTGCTGAGCACGCAGCTCTCCGCGGGTTACGTGGTGGCGGGCCAGGCGATGGCGGCGACGCTGCGCGGCACGCGGGAGGTGCTGGGCATGCCCGTCTCCCCTGTCACCCAGCGCGCGATCGCGAACCTCCTCGACGGCGGGTACGTGCGCCGCAACACGCGGGCGGTGCACAGCCGCCTGGCGCGGCGCCGCGAGGTGCTTGGCGACGCCATCTGCCCCGCCCTGGAGGCCCTGGGCGCCACCGCCATCGAGAAAGACGCGTCGACGGGGGTCGACCTCGCGGTTCGGTTCCCCATGCCCGCGGCGGAGGAACGCGTCGTCGACTGGCTCGCGGGGCGGGGGATCGAGTGCGGGAGGATTGGGGCGTCGGAAAGCGGCGGGCTGATCATGAGCTTCGCGCACCTCGACGACGACGACTTCGAGCGGGTGCACCGCGCCTTCGCGTCCGTCAGCACGCACAGGAGCTGAACTCCTCTTTCGTCCGGGCGTCGTCGTTGCGCTCGGGCAGCCCGTGGTCGTAGCTGACGTAGCGCGTGCCGTCGGCGCGGACGAAGTGGACGTCGCCGCCGTCCTTGAGGATGCTCACCCACCCGTCGCTGACCAGCGCGTGACACGCCGAGCACAGCGGGAGAAGGTTGTCCAGGTCCGTCAGACCCCCGTCGGCCCACTCGCGGATGTGGTGGATTTCGATGAAGCGCTCGTGCGAGCAGCCCGGCATGGCGCAGCGCCCCCGCCACATGAGCATCAGCGCGTTGACCTGGGCATCGGTGGCCAGGCGAACGGCGCGACCGGTGTTGAGCACCAGGCCCGTCTCGTCGACGGTGTTCACCCGGTAGTTGGCGTTAGAGAGGAAATTCTTCACGGCCTCCGAGCCGGCGCCCGGGTTGTTCGGCAGGTAGGCGCGCCCGTCGGTGGTCATGACGACGTTGACGTGTGCACCTGGGGCGCGCAGCGGGTTCTTCGGCCCGCTCAGCGCGATGTTTACCAGGCCCATGAACGAGCTGACCAGCGCCGCGTTCAGAGGCAGACCGAAACCCGAGCACCCCGCCGCGCGCGACTCCTGCCGGTCCATCTCAGCGTCGAGGAGGCTGTCGTCGATGGTCCCGTCCGCGCCGACCAGGTCCTGCAAGTCCGAAGCGTGCCAGGCGAGCTCCCCCACCTTCATGGCCGCCATGACGCGGGCACCCTCCGCGGCGTTGAAGTCCGCCCACAGGCCCACCCGCCCGTCCTCTCGCACCTTGAGCCGCACGTAGGACTCCCGCCGCGGCGCAGCCTGCCGCTCGCGGAACCGGAGGAGCGCCAACTCGAGTTCGTGGTACGCCAGCGTGCAGGCGAGCTCGACCAGCTCGGCCTCGTTGCCGCGCTCCAGCAGCGGCAGGATGAGCCGCACCCGCGAGTAACTCGTCCGCCCCTCCAGGAACGCCCCGGCGAGCAGCTCGAACTGCTTCATCGTGCGCGCCACCTTCACGTACTCGTGCGCGGTCGAGTTGGGCAGGGCGAATGTGGTCACCATCCACATCGCGGTCGAGCTCGCCCCGTGCCGGCGGGCGAGCCCCATGGCGTCGAAAAGCGCGATGGCGTACAGGATCTCGGCTTTCTTGCGCGTGAACAGGCCGAAGCCTTCTTCGATGCGCCGGGCCAGCTGCCGTGGCGCGAGCTGGTTCAGGTTGTCGATGTGCGGCGTTGTCATTGTTCCCCCTCGAACGTGAATGTGTGTTCGAGCGGGAGTGTAGCAAGGGGGTCGGACACGGCTCCGCCGACGCTTCTAGCAGCGAAAACCATGAGAAAAAGTCCGCACTGCAGACCTCAAGGGGCATGCGGTGAACCACCCGAAAAGTCCGCACTGCGGACGCCGTCAAGCGCGTGACAGCCCCCCGAAAAGTCCGCACTGCGGACTTTTCAGCCGATCACCTCCGCGCTCACCACCCGGCGGCCGTGGTGGCCGGTGATGCGCGCCCACTCGTCGGGGTTGGACGTGTTCGGCAGGTCCTCGCTCTCGTTCTGCTCGGCCCGCACGGCCGCGCGGAGATGCTCGGCGCTTACGCCGCTTGTCGACGCCCCCGAGATGTGGTCCTTGATCGCCAGCTTCTTGGCGCGGTCGACGATGTTGGCGATCATCGCCCCGGAGACGAAGTCGGAGTAGTGCAGGATGCGCTCCGTGCCGTCGGCGAGGGTGAGGCGGATGAACGGGCGGGGTTCGAAGAGGGCGGCGGCCGCGGCGTCGATAAGCGTGGCGGTGTCGGTGGCGTGCGGGATGTCGTCGGTGAGGTAGCGGGCGAAGATGTCGCGAGCCTCGTCGCGGGTGGGCCGCGAGACGCGGATCTTGATGTCCAGGCGCCCCGGCCGCAGGATGGCCGGGTCGATGAGCTCCTCGCGGTTGGTCGCGCCGATGACGATGACGTTGGCGATGTCCTCCACCCCGTCGATCTCGGTGAGCAGCTGCGGCACCACCGTGGTTTCCATGTCGGAGGAGACGCCGGAGCCGCGGGTGCGGAAGATGGACTCCATCTCGTCGAAGAAGACGATGACGGGGCGGCCGTCGGAGGCGAGCTCGCGGGCGCGCTCGAAGATGAGGCGGATGCGGCGCTCGGTCTCGCCGACGAACTTGTTCAGCAGCTCCGGGCCCTTGACGTTGATGAAGTGCGCGCTGCCGCCGTCGCCGATGCGCGTGGACAGCGAGTTGGCCACCGCCTTGGCGATGAGCGTCTTGCCGCAGCCGGGCGGGCCGTAGAGCAGCACGCCCTTGGGCGGGGTGAGGTCGTAGGCGCGGTAGAGGTCCGGGTGGGAAAACGGCAGCTCGACCGAGTCCTGGATCGTCTCGATCTGGCTGGTCAGGCCGCCGATATCTGCGTAGGTGACGTCCGGGACCTCCTCCAACGAGAGCTGGTTGACCTCCGTCTTGGCCACCTTCTCGTAGGCGAAGCCCACCCGCATGTCGCAGATGACGGTGTCACCGGCACGGACGGTGCGCAGCAGCGGCTCCGCCAGCCTCACCAGGGATTCAGCCCCCTGCTGGTCGGCCACCACCGCCCGGTCGGTGCCGATGCGCTCCACGAGCGTGGCGAGCTGGCCGGTGTCCTCGTAGCCGCAGGCCTCCACCACGATCGTGCCGTCGCCGAGGCGGACCAGGGTGCCGGGGGCCAGCGCCTCCGGGGAGACGTTCGGCGAGACCTTCACCCGCATGCGGCGCCCGCTGGTGAACACCTCCGCCTCGCCGCGGGCGCCGGAGAGATAGATTCCGTAGGTGCTGGCGGGCTCCTCGAGGGCCTCGAGTTGGGCGTAGAGGTCGTTCAGCTTGTCCCGGCTGGCCTTGAGCAGCTCGGCGAGCTTCTTGTTGCGCGAGCCCATCGCCTGGTTCTCGCGCTTGAGTTCGCGCAGCTGGGGGCCGAAAGCGTCATCCTCGATAGCCATGCATCCAGACTAGCGGCGCGCCTTGCGCTGCGGGCGCGGCGGGGTGACGCCGTCCGCGAGGCGGCGGGTCCACACGAGGAAGGCGGTGTGCGCGTTCATGCGGTGCTCGGGGCGGGTGGCCAGGCCGTCGACCTTCCACTCGCGCAGCAGGGTTTCCCAGGCGCGCGGCTCGGTGAAGCACTTGGCCTCGCGGATGCCCTCCATGATGTTCATCAGCTGGGGCACGGTGGCCACGTACGTCATGAAGACGCCGCCGGGGATGAGGAGGTCCTTCACCGTGTCGATGAAGTGCCAGGGCTCCACCATGTCCAGGATCAGCCTGTCGACGGGCCCGCCCAGGTCCTCCTGGGTCACCGCGCCGAAGTCGCCCAGGCGCGGGGTCCACCACTCGGGCTCGCCGCCGAAGTACTCCGCCACGTTGCTGCGGGCGTACTCGAGGTGGTCCTCGCGAATCTCGTAGGAGAACACGCGGCCCTCCGGCCCCACCGCGCGCATCAGCGACATCGACAGGGCGCCGGATCCCGCGCCGGCCTCCAGCACGCGGGCGCCCATGAAGATGTCGCCCTCCACGAGGATCTGCGCCGCATCCTTCGGGTAGATCACGGCCGCGCCGCGCGGCATGGACAGGACATGGTCGACGAGCAGGTGGCGGAAGCACAGGTAGTCCGCCCCGAGGGTCGACTTGACCACGGAGCCTTCGTCGGAGCCGATGATCTGGTCGTGGTGGACGATGCCCTTATGGGAGTGGAACTGCCCGCCGGGGGTGAGCTCGATGGTGAAGTGGCGTCGTTTGGCGTCGGTGAGCTGCACCTTGTCGCCAGCCTGGAACGGACCGGAATACATGCGGGGACCTCCTGGGGTGATGGGCCGGACGCGTTAACGGTAGTCGCCGCGGTAGAACGACTCCAACGCGCGCTCGAACCACTCCATGTCGCGCACCCCGCACAGCTCCCGCGCGGAGTGCATGGACAGCAGCGGCACGCCCGCGTCCACGGTGGGGATGCCCAGCCGCGTCGCCGAGATCGGCCCGATGGTCGACCCGCAGGGCACGTCGTTGTGGCCCACGAATTTCTGCACGGGCACGTCCACGGCCCGGCAGGCGCGGATCCACTCGGCCTCCGTCACCGCGTCCGAGGCGTAGCGCTGGTTCGCGTTGATCTTCAGCACGGGTCCGCGGTTGAGCAGCGGGCGGTGCGTGGGGTCGTGCTTTCCCGGGTAGTTCGGGTGGACGGCGTGGGCGGCGTCGGCGGAGACCAGAAGCGAATTCGCGAACACCTCCGCGGGATCCCCCAGCTCGGCGGCCAGCATGTTCAGCACGCGCTCCAGCAGCGGCCCTCCCGCGCCCGTCGGGGTCGCCGAGCCGATCTCCTCGTGGTTGAACGCCGCGAGCACGAGCACGTCGCGCGCCGCGTCCTTCGCCTTGAGCAGGGCGCTTAACGACGCCCACACGCTGCTCAGGTTATCCAGGCGCCCCGCCGCCAGAACATCGCCGAGCACCGCGCCGCGCTGCGTGTCCGCGCTGACCAGCTCGTGCGCCAGGATGTCCCCCGCCTCGACCCCGGCCGCGCGGGCGAGGACCCCGCTGAACGGCAGGTCCCCGCCGAGCACCGGCTGCGTGTGCACCTGCCGCTCCAACGCCGGCGCGTCGCCCCGGTACAAGTGGATGGCCAGGCTGGGCACCCGCGCCACGGGGCCGGTGTTGACGAGGCGCTGCGTGCCGTCGGCGAGCACCACCCGCCCGGCGAAGGTGAGGTCACGGTCGAACCACGTCTGCAGTATCGGCCCGCCGTAGACCTCCACCGCGACCTGCTGGAACCCCTCGCGCAGGACGTCCGGGTCGGGTTTGACGAACAGCCCGGGCGAGTCCGTGTGCGAGCCGACGATCCGCATCCGCGGGTTCGCGTTCTCGGGCACCCACCAGGCGACGACGGCCCCGCCGTCGACGAAGACGTGGCCTCCGGGGCTCGTGGCCCGGTCGAGGGCGAAGGAGGCGTCGTGAAGCGTGCCCGCGACGTTGGCCGCAGCGTGGAAGGGGCTCGGGCTGGCCGCGAGGAAGTCGAGAAAGTCCATGACCCCACTCTATGATGAGGGGACCATGAAGCCACTCGCCCTCTCCCCCTCCCGCGCCTCCGACTACAAGCAGTGCCCGCTGCTCTACCGCCTCCGGGCGATCGACAGGCTCCCCGAAGACAAGACGGAGGCGCAGGTCAAGGGCACCCTCGTCCACGCGGTGCTGGAGGAGATGCACGGCTGGCCGCGCGAGGAGCGCACCTACCCCGCCGCCGTCAAGCGCATCAGGCCGCACTGGGAGAGAATGTGCGACGACGACCCCACCACCGCCGAGCCGATCGACGACACCCACCAGCTCTTCGTCGACGCGCGGGCCCTGATCCGCGGCTACTTCGAGATGGAAAACCCCCTTGGCTTCGACTCCCACGAGCAGGAGATGTACGTCGACACGGTGCTTCCCAACGGGGTGCCCGTGCGCGGGTTCATCGACCGCGTCGATGTCGCCCCGACCGGCGAGGTGCGCGTCGTCGACTACAAGACCGGGAAGAAGCCCCTGCCGCGCTACTCTGCGGACGCGCAGTTCCAGATGCGCTTCTACGCGCTGGTCTATTGGCGCCTGTTCGGCGAGATCCCCGCCCAGCTGCGGCTGATGTACCTGAAGGTCATCGACTCGCTCTTCCTCAGCCCGTCGCGCGAGGAGCTGGAGTACTTCGAGCGCGACCTCGGCGACCTCTGGGCGAAGATCGAGGGCGACGGGAAGGAGGGCACCTTCCGGCCGAACAAGACGAAGCTGTGCGGCTGGTGCTCCTTCCGAGACCTCTGCCCCGCCTTCGGCGGGACGCCGCCGCCCTACCCGGGCTGGCCGGGCTCGACGGCGGACTAGCTGTATTGACCGGAGGCGTTGATCGAGACGTGGGCAGAGGTGGAAGGAGTCACTAGTCGCGAGTCCAGCTGGTCCGCAGATCGACGTGAAGCGCGAGGCTGCGGAATGAGCGATGGTCTGACAAGCTTGGCTTATGACAGGGACTGATGAGTTCGTCGTGTTCCCAGTGCCGCCCGCCATGCGACAGGTTGTCCGAGGCGCCACGGGATATCGCGTCACCGGATTCCAGCCTGGTGTTCACCTCGGTATGCCGACTTCTTGTGTGACGCTCATCATCGACTTCAGTGAAGGCCTCCTGGTCGGTGAACCCGGTGCGTTCCAGGTGACAACTCATGACATCGTGCGCCGCGGTGCCCTACTGGCTGGACTTCATTCCCACGCAACCCGGGTGCATCACGATGGCTCGCAACACGGCATCGAACTAAACTTGGATCCCTTGGCCGCCCAGAGATTGTTCGTTTTGCCAGTGGCATCGCTTGCCCAAGGATGCCACACACTCGACGACGTGTGGCCGCGCGCTGGATGCTTGCGGGAGCGATTAGGTGCCACGGACGATTGGACGCTACGGGCAGGCATCCTGTTTTCCGTTCTGCAGGCCGGACTCCGGTCCGACCCGGACCCGGTGCCACCCGAGGTTGCCCAAGCATGGCGGCAGATCATCGCATCCCGTGGACAGGTACGCGTGGAAGCTGTGTCGCGGGAAGTAGGTTGGTCGTCCCGACGCTTGCAGCAGCAATTCCACACTCACCTGGGTGTCACACCGAAGGAAGCCTCCCGGATCGTGCGCTTCGATAATGCCCGTCAACTCGTCACCACCAACACTCCTCTGGCGGACGTGGCATTCACTGCAGGTTTCACCGACCAGCCCCACCTTGCACGAGATTGGCGAGCTATCACAGGCACGAGCATCACGTCTTGGTTGCGCGACGACCAGATGGCGCGTGGCCAATGAAAGTGCTGTTCGTATTTGTCCAAGACGGGTGCCCCTCTCTTCGACAATACTGGTGTCATGACCATGACACCCCAGAACAGCCAACGCACCGACCACAGCATCTGGCCCGCCCTCTTCTCCGACGATCCTCATGCCCTGCGCCGCTTCCTCACCGGTCTCGGTTTCGAGGAGGGGATCGTGGTGCCAGCGCAGAGCAGTACACAAGCCGGAGGGGAGGTTGTACACTCTGAACTCCTCTGGCCCGAGGGTGGCCGCATCATGATCGCCAGCATTTCCAACGACCACCCCTCCCCCCATCAGGTTGACCTTTATGTGGTCACAGATCACCCCGATGAAGTGTATGCCAAGGCCATCAGGTTGGGCGCCGAGATCACCCACCCCTTGGCCGAGCAAAATGACCACGACTCCCGCGGGTTCAGTCTCAGGGATCCCGACGGCAACGGGTGGTCCTTTGGCACTTACGGCGGTTGAACCGCACTGTCCAGCGCAGATACTGCACCACCAGACCAAACGATGAGGGCAGCGGGTATCCCGCTGGCCCTCGTCCTATCCAGAAGAGCCCCTATATCCCACGCGAACGCTGCGCTCACTCCCCGCCACCTCAACCGACTGACCCACGTCGACCGTGCCACGGATGAACCCATCCGCCGCTACGAAGACGACCACCCCGGCTCCATGCTCCACGTCGACGTGAAGAAGCTCGGCACCATCCCCGACGGCGGAGGGTGGCGCTACGTTGGCCGACGACAAGGAGGAAAGAACCGCCGCCACACCAGGCAAGCCCAAGAACAAGCACTACGACCCGCTTATGGGCAAGGCCTGCGTCCACACCGTCATCGACGATTACTCCCGCGTCGCCTACGCTGAAATCCACGACGACGAAACCGCGGTCACCGCCACCGCTGTCCTGATCAGGGCTGTCGAGTGGTTCAACGTCCGCGGTGTCACCGTCGAGCGTGTCCTGTCCGACAGCTGGGCCTACGCCCGCTGCTACACCTCCGAGGCCGAACGACGCGGCGAGCTCGACGGTTGGCTGCACTACTACAACCAGCACCGCCCGCACACGGCCTGTGGCAACCAGACGCCCTTCTCACGATTGATCAACGTCCCCGGTCAGTACAACTCGCCAACTAGAACAGGCCGGAGACGACGCCGGTCTCGTCGACGTCGATGTTGTTGGCGGCCGGCTTCTTCGGCAGCCCCGGCATGGTCATCACGTCGCCGGTCAGCGCGAGGACGAAGCCCGCTCCCGTGCGCGGGATGAGCTTGCGCACGTGCAGCGTGTGCCCCTCGGGCGCGCCCAGAAGCGTCGGCTCGTCGGAGAAGGAGTACTGCGTCTTGGACACGCACACGGGCAGGGTGTCGAAGCCGTTGTCCTTCAGCGTCTGCAGGTCCTTCTTCGCGTTGACGGAGTACTGGACGCTCTCGGCGCGGTAGATCTCCCTCGCGATGGTGGCGATCGAGTTTTCCACCCCGTCCGCGGGGTCGTAGAGCGGGTGCGAGGTCCCCTCGCCGAGGTTGTCCAGCACCGTTCGCGCGAGGTCGAGGGCGCCCTCGCCGCCCTTCGCCCACACCTCGCACTCCTCCAGGGCGACGCCGCGCTCGGCGGCCCAGTCGCGGACGAACGCCCGCTCCGCGTCGGTGTCGCTGGTGAAGAGGTTGATCGCCACCACGGGGGTCATGCCGAACTTGGCGACGTTCTCCACGTGTCGCTCCAGGTTCACGATCCCCTCCCGGACCGCGTCCACGTTCTCCTCCGTCAGCCTGTCCTTCGGCACGCCGGCGTTGTACTTCATCGACCGAATCGTGGCCACGACCACCGCCCCAGCGACGTCTAGGCCGCCGTACCGGGCCTTGATGTCGAAGAACTTCTCGGCGCCCAGGTCGGAGCCGAAACCGGCCTCCGTGAGGACGATGTCCGCGTAGTTCATGGCGGTGCGGGTGGCAATTAGGGTGTTGCAGCCGTGCGCGATGTTGGCGAAGGGCCCGCCGTGGATGAACGCGGGGGTCCCGCCGAGCGTCTGCGCGAGGTTGGGTTTGATCGCCTCCTTGAGCAGCGCCGCCATCGCGCCCTGCGCATCGAGGTCGCCCGCGGTGACGGGGCGCTTGTCGTAGGTCAGCCCGATGGTGATCGCGGCGAGGCGGCGCTTGAGGTCCTCGAGGTCGGTGGCCAGCCCGAGGATGGCCATGATCTCGGAGGCGGCCGTGATGGTGAACCCGGTCTGCGCGGGAACACCGTTGGCGGGGCCGCCGAGGCCGGTGACCACGCTGCGCAGGGAGCGGTCGTTGACGTCCAGGCAGCGCTGCCAGGTGACCCGCCGGGGGTCAATGCCGAGCTCGTTGCCCTGGTGGATGTGGTTGTCGATGAGCGCGGCCAGCGTGTTGTTGGCGGAGGTGATGGCGTGGAAGTCGCCCGTGAAGTGCAGGTTGATGTTCTCCATCGGCACGACCTGCGAGTAGCCGCCGCCGGCGGCTCCGCCCTTGATGCCCATCACGGGGCCCAGCGAGGGCTCGCGCAGCGCGACCATCGCGTTGTGGCCCAGCCGGGCCATCGCGTCGGTCAGCCCGATCAGGACGGTCGACTTGCCCTCCCCCGCCGGCGTCGGGGACACCCCGGTGACCAGCACGAGCTTGCCGGGCTGCGCGCCCTCGGCATGGCTGGTGTCCACCTTCGCCATGTGCCTGCCGTACGGGATGAGCGCCTCCCCCGGCACCCCCGCCTTCGCGGCGATGTCAGTGATGGGCTCGAGGGAATGGGCCTGGGCAATTTCTACGTCAGTGCTCATGGCCCTAGATTACAACCGCGCCGATGGCGTAGGAGAGGATCACCGACAGGGCGATGCAGACCACACCCGGAACGATGAACGGGTGGTCGAAGACGTACTTGCCGATGCGCGTGGAGCCCGTGTCGTCCATCTCGACAGCCGCGAGCAGCGTCGGGTAGGTCGGCAGGACGAAGAGCGCGGAGACAGCCGGGAACGCGGCCAGCGCGGTCAGCGGGCTGACTCCGATGGCGATCGCGGCGGGCATGAGCGCCTTCGCGGTGGCCGCCTGCGAGTAGAGCAGCGAGGCCGCGAAGAAGAGCACGACGGCGAGCAGCCACGGGCGAGCGTGCAGGACGTCGCCCGCGATGGTCTGGATGTCCTCGATGTAGTGGTTGATGAAGGTGGTGCCCAGCCAGGCAACGCCGAGCACGCAGACGGAGGCCGACATGCCCGAGCGGAACACCTGGGTGTTGAGGATCTCCGCCGACTTCTGGCGCGTGACGAGGAGGATGACGGCGGCGGCCGCGAGCATGATCGCCATGATCGCCTCGTTGCGCGGGATCGTCGGGTTCGGGATGAGCCCGACCTGCTCCGAGATGAGCGTGGCGTAGGCCATGACGATGACGATGGCGGCGAGGAAGATGCCCACCGACGCCTTGGCGCCCTTCGGGGCGACGTACTCGGCGGCCGGGGTGGGCTGCGAGACCAGGCCGTGCTCGAGCCGGTCACGGTAGACCGGATCGTCCTCGAGGTCCTTGCCCAGGCGGTTGGAGATCCAGGCGGTCGGGAAGATGGCCAGGAACGTCGCCGGGAGCATCACCCCGAGCAGCTGAAGGTAGCCGACGCCGAGGGGTTCGAGGACGGAGGCCATGAACACCACCGCCGCGGAGATCGGGGAGGCGACGATGGCCATCTGGGACGCGATGACCGCGACGGACAGCGGGCGCGACGGGCGGACCTTGCCCTCCTGGGCCACCTCGACGATGACGGGCAGCGTGGAGAAGGCGGTGTGACCGGTGCCCGCCAGAACGGTCATGAGCCAGGTGACGATCGGGGCGTACAGGGTGATGCGCTTCGGGTTGCGGCGCAGGAAGCGCTCTGCGACGTGGACGAGGTAGTCCATGCCTCCCGCGAGCTGCATCGCCGAGATCGCGGCGATGACACACATGATGATGCCGATGACGTCGAAGGGGATGTCGTCGGCGGTGACGTTCATGCCCGTCAACCCAAGAAGAAGGACTCCAAGGCCGCCGGCGAAGCCGATGGCGATGGAGCCCATGCGGGCGCCGAGAACGATGGCGCCGAAGAGGATGATGAGTTGTAGTGCTAGCAGCATTGGAATGTCTCCCTATTGCTGGGGCTGGTGATACTTATCAGTATTCAGCACTCCAACGCTGCCAGCAAACTCTAGTTGTCGTCCTCGTCGAGGTAGAGCTTGCCCCGGTACTCCGGGTGCATGAGGTTTTCCTTGCTGAACGCGCGGTCGAGCTCCGCCTCCGTCATCAGGCCGCGCTCGAGGACGAGCTCGCGCACGCCGCGGCCGGTGAGAGCAGCCTCCTTGCCGATGACGTCGCCGTTGTGGTGCCCGATGTACGGGTTGAGGTAGGTGATGATGCCGATCGAGCTGGTGACGTAGGCCTCGCACACCTCCTTGTTCGCGGTGATTCCCGTCACGCACTTCTCGCGGAGGGTGCGCGCGGCGTTGCGGAGGAGGTTGATCGACCCGAAGATCGACTCCGCGATGACCGGCTCCATCACGTTGAGCTGCAGCTGGCCCGCCTCGGAGGCCATGGAGACGGTGATGTCGTTGCCGAAGACCTTGAAGCAGACCTGGTTGACCACCTCGGGGATCACCGGGTTGACCTTCGCGGGCATGATCGAGGAACCGGCCTGGCGCTCCGGCAGGTTGATCTCGTTGAGGCCGGCGCGCGGGCCGGAGGAGAGCAGGCGCAGGTCGTTGCAGATCTTGGACAGCTTCATCGCGGCGCGCTTGATGGCCGAGTGCATCATGACGTAGCCGCCGGTGTCCGAGGTGGCCTCGATGAGGTCCGGGGAGGCCTGGATGTCGAGCCCGGTGACCTCGCGCAGCGCCGCGACGACCTGGTCGCGGTAGCCGGACGGGGTGTTGATGCCGGTGCCGATGGCGGTGGCGCCGAGGTTGACCTCGAGCAGGGCCTCCGCCGCGGACTGGATGGTGCGCTGCTCCTCGGCCAGGTTCGCGCCGAAGGCGGTAAACTCCTGGCCCAGGGTCATCGGCACGGCGTCCTGCAGCTGGGTGCGGCCCATCTTGATGACGTCGTGGAACTCGTCGCCCTTCGCGCGGAAGGCCTTCTGCAGCTCGTCGAGCTCCTGGAGCAGGCCCTGCACGGCGTAGTAGACGCCGAGGCGGAAGCCGGTCGGGTAGGCGTCGTTGGTGGACTGGGACATGTTGACGTCGTCGTTGGGGTTGATGACGTCGTAGGAGCCCTTCTCGTGGCCGAGGTGCTCGAGGGCGAGGTTGGCGACGACCTCGTTGGTGTTCATGTTGACGGAGGTGCCGGCCCCGCCCTGGAAGGCGTCGATCGGGAACTGATCGAGGCAGCGGCCCTCCTCGATGATCTGGTCGCAGGCCCACATGATGGCGTCGGCCTTCTTCTTCGGCAGAGCGTGGAGGCGGCGGTTGGCCATCGCGGTGGCCTTCTTCACCTGGGCCATGCCGCGGATGAATTCGGGCAGGTCGTTGATGGTGGAGCCGGAGATGTTGAAGTTGTTGATCGCCCGCAGGGTGTGCACACCGTAGTAAACGTCAGCGGGGACTTCCATGGGGCCGAGCAGATCTACTTCTGTACGAGTACTCATGTCCGCCATCATACGCACAACTCAGAGTCGGGCGATTCGCAGCTCAGTGGCCAGAATGCCCTCCGCTCCGACGCTAGCCAGATCGTCCATCACCTTGTTCGCGTCGAGCCGCGGCACCATGGCGCGCACGGCGACCCAGCCCTCCCGCGACAGCGGGGAGACCGTCGGCCCAGTGATGCCCGGGGTGATGGCCGTCGAGGCCTCGAGCTTGTCGCGCGAGACGTTGTAGTCGATCATCAGATAGGTCTGTGCGTTGAGGATGCCCTTGATGCGCTTGAGCACGACGTCGTGGCGCGCGTCGAGCTCGACGCCGGCACGCTTGACGACGACAGCCTCGCTGCTCGTGATCGGCTCGCCGAACGCGGCGAGGCCCTGCTGCCGCAGTGTCGTGCCCGTGGAGACGACGTCGGCAATGACGTCGGCCACGCCCAGCTTGATGGAGATCTCAACCGCGCCGTCGAGGCGGATCACCTCGGCGGGCGCGATGCCGCGGGCGGCGAGGTAGTCCTCGACCAGGTGCGGGTAGGAGGTGGCGATGCGGCGGCCCTGCAGCGCCTCCACGGTCCACGCCTCCCCCTGCGGGGCGGCGAAGCGGAAGGTGGAGCTGCCGAAGCCGAGCTGCAGCACCTCCTCGACCTTCGCGCGGGAGTCGAGGGCGAGGTCGCGGCCGGTGATGCCCAGGTCGAGGTGGCCCTGGGCGACGTAGATGGCGATGTCCTTGGGGCGCAGGAAGAAGAACTCGACCCCGTTGTCCTCGTCGAGGACGTTGAGCGACTTGTGCATCCCGCGGCTCTTGTAGCCGGCCTCGGTGAGCACCTCCATAGCCTTCTCGGACAGGGATCCCTTGTTGGGAACGGCGATCTTGATCACGGTGGTGCGCTCCTAGAGGTACTTGTAGATGTCGTCGGGGGTGATACCGCGCTTGATCATCATCACCTGGGTCCAGTACATGAGCTGGCTCATCTCCTCGGCCAGCTCGGCATCGGACTGGTACTCGGAGGCGATCCACACTTCGCCGGCCTCCTCGATGATCTTCTTGCCGATGAAATGCTCACCCTTGTCCAGGGCCTCCACGGTTCCGGAACCGGCGGGGCGCTCGGCGGCTTTGCGGGTGAGTTCGGCAAAAAGGTCATCGAAGGTTTTCACGCTGAATCACTCTATCGCATCGGTGCCGGCCAGTGCGCTGAACCACCGGGCGACGTCTGCCGCGCCCGCGCCGACGAACAGCGCGGGGTCGAAGCGGGTCACACCGTTGGGCACCTCCTGCGCGAGGCCGAGCACCCGGCAGCCGGCCGCCGCGGCGGCGCTCATGCCGGCCCAGGAGTCCTCGACGACGAGGCAGTCGGAGGGGTCCTCCCCTACTCTCCGGGCCGCCTCCAGGTACATGTCCGGCGCGGGCTTGGGGCTCGCGACCTCGTCGCCGGTGATGGAGTCGACGAAGAAGTGCTCTCCGACGGCGGCGATGCAGGCGTCGGCAAGCTCGCGCTCGGTGTTCGTGGTCACCAGCATCCGCATCCCGGCGTCGCGCAGCGAGGTGAGCAACCCGTGGATCCCGGGGTTGGGCTCGAGGCTGCCGGCGAGCAGCTCGCCCATGCGCGCGTACATCCACGCCCGGTAGCGCTCGTAGTCGCCCTCGCGAAGCTCTCGGCCCGCGAACTCCGCGCACAGACGCAGCGTGTTGGCGAAGCTGCCGCCGACCGTCCGCGCGCGAACCTCCGGGGTGATGCGTCGGCCCAACTTCTCCGACAGCTCGTAGGTGGCGATGCCCCAGAGGGGCTCGGTGTCGACGAGCGTGCCGTCCATGTCCCAGAAGACGGCCCGCGGCATCCCCCTACTCAAACTCGGGGAGGTTGTTCAGGGCCTCGTCGTCCGCGCCCGTCGCCGCGACTGCCCGGAACACCAGCGACTCCAGGTCGGCCTTCTCCTCGGGCTCGAGCACGGCGTCCGCGTTCGCCGCGTTGAACTCCTGCAGGTTGGCGTAGAAGGGGGCCACGACCTTGTTGATGTTCTCGCCCTCCGGGTCATCGCCCAGCAGCTCGAGGGCGTCGAGGAACATCTCGACGAGGCGCTTCAGGTCCGGCAGGACGGCGGGGTCGAAGGGCTGCTCCCACAGCTCCTTGTCCTCTTCCTGCAGGTAGGAGCCGGAGGCGAAGGTGGTCAGGTCGTCGATGAACTCGTCGACGTCGGGCTGGAACTGCTCGCGGATGCTCATGCGTTCATTGTGCGCGAAGTTGGCTGCAGCTGCACGCCGAGCAGCCCGTCGACCGCCGCGGCCACGAGGCCGTCGTGGTCGCCCTCCGCCGCGTCGAGGATCGCCAGGGCGCGGGGGGTGTCCAGGTCATCCGCGAGCGCCGCGCGGAGCCCGGCGACGACAGCGAGGGCCTCCGCCTCGGAAACCTCGCGGCCGGCGGCCTCGCGCCAGCGGGTGAGGCGGGAGGTGGCGGCGTCGAGAAGCGAATAGGAGAAGTCCCTGTCCTGCCGGTAGTGCCCGGCGAAGAGGGCGAGGCGGATCGCGCCCGGCTCGTAGCCCTCCTCGGTGAGTTTGTGCACGAAGACGAGGTTGCCCAGGGACTTGGACATCTTCGTCCCGTCGAGGGCGATCATGCCCGCGTGGACGTAGTGGCCCGCCATCCGCGGCACGCCGTAGGCGGCCTCGGCGTGCGCCGCGGAGAACTCGTGGTGCGGGAACGCGAGGTCGGAGCCGCCGCCCTGGATGGAGAAGCGGTGGCCGAGGCGGTTCGTCGCGATGGCGGAACACTCCACGTGCCAGCCCGGCCGGCCGGGGCCGAAGGGCGAGTCCCACGCGGGCTCGCCCCCGCGGTGGCCGCGCCACACAAGCGCGTCGAGGCTGTCGCGCTTGCCGGGGCGCTCCGGGTCCCCGCCCCGCTCCGCGAAGAAGTGCTCCATCTCGGCGCGCCCCAGGTTGGACTCGTAGCCGAACTGCTCCGTCGCCTCGATGGAGGCGTAGACGTCGCCGCCGTCGAGGCGGTAGGCCGCCCCGGCGCCGAGAAGCGCGGAGACCATCTCGATGACCTCGTCGATGGATTCCATCGCGCCGATGTAGTCGCGCGGCGGGATCACCCCGAGCTGCTCCATATCGCTGCGGAACAGGTCGATCTGCGAGATGCCCAGCTCGCGCCAGTCCACACCGTCGCGGGCCGCGCGCTCGAACAGCGGGTCGTCGACGTCGGTGATGTTCTGCACGTAGTGGACGCGGTGCCCGTTAGCTGCCAGCTGGCGGTGGATGAGGTCGAAGGCGAGGTAGGTGGCGGCGTGGCCCAGGTGGGTCGAATCGTAGGGGGTGATGCCGCAGACGTACATGCCCACCTCGCCGTTTGCGTCGGGGGTGACGTCGACGGCCTTGACGGCCTGGTCGGCGGTGTCGTAGAGGCGGAGTACTACAGCCTCGCCCGGCACGGGCGGGACGGAGGGGGTGGGCCAGGAATGCATGGGCACTACCCTACTCAGTCCGCTACGCGGGGTTCATAAGGCCGAAGCCGAGCAGCGCCATGACGAGCAGGCCCAGCGGGATGCGGTAGGCGGCGAACCAGGCGAAGGAGTTGTTGGAGACGAACTTGAGCAGCCACGCAATCGAGGCGTAGCCCAGGGCGAAGGCGATCGCGCTGCCCACGAACAGCTGGGCGCCGCTGGCCGCCTGCCCGGCCTGGGGGCTGAAGGCGTCGGGAAGCGAAAACAGGCCCGAGGCCAGCACCGCAGGGATGGCGAGCAGGAAGCTGAAACGGGTGGCCACCTCGCGGTCGAGGTTGCGGAACAGGCCGCCGGAGATCGTGCCGCCCGAGCGCGACACGCCCGGGATCAGCGCGAGGCACTGCCACAGGCCCATGACGATCGCGTCGGTCATGGTGAGCTCCTCGAAGCCGCGCGACTTCGTGCCCTTGCGTTCGGCGGCGATGAACACGAGCGAGAACAGGATGAGCACCGCCGCCGTGATCCAGAGGTTGCGGAAGTTCTCGCGGATCAGGTCCTTGAGCAAAAAGCCGAGCACAGCGACCGGGATGGTGCCCACGATGACCATCCACCCCATGCGGTAGTCGAAACCGCGCTTTTCCCTGTTGAACAGCCCGACGAACCAGCCGGAGAGGAAGCGCCAGATGTCCTTGGCAAAGAAAACGAGCACCGCCAGCTCGGTGCCGAGCTGGATGACGGCGGTGAAGCTGGCGCCGGCGTCCTCGCCCCAGAACAACTCGGAGACGATGCGCAGGTGGCCGGAGGAGGACACCGGCAGGAACTCGGTGAGGCCCTGCACGATAGACAGGACGATGACTTGGAGCCAGCTCATACTCATGGGTGGAGAGGTTACACCCGCTCATGGATGCCGGGCGCGGCGGGAAGCGTTGCTAGGCTTGGCAAACGTGAGTGTGAGCGTGAAAAAAGCGACGTTGATGGTGGCCGCGGGCTGCGCCGCCGCCGCGCTGGCCGCGTGCCAGTCCGAGCCGGCCCAGGACGACGGGCAGCAGAAGGATGTGTTCATGGGCAACGCCAGCGCGCAGCCCTCCCCGCCCTCGGCCGGCGTGGCCGGAAAGGTCTACCCCTCCGCCGCGGTCACGGAGCTCGACGCGACCGGCGACCTCCTCGCGCTGCGCACCGCCTCCGAGCTGCGCGTGGGCACCCTCGACGAGATCACCGCAGGCAAGGGCTCGAGCTACCCGCTTGACGACGCCTGCGGCGACGTCTCCGCGAACAACGGCACCTTCGTCATCGCCTGCGGCGACGAGATCCGCCTGATCACGGAGTCCGGTGAAAACTCCGTGGGCACCGACTTCCCCGCCACGGCCGCCGCCGTGACCACCGGCGGGGAGATCATCGCGGGCTCGCGCGAGGACAACACCGTGCGCGTCCTGCGCGACGGGCAGACGGTCTCCGAGTTCACCGTCGCCCGCGAGACCGACCGCATCTTAGCCGCCCCGCGCGGCGAGGGCCGCCCGGACGCCGTCGTGCGGCTCAACAACGCGGACACGACCGTCCAGGACCTCGACTGGCAGTCCGGCCGCCAGGGCGGCACGCTGCGCGCGGGCCTCGGCGTGGGCGGCGCCGCGACCGGCCCGGAGGGCATGGTGCTGGCGGCGGACGCGACGGGCAACCAGGTCCTCGTCTACAACACCGAGGACATCATCCGCCTGCAGATGACCGCGCCGGTGGCCGAGAGCCCGTGGGCCGTGGCCTGGGAGCTGCCGGGGCAGCTCGCGTGGGTGAGCTCCACCGCCGTCAACAAGGCGGAGGGGTACTCGCTGTCCACCGGGGTGCCCATCAAGCACGCCGGCTTCGCCACCGTCGCCGACGCGCAGTCGATGGTTGCGCTGCCCGATGGCACCCTCGTCCTCGCATCCGCCACCGGCGACGGCATCCAGGTCGTCTCCCCCTCCGACCGCTAGAAAGGTCCCTCCATGCGCCCCTACGACGTCCTGCTCAAAGCCATGTTCCTCCTGCCGCCGGAGCGCATCCACGGCATCATCGGCGGCTTGCTGCGCCTGCTCCATGCCGCGCGCCCCGTCAACCGCGCGATGGAGAAGGTGGTCCGCGTCCACGACCCCGTCCTGGAGCAGGAGCTCTTCGGCGTGCGCTTCCCCGCCCCGCTTGGGCTCGCGGCGGGCTTTGACAAGAACGCCGCTGCGATCGACGCCTGGGGGGCCGTCGGCTTCGGCTACGCCGAGATGGGCACCGTCACCCCGCGGCCTCAGCCGGGCAACCCCGCCCCGCGGCTGTTCCGCTTGCCCGCGGACAAGGCCATCCTCAACCGCATGGGCTTCAACAACGAGGGCGCGCTCGCCGCGGCGGTGAACCTGCGTTCGCGCAAGTCCGGCGACGTTGTGGGCATCAACATCGGCAAGAACAAGACCTCCGAGGACGCGGTCGCGGACTACCGGGCCGGCGCGAGCGTACTCGGGCCCCTGGCGGACTACCTCGTGGTCAACGTCTCCTCCCCCAACACCCCCGGGCTGCGCGACCTCCAGGCCGTGGAGGAGCTGCGCCCCATCCTTGAGGTCGTGCGCGACAATACCGACACCCCCGTCCTGGTGAAGATCGCCCCCGACCTCAGCGACGAGGACATCGACGCCGTAGCCGACCTGGCCGTCGAGCTCGGCATCGTCGGCATCGTGGCGACCAACACCACAATCTCCCGCGAGGGGCTCGTCACCGACCCCGCCGAGGTTGAGGCAATGGGCCCGGGCGGTATCTCCGGCGCCCCGCTGAACGAGCGCTCACTCGAGGTGCTGCGCCGCCTCCACAACCGCGTCGGCGGCAAGCTCGTGCTCGTCAGCGTCGGCGGGATCTCCACCCCGGAGCAGGCCTGGGAACGCATCACCTCGGGCGCGAGCCTGCTCCAGGGCTACACCCCATTCATCTACGGCGGGCTCGGCTGGATCCGGGGGATCCACGCGGGTCTCGCCGCGCAGGTGAAGGCGCACGGGTTGGCGTCGATTAGCGAGGCCGTGGGCAGCGGCCTCACATGGCGGAACGACGCAGAATAAGCGCGCAGACGGCGGCCGTCACGGCCCAGAGAATGAGCCAGAACGGCTGCGTCACGAAGAGCTCGGCCGAGGGGGCGAGGAACCCCACCACGAGGAGCACCACGGCCAGCGCGAGCGCAACGACCTGCGGCCGCGAGCGCTCTTGGCCGCGGACGAACGTCGCGTTCGCCCCGAAAATGACCGCCGCTGCGACGATGCTGAGCACCTGGGGCGTCACGACGAATGTCTCGTCCCCGCGCAGGTAGGCCAGCGCCGCGTAGATGAGCAGAACGAGCGCCACGGCCATGAAAGCCCCGCCGGCGCGCAGCTGAACCGGGACCGTCACTTGTTCTCGTACCAGCCCCACACCACGCCGCGGCCCAGGGAGTGGAAGAAGAGGTTGAAGGCCAGCACCGTGGGCGTCGCGTCCTCGGGCACGTCAAGCTTCTCCACGTCAACCGCGTGCACCGCGAAGATGTAGCGGTGCGGCGCGTGGCCCGCCGGCGGGTTGGCACCGTAGAAGGCGCGCTGCCCCGAGTCGCCCTTCAGAGTGACCGCGCCGACGCCCAGGTCCTCGGCGCTGCCCGCGCCCGCGGGGAGCGCGGTGACGTCGACGGGGATGTTGAACGCAGCCCAGTGCCAGAACCCCGCGCCCGTCGGCGCGTCCGGGTCGTAGCACGTCACCGCCAGCGACTTGGTGCCCTCCGGAAGCTGCGACCAGGAAAGCTCGGGCGAGGTGGCGTCCTCGCCGACGAACGTGTCGGCCAGGCGCTCCCCGTCCGAGACGCCGCTGGAGGTCAGCGGGAACGAGGGGACGTCGGCCAGCGACGCCAGCGGGTCGTGGCCCGGGAAAACATCGGAGTCGTAGTCGTAGGTAGTCATGGCTCCATTTCTACCCGATGCGCCCGTGCACGGGGGCCGGATTCATGGAATGACAGGTGTGGGATTCCTCTTCGTCTTAACGCCGATTTCCGCGCGCTGACCTGCCGATTTGTGTGTTTGTCACAGCACCCCCTATAGTAATGCAGGTGCCCAGCCGAGAGGCTGAAAACAAAACCCGGCCCGGGTGGCGGAATGGCAGACGCGCTAGCTTGAGGTGCTAGTGTCCTATTAACGGACGTGGGGGTTCAAGTCCCCCCTCGGGCACAACTCTCCGAGACATCGTGATCACGGTGTCTCGGATTTTTTATTGTGCCGGCACGGCGTCGCCGGCTACACCCCCAGCGCGTCGGCCAGGTAGTAGGAGCCGATGAGCACGAAGATGGCGCCCGGCAGGAAGCGCACCGCCGGCAGGTTTGCCAGCGGCGAGGACGACGCCGCCTTGAGCACCACAGACATGGTGGAGAAGATCAGCAGGGACACCGCGAGGAGGAGCGCGAGCATCGCGGCCTTCGCCGCCGCGCCGTCGTAGTGGTTCATCAGCGGAGTGAAAAACGAGGTGAAGAAGACGAGCGCCTTCGGGTTGGAGAGGTTGGTCACCAGGCCCAGGCGCACCGACCGCCACGCCGAGGCGCGGTCCGGTGCGGACGCCTCGCCGACGTAGCGGACCCCGCCTCCCCCGGCGGGCCGCGCGGCGCCCCTCAGCGCCAGCAGGCCGAGCAGGATGAGCACCGCCGAGCCGAGCACCGGCAGGATGACGGCGAGCGCGGGCACGGCGAGCAAAAGCGCCGAAATCCCGACGAGGGAGAGGACGGACCAGAGGGAAACGCCCAGGGCGGCCCCCAGTGCCGTCGCGAAGCCTGCCCTGTGCCCGTGGCGCGCGACCTGGCTGCCGATGGCGACGATGTCGGGGCCCGGGATGGCCATGACCGCGGCCCAGCTGAGGACGTCGGCGGCGACGAGCATGCTGGCTTCTCCCTGGGGTGCGTGCGGGGGTAGGTTTGTGACGACTATATAGCCCCCCTAGAAAGACCACCCATGCCGAGAATGTCCGCGCGCCGCGCCGTTCTGCTCGCGGTCGCCGCCGCCGGGTTCGTCGCGGCATGGCTGCTTCTCGACGTCCCCCCGCTGCCCGTCCTGCGCTCCTGGGCCGAGCACACCGGCCCGTTGTTCCCTCTCTTCTTCTGGCTGCTCTACGTCTTGGTCACGCAGTTTCCCATCCCCCGCACCATCATGACGCTGTCGGCCGGCGTGCTCTTCGGCAGCCTGTGGGGCCTGGCGATCGCGATCACGGCGACGACGGCTTCCGCGGTGCTCTCCCTGCTCGTGGTGCGCGGCCTGCTGCGCGACTGGATCGCGCCGCGGCTGACCCACCCGGCGGTGGAGACGGTGAACCGCCGCCTCGAGCAGCGCGGCTGGCTGGCGGTGGCGAGCCTGCGGATGATCGCGGTCGTTCCCTTCTCCATCATGAACTACGCCGCCGCCCTCACCCGTGTCGGCGTTCTTCCCTTCGCTCTGGCCACCTTCGCGGGCTCGCTGCCGGGGACCGTCGGCACGGTGTTCCTCGGCGATACTCTGACCGGCCGGGCGGATCCCGCGGTGATCGCGCTGACCGTGGTGCTCGGGCTCCTCGGCCTCGGTGGGCTGCTTCTCGACGCCCTGCTGCCCACCCGCCAGGGCGCGCCGAGTCAAGTCGGGAGCCCGGACAACTAGACTGTTGAGCCATGATTGCCGTACACGCACGCTACCGGGGGCGGGAGAAGCGGCGCGCCGAGCTGGTGCGCCGCTCTGCTGAGGCCCTCGCCACCCTCCCCGGCGTCGGGACCTTCGAGGTGGTGGGCGTGGAGGACATCCGGGCCCGGGTCGACGACGCCGAGGCGGCCCTCAACCTCATCATGGCCCTGCTTTCCGACGGCAGCTGGGCCATCGGGCTGGGCATCACCCGCGAGGGCAGCGCCCTCTACACCGCGACGGAGGCCGTCGGGTCGCGCCCCGCCGTGGTGGGGGTCAAGGTGGACGCCCCGGACGCCGGGACGGACGCCGAGGATATCGCCGCCGCGCTGGCCCTGTTGGGCCACGTCCTGCACAAGCGCACCTTCGAGGGGCGCGAGGCCACCGCCCTGCTGCGCGGCGGTTACAACCAGAACGAGGCGGCGGCCGCGCTGGGCATCTCGAAGCAGGCGATGAGCCAGCGCCTCCAGGCAGCCGGCTGGCGGGCGGAGCAGGCTGGCTGGAAGCTGGTGCTCAACCTGATTACTCGGGCTGCTTCCGCTCCACCTGCTCGCTGACACCAGGTAGAAGGTCGCTGCCCGGCTGCTCGTGGCGCGCCTCGATGCCGCGTGGCTGCGCCGCGCCCGGCGAGGGCGCGCCGGGTTGCGCGACGGCGGTCGGGTCGGGGTCGTCCACGTGCTTGTTGGCCACAGCGCGCGCTTCCGCGAGCGCCTTGGCCAGCTCCGGGTCGGTGGAGGTGTCGAACCACTCGTCCGTGTTTTCCTGCGCCGCCATGTCGCGCGTCGCCTCGTCCACACTCGCGGCCTCGTAGCGGAAGACACCGTCGTCGTCCTTGTGGGCGAAGGCCTTGGCGAACTGCTCCAGGGAGTCGCCGAACGCCGAGGGGATCATCCACATGGTGGCCGCCTCGTTGTCGGCGATCTGGGGCAGCTTGTCCAGGTACTGGTACGCGAGCAGCTCGGGCGTGACGCCGGAGGACTTGATCGCGGCGTTGACCTTCTGGATCGCCCGGGCCTCGCCCTGCGCGGCGAGGAACTTGGCGGCGCGCTCTCCCTCCGCGCGCAGGATGGTGGCCTGGCGCTCCGCCTCGGCGTTGAGGATGGCCGCGTGCTTCTCGCCCTCCGCGGAGAGGATGCGGGCCTGCTTCTCGCCCTCGGCGGTCTTGATGTCGGACTCGCGCTTGCCCTCGGCGGTGAGGATCATCGCGCGCTTCTCCCGGTCCGCCTTCATCTGCATCTCCATGGACTGCTGGATCGAGGGCGGCGGATCAATCGCCTTGAGCTCGACCCTGCTGATGCGCAGGCCCCACTTGCCGGTGGCGGCGTCCAGCTCACCGCGCAGGCGGCGGTTGATCGTCTCGCGGGAGGTCAGGGTTTCCTCGAGGGTCATGCCGCCGACGACGTCGCGAAGCGTGGCCACCGAGATCTGCTCGACGCCGACAAGGTAGTTGTCCACGCCGTAGATCGCCTTGGCGGGGTCGTTGATCTGGAAGGTGACCACGGTGTCGATGGCCACGGTCAGGTTGTCCTGGGTGATCACGGCCTGAGGCGGGAAGGACACGACGCGCTCGCGGGTGTCCACGCGGGCGCGCACCCGGTCGATGAAGGGGACGAGCAGGGTCAGCCCGCCGGAGACGGTGCGGGTGTAGCGGCCGAGACGCTCGATGACGGCCGCCTCCCCCTGCGGAATCAGTTTGATCGAGGTGAAGAGGAGCGCCACCACCAAAGCGATGATGACGAGGGCAAAAATAGCGCCCATCAGCTTTCCTTCCAGACGACCGCCACCGGGCCGTCGATGTCGGATACGGTCACGTGCGCCCCGGCGGGGATGCTCACCGCGGGGTCGAGCGAGCGGGCGGACCAGATGGAGCCGTCCAGGCGCACCTGGCCGCCGGCGGGGGTGATCTCCTCCAGCACCTCCGCGCGCGAGCCGACGAGGGCGCGCGGTGAGTCGTCGTAAAGCGGCGGCTTGATGAAGCGCCGGTGCAGGTAGGGCCGCAGGAAGAACCAGAAGGCCGCGGAGGAGGCGGCGAAGACGGCCACCTCGGCCCACAGGGGCAGGCCGAACAGCGCCGCGCCGGAGGTGGTGAGGGCGCCGGCGGCAATCATCAGGAAGGTGAACTCGCCCGCCGCCAGCTCAAGCCCGGCGATGACGAGTGCTGCGATAAACCAGATGAGTGCGCCCACGTGCCCAGGCTACATGTCCGCCTTGCTCAGCTCAGGGGTTGTGACGAAATCGATGAGCCGCTCCACCGCCCCGATGAGGGTGTAGTCGAGGTCGCGGAACGTCGAGACCGCGTTGTAGACCCTGTTCCACCCCTCCCTCGTGTCGGACCAGCCGAGGCGCGCGCACACGCCCGTCTTCCAGTCCTCGCCGTAGGGCACCTCGGGCCACTCGCGGATGCGCACGCTGCGCGGCTTCACCGCCGCCCAGATGTCGATGTAGGGGTGGCCGGTGACGAGCACGTCGGGGCCGACGTTTTCCACCAGGCGGGACTCCTTGGTGCCCTCGATGAGGTGGTCCGCCAGCACCCCGATGCGGCGGCCCGGCCCCGGCTGGAACTCGGCGAGCTTCTCCCCCAGGTTGTCCAGCCCCTCGAGGTACTCCACGACGACACCCTCCACGCGCAGGTCGTGGCCCCAGACCTTTTCCACGATCGCGGCGTCGTGGATGCCCTCGACCCAGATCCGGCTCGGCATGGCGACCTTCGCCTTCACGTTCTCCACCCGCCTCGAGCCCGAGTTCGACGTGTGGGGGGCGCGCTTTTCCACGTGGCGCACCAGGGTGACCCGGTTGCCCTCCACGAGGAAGGCGCCGGGAAGCATCTTGAACAGCCGCTGGGTGCCGCGGCGGTCCTCGAGCCGCACGAAATCTCCGTCGTGGGTCCGCTCGAAGCCCACCACCGCGCCGACGAACTCGTCGCCGACGACCTCCGCGACCAGGCCGGGCTCGGCCGGGATCGCGGGATAGGAGGGCCGCTGCCTGCGCGAATGACCCTTGAAAATGTCTCCACCGTAGCGCTCATCGAAACCCATAGTGGGCAGATTCTATCCGCTATGATTGCCGCGGTGTACACGCGCGCCGAAGTCTACTCACCCCTGCAGAACACCGCCGTCTGGCTCGCGGCCTGGCTCTACGGCCACGAACCGACGGACGAGCTCCTCGACGCACTGCGCGACCTCGGTGGCACCCACACCTACGGCGGGCGCCCCATCGCCGCATTGCTTGCCGACGCCCGAGCAGCCGCCGACCTCACCTCCCCCGACCCTGCCGTCCGCCTCCTGCTGTGGGGACCCGGCCAGGCCGCCGCCATTCCCGCCGGCTCTCCCGCCCTGTCCGCCCTCACCCCGGCCGGGGCGGTGGCGCTTCGCGAGAGCGACGAGCTGACCCACATCCTCGTGCCGCGCTACACGGAGGGCGCGGTGGAATGGCGCTGGTTCGAGGAGCACGAGCGCCTCCCCGAGCCCGCCTGGCTCACCCCCGGCGAGGCCGACGCGCTGCTCGCGCGGGCCACCGACCAGGCCGCCGACCTCATCGAGGCCCTCGGGGGCGGCGCGGCGGACCTGCCGAACCCCCGCCTGACGGTCGGTGCCCTATCAGACTTCTACGACACGCCGGGTCTGCCCGGCTGCGTGACCCCGCGGGCGGCGAAGCTCTTCGCCCGGGCGGACCGGGTCGCGGCGATCATCGAGACTGTGACGGACACCGTCGGCGACCACAGCCTTGATCCCCAGCTTTTCGCCCTGTGGCGCCACATCCGCACCGCCCGCATGGCCGGAGTCGCCGACGCGGTGCATGACCTGTGGCGGGAGGCCTACGGCTAGGCTTCCTTCTTGCAGCACCCCGGGGCGCAAGGGGCGCCGTTGACGGTGCAGCCCTGGACGGTGACCGTCGACAGGCTTGCGGGCTCCGCGCCCTGGGCGACGTTCTCCGCGATGTCGACGACCATCGCCGCGAAATCCTTCGTCAGACCAACGGTGGGCAGGCGATCGAGCGTCATGCCCTTGTCCTCCAGCGCCTCCCGGAGCTCGGTATCCAGGTCCCAGACGACCTCCATGTGATCCGTGATGAAGCCGACCGGCACGCAGATGACGTGCTGAGTGCCCTCCTCCTCGTGCAGCTCGAGGGAGCGGTCTACCACATCCGGCTCGAGCCAGGGGGTGGCGGGGTTGCCGGAGCGGGACTGCCAGACCACCTCGTAGTCCGTGACGCCCGCGGCCTCGGCGATGAGGCGCGAGGCCTCCGCGACCTGGCGCGAGTAGAGGTGGGCGTCGGTCGGCCCGCCGGAGACCTCGTCGGCGGCGGAGGGGACGCTGTGCGCGGAGAAGAGGACCTTGGTCGCGCCGGCCTCGCCCTTCTTCCATGCCTCGGAGAGGTACTCGGCGTTGAGACGGACGAACTCGGGGTGGCCGTAGAACTGCCAGAGCTTCGTGTACTCGATCTCCGGCGTGACCTCGCGCAGCCGCTCGATGTCCTCGTCGTACTGGCGGCAGGCGGAGTAACCGCCCCAGGCCGAGGTGGCGAACACGAGCACGCGCCGGTGCCCGTCTTCCGCGATGGTGCGTGCGGCATCCTCCGCGAAGGGGCGCCAGTTGCGGTTGCCGAAGTAGACCGGAAGGTCGTGGCCGCGCCCGGCCAGCTCCGCCTCGATATTGGCGATGATCTCCCTGTTTTGGGCGGTGATCGGGCTGACGCCGCCGAAGTGGAAGTAGTGCTCACCCACCTCGGCCAGGCGCTCGCGGGGGATGCCGCGGCCGCGGGTCACGTTTTCCAGAAAAGGAATGACCTCGTCCTTTCCTTCAGGGCCGCCGAAGGAGAGGACGAGGAGTGCGTCGTAGTCGTTCAATGCCATGCCTCAGATAGTAGAGGATGGCTAGAGCAGCCGGACCGCCTTCGCGGACATTCCGCCGTAGCGCACCGGGGAGATCTGCACGTTCTGGCCGGACTGCGGGGCCTCGATCATCGTGCCGTCGCCGAGGTAGATCGCCACGTGCTGGCTGCCCTCCGGCCCCCAGAACAGGAGGTCGCCGCGCTGCGCCTCGCTCGGGTCGATCTGGGTGCCGCGCTGGTACTGGTAGCCCGTGTAGTGGGGCAGCGACACTCCGGCCGCGGCGAAGGCGTACAGGACCAGGCCCGAGCAGTCGAAGCCCTTCTGGCCGCCCTCGAGGCCGGACGTCGGGCCGTTGGCGTCGCCACCGCCCCAGACGTACGGGGTGCCGATCATCGACTGCGCCCGCGCGATCACCGTCTCCACCTTCGAGGTATTGGCCGCCGGGGTCAGGGCGGAGCTGATCTTGTCCGTCACGCTCTCCGCCGTATCGACGTCCGGAAGCACCTCCTCCACCCCGGGGGCCTCAGTCGCGGCCGACTGCGCCGAGCCGAGCGCGCTGGACAGGCCGCGGGAGAACGCGGCGATGAGCTCCGCCGAGTTGCTGCCCGAGTAGGGGTTGTCCAGCTCCGTGTGCTCAGCCTGCGAGGAGCCGATCAGGGCCGTGGCGGCCGCGATCGCCGCGGCCTCCGCGGTGGCGTCGCCAGCGGAATCGCCCGCACGCTCGGCCGCGGTTTCCGCCGTGGAGATCGCGCTGGAGATCTGCTCGTCGGTCGGCTCGGGAGCGTCCGGGGCGGCCGAGGACAGCTTCTCGCGCACCGCCTTGGCCACCTCGGGATCGACCGGCGCCGATTCCTTCTTCGGCTCGGGGGCGGGGGTGGCGGTGGCGGTGGCGTTATCGGCCTTGGCGGCGGACGCGCCGGGTCGGGCGTCGTCAAGCTCCTGCTGCGCGGACTTCAGCTCGGACTCAGCGGCACTGCGCTCGGCGGTGCGCTGCTCGAGCTCGCGCTGGTTGGCGTCGAGCTTCTCGCGGGCGTCGCGCTCGGCCGACTCTGCCTCGGCGGCGGTCTGCTCGGCGAGGCGGCTCGTCTCGCGCAGCGTGGACTCCTCGTTGGCCGCCTCGGTGCGCGCGCGCTCCACCTCGGCGAGCTTGGCCTGCTTCTCCTCCGACTGCTGGCGCAGGTAGAGCGAGCGGTCGAGGACGTCCTTCTGCTTGTCCCCGCCCTCCGAGGCGGACAGGCCCGCGAGCGCCGAGGGGCTGCCCTGGGCGCGGTACTGCAGGCGGGTGATTTCGGCCAGCTCCGCGCGGGCCGCCTCCACGGCGGACTCCGACTCCTCGAGACGCTTGCGCGCCTCCTCGACGCCCCGGCGGGCCTGCTCGGCGCGGGACTGGGCGTCGTGCAGATCCACCAGCGCCTGGTTGACGTTCTCGCGCAGCGTGCCGAGCCCGAGGTCGAGCTCGTCGACGCGGGCCTGCGCGTCCGAGATGGCGGCGACGAGAGAGGAGGCGGAGGATTCGCCCTCCTGCGCCCGGGACGCGGGGGAAACGAGGGTGCCGGCGAGGGAAAGGGTTGTCGAGCACGCGATCACGCTGGTGGCCGTCCGGACCCAGCGCACACGGGTGCCCTTCCTGGGGTTGCCCATTGGAGGTGCTCCTCACACCGCACGTCAAACACACGGCCGGGGCGCGCTGACTAGGCGCGCGACGGCACGAGAGGGTAAGCCCTCAGGCTTGACGGGCGGAAGGTTAGTTGACTACTGACGCAGGCACGTGAGCCGGGCAATCATCCCTCCGCGTCAACCTCCGGCGCTTGGCGTGCTTCCCCACATGCCCGAACCTGTGTTGTCACGGTGAGATATGAAATTGCCTACGACTCACGAGCCGACATCGAAACCATACGACACTTTATTAATCCGTTGCACAACCTTTACCTACTTTCACATTGGTCAAGGCGATTCACATGACCAACGTGCCCCGCACGCTGCGGGATTGACACGCCGGTATATTTCAGTGATCTTCGTCACACTAGTGAAATGTGGCCGGCACCGCCCGGGGCTACTCCTTGAGTCAAGCCTTTCTGCTTGACTGTGACCGGGCGAGCAGGTAGCTCACGGCCGCCACCACCGCCACCGCCACAAGGACCAGCGCGCCCACCGCAGGCCAGTTCCACACCCCGCCCTGCGCCGCGCCCGCAAAGGCCCGCAGACCCTCCCCGTAATCCGGCTGCGCCATCATCGCCCTCTGCCCGCGCTCCACCTGCGCCCTGCTCGCCGCGTCGCTCGCCGCGCCGCTCGCCTGAGGGGTGCGCACGATCACCGTCCCCAGGCCCGTCTCCGTTGCCAGATCCTGCGCCACGTCCCTCAGGTCTGCGGGCTGCGCAGGAGTCTGCTCGAGCACGACGAAACCGATCTCGCCGAGTTCGCCGGCGGGCAGGGACTCCAGCGTCGAGGAGAGGTGCTGCTCGAGGGGGCCGTTCGCCGGATTGTCCGTGGCGAAAGCTATCCCGTCGCCCTCCAGCTGCCCGGCGAGCGAGTTCATGTCAATGTCTGCGGGGATCATCGGTGCCTCACAGTCCTTTCGTCGTGTCTTCCCCACCGCCCTTCCCACCCGAAGGGGGGAGGTCACACGGCCCATCCGCCGGTGAGACGCAGTTCACACGCAAAACATAACGGCCGTTACGTTAAAACGTCGACTGGATTTGGTGGCGTCCCTTAGTATGGATAGTTGACCACCAATTGGGTCATTATTCCCGGATTTGGTTAACGACGAGAAATGGAGCTCACTGTGGCTGAAAGCAAGAACTCCTTCAACGCCAAGAAGACGCTCGAGGTCGGCGAGAAGTCCTACGACTACTTCGCCCTCGACGCCGTCGAAGGCATGGAGAAGCTTCCCTACTCCCTCAAGGTGCTGGGCGAGAACCTGCTGCGCACCGAGGACGGCAAGAACGTAACCGAGGACCACATCAAGGCGCTCGCTAACTGGGACCCGGAGGCCGAGCCTTCCGTCGAGATCCAGTTCACCCCCGCCCGCGTCCTTATGCAGGACTTCACCGGCGTCCCCTGTGTGGTCGACCTCGCCACCATGCGCGAGGCCGTCTCCACCCTCGGCGGCAACCCCGACCAGGTCAACCCGCTCAACCCGGCCGAGATGGTCATCGACCACTCCGTCATCATCGAGGCCTTCGGCTCCGCCGACGCGCTCGACAAGAACGTTGAGATCGAGTACGAGCGCAACGAAGAGCGCTACCAGTTCCTGCGCTGGGGCGCCGAGAACTTCTCCAACTTCCGCGTCGTGCCCCCGGGGACCGGCATCGTCCACCAGGTCAACATCGAGTACCTCTCCCGCGTCGTCTTCGACCACGAGGGCGTTGCCTACCCCGACACCTGCATCGGCACCGACTCCCACACCACCATGGAGAACGGCCTGGGCATCCTGGGCTGGGGCGTCGGCGGCATCGAGGCAGAGGCCGCCATGCTCGGCCAGCCGGTCTCCATGCTCATCCCCCGCGTCGTCGGCTTCAAGCTCACCGGTGAGATCCCGGTCGGCGTCACCGCCACCGATGTGGTGCTCACCATCACCGAGATGCTGCGCCAGCACGGCGTTGTGCAGAAGTTCGTCGAGTTCTACGGCAACGGCGTCAAGCAGATCCCGCTGGCCAACCGCGCCACCATCGGCAACATGTCGCCGGAGTTCGGCTCTACCTGCGCGATCTTCCCGATCGACGAGGAGACCATCAACTACCTGCACCTGACCGGCCGCGACCAGGAGACCATCGACCGCGTCGAGGCCTACGCGAAGGCCCAGGGCATGTGGCTCGAGCAGGACGCTCCGGAGGCGAATTACTCCGAGTACCTCGAGCTCGACCTGTCCACCGTCGTGCCGTCGATCGCCGGCCCGAAGCGCCCGCAGGACCGCATCCTGCTCTCCGAGTCGAAGCAGACCTTCCGCAACCAGCTGCCGGACTACAACGACGCCGGCAACGAGACCTTCGAGCCCGTGCGCGCCGAGAAGACCGAGGCCGTGTCCTACAACGAGTCCTGGCCGGGCAACGGCGAGTCCGCCGCCGAGGGTGCCGAGGGCCGCGCCTCCAAGCCGGTCATCGTCGAGTCCCCGCAGGGTGGCGAGTACACCCTCGACCACGGTGCCGTGGCCATCGCCGCCATCACCTCCTGCACCAACACCTCCAACCCGTCCGTCATGGTCGGCGCCGCCCTGCTCGCCCGCAAGGCCGCCGAAAAGGGCCTGAAGGCCAAGCCGTGGGTCAAGACCATCATGGCGCCGGGCTCCCAGGTTGTTGACGGCTACTACGAGCGCGCCGACCTCTGGAAGGACCTCGAGGCCGTGGGCTTCTACCTCACCGGCTTCGGCTGCGCCTCCTGCATCGGCAACTCCGGCCCGCTGCCCACCGAGGTTTCCGAGGCCATCAACGAGTACGACCTCACCGCGACCGCCGTGCTCTCCGGCAACCGCAACTTCGAGGGCCGCATCTCCCCCGACGTCAAGATGAACTACCTGGCGTCGCCGCTGCTGGTCATCGCGTACTCCATCGCCGGCACCATGGACTTCGACTTCGAGACCCAGCCGCTCGGCCGGGACTCCGAGGGCAACGACGTCTTCCTGAAGGACGTCTGGCCGTCCGCCGAGGAGATCGAGAAGACGATCGCCGACACCATCTCCCGCGAGATGTACGAGTCCGACTACGCCGACGTGTTCAAGGGCGACGCCCAGTGGCAGGGCCTCGACATCCCGGAGGGCAAGACCTTCGACTGGAACGAGGACTCCACCTACATCCGCAAGGCCCCGTACTTCGATGGCATGCCGGAGCAGCCGAACCCCGTCGAGGACATCACGGGCGCCCGCGTCCTGGCCAAGCTGGGCGACTCGGTCACCACCGACCACATCTCCCCGGCGTCCTCCATCAAGCCGGGCACCCCGGCCGCCAACTACCTCGACGAGCACGGTGTGGAGCGCCACGACTACAACTCGTTCGGTTCCCGCCGCGGCAACCACGAGGTCATGGTTCGCGGCACCTTCGCCAACATCCGCCTGCGCAACCAGCTGGTGGAGGAGGCGGGCGGCTACACCCGCGACTTCACGCAGGAGGGCGCGCCGCAGGCGTTCATCTACGACGCCGCCCAGAACTACGCCGAGGCCGGCATCCCGCTGGTCGTCCTGGCGGGCAAGGAGTACGGCACCGGCTCCTCGCGTGACTGGGCCGCAAAGGGCACCAACCTGCTCGGCGTGAAGGCCGTCATCACCGAGTCCTTCGAGCGCATCCACCGCTCGAACCTCATCGGCATGGGCGTCCTGCCGCTGCAGTTCCCGGCCGGCGAGTCCCACGAGTCCCTCGGCCTGGACGGCACGGAGACCTTCGACATCTCCGGCATCACCGCTTTCAACGAGGGCGAGACCATCCCGAAGACCGTGAAGGTCACCGCCACCAAGGAGGGCGGCGAGAAGGTCGAGTTCGACGCCGTTGTCCGCGTCGACACCCCGGGTGAGGCGGAGTACTACCGCCACGGCGGCATCCTGCAGTACGTGCTGCGCCAGATGGTTCAGAGCTAGTCTCCCGTAACCATCAAGGAGGGGTCTTCCGGCTTCGGCCGGCGGGCCCCTCTCCCCTTTTTCCGCCCCGCAAGTGAGGAACCCCGATGCCGATAGTGCCCGACGTTGAACTCAACCGCCGCCGCAGGGAGATCATCGACTCCGCGCGCGCGTGCTTCGCGAAGCACGGGTACGAGGGAGCGACCGTCGCGCGCCTCGAGGAGGCGACGGGCAAGACCCGCGGAGCGATCTTCCACCACTTCGGGGACAAGGAGTCGCTCTTCCTTGCCGTGGCCAGCGAGGACGCGGCGCGGCAGGCGGCGATCGTCGCCGAGAACGGGCTGATCGAGGTCATGCGCACGCTCATCGCGCGGCCCGAAAAGAACAGCTGGTACGCCACGCGAGCGGAAATCGTGCGCAAGTTGCGCACCGACCCGGGGTTCGAGGAGCGGTGGCGGGTCCACCAGGAGGTGCTCGACGGCGCGGTCCACTCGCGGCTCGAGGCCAACGCGGCGATGCGTGACGACGTCCCCGTCGACGTGATCCACACCTACCTATCCACCGTCATGGACGGGCTGGTGGTGAAGCTGGCCGAGGGCGAGCCCACGGCCCGCCTGGAGCAGATGCTGGACCTGGTCGAGCAGTCGGTGCGTGCCCCGGTGCGAGGAAAGTAGACCAAGCGGTATAGAATATGCCGCATGTCTAGATTCCTCCTCGTCTCCCTGCGCAACGGCGAGCTCGGCCCGGATGTCGCCGCGGCCGAGCTGCGCGACGTCCTGGACGCCACCGGGCTCGCCGCGGGCGACGTGGACATGCAGGTCCTCGCGGACACCGGGACGCGCATCGAGGGCGTCGACAAGTATGCGGGCGTGATCGTGGGAGGCAGCTCTCTCAACGTGACCAACCCCCACTACTCACCCTGGCAGGAGCACATCCACGCAGAGCTGCGCTCGCTGCTCGAGGCGGACCGGCCGGTCTTTTTCATCTGCTTCGGCATGAGCTGGCTTGTCGACGCCCTCGGCGGCTCCATCGGCCACTCGGCGCCCGAGGCCTCCGGCCCGACGGAGGTGGAGCTGACCGCCGCCGGGCGCGAGGACGCCCTCATGCGGGACTTCCCCGACTCCTTCCGCGCGCTGACGGGGCACACCGAGAACCCCGAGACCCTCCCGGAGGGCCTGGAGGTCCTCGCCGCCGGGCCGAGCACGACGGTTCAGGTGGCGCGCTGGGGCGAGAAGGTGTGGGCGACCCAGTTTCACGCGGAAATGGACGCCGCCGCGATGAAGACGCGCATGGACTTCTACTACGACTACGGGTACTTCCCCCTGACGGAGTACGACACCATCGTGGCGGCCCTGCCGAGCGTCGATGTGACGTGGTCGAATGAGCTGCTGAAACGCTTCGTGGATCACTGCCGCTAGCGCGGTGCCGACGCGTGTCGGCGACCCGGGGTTGACTAGACTGCGGGCTATGCACGCAATCATCACGACCACGGGCCAGGACCGCGTCGGCATCATCGCCGGCGTCTCGGCCGCCGCCGCAGAGCGCAATCTGAACATCCTCGACGTCTCCCAGACCCTCATGGACGACTTCTTCACCATGATCATGCGGGCGGAGATCCCCGGCGAGAGCGTCGACATGGCGGAGCTGCAGCGCCACCTCGCGGGCGTCGGCGAGCGTCTCGGCGTGGTCGTGCGGATCCAGTCCACGGACCTGTTCACCGCGATGAACGAGATTTAGGCGGGCAAAACAGTGGCCGTTGATTTCAGGATTGCATCCAAGAACATCCTCAGCGTCATCCAGATGATCGAGGACTACCGCCTCGATATCCGCACCGTGACCATGGGCATCTCGCTCATCGGCTGCACGCGCGCGACGATGGAGGACACCTGCCGCGCGGTCTACGACCGCGTGACCACCCGCGCGGCCCGGCTCGTCGAGGTCTGCGAGGGCATCGAGCGCGAGCTCGGCATCCCGATTGTGAACAAGCGCATCTCCGTCTCCCCCGTCTCGCTCGTCGCCGCGGGCGTGGAGGGCAACCCGGTGGAGATCGCCAAGGCGCTCGACCGGGCGGCTGCGGAGCTCGGCGTCAACTTCGTGGGCGGCTACTCCGCGCTGGTGGAGAAGGGCGCGACGGAGTCCGACAACCGGCTGATCCGCTCGATCCCCGAGGCGCTCACCGTCACCGACGCCGTGTGCGGCTCGGTGAACGTGGCCACCTCGCGCGCGGGCATCAACATGGACGCCGTGCGCGTCATGGGCGAGGTGGTCAAGGAGGCCGCCGAGCTGACCCGCGAGCGCTCCTCCATCGCGTGCGCCAAGCTGGTCGTCTTCGCCAACGCTGTCGGCGACAACCCCTTCATGGCCGGCGCGTTCCACGGCATCGAGGAGCCGGACACGGTGGTCTCGGTCGGCGTGTCGGGCCCGGGTGTCGTCGATAATGCGATCGGCTCGCTCGAGGGCGCCTCGCTCAACGAGGTGGCCGAGGAGATCAAGAAGGCGGCGTTCAAGATCACCCGCGCGGGGCAGCTCGTGGGCAACCTGGCCGCCGAGCGTCTCGGCGTGCCCTTCGGCATCGTCGACCTTTCGCTTGCCCCGACCGCCGAGGTGGGCGACTCCGTGGCCCACATCCTCGAGAGGATGGGGCTCGAGCAGGTGGGCACGCACGGGACGACCGCCGCGCTCGCCCTGCTCAACGACGCCGTGAAGAAGGGCGGCATGATGGCCTGCTCGCGCGTCGGCGGCCTGTCCGGCTCGTTCATCCCGGTCTCCGAGGACCAGGGCATGATCGACGCGGTGCGCGCGGGCTCCATCTCGATGGACAAGCTCGAGGCCATGACCTCGATCTGCTCGGTCGGCTTCGACATGATCGCCATCCCCGGCAACACCTCAGCCGAGCTCATTTCCGGCATGATCGCCGACGAGGCCGCGATCGGCGTGATGAACCACAAGACCACCGCGGCCCGCCTCATCCCGGTGCCGGGGACGAAACCGGGCGACGAGGTCAACTTCGGTGGCCTGCTCGGCTACGCGCCGGTCATCCCCGTCAACGAGAAGGGCAACGACTCCTTCATCCACCGCGGCGGCTTCATCCCCGCCCCGGTGCACGGGTTCCGCAACTAGCGCTTCTTCCCCACCGCGAACCAGGCGAGCCAGCCCAGGGTGTTGACGCCGGCGATGAGCGGGGTCCACAGCAGCTTCGGCCCGCGCACCTTCTCCTTCGGGGTGCGGGCCAGGCTGGCCAGCGCGAGGGACTTGCCCACCGCGTCGGCCGCCCCGAGGACGCCGAGCACGGCTCGCCCGCCGGGGCTGAGCTCCTTCCAGGATTCGGACAGCTGCTTGCGGATGCCTCCATTTTTCTGTGCCATACCCCGACCTTACTGCTACCTTTAGCCAATGAGCACGTACACGCGCCCGTTCCTCCTTCTGAGCACCCGCCCGGAGGACGAGGCCGCCGCTGCCGAGCTGGCCAGCTTCCTCTCCGCCATGGGCCTGCCGGCCGGCGCGATCGAGCAGCGCCGCCTCGAGCGCGCCCCGCTCGGGCGGGTCGACCTCGACGCGTACTCGGGGGTCCTGCTCGGCGGCAGCCCCTTCAATAACACCGACGCCAGCAAGTCGCGCCTGCAGCTGCGAGTCGAGCGCGAGATCGGCACTCTCGTCGCGGCGATCATCGACCGCGACCTCCCCCTGCTCGGCGCCTGCTACGGCATCGGCGCGATCGGCACCGCCATCGGCGCCCGCCTGAGCAGCCGCTACGCCGAGGACGCCGCCTCCATCGAGCTTTCGCTTAACGACGCCGGGGCGGCCGACCCCATCCTCGCGGGCCTCCCCGCCCGCTTCTCCACCATCGTTGGCCACAAGGAGGCTGTCGAGCACCTGCCCGACGCCGCCACGGTGCTCGTCACCGGTGAGGCCTGCCCCACCCAGATGTTCCGGGTGCGCAGCAACGTCTACGCCACCCAGTTCCACCCCGAGCTGACCGCCGAGTCCCTGGAGCTGCGGCTGCGCATCTACGCGGACCAGGGCTACTACGACGCCGACGAACTGGAATCCATCCTCGAGACGGCCTACGCGGCTGACTACTCGTGGAACCGCAGGATCCTGGAGAACTTCGCCGCACGATACGCCCGGTGACGCCCTAGGCGAGCTCCACGATCTCCATGTACTCGTCGTTCCACATGTCCTCGTCGCCCTCGGGCATGATGATGACGCGCTCCGGCTCGAGCGCGCGGACCGCGCCTGGGTCGTGTGTGACCAGGACGACGGCGCCGGTGTAGGTCTTCAGCGCGTCGAGCACCTGCTCGCGGGACTGGGGGTCCAGGTTGTTGGTGGGCTCGTCGAGAAGCAGCACGTTCGCGCGCGAGGACACCAGCGTGGCCAGGGCGAGGCGCGTCTTCTCGCCGCCGGAGAGAGTCCCGGCGGGCTGGTCGAGCTTGTCACCCGAGAACATGAACGCGCCGAGCAGCCCGCGCAGGTCCTGCTGGCCCGCATCCGGGCAGGCGGCGATGGTGTTTTCCCAAACAGACTTCTCCCCGTCGATGGTGTCGTGCTCCTGGGCGAAGTAGCCGATCTTCAGACCGTGGCCGGTGACCAGCCCGCCCTCGCCGTCCGTGCGCTCGACGCCGGCGAGCAGCTTCAGCAGCGTCGTCTTGCCGGCGCCGTTCGTGCCCAGGACAACCACGCGCGAGCCCTTGTCGATGGCCAGGTCGACGCCCGCGAACACCTCGAGCGAGCCGTACATCTTGGTCAGGCCCTTCCCGTAGAGGGGGGTCTTGCCGCAGGGGGCGGGCTCCGGGAAAGAGATCGAGGCGACCTTGTCGGCGATGCGGACGTCGTCAAGGCTGTTCATCATGCGCTCGGCGCGGGCGAGCATCTGCTTCGCCGCGGCCGCCTTCGTCGCCTTCGCCCCGAGCTTGGCGGCCTGCTTCTGCAGCGCGGAGGCCTTCTTTTCGGCGTTGGCGCGCTCGCGGCGCCGCCGCGCCTCGTCGAGGGCGCGCGCGTCCTTGTACTTGGCAAAGCCCATGTTGTACACGTCCGCCTCCGCGCGCACGGCATCGAGGTACCAGATCTTGTTGCACACGTCCTCGAGGAGGTCGACGTCGTGGGAGATCATGACCAGCCCTCCCTCGTGCTTGGACAAAAAGCCGCGCAGCCAGGTGATCGAGTCGGCATCGAGGTGGTTGGTCGGCTCGTCGAGAAGCAGCGTCGTCGTCGACTTACCGGCCCCGTCGTTCGCGGCGAAGAGGATCTGCGCCAGCTCCACGCGGCGGCGCTGGCCGCCGGAGAGGGTCTTCAGCGGCTGGTCGAGGATGCGCTCGGGAAGCCCCAGGTTGTCGCAGATCTGCGCCGCCTCGGCGTCGGCCTCGTAGCCGCCGAGGGCGTGGTAGCGCTCCTCCAGACGCGAGTACTTGGAAATCGCGGCGTCGCGCTTCGACCCGTCGGAGGACTCCATGATCTCCTGCTGCCGGTCCATCGAGCTGCGCAGCTGGTCCAGTCCCCGGGCGGAGAGGACGCGGTCGCGCGCGGTCTGCTCGATGTCGCCCTCCTTCGAGTCCTGGGGCAGGTAGCCGATCTCGCCGGAGCGGGTCACCGACCCGGCGTAGGGCTCGGTCTCCCCCGCCAGGATGCGCATCGTCGTCGTCTTGCCCGCGCCGTTGCGGCCGACGAGGCCGATGCGGTCGCCCGGCTGGACGCGGAGGTGCTGGCCGGGGGCGTCGAGAAGCGTGCGCGCGCCGACGCGCACTTCAAAGTCGTTGGTGACAATCACGGGGAACTACCTTACTCGGGCGGGCAAACGGAAAAACCGGCGGAGTTACCCGCCGGTTGTGTGCAGCCGCAGCCTAGACCGCGAAGCCGAGCGCGCGCAGTTGCTCGCGCCCCTCCTCGGTGATCATGTGCGGGCCCCACGGGGGCATCCACACCCAGTTCAGCTCGACCTCGTCGACGGAGGTGTTGCCCACCACCGCCTGGGAGGCCTGCTCCTCGATGACGTCGGTGAGCGGGCACGCCGGCGAGGTCAGCGTCATGTTGAGCACCGCCTTCGTCACCTCACCCTCCTCCTCGATCCAGGCGTCGTAGACCAGGCCGAGGTCCACGACGTTGATGCCGAGCTCGGGGTCGATGACGTCGTGCAGGTACTCCACGACGTCGCTGGTGAGCTTGATCTGCTCCTCGGTCTGCGTCGGGCGCTCGCGCTGCCCGTCGAACTTGTTGTCGCTCATGTGCTTCGTCCTTCGGTTTCTAAGAGCGTGTGTCCAGCGCGTCGGAGGTAGCAGCCTGGAAGGCCTTCCACCCCAGCAGCGCGCACTTGACGCGGGCGGGGAACTTCGCCACGCCGGCGAACGCGACACCGTCGCCGATCTTCTCGGGGTCGCCCTCGACGGTGCCCCGCGAGGTAATCATCGTGTCGAAGACCTCCAGCTTGTCCATCGCCTCAGCGACAGGCAGGCCGATGACCTCCTCGGCCATCACGCTTGCCGACGCCTGGGAGATCGAGCACCCGGTCGCATCGTACGACACGTCCTCAACCGTCTCCCCGTCCTCCGAGAGGTGCACCCGGAGCGTGATCTCGTCCCCGCAGGACGGGTTCACGTGGTGAACCTCGGCCTCGTAGGGGTCGCGCAGGCCCGCGTGCTGGGGGTTCTTGTAGTGGTCGAGAATGACCTCTTGGTACATGGATTCAAGGTTCATGGCTCACACCCCAAAGAACTTCCTGGCTTTGTCGATGCTGTTGACCAGCGCGTCGACTTCCTCCTCGGTGTTGTAGAGGTAGAAGCTGGCGCGCGCCGTCGCCTGGACGTCCAAGCCGCGGTGGGCCGGCCACGCGCAGTGGTGCCCGGTGCGGATGGAGACCCCGTCGCTGTCGAGGACCTGGCCCAGGTCGTGCGGGTGCAGCCCCTCGACGGTGAAGGCGATCGCGCCGCCGCGCTTCTCCGCGGTGAGAGGGCCGGCGATGCGCAGGCCCTCAATGCCCTGCATCTTCTCCAAAGCCAGCGCGGTGAGGCGGTGCTCGTGCGCGGCGATGGCGTCCATGCCCACCTCCTCGAGGAACTCGACGGCGGCGCCGAGCCCGACGACCTGGCTGGTCATCTGGGTCCCCGCCTCGAAGCGCTGCGGCGCGGGCGCGTAGGTCGACTGGTCCATGTGGACCACCTCGATCATGGACCCGCCCGTGAGGAACGGGGGCAGCTCGTCGAGGAGGCGGCCCTTGCCGTAGACCACGCCCACGCCGGAGGGACCGCACATCTTATGGCCCGAGAACGCCGCGAAGTCGACGTCGAGGGCGTGCAGGTCCACCTTCATGTGGGGCACGGACTGGCAGGCGTCGAGAACCGTGAGGGCCCCGACGGCCTTGGCGCGGCGCACCATCTCCTCCACGTCCGCGTGGGCTCCCGTGACGTTGGACTGGTGCGTGAAGGCGACGACCTTCACGGATTCGTCAAGCTCGAGCGAGTCGAGGTCGATGCGCCCGTCCGGGGTCATCGAGTACCACTTCAGCTGGGCGCCGGTGCGGCGCGCCAGTTCCTGCCAGGGCACGAGGTTCGCGTGGTGCTCGAGTTCGGTGACCACTATGGTGTCGCCCTCGCCGACGCGGTGGGCCCCCGCGCGGTCGTCGCCGAGCACGTACGAGACGAGATTGAGCCCCTCGGTCGCGTTCTTCGTGAACGCGATCTCGTGCCCCTCGGCGCCGACGAACCCCGCGATGCGCTCGCGCGCCGTCTCGTAGGCGTCGGTCGCCTCCTCCGCGAGCTGGTAGGAGCCGCGGTGCACCGGCGCAAAGTTGTTCAGCACGAAGTCGCGCTCGGCGTCCCACACGCGTTCCGGTCGCTGCGATGTCGCACCGGAGTCGAGGTAAACCAGCGGCTTGCCGTCGCGCACGGTGCGGGACAGGATCGGAAACTCCGCGCGGATGGCCTCCACGTTGAGCGTTCCGTCAGAGTGTGTGTACGTCATTAGATGAACTTCTCGTAGCCTTCCGCCTCGAGGGTGTCCGCCAGCGACGCGTCACCGGTCTGCACAACCTTGCCGTCGGCGAAGATGTGGACGAAGTCCGGCTTCACGTAGTTGAGAATGCGCTTGTAGTGGGTGATCATGAGCACGCCGCCGTCGGTCTCCTGCTGGTACTTGTTGATGCCCTCGGAGACGATGCGCAACGCGTCGACGTCGAGGCCGGAGTCGGTCTCGTCCATCACGGCGAACTTCGGCTTCATCAGGGCGAGCTGCATGACCTCGTGCCGCTTCTTCTCGCCGCCGGAAAAGCCCTCGTTGACGGAGCGCTCGGAGAAGGAGGCGTCCATCTGCAGGGACTCGCGCGCGGCGTTGAGCTCCTGGACCCACTCGCGCAGCTTGGGGGCCTCGCCGCGCACGGCGGTCACGGCGGAGCGCATGAAGTTGGAGGAGGACACGCCCGGGACCTCAACCGGGTACTGCATGGCGAGGAAGAGGCCGGCGCGGGCGCGCTCGTCGACTTCCATCTCGAGGATGTTCTCGCCGTCGAGAAGCACCTCGCCGTCGGTCACCTCGTACTTCGGGTGGCCCGCCAGGGTGTAGGCGAGGGTGGACTTGCCGGAGCCGTTCGGGCCCATGATGGCGTGGGTCTCGCCCGACTTGATGGTCAGGTTCACGCCCTTGAGGATCGGCTTGGGCTCCTGGCCCTCCTCGGTCGGGAGAACGTTGGCGTGGAGGTTCTTGATTTCCAGGGTGGACATAGGTTTTCTACCGTCTGCTTTCTGTTGGGGTGGGTCGGCTTAGAGGTTGGCCTGCTCGAGCTCGCCGGAGACGCGGGCGATCAACTCGTCGCGGACGGACTCAACCGGGATGAGGTTCAGCACCTCGTTGAAGAAGCCGCGGATGATGAGGCGGGTGGCCTCCTCCTCGGGGATGCCGCGGGAGCGCAGGTAGAAGACCTGCTCCTCGTCGAAGCGACCCACCGTGGCGGCGTGGCCGGCGCCGGCGATCTCGCCGGTCTCGATCTCCAGGTTCGGGATGGCGTCGGCGCGGGCACCGTCAGTGAGCACCATGTTGCGGTTCGTCTCGTAAGTGTCCGTGCCCAGCGCCTCGGCGCGGATGAGGACGTCGCCGACCCAGCAGGTGTGGGCGTCGGGCTTGTCGGAGCCCTTCACGCCTTGCAGCGCGCCCTTGTACAGGACGTTGGAGCGGCAGTTCGGCACGGAGTGGTCCACCAAGAGGCGGTTCTCGATGTACTGCCCGTCGTCGGCGAAGTACACGCCGGTCAGCTCGGCGTCGCCGCCGGGGGCGGTGAACTTCACGCGCGGGGTGATGCGCACGATCTCGCCGCCGAAGGTGGTCACGGTGTGGCGCAGGGTGGCGTCGCGGCCCAGCACGATCTGCTGCGCGCCGAGGTGGACGGCGTCGAGGTCCCACTCCGCGTCGACGACCGCGTGGATGCGCGAGCCGTCGCCGAGGACCCAGTTGACGTTGTCCGCGTGGGTGCCGGACCCCTCGTAGTTGACCAGGACGGTCGCCGAGGAGTTCGCGCCCGACTGGATGAGCACCGTGCCGAAGGTGGTCACGTCGGCACCAGCGCCGGTCACGGTGACCACGACGGGCTCGGTGAGCTCGGCGTTGGCGGGGATGGTTACCAGAGTGCCGGACTTCGCCGCGGTCCAGGCCTGGGCGGCGACGCGGTCGACGGGGGCGCCGGCGGCCTGCAGGCGCTCGTCGTCAGGCGCAACCTGCTCGACGGTGACCTCGGCCGGACCCTCGACCGAGATGCGCGCCTCGGCGACCTCGGAGAAGGTGCCGTTGTGCAGGCCGCGGATGCGGCGCAGCGGGATGAAGCGCCAGACCTCGTCGCGCCCGCCGGGGATCTCGAAGTCCTCCACGTTGAACGAGGAGAAAAGGTCGCCCTTGTTGTTGTGGGGCGTGCCGGCCTTGACGGTTTCTACGGGAGCTTGCGTCATGGGTTAACCCACCGATCCTTCCATTTGCAGTTCGATAAGACGGTTGAGCTCGAGGGCGTACTCCATCGGCAGCTCCTTGGCGATCGGCTCGACGAAGCCGCGCACGATCATCGCCATGGCCTCCTCCTCCTCGATGCCGCGGGACATGAGGTAGAACAACTGCTCCTCCGAGACCTTGGACACCTTCGCCTCGTGGCCGAGGGTCACGTGGTCGTTGCGGATGTCGTTGTAGGGGTAGGTGTCCGAGCGCGAGATGTTGTCCACCAGCAGGGCGTCGCACTCGACGTTGGAGGCCGAGTGGTGCGCGTTCGGGTGGATCTGCACCAGGCCGCGGTAGGCGGCGCGGCCGCCCCCGCGGGCCACGGACTTGGACACGATGGTCGAGGAGGTGTGCGGCGCCAGGTGCGTCATCTTCGCACCGGTGTCCTGGAACTGGCCCTCGCCGGCGAAGGCGACGGAGAGGACCTCGCCGCGGGCGTGCTCACCGGTCATCCACACGGCCGGGTACTTCATGGTCACCTTGGAGCCGATGTTGCCGTCGACCCACTCCATGGTCGCGCCCTCTTCCGCCTTGGCGCGCTTGGTCACCAGGTTGTAGACGTTGTTCGACCAGTTCTGGATGGTGGTGTAGCGGCAGCGGCCGCCCTTCTTCACGATGATCTCCACGACGGCGGAGTGCAGCGAGTCGGACTTGTAGATCGGCGCGGTGCAGCCCTCGACGTAGTGGACGTAGGCGTCCTCGTCGACGACGATGAGCGTGCGCTCGAACTGGCCCATGTTCTCCGTGTTGATGCGGAAGTAGGCCTGCAGCGGGATGTCCACGTGGACCCCCGGCGGGACGTAGATGAAGGAACCGCCCGACCACACGGCCGAGTTGAGGGCGGAGAACTTGTTGTCACCCGCCGGGATGACGGAGCCGAAGTACTCCTTGAAGATGTCCTCGTGTTCGCGCAGCGCGGTGTCGGTGTCGACGAAGATGACGCCCTTGGCCTCCAGATCTTCGCGGATCTGGTGGTAGACCACCTCGGACTCGTACTGGGCGGCGACGCCGGCGACGAGGCGCTGCTTCTCCGCCTCGGGGATGCCCAGCTTGTCGTAAGTGTTCTTGATGTCCTCCGGCAGGTCCTCCCAGGAGGTGGCCTGCTTCTCGGTGGACCGGACGTAGTACTTGATGTTGTCGAAGTCGATCTCCGAGAGGTCCGCGCCCCAGGTGGGCATGGGCTTCTTCTCGAAGATGTCGAGCGCCTTCAGGCGCTGCTCGAGCATCCACTCCGGTTCCTGCTTGATGCCGGAGATGTCGCGCACGACGTCGGCGTTGAGGCCGCGGCGGGCCGCGGCGCCGGCAACGTCGGAATCGTGCCAGCCGTAGTTGTACGCACCAATGGACTCGATGATTTCGTCGTCGTTCATCGGCCTTTCCAGGCCGGGTGCGGGAGTAGTGTCAGTCACGTTCTCCGCTCCTTTCAGGTAAAGACCCGGCCGACTTCACGGCGGCCAGGGGGATGTTGGTCGTGCAGATGCCGTTTCCGTCGGCAATGAGTGCCAGCGGTTGAACGTGCCTGCCGACGAGTTGCGAGATCGCCTCGTGCTCCGCCTCGCAGATCTCGGGGTGGTCGGCCGCCACGGAGGCGACCGGGCAGTGGTGCTGGCAGATCTGGATGCCGGAGCCCGCGCGCGTCACAGTCGCAGCGTACCCGTTGTCGTCCAGGGCGGCGGCGAGCTGGCGGGCCACCGCCTCCACGTCCGCCTCCCCGGCCGAGTCCGCCGAATCGACCCCGTGCACCTCGGCGAGGATCTTGTGGATCCGCCCGCGCGCCAGCGAGCGCACGGCCTCCTCCCCGCCGATCTCGCGCAGGATCCCCAGCGCGTCGGCGGCGAGGCTGTCGTAGCTGCTGCCGAAGAGCTCCCGGCCCGACTCCGTGAGACGGTAGTGCTTGGCCGGGCGGCCCCTCGTCGCCCCCTCGCCGGCGACGGCGTGGGGCTCGCAGGTCTCGGCGTAGTCCTCGTCGACCAGTTTGTCTAGGTGGCGCCTGACACCCGCGGGGGACAGGCCCAGGGACTGTCCGATCTCGGACGCGGTGACCGGGCCGAGCTTGAGCAGCAGCGACATGACTTCGCGCCGGGTGTCGCCGCCCATCGAGCGGGGCTGCTCCGTCATCTCCTCACCTCTTTTGCCTCTCGTCACTATGCGAATCAGTGCGGAACATGTGTTCTTCGGCACAATTCCGCCACCACCTTTTTACAACAGTAGTGTGCTTTTAATCATTCCACCGCTAAGGGTTGCCTCACTTCCGGCCGCCGCGCTCCGATAGACTCGGGGGCCGTGAAACCCCGTCTCCGCCTCGCCCGCCCGACCGGCATCCTCCCGCGCATGGGGAGGCCCGGGTCGCGCTCCGCGGAGCTGCACGAGGGCTCGCTTGACGACGTCACGCTGGCCCGGCCGTCGATAAGTGAGCTCAACCGCTTTTCCCTCCTGCGCTGGGTGGGAATGGTGGGCACCCTGCTCATTGGGCTGGGCGGCCTCGGCGGCGGTGCCCTGCCCGTGGTGGGAAACCCCTACGGCCAGCTTCCCGGCGGGGCGTTCATGGGGCGGATGCTGCAGGCGTCCTCGGCCCTCGTGATCCTCGGCGTCGGGCTGCTCGTGCTCGCCTGGGTGCTGATGGGGCCCTTCGTCGGAGCGGGGGGCAACCGGGCCCGCGTGCGCACCGGCGTTGTCCTGAGCACCCTCGCCGCGTGGATCCTGCCTCTGCTCGTCACCGCGCCCCTGTTCACGCAGGACATCTACTCCTACCTCGCCCAGGGCTCGATCGTGCGCCAGGGGCTCGACCCCTACGCGGCGGGCCCGGTGGAGATCCTCGGCACGGAGGACAGGCTGGCGCGCTCGGTGCCCTTCATCTGGGCGCACTCCCCCAGCCCCTACGGCCCGGTGGCGCTCGGCGTCGCGGCGTTGATCTCGCGGCTGACCGGCGACTCCATCCTGCTGGGGGTGCTGGCGCACCGCGCCGTCGCCGTCGCGGGGCTGAGCCTGGCGGCGTGGGGCGTGATCGCCCTGTCGCGGCGCTGCGGGGTGGCCACGCCCGCCGCGCTCTGGCTCGGGGTGCTCAACCCGCTGTCGCTTCTGCACCTCATCGGCGGAATCCACAACGAGTCCCTCCTTCTCGGCTTCGTCCTGGTGGGCCTCGAGCTCGGCCTCCGGGGCATCGACGCGCTCGCGGCCTCCCCGCCCCGCGCCGCGGGCCTGCTGGCGGCCTCCGGGGCGCTCATCTCCTGCGGCGGGATGGTCAAGGTGACCGGCTTCATCGCACTCGGGTTTGTCGGGATGGCGCTCGCCCGCGCCCTGCGGCCGCGCTGGGGGGCGTGGTCCGTCGCCGCCGCAGCGGGTGTCCAGGCGGCGCTGCTTGCGGCCTCGATCGCCGCCGCGTCGTGGGTGACGGGGATCGGGCTCGGCTGGGTCACCGGCCAGGGGGGAGCTGCCACCATCCGCAGCTGGCTCTCCATCACCACCGACATCGGCGTCATCGGCGGGTTTATCGGCATGCTCCTCGGACTCGGTGACCACACGGAGGCCATGATGTCCATCACCCGCGCGGTCGGGGTGCTGGTCGCCGCCGGCTTCATGGTGCGCATGCTCTGGGCCACCTACCGCGGCACCATCCACCCGGTCGGCGGGCTCGGGGTGTCCACCCTCGCCCTGGTGATCTTCTTCCCGGTGGTCCATCCCTGGTACCCGCTGTGGGCGATTCTCCCCCTCTCCGCGTGGGCCAACCGCTTCGCCTTTCGCGCCGGGGTGGCGGCCTACTCCGCCTTGTTCAGCTTCCTCGTCCTGCCTCGCGGGCTCGCGCTGCCGCCGGGCACGGTGTTCACCATCTACGCCTCGTCGGCCCTGGCCTTTGCGTTCCTCTTCGCGTGCGGGTGGGTGTGGTACCGCCGCCGCGGCCGGCGCAGCCTCAGTTAGGCGCGTATCAGGTGCCGCCCCCGGCGGGCGGGGTCTACACTCCTAACCCATGACTACAACTTTCGGAGGATCACCCGAGGGTGCCCTCGTCCTGCGGGACGTGACGAAGAGGTTCGGGGACACGCCCGCCGTGAACGGCATGACCTTCACCGCGCAGCGCGGCGAGGTCCTCGCGCTGCTCGGGCCGAACGGGGCGGGAAAGACCACCACCGTGGAGATGTGCGAGGGCTTCCTCAAACCCACCTCCGGCAGCATCTCGGTGCTCGGGATCGACCCCGTCACCCAGCCGGAGAAGGTCCGCTCCCGCATCGGGATCATGCTCCAGGGCGGCGGGTCCTACTCGGGCATCAAGGTCCGCGAGATGCTGGAACTGACGGCGTCCTACAACCAGGACCCGATGGACATTGACTGGCTCATCGAGCTCCTCGGCCTCGGGGGGCTGCAAAAGACCACTTATCGACGCCTCTCGGGCGGCCAGAAGCAGCGCCTGTCCCTGGCGCTGGCCATGATCGGCCGGCCCGAGCTCATCTTCCTCGACGAGCCGACCGCGGGCATGGACGCCCAGTCGCGCCTCGCCGTGTGGGACATCGTCTCCGCGATGCGCCGCGACGGGGTCTCAGTCCTGCTGACCACGCACCTCATGGACGAGGCCGAGGCTCTGGCGGACAAGGTGGTCATCGTCGACCGCGGCACCGTCGTCGCCGAGGGCACCCCCGCCGAGCTGACGAGCCACGAACGCTCCCCCCTGCTCTCCCTCGAGACGGCCTCGGCGCTCGACCTGCCCGCCCTTAACGCGGCGCTCGCGCGTTTCGACGTCTCCGCGGAGGCCAGCCGGCCCCTCCACTACCAGGTGGCGGGCGCGGCCTCCCCCGAGCTGATCGCCGCCCTGGCGGCCGAGGCGGCCGCCCAGAACGTGCAGATCCGCGGACTGGGTGTGTCCCACCGCAACCTCGAGGACGTCTTCCTCGACATCACCGGACGCGAGCTGAGGAGCTAGAAACATGGAGATCACACCCGGAACGTTCACCCCGCGCCCGCGCCGCGCCCCGCTCGCCCGAATGGCCTGGGCCCAGGGCGCGATCGAGGCGAAGCTCCTGCTTCGCCACGGCGAGCAGCTCCTCGTCAACATCCTCATCCCGGCCGTCCTGCTCGTCGCGGCGGCGAAGCTGCCCATCTTCGGCGACGGGGTGGACCTCAACCACGTGGTGCCCATGGTCTTCGCCGTGGCCGCCAGCAGCGCGGGCTTCACCGGGCAGGCGATCTCGCTCGCCTTCGACCGGCGCTACGGAGCCCTGAAGCGCAGCGGGGCCTCGGGCGTGCCCGCCTGGACGATCATCGTGGGCAAGATCATCGGCGTCCTGGCCACCGTGGCGGTGCAGATCGCGGTGCTGGGGAGCATCGCCCTGTGGCTCGGGTGGCGAGCCAGCGCGGGCGGGGTGTTTTTCGCCCTCGTCGCGTTGCTCCTCGGCGTCGCCGCGTTCACCGCCCTGGGCCTGCTCATGGGCGGGACCCTGAGCTCCGAACTGGTCCTCGCCCTGGCCAACCTCATCTGGCTCATCCTCATGGGCGCGGTCGGCTGGGTCGCCTACTCCGCCGACCTTACGGCCGCGGGCTGGTGGAACGTCGTGCCCACCGTCGCGCTGGCCGGTGCCCTGTCCCAGGCACTCACGGCGAGCTTCAACCCCGCCGCGTGGGTCTCGCTGCTCGCCTGGGCCGTCGCCGCCACAGCCGGGGCCGTTCGCTGGTTCCGCTTCGACGGCTAGATTTCCCAGGTTGGGCGGGCCGTCCGTTAAGGTAGAACTCGAACAAAAGTTGGATTGAAAGGGATCGGTATCCCAGTGAGTACCACCACACACGCACCAGCCTCCACCTCCTTCCGCGAGGCCTGGCGCAACCCCAGCATCGGCCTGCAGCGCCTCTTGGCCCTGCTCCTCCTCATCGGCCAGGGCGGCATCACCGTCACCGGTTCGCTCGTGCGCGTCACCGGCTCCGGCCTCGGCTGCGACACCTGGCCGCTGTGCCACGAGGGCTCCCTCGTCCCCGTGGCCGGAGCGGCACCCTGGATCCACCAGGCCATCGAGTTCGGCAACCGCCTGCTCACCTTCGTGCTCACGGCCGCAGCCGTAGCGGTCATCGTCGCCGTCTACCGCGCCGGCCGACGCTCCGAGCTGAAGTGGCTCGCCATCGCCTCCCTCGCCGGCATCGTGGTGCAGGCGATCATCGGTGGGATCTCCGTGCGCATCGATCTGCGCTGGTGGGCCGTCGCGCTGCACTTCCTGCCCTCGATGATCCTCGTCTGGATCGCCGCGCTGCTCTACATGCGCATTGCCGAAAGCGACGACGCCGAGCCCCAGCGCCGCTACACCCCCAGCGCCCGCACGATGACCGTTCTTGCGGCCGTTGCGCTCTCGCTCATCCTCGTCACCGGAACCATGGTCACCGGGTCAGGCCCCCACTCCGGCGACGCCGCCGCCGGCATGGACGGCCGCCTCGAGCTGGACACGCGCATGCTCGTCTACGTCCACGCCGCGTGCATGTACCTGTACCTGTTCACCACGCTGGCCACCGTGTACATCCTGCGCCGCAGCAACGCGCCGAAGGACGCCTTCAACACCTCGCTCGTGCTCGTCGCCGCGCTGGTGCTCCAGTGGGCCATCGGGGTCACCCAGTTCTACCTGGGCGTGCCGCGCTGGACCGTGCCCTTCCACATCGCGATGTCGTCGGTGGTCGTGGCGTTCTGCGCCTTCCTCTACGCCCACGGGCGCAGGCGGCTGCCGCTTCTGGTGTAGGGCCGATGGGGGCGTCGTGAAGCGATGCCCCCTACAGCATCTCCGCGATGGTCTGCAGCCCCAGGACCGCGTCGACCGACAGCGCCAGGAAGAGGGCGGCGAGGTAGTTGTTGGAGAGGATGAACAGCTTCAGCGGCTTGACGTCGGCGCCCGCCTTGACGTCGTTGTGCAGGCGCGTGGCCACGACGAGGAACGCGACGCCCGACGCGACCGCGGCGATGAGGTAAATCCACGACGCCGCCGGGACGAGCACGAGCGAGGTGGCCACCGTGAGCCAGGAGTAGAAGACGATCTGCCTCGTCGTCTCGGCCGGGGTGGCGATGACGGGAAGCATCGGGACGTTCGCCTTGGCGTAGTCCTCGCGGTACTTCATGGCCAGCGCCCAGGTGTGCGGGGGCGTCCAGAAGAATATGATCATGAACAGCACGACGGCCTGCCACCAATTGTCCGGGGTGCCGTCGTTGACGTTGTCGCGGATCACGGCCCAGCCGACCATGACCGGCATGCAGCCCGCGGCGCCGCCCCAGATCACGTTCTGCCAGGTGCGGCGCTTGAGCCACTTGGTGTAGACGAAGATGTAGAACCAGTTGGTCAGGACGATGAAGAACGCGGCGAGCCAGGAGCGGCACAGCAGCCCGAGCCACAGCACGCTGACGATCAGCAGCGCCCAAGCGAAGATCGCCGCGCGCTTCTTGGTCACCTTCGCCCGCACCAACGGGCGGGCGCGCGTGCGGCCCATCTTCTGGTCGATGTCGTAGTCCGCCACCATATTGAAGGTGTTGGCGGCGCCAGCACCCATCCAGCCGCCGAGAAGCGTCGCGAGGATGAGCCACACGTTCACGCTGCCGCGGTCGGCCTGCAGCATCGCCGGGATCGCGGCGACGAGGAGTAGCTCGATGACCCTCGGCTTCGTCAGGGCGAAATAGGCCTTGATGGTCTCCAAGAAATGCTCCTCCACACAAACACGTAGCCGCCGTGCCCGCGTCGGGCGGGCCTGCATCTGAGTTAGTCGTGGGCCGCGCCAGGTTAGTTCCGCGCGACCTCAATCCTTTGGACGATGGTAGCCCCAGACCACCTGCCCCAACTAATCGAACACGCACTGCGCCCTCCCACTGTCAACCTAGTGGTGGTCCATAGGACGCCGCCGCCGACGAACGGTTAGGCTTGGTGCGTACACGCGCCCGCGCTGAACGAAGCCACACCAAAGCGAGGAAACTTTGACTCTTTCTCCCGAACTCGAAGCCATGACCGTCCGCAACTACCCGGACGACTGGACCGACACCGACACTCGCGCGGTAGACACCGTCCGAGTCCTCGCTGCCGACGCCGTGGAGAACTGCGGCTCCGGCCACCCCGGCACCGCGATGTCGCTCGCCCCGCTGGCCTACACCCTCTACCAGCGCGTGATGGACATCGACCCGCGCGACCCGCACTGGGTCGGCCGCGACCGTTTCGTCCTCTCCAACGGGCACTCCTCCCTAACCCAGTACATCCAGCTCTACCTGGGCGGTCTCGGTCTTGAGATCGAGGACCTCAAGGCACTGCGCACCTGGGGCTCCAAGACCCCGGGCCACCCCGAGTACAACCACACCGCCCACGTGGAGATCACCACCGGCCCGCTCGGCCAGGGCCTCGCCTCCGCCGTCGGCATGGCGATGGCGGCGCGCCGCGAGCGCGGGCTCTACGACCCCGAGGCCGCCCCGGGCGAGTCCCCGTTCGACCACTTCATCTACGTCGTCGCCGGCGACGGCTGCCTCCAGGAGGGCGTGACCGCCGAGGCGTCCTCGCTCGCGGGCACCCAGCAGCTGGGCAACCTCATCCTGTTCTGGGACGACAACCGCATCTCCATCGAGGACAACACCCAGATCGCGTTCACCGAGGACGTGATGAAGCGCTACGAGGCCTACGGCTGGCAGACGCTCACCGTCGAGTCCGGCGAGGATGTCGTCGCCATCGAGGCCGCCGTCGCCGAGGCCAAGGCCGACACGTCGCGCCCGACGATCATCCGCGTCAAGACCGTCATCGGCTACCCCGCCCCGAACCTGCAGAACACCGGCGCCATCCACGGCGCGGCCCTCGGCGCCGAGGAAATCAAGCTGGTGAAGCAGGAGCTCGGCTTCGACCCCGAGGTCGCCTTCCCCGTCGAGGACGAGGTCATCGCCCACACCCGCAAGCTCGTCGAGCGCGGTGCCGCCAAGCGCGCCGCCTGGGACGAGAAGTTCGCCGCCTGGGCCGAGCGCAAGCCCGAGAACAAGGCTCTGCTGGAGCGGCTCACGGCCCGCCAGCTGCCGGAGAACTGGGCCGCCGACTTCCCCACCTGGGACGCGGACCCCAAGGGCCTGGCCACCCGCAAGGCCTCCGAGGCCGCCATCCAGGCAGCCGCCGCGGCGCTGCCCGAGTTGTGGGGCGGCTCCGCCGACCTCGCCGGGTCCAACAACACCCTGGTCAAGGGGGCCGACTCCTTCGGCCCCGAGGCCATCACCACGGACATGTTCTCCGCGCAGCCCTACGGCCGCAACCTGCACTTCGGCATCCGCGAGCACGCCATGGGTTCGATCATGAACGGCATCGCGCTGCACGGCGGCACCCGCGTCTACGGCGGCACCTTCCTCATCTTCTCCGAGTACCTCTACCCCGCCATCCGCGTCGCGGCGCTGTCCGGCATCGACGGCTACTACGTGTTCACCCACGACTCCATCGGCCTCGGCGAGGACGGCCCGACGCACCAGCCCGTGGAGACCCTCACCGCCCTGCGCGCCATCCCGGACCTCGCCGTGATCCGCCCGGCGGACGCCAACGAGACCTCCGCCGCGTGGAAGGCGGCGCTGGAGGGCCGCGAGCAGCCGAAGATCCTCGCCCTGTCCCGCCAGAACCTCCCCGTCCTCGAGGGCACGAAGGAGAAGGCCTTCGAGGGCGTCGCCCGCGGTGCCTACGTCCTGGTCGAGTCGTCGAAGGCCACCCCGGACGTCATCCTCATGGCCACGGGCTCCGAGGTCCAGTACGCCGTCGAGGCTGCGAAGCAGCTCGAGGCCGAGGGAACTGCGGCGCGCGTCGTCTCCTTCCCCTCCATCGAGTGGTTCCTCGAGCAGGAGGAGGATTACATCGAGTCCGTCCTGCCGAGCGAGGTCAAGGCGCGCGTCTCGGTCGAGGCGGGCATCGCCATGCCGTGGCACCGCTTCACCGGCGACCACGGCCGCAACGTCTCGCTCCAGCACTTCGGCGCCTCCGCCCCGGGCAGCGAGCTGTTCGAGCGCTTCGGCTTCACCACGGAGAACGTGCTCGACGCCGCCCGCGCATCCCTCGAGTCGGTCCGCAACTCTTAAGCGAAGAAGGATCCACCATGACCTATATTGACGAACTCGCCGAGATCGGCACCTCCACCTGGCTCGACGATCTCTCCCGCGACCGCATCACCAGCGGCAACCTCGACGAGATCCGGGCGGCAAAGTCCATCGTCGGCGTGACCACGAACCCCGCCATCTTCGCCAAGGCAATGTCGGGAGGCAATGCTTACGACGTCCAACTCGCCGAGCTGAAGGCCGCGGGCTCCAACGTCGACGAGGCCGTCTACGCCATGAGCATCAAGGACGTCCAGGACGCCTGCGACCTGTTCGCCGACGTCTTCGCCCGCACTGACGGGCGCGACGGGCGCGTCTCCATCGAGGTCGACCCCCGCTACGCCGCCGACGAGCAGCGCACCGTCGAGCAGGCCAAGGAGCTGTGGCGCCTAGTCGACCGCGAGAACGTGATGATCAAGATCCCCGCCACCGACGAGTCGCTGCCCGCGATCACCGCGGCGCTCGCGGAGGGCATCTCCGTCAACGTCACGCTGATCTTCTCGGTGGACCGCTACAAGCAGGTCATCGAGGCGTACAAGGAGGGCATCCGCCGCGCCCTGGAGGCCGGCCGCGACGTCTCCACCATCCACTCCGTCGCCTCCTTTTTCGTCTCGCGGATGGACACCGAGGTGGACAAGCGCCTCGAGGCCATCGGCACCGAGGAGGCGCTGGCCCTGCGCGGCAAGGCGGGCATCGCCAACGCGCGCCTCGCCTACCAGCTCTTCCTCGATGAGTTCCAGGTCGAGCCGGACCTGCCCGCCGGGGCGCACCGGCAGCGCCCGCTGTGGGCGTCGACAGGCGTGAAGAACCCGGAGTACCCGGCGACGATGTACGTCACCGAGCTCGCCGGGCCCCACACCGTCAACACGATGCCCGAAGCCACCCTTGACGCCGTCCTCGAGCTCGGCGGGCTGCACGGTGACACCCTCACCGGCTTCGCGGGCGAGGCCCGGGAGGTCTTCGACCGCCTGGAGTCCGTGGGTGTCGACCTCGACGACGTCGTGCGGGTACTGGAGCGCGAGGGCGTCGACAAGTTCGTCGACGCGTGGCAGGAACTCCTCGAATCCATGCTCGAGAACCTGCGCTAAAACAACCCGCCGAACCCCGAAAGGTGACCACGTGGCCAACGCCGCCGCACGCGAGCAGCAACCGCTCAACCCCCTGCGCCAGGCAGACGACACCCGGCTGCCCCGCATCGCCGGGCCCTCAGGGCTCGTCATCTTCGGGGTGACAGGCGACCTGGCCCGCAAGAAGCTCCTCCCCGCCATCTACGACCTGGCCAACCGCGGGCTGCTTCCCGCCGGCTTCACCCTCATCGGGTTTGGCCGGCGCGAGTGGTCGAAGCGCGACTTCGAGGACTACGTCCGCGGTGCCGTCGAGAAGGGCGCGCGCACGCGCTTCAACGACAACGTCTGGGAGCGCCTCGCGGAGGGCATGCACTTCGTCCGGGGCGCCTTCAACGACGACCAGGCCTTCGACTCGCTCGCGGAGCTGCTCCGCGAGATGGACGCCACCCGCGGCACCGCCGGGAACTGGGCCTACTACCTCTCTGTTCCCCCGGACTACTTCTCGGATGTCATCCACCAGCTCGACCGCTGCGGCATGGCCACCCCGGAAGACGGGCAGTGGCGCCGCGTGGTCATCGAGAAACCCTTCGGCCACGACGCAGCCACCGCCCGGGAGCTCAACGAGGTGGTCAACCAGGTCTTCCCGGAGCGCTCGGTGTTCCGCATCGACCACTACCTGGGCAAGGAGACGGTGCAGAACATCCTCGCGCTGCGCTTCGCCAACCAGCTCTTCGAGCCGATCTGGAACGCCAACTACATCGACCACGTCCAGATCACCATGGCCGAGGACATCGGCCTCGGCGGCCGAGCCGGCTACTACGACGGCATCGGCGCCGCGCGCGACGTCATCCAGAACCACCTCATCCAGCTCATGGCGCTGGTCGCGATGGAGGAGCCGGCGTCGTTTTCCCCCCGCCAGCTCAAGGCCGAGAAGATCAAGGTGCTCCGGGCGACCTACCCCGTCGAGCCCTTCGACCGCACCACCGCGCGCGGGCAGTACACCGCCGGCTGGCAGGGCTCGGAAAAGGTCGTCGGCCTGCGGGAGGAGGAGGGCTTCGACCCGGACTCCACCACCGAGACCTTCGCCGCCTGCACGCTGCAGATCAACACCCGCCGCTGGGCGGGCGTGCCGTTCTACCTGCGCACCGGCAAGCGCCTCGGCAGGCGCGTGACCGAGATCGCCCTCGTGCTCAAGCGCCCGCCCTACCAGCCCTTCCAGCCGGGCCAGACGGAGTCGCTGACCAACAACGCGGTGGTCCTGCGCATCCAGCCGGACGAGGGCGTGCTCATGCGCTTCGGTTCCAAGGTCCCCGGCTCCGCGCTCGAGGTGCGAGACGTGAACATGAACTTCTCCTACTCCGAGGCCTTCACCGAGAAGTCCCCGGAGGCCTACGAGCGGCTCATCCTCGACGCCCTACTCGACGAGTCCAGCCTCTTCCCCACCAACGAGGAGGTCGAGTACAGCTGGGAGATCCTCGACCCGATCCTCGACTACTGGGCGGAAAACGGAAGGCCCGACGAGTACGCCGCCGGCACCTGGGGGCCCGAGTCCGCCGACCGCATGCTCGAGGCCGACGGGCGCGTCTGGCGCCGCCCGTAGACGGAAAGGATTTCCCCGATGAACATCACCCTGACCGACACCTCCACCTCCGAGATCGCCTCCTCCCTCGTCAACGGGCAGGAGCTGTTCTCGCTCGCCACCGGGCGCGTGCTCACCCTCCTCGTCGAGGCCTCTGCTGACGACGACCTCGACTCGATCCTCCTGTCCGTGCGCGAAGCCACCCGCGAGCACCCCGCCCGCGTGCTCGTCATCGTGCGCGGCGACGCCGACGCCCCCACTTCCCTCGACGCGGAGGTCGTGCTCACCGCCGAGGAGGGCGCCTCCGAGATGGTGGTCATGCACCTGCGCGGCGACCTTGTCCACCACCTGGATTCGGTGGTCACCCCGCTGCTGCTTCCGGACACCCCCATCGTGGCGTGGTGGCCGACCGCCGCGCCGAAGGTCCCCGCGCGATCGCAGCTGGGCGTCTTCGCGCAGCGGCGCATTACGAACGCCCGCCGCGATCTCTCCGGCAACACCTTGCTGCGCCTGAGCAGCGGCTACACCCCCGGCGACTCCGACATGATGTGGTCGCGCATCACCCTGTGGCGCGGCATTGTCGCCTCGGCACTGGACCGCAACCCGGGCGCCACGATCCTGTCGGCGCGCATCACGGGTCCGGTGGACAACCCGGCCGTCGACATCGCCGCCGGCTGGCTCGCCAGCTGCCTGGACGTCGACGTCGTCCGGCTGCCCGCCGAGGAACCCTGCGCGATCATCCAGAACGTGCCCATTACCGAGCTGAGCATCACCCGCTCCGACGGGATCATCGCGGTCACGGTCGTCGACGAGCGCAGCGTGCGAATCTCGTCCCCGGGGCTGCCCGACTCCTACGTCGCCATGACCGCGCGCACGGACGCGGAGTGCCTCGCCGAGGAGCTGCGTCACCTCGACCCCGACACCGCCTACGCCCGCGCTCTCGCGGGTCTGGTCCACATCACGGCGGGTTAGCCCCGCAAGGAGGAACCCCATGGTCACCGTTTCGCGCTTCCCCAACCTCGCAGCGCTTGTCGACGCCACCGCCGACCGCCTCACCGCCACCCTCGCCGCGATCCACGCGGACCCCGCGGGCGGGGTGAACGGCGACGGTATGGCGCGGCTGGTCCTCACCGGCGGCGGCGCGGGCATCGCCCTGCTGCGCGAACTTTCCGCCCGCCAGGTCGACTGGTCGCGCGTCCACGTCTACTTCGGCGACGAGCGCAACGTCCCCGTCACCCACCCGGACTCCAACGAGGGCCAGGCCCGCGAGGCGCTGCTCGATGGCGTCCCGATCCCCCCGGAGCGCGTCCACGGCTACGGCCTTACCGGAGGCGACATGGCGGAGGCCGTGCGCGGCTACGAGTCGGTGCTGAACACCACCGCGCCGCGCGGTTTCGACCTCCACCTGCTCGGAATGGGCGGCGAGGGCCACGTCAACTCCCTGTTCCCCCACGCCGCCGCCACAGCCGAGGCGGACCGCCTGGTCGTGGCGGTGACCGACTCGCCGAAGCCCCCGGCCGAGCGCGCCACCCTCACGCTTCCGGCCGTCCACCGCGCGGAGCGGGTCTGGCTGCTCGTCTCGGGTGCGGAGAAGGCGGAGGCGGCCGCGCACGTCGCCGCCGGGTCCGATACACGGGAGTGGCCCGCGGCGGGTGCCCGCGGAAGCAGAGAGACGCGACTCTTCGTCACGGAGGACGCGGCCGGGCGGATCGGGCAATAAAAAAGAGCCTCCCCGGTGGGGAGGCTCTCAGCGCCTTGCTGCCTACACCGCGAAGGACTGCGCCAGGTTCAAGCCGATGATGCAGGTGATCCAGATGACCGCGATGACGATGGTGTAGCGGTCGAGGTTCTTCTCCACGATCGTCGAGCCGGAGAGGTTCGACTGCACGCCGCCGCCGAAGAGGCTGGACAGGCCCCCGCCCTTGCCCTTGTGCAGGAGAACGAAGAGCGACATCAGCACAGAGGCGATCACGAGGATGATCTCGAGGGTCAGGACCATGAGGGGCGTTCCTCCACTTTCTTCGTAAAGCTTAACCTTGATAACTCTACACCACGCCCCGCGAGGCGGGGCGTGGTGACGCGCTACCTGACCGCGTTCGCTGCGGCCGCCGCGAGGCGGGCAAACTCCTGGCCGTCCAGGGAAGCTCCGCCGACAAGGCCGCCGTCGACGTCGGCCTCCGCGAGGATCTCCCCGATCGTCTCGGTCTTCACCGAGCCGCCGTAGAGGATTCGCATTGCGCCGGCGGTGCTGTCGTCGGCAAGCTCGGCGAGGAGCCCGCGGATGGCGTGGCACACCTCCTGGGCGTCGGCTGCCGAGGCCACCTTGCCAGTGCCGATCGCCCAGACGGGCTCGTAGGCGACCACGGTGCGGGCCAGCTCGTCGCGGTCGAGTCCCGCCAGGGATTCGCGGGCCTGGGCGACGACGTATTCGACGTGCTCACCCTTCTCGCGGACCTCGAGCGGCTCGCCGACGCAAACGATCGGGCTGATGCCGTGCGCTAGCGCCTTATTGGCCTTGGCGGCGACCGTCGCGTTGTCCTCTCCGTGGTACTCGCGGCGCTCGGAGTGCCCGACCACAACCCAGGTGCAGCCGAGCTTCTCGAGCATCGCCGCAGAAATGTCGCCGGTGTAGGCGCCGTTGTCGTGCTCGCTGACGTCCTGGGCACCGAACGTGAACTGCAGCTTGTCGCCCTCCACCAATGTCTGCACCGAACGCAGGTCGGTGAACGGCACCACGAAGGCGACGTCGACGAGCTCGTAGCCCTCCTTCGGGAAGGCGAAGGCGAAGCGCTGCGCGGTGGAGATGGCCTCGAGGTGATCGTGGTTCATCTTCCAGTTGCCGGCGATGAGGGGGGTGCGTGCCATGGGTTCCGCCCTCCCCCTACTTGCTGACGACGCTGACGCCGGGCAGGTTCTTGCCCTCGATGAGCTCGAGCGAGGCGCCGCCGCCGGTGGAGATGTGGGAGAAGCCGGACTCGTCCAGGCCGAGCGTGCGGACGGAGGCGGCGGAGTCGCCGCCGCCGACGACGGTGAAGGAGTCGTTCTCGCGGGTCGCGGCGATCATCGCCTCGGCGACTGCCTTCGTGCCGTCCGCGAAGGCGGGGAACTCGAACACGCCCATCGGGCCGTTCCAGAACACGGTCTTGGAGTCCTTCACCGCCGCGGCGTAGGCCTGGGCGGTCTCGGGGCCGATGTCCAGGGACATCCAGCCCTCCGGGATGCCGTCGAGGCCGACGATCTTCTTCTCTGCGTTCTTGTCGAACTCCGGCGCGACGGCCAGGTCGGTCGGCAGGACCAGCTTGTCGCCGTAGCGATCGATGAGCTGGGAGCACGTCTCCACCATGTCCTCCTGCAGCAGGGACTTCTGCACGTTGTGACCCTGCGCCGCGAGGAAGGTGTAGCACATGCCGCCGCCGATGATGACCTTGTCGGCCTTCTCCGCCAGGGCCTCGATCACCCCGAGCTTGTCGGAGACCTTCGAGCCGCCGAGCACCACGACGTACGGGTGGTTCGGGGCATCCTTCACACTGCTGAGGGTCTCGACCTCCTTCTCCACGAGGTAGCCCGCGTAGGCCGGCAGTTCGCGGGCGACGTCGTAGACGGAGGCCTGCTTGCGGTGCACGACGCCGAAGCCGTCGGAGACGAACGCGCCGTTGTCGGCGGCGAGGGCGGCCAGCTCCTTGGCGAAAGCCGCGCGCTCCGCGTCGTCCTTGGAGGTCTCGCGGGCGTCGAAGCGAACGTTTTCGAGCAGGAGGATTTCGCCCTCGGTCAGGCCGTTGGCCCGCTCGTGGGCGTCCTCACCGCTGACATCGCCGGCGAGGGCGACGAACTGGCCGAGGCGCTCGGACAGGGCCTCGGCGACCGGGCGCAGGGAGAATTCGGGCTTTACCTCGCCCTTCGGGCGACCCAGGTGAGCCATGACGATGACCTTCGCACCCCCCTCGAGGAGCGCCTTGAGCGTCGGCAGCGAGGCGTCGATGCGGCCCGCGTCGGTGATGTTGCCCTCGTCGTCGAGGGGAACGTTGAAGTCCGAGCGGACCAGCACGTGGCGGCCGTCGACGCCTTCGTCGAGAAGCTGCTGGAGGGTGTTCAGGGCCATCGAAATCTCCTTGGAGTCAGATTGGTTCAACCAGGTCGAGTTTAGCGGCGTTGCCGCCACCGGGGGTTAGCCCAGCTTGTCCGCGACGACCTTGGTCATACGGATGTACTGCTCGGTGTAGCCCCACTCGTTGTCGTACCAGGAGATGACCTTGACCATCGTGCCGTCAATGACCTTGGTCATGCCGGCGTCGAAGATCGCGCCCTCGTGCGCGCCGATGATGTCGGAGGAGACGATCGGGTCCTCGGTGTAGCGCATCGCCTGGCCGAACTTCGGGTCGGAGGCAGCCTCCTTGAGAGCCGCGTTGACCTCCTCCACGGAGGTCTCCTTCTCCACCAGAACGGTGAGGTCGGTGGCCGAGCCCGTGATGGTGGGCACGCGCATGGCGAAGCCGTCGAGCTTGCCCTGCAGGTTCGGCAGGACGAGACCCACAGCCTTGGCGGCGCCGGTGGTCGTCGGGACGATGTTCTGCGCTGCGGCGCGGGCGCGGCGCAGGTCCTTGTGCGGCGCGTCCTGCAGGCGCTGGTCGCCGGTGTAGGCGTGGATGGTGGTCATCAGGCCGTCGCGGATGCCGAACTTCTCGTCGAGGACCTTCGCAACCGGAGCGAGGGAGTTGGTGGTGCAGGACGCGGCGGAGATGATGGTCTCCTCGCCCGTGTAGTCGTCGTCGTTGACTCCCCAGACGTAGGTGCCGTCGACGTTCTTGCCCGGGGCGGAGATAATGACCTTCTTCGCGCCCGCGTCGATGTGAGCCTTGGCGTCCTCGCCGGTGCGGAACTTGCCCGTGCACTCGAGGACGATGTCTACGCCGGCCTCGCCCCAGGCCAGGTTCGCCGGGTCCTTCTCGGAGGAGACCTCGATGCGCTTGCCGTCGATGGTGATGGAGTTCTCGTCGTGCTCAACCTCGCGCCCGAGCGGGCCGAAAGCGGTGTCGTACTTGGTCAGGTGTGCGAGGGTCTCGTTGTCGGTGAGGTCGTTGATCTTCACCACCTCGAGCTCGTCCTGGTACTTGTCCAGGATAACGCGCAGGCTAGCGCGACCGATGCGTCCAAAACCGTTGATGCCGATGCGAGTAGTCACTAACTTTCTCCTTAATGTGTGGAGCGATTGCTTCTCATCACCGAGCCGTCCGGCCGTCACCGGCGCCCCCGAAGTATGCGGAGCCGCTCGAAGCCAGCCTCGGGCTCGTCGGGGCCCAGTGTAGCGACGCGCCCGATAACGCGCAGGAGCGCGAAAGCGGGCAGGGCTGCGTCACTCGCCGTCCGGTTGCGCGCCGGCGTTGACGTGGGTGTCCGGAATCCCCAGCTCCTCGGCCCTCTTGTCGGCCAGGGAGAGGAGCCTGCGGATGCGGCCCGCCACGGCGTCCTTGGTCATCTGCGGGTCGGCGAGGCGACCCAGCTCCTCGAGGGAGGCGTGGCGGTACTCCACGCGGAGGAACCCGGCCTCGGCCAGGTGCTCGGGCACGTCGTCGCCGAGGATCTCCATCGCCCGTTCCACGCGCGCCGCCGCGGCCGCGGCGGCCTGGGCCGAGCGGCGTGTGTTGGCGTCGTCGAAGGTCGCCAGCCTCTGGCCGGTCCGTGTCCGCAGCTGCTTCGTCCGGCGCTTCTCGTCCCACTCCAGCCGGGCGCGCGGCGCACCCATCCTGCTCAGCAGGATGCCGATCGCCTCGCCGTCGCGGATGTGCACCCGCTCCACGCCGCGGGTCTCCTTCGTCTTGGCGGAGACCCCGAGCCGGCGGGCCAGGCCGACGAGCGCGAGCGCGGCCTCCTGGCACGGGCTGGCCACCTCGAGGGCGGAGCTGCGGCCCGGCTCGGTCAGGGTGCCGCGTGCGAGGAAGGCGCCGCGCCAGGCTGCCTCGACGTCGAGGATCGTGCCCGAGATGACCTGGCGCGGCAGGCCGACCACGGGGTGGCCGGAGGCGGTGACCAGCTTGAGGCGGCGCACCGCCTCCCGGGCGCCCTGCTCGACGCGAACCTGGTAGGTGGTTTCGCGCGTCGCGGTGCCCGGCGTCAAGGTCACGATCCTGACGGCGGGGACTCCGAGGGCCTCCAGGGTCGTCGCCAGCCGCTGGGCGACCGGCGGTTCGCCGAAATTCGCCACGACGACGAGACCGCGGGGGGTGGACTCGTACTCACCGGCGAAGCGGATCAGCGCGGCCGCCTCCGCGGCCCGGGCGTCGAGCGAAGTGACGTCGACATGCAGAAGCTCGTCCTTCACCTTCGCGGTGAGTGAAACCTGCGACACCGCCCTACCTCCTCGGCCTCTCCGCCAACCTGCCCCGCGCGCGGGATGAACGTGCCCAGTCTAGCGTCCGCTGTAGAGGTCCCGGAGGGCAGCTGCCAACTTGGCCGGATCGTGCCTGTTGACCACCCCGTCGACAGCCTCGGCGTGCACGTCGCGGTAGGCGACGCGCGCCCCGACTCCCTCGGCCGTGCGGCGCAGGTGGCGCCGCTCCCCCTCCGTCGGGCTGATGTGGTTGTCCGCGAGGAAGTAGTCGACCTTCAGTTCGGGGGCGTGCTGCGAGAGCACGTGGATGTGGCGTTCGGTGGTGAAACCCTGGGTCTCCCCCGCCTCCGGCGACAGGTTGAGCAGGACGACCACCATCGCGTCCGTGGAGTTGAGAGCGTCCACCACGTCCGGGACGAGCAGGTGGGGGATCACCGAGGAGAACCACGACCCGGGCCCGATGGTCACCACCTCCGCCTTCGCGATCGCCTCGATGGCCAGCGGGTTGACCGGCGGCCTGTCCGGCAATAGCCGCACCCGCCGCACGGTGCCGGGCGTGGTGGCCACGGCCACCTGTCCGCGCACGGAACGCAGGACGCGGGGGTCGTCGTCAAGCCCGGCGACATCCGCCTCGATGTCGAGAGGCTCGTTGCACACCGGAAGCACCCGGCCGGCGGAACCCGTCCAGCGCCCGATGGTGTCGAGGGCCTCCTGGATGCCGCCCAGCTCCTCTGTCAGCGCGGCGATGAGCAGGTTGCCCAGCGCGTGGCCCGCCATCGCGCCGTGCCCGCCGAAGCGGTGCTGCAGCGTCGTGCGCCACAGCCTGCCCTCTTCGTCTTCGCTGCTCAGGGCGGCCAAGGCCATGCGCAGGTCGCCCGGGGGGATGATGCCCATCTCGCGGCGCAGCCGCCCCGAGGAACCCCCGTCGTCCGCGACGGTCACGACGGCGTTGATCTCGTCGGCCCGGGCGCAGCGCGCGGCCAGAAGCGTCTGGTAGAGGCCGTGGCCTCCGCCGAGGCAGGTACAGGTCAGTGAACTCATGGTGGGCCTACAGGGGGTCGGTGGGTGGTCAGTGGCGTTCGAGGTCGCGGTGCAGGACGCTGACGTCGACATCCCCGGACTCCCGCAGCTTCGCCGCGACAGCCTCCGAGACAGCGACGGAGCGATGGTGTCCCCCCGTGCAGCCGATTCCGACGGTGATGAAGTCCTTGCCCTCGTGGCGGTAGCCCCCGAGCATCGACTGCAGCAGCGCGACGACGTTGTCCACGAACTCGCGGGCGCCCGGCTGCGAGAGCACGTAGTCCGAGACGGGCTCGTCCACCCCGCGGAAGTTGCGCAGCCCCTCGATCCAGTAGGGGTTGGGCAGGAAGCGCACGTCGAGGATGATGTCGGCGTCACGCGGCGAGCCGTGCTTGAAGCCGAAGGACTCGACGGTGACGTGCTGCTTGTCTCCGGGGAGCTGGCCTATCGACGCCTCCACCGCCCGCCGCAGGTCGTGCACGGACAGGTTGGACGTGTCGATGATGACGTCGGCGGCGTCGCGGACCTCCGCGAGCTCGGCGCGCTCCCGCTCGATCCCGGCCTGCAGCGTGTCCCCCTCCTGCAGCGGGTGCGTGCGTCGCACGCTGTCGAAGCGCCGGATCAGGACGTCGTCACGCGCCTCGAGGAAGAGGACGAAGGGCGCGTACCCCCGCTCCCGGACCTCGCTCACCGTGCCGAGGAGGGAGCCGTTGAACATCCGGGCGCGCACGTCGGTGACGAAGGCGAGCCGGTCCACGGGGGAATCGTCTCCCCCGGCGAGGTCGATGAGCTCGAGGATCATCTGCGGGGGCAGGTTCTGGGCCACGAAGTAGCCCTTGTCCTCGAACACCTTAGCGGCGGTGGACAGGCCGCCGCCGGACATGCCTGTGATGATGACGGGGCGAATCGGTGAATCGGGCGACATACCGCTCATCCTAGCCAAAGGCCCGCCCACCCGATCACTGGTTGCGCAGGTGTTCGAAGATGGTCTCAGCGAGCTTGGGGCCGATCCCCTTGACCTGCTCGATCTCCTCCGGGCTGGCCTCGCGGATCTTCTTCACGCTGCCGAAGTGCTTGACCAGGTCGGTGCGCCGCGCCGGGCCGAGCCCGGGCACCCCGTCGAGGGCGGAGGCGCGCATCCTCTTCGAGCGCTGCTGGCGGTGGTAGGTGATGGCGAAGCGGTGCGCCTCGTCGCGAATCTGCTGCAGCAGGTACATGCCCTCGGAGTTGCGCGGCAGGATGACGGGTTCGTCGTCGTCGGGCACCCACACCTCCTCGAGGCGCTTGGCCAGGCCGACGAGTGCGACGTCGACGATGCCGAGCTCGTCGAACACCGCCTGCGCCGCGTTGACCTGGGGCTTGCCGCCGTCGACGATGAACAGCTGCGGCGGGTAGGCGAAGCGCCTCGTCCCCGTGGTCTCCACGTCGGGGTCGTCGTCGAAAACGTCCTCATCCGGGGTGGCCAGCTTGTCCTCGTTGTAGCGCCGGAAGCGGCGCCGGGTCACCTCGGCGATCGAGCCGACATCGTCGGAGCGGCCCTCGCCCGCGGCCTCCCGAATCCGGTAGCGCCGGTAGTCGCCCTTCTTGGGCAGCCCGTCCTCGAACACGACCAGCGAGGCGACGACGTCCGTGCCCTGGATGTGCGAGATGTCGGTGCACTCGATGCGCAGCGGCGCCTCCTCCAGGCCGAGCGCGTCCTGGATGTCCTGAAGCGCCTGCGAACGGGCCGTCAGGTCCCCCACGCGCTTCAGCTTGTGCTGGTGCAGCGCCTCCGCGGCGTTGCGGTGCACCGTCTCCATGAGCGCCGCCTTGTCGCCGCGTTGCGGCACGCGCACGGAGACCGGCCCCCCGCGCAGGCTCTCGAGGAGCGCGGTGACCTCCTCGGGCTCCTCCGGCATCGCCTCCACGAGGATCTCCCGGGGCACGGGCAGGGCGGGGCGGGCGGCGGCGTGCGACTCCTGGTCCACCCCGCGGCGGCGCACCTTGCTCTCCAGAAGGGCGCGGTCCTCCGCCTCCTCCTGGCGCACCCGCTCGACGGCGTCGGAGTAGTACTGGACGAGGAAGTTCTGCACGAGCAGCGGCAGCGCGGGGTCTTCCCTGCCCTCCTCGAGGCGCTCGAGGCTGCCGGGCTCGTCGCCGGTTTTCTCCACGACCCACCCGCGCTGGGCCCGGATGCGCCCGTCGCGCACCGTGAAGATCTGCACGGCGGCCTCCAGTTCGTCGGTGTCGAATGCGATCACATCCGCGTCCGTCCCCTCGGCCAGCACCACGGTCTGGCGCTCCATGACCTTGTTGACGGCCCCGAGGTCGTCGCGAAGCCGCGCAGCCCTCTCGAACTCGAGGTTCTCGGCGGCCTCGTTCATCCGGCGGGTCAGCTCGCGCACGACGCGGTCGGTGCGGCCGGACATGAACGCGAGGAAGCCCTGCACGATCTCGTCGTACTCGGCCTCGTCGACACGCCCCACGCACGGCGCGGAGCACTTGTCGATGTAGCCGAGCAAACACGGCCGCCCGAGGCTCTCGTGGCGGTTGTACACCCCGTTGGAGCACGTCCGGATGGGGAAGACACGGGTCAGCAGGTCGAGGGTTTCACGCACCGCCCAGGCGTGGGAGAACGGGCCGAAGTAGCGCACGCCCTTGCGGCGCGGGCCGCGGTAGAAAAACGCGCGGGGGAAGCGCTCCCCCACGCTCACCGCGAGCATCGGGTACGTCTTGTCGTCGCGGTACATGACGTTGAACCACGGGTCGAAGCGCTTGATCCACGTGTACTCGAGCTGCAGCGCCTCGACCTCGGAAGAGACCACCGTCCACTCCACTGACGCCGCGGTGAACACCATCTGCCGGGTGCGCGGGTGCAGCTGCGCGGGCGGCTGGAAGTAGTTGCTCAGCCGGGCCCGCAGGTTTTTCGCCTTGCCCACGTAGACCACGCGGCCGTTGGCGTCGCGGAACTTGTACACGCCCGGCTCAGTGGGGATCGTCCCCGGCGCCGGGCGGTAGGAAACAGGGTTCGCCACGGCGGGCCTAGTCCTCCGGCATGTACTTTGCCTCGAGGCGGCGGAACTTCTCCACCGACTCGAGCGCCTTTTCCTTGTCGCCGGACTGGATCGCCCACAGCGGCACGTACTCGAACTCCGGCAGCTCCAGGCGCGCCATGCGCGAACCCCGCGGGAAGGACAGCCCGTAGATGACCAGCCACGGGTAGAAGCGGGTGCCGATGATGTTGCGCACCTCCACGCCGTCCTCGTTCGCGCGCACGCGCGGGCGCGTCAGGGCGATCCACGACAGCACACTGATGACGAGGCCGACGCCGGGGAACGCAAGCTTGTCGACGCCCGTGATGGTCAGCCCGGTGAACTGCACGTCCAGGACGGCGGCCATGAAGATGTGCACGGCCATGACGAGCACGACCCATCCGATTGCGACGCGGCGCAGGAACGGCGAGGCAATCTCGAGCTCCCACGGCTTGTCGCTGACCACGGCGTGGGGGTCGGCCGCGTTCAGGTACTCCAGTTCGCGGTCGCTCAGCCTGTTTCCCTCGCTCACGTCGCCTTCTTCCCGCATTGTCTCTTCCCGCATGGTCGCGATCTCCGCGCTGCCGCGCGGGCTTAAGTCTTTTGGTTGATACTAGCCCTTCGGGGGCCGCGGAGTTAAACCTGCGCGGGTCCCACCGCGGCGACCTTGGCCAGCTCGACTGCGGCGCCGAGCGCCGCCTCGAGCGCCTCGGCGCCCTTGTCCTCCTTGGCCCCCTCGCCGCCCGCGCGGTCGAGGGCCTGGTCCTCGTCCTCCACGGTGAGCACGCCGTTGCCGACGGGCGTGCCCTCGTCCAGCGCCACGCGGGTCAACCCCGCCGTGACGGAATCGCAGACGTAGTCGAAGTGGGCGGTCTCGCCGCGGATGACACAGCCCAGCGCCACCACGGCGTCGTAGCGCTGCGCGCACGCCTGCGCGACGACCGGCAGCTCCAGCGCCCCGGCGACGAGGTACTCGTCCGCCTTCGCCCCGAGCTCGCGCGCCTTCTCGAGCGCGCGTCGGTGGAGCCGCTCCACAATGTGCGCGTTCCAGCGGGTGGACACGACGGCCACCGTCATGCCCTCCGCCTTGAGGGTGTATCCCTGGGGTGCTCCGTGCGTCGCCATGGCGAGGTGCTCCTTTACGTCAGATGCCGGCGGTGTCCTGCCAGTGCTCCACGGACGGCAGGTCGTGGCCCATTCGGTCGCGCTTCGTGCGAAGGTAGCGGATGTTCTCGTGGGAGGGCGCGATTTCGATGCGGACACGCCCGGCCACCTCCGGACCGTAACCCGACAGCGCCCTGACCTTGTCCGGGTTGTTCGACATCACCCGCAGCGACTCGATGCCCAGGTCCGCGAGGATCTGCCCCGCCACCGAGTACTCGCGCGCGTCGACGGGCAGGCCCTGCTCCAGATTGGCGTCCACCGTGTCCAGCCCCTCGTCCTGCAGCCGGTAGGCCTGCAGCTTGGCCAGCAGGCCGATGCCCCGGCCCTCGTGGCCCCGGACGTAGACGACGATGCCCGCGCCCGCCTCCTGGATGCGGCGCATGGACTCGTGCAGCTGCGGCCCGCAGTCGCAGCGCTTCGAGCCGAACACGTCACCTGTCAGGCACTCGGAGTGCACCCGAACGAGCACCTCCTCGGCGCCGGCGACGTCGCCCTTGACCAGGGCCACGTGCTCCGTGCCGTCGACGGTGTTGCGGTAGCCGTGGGCCTCGAAGTCGCCGAACTCGGTGGGCAGGTGGGTCACCACGGTTCGCTCGACGAAGCGCTCGGTGTGGCGTCGGTAAGCAATGAGCTGCTCGATGGAGATCATCTTCAGCCCGTGCTTGTCCGCGAAGGCGCGCAGCTCGGGGCCGCGGGCCATGTCGGTCGGGTCGGACTCGGAAACGATCTCGCACAGAACGCCCACGTGCGACAGGCCCGCGAGGCGGCTCAGGTCGACGGAGGCCTCGGTGTGCCCGTCGCGAGTGAGCACGCCCCCGCGGCGGGCGCGCAGCGGCACGACGTGGCCGGGGCGAGTGAAGTCGTCCGCCCCGAACTGCGGGTCCGCGAGGCGGGTGATCGTCTCGCAGCGCGAGCGCGCCGAAATGCCCGTGGTGCCGGTCGCCGCGTCGACGGTCACGGTGTAGGCGGTCGAGCGCGCGTCCTCGTTCAGCGCCACCATCGGCGGCAGCCGCAGCTCGTCGGCGCGCGCGTCCTCCATCGCCACGCAGATGTAGCCGGAGGTGTGGCGGACCATGAACGCGACGAGCTCCGGGGTGGCCAGCTCGGCGGCGAAGATGAGATCGCCCTCGTTCTCCCGGTCCTCGTTGTCGACGACAACGACGGCCTCACCGCGCGCGATCGCGGAAATGGCGTCCTCTACCGGGTCAAGGGAAATCGGCTCTGTCATGGCTGAATACCTTAGTCCCCGACCATTTTCTCGACGTACTTGGCCACGATGTCCACCTCGACGTTGACGGTCTCGCCCGCGGCGAGCCCGCCTGCCGTCGTGTCGCGCAGGGTGGTGGGGATCAGCGAGACCTCGAACCAGTCGCCGCCCACGGCCGAGACGGTCAGCGAGGTGCCGTTGACGGCGATGGAGCCCTTCTCCACCACATAGCGCGCCAGCTCCACCGGGAGGCTGAAGCGCAGCACCTCCCAGTGCTCGGAGGGCGTGCGGCTGAGCAGCTGCGCGACGGCGTCGACGTGTCCCTGCACGATGTGCCCGCCCATGCGCGCGCCCGCGGCGAGCGCCCGCTCGAGGTTGACCCGGGCGCCGACGCCGTAGCCGCCGAGGCGCGAGCGGTCGAGGGTCTCCTGCATCACGTCCGCCGTGAAGACCCCTTCCGCGTTGTCGACCACCGTCAGGCACACGCCGTCCACCGCGATCGAGTCGCCCGGCGCCGCGTCCGCGGTCACCACCGGCGCCGCGATGGCGATGCGCACCGAATCACCCAGGTCATCGAGCCTTTCGACCCGTCCGATCTCTTCCACCAGTCCCGTAAACATCTACCTCTCCAATTCGATCAGAACGTCGTCGCCCAGGGTACGAACCCCGCCCAGTGTGTAACGCCGCGCGTCCGCCAGTGTTCCCGCCAGCGCCCGCTGCACCACCGGGCGCCCGCCGCCGAGCAGCAGCGGCGCCACGTAGGCCTGGATGCGGTCGACGACCCCCAGCTCGACCACGCTGGTCAGCAGGCCCGCCCCGCCCTCCACGAGCACGTCGCGCGCGCCCTGCTCCCACAGGGTGTCGAGGGCCTCCTGCGGCGTGGGGTACTGCTCGAAGCCCAGCCGCGTGAGGTTTCCTTCGGGCACCTTCCGCTTACCGACGACCACCCGCCGCGGCTGCCGCTCCCGCAGCGTTCCGTCGGGGTAGCGCGCCGTCAGCGAGGGGTTGTCCGCGATGGCGGTGCCGGTGCCGACGAGGATGGCGTCGCGAAGCGCCCGGTCCTCGTGGACGTGCTCGCGCGCCGCGGACCCCGTGATCCACTGGCTTGTCCCGTCGACTGCGGCGGTGAACCCGTCCACGGTCGCGGCGAACTTGGCGGTGACGGACACGCGGCCGTGGCGCACCGAGGCCAGCCACGGCTGCAGGGCGTCGACGCGGGTCGGGGCGAAGGTGACCTCCACTCCGTGGGAGCGCAGGTAGTCGGCCCCGCCGGCCGCCTGCGGGTTGGGGTCGGCGGTCAGGTAGACCACCTTCCGGATCCCGGCCTCCGCCAGGGCGTGGGAGCAGGGCCCGGTGCGGCCGGTGTGGTTGCACGGCTCGAGCGTGACCACCGCCGTGGCGCCGCGGGCGCGGTCCCCGGCGGCGCGCAGCGCGTTGATCTCGGCGTGGGGCCCGCCGGCGGGCGAGGTGCCCCCGGTGGCGATGACCTCGCCCCCGGGGCCGACGATGGCGCAGCCGACGGGCGGGTTGGGCGAGGTCGCCCCACGCACCGCCTCGCCCGCGGCGAGGGCCTCCGGGATGCCCACTGTCACGCTCAGCTCTCGCGCGCTTCGGCGGCGAGGCGGCGCAGGTTGTCGACAGCCTCGGCCGGGTTGTCCGCGCCGAAGACCGCGGAACCGGCCACGAAGGCGTCCACGCCCGCGGCGGCGGCCTCCGCGATGGTGCCGGCGCCGATGCCGCCGTCGATCCCGATGAGGGTGTCCAAGCCGCGCTCGTTGATGTGGTCGCGCAGCGTGAGGACCTTGCCCAGCACCTCCGGCATGAACTTCTGCCCGCCGAAGCCCGGCTCGACGCTCATGACCATGACCTCGTCGAAGTGCTCGAGGTCGTCCAGGTAGGGCTCGACCGAAGTTCCCGGCTTGATGGCGAACCCGGACTGCGCCCCGAGCTCGCGGATCTGCCTGCCCGCGGCGACGTGGTCGTCGGTCGCCTCGACGTGGAAGACGAGGCGGTCGCCGCCGGCGTCGATGTACGCTTCGAACCAGCGCTCGGGCTCCTCGATCATCAGGTGCATGTCGAGGAACTGCTCGGTCACCCCGTTGACGGCCCTGGTCACGTCCGGCCCGAACGACAGGTTGGGCACGAAGTGCCCGTCCATGATGTCCACGTGCAGAAGGTCGGCGTTGCCCACCTTGCGCACGTCATTGCCGAGGGCCGCGTAGTCCGCGGCGAGGATCGAGGGGGCGATGTAGATCATGGCTCCTAGCCTATCTTCCGCAGCACGGCGAGGAACATCGCGTCGGTGCCGTGGCGGTGCGGCCACATCTGCACGGCCGGGCCGGCGCCGACGTTGTCCATTCCGCCGACGAACTGCCGCGCGTCGAGCTCCTCGACGCCCCCGGCAGACAGCGCCGCGTCGACGATCTCCCGCGTCTCGCGCGCGTCAGGCGAGCACGTCGAGTAGACGATGACCCCGCCGGGCTTCGCCATCCGGATCGCGGAGGCGAGCAGCTCGGACTGCAGCGTGTTCAGCCCGGCGATGTCACCCTCGGACTTGGTCCAGCGCGCCTCGGGGCGGCGCCGCAGGGCGCCGAGGCCGGAGCAGGGGGCGTCGACAAGCACCCTGTCGTAGCCCGGCTCGAGGCCCGGGTCGCGGCCGTCGGCCGTGCGGACGGTGACGGGCAGGCCCCGGACGGCCTTGCGGATCAGCTCCGCGCGGTGCTCCGAGATCTCGATGGCGTCGACGTGCGCCCCGTCGATGGCCGCAAGTGAGCCCATGAGCGCCGCCTTGCCTCCCGGGCCGGCGCAGAGGTCCAGCCAGCGGCCCCGGTCGTCCTCCACGGGCACCGTGGCGGCGGCGCGGGCGATGAGCTGCGAGCCCTCGTCCTGCACCGCGGCGAGCCCGTCGCACACGGGCTCGAGCTGGCCGGGGTCGCCCTCGGGGAGGTAGACGGCGTAGGGCGAGTACCGGCCCTCCTCTCCGCCGGTGATCAGCGCCAGCTCCTCGGCGGAGATCTCTCCGGGGCGGGCGACGAGGTGGACGATGGGGCGCTCGCTGTCGGCGGCGAGCGCGTGCTCCAGCTCCCCCTCGCCGAGCACGCGCGCGAAGGAGCGCGCAATCCACTCGGGGTGCGCGGTGCGGAAGGCGAGGTTGGCCAGCGGTTCTGCCGGGGCGAGCCTGTCCATCCACTGCTGCGCCGGGGTGCGCGAAATCGTGCGCAGGATGCCGTTGGCGAAGCCGGTCGCCTTGGGCTGCCCGGCGGCCTCGACGAGGCTCACGGAGGTGTCCACCGCCGCGTGGGGCTCCACGCGCGTGTACAGCAGCTGGTAGGTCCCGAGCCGCAGCGCGGCAAGGACCTCGGGGGCGATCCTGTCGAGGGGGCGCGAGGAGCAGTCGGCGATGACGGCGTCGAGCACGCCCAGCGAGCGCAGCGCGCCGTAGGTCAGCTCGGTGGCGAATGCGGCGTCGCGCCCCTTGATGCGGCGCTCGCGCAACAGCTTCGGCAGCACGAGGTTAGCAAACGCGTTGTCCTCCGCGACGCGGTAGAGCACCTCCCACGCCACCTCGCGGGCGGGGTCGCCTATCGACGCCCTCTTCTCCCGCACCTCCCCGCGCCCGGCGGCGCTCTTCGGCGCGTCCACCGCCCGGCGCTGTTGCGTGGCCGTCTGCCTGCGCCCGGCGGCGCGCGACCTGAACCCTCCGCTCACTGGAACACCACTCCCTGTTCGATGACGTCTGTGTGGAGGCCGCGCGCCCACGCGGCGGCGTCCATCATTTTCTTGCCCGGCGGCTGGACGGTGCCCAGGCGCACCTCGGTCGTGCCGGTGCCGACGTAGACGGCGTTCTTCTCGGCGCGCACCTCGCCCGGGCCGAGGCCGGCGGAGCCGGAGGCGTCCGTGGGCTCCACGGGGCCGAGCTTGACGCGCTGGCCCTCCCACGTCGTCCAGGCGCCGGGCCCGGGGGTGTGGGCGCGGATGGCGCGGTCGATCTCTACGGCCGGCTGCGACCAGGACACCTGGGCGTCGGCGGGCGTTATCTTGCGCGCGTACGTGCCCTCGGCGGGCTGGGACACCGGGGTGACCGCCCCCGTCTCGAGGGCTGTCATCGTGTCCACGAGCAGCCCCGCGCCGGCGTGCGCGAGACGAGTGAGGAGGTCGTCGGCCGTGTCGCGCGGGCCGATGTCCTCGCCGACGGTGCCGAGGATGTCGCCGGTGTCGAGCCCGGGGTCGATGCGGAAGGTCGTCGCGCCGGTGGTGACGTCGCCGTTTTTGATCGCCGCCTGCACCGGGGCCGCGCCGCGCCACTGCGGGAGCAGGGAGAAGTGCAGGTTGACCCACCCGTGGCGGGGGATGTCCAGCATGTCCTCGGGGATGAGGTTGCCGTAGGCGACGACGGGGATGGCGTCCGGGGCGATGCCGGCGAGCCGGGCCCGGATCTCCTCGTTGCCGCGCAGGGACTCCGGCGTGAGCACCTCGATGCCGTTGGCCTCGGCCAGCGCCTTGACCGGCGAGGGGTGCAGGGTCCTGCCCCGGCCGCGCCGGGCGTCGGGGCGGGTGAGCACGGCCACAACCTCGTGCTCCGAATGAATGAGCTTCTGCAGGGCCACCACCGCGGGTTCGGGGGTGCCGGCGAAGACCAGACGCATCTACTTCTCCTTAAACCAGTCCGCGTTGCGGATCATCGTCATCGCTTCCTTGCGCACCTCGGGGACCATGCGCCGCATGAACATGATGCCGTCGAGATGGTCCGTCTCGTGCTGGATGCAGCGGGCCAGAAGGCCGGTGGCGCGAAGCGTGAGGGGGCGGCCCTCGGCGTCGCACCCCGTGGCCACGACGCTGTTGTAGCGCGCGACGGGCCCGGAGACCCCCGGCACGGAGAGGCAGCCCTCCGCGCCGACCTGGAGGTCCTCGCCGAGGGGGCGCCACTGCGGGTTGACCAGGTGCCCGCGCATGCCCTGGCAGTCGAACACGAACACGCGCGTCCCCAGGCCGATCTGGTTGGCGGCCAGCCCCACGCCGCCGGCGTGGTCCATCGTCTCGAGCATGTCGGCGACGAGGCGGCGCAGCGGCTCCCCGAACTCCCGCACGGGCGCCGCCGCCGAATTCAGAACCGGATCCCCGAACAACCTGATCTCGCGCACTGCCATGCCCATAGAGTGTACTGGGCGTGCCGGCTAGCCGATGTTGACCGGGTCGACCTGGATCCGCAGCGGCAGATCCTGCTTGCGCGTCGCCCGGCTCACCGACCCGGCCCGCAGCGCCCGGCCGAGCTCGGCGCGCCCGGCCAGGGGGCTGCGCACCAGCATGCGCTGCGCCGGGCCGAAAGAGCGCTCGTCCCACTCCCCCGGCAGGTCCTCGCCGGGCGGCAGGTCGACAGGCCCGAGTTTCTCGGCGTCGCCGGGAAGCTCGGTGTGCGCGAAGAAGTCCTCCAGCGCGGCGCGGGGGGCGTCGACAACCGCGACGTGCACCGCCGGGGGGAACCGGGCCTCGCGGCGCTGCGCCAGCTCCCCCGCCGCTTGGCTGACGGGGTCCCAGCGAATGAGGTGCTGCACCGGCGGCAGCGCGGGCTCCGCCACCACAATCACCTCGCCGGAATCGAGGCGGGAATCGACGAGAGAGGCCGCGCCCATCCACTTGGCGAAGGTGTCCTCCACCGCCCGCAGGTCCTGGCGGCGCAGCAGCGCCCAGGTGTCCAGCAGCACCGCGGCCCCGTAGCCCCCGGACTCGACGCGCGGCTCGGCCCCCGGGGTCGCGACGACGATGAGCGGCTCGCGCGGCACCGTGTCGAGGATCCGCTCCCCCCACGACGTGCGCACCCTCGTGCGCGGGAAGGCGCGCCCCAGCTCCTCCGCGGTGCGCTCCGTGCCGAGCACCACCGCCCGCAGCTTCTTCGACCCGCACACCCCGCACACGTGGGACGAGTCGACGCGGCCGCACCAGCGGCACGCGGGGGCGGCCGCCGGCCCGCCCTGCGGCAGGCCGAGCGGGCCGTTGCACCAGCGGCACCGGGCCGGGGTGCGGCAGCTGCCGCAGGCGAGCGACTGCACGTAACCGGTGCGGGGGACCTGGAAGAGGACCGGGGCGCCGCGCTCGAGCGACTTAGTGGCGGCCTGGAAGGCGGCGGAGGGCAGGCGCGCCTCGCGCGCTCGGGGGTCGCGCTCGAGCTCTAAGTCGGAGTCGCCCGCCGCGCGGATGTAGGGCGCCCGCTGGCGCAGCACCTCGCGCGGGGCGACGAGCTCGTGCATCCAGCCCGACTCGACGAGCAGCTGCGTCTCGGCCGTACGGGCGTGGCCCCCGATGATCAGGCAGGCGCCCTCGAGCGCCGCCCGGGTGGTCAGCACCTCCCGGGCGTGGACGTAGGGGGCACGGGGGTCGACGAGCGAGTCATCTCCGTCGTGCATGAGCACCATGAGGCGCAGGTCGGCCACCGGGGCGAACGCCGCCGAGCGCGTCCCCACCACCAGCCGGCCCTGCCCGTGGAGCACCGAGAGGTAGCGCGAGTAGCGCGCCTGCGGCCCCTGCGCCGCCGTCAGCGTGGTGATCTGCCGGGCCCCGACGACCCCGCGCAGGGCAGCCTCGCACCTGTCGACGTCCCGCTGGTCCGGCACCACAATGAGCGCGCCCCCGCCGTCCACCGCGACCTTCGCGCACAGCGCCGCCGCCGCGGCAGCCCAGTCGTCCCCGGGGGCGACCTGCCAGGCGGCGCGAGCCAGCTTGCCAGCGAGGACGGCGTCGACGAAGGAGTCGCCGAACTCGTAGGAGGTCCAGGCGGACAGGTCCGGCTCCTGCGCCTCGCCCAGCTCCTCCCACGGGGTGGTCGTGTCGGTCTCCTCGGCCTTCGCGTGGCGCGCCGGGATGGCGGCGCGGTAGATGTCGGAGCGGGTTCCGGCGTAGCGCTCCGCGAGGGCGTCGACAAGCGAGCGCAGCGCCGCGGGCGCGACCACCTCGGGGGAGATGACCCGCTCGATGTAGCGCAGCTCGCCGTCGTGCTCCGAGGTGGCGTGGCGCGACAGGACGATGGCGTCGACGAGGCGGCCGGCGAAGCGGATGCGCACGCGCACGCCGGGCTGCGCGGCGGCCGAGTCCTTCTCGGCGACGAGGTAGTCGAAGGGCCGGTCGAGGTGCGACAGCCCCAGCAGCGGGAGGAGGCGGGCGACGGGCGCGTCTGCTGCTGGGGTGGTCGACATGGCCACAGATTGTATCGCGGCGTCCGACACCGCCCCGCCGGCTAGTTCAGGCCAGCCGCCGCGCGCAGGTCGTCCACGCGGTCGAGCCGCTCCCACGGCAGGTCGATGTCCGTGCGGCCGAAGTGGCCGTAGGCGGCGGTCTGGCCGTAGATCGGGCGCAGCAGGTCGAGGTCGTTGATGATGGCCGCCGGGCGCAGGTCGAAGACCTTCTCCACGGCGTGCTGGATCGACTCGTTGGTCTGGCCCTCGGCAGCGGTGCCGAAGGTCTCCACGTACAGCCCGACCGGGGTGGCGCGGCCGATGGCGTAGGCCACCTGGATCTCGGCGCGTGAGGCGAGGCCCGCGGCGACGACGTTCTTGGCCACCCAGCGCATCGCGTAGGCGCCGGAGCGGTCCACCTTCGAGGGGTCCTTGCCGGAAAACGCGCCGCCGCCGTGTCGGGCCATGCCGCCGTAGGTGTCGACGATGATCTTGCGCCCCGTCAGGCCGGCGTCGCCCATCGGTCCGCCAGTGATGAAGGAGCCGGACGGGTTGACCAGGAGCTTCGTCTCGGCGTCGTAGAAGCGCTCGAGGCCGGCGTCGGCGATGACCCATTCAACCACGTGCTCGCGGACGGCGTCGAAAAGCTCCTGGCCCGCGAAGTTCGGGTCGTGCTGGGTGGACACGACGACGGTGTCGAGGTGGACCGGGGTGTCGCCGTCGTAGGCGAAGGTCACCTGGGTCTTGCCGTCGGGGCGCAGGCCCACCACCTCGCCGAGCTTGCGCACCTCGGTGAGGCGGCGCGCGAGGCGGTGAGCGGTGGAGATGGGCAGCGGCATGTACTCGGGGGTCTCGTCGGTGGCGTAGCCGAACATGAGGCCCTGGTCGCCCGCGCCCGCCTGGTCGTTTTCCTCGGTGGAGCGGTCTTCGCGGTGCTCCTGGGAGAAGCTCACGCCGTTGGCGATCTCGTCGGACTGCTCGCCGATGGCGATGTTGACGCCGCAGGTCTTGCCGTCGAAGCCGACCTCGGAGGAGGTGAACCCAATGCCGACGAGCTTCTGGCGCACGATCTTCGCGATGTTCGAGTACGCGGACGTGGAAACCTCGCCGACGACGTGGACCTGGCCGGTGGTCACCAGCGTCTCCACGGCCACGCGGGCCTTCGGGTCCTGACGGAGGATGTCGTCGAGGACGGCGTCGGAGATGGCGTCGCAGATCTTGTCCGGGTGGCCCTCGGTGACGGATTCACTCGTGAAGAGACGGTGGTAGTTCGCGGTAGTCAAGAGCAGTTCCTTCCTCGCAGTCTTCTGGGGTAACGCGCCTTACCGTGTCCGGGCGCCGGGCTCAGCGTCATCGCGGTGGAAGGCCAACTCTGACCAATATAGACCAAGCGGTCTAATTTGCCAACCTAAGAGGTCCACTTCTCGATGGCGTCCCAGATCTCCGCCGCCACGACGTGCTTCGACCCGTCGGCGATCTCCGCCACCGAGCCGTCCCGCGCCACCAGCCAGCCGCTGTTGCGGGCCTCCCCGAACACCCGCCCGCCGGCCACGGAGTTGACCATGAGCAGGTCCGCGGCCTTGCGCGCCAGCTTCGCCTTACCGTACTCGAGGGGGTTGTCGGTCTCTGCCGCGAAGCCGACGATCACGGCCCGAGTCTCCCCCGCCTCGCGCTTGTCGACGAGCCCCCGCAGCACGTCCGGGTTCTCCACCAGCCGCAGGGTGGACAGGGCGTCGTCCGCTTCGCCCTTCTTCAGCTTGGAGGTGGCCTCCGTCTCGGGCCGGTAGTCGGACACCGCTGCGGCCATGATGATGACGTCCGCCTCCCCCGCCCGCGCGGTCATCTCCTCCTGCAGCTGCCGCGTCGAGCGCACCCTCACGACCTCGGCGCCCGCCGGGGTGTCGAGCTCGTCGGTCGCCCCCGCCACCACGGTGACCGTGGCACCGCGGTGGGCGGCGATGTCCGCCAGGGCGAAGCCCTGCCTGCCGGAGGAGCGGTTGCCCACGTAGCGCACCGGGTCGATGTTCTCCTGCGTGCCGCCCGCGCTGATGAGCACCCGCAGCCCCTCCAGGGTGCGCGGGAGCGGGCCGTGCTCGGCGACGGTGCGCGCCATCGCCGCGATCGCGGCGGGCTCCATGAGCCGCCCCGGCCCGGTGTCCGCGCCGGTCAGCCTGCCGTGCGCGGGCTCCAGCACCGTCACGCCCCGCTCGCGCAGCGTGCGCACGTTCGCCTGCGTGGCCGGGTTGAGCCACATCTCTGTGTGCATCGCCGGGGCAACCACCACCGGGCAGGTGGACACGAGGATGGTGGAGGTGAGAAGGTCGTCCGCGCGCCCGGCGGCGATCCGGGCGATGAGATCCGCCGTCGCCGGGGCGATGACGATGAGGTCCGCCTCCTGGCCGATGCGCACGTGCTGCACCTCGTCGACCCGGGTGAACACCCCGGTGTCCACCGGCTGCCCGGACAGCGCCTCGAAGGTCGCGGCGCCGACGAAGTTCAGCGCGTTGGCCGTGGGGACGACGCGGACGTTGTCCCCCGCCTCCTTGAAGTCACGGACGAGGTGGCAGGCCTTGTAGGCGGCGATCCCGCCGGCGACGCCGACGACGACGTTTCTCGGGTTGCTCATGTCCGCCCAGTCTACGCACCGCGGAAACGACGAAGGCGCGCCGCCCAGGGTGTGGGGGCGCGCCCGGTGTGGCGTCGTGAAGCGGCTTACTGGCCTTCCTCGTGCTCGAGGAGCCCGGCCTGGATCTCGCGCAGGGCGATCGACAGCGGCTTCTCGCCGACCTCGGGAGTGACAAGGGGGCCGATGAACTCGAAGACGCCCTCGTCTTGCTCCTGGTAGAAGCTGTTGATCTGGCGCGCGCGCTTCGCGGCGAAGATCACCAGGGCGTACTTGGAGGACACCTTGGTCAGCAGCTCGTCGATCGGCGGAGCGGTGATGCCCTCGGGGGTGTCGTAGACCATTTCCTCGGGAGCCTGGCTCGTCGACAGGTCGTTGGTTACGTTGCTCACTTGCACCTACTAATTCTCGGGTTGTGTGCTCAGAAGTATATCCGCTATCGCGGCGACAGCCGTCTCGACGTCGTCATTGACCACCACATCGTCGAACTCGCCCTGGGCCTCGAGCTCGCCGCGGGCCGTTTCCAGCCTGCGCCGGATCACGTCCTCGGGCTCGGTCCCCCGGCCGGTGAGGCGCTCCACGAGCACCTCCCACGACGGCGGGGCGAGGAAAACCGTGGAGGCCTCCGGCATGAGCCGCTTGATGTTCCTAGCTCCCACCAGGTCAACCTCGACCAGCACCGGGCGGCCGGCCGCTAGGGCCTCGCGCACGGGACCCGCCGGGGTGCCGGAGCGCTGGAGGCCGCCGTGAATGTCGGCCCATTCGAGCATCTCCCCCGCGTCAATGCAGCGCCGGAAGTCCTCGGCGGTGACGAAGAAGTAGTCCTTCCCGTCGACCTCGCCGGGGCGCGGCTGACGCGTGGTCATGGAGACGGAGAAGTAGAGGTCGGGGACGTCGGTGCGCAGACGGTGGACGACTGTCGATTTGCCCACGGCGGAGGGACCGGCCAGAACGACCAGCCTCCCCCGCGGCGTCACGTCCGACACGGGCCTAGTCCTCGGAGTAGCCGAAACGCTCCAGCAGGGCGCGACGCTGACGCTCGCCGAGGCCCCGCAGGCGGCGGGTCTGGGCGATCTCCAGCTCCTCCATGATCTCGCGGGCCTTGACCTTGCCCACCTTCGGCATCGCCTCGAGGAGAGCGGAGACCTTGGTCTTGCCGATGATCTCGTCCGACTCAGCCTTGCCGAGCACGTCCTTGAGGGTGGTGTCGCCACGCTTCAGGGACGCCTTCAGTTCCGCGCGCTGCTTGCGCGCCTCGGCCGCCTTGGCGAGGGCTTCCTTGCGCTGCTCATCGGTCAACTGTGGAAGGGCCACGTTTCCTCCATTGTGTAGTAGTAAAAATCTTTGGCCAGTTTCCCAACCGGATCAGCCAGCCGCAGCAGGTCCCGCGCAGTGCGAATCCCACCGGTGCAACTCGCTGGTTCCGGCCAAGTGTATCACTGGGTCGTTTGTAGCACGATAGCCGAGGGCCGTGTTGTGACACGTTTTACCACGTCATCGCGTTGACGCACCTAAACTACCAGGGTTTTTCCGCGCCGACTAATGCGCCCCGCACTAAGCGCGTTTTCCCATGTCAACGGCGCATTTTCGCAGCTTATCGACGTCCGGCCCCGCGGATAGTACGCCCCGCGAAACGTTCGGGAACACCAGCCGCGCCCGCCGCCCGGCGATGCGGACGACGTCCTCGAAGGTCGCCCCCTGGGCGCCCACGCCCGGCATGAGCACGGGCGCGTTGAGCCCGCCGAGCTCCGGCGGGTCGGCGACCGTGGCCCCGACGACGACGCCCACGTCGCCGACGCCCCCGCCGTCGTTGTACGCGGCGCAGGCGTCCACCATCTGCTGGGCGATGCTCACCCCGTCGACCCGCTGGGCCTGGAACGCCTCGGCCTCCGGGTTGGAGTTCGCCGCCATGACAAACACGCCCTTGCCGTTCTCACCAGCCAGCCGGATGGCTGGCTCGAGCGAGCCGACGCCCAGGAAAGGCGTCAGCGTGACGGCGTCGGCCTCGAGCGGGGACCCCGCGCCCAGCCAGGCCCGGGCGTAGCCCTCCATCGTGGAACCGATGTCTCCGCGCTTCGCGTCGGCGACGGTGAGCGTGCCCGCCTCGCGCAGGGCGGCGAGGGTCTCTTCGAGCACCGCGAAACCGGCGGAACCGAAGCGCTCAAAGAAGGCCACCTGGGGCTTGACCAGCGCGACGTGTCCGGCGAAGGCCTCGACGCAGATCTCGCTGAACGCGCGCAGGCCCTCCACGGAATCGCCCAGGCCCCACGTCTCTAGCAGCCCGGCGTGCGGGTCGATGCCCACGCAGAGCCGGCCGTGCTTCTCCCCCGCCGCGACGAGGCGTTCTCCGAAGCCCATTTAGCGCCCGCCCGCCGTGTGGTCGATCTCCTGCAGGCTGAGCACCGAGATGTCGTTGTCGCGCACGCCCTCGATGCCCTGCACCGCGGCGACGACGCCCTGCACCGTGGTCACCTGCGGCACGCCGGCGGCGGTGGCGGCGGCGCGGATCTCGTAGCCGTCGTGGCGCGCACCGGAGGACCCGGCCGGGGTGTTGAGGATGAGGTCGATCTCGCCGTTGGTGATCCTGTCCACGATCGAGGTTCCCTCGGCGCCCTCGCGCACCTCGGAGGCCTTGAGCGCGACCTCGCATTCGATGCCGTTGCGGCGCAGCATGGAGGCCGTGCCGGCGGTGGCGAGGATGGTAAAGCCCATGGTGTAGAGGCGCTGGATGGGCAGGATCAGGGAGCGCTTGTCGCGGTTGGCCACGGAGACGAACACCGTGCCCTCCGACGGCAGCTCGCCGAACGCGGCGGCCTCAGCCTTGGCGTAGGCCTCGCCGAAGGAGTCGGCCAGGCCCATGACCTCGCCCGTGGACTTCATCTCGGGGCCGAGGATGGTGTCGAGCACGCGGCCCTCCGGGGTGCGGAAGCGGGTGAACGGCAGCACCGCCTCCTTCACCGCGATCGGGTGCTCCAGCGGCAGGGAGCCGCCGTCGTAGTCGGCGGGGAGCATGCCCTCCGCCTTCAGCTCGGCGATGGTGGCGCCCATCATGATCCGGGAGGCGGCCTTGGCCAGGTGAACGCCGGTGGCCTTGGACACGAAAGGCACGGTACGCGAGGCGCGCGGGTTGGCCTCGATGACGTAGAGGATGTCGTCCTTGAGGGCGAACTGGACGTTCATCAGGCCCTTCACGCCGATGCCGTGGGCCAGCGCCTCGGCGCTGCGCCGCACGGTGGCGATGTCCTCCGGGCCGATGGTCATCGGCGGCAACGCGCAGGCGGAGTCGCCCGAGTGGATGCCGGCCTCCTCGATGTGCTCCATCACGCCGCCGAGGTAGACGGACTCGCCGTCGCAGAGCACGTCGACGTCGATCTCGATGGCGGAGTCGAGGAAGCGGTCCACCAGCACCGGGTGGTCGGGGCTGAGCTCGGTCGCCCGGTTGATGTAGTCCTCCAGGCTGGCCTCGTCGTAGACGATCTCCATGCCGCGGCCGCCCAGCACGTAGGAGGGGCGCACGAGCACGGGGTAGCCGATGCGCTCGGCGACTTCCCGCGCCTCCGGGAAGGAGGTGGCGGTGCCGTAGGCGGGGGCGGGCAGGTTGGCGTCGGCAAGCACCTTGCCGAACTCGCCGCGGTCTTCGGCCAGGTCGATCGCTTCGGGGCTGGTGCCCACGACGGGCACGCCCGCGTCGGCGAGCTTCTGCGCCAGGCCCAGCGGGGTCTGCCCGCCGAGTTGGACGATCACGCCCGCGACCGTGCCGGAGGCGGACTCCGCGCGGTAGACCTCCATGACGTCCTCGAAGGTGAGCGGCTCGAAGTAGAGGCGATCCGCGGTGTCGTAGTCGGTGGAGACGGTCTCGGGGTTGCAGTTGACCATCACCGTCTCGTAGCCGACGCGGGAGAGCTCGAGCGCGGCGTGCACGCAAGAGTAGTCGAACTCGATGCCCTGGCCGATGCGGTTCGGGCCGGAGCCGAGGATGATGACCTTCTCCCTGCCGGTCTCGGCGATCTCGGACTCCGCGTTCGGGTCGAGCTCGTAGGCCGAGTAGTGGTACGGGGTCTGGGCCTCGAACTCGCCGGCGCAGGTGTCCACCGTCTTGAACACGGGGTGCACGCCGAGGGACCAGCGCAGGGCGCGCACGCCGTCCTCGCCGGCGAGCTCGGGGCGCAGCGCGGCGATCTGGGCGTCGGAAAGCCCGTAGGCCTTGGCCTCGCGCAGGAGATCGGCGTCGAGGACGGGGGCGTCGACAAGCGTGCCACGGAACTCGATGAGCGCGGCGAGCTCGGCGAGGAACCAGGGGTCGATGCCGGAGGCCTCGTAGACCTGCTCGATCGTCGCGCCGAGGCGCAGCGCCAGCTCGACGTCGTACATGCGCTTGTCGGTCGGCGTCTTCAGGTCCTCGAGCACGGCGGCGACGTCCGTGGCGCGCTCGCCGGCGAAGTACTCGTCCGGGCGGGTCCAGAAGCCGTTGGGCTTGTCCTCCATCGAGCGCATGACCTTGTTCAGGCCCTGGATGTAGTTGCGGCCGATACCCATGGCCTCGCCGACGGCCTTCATGGAGGTGCCCAGGGTCTCGTCCGAGCCGGGGAACTTCTCGAAGGCGAAGCGCGGCATCTTCACGATCACGTAGTCCAGCGTCGGCTCGAAGGCCGCCGGGGTCACCCCGGTGATGTCGTTGGTGATCTCGTCGAGGGTGTAGCCGATGGCGAGCTTGGAGGCGATCTTGGCAATCGGGAAGCCCGTCGCCTTCGACGCCAGCGCGGAGGAGCGCGACACGCGCGGGTTCATCTCGATGGTGATGATGCGCCCGTCGACCGGGTTGACGGCGAACTGGATGTTGCAGCCGCCGGTGTCCACGCCGACCTCGCGGATGATCGCAATGCCCTGGTCGCGCATGGTCTGGAACTCGCGGTCGGTCAGGGTGAGCGCGGGGGCGACGGTCACGGAGTCGCCGGTGTGCACGCCGAGCGCGTCGACGTTCTCGATCGAGGCGATGACCACGACGTTGTCGTCACCGTCGCGCATGAGCTCGAGCTCGAACTCCTTCCAGCCGAGGATAGACTCTTCGATGAGGACGTTCGCCTCGGGCGAGGCCTCCAGGCCGCCGCCCGCGATGCGGTCGAGGTCCTCCATGGTGAAGGCCAGGCCGGAGCCGAGCCCGCCCATGGTGAAGGAGGGGCGCACGACGACGGGCAGGCCGAGCTCGGCGACGGTGTCGTGGACCTCATCCATCGTGTGGCAGACGCGGGAGCGCGCGGACTCGCCGCCGATCTTCGCCACGATGTCCTTGAACTTCTGACGGTCCTCGCCGCGCTCGATTGCGTCGATGTTCGCGCCGATGAGCTCCACCCCGTGCTTGTCCAGGATGCCCTGGCGGTCGAGCTGGATGGCCGCGTTGAGCGCGGTCTGCCCGCCGAGGGTGGCCAGGATGGCGTCGACGGGGTGGCCCTGCTCCGCCTCGCGGGCGAGGATCGCGTCGATGTAGGCGGGCTCGATCGGCTCGACGTAGGTGTGGTCGGCGAACTCGGGGTCGGTCATGATGGTGGCCGGGTTCGAGTTGATGAGGGTGACGCGCAGGCCCTCCTCCTTGAGCACGCGGCACGCCTGGGTGCCGGAGTAGTCGAACTCGCAGGCCTGGCCGATGACAATCGGGCCGGAGCCGATAACCAGGACGTGGTTGATGTCTTCTCGCTTCATGGTGTGTGCGTTTCCTCTCCTGGTTAGTTCTTGTTCGGGCTGTGGTTGTCCATCAGGTCAATGAACTGGTCGAACAGCGGGTTGGCGTCGTGGGGGCCGGCGGCGGACTCGGGGTGGTACTGCACGGAGTAGGCCATCCCGCTTTCCAGGGCGACGCCCTCGACCACGTCGTCGTTGAGGCAGGTGTGGGTGACCACGGCGGGGCCGAAGTCGGTGTCGAAGCTCTCCCCTGCCGTGCCCTTCAGTGCGAAGCCGTGGTTCTGGCTGGTGATGTCGATCTTCCCGGTGAGGTGGTTCTTCACGGGCACGTTGACGCCGCGGTGGCCGAACGTGAGCTTGTAGGTCTCCATGCCGAGCGCGCGGCCGAGGATCTGGTTGCCGAAGCAGATGCCGAACAGCGGCACCTTGTTCTCGATGACCTCGCGGGTCACGGCCACCATCTCGTCCGCGGTGGCGGGGTCGCCCGGGCCGTTGGAGATGAACACGCCGTCCGGGTTGTAGCGCGCGATCTCGGCGTAGGGGGTGTTGGCCGGCACGACGACGGTCTCGATGCCGCGCTTGGCAAAGTGGCCGGGGGTCGCCGACTTGATGCCCATGTCGTAGGCGACGACGGTGTACTTCTTCTCCCCCTCGGCGGCGATCGTGTAAGGCTCGTCGGTGGAGACCTCGCCGGCCAGGTCCGCGCCCGTCATCGCGGGCTGCTCGTTGACCTTTGCCACGAGCTTGTCGACGTCCTCGCGCGCCGCCTCCCCCGTGAAGATGCCCGCGGCGATGGAGCCGTAGTTGCGCAGGTGGCGCACGACGCTGCGGGTGTCCACGCCGTAGATGCCCGTGACGTCCTGGGCCTTCATCTCGTCTTCGAGGGAGCGCTCGGCGCGCCAGTTGGAGACGCGCTTGGCCAGGTCGCGGATGACCAGGCCGGCGACCCAGATGTTGGAGTCGTGGGACTCGTTATCCTCGTCGTTCCAGCCGGTGTTGCCGATCTGCGGGGCGGTCATCACCACGATCTGGCGGTGGTAGGAGGGGTCGGTCATGGTCTCCTGGTAGCCGGTCATGGCGGTGGTGAACACCGCCTCGCCGTAGACCTCGGCGGCGGAGCCGAAGGAGTAGCCGGGGAAGACCTTGCCGTCACCGAGAACGAGGACGGCGGGGATTTTCTGGTTGCTCATGTGGTGTCAGTCCTTTGGGTTAGTTCTCGATACGGTGGGTGATCCGGCCGCGCAGCATGGTGAGCTCGACGCGGGCCGAGAAGTCCATCCCCTCGTAGGGGGTGTTGGAGGCCTTCGAGGCCATGTCCTCGCCGACGGCGGTCCACGGCGCGTCCGGGTTGATCAGCGCCAGGTTGGCGGGTTCGCCCTCGGCGATGGGTCGGCCATGCTCGGCCAGCTTGAGGATCTCGGCGGGGCGCTCGCTCATCACCCGGGCGACGAAGCGCCAGTCGGCGAGGCCGGGCTCGACGAACACCTGGTGGACGACGGCGAGCGAGGTCTCCAGGCCCAGCATGCCGGGCTTGGCGTGCTCGAACTCGACGCACTTGTCCTCGGAGCCGTGGGGGGCGTGGTCGGTGGCCACGACGTCGATGGTGCCGTCGAGAAGCGCGTCGCGCAGCGCCTCCGTGTCCGTTTTCTCGCGCAGCGGCGGGTTGACGCGGAAGTTGCCGTCGTAGGTCTCCAGCTTGGCGTCGGTGAGTACCAGGTGGTGCGGGGTCACCTCGGCGGTGACCGTGATGCCCTGCTCCTTCGCCCAGCGCAGCAGGTCGACGGTGCCATTGGTGGAGGCGTGGCAGATGTGCAGGCGCCCGCCGTAGTCGCGCGTCATGATGACGTCGCGGGCGACGATGGACTCCTCCGCGACACGCGGCCAGCCGCGCAGGCCGAGCCGCGCCGCGGTCTCGCCCTCGTGGGCGCAGGCTCCCTCGGTCATGCGGTGGTCCTCGGCGTGCTGCGCGAGCAGGACATCGTAGGCCTTCGCGTACTCGATGGCGCGGCGCATGATCTGCGGGTCGTTGACGCACTTGCCGTCGTCGGAGAACATGCGCACGTGCGAGCGGCTCATCAGGCCGATCTCGGTGAGCTGCTCCCCCTTGAGGTCCTGGGTGATGGAGCCGACCGGGTAGACGTCGCAGGCGCCGTAGGCCTGACCCTTCTCCCACACCGCGTCGGCGAGGAAGGGCTGGTCGATAACCGGGCTGGTGTTGGCCATGGTGAACACGGCGGTGAAGCCGCCGCGGGCGGCTGCGTCGGAGCCGGTGGCGATGGTCTCGGTGTCCTCGCGGCCGGGCTCGCGGAGGTGGACGTGCATGTCCACGAGGCCGGGCAGCGCGACGTTGCCGCGGCCGTCAATGACCTCGTCGACCCCCTCGCGGTTGAGGTCAGCGCCGATTGCGGCGATGACGCCGTCGCGAACGAGAATGTCCGCGGTGTCCTCGCCGTAGGGGCGGACGTTGGTGATCAGGGTGGTTGCCATTTAGCTTTCCTCTCCCGCCAGAAGGGTGAACAGGACGGCCATGCGGGTGTACACGCCGTTGGAGACCTGCTGGAGTACGGCGGTGTTGTCCCGGTCGGCCACGTTGAAGTTGATTTCCATGCCGCGCAGCATCGGGCCCGGGTGCATGATCACGGCGCCGTCCTTGAGACGGTCGGCGCGTTCGCGGCTCAGGCCGAACAGCGTGGCGTACTCGCGGTGCGAGGGGAAGAACCCGCCGTTCATGCGCTCGGCCTGGACGCGCAGCATCATCACCACGTCGGCCGCGGCGAGCTCGGCGTCGAAGTCGGCGGTAACGCGCGCCGGCCAGTGCTCCACGCCCTGGGGCAGAAGCGTCGGCGGGGCCACGAGGACCACCTCCGCGCCGAGGGCGGAGAGCAGGTCGACGTTGGAGCGGGCGACGCGGGAGTGCAGGATGTCTCCGACGATGAGCACCGTGCGTCCCGCGACGTCGCCGACCTTCTGGCGCATGGTGACGGCGTCGAGAAGCGCCTGCGTCGGGTGCTGGTGCTGGCCGTCGCCCGCGTTGATGATGGAGGTCTCGGGAAGCCAGGTGGTGAGCAGCTGCGCCGCGCCCGAGGCCGGGTGGCGCATGATCACGGCGTCGGCGCCGATCGCGGCGAGGGTCGAGGCCGTGTCCTTGAGGGACTCGCCCTTCTTCACCGAGGACGACGAGGCGGAGATGTTGATCACGTCCGCGCTCATCCACTTGCCGGCCGTCTCGAAGGAGGCGCGGGTGCGGGTGGAGTTTTCGTAGAAGAGGGTGAAGATGGTGCGCCCGCGCAGCGTCGGGAGCTTCTTGATCTCGCGGCCCTCGAGCGCCTCGCGGAAGCGGTCGGCCTCGTCCATGATGCCGACGATCTCCTCGCGGGAGAGGTCCTTGATGTCGATGAGGTGTTTCATTTAGGGGATCTCCCGGGTCAGGGTGACGGCGTCGGCCGCGTCGAGCGGGGTGAGGGTGACGTCCACGTCCTCCCCCTTCGCCGTGGGGATGTTCTTGCCCACGTAGTCGGCGCGGATGGGCAGCTCGCGGTGGCCGCGATCGACGAGCACGGCGAGCTGGATGGCGCGGGGGCGGCCGACGTCGCGCAGCGAGTCGAGCGCGGCGCGGATCGTGCGGCCGGAGAAGAGGACGTCGTCGACGAGGATGACCACGGAGCCGTCGATGTCCTCGGGGATGCGCGTGGGCAGAAGCGCACGGTGCGGCTTGTCGCGCAGGTCGTCGCGGTAGAGGGTGACGTCGAGGCTGCCCACGGGCACCTCGCGGCCGGAGAACTCGGAAATGGCGGCGGCGATGCGCTGCGCCAGGGGAACCCCTCCGGAGGGGATGCCGAGGAGGATCACGCGCGGCGCGTCCTCGGAGTCCAGCGCCGTTTTTTCTATGATCTGGTGGGCGATGCGTGCAATGGTGCGCGCGACGTCGTCGGCGTTCAGTAGGTCGACCGTCGAGCGGTTCGTTGTACTCATCGGACCTCCTTCCCCGCCTCTCTGTGCGGAATTTAAAGGATGTCGAATCTGATTGGTGCGTCCCAGCCTGGGAGGCTGCATCCGAGATTAGCACCCCGCCCTGACACGCGCGGAAGAGATCCGCGGGCTCCCGCGTTGAGCAGGTTGTTAACGTGTCACCTACACGCACGTTGCTTCACTGGACGCACCCGAAGGGACCCCCCATGCGCATCGGAATCATCCTCGGCTCCACCCGCGAAGGCCGCATCGGCGAGCCGATCGCCCGCTGGATCGACTCCCTGGACGGCTTTGTCTTTGTCACCCCCGAGTACAACCGCTCCGCGCCCGCCCCGTTCAAGAATGCCTTTGACACCCTCGGCGAGGAGTGGCAGGCCAAGCCCGTGGCCTTTGCCGGCTACGGCTACGGCGGCGGGGTCAACTCGGTGCGGGCGTGGCGCCAGATCATCGGCGCGTTCGCCATGCCCGCGACCGAGAACGACCTCTCATTCAGCCTGGCCAAGGAGGTGCGCGACGGCGAGTTCGTCCCCGGGTCCGGCCAGGAGAAGAACGTCAACGCGGTGCTCGGCGAGCTCGAGGCGCTCCTGCGCTGACATGTAGAGTCGGACGGGTGAGTCACGACAAGCCCAACGAGCCCTTGAATGAGCCATTGAATGAGCCTGGCCCCGTCGATCTCGCGGCGGTGGCCGCGATCCTCGACGAGGAGAATCTCGAGTACCGCGTCGAGGGCGCCATCCTGCGCACCGGCTTCGTCAACGCCGCGATCGTTGTCGCCCTCGACGGCACCGACCTCGTCTTCGAGGCCGTGTGGCGCGGAGAGTTCCCCGTCGAGATGGCCTCCCAGGTGCTCTTCGCCTGCAACGAGCACAACCAGACGCACTTCGCCCCCACGCTGCGTTTCTTCGAGAAGGGCCCCCAGCACCTCGCCGTCAGCGCGATCCGCACGATGGACGTCTCCCGCGGCGCCTCGTTCAACCAGCTCGGCGCCTTCGTGGTCAGCTCCATCGAGGCGACCCTGCAGGCCTTCGACTACCTGGCCGTCACGTTCCCGACCCTGGTCAACTGGGAGGAGCCCCACAATGAGCACTAGCACCGCCACGCAGGTCACCGTCGACCGCATCATCGCCGCGATGGCGAGCCACGGGGTCGAGCTTTCCGACGACCCCTCCGGCCGCGTCGCCCGCTGCAACCTCAACGGCCTCAACGTTCTTTTTGTCCTGCTGGACTCGGTGCTCATCGTGCGCGCCGACACGGAGACCGACGTCGCCTCCAATACCCCCGACGCCACGCTCTACCTCAGCGCGAACCAGCTGAACTCCACGATGCTCGGCGCGCGGGCCATCGTGGTCAACCGCGCGGAGAACATCATCGTTCGCACGGAGGCGGAGCTGCCTGTCGGGGCAGGCCTCAACGACGACCAGCTCGCCGCCGCGCTCAAGCGCGCCGTCGACGGCGTGGTCCACGGGCAGGACGCCATGAAGGCCCTCTCCGAGTCCATCGCCGAGCAGCGCGCCACCGACAACTCCTAAGGGCTACAGCCCCTCGCCGGAGGGCGAGACCAGGATCTTCACCGCGGTCTCGTTGCGGTTAATCAGCGTGTCGAAGCCCTCGTCGATGAGCCCGTCGAGGCCGATCTTTCCGGTGATGAACGGCTCGAGGTTGACCTTCCCGTCTGCGACGAGCTGGATTGTCGCCGGGTGGGAGTGGGCGTAGGCGATCGTGCCGCGCATGTCGATCTCCTTCATCACCACCTTGTGGATGTCCAGGTCGGCGTGCTTGGACCAGATGGACACGATCACGATGACGGCGCCCGGGCGGACGGCGTCGAGAAGCGTGTCGAGCACCGCCTGGACCGAGGTGCACTCGAAGGCGACGTCGGCACCCGCGCCGTCGCTAAGCTTGCGGACCTCCTCGACCACGTCTACCTCGGCGGGGCTGAGGGCGTAGTCCGCGACCCCCGAGTCGAGCGCCTTCTCGCGGCGCAGCGGGGACAGCTCGGAAATGACCACGGTGGCGCCGAACGCCTTGAGCACCGCGGCGGTGAGCAGCCCGATCGGGCCTGCTCCGCCGACGAGGGCGATCTTGCCCTTCGCCGCCTCCTCCGAGGCGAAGCCCGCGCGCTCCACGGCGTGGTACCCGACCGAGAGCGGCTCGATGAGCGCGGCCTGATCCAGCGGGATGGAGTCCGGAATCTTGTGGATCCAGCGGCGCTTGACCACGATGTTCTCCGACAGCCCGCCGCCACCACCGCCGAGGCCAATGAAATTCATGTCCTGCGACAGGTGGTAAAAGCGGTTGTCCTCCGATGTGTCCACGTCATCGCGGATGAGGTACGGCTCGACGACAACGTGGTCGCCCACCTGGAGGTCGTCAACCCCCTCCCCGACTTCCTCAACGACGCCCGACATCTCGTGGCCCAGGGTGACCGGGGCATCCTCGCCGCTGATCGGGTGCGGGTGGCCGTGGGGAGGGATGAAGATCGGCCCCTCCTTGAACTCGTGCAGGTCGGTGCCGCAGATGCCGCACCACGCGACCTTCACGCGCGCGGTCCCGGGCTTCAGCTCCTGGGGGTCGATGTCTTCGATGCGGATATCTTCACGGTCGTAGTAGCGAGCAGCCTTCATGGTTTTCCTCCAACCTCTCTCGGCGACTGGTGACACCATTAAGTCTACCCATCTTTTGCTCTCAGGCTCGTCGCTTGTCGACGCCACGAGATCGCGCCGGTGGAGGCGGTAGGCGCTAAATGAGTCCCCAGTGCGGAGTCCGCAGGCGTCCAGTCATCGCTCCGAAAAGTCTGGAATGCAGAGTCCCGCACAACCAGAAGACCCGACCCGACAGCCCGCAAGAGCGAGGCGAATAGACCGGTGCACCCATCTCGAGGGTCCGCAAGGCGGAGTCTGCAGACTGCCACTTCTACACCCGGGAAAGTCCGCAATGCGGACTCCGCGAGATATTCCTTTCCACTCCAAGACATCGCGAGCAACCAGTCGGTTACCCTGGCACGTTCGCATTGGAGAGTCCGCAGACTGCCACTCTTTCGCCCTGAACAGTCCGCAATGCGGAGTCCTCGAACGCCCAGCCGGACATCGCGAAAAGTCTGCAATGCAGAGGATGCAGACTTCCTCTCACTCACCTGGGAAAGTCCGCAATGCGGAGTCCGCAGACCGCCAGCCACTCACCCTGAAAAGTCCGCAATGCGGACCCCGATCACGAACCGCGTCAGTCCCGTTGAAGTTCGTGGCTCAACGCATCGAGCTCGCCGCCTCCCGCCATCTGGCGGGTGAGTTCGTCGAGGGTGACTTCGGATCTCGGGGCGTCGAGTTCCGGGCGGCCCAGTTTGAGGATGGTGAAGTGGTCGCCGACGAGGTAGGCGTGGTGGGGATTGTGGGTGACGAGGACGACGGCGATGCCGCGGTCGCGGGCGGCGGCGATGAACTTGAGCACCACCCCGGACTGCTTCACGCCGAGGGCGGCGGTCGGCTCGTCGAGCACGAGTACGCGGGCCCCGAAGTAAACGGCGCGGGCGATGGCGACGACCTGTCGCTGACCGCCGGAGAGGTTGCCGGCTTCCACGTTGACGTCGGGGATCTCGATGCCCATCTCGCGCAGCTGCTCGGCGCAGATGCGCTTCATCTCGGCCTCCTTGAGGGTGCCGAGCGTCCCGGTGAGTTCCTGTCCGAGGAAGAAGTTCCGCCACACGCTGAGCTCGTCGACGATGGCGAGCGTCTGGTACACGGTGGCGATGCCCGCGTCGAGAGCGTCGCGCGGTGAGGAGAAGGCGGCGGGTTGGGCGTCGATAAGCATGTCTCCGCTGGTCTGGGTGTGCAGGCCGGCGAGAATCTTGATGAGGGTGGACTTGCCCGCGCCGTTGTCGCCGAGGACGCAGGTGACCTCGCCGCTGCGGACGCTGAGGTTGACGCCGCGCAGGGCGTCGAAGCTGCCGTAGGACTTGGTGATGTCGCGAAGTTCGATGATCGGCATGGGCTACCTATTCTTCGTGTAATTGGCGAAGGACGTGTTGGTGAACACCGCGAAGAGCAGCATCGCCCCGAGGAAGAACTTGAACCAGTCGGGGTTCCATCCCGCGTAGACGATGCCCTGGTTGGTCATGCCGAAGATCAGCGCGCCGATCGCGGTGCCCACTGCCGTGCCGCGCCCGCCGGTCATGGAGCACCCGCCGATGACGGCGGCGATGATGTAGAGGAACTCGTTGCCCACCCCCTGCCCGGCCTGGATGGAGTCGAAGGCGAACAGCGTGTGCATGCCGACGAACCAGGCGGCGAAGCCGACGAGCATGAACAGGGCAATTTTCACCCCGCGCACGGGCACACCCACCGCGCGCGCTGCGTCCTGGTCGCCGCCCACGGCGGTGATCCAGTTGCCGAACTTCGTGCGGAACAGCAGGAAGGAGGCCAGCGCCACGAAGGCGATCCACCACAACACCGTCACGCTTATGCTCACACCACCGACGTGGAAGGACCCGGCGAAGAAGGCCCGGGCGGAGTTGAAACCCTCCATGTCGGAGATCGACGGGGTGGCCACCTGCCCGGTGACGAGTTTGGTCACCGCCAGGTTGAGGCCCTGCAGCATGAGGAAGGCGGCCAGGGTGATGAGGAAGCTGGCGATGCCCGTGCGGGCGACCAGCACCCCGTTGAGCGCGCCGATGGCCAGCGAGACCACCAGGGCGAGCGCCGCCCCCACCCAGGAGTTGAGGTGCAGGTTGTAGTTGAGCATCGTGGCGGCCAGAGCCGCCGTGGTCACGGCCACGCCGGAGGAGAGGTCGAACTCGCCGCCGATCATCAGCAGCCCCACCGCGAGCGCCACGATTCCGAGCGTCGAGCTGGCGTAGAGGATCGTCGCCATCGCCTCGAAGGAGCGGAAAGCGGGGGCAACGGTGAGGAAGAGGATGAAGATCGCGACGAATCCGAGGAGGCTGGCCAGCTCCGGGCGGCGGATCAGCTTCGCCAAGCCCGTGTGGGTGCGCAGCCTGTCCTCGGGCGCGGTGTCCTGCGGAGAGACGGTCATCGCAGGCCCGCCTTTGCGGCCTCGGAGATGGTCTCCACGTTCGACGAGTCCACAAAGCTCGGGCCCGTGTACACCGGCTGGCCGCCGCCGAAGGTGCCGCCGTTGCGCTTGGCCACCCAGAGGGAGTCGACGGCGAGGTAGCCCTGCAGGTAGGGCTGCTGGTCGACGGCCCAGGCGACGCGGCCGTCGGCGATGGCGTCGACAAGCTCGGCGTTGGTGTCGAACGTGACCACCTGCGCCGCCGCGCCCGCCTGCTTGACCGATTCCACAGCTCGCAGCGCGACGGGGGCCTGGAGCGCGAAGACGGTGTCGAAGCTCGGGTCCTGCGCGAGCTTCGACTTGATGGTCGCCTGCACCGAGGTCAGGTCCTGGCCGTTGACGTAGAGCAGCTCGACGCCGCCGCCGAGGCCCTTGCCGACGCCCGCGCAGCGCTCCTCCTGGGAGGAGTTGCCCTGCTCGTGGATGACGCACAGCACCTTCGACTTGCCCTCGGACTTCAGGCGCTCGCCCGCCGACGTGCCGGCGACTGTCTCGTCCTGCCCGAAGAAGCCGCTCATCCCGTAGCTGGCGTACTCCTTCATCCCCGCGTTCAGCCCGACGGTGGGGATGCCGGCGTCGACGGCTTTCTGCGCCGCCGGCCCGATCGCCTCGGCGTTCGGCATGGTCACCGCGATGCCGTCCACCCCGGCGTCGACCGCGGAGCGGACCAGGTTCGCCTGATTGGGCGCCTGCGGGTCGGAGGAGTAGCGCAGCTCGATGTTGTCCTTCTTCGCCGCCTCCTCCGCGCCCTTGCGCACGAGGTCCCAGTAGGTGTCGCCCGGGGCTCCGTGGGTGACCATGGCCACCACGTAGCGCGGGGTGTCCACTCCCCCGGCGGTCTCACCGCCCTCGGTGCTCCTCGGCGCGCCGCCCGTCGAGGAGCAGGCGGCGGCGAGGGAAACAGTGGCAGCGAGGGCCACGGCGGTGACGGTTTTCGATATGTTCAGCACGCACTGATAGTGACCCACCTCGTTTACGCACGTCAAACGGCACGCGCGCCTTCTGAACCGATACAGACGGCGTGAGCAGTGGCTTCCGCGGGCGCGGACCCACCCCCGCCGCTAGGAGCGCTCGAGGCGACGCAGCTCCTCCGTGGGGTCGAAGTCGGCCTCGGGCCAGGTGAGCCCGAGCGAGCTGAGGGCGTCGTAAAGCAGTGTCTTGACCACCGTCCGGCAGTATTTCTTGTTGTCGGAGGGCACGCAGTACCACGGGGCATCGCTTGTCGACGTCCTCGTCAGCGCCACCTGGTACGCCGCCATGTACTGCGACCACAGGGCGCGATCATCGATGTCGCCCGGGTCGTACTTCCAGTGCTTCGACGGGTTCTCGATCCGCTCCCGCAGGTTCTCCTTCTGGAAATCCCGCGAGATGTGCGCCATCACCTTGACCACGCCGGTGCCGCGGGCGGCGAGCTGCTTTTCAAAGTCCACGATCGCGCCGTAGCGCCGCTCGATCTCCTCCGGCGGCGCCATCTGCTTCACCCGCTGCACGAGGACGTCTTCGTAGTAGGAGCGGTCGAACACCGAGACCTGCCCCGGCTGGGGCAGGTGCGACTCGACGCGCCACAGGAAATCGTGCTGCGCCTCCTCCTCGGTCGGGCGCCCGAACGCCTTGACGTGCACGCCCTGGATGTCCATGACCGAGCCGATCGCGTGCTTGATGATGCCACCCTTGCCCGACGTGTCCATCCCCTGCAGCACCAGCAGCACCGAACCGGTGTCGCCCCCGCCGGCCCGCCCGTTGGCGTAGAGGCACTCCTGAAGCTCCTCCAGCTTGGCGTCGTAATGGGAGAACGCCTCGTCCAGCGCGGCTGCGTCCCCGCTCGGCAGCCCCGGCGTCGAGGCCGGGTCAACGTCGGCGATCTGGAAGGACGGGCCCACCGCCAACTTCCTCGCCTCCTCCACCGTCACCTTGGCCATGTCCATCTCCTTGCAGGTCTCGGGTTGGCACCGCGCTCGCGCGGCATGAAAAAAGTGCCCACGCTGAGGTGGGCACTGTCCATGTTAGAGCTCCGGGGAGTCGGCGACGATCTCCCCGAGCACCGGATCCGGCTCGCGGGCTGCTTCCGGCTCAGTGGACGGCTCAGTCGCGGGTGCGTCCGCGGAGCTCCACTGGATGATGTCGTCGAGCACCGCGTGGATGTACGGCGGGGCCGAGTTGTCGGCGTACGCCGTGGCCATCTCGAGCGCGTTCGCGATCGCGATCGGCGGCTCGACTTCGTCGTTGAACAGGATCTCCCACGTGGCAACCCGCAGGATCTGCCTGTCGACAGCCGGCAGGCGGTCGATCTCCCAGTTCTCGGAGAGGAAGCGTTCGATCGCGTCGTCGATGTCGTCGAGCTGCTCGGCCGCGCCGGCGATGATCTGACGCGTGTACTCCGCCACCGGAGCCACCGCGTTCTGCGGGTCCTTGGACAGCTCCGTGCGGTCCTCAACGATGGCCACGGGGTCCATGTCGCGCGTCTCCGCCTCAAAGAGGATGTCCACCGCGCGGCGCCGGGCGCGGTAGCGGGCGCCGTGTCGCTTGTAGTCAGGCATTAGTTGTTGACGCGGGAGAGGTACTCGCCGGTACGGGTGTCCACCTTGACCACGTTGCCGGTCTCGAGGAACAGCGGAACCTGGATCTCGGCGCCGGTCTCCAGGGTGGCTGGCTTGGTGCCGCCGGTGGAGCGGTCGCCCTGCAGGCCCGGCTCGGTGTGGGAGACCTTGAGGTCGACGGAGATGGGCAGCTCGGCGAAGAGGGCGTCGCCGTCGTGGAAGGACACCTGGACGCGCATGTTCTCCAGCAGGAAGCGGGCGGCGTCGCCGAATTTCTCCTCCGGCAGCTCGAACTGCTCGTAGGTCTTGTCGTCCATGACGACGTAGTTGGTGCCGTCGTTGTACAGGTAGGTCATGTCGCGGCGGTCCACTGTGGCGGTCTCGACCTTCACGCCGGCGTTCCACGTCTTGTCCACCGTCTTGCCGGAGACGACGTCCTTCAGCTTGGTGCGCACGAACGCGGGGCCCTTGCCCGGCTTGACGTGCTGGAACTCCACGATCTGCTGAAGCTTGCCATCGACCTTCAGCACCAGGCCGTTCTTGAAATCAGCGGTAGTTGCCACTGGGTACCTTCCTTACAGGGAGACGAACGTATGCAAACAGCACAATCCTACATCACAGAATCATAAGTTCTTTCGGCCACTCTGTGATAACGCGTGGGGCGCCCGAGGTGATGATGAGCGTGTCCTCGATGCGCACCCCACCCTCGCCGGGGATGTAGATCCCCGGCTCGATGGTGAGCGTCATGCCCTCGGCGAGCTCGCCCCGCCCGGTTCGCGCCGCGGAGGGGGCCTCGTGCACCTCCAGGCCGATGCCGTGGCCCGTCGAGTGGACGAAGTACTCGCCGTAGCCCGCCTCGTCGATGATGTCGCGGCACGCCTTGTCGACGTCCACGAGCGCCGCCCCAGGCACCGCCGCCTTCACCCCGGCCAGCTGCGCGGCCAGCACAACCTCGTAGATCTCGCGCAGCCGCGCCGGCGGCTCGCCGATGGCGAAGGTGCGGGTCATGTCGGAGTTGAAGCCCAACCGGTGGGCGCCGAAGTCGATGGTCACCAGGTCACCCTCGGTGAGGGTGCGGTCGCCGGCGCTGTAGTGCGGCAGGGCGGAGTTCGGGCCGGAGGCGACGATCGTGTCGAAGCTGACGTGCTCCGAGCCGAGCAACCGCATGCGGTACTCCAAATCCGCCGCGACCTCGCGCTCGGTGCGGCCGGCGCGCAACTCGCCCGCCTCGACCAGCTCGTCGAGCGCCCGGGTGGCAAGCGCCGCGACCTCGCTCAGCCTGGTCAGCTCGAGCGGGTCCTTGACCAGGCGGATGCCCTCGATCACCCCGCTGACGGGCACGAGGGACACCCCCTCCGGGCAGGCCTTCTCGAGCTCGCGGAGCTGGTTGACGCTGACGTAGTCCGCCTCGTAGCCGACGCGGTGGCCCTCCACGACCTCGCTGAGCAGGACCGGGGCGACCTCGCGGGTGATCCTCGCCTCGATGTCGGGGACCTCCTGGGCGACCTGTGTGAGGTAGCGCCCGTCGGTGGCGATCGCCGCCGTGCGGTCCTTCGACACCAGCAGCGCCGCGTTCGAGCCCGAGAAGCCGGACAGGTAGCGCACGTGGACCAGGTTGGTCACCACCATGTCGTCGATGCGCTGCGCCGCCAGCTCGCTGGCGAGTTTGCGCCGGCGCGTCTCGAAGCGGGTGTCAGCCATTCCCATTGTTCCTCCTTGCGAAAAATTGCAGAGCGAGTTCGTAGCCGTCGACGCCCAGCCCCGCGATCACCCCGAGAGCGATCGGCGAGAGGTAGGAGTGGTGGCGGAACTCCTCGCGGGCGTGCACGTTGGAGATATGCACCTCCACGAACCCCGGCCCGTCGGCGACCTCGGCGAGCGCGTCGCGCAGCGCGACCGAGGTGTGGGTGAACCCGCCCGGGTTAATCACCACCGCCCAGCTGTTGTCGGCTGCCTCGTGGGACCAGTCGATGAGGTCGCCCTCGTGGTTCGACTGACGGCACTCCACCTCGACGCCGAGGGCCTCGGCGCGCGCCTCGATGCGGCCCACCACGTCGGCGAGGGTGGTCGACCCGTACACCTCGGGCTGCCGCTTGCCCAGCCTGTTCAGGTTGGGCCCGTTGAGCACCAGGACCTTCACGCCGGAGTCCCCTCCGAGATTGCCTCGTAGGCGGCGCGCATTTCCTCCACCGTCGCGTCCTCCAGGCGGGCGCACTGGCCCAGCCCGCGCAGGACGACGAAGCGGATGCGCCCGTCGCGGTTCTTCTTGTCCCGCGTCATCGCCTCGTACAGCTCGTCGAAAGCGCCCGCCTCGTAGCTGGTGGGCAGGCCCACCAGCTCCAGGATCTCTCTGTGGAGGTCGAGCAGGGTGGCGTCGATAAGCCCGCGGTTGTGGGCGAGGTGCGCGACGAACATCATCCCCACCGCGACGGCGTCGCCGTGGCGCCAGGTGTAGTTCTCCCGCAGCTCGATCGCGTGGCCGAGCGTGTGGCCGTAGTTGAGAATCTCGCGCAGCCCCGACTCCTTCAGGTCCTGGCCCACGACGCCCGCCTTCACCGCCACCGAACGGCGCACGAGCTCCTCCCAGTTGCGCTCCGCGCCCTCGCGGTAGAGCTCAAGGATGCGCGGGTCCGCGATGAAACCCGTCTTGATCAGCTCCGCGGAGCCCGCCACCGTCTCCTCCTCCGGCAGCGTGTGCAGGCGCTCCAGGTCCACGAAGACCGAGTCCGGCTCGTGGAACGCGCCCACGAGGTTCTTGCCCAGGGCGGTGTTGATGCCCGTCTTCCCGCCGACGGCGGCGTCGACCATCGCGAGCAGCGTCGTCGGCACCTGGATCACGCGGATGCCGCGCATCCACGTCGCCGCGGCGAAGCCCGCGAGATCCGTCGCCGCGCCCCCGCCGAGACCGACGACGACGTCCTGACGGCCGAACCCGGCCTCGCCCAGCGCGTCCCACAGCTGCGCCAGCACCTCGACGTTTTTGCCCGCCTCGGCGTCCGGCACGGGCAGAAGCAGCACCTCGAGGTTCGCCCCCTCCACCTCCCGGGCGATGTGGCGCGCCACCGCGGCCAGCGGGCGCTGGTGGATGATGGCCACCTTGCGCGCCCCGATCTCGCTGACGCGCTGCGCAACCCCGCTGGTCACGTTGTACCCGATGTGGACCTGGTAAGGGCTGGGCCCGTTGACCTCGACTACTGCCATGGCTGTCGCTCCTTGCTGTGTGGTTGTGAGCCGGGCCGGCTCAGAGAGACTCGATGATCCCGAGGACCTCCGCGACAACGCGCTGCGGCGGGCGCTCGTCGGTGCGGACGCGGAAGTCGGACACTTCGCGGTAGTACGGCTCCCGGGCGGCGAGCAGGTCGCGGTAGTGCTGCGCCGGGTCGGCGGCCGCGAGCACCGGGCGCGTCGTCTGCCCGGCGGTGCGCCGCACCCCCTCCTCGGGGCTGACATCGATCCACACCACGGTGTGCGGCTGCAGCAACGCGCGCGTCATCTCGTTGAGCACCGCTCCCCCGCCGAGACTGACAATGCCCCCCGTCGCCAGGGAGCGCGCCACGTAGGTTTCCTCCAGCTCTCGGAAGCCCTCCTCGCCGAGCTCGGAGTACACCTCGCCGCAGGGCTTGCCCTCGCCCTCTTCGATGAGGTTGTCCGAGTCGACCAGTGGCAAGTTCAGGGAGCTCGCCAACCGACGCCCAATCGTCGATTTCCCGGCGCCGGGCGGGCCGACCAGGACGACGCGGGGGCGGGAATGGACGACGGCCGAGGTGGCGTCGTCAAGCTCGCACTCTTCGTCGAGCGGATCCTCGTGCGCGGGACGCTCAAGCATGATCTCCTCCGAAGGCCAGGCGGTCCGAAACATACTCATTGTACGAGGAAACCGCGCGGCGAACCTCCTCCAGGCTGTCTCCGCCGAACTTCTCCAGCACCGCGCGGGCGAGAACGAGCGCGACCATCGCCTCCGCGACGACCCCGCCGGCGGGGACCGCGCACACGTCCGAACGCTGGTGGATGCCTGTCGCCGCCGCGCCGGTGGACATGTCGACGGTGCGCAGGGCGCGCGGGACTGTCGAGATCGGCTTCAGAGCCGCGCGGACCCGCAGCTGTTCGCCGTTGGTCATGCCACCCTCCAGGCCACCGGCCCGGTTGGTCACGCGGCGCACCCCGGCCTCGTCGCGCACCATCTCGTCGTGGGCAGCGGAACCGCGGCGGCGCGCCTCGGCGAAACCGTCACCGACCTCCACCCCCTTGACGGACTGGATGCCCATGAGGGCCGCCGCGAGCTGCGCGTCGAGGCGGTGCTCCCCGGAAATGTGGGAGCCCAGGCCGATGGGGAGGCCGTCGACGACAACCTCCACCACACCGCCCAGGGTGTCGCCGTCCTTCTTCGCTGCCTCGATCTGCGCAACCATGTCCTCCTCGCAGGCCTTTTCCCAGGCGCGCACAGGGGAGGCGTCGATAGCCTCGATGTCGGAAAACGCCGGGGCCGGGCCGTCGTAGAGGGCGGACTCCCCGATGGACACGACGTGGGAGAGGACCTCGACACCGAGGGCCTCGCGCAGGAAGGAGCGCGCCACGGCGCCGGCGGCCACCCGGGCCGCCGTCTCACGCGCGGAGGAGCGCTCGAGGATCTTGCGGGCGTCGTCGAAGCCGTACTTCACCATGCCCGCGAAGTCGGCGTGGCCCGGGCGGGGGCGCGTGAGCCGGGCACCACGCCCGGAGCTCATCGCCTTGGCCACCTCCGGGTCCCCGAGATCGAGCGGGGCGGGCGACATGATGGTGGTCCACTTCGGCCACTCCGTGTTGCCGATCTGGATCGCGATCGGGCTGCCCAGTGTCTGCCCGTGCAGGATCCCGGTGAGCAGCGTGAGCTCGTCGGCCTCGAACTTCATGCGGGCGCCGCGGCCGTAGCCCAGGCGGCGCCGGGCGAGCTGGTGGCCGATCTCCTCCGCGGTGACCGTCACCCCGGCCGGCATGTTCTCAACGAGCGCGACGAGCGCTTGGCCGTGGGATTCCCCGGCTGTAGTCCAACGAAGCATGGCGCTTATTGTGTCATAAGATCCCCCCGCTATAGCCCATTAGTGCGCACAACCAGGCGGCGGCGAGCATCGACGGGCCATGGGGCGCCCCGTCGGCCCGTGCCAGCGCCGCCGCGGCCAGGGTGAGCAGACTCGCGCCCGCGACCGCCGCCAGCACCCACCCCGGCCCGGCCAGCGCTGCGACCGCGACCCCCAGCGGCAGCGCCAGCTTGACGTCTCCGCCCCCGATGCCGCCCCGGGGCAGCAGGTAGAGCGCGGGCCAGGCCAGGCCCCACCAGCCGGCGGGCAGCGCGAGGCACGCCGCGAGCGCCGCCGCCCCCGCCGGCAGCGTCAGCGCGTCCGGCAGCCTGCGCTCGCGCAGGTCGAACGCAACGAGCGCCGCGCTCCACACGGCAGCGGCGACCAACCCCCCGATCAGCACGGGGGCGAGTCTAGGCGCGGGCCCTACGCCTCGCCAGCCGAGACGTGGGCGAAGAGCGCGGCGCGCATCTCCTCGCGCGGCGCGGGCACCCCGGTGAACTGCTCGAACTGCGAGTAGGACTGGGCGGCCAGCATGACCAGCCCGCCCACGGTCCGGTGCCCGTTCGCGGCGGCCGCGGTGGCCAAAGGCGTCGGCCAGGGGTCGTAGATGACGTCGACGACCGGCGCGTGGCCGAGTTCCTCCGCGTACGGGGCCAGCGCGGCGGCGGGCACGGTGGAGACGATCACCTCGGCTTCCATCGCCAAGCGCTTGATGTCGGCGTCGAAGCCGACGAAGTCGACCTCGGCCCCGCGAACGAGGGGCCGCACCTCGTTGGAGCGGTCGCTGCGGTTGAGCACGCAGAGCTTCTCGACGCCCCACGCCCCCAGCGTCCACAGCGCCGGGCGCGCCGTTCCCCCGGCGCCGATGACGAGGGCGTTGCGAACCGGGGCGCCGCCGAGCAGCTCGTCGAGCGCGCCCGCGATCCCCTCGCAGTCAGTATTGTCGGCGCGCCACCCCGCGCCCGTGCGCACGAGGGTGTTCGCGGAGCCGATCGCCCGGGCTCGCTCCGTCGATTCGCCCGCGAACTCAAGGGCCGCGAACTTCGCCGGCATGGTGACGGAAAAGCCGCGGAACTCATCCCCCGCCCCGGCGACCACGCCAGGCAGCTGCTCAGCCGTGCACTCGATGCGGGTGTACTCCCAGCCCTCAAGACCCGCCGCCCGGTAGCCGGCGTTGTGCAGCACCGGCGAGAGCGAGTGCGCGATGGGCGAGCCGAGGACGGCGGCGCGGCCGGCGACGCTGCTCATCGGCCGGAATCGAGGACGCCGGACTCCTGCGCCCGCCTGACGTCGTCGAGGTGCTGCTCGAAGGTGTCGTTGAACACGGTCGTGCCCTCCTTGTCCACGGTGACGAAGAACAGCCAGTTGCCCTCCGCGGGGTTCTCCATCGCCTCGATGGCCTCGATGGAGGGCGAGGCGATCGGGGTCTCCGGCAGCCCGTCCTTGGCGTAGGTGTTCCAGGGGGTCGGGCGCTTGCGGTCCTCGTCGGTGGTGGCCACCTCGACCGAGGTCAGGCCGTAGTTGACCGTCGAGTCGAACTCGAGGCGCATCGGCTCCTTGAGGCGGTTGAGGATGACGCGGGCGACCTTGTCGAACTCGCCCGCCGGCGCCTCGCGCTCGACCAGCGAGGCCGAGGTGAGCAGCTCGTAGGGAGACAGCCCGATCGCCTGGGCGCGGCCGACGATGTCGGTGGACTCATACTCCTTCGCGGAGCGGGTGATCAGGTCAGTGAGGATGGACTCGGCCGTCGCGCCGGGGTCGACGGTGTACTCGCCGGGGGCGATCAGCCCCTCGAGCCGCTTCGGGTCACCCGCGTGGGCGTTGACCGTCTCGAGCGCCCACGCCGGGACACCGAGCTGGGCCGGGTCGGCGTTCGCCGCAACGTTGTGCAGCTCCTCCGCGGTCACGCAGCCGGGCCTCGGGGTGTCGCCGCAGGAAACCTGCTGGATGAGCGAGAGGATGCCCAGCCGGGTCTGTCCCCCCACGACCGCGACGTCCATGAGCGTGGCGCCGCCGACGACCTGCAGCGGGGTGATCTTGTTCGCCGGGTCGAGCAGGGCCTCGACGGCGGCGTCGGCGCTCATCTCTTTCTGCAGCCGGTAGAAGCCAGGCTGGATGTTGTTGGAGTTGATGTCGCGCAGCGCGGCGGACTGGAACGCCGCGTTGGACTTGACCACGCCGAGCTCCTCCAGCTCCGGGCCGAGCAGGGAGACGTTGGAGCCCTCCTTGACCTCCACGACCTGCTCCTCGCCGTTGCCCGCGCCCCGGTAGTCTCCCCCGACGCCGTTGGAGCGCGCCACCGCGATCCAGGCGACGAGGCCGACGATGAGCAGTATCGACGCCACGAGTACCGCGGTGGAGCGGGTCCTCCGCCGGCCGTTGAGTCCGGAGCTCACGATTTTCACATCTCCTTAAGGTTGTTGTGTCGGCCATCGAGCCAGGACTGCAGGATCTCCACCGCAGCGGCTTGGTCGATGACCCGGCGCCCAGCCTTTTCGCTGACACCGGCGGAACGAAGGGCCTGAGTGGCGACGACCGTCGTCAGCCTCTCGTCGGCGAGCCGCACGGCGACGCCGCTGCGGCGGCGGATGCGGAAGGCGATCTCCTTGGCGTGCTTCACGCTGACGGAGCCGTTGCCCTGCAGGTCGCGCGGCAGACCGACGACCACCTCGACCGCCCCATACTCCTCCACCAGGTGGAGGAGGCGCTCGATGTCCGCCCCGTCTCGATCCTTGAAGCCCGTCACGCGCTTGACGGTTTCCACCGGCATGGCCATCCTGGCGTCCCGGTCGGAGACCGCCACCCCGATGCGCACGGTGCCCACGTCAATGCCCAGTCGCCGCCCCTGACCGGGGTCGTCGACGCCCGGCGTGTCGGGCTGCACTTTCATGGGCTCATCCTTTGCGGCTCGGTGGTGGGCGCGCTGGCCGCATGACGGGCAGCGAAGCGACAGTTTTCACGGGTGAAACAATGACGGTCGGGTACCCACGCTAGCGGGCGGGCGCTGTCGCGCCGCCCACGGGCCCGGCGTGTCTCGTTTCCGATTTGTTATCTTACCCGCCGAGCCCTACCGCCCCGCCAGCTCCTCGCGGACCGCGCGCAGCGCGGCCTCGATCCCCTCCGGGGCGGAGCCGGAGCCCTGGGCGAGGTCGGGCTTGCCGCCGCCGCGGCCGTCGACGTACCCGCCGATCAGCTTGACCAGCTCGCCGGCCTCCACCCCGGCGTCAACAGCGGGCTTCGTCGCGGCGACCGCGAAGGGAACCTTGCCCTCGGACTCGGAGACCAGCGCGATAACGGCGGCTTCGGTGCCCATCCGGCCGCGCAGGTCACTGGCCACGGTGCGCAGGTCGCCCGCGCTGACCGCACCGGGCAGGGCGAGCGCGATCACCTTGAACGTGCCGAGCGTCTCGGCCTTGGACACGAGTTCGGCTGTCCGGCTCATCAGCTGCTGGCGGTGCAGCGCCTCGATCTCCTTTTCCGCGGCGCGCAGCCGCTCGGTGAGCTGGGCGATGCGCTCCGGGAGCTGCTCCGTCGGCGTCTTCAGCTCGGAGGCCAGGCCCGAGGCCAGCGCCGCCTCCTTGGAGAAGTAGCGGAACGAGTCCATGCCGGAGTAGGCCTCGATACGGCGGGCGCCGGAGCCGACGGAGGACTCGCCGAGCACCGCGACGGGCCCGATCTGGGAGGAGTGCTCGACGTGCGTGCCGCCGCACAGCTCGATGGAGAACGGCCCGCCGATCTCCACCACGCGGACCTCGCTGCCGTAGTTCTCGCCGAACAGCGCCAGCGCCCCCATCGCCTTTGCCTTCTCCAGCGAAGTCTCGATGGTGTGGACGGCGAAGTCGGCGTCAACGGCCTGGTTGGTCACCGTGGCGATGTCGTTCAGCTGCTGCTCGGTGAGCTGCTCGGTGTAGTTGAAATCGAAGCGCAGGTAGCCCGGCTTGTTCAGGGAGCCCGCCTGCACGGCAGTGGGGCCGAGCACCTGGCGCAGCGCGGCGTGGATGAGGTGGGTGGCGGTGTGCGCCTGGCGGGCACCGTGGCGCCACGCGCCGTCAACCTCCGCGGTGACCGTGGAGCCCAGGTCGAGCCCGCCGTTTTGCACCGTCGCCTTGTGCACCCACAGCTTCTTGCCGATCTTCTGCACGTCGGTGACGTTGAGGACGGTGTCGCCCATCACCAAGCGGCCGCGGTCAGCCGTCTGGCCGCCGGCCTCGGCGTACATCGGGGTGACGTCGAGGATGACCTCGACCTCATCGCCCTGGGAGACCTCGCCGACCTTCTCGCCGCCACGGACCAGGCCGAGCACGGTGCCGTCGTGGGTGAGCATGTCGTAGCCGACGAACTCGGTCGGGTTGTTGTCCACCCACTCGCGGTAGAGGGACTCGTCGACGTTGCGGTGCTTCTTCGCCTTGTTGTCGGCCTTGGCGCGCTCGCGCTGCGCCTTCATCTCGGAGTCGAAGGCGGCCATGTCGACGTCGAGACCGGCCTCGCGGGCCATCTCGAGGGTCAGGTCGATCGGGAAGCCGTAGGTGTCGTGCAGCTCGAACGCCTGGGCGCCGGGCAGGACGGAGGCGCCGGAGGACTTCACGGCCGCGGCGGCCTCGTCGAAGCGGTGGGTGCCGGACTCGAGGGTCTTCAGGAAGGCCCGCTCCTCGGCCAGGGCGACGCGCAGGATGCGCTCCCGGTTGTCGGCGATCTCCGGGAAGGAGGGCGTCATGGTGTCCATGATCGTGTTCATGAACGTCTCCATCACGGTGCCTGTCGCGCCCAGCAGGCGCGCGGAGCGGATCACGCGGCGCAGCAGGCGGCGCAGGATGTAGCCGCGGCCCTCGTTGGAGGGTGTGACGCCGTCGAGGATGATCATCATGGCGGTGCGCGAGTGGTCGGCGATGACGCGGAAGCGGACGTCGTCAGCCTTGTTTCCCGCGTCGTACTTGGTGCCGGTCATTTCCACCGCGGCGTCGATGACGGGGCGCAGCAGGTCGGTCTCGTAGACGTTGTCTACGCCCTGAAGCAGGCAGGCGACGCGCTCGATGCCCATGCCGGTGTCGATGTTCTTGTTCGGCAGCTCGCCGACGATGTCGAAGTTGCCCTTCTTGTCGCCCTCGCCGCGGATGGACTCCATGAACACGAGGTTCCAGATCTCCATGTAGCGGTTGTCGTCCGCGATGGGCCCGCCGTCCTTGCCGTACTCCGGGCCGCGGTCGTAGTAGATCTCCGAGCACGGGCCGCACGGACCGGGGATGCCCATGGACCAGAAGTTGTCCTCCATGCCCATGCGCTGGATCCGCTCCTCCGGCACGCCGATGACGTCGCGCCAGATGCCGGCCGCCTCATCGTCCTCGAGGAAGACGGTGACCCACAGGCGCTCGGGGTCGAGGCCCAGTCCGCCGTCGTCAAGCGAGCCCGTGAGCAGCGACCACGCGTGCTTGATCGCGCCCTCTTTGAAGTACTGGCCGAAGGAGAAGTTGCCCGCCATCTGGAAGAAGGTGTTGTGGCGGGTGGTGATGCCCACCTCCTCGATGTCGAGGGTGCGCACGCACTTCTGGATCGAGGTGGCCGTGCCGTTCTCGAAGGGCGGGTTCTGCTGGCCCAGGAAGTACGGCTTGAAGGGAACCATGCCCGCGTTGACGAACAGCAGCGTCGGGTCGTCGAGGATCAGCGAGGCGCTCGGCACCGCAGTGTGCCCTGCGTTGACGAAGTGCTCGGTGAAGCGCTTGCGGATCTCATGTGTGTGCACGGGTGTCCTCCGGGGATGGTTGCCAATTAGTCCGCAACTACTTTACCCCCGGCGAAAGCGAGGTCTACTTCCCCCGCACGATCCGCCGCAGCCTGCCGATGTAGTCCCGGATCCGCTTCTCGTTGCCGTGGTCGGTCGGCTCGTAGTAGACGGCGTCGTCGAGGCCCTCCGGGATGTAGCGCTGCGTGACGACGCCCCGCGGGTCGTCGTGGGGGAAGACGTAGCCGACTGCGTTGCCCATCTTCTTAGCGCCCTCGTAGTGCCCGTCGCGCAGGTGCGCGGGCACCGGCCCGGCCTTGCCCGCCCGGATGTCGTTCTGCGCCCGCGTGATCGACTGGATCACCGCCGGCGACTTCGGGGCGGTGGCCAGATGGATCGTCGCCTGCGCCAGCGGCAGGCGCCCCTCCGGCATGCCGATGAACTGGACGGCCTGCGCCGCGGCGGTGGCCACCTGGAGGGCGCTCGGGTCAGCCATCCCGATGTCCTCCGAGGCGTGGATGACCAGGCGCCGGGCGATGAAGCGGGGGTCCTCGCCCGCCTCGATCATGCGCGCCAGGTAGTGCAGGGCGGCGTCGACGTCCGACCCGCGGATCGACTTGATGAAGGCCGAGACGACGTCGTAGTGCTGGTCGCCGTCGCGGTCGTAGCGCACCACGGCGCGGTTGACGTTGTCGCGCACCACGTCGAGGGTGATGGCGCCGCCGTCATCAACGGCCTCGGCTGCCGCCTCCAGGTAGGTCAGGGAGCGCCGGGCGTCCCCGCCGGCGAGCAGCACGAGCTGCTCGCGCGCCTCCTCTTCCAGCACGACGCGGCCGCCGAGGCCCCGCTCGTCGGCGACGGCGCGGTCGAGCAGCGCGGCGATGTCGGCGTCGTCAAGCGACTCGAGCTTGAGCAGCAGCGAGCGCGACAGCAGCGGGGCAACGACGCTAAACGACGGGTTCTCGGTCGTCGCCGCGACCAGCAGGACGGTCCGGTTCTCCACCGCCGCCAGCAGCGAGTCCTGCTGCGTTTTGGAGAAGCGGTGCACCTCGTCGATGAACAGGACGGTGCGCTCGCCGCGGGCGAGGTCACGCCGTGCGCGGTCGATGACCTGGCGGACCTCCTTCACCCCGGAGGACAGCGCCGAGAGCGCCACGAAGTTATGCCCCGTGGCCTGCGCGATCAGCGAGGCGATGGTCGTCTTGCCCGTGCCCGGCGGGCCATAGAGGACCACCGAGGCCGCCCCGGAGCCCTCGATGAGCCGCCGCAGCGGCTTGCCCTCCGCGAGCAGATGGCGCTGACCCGCGATCTCGTCCAGGCTGCGCGGGCGCATCCGCGCCGCCAGGGGCGCGGTCGGGCCGGCCTCGAAGAAGGTTGTGCCCCGCTCTCCCTCGTCCTCGCCGAAAAGTCCCTCCTGCACGCCGCCCCCTACCGCAGGCGCTCGGCCACGCCGCGGGCCCAGTCCGCGATCACCAGGTATGACGGGTCGCGGCCCAGCGTGGCGTAGCGGGCCAGCGCGTCGAAGGTCTCATAGAGGTCGCGCCGCACGAGCAGCTCGTCCTGCGTGAAGGGGCCGTCGGAGCGCGGGCGCAGCAGGTCGCCGCTGAACTCGAAGTCCTCGTCGGCGCTCACCGCCGCCTCCAGGCTCGCCCCGGCTGAGGTGAACTCCTCGGCCAGCTGGGCGTCCGCCTGGCCGATCTCCTCCAGGGCGTTGGCGTTGAGGATCGACACGCTGGACAGGGCCCAGCCGATCAGCGCGGCGGTGATGCTGGAGTGGAGGGTGTCCTCGTGGAGGACGTTCGGCCACATCCCCTCGACCTCGCGGACCCAGGCGTCGATAAAGGCCTGCGCCTCGTCGTCGTTGATCGGCCGGGCCGCCACGTAGTTGGGGAACCCGCCCACGACAAAACCGACGTCGAAGGTGACGTCGCGGAACCCCGCCCACTCGTAGTCCAGAAACTGCGTCCGGTCGGCGTAAATGATGTTGTCCGGGGCGAGGTCGAAGGGGGTGAACGCCCGGTTGCCGCCGTGCAGCAGGCGCGCGTGGATCCGCTCCGCCGTAGCCGCCACCTCCGCGGGGATGGCGATGCCCGACTCCTCCAGCATCCGCGAGCCCAGGCGGATGCGGTGCATGAGCAGGCGCTCACGCAGGTCCTGGACCTGGCGCTGGCCGCTCCTGCTGCGCACCATGCGGGCGAAGAGCACGTTGTAGTCCTCCTCCTTGCCCGCCGTGCCGGCGTGCATCCGGCCCAGCGCGGAGCCGAGGTTGCGCAGGATCTGCACGCGCTGCTCGTCGTCGCCCGAGGTAAGCAGGGTCTCCAGGGTGTCGCCGTCGCCGGAATCGGAGATGATGATGATCCGCTGCGCCGTGTCGTAGCCCAACAGGATGGGCCCGGGCCGCACATCCTCGCTCAGCGAGGTGGTGAACTGGTACGCCACGACCTCCCGCAGGAAAGCCGCGTCCTCGAGCACGTCACCCGTCTCCGGGGAGTGCTTCACCACGAGGGAGCGGTGCTGCAGGAACGGGTTCGGGGCCACCCTCGCCCGGTACACCCCGGCGAGGCCCGAACCGGGCAGCCGGGTGGCGTCGAGAAGCTTCTGCGTACCCCCGTAGCGCCGGGTGAGGATGTCCTCGGCCGCGGCAACGACGTTGTCCTGCTCCATCAGGTCACTCCTTACGGGTTCCTCACACCCCAGTTTCGCACATCGCAAGCCCGGGGAGGGCCGCTTTGCCCACCCCGGTTCCGGGCGCAAACCGGCCTACTGCTTCGGCTCGGCCTCGGGCTTGGCGTCGACGCCGGTTTCCTTGCGCTGCTCCGCCGTGATGGGGGCGGGCGCGTCGGTCAGCGGGTCGACACCGCCGCCGGACTTCGGGAAGGCGATGACGTCGCGGATGGAGTCGAAGCCGCCGAGCAGCGAGACGATGCGGTCCCAGCCGAAGGCGATGCCGCCGTGCGGGGGCGCGCCGAAGGCGAAGGCCTCGAGCAGGAAGCCGAACTTCTCCTGCGCCTCCTCCTCGGTGATGCCCATGACCTCGAAGACGCGCTGCTGCACGTCGCGCTCGTGGATACGGATGGAGCCGCCGCCGATCTCGTTGCCGTTGCACACGATGTCGTAGGCGTAGGCCAGGGCCTCGCCGGGCTCTGAGTCGAAGGAGTCGAGGTACTCCGGCTTCGGGGAGGTGAAGGCGTGGTGCACCGCGGTCCACTTCGAGTGGCCGAGGGCGACGTCGCCGGAGGCGGTGGCGTCCGCCGCGGGCTCGAAGAGGGGCGCGTCGACGACCCAGGTGAAGGCCCAGTCGCCCTCCTTGATGAGGTCGAGCTTGCGGGCGATCTCGCCGCGGGCGGCGCCGAGGAGGGAGCGGGAGCTCTTCGTCTCGCCGGCGGCGAAGAAGATGCAGTCGCCCGGCTTCGCGCCGACGTGGGCGGCGATGCCCGCCTTCTCCTCGTCGGTGATGTTCTTGGCCACGGGGCCGCCGAGCTCGCCGTCCTCGCCGACGAGGATGTAGGCCAGGCCCTTGGCGCCGCGCTGCTTCGCCCACTCCTGCCAGGCGTCGAGCTGGCGGCGCGGCTGGGACGCACCGCCCTCCATCACGACGGCACCGACGTACTCGTTCTGGAAGACCCGGAAGGTGGTGTTGGAGAAGAACTCGGTGCAGTCCACGAGCTGGATGTCGAAGCGCAGGTCCGGCTTGTCGGAGCCGTACTTCTCCATCGCGTCCTTGTAGGTCATGCGCGGGATCGGGGTGGTGATCTCGTAGCCGATCAGCCTCCACAGCTCGACGAGGATCTCCTCGGCCAGGGCGATGATGTCGTCCTGGTCCACGAAGCTGGCCTCGACGTCGAGCTGGGTGAACTCCGGCTGGCGGTCGGCGCGGAAGTCCTCGTCGCGGTAGCAGCGCGCGATCTGGAAGTAGCGCTCCATGCCCGCGACCATGAGCAGCTGCTTGAACAGCTGCGGGGACTGCGGCAGCGCGTACCAGGAGCCCGGGCGCAGGCGGGCGGGGACGAGGAAGTCGCGCGCGCCCTCCGGGGTGGAGCGGGTCAGCGTGGGCGTCTCAATCTCGACGAAGTCGTGCTTGGCCAGGACCTCGCGGGCGGCGCGGTTGACGTCCGAGCGCAGGCGCAGGGCGCCCGCCTGGCGCTCGCGGCGCAGGTCGAGGTAGCGGTACTTCAGGCGCGTCTCCTCGCCGACCTCGTTGGAGGAGAAGTCCTCGACCTGGAAGGGCAGCGCCGCGGACTTGTTCAGCACCTTCAGCTCGGTGGCGTTGACCTCGATCTCGCCGGAGGCCAGGTTGGGGTTGGCGGAACCCTCGGGGCGGGGCTCGACCACGCCGGTGACCTGGATGCAGTACTCGCTGCGCAGGTCGTGAGCCGCCTCGGCGACCTCGGACTCGCGGAAGACCACCTGGGCCAGGCCCGAGCGGTCGCGCAGATCGATGAAGATCACGCCGCCGTGATCGCGGCGGCGGGACACCCAGCCGGTGAGCGTCACGGTCTGGCCATCGAGTTCTTTACGGAGGTCACCCGCAAGGTGAGTGCGCAGCACGGTATCTTCCACGTCCTTCCACGTGAGGGCAAAAGTTGACGTCGGAAAGTCTACCCCCTGCGCCGGACACGGCCGGGAAGTGCCCCACCCGCCCGGATTCTTTGGCAGACTTTTGGCATGACTTTCAACAGCAATTTCGACCGGGGCGGCGGCGGTCGCGTGACCACCAGCTCGGGCAGCGGCGGAGGCGGCCTCGGCGGCATGCCCATCGCGGTGGGCGGTGGCGGCATCGGCACGCTGATCATCCTCGCGCTCGTCTACTTCCTCGGCGGCGGCCTCGGCGGGGGCGGCCAGGTCCCCGGCGCCCAGTCCCAGGGCGGCGGCGCCGGGGACTACAACCTCGACCACTGCAACAGCGCCAACGCGGCGAACGAGTACGACGACTGCCGCGTCGAGGCCACCATGTACTCGGTCGACGACGTATGGCAGCGGGTCCTGCCCGAGCAGGCCGGCATCGAGTACACCCAGCCGGGCATGCACCTGTTCCGCAACGACGTGACGACCGGCTGCGGGCACGCCACCTCCGCGACCGGTCCCTTCTACTGCCCGACGGACACCACCGCCTACCTGGACATCAGCTTCTTCGAGCAGCTAGGCCAGCTCGGCGGCTCCGACGGCCCGCTCGCCCAGGAATACGCCGTGGCCCACGAAATGGGCCACCACATCCAGAATATCGAGGGCACCCTGGGATTGAGCGACTACAACAACCCGGGCGAGGACTCGGCCGCCGTGGCCATCGAGCTGCAGGCGGACTGCTACGCCGGCCTCTGGGCCAACCACGCCACCGAGGGCCCCGACGCGATCCTCGACCCAATCACCCGTGAGCAGCTCGCCCAGGCTGTGCAGACCGCCCGCGCGATCGGCGACGACAACATCCAGAAGCGCTCCGGCGGCCAGGTCAACCCGGACGCGTGGACGCACGGCTCCTCGCAGCAGCGCGAGGAGGCGTTCATGGCGGGCTACGACTCCGGAAAGATGTCCTCCTGCGACTTCCTGAACCGGGGCGTCTACTCGTCCTAGGGGCGCGCCCCGCCCGCCCGCTCGCCCCGCTCGTACCGGGGAGGGCGGGCGGACGTCGTGAAGCGGATTTATGAAATAGGTGACATGTCATCATTGTTCTGTACAATGAACCGACACGCGAACCACCGGCGCGAAAGGAACCGCCATGCAATTCGGAATCTTCACCATCGGCGACGTCACCGCCGACCCCACCACGGGCCGCACCCCCACCGAGAAGGAGCGCATCGACGCCATGACGGCGATCGCGCTCAAGGCCGACGAGGTGGGCCTCGACGTCTTCGCCACCGGGCAGCACCACAACCCGCCCTTCGTCCCCTCCTCGCCGACGACCCACCTGGCCTACATCGGCGCGAAGACGAAGAACATCCAGCTGTCCACCGCCACCACGCTCATCACCACCACCGACCCGGTGCGCATCGCGGAGGACTACTCCTTCCTGCAGAACCTCGTCGACGGGCGCATGGACCTCATGCTCGGCCGAGGCAACACCGGCCCGGTCTACCCGTGGTTCGGCAAGGACATCCGCCAAGGCGTGCCTCTGGCCGTGGAGAACTACCACCTCCTGCGCCGCCTCTGGCGCGAGCCGGTGGTGAACTGGCAGGGCGAGTTCCGCGCCCCGCTCAACGGCTTCACCGCCACCCCCTCCCCGCTCGAGGGCGTGCCGCCCTTTGTCTGGCACGGCTCCATCCGCTCCCCGCAGATCGCGGAGCAGGCGGCCTTCTACGGCGACGGCTTCTTCCACAACAACATCTTCTGGAACAAGGAGCACACCGCCTCCATGGTCAACCTCTACCGCCGCCGCTACGAGGCCTACGGCCACGGGCGCGCCGACCAGGCCATCGTCGGCCTCGGCGGGCAGGTGTTCATGGCGGAGACCGAGGAACAGGCGAAGAAGCAGTTCCGCCCCTACTTCGACAACGCCCCCGTCTACGGCCACGGCCCGAGCCTGGAGGAGTTCACCGAGGCCACCCCGCTGACGGTGGGCACCCCCGAGATGGTCATCGAACGCACGATGCAGTTCGCCGACTGGGTGGGCGACTACCAGCGCCAGCTCTTCCTCATGGACCACGCCGGCCTGCCGCTCGAGGTGGTGCTCAACCAGATCGAGATCCTCGGCACCCAGGTCGTGCCCGAGCTGCGAGAGCGCATGGAGGCGCGCCGCCCGGAGCACGTGCCCTCCGATCCGCCCACCTTTGATGCGCTCCTCGCCGCCAAGCGCGAGGGCAAGGCTCTTCCCCACTTCGAGGTCAACCCCGGAAAGGCAGAATAATGGCACAGCTGTTCGTCCTCGCCGCAGGCTTATCGACGCCCTCGACAACCCGCCAGGTCGCCGACGCCATCTCCACCGCAGTGAAGGGCACCGCCGCCGACAGGGAGAACGTGGAGGTGACCACCGTCGAGCTGCGCGAGCTGGCCACCGACCTGGCCCACGCGGTGACCACCGGCACCTCCACGCCGCGCCTCGACGAGGTCAAGCGCGACCTCTCCGCCGCGGACGGACTCGTGGCCGTCACCCCGGTGTTCAAGGCGAGCTACACCGGCCTGTTCAAGATGTTCTTCGACGTCCTCGACCCCGACGCGCTCAACGGGATGCCCACCATCATCGCCGCCACCGCGGGCACGGCGCGCCACACCCTCGTGACCGAGTACGCCCTGCGCCCGCTGCTCACCTTCATGCGTGCGGTGGTCGTGCCCACCTCCCTGTTCGCCGCCACCGAGGACTTCGGCGGACCGGAGAGCGCGGAGTTCAACCAGCGCGTCGGCCGCGCCGCCCGCGAGCTGACCGACCTCATGCTGGGCAAGCCCGGCCTCGGCCCGGACACCTCCGTCACCCGCCCACGCAAGACCGGGTTGAATGTCGAGGAGGACTTCGTCCCCTTCGGCCAGCTTCTTGAGGGCCACACCGGCGGATAGCGGTAGCATCGTCGGCATGTCGCAGAACACCGTTAGCGTTGTCGACCTCTTCAGCATCGGTATCGGTCCGTCCTCCTCCCACACCGTCGGGCCCATGCGCGCCGCGATCGCCTTCGTGGATTCGCTCGGCGCGGCGGAGCCCGCGCGCGTGAAGGTCGAGCTGCGCGGCTCGCTCGCGGCCACCGGCGTGGGCCACGGCACCGACCGCGCGGTCCTCCTCGGCCTGGTGGGCTACACCCCGCAGACCGCGTCCGCTGACGTCGCTCCCGTGCCCGGTGAGGAGATCCCCTCCACCGGCCGCATTGGGGGCCCCGAGCGCAGCCTCGACTACGAGGTGGTCTTCGACGCAACCCCCGTTGCCGAGCACCCCAACTGCCTCATCTTCTCCGCCTGGGATGCTGGCGGAGCCGCGCTCGCCGAAGGCGCCGAGTACTTCTCCGTGGGCGGCGGCTTCATCCTCGACCGCCCCGGCATGGAGGCCAAGGCGGGAGAATCGGGCATCACCACCACCTACGACACACCGGTCATCCCCTTTGAGTTCCACAGCGCCGCCGAGCTGATGCGCCTGTGCTCCGAACACGGGCTGAGCATCGCCGAGGTCATGCGGGCCAACGAAGAGGCGCTGCACGGCTGGGTGGTCGTGCGCGATCACCTCGACCGGGTGTGGGACGTCATGCAGGAGTGCGTCGCCCGCGGGCTGAAGTCCGAGGGAACGCTGCCGGGCGGGCTCAACGTCACCCGCCGCGCCCCTCGCCTGCACCGCCTGCTCACGGCGGAGTACGAGGCCTCCACGGCCCGCGGGCTCGACGCGATGGAGTGGGTCAACCTCTACGCCCTGGCGGTCAACGAGGAAAATGCCGCCCACGGGCAGATCGTCACCGCGCCAACCAACGGCGCCGCCGGGATCATCCCCGCCGTCATGCACTACTGCCGCGACTTCACCGACGGCTTCACGCCCGTCCGCGCCCGCGAGTTCCTCCTCACCGCGGCGGCGATCGGCGTTATCATCAAGACCAACGCCTCCATCTCCGGCGCCGAGGTCGGCTGCCAGGGAGAGGTCGGCTCCGCCTCCTCCATGGCGGCGGCGGGCATGTGCGCCATCCTCGGCGGCACCCCGCAGCAGGTGGAAAACGCCGCCGAGATCGCTCTCGAGCACAACCTCGGTCTGACGTGCGACCCTGTCGGCGGCCTCGTGCAGGTGCCCTGCATCGAGCGCAATGCCATCGGCGGGGTCAAGGCCATCAACGCCGCCCGCCTGGCCAAGCTTGGCGACGGCACGAACATCGTCACCCTCGACGACGTCGTCGAAACCATGGCGGCCACCGGCCGCGACATGATGACCAAATACAAGGAGACCTCGATGGGCGGGCTGGCCGTCCAGCTCGGCCTGCCCGTCAACATCACCGAGTGCTAAGCGCCGCGGCGGATCTCCCCGATCACGGCCTCGACGTTGAGGGGCACCTCGACCTGGGAGTGATCGGCCAGGTTCTTCACCGCGACCTGCCCTGCCTCCAGCTCGCGCTCGCCGAGCACCAGCGCGAACTTCGCGCCGGCGCGGTCCGCGCCCTTCATCGCGCCTTTCAGGCCGCGCCCGCCGTACGACATGTCGGCGGAGATCCCGGAGGCCCGGAGGGCGTCGACGAGCAGGCTCATGCGCTTGCCCGCGGCCTCGCCGATGGCTACCCCGAAGACCTCCACTCTCCTGTCGACGCCCTCGAGGGCGACCCCCTCGGCCTCGAGCGCCAGCACCGTGCGATCCACGCCCAGCCCGAAGCCGATGCCGGACAGGTCCTGGCCGCCGATCTGGGCCATGAGCCCGTCGTAGCGCCCGCCGCCACCGATGCCCGACTGGGCCCCGAGGCCGTCGTGTACGAACTCGAAGGTGGTCTTGGTGTAGTAGTCCAGGCCGCGCACCATGCGCGGGTTGATCACGTAGGGCACCTTGAGGTCGTCGAGGGTGCCGGTGACCGTCTCGAAGTGCTCGCGCGACTCCGCCGACAGGTGGTCGAGCATGAGGGGGGCGTCGGCGAGCATCTCGCGGACCTCGGGGCGCTTGTCGTCCAGCACGCGCAGCGGGTTGATCTCCGCGCGGTGGCGCGTCTCCTCGTCGAGCGGGAGCTTGAACAGGAACTCCTGCAGCTTCTCTCGGTACTGCGGGCGGCAAGTGCTGTCGCCCAGGCTGGTCAGCTCCAGGCGGAAGCCCGTCAGGCCGACGGAGCGGTAGCAGCGGTCCGCCAGGGCGATAACTTCGGCGTCGAGAAGCGGGTCGTCGATGCCGATGGCCTCCACGCCGACCTGCTGCAGCTGCCGATAGCGGCCCGCCTGGGGGCGCTCGTAGCGGAAGAAGGGCCCGTAGTAGTTCAGCTTGACCGGCAGGTAGCCGCGGTCGAGGTTGTGCTCGATCACCGAGCGCATCACGCCCGCCGTGCCCTCGGGGCGCAGCGTCACCGAGCGGTCGCCGCGGTCGGCGAAGGTGTACATCTCCTTCGAGACGATGTCCGTCGACTCCCCCACGCCCCGGGCGAACAGCGCCGTGTCCTCGAAAACCGGCAGCTCAATGTGCTGGTAGCCGGCCAGATGCGCCTGCCGCGCGAACTCGTCGCGCACCCTGATGAAGGTGGCGGAGACCGGGGGAACGTAGTCGGGCACGCCCTTCGGCCCGGACAGGGGCGTGGGCTTGGCAGTCTTCGAGGAATCGGTCATGGCCACCGAGTTTAGCGCGCCGGGTACGCCGCCCCGGCCTAGACGCGGTCCGCGTTGGCCGCGCGCAGGTAGGGATTGGTCGCCCGCTCCTGGGCCACCGTGGTCGTCGGGCCGTGGCCGGGCAGCACCGCGAGGGCGTCGGGAAGCTCCCAGACGGGCCCGCGGAGGCTGCGGCGCATCGCGGCGTCGTCGGAAAACGGCAGGTCCGTGCGGCCGATCGCCCCGCGGAACAGGACGTCGCCCGCGAGGACGAACTCCTCGGCGACGAACAGGGTGCTGCCCGGGGAGTGCCCGGGCGCGTGGCGCACGGCGAACTCGAGCCCCGCGACACGCAGGGTCTCCCCGTCCGCGACGTGGATGACCTCGCGGACTGGCTCCATCGCGTCGACATCGAAGGCCAGCTGGAGGCGTGCGAACTCGCCGCCTGAGGGGTCGAGCATGAACTCGTCGTCTGGGTGGATGTAGGTGGGGAGCCCGAACGCGCCCGCGTCACGGATGTGGTCGATGTGGCCGTGAGTGAGCACCACCGCCACCAGCTCCGCACCCGCCCTGTTTGCCGCCTCCACGGCGGGGCCGTGCGCGCCCAGGCTGGGGTCGACGACGAACGCCTGCGGCGGGTCGAGCTCGTCGTTGACCACCACGTAGCAGTTGGTCTGAAAAGGCCCGGCGGCGAATCCCGTGATTTCCATGCACCCACCCTATACGTCCCCCATGCGGCCCCGCGCGGGGCTCCTCCGCCTGGCCGCCCGGCTCACCTTGCTAAGATTTCCTCCCACACACGTTCAGCGAGCACGAAGCGAGGACTCCCACCGTGGCAAACAACGAGCAGCGGGGCAAGGACGCCCTGAAGAACCTGGAGCGCGAGCTCAACGCCCGCGACCGCAAGGAAAAGTCCGCCCCCTGGACCATCGCCGCTCTCTCCGCGGTCGTCCTCCTCGCCGCTGGCGGCGGCATCTACATGCTCGCCAACCAGGACGGCGAGGAGACCACCGCCGCCGAGCAGACCTCCTCCGAGTCGACCTCGCCCGAGCCCATCGACGCCCAACCGCTCTCCCGCACGCGCGCCGAGGCGCTGCCCGAGACGGTCTCCTGCACCTACGAGAAGAAGGAGGGCGAAGCCGGGAAGGACGCGGGCACCCCGCCGACCGAGAACGTCTCCGCCACCGGCACGGTCACCGTCACCCTCGACACCACGGCCGGGCCGATCGGGATGGAGCTCGACCGCGCCGTGTCCCCGTGCACGGTCAACTCGATCGAGTACCTCGCCTCCCAGGGCTACTTCAACGACACGGTCTGCCACCGCCTGACCACCAGCGAGGGCCTGAAGGTCCTGCAGTGCGGCGACCCGACCGGGACCGGCTCCGGCGGCCCGGGCTTCCAGTTCGCCAACGAGTACCCCACCGACGAGGCGCTGTCCAAGCTCGACACCTCCGCCATCCCGGAGGGCCTGCCCGCCGACCAGGCAGAGCAGTACAAGGGCCAGCTCCTCCAGGCCGAGGGGCCGGTGACATACGAGCGCGGCACCATCGCCATGGCGAACGCCGGTCTCGGCACCAACGGCTCGCAGTTCTTCCTCAACTACGGCGATTCCTCGCTGCCGCCCGCCTATACCTACTTCGGCCGCATTGACGACGCCGGGCTGGCCACCCTGGACAAGATCGCCGAGCAAGGCATCGAGGGCGGCCAGGACGACGGCAAGCCCGCGAAGGAGGTCAAGATCACCTCAGCGAAGGTGGCCTAGCCAGAGTTCTCCTGCGCGTAACCTAGGTGTCCCACGTAGCTTACCAGGGTGAACATTGTGCTGAAACAATTGCGTTACAGGTTCCTCTCAGATACTGTCGGCGATGTTCGTATGTTCCTCTCACGATAGGAAGATTCATGAAGCTTCGTAACGGCATGCTCGCCCTCGCTACCGCTACCACCCTCGTCGCCGGCGGCGTCACCGCTACCCCGGCTTTTGCGGAAGACGGGAAGGGCCAGCAGACCAGCTCCCTGGCGGCCCCCCAGGTCGAGGGCTCCTCCAAGGCTGACGGTGGCGAAGGCGCCGAGAACCCCGGCTCCTCGCAGGACAGCCTGAATCAGGCCGCCACCGCGATCGGTTTCGTCTCCGCTCTCGTCGGCCTGCTCAGCACCATCTACACCTTCGCCCAGAAGCTCGGCTTCACCGTGCCGAAGTTCTTCTAAGTCCGGCATCGCACACCGCCCCGCCCCGCAAGGGATCGGGCGGTTTTGCGTTTCTTAGCTACGCCGTCACGCGGTAGAGGTCGAAAACGCCCTCGATATTGCGCACATGGTTCATGATCGAGCCGAGCTGCTTGGTGTCGGAGACGGCCATGGTGAAACGAACGGTGGCGACGTTGTCGCTGCCCAACTGGGAGGACAGTGCCAGAATCGGCAGCTTCTGCTCGGAGAGCACGCCCGTGATCTCGGCGAGCAGGCCCTGGCGGTCCAGGGCTTCGACCTGCAGTGTCGCTTGGGAGGCCGTGCCCGGGGCTGCCGAGGCGGCCCACGAGACGTCGATAAGCCGCTCAGGCTCTTGCTTGAGCTTGGCCGCGTTGGTGCAGTCCGCGCGGTGGACGGACACGCCCGTGCCACGGGTGACAAATCCGAAGATCTGATCCCCCGGCACCGGCTGGCAGCACTTCGCCAGCTTGGCCAGCATGTCCGGGCTGCCCTCGACGAGCACGCCCGAGCTGTGCGCCACCGCCTTGGAGCGCACCAGCTCCGACATCGGGGTGCGCGCCGCGAGCACGTCCACGGCGTCTTCCTCGTCGCCGAACAGGTCGGTGAGCATGCGCGCGACGTGCTGGGCCGACACCGTGCCCGCGCCGATCGCGGTGTAGAGGGCGTCGACGTCCTGGTAGTGCAGGCGCTGGGCGATCTGGCGCATGGAATCGGCGGTAAACAGCCGGTGCATGGGCAGCCCGCCGCGCTGCACCTCCGCGGCCAGCGCATCCCGGCCAGCCTCCAGGTGCTCCTCGCGGCGCTCCTTGGCAAACCACTGCCTGATCTTTGTCCTCGCGCGCGGCGAGACCACGAACTCCTGCCAATCGCGCGAGGGGCCTGCGTTTTCGTCCTTGGAGGTGAAGATCTCCACCCGGTCGCCGGAGACGAGCTCCGATTCCAGGGCGACGAGCTTGCCGTTGACCTTCGCGCCGATGCAGCGGTGGCCCACCTCGGTGTGCACGGCGTAGGCGAAGTCCACCGGAGTCGACCCCGCGGGCAGGTTCACCACGTCGCCCTTCGGGGTGAAGGCGAAGATCTGCTGGCTGGTCAGGTCGTAGCGCAGCGAGTCGAGGAACTCGTTGGGGTCGGCGGCCTCCTTCTGCCAGTCGAGCAGCTGGCGCATCCACGCCATCTGGTCCACCTCCGCCTGGTCACCCTTGTGGGAGCCCTTCGTCTCCTTGTAGCGCCAGTGGGCGGCAACGCCGAACTCGGCATTGTAGTGCATCTCGTGGGTGCGCACCTGCACCTCGAGGGCGCGGCCGCTGTCTGTCATCACGGTGGTGTGCAGCGACTGGTAGACCCCGAAGCGCGGGTTGGAGATATAGTCCTTGAACCGGCCCGGCAGCGCCGAGTACAGCGCGTGCACCACGCCGATCGCCGCGTAGCAGTCGTGGACGGTGTCCACGAGCACGCGCAGGCCCACCAGGTCGAAGATCTCGTTGAACTCGTGGCCGCGCACAACCATCTTCTGGTAGATCGACCAGTAGTGCTTCGGCCGGCCCATCACCTCGGCCTGGATGTTGTTGGCATTGAGCTCCGCCTGCAGCTGCTCCGTGATCTCCTTGAGCGCCCGGTCGCGCGAGGGGGCGCGGTCGGCCACCAGGCGCACGATCTCCTCGTACTTCTTCGGGTAGAGGATGGCGAAGGCCAGGTCCTCCAGCTCCCACTTCACGGTGGCCATGCCGAGCCGATGCGCCAGCGGGGCGATGACGTCGAGGGTCTCCTTCGCCTTCTTGGCCTGCTTCTCCGGCGGGAGGAAGCGCATGGTGCGCATGTTGTGGAGGCGGTCGGCCACCTTGATCACCAGCACGCGCGGATCCTCCGCCATCGCCACGATCATCTTGCGGATCGTCTCCGCCTCCGCCGCGGCGCCCAGGGCGACCTTGTCCAGTTTGGTGACGCCGTCGACAAGCCGTGCGACCTCAGGCCCGAAGTCCCGGGTGAGGTCCTGGAGCGAGTAGTCCGTGTCCTCCACCGTGTCGTGCAGCAGCGCGGCGACCAGCGTGGTGGTGTCCATGCCGATCTCGCCGCAGATCGTGGCGACTGCCAGCGGGTGCGTGATGTAGGGGTCGCCGGACTTGCGGGTGACCCCCTCGTGGAGCCGCTCGGCGGTCTCGTAGGCTCGGTTGAGCAGCTCCGCGTCCGCCTTCGGGTGGTAGGTCCGGTGGATCGACAGCAGCGGGTCGAGGACCGGGTTGACCTTCGCCCGGCCTCCCGTCAGCGAGCGCGCGAGCCGGGCCGAGACGCTGCGCACGCTGGAGCCGGTGCGTCGGGGAGCCTTCTCGTTGGTCATCGCGTGCCTTCCAGTCCGAGCCGGGCGCTGCCGGCAGCCTTCCTACGCGCCCTCGTGCGCGAGAACCACCAGGGGTGCACCGGAGAGCTTCTCGCGGCCCCCCAGGCCCTCGACCTCGAGGACGACTACGTATCCCACGACGCTACCACCTGCCCTCTCGATGAGATCCGTCGCGGCGACGAGGGTGCCGCCGGTGGCTAGGACGTCGTCGACGAGCACGACCTTGCGCCCGGCGAGCTCGATGCCCTCCGCGGGGATCTCGAGCGCGGCGGTGCTGTACTCCGTGGTGTACTCCTGCGTGATGACGGGCGGCGGCAGCTTGCCCTTCTTGCGGATCGCAAGGATGCCCACGCCCAGGTCGTAGGCCACCGCCGAGCCGAGCAGGAAGCCGCGCGCGTCGAGCCCGCCGACGAGGTCGGCGCCGAGGCGGCGGCTGGCCCGCGAGAGCTCGGCGATGACGGCGCCGAGCGCGTCGCCGTCGGCGAGCACCGGTGTCAGGTCCTCGAACACCACGCCGGCCTCGGGAAAGTCCGGCACGCGCCGGATCTTCGCCGCGAGGGCCTCCGCCGCAGAGGAGTAGGTCGTCGAAGGTGACGCTTTAGACTCGTGGGTCTCTTGAGACAAGGTGTCCTCACTTGCTTCCGTTTGCGTTGCTGGGCTGCGGCGTGGCGGACTGCCAACGGTCCATGTTCCACCCGATTCCGGCGGTGCCCGTGTACACGACTACGTTACCGACGTTCCTGTCCACGGCGAAGCTGCGCGGCTGAACCGACAGAGGGATGCTCGCCAGCTCCTCCCACAGCTTCTTCTCCTCCTCGCGCAGCGCCGCGAGGTCCTGTGAGCGATTCCCCGGACCGGTGTATTCGGTGGTGGCGTCGACGGGGCGCAGGATCGCGTCGATGCTGCCGTCCACGGTGACCTGCTCGCCCCACTCCCCGGTTTCCAGGTGGGTGAGGTCGCGCAGCGTCTTGCTGCCCCCGGCGTCAACGACGGACACCCCGGCGGGGGCGCAGGAGGCGCGGATCGCCTCGACCATCGCCGCCATGCGCGGCGAGGTACCGACGTAGCCGATGCGCACCTCCACTCCGGCGAGGGCGGAGGCCGCGGCGTTGTCCACCGGCAGGTGCGGGTCAACGATGTCGCCGAAGCGGCGGGCCAGCGGGTCGTTTGCCGCCACGACGTGCACGGCGTTGACCGGGACCTCCATCCCACTGGCCGCCCCCGACGCCGCGGCGACGGCGGCGGGGTCCACGCAGGCGGACAGCGCCTTCCTGTTCGCCGCCGAGGCCCAGATCCCGGCCGGGGCGAAGGTCAGCGAGTCCGTCAGCTCGCCCAGCACGGAGGAGACGTCGAAGGCGTTGCCCTCGGCGTTGAGGTCCAGCCAGGCCGGGGCCGGCTCAGCGAGCTCGGCCACGCGCAGCGCCCCCGAGGACTCCAGCTCCGCCGGGTTCGCGCTGGCGGGCCACACGGCCAGCTTCGGGGTCCGCGGGGCGTCGCCGTAGTACGAGCCGTTGGCAACGAGCGTCACCTCGCCGGACTCGCCCACCGAATCGACGCGGTAGGGCCCGAAGGACACCTGCGTCGCCGGGTCGAAGGAGTCAAGGTTGAAACCATCGCGCCACGCTTCCGCCAGGGGGCGCAGCTGCTCGGCGTCACCGGCGTTGAGTAGGTCAACAACCTGACCGGGGTCGATCCCCGCGCGTCGCGCCACGGCGTGGGAGGGAAGCACGGTGCCCGCCCCGAACAGCCCGCGCCACCGCGCGCCCGCGCCCTCCTTGAACACCAGGGTGAACTCCTTGCTGCCCGGCTGGCAGCTCAGGGATTCCACTTCGGAGAACAGCGGCATATGCGAGCCGAAGACCTCAGGCAGCTGGCCGGCCTTGTACGTCAGCAGGTAGTCGGCGCACGTCACGGGGGTGCCGTCGGAAAAGGACGCGGCGTCGGAGAGCGTGTAGACCACCCTTCGCTGGGCGCCGGGGAGCACCTGCGTGGTGGCCAGGTCGGTGTTGGGGATCATCTGTCCGCTGGGCCCGGGGACGAACACGCCCGGGTAGAGCCTGCCGGAGAGCGCCTGCGCCATCTGCGAGGCGCCGACCATGCTTCCGGCGTTGGTCGTGGTGACGTCGTTGGGCAGCTGGTAGCCGAAGTGGTCGGTGCTCTGCTCCGCCGGGCCCACGCCGCCCTCGGCGCAGGAGGCCAGCAGAGCGCCCGCCGCCGCAACGGCCAGCGCCGTGCGTACGCGTGACTTCATCGTTTCCTTCCTCTCGCCGTGGGCCGGCGCGCCCTCATTTGTCGACCGCTTGTCGACGCCAAACTACCGCGCGTTCGGACGCCACGACGCCGTCGCGGGCGTCGACGCGCCCTGGGCGGACTCGGCAGCCGGGACGCTGACGGTGCGGCGCGCCCCCGCCCCGTCCTTGTTTGCTGTGCCGTCCTCGTCGGCCTCGCCGGAGCGGTAGCGCTCGACCTCGAGGTTGTGCTCCCGGTAGGCGCGACGACGGTTGACCAGGCCCACCAGCAGCGGCGTGGCCAGGAAGAGCGAGGAGATCACGCCCTCGATCACGCCGATGAGCTGGACCAGGGCGAGGTCGCGCAGCGTGCCGACGCCCATGAGCCACACCGCCACAACCATGAGCGCGACGATCGGCAGCGCCGAGATCACGGACGTGGAGATGGAGCGCATCACCGTCTGGTTGACCGCCAGGTTGGCCTGCTCGGCGTAGGTGGAGCGGCGCGAGTCCAGGACCCCGGCGGTATTCTCCTTGACCTTGTCGAAGACGATGACGGTGTCGTAGAGCGAGAACGTCAGCACCGTGAGCAGGCCGATGATCATCGCCGGGGTGACCTCGAGCCCGAAGAGGGCGTAGATGCCGAGGATCACGACGCCGTCGACGAGCAGCGCTCCCATCGCGGCGAGCGCCATGTCGCGCTGCAGGCGCAGGGCGACGTAGCCCGCGGCGGCGGCAAGGAAGACGACCATCGCGAGGACCATTCGCTTGGTGATCGTCGAGCCCCAGGACTCGGAGACCGTGGAATCGCCGATCACGTCGGCGCTCGCCTTGCCCTCGGAGTCGGTGGGCTCGTACTTCTCGTAGATCGCCTGGCGGGCAGCGTCGATCTGCTCCTGGCTCAGGTGCTCGGAGTTGATCTCCAGAATGCGGGAATCACCCGCGCCGACGATCTGCGTCAGCTCGGGGGTCACCCCAGTCGCCTCGACGAAGGTGTCCTCGACCTGCTCGGCGACCAGGTCGCCGGCGGGCATGCTCAGCTTGGTGCCGCCCTCGAAGTCGATGCCCAGGTTGAAGCCCCGCAGCAGCATGGCCGCCAGCGAGATGGCCAGGAGGGCGAGGGTGATGCCGTACCAGAGCTTGGAGCGGCCGACGAAGTCGATCGCGCCGTCACCGGTGTAGAGGCGGTCGTAGCGGGAGCGCCGCACTGGCTGGGCGGCGGTGGAGGTGGAGGTGCTGGACATGGTTAGTTCTCCTCACGATCGGTGCGCTCGGCGGGGGCCTGGGCGGCACGTTCGTCGTCGACAAGCTTGTAAATCTTGCCCATGCCGTTGACGGAGGGGCGGGACCAGAAGGGGCTGCGGGAGGCGAGGATCATCAGCGGCGCGGTGACCAGGAAGGTGACCACGAGGTCGAACACCGTGGTCAGGCCCATCGTGAAGGCGAAGCCCTTGACCTCGCCGACAGCGAGGAAGTAGACGATCACCGCGCCGATCAAGGTGACCATGTTGCCGGTGACGATGGTTTCCTTCGCCCGCTGCCAGCCGTGCGCGGTGGCCGAGCGGAACGTCGTGCCGCGGCGCAGCTCGTCCTTGATGCGTTCGTAGATGACCACGAAGGAGTCGGCGGTGGTACCGATACCGATGATCAGACCCGCGATGCCCGACAGGTCGAGGGAGTACCCGATCCAGCGGCCCAGCAGGACGAGCGAGCCGTAGACCAGCGCGCCGGAGACCGCGAGGGTGAACAGGGAGATCAGGCCGAACAGGCGGTAGTAGGCGAAGACGAAGATGGCCACGAGCGCCAGGCCCGCCAGACCCGCCCACAGGCCGGCCTTGAGGGAGGCAAGGCCGAGTGAGGGTGGCACTGTCATGGCCGTGCCGCCGGGCTCGCCGTTCTCGCCGGCGAAGGACAGCGGCAGCGCGCCGTAGCGCAGGTTGTTGGCCAGGGACTCGGCCTCCTCCTGGGTGAAGTTGCCGGTGATCGACGTCGCCGAGCCGGGCGGGGTGGCCCCCTGGATCACGGGCGCCGAGATGACCTGGGAGTCCAGGGTGATGGCGATCTGCTGGCCGATCATCTCGCTGGTCAGCTGGGCCCACGTCTGGGAGCCGTTGGACTCGCCGGACTGGCTGAAGGCGAAGCTGATTTCCATCTGGCTGTTCTGCGGGTTGAACCCGCCGGTGATCGGGCGGGTGGTGTCGATCTGGTCACCGGTCAGGCGCTGCCCGTCGGGCGCGGACTGGCCGTTGAGCAGCGGGACCTCGCCGAGCAGGAGGGGCTGGCCCGAGGTGGCGTCGCAGGCCACGAGCGGCCGGTCGGCCGCGTCCGTGCCGGCGAGCTGGTCGGCGGGCTGGTCCGCGCACACGGCGGACATGAGGGCCAGGGCGGCGAACTGCGCGGAGGGGTCCTCCGACTGCCTGGTCTCGCGCAGCATGTCGGTCGTCTCGCGGCGGCGCTGTGCCGCCTCGACCGGCCCGTCGGGGTCGGGCAGCGGGTCGGCGTCCACGGTCGCGGCCTCGCCGCCGCCCAGCTGGCCCGCTGCCTGCGTGAGCACGGCCTGCGCGGAGTCCTTGGCAAGGATGCCGTACTCGACCCACTTCGCCGCCGTCTCGCTCAGCGCGGCAGACAGGGTGGCGGGGTCCGGGGCGGGCGCCTGGAGCACCGGGCGGAACGCGAGCTGGGAGGTCTGGCCCAGGTTGCGCACCTCGGAAGTGTCGTCGCCCGCGGCGGTGATGACGAGGGTGTTGCCGTCGACCACCACGGAGGCACCGCTCACGCCCATGCCGTTGACGCGGTTCTCGATGATGTTGCGGGCGTCCTCGAGCTGCTCGCGCGTCGGCTCCTGCCCCTGCGGCACGAGGGTGACGCGGGTGCCGCCCTGCAGGTCGATGCCCAGCTTCGGGGTGGCCGACCTGTCGCCGGTGAAGAACACGAGCGAATACACGATGGCGACGATCACGGCGAACAGGGCAAGGGCCTTGCCCGGCCAGCTACGAGTCCTGCCCGAGTCGGCGGGCCGCCTCTTGGTAGTGGACCTTGTCGACACTGAGGTTTCTCCTCTATTCTGGTACTTCTCTTTCGCACCCGCCCCGCCCGGGCTCGGCGCACGGACGCCGGCGCGGGGGTTACAGCGCACAAGGGGTCATGCTACGGCATCGGGCGGGGCAGACGGCCGTTAGTCCGCGACGACGCCCCGGCGGGAAATGCCAGCCCTCTCGACGGTGAGGGTGACGCCCGGGGCGACTTCGAGCTGCACGGTCGGGCCCTCCCCAACCTCGGCGACGGTGCCGTGGACGCCGGCGACCGTGATGACGCGGTCGCCAGGGGCGATCCCGGCCTGGAATTCGGCGAGCTCGGCCTGCCGCGCCTTCTGCTTCCGCATGAGCAGAAGCGAGGGCAGCATGAAGACGGCCAGCATGAGGAGGATGAGCAGAGTGTTCATGGGCACATCCTAGGACACGGGCCGGACACGGCCGAGACCCGCCTCAGTCACACCTCAGAGCAGGTTGAGCTGGCCCGGCGCCTCGGGCGGAGGGGTGAGCCCGAGGTGGTGCCAGGCGGCGGCGGTGGCGACACGGCCCCGCCCGGTGCGTGCCATGAGTCCGGCGCGCACAAGATAGGGCTCGCAGACCTCCTCCACGGTGGAGGGTTCCTCGCCCACCGCGATGGCGAGGGTGTTCACGCCCACCGGCCCGCCACCGTGGCCGCGGATGAGCGAGCCGAGCACGGCGCGGTCGAGCCTGTCGAGGCCCAGCTCGTCGACGTCGAAGACCTCCAGCGCGGCGCGGGCGGCGGGCACGTCGACGCGGCCGTCGCCGTTGACGTCGGCCCAGTCGCGCACGCGGCGCAGCAGCCGGTTCGCGATGCGCGGCGTGCCCCGCGAGCGCGAGGCGATCTCCACGGCCGCGTCGGCCTCGATGGCCACCCCGAGGATCCCCGCGGCGCGCGTGATCACCCGGGTGAGGTCCTCGACGTCGTAGAACTCCATCTGGGCTGTGAACCCGAAGCGGTCGCGCAGCGGGCCGGTCAGCATCCCCGCCCTCGTCGTGGCACCAACCAGCGTGAACGGCGGGATCTCCAGCGGGATCGAGGTCGCGCCCGGACCCTTGCCCACGATCACGTCGATGCGGAAGTCCTCCATCGCCATGTAGAGCATTTCCTCGGCGGGCCGCGCGATGCGGTGGATCTCGTCGATGAAGAGCACGTCGCCCTCCATGAGGTTCGACAGCATCGCGGCGAGGTCGCCCGCGCGCTCGAGCGCCGGCCCCGAGGTCATCCGCAGGGAGGTCCCGAGCTCCTGGGCGATGATCATCGCCATTGTCGTCTTGCCCAGGCCGGGCGGGCCGGAGAGCAGGATGTGGTCGGGGGTCACGGAGCGCCCGCGCGCCCCCGCCAGCACGAGGTTGAGCTGCTCGCGGACCTTCGGCTGACCGATGAACTCGGTGATCGACTTCGGGCGCAGGGACTTCTCGACGTCCCTTTCCTCGGCGTTCTCGGTGGCGTCGATGAGCGAATGCTGCGGGCGCGCGATGTCCGCAGGCAGCGTGAACTCGGTCTTTTCGACGTCTGACATGCCTAAACCCTACCGCCTACTTCTTGCCCAGCTGGCTCAGCGCCGCCCGCAGCAGGCTTGACGACGTCTCCTCCGGCGCCCCGGCCACCAGCTGCTCGACAACCGGCCGGGCGGCGCGTTCGGTGAACCCGAGGCCGACGAGGGCCTCGATGACCTGCTCCGTGACCAGCCCCGCGCCCCCGGCAGCCGGGCTGATGGCCCCCGCTCCCCCGGCGGGCGCGACGGCCTCGATCTTGTCCTTGAGCTCGAGGACGATCCGCTCGGCCATCTTCTTGCCCACCCCGGGGATGGACTGGATGGCCTTCGCGTCCTCGGCGGCGATGTGCGCGGCGAGGTCGGCGGGCTCGAACACCGACAGGCAGGCCAGTGCGAGCTTTGGGCCGAGGCCGGTGACCGTCTGCAGCTTGTGGAACATCGTGCGCGCGTCGGCGTCCGAGAACCCGTAGAGCGTCACGCCGTCGTCCTTGACCACCATCGCGGTGAGCACTCGCCGTTTCTCCCCGCGCGTCAGCCTCCCCAGGGTTGGCGGGGCGGCGAGGAAGCGGTAGCCCACCCCGGCGCACTCGATGACGGCGTGGTCGAGGCCGATGGAGAGGACCTCCCCGTTCAGCGAATCAATCATGGCGTGGGTCGTCTTCTTTCTTTAACGGTCGGGGGTGGCGCCGGCGCCTGCGGATAGCTCGGCGCTGCGGCGCAGCAGCGGGGCGCGCCAGCAGTGGCACACCGCGATGGCGAGCGCGTCGGCGGCGTCCGCCGGCTTCGGAGGCTCGCCCAGGCCGAGGATGCGGGTGATCATGTTGGTCATTTGCTTCTTGTCGGCGCGCCCGTTGCCGGAGATCGCCTTCTTCACCTCTGAGGGGGTGTACATGTGCACGGGGATGCCGCGCTCGGCGGCGGCCAGGACCAGCACACCCACTGCGTGCGCGGTGTGCATGACGGTGGAGACGTTGCCCCGCTCGAAGATGCGTTCCATGGCGATGACGTCCGGGCGGTAGTCGTCCATCCACTCCCGCACCGCCGTGGACAGGCGCAGGAGGCGCTCGGAGAGTTCGGCCCCGGAGGGTGTGCGCACGACGCCGACCGCCACGGGGATCACCTGGCGTCCCCTGCCGGTCTGGACGACTGACAGGCCGCAGCGGGTCAGGCCGGGATCGATGCCCATGACGCGCAAACCCTTCAGCTGCACCTGGTCCACCACCCTTCTCCGCCCGTGCCTGTACTGACACATATGTTCTACCACATTTAGGCTGGGCGGGGCGCGGGTGTGGCGTCGAAAAGCGAGAAAGCCCCGCTGAGCGGGGCTGGAAGGAGGAAGGGGCTAGTCCTCGAGCTGGGCTGCGACCTCGTCGGAGATCGACATGTTGGTGTAGACGTTCTGCACGTCGTCGGAGTCCTCGAGGGCGTCAATGAGGCGCTCCATCTTCTTCGCCCCGTCGACATCCAGGTCCACCTGCACGGAGGCGCGGAAGTCCTGCTCGGCGTCCTCGACTTCGATGCCCTCGGCGGCCAGGGCGTCGCGGACCGGGTGAAGGTCAGTGGGCGCGCAGACCACCTCGAAGAGCTCGCCGAGGTCGTTGACCTCCTCGGCGCCGGCCTCGAGCACGGCCATGAGGACGTCGTCCTCGGTCAGCTCCCCCTTCTTCACGGTGACGACACCCGTGCGGGTGAACATGTAGCCCACCGAGCCGGACTCGCCGAGGTTGCCGCCGTTCTTCGACATGGCGGTGCGCACTTCGCTGGCTGCGCGGTTGCGGTTGTCGGTCAGGCACTCGATGAGAACTGCCACGCCATTCGGGCCGTATCCCTCGTACATGACGGACTCCCAGTTCGCGCCGCCGGCCTCCTCGCCGGAGCCGCGCTTGCGGGCGCGCTCGATGTTGTCGTTGGGCACGGAGGCGCGCTTCGCCTTCGCGATCATCGTTTCGAGAGTCGGGTTACCCGCGGGGTCACCGCCGCCCGAGCGCGCCGCCACCTCGATGTCCTTGATCATCTTGGCGAACATCTTGGCGCGCTTGGCGTCGTTGGCGGCCTTCTTGTGCTTCGTGGTCGCCCATTTTGAGTGGCCCGACATAAGCGGTTCCCCTTTCCTTCGCGGAGCCCTTCAAAGGTCATCCCTTCGAAAGGCGTGTATGACAGTCCTTCAGTATACGCAGACCGCCCCGGTGCCACCTATACCGACGCGTCGCCCTCCGCCGTCGGCACCGCCGTCGCCCCCTCGCGCAGGTCGCGCGTCAGCCCCTCCTGCATGCACACCGCGACAAGGTTGCCCGCCGAGTCGTAGATCTTGCCCTGTGTCAGGCCGCGGCCGTGGTGGGCCGACGGCGTGGACTGGTCGTAGAGCATCCAGTCATCGGCGCGGAAGGGCCGGAGAAACCAGATCGCGTGGTCGAGCGAGGCGAGCTGGACCTTGCGGCCCGGGTGCGGCACCAGCGCGGTGTAGAGCAGGGTCATGTCCGACATGTAGGCCAGGGTGCAGACGTGGAAGGTGTCCTCGTCCGGCAGCGGGACCTTCGACTTGAACCACACCGCCTGCTGCCCGGACAGCGCGTCGTCGTGTTCGAACTGCTCGGGCGGGACGATGCGGATGTCCCAGTCCGACCACTCGCTGGCCAGGCCCTGGAAGCGGCGGGACTGGCGCCCGTAGTTCGGGTCGATCTCCTCGGGCGGCGCGACGCGGCGCACCGGGTCCTGGTGCTCGGGGCCGGAGTCCGTCGTGACGTGGAAGCTGGCCTGCATGGAGAAGATGACCTCCCCGTCCTGCACGGCCTCGACGGTGCGGGTGGCGAAGCTGCGGCCGTCGCGCGGGCGCGAGACCTTGTACACGGTCTCCTCGCTGGCCACCCCGCCGCGCAGGAAGTACCCGTGCAGGGAGTGCACCTTCATCTCCGCGCCCACGGTCCGCGTCGCCGCCACGAGGGCCTGCCCGGCCACGTGTCCACCGAAAGTGCGCACGAAGACCTCCGAATCCATCGCGCGACCGCGGTAGATGTTCTTGTCGATGCGCTCGAGGTCGAGGACGGCTTGGATCGCGGGAGTGCTCATGGACGACAACTTTAGTGCCCCGCCCACGCGGCGCACGCCGAAGGTCTACGGCACCAGGGAGCGCAGCTCACAGTAGGTCGGCAACGGCGCGGTGCCGCCGAGGCCCAGGACCCGGACCCCGGGGCTGAGGCGCAGCGCGCGGGTGTCGGCGACGGCGTCGTTGTAGAAGCGCAGCGCCAGCATGACGCGGGTGTCCGCCTCCTCCGCTTCCCGGCGCTCGTTCTCGCCGGCGGCCTCGACCAGCGGCGCCGCCTCCGCCCGCAGGCTCTCCTCCGCGCCCAGCCGCGACGAGAAGTCCGCGGGGCGCAGGGCGACGGCCTCCACCGCCCGCGCCCGGCCGGCGAGCTCGGGGAAGGCCGCGGCGTAGACGGCGCAGCGGCGGTCCAGCGCGGCCTGCAGAGCGTCGCGCGAGCGGTCGACGCGGATGTGCAGGCGGTCGAGGCGCTGGGCGGTGACCACCGCCCACACCACCAGGGCCGTCACGACGACGGCGACGGCGATCCACACGGGCTCGAGCACTTATCCCACCGTCACTTTCTCGTTGTGGGAGACCGTCTCGTAGACCGCCAGGATGCGGTCCGTGACGGTGGCCCAGTCGTAGTCCGCGGCGCGGCGGGTGCCGGCGTCGATGAGCCGGTTGCGCGCCGCTGGGTCGTCGATAAGCGAGCGCAGCGTCGCGGCGAGCGCGGCGGCGTCCCCGGTGGGAAACAGCGCGCCCGCGGGCTCGTCGGAGTCGGCGTCGCACACCGCGGCGAAGGCCTCGAGGCCGCTGGCTACCACCGCGCAGCCGGCGGCCATCGCCTCGACGAGCACGATGCCGAAGGACTCTCCCCCGGTGTTCGGCGCGACGTAGATGTCCGCGCGGCCGAGGATCCGCGCCTTCTCCTCGTCGCTGACCCGCCCGACGAAGTCGACGCCCCCGACATCGCGCGGGCTGCCGCCGCCCATCACCGTCACCCGCACGGGGCGGTCGAGGTGGCGCAGGGCCTCCAGCAGGATGTCGAGGCCCTTGCGCGGCTCGTCGAGGCGGCCGAGGAAGACGATTTCCACGCTTGTCGACGCATTCCGCGCCCCGCGCCGGCGGGAGAACTGCGCGGTGTCCACCCCGTTGGGGATAAGCACTGGGTCGGTGCCCACCTGCTCGACCTGCCAGCGCCGCGCCATCTCGCTCACGGCGATGCCGCCGCGGATCTTCTCCAGCCCGATGCGCAGGGTGGGCAGCGCTGCGCGCAGCGCCAGGGAGGATTCCGCGGAGGCGTGGTAGGTGGCCACGATGGGCCCGCGCGCCATCACGAGCGCGGCCATGGAGTAGCTCGGCGCGTTGGGCTCGTGGATGTGCAGCACGTCGAAGTCGCCGTCCTCGATGAAGCTGCGGGTGAGGTGGCGCACGCGCGGGCCGATGGAGAGGCGCGCCACCGAGCCGTTGTAGCGCACCGGGAAGGCCCCGCCGCCGCGGGTGACCCACTCGGGCAGCTCCGTCGCCGGGGAGGCGGGTCCGAGCACGCGCACCTCGTGCCCGCGGCCGCGCAGCGAGCGGGCCAGGTCAAGGATGTGGGCCTGAACACCGCCCGGCTCGTCGAAGGAATAGGGGCAGACGATTCCGACTCGCACGCGGGCTCACCCCCGGTCCCTGTCAGGGCGGCGAAACGGCAGGTACGCGCGGTCGCCGGGCCACATTGGCTGGAGCATGTGCCAGTCGGTAGGGTGCGCCGCGATGTTGGCGGCGAAACGGTCGGCCACGCGCTGGGTGGTCTCCTCCACCGTGGTCACCTCCACGGCGGGACCGGCCTTGAGCCCCCAGGTCGGGTGTACGTCGGTGCCCCCGAACCAGGAGTGCGCCGGCAGCAGCTGAGCGCCGGTCTCGCTGGCCAGCTTCGCCGGGCCGGCGGGCATGGTGGTGCGCTCGCCGAAGAAGGTCACCGGCACGCCGCGCGCGGTGAGGTCGCGCTCCCCCAGCAGGCAGACGATTCCGTTGCCGCGCAGCACTTCCGCCAGGCGCGGGTAGGGGTGCTCCGCCCCGGTCAGAGGGAGGACCTCGAAGCCGAGGGATTCGCGGAAATCGACGAAGGCGTCGAAGAGCACCTCGGGCTCGAGGCGCTCCGCCACGGTGGTGAAGCGCCCGTAGGTTGCCACCAGCCACATCCCCGCCATGTCCCAGTTGCCAGAGTGCGGCAGCGTGAGGATGAGGCCTCGCCCGGCGTCGAGGGCGGCGTCGATGTGCTCGCGGCCCTCGAGGGAGCGGGTGAGCGTGTCGACGAGCCCCGGGTCCCCGGCCATCCGGGGCAGACGGAACGCCTCGCGCCAGTAGCGGGCGTAGGAGCGCGTCGCGTCCCGGACCAGCTCCCGCGTGACGTTTTCGGGCCCGACGACCCGGGCCAGGTTGCGCCGCAGCATGTCCATGCCGCGGCCGTTTTCGCTGGCCAGGTCGGCGCCGGCGTTGAACAGACGCGCCGCGGCCCGGCCCGGCAGCATGCCGACGGCCTTCCAGCCCGCCAGGTACCCGGCCGTGCTCACCCGCTGTTTCAGGTCCACCGCGCTCCCCTTCCCGCTGCCCCTACTTCGCGCCCGCCGGGGCGGCGACGGCCGCGCCGGCCTTCTCGTCGCGAGCGGCCGTGACCAGGCGCTGCACCACGGTCACCGCAGAACCGACCGCGAGGATCCACAGCGCGACGTCGAGGGCGTGGCGCACCCCGGCGCCCTCGAGGGCGAGGCTGACCACGGCGAGGATGAGGCGCTCGGGGCGCTCGATGAGCCCGCCCACGATGGTCAGTCCCCCGGCCTCGCCGCGCGCCTTGACGTAGCTGATCACCTGCGACAGCGCGAGGACCGCCAGACCGGCCGCGACGGTGGCGGGCGGGGCGTGGTCGACGTAGACGAGCCACATGACGATCGCGCCGAAGAGCGCGCCGTCCGTGATCCGGTCGCACGTCGCGTCGAGAGTCGCGCCGAAGGCGGTGCCTCCCCCGCGAAGCCGCGCCATCGTCCCGTCAACCATGTCGAAGGCGGCGAAGAGCAGCGACAGGAGCGCGGCCGCCACGAGGTGGCCGGCAGGGATGAGGGTGACGGTGACCGCCACCGTGGCCAGGGTGCCCAGCACCGTGACGACGTTGGGGGTCAGGCCGACGCGGAGGAATCCCTTCGCCACCGGCTCGACCACCACGGCGGCCGGCTTGCGCCCGTACACGCTAAGCATCCGCGCCCTCCTCCCGGCACACGTCCGCCCAGCCCTCGGCGAGCAGCTCGCGGGTCTCGCTCAGCAGCTGGGGCAGCACCTTGGTGCCCCCGATGACGGTCATGAAGTTCGCGTCGCCCGCCCAGCGCGGCACGACGTGCAGGTGCAGGTGGTCTCCCACCGAGCCGCCGGAGGCCTTGCCGAGGTTCAGCCCGACGTTGATCGCCTCGGGCCGCGAGACCTTCTTCAGGGTCTTCACAGCCCGCTTGGCAAAGAGCATCAGTTCGGCCGTCTCGGCGCCGGTCAGCGCCTCCAGCTCCGCGACCTTGCGGTAGGGCACCACCATGAGGTGGCCCGAGTTGTACGGGTAGAGGTTGAGCAGCGCGTAGACAGTCTCGCCGCGCGCGATGATCAGCCCCTCCTCGTCGCTGAGCCGCGGGGCCTCGACGAAGGGGTCGGAGGCTTTCTCGCTTGTCGACGCCCCCTCCCCGCGCCCCGGCGAGGAGGTGATGTAACTCAGGCGGTAGGGCGCCCAGAGACGCTCGAGGCGGTCGGGTTCGCCCACCCCGGTGTCCACGTAGGCGCCTGCGGCGCGGTTATCCTCGGTGGGCCGCAATGGTGTCCTCGCTCGGCTGGTCGTTGATCTTGTCGCGCACCCAGGCGTCGATTAGCTCGATGGCCTCGTCGACGGGGACCCCGTTGATCTGGGAGCCGTCGAGGAAGCGGAAGCTCACGGCCCCGGCCTCTACGTCGCGCGCGCCGGCGAGCAGCATGAAGGGAACCTTGCCCGTGGTGTGGGTGCGGATCTTCTTCTGCATGCGGTCGTCGGAGTGGTCGACCTCGGCGCGCAGGCCGCGGGCGCGCAGCTCCTCCACCACCGCGTCGAGGTGCGGGGCGAAGTCATCGGCGACCGGAATGCCCACCACCTGGTGCGGGGCGAGCCACGCCGGGAAGGCGCCCGCGTAGTGCTCCAGCAGCACGCCGAAGAAGCGCTCGATGGAGCCGAAGAGGGCGCGGTGGATCATGACCGGGCGCTTCTTCGTGCCGTCGGAGGCCGTGTACTCGAGGTCGAAGCGCTCGGGCAGGTTGAAGTCCAGCTGCACGGTGGACATCTGCCAGGTGCGGCCGATCGCGTCGCGTGCCTGCACCGAGATCTTCGGGCCGTAGAACGCGGCGCCGGCCGGGTCGGGCACGAGCTCGAGGCCGGACTTCTCCACCACCGACTGCAGGATGTTCGTGGAGCGCTCCCAGATCTCGTCGTCGCCGATGTACTTCTCCGGGTCCTTGGTGGATAGCTCCAGGTAGAAGTCGTCGAGGCCGTAGTCCTGCAGCAGGGAGATGACGAACTGCAGGACGCTGGTCAGCTCCTCCTCGAGCTGGTCCTCGGTGCAGTAAATGTGCGCGTCGTCCTGCGTGAAGCCGCGCGCGCGAGTGAGGCCGTGGACCACGCCGGACTTCTCGTAGCGGTAGACGGTGCCGAACTCGAACAGGCGCAGCGGCAGCTCTCGGTAGGAGCGCCCGCGGGAGTCGAAGATGAGGTTGTGCATCGGGCAGTTCATCGGCTTGACGTAGTAGTCAACGGCCTGCTTGGTCACGTTGCCCTCGTCGTCGGTCTCCCCGTCGAGCTTCATCGGCGGGAACATGCCGTCGGCGTACCAGTCCAGGTGCCCGGACTTCTCGAACAGCTCGCCCTTGGTCACGTGCGGGGTGTTAACGAAGGAGTAGCCCGCCTGAATGTGTCGCTGGCGGGAGTGCTCCTCCATGGCCAGCCGCACGGTCGCCCCGTCCGGGTGGAAGACCGGGAGGCCGGAGCCGACCTCGTCGGGGAAGGAGAACAGGTCCAGCTCGTTGCCGAGGCGGCGGTGGTCGCGCTTCTCGGCCTCCGCGATCATCGTCATGTACTCGTCGAGCTTCTCGGCCGACTCCCACGCGGTGCCGTAGATGCGCTGCAAGCCGGCGTTGTTCTGGTCGCCGCGCCAGTAGGCGGCCGAGGAGCGCGTCAGGGCAAACGCCGGGATGTACTTGGTGGTGGGCACGTGCGGGCCGCGGCACAGGTCGCTCCACTCCACCTCGCCGGAGCGCGGGTTGACGTTGTCGTAGTGCGTCAGCTCGCCGGCGCCGACCTCGGTGGCCTCGTCGGAGTTGGGGTCGACGTTGCCCTTGTCGTCGATAAGCTCGAGCTTGAAGGGCTCGTCGGCGAGGTCGGCCGCGGCCTCCTCCTGGGAGGAGTAGACGCCGCGGACGAACTTCTGGCCCTGCTTGACGATCTTCTTCATCCGCTTCTCGAGGGCCTTGAGGTCCTCGGGGGTGAAGGGCTCCGCAACGTCGAAGTCGTAGTAGAAGCCGTCGTTGATGGCGGGGCCGATGCCCAGCTTCGTGCCGGGGAACTCGGCCTGCACCGCCTGCGCGAGAACGTGCGCGCAGGAGTGGCGGATGACGGAGCGGCCCAGTTCGGACGAGGCGGCGACCGGCAGGAACGTGGCGGTCTCGGCGGGCACGTAGGACAGGTCCTTCAGGGCGCCCTCGACGTCCTGGACGACCACGACCGCGTCCGGGCCCTTGTTCGGCAGGTCGAGCTCGCGCATCGCGGCGCCCACGGCGGTGCCGGCGGGGACCTCGAAGGGCTCGTACTGGACTGCGGATACTGCGGTTGCCTCGCTGGCCATAATGGTGCGCTCCTTTGCGCTCGCGGCGTGCGACATACCTGGCCGCACGCCTTATCTCTAATCCGGTGGTGGCAGCCGCCCTGCGGAATCGCGGGCAGACACGAGCGCGATTCTACCCAACCGCCTAGGCCAGGACAGCCTCGCCCCAGAAGGAATCGCCGTCCTCCCCCGCGTCCGCGCCGCGCGTCCCCGGCGGGATCCAGTACACGGCCGAGCCGATGTGCGTGATCCACGTGTTCAGCCGGTCCGACTCGTTGAGTCGCTCGAGCACCGGGGTGAACTGGACGTCCGGGTCCTTCTGGTAGGCGCAGAAGATGAGCCCGGCGTTGGAGAGCTGGCCGGAGCCGGGCTCGGGCGGCAGGTTGTAGTTGTAGGGGCGGCGCCGGAAGCGCTGCTCCGGGTGGTCGGCGGGCGGCATGGCGCGCGCCATGTGGGAGTTCTTGTCGATCACGGGCAGGCCGTACTCGTCGCGGGCGTCCATGTCCGGCGCGTCGAACTCTCCCCCGCCGGTGAGCGGGGAGCCGTCGGCAAGCGTGCGGCCGACGGACTGCTCCCGCGAGACCCTGTCGAGGATCTCCCACTCGTCGAGGTTCATCGCGATGCGCCGCACCACGAGCGAGGTGCTGCCGGCGAACCCGTCCGGGCCGTCGATCCACACCTGCTCGTCATAGTCGGCGTCGCTGTGCGGGTTGACCGTGCCGTCGACCTGGCCGAAGAGGTTGCGCGGGGTCTGTCCCTTGGGGATGGCCCCGAAGGCGTTCATGAACCCCTGCTGCACCCACGCGGTGTCGGCGTAGTCCATGCCCGCGCGCGTCATGTGCCGCATGGCCCACGCCGCCATGACGGGGTCGTCGGCGCAGATCTGCAGGGCCAGGTCGGTCTGGCCCCACTCGGGGCGCAGCGCGTCCCGGGAGAGGGCGGGGATGTCGTGGAGCCAGCCCGGCTTCTTCTCGGGCGCGGTGATGTCGAAGATGCGCGCGCCGAAGCCCACCGTGATGGTGAGGTTGGCGGGCCACTCGTTCATCTCCGGCTCGAGGCTGCCCAGCGGGTTGCGTCCCGAGCACAGGGCGCGGGCGTCCTCCGTCCACAGCCTCATCAGGCGGGCGACGCCCTTGGCGTCCACCCCGGGCTTGAGGTTGAAGCCGATGAGGTTCATCGCCGCCTGGGAAGGTGTGGAGACGCCGGCCTGGTGCGCGCCGTCGAAGTCCACCACCGCCTCGGTCAAGGGCTCGCGGTTGTCCTCCGAGTTGCTCGGCGGCTCGCCGGTTTCACCGGCGGCTTTCTCGGCGCCTGGGGCGCACGCGGCGAGGGCCCCGGCCGAGGCCGCGGTTGCCGAGCCCGCCAGGAAACGGCGGCGCGACACTGACATCGGTGTCTCCCCTTTCTCCGGTCTGCTGCGATCGACCGGGCTGACCTAGTGGCCCTCGTGGCCCGCCTCGCCGGCGGTGGACTGCGTCATGGAGTGGCCCATCATCTGGCCGTCCTCGCCGTAATCCTCGAAGCCCGGGATCATGGTGCGCACAGCGACGCCGGGGATCTCGATCTCCTCGCCGTCGGAGGTCTCCAGGGTGATGTCGACGGTCTCGCCGGCCGGGATCTCCGGGGCGTAGTCCATGATCATCATGTGCTCGGCGCCCGGCTTGAGCTCGAAGGTGCCGTTGGCGGGGATGACAAAGCCGCCCTCGACCTCGCGCATCACGCCGTCGACGGTCTCGTGCAGCTCGTAGCGGGCCCCGCCGAGGGAGGTGGTGAACCCGGTGACGGTGATGTCCTTGTCGGTGGTGTTGTGCAGCACGCCGAAGATGCCCGTCATCATCGTCTCCGGGTCGGTCTTGGCGCGGACGGTGCCGTTCTCGAGCTGGATGTCACCCTCGCCCTGCATCGTCGCGGCCTCGGCGGTGGTGGTCGTGGTAGCCGAGGTGGTCGCGGACGAGGTGGCCGAAGACGTGGAGGTGGTCGCCGAGGTCTCGGTCGTGGCGGCCGCGTCGTCGCCGCCGTTGGAGCAGGCCCCGAGGGTGAGGGCTGCGGCGGCGGCGATGGCGAGGGCGTAGCGCTTGTTCATTGTGTCTTCTCCAGTACCGGGGCGGCGTGGGTGGCGCCCGGTCTCGTAGGGGTTGGGGTCGGTGCCGTTAACTGTCGAGTTCCCGGCGCTTCTTCTGCTTGCCAATCACGGCGATGGCCCCTCCCGCGACGACGAGCACTCCCAGCCCCGCCCACAGCAGGGTGAGATCAGTGCTTGACGACGCCCCACCTTCGCCCCCGGCGGGATCGGGCGCCGCGGTTTCGCTCGCGGTTCCCGCGTCGGCGGGCTGGTAGGTGAACGAGGTCATGCCCTTGGTGGAGTGCCCGTCCGAGGAGATGATCTGGAAGCCGATCCGGTAGTCGCCCGGTTCGGTGTCCAGGTCGGCGGGCAGGGCGAGGGACACGGTGCGCCCCTCGAGCTCGGGCTCGCCGGTGTAGATGACCTGCCCGGTTCCCGCGTTCGAGAGCGCGAAGGTGTTGAACCCGTCCTGGACCTCGCCCGAGAACGTCAGCTCGAGGGTGTCCGGGAATTCGGTGACCACTTCCCCGTCGGCGGGAGAACCGCCGATTACCGCGTCGTGGGCGAGGGCGCCGGGGGCGCCGACGCCAACCACGAGCGCCGCGGCGCACGGCACAGTGGCGAGCGAGGCGCGAAGCGAGCGGGGAAATGCCATGGTCATCGGCCGTCTCCTTGGGGTTGAAAAAGAAAAGTGCGCGGGCCGCATGAGCCCGGCATGTGAATAGTCGGTTAACTCACCACGATAGTTCCCCCGGGGCGCCCGGAGTAACCGGCGCCACACCTTTCGCCGGGAATGCGGAAGGGCCCCGGTTGTGGTGAACCGGGGCCCTTGTCTTGCGTGGTCCTAGCTGGGTTCGAACCAGCGACCTTTCCGGTGTGAACGGAACGCTCTTCCACTGAGCCATAGGACCTGTGCTGCGATAGAACTGTACACGCTCGCACCCCGCGGGCACTAATCCGCAGGCAGGGGGCGCTTTTCGCGGGGCGTCGACAAGCGCGGGCCCGCTTCTAACCACACCGCTGTAACTCGACGGCCCAGTTTCGCCCCGTTTAGCCCCCTGACCTTTCGATTTGTCATCGCGGCGGGCGAGCGGATAAGGTTTACTCTCGCACAAAGCGCCACGGTGATGAGCGCAACAGCGGTCACCATTGCGGAGTGTGAATGCGGATGTAGCGCAGTTGGTAGCGCATCACCTTGCCAAGGTGAGGGTCGCGAGTTCGAGTCTCGTCATCCGCTCCAGGTTTTCCGGAACCTGCTCGCGCGTTTAGCTCAGCGGGAGAGCGCTTCCCTGACACGGAAGAGGTCACTGGTTCAATCCCAGTATCGCGCACAGAGGGCCCCGCCCTCCCAAGCAAATAGTGAACATGCGGATGTAGCGCAGTTGGTAGCGCATCACCTTGCCAAGGTGAGGGTCGCGAGTTCGAGTCTCGTCATCCGCTCCAAGTACATGGCGGCGGGTTTTTGCCGGCCGGGCCGGGTACTTTGGAGGTAACTCCACGGTGGATTGGTCGAGTGGTTAGGCAACGGTCTGCAAAACCGTGTACACGGGTTCGATTCCCGTATCCACCTCCAAGCCATCAGGCTTCCTGCGCGATTAGCTCAGCGGGAGAGCGCTTCCCTGACACGGAAGAGGTCACTGGTTCAATCCCAGTATCGCGCACAGAGGGTCACTGCCCCTTTTTCAGAAACAGTGAACGCGGATGTAGCGCAGTTGGTAGCGCATCACCTTGCCAAGGTGAGGGTCGCGAGTTCGAGTCTCGTCATCCGCTCAGATCACAGCCCCGGGTTCCACCAGAGCCCGGGGCTGTTACGTTGTGTCCATGGACGTTGACGCTCTGCTCGGCCCCACGCGCTCCCCCGGCACGCCCGAGGTGCGCGCGATCCTCGCCACCACCCTCTTCGGCTCGTTGACCAGGGGCGGCACCTCCGGGCCGCTGGGCAACGCGAACGACGCCGCACTGCTTGCCCGCCTGCGCGACTGGGCGGACTGCGTCCTCGTCGGCGCCGGCACGGTCCGCGCGGAAGGCTACGGCTACTGCCCCACCCCGATCGCCGTCGCGACCACCTCGCTGCGCCTCGACCCCGCCTCCACACTCTTCGACGGCGCCGTCCTCATCCTCTGCCCGGACGCCTCGCTTCACGACGCCACCCTCGCGCCCCGCCGGGACCAGCTCCGCGCCGCCGGAGCGGATATCGTCGGCACCGGATCAGGCTCTGCCGCGGAGATCCTCCGCGCGCTGCGCGCACGCGGCCACGCGCGCGTCTCCTGCGAGGGCGGGCCTTCCCTGTATTCAGCGCTGCTCGCCGAGGACCTGGTCGATGTCCTGCACGTCACCGTGGACCCGTCGGTCAGTGGCGAGGACGGCCCCGCAGGGGTGGGCTACCGTGGGCAGCTGCGCCGCTTCGCCCTCGAGGAGGCGCGGGCGGACGAGGACTCCATGCTGTTCTGCCGTTATCGCCGCCTACGGGGCGGCGCAGCGGACTAGGGCGGGCGGCCCCCGGTACGGTTAGGGGCGTGAAAGCGCCCCGACTCGAGACGATCTGGACCTCCCCCGCACCGCTGCCCTCCCCGCCAGAGGCGCGGCGTTGGATCATCGCCGGAAACGCCGCGGCGTGGCCGCTGGCCGTGCTGGTCATTGTGCACCGGCTCGTCGTTCTGGCGTGGGCTGGGTCCGTCACGGACGACTTCACCACCGTCTGGTCGGCGGCGCGGCGCTTCGTCGAGCGCGTGCCCGTCTACAACGAGGTCTACCACTACGTCGACCCGCACTACCTGTACAGCCCGGGCGCCACGCTGCTGCTCGCGCCCCTGGGGCTGATTCCCAGCGTGGACGCGGCGCGGCCCTGGTTCGTTCTGCTCAACGCCGCGGCCGTGGCGGCGGCGCTGGGCTGGCTGACCCGCCTGTCGGGCTACCGGCTCACCCATCCGCTTTTTCCGGCGGCGCTGGCGCTCGGCTTCCTCACCGAGTCGGTGACGAACACGCTGGTGTTCTCCAACATCAACGGCGTGCTGCTCGCCGTCCTCGTGGGCTTTCTCGCCGCCCTGCTGGGCGGTCGGCAGTGGGCCGCCGGGCTCCTGCTCGGCCTCGCCGTGCTGGTCAAGCCCATGTTCGCCCCGCTGCTCATCCTCCCGGCGCTGCGCCTGCAGTGGCGCGCCCTAGCCGCCGCGGTGGCGGTGCCGATGGTGCTCAACCTGCTCGCCTGGCCGCTCACCCCGGGCGTCGGGGAGTACCGCGCGCGACTGCTGCCCTACCTGGCCGAGACCCGCGACTACGCCAACTCCTCCCTGGCGGGCTTCGCGGTTTACTTCGGCATGCCCGGCTGGCTCCACGCCGTGCTCTTCGCCACCTTCGCGGCGGCGGTCGCCGTCGCCATTGCCGCCCTGGCGCGCTTCCGGTGGACGGACGGGTGGGTGTGGGCGTCGACAAGCGCGGGCGTGCTCCTTGCGGGCGTGTGCCTGCTCTCCTCGCTGGGGCAGGCGTACTACTCGATGATGCTCTTCCCCGCCGTCTTCACCGCACTGCGGCGCTCCAGCCCCCTGCACCTGCCCACGACGTGGCTGGGAATTATTCTCTGCCTGGCGCCGTTCGAGTGGGTGAGCCCGCGCTTCCCCGACGCGGGGGCGTGGCTGGGAACCTACCTGCCCACGGCCGGATGGGCGATCTTCATCGTCTCCGTCGCCGCGTGGGCGGCAGCCGCCTCGCGCACCGCGCGCGGCCGACGCGATACCCGAGAAAAGGATGGCAACAATGGTGAATCTGAACGCAGAGAACTTCCGCGACTGGACCGACGAGCAGTGGCGGGCGAAGCTTAGCCCCGAGGAATTCCACGTGCTGCGCGAAGCCGGCACGGAGCGCCCCGGCATCGGCGAGTACACCAACACCACCACGGAGGGCATCTACCGCTGCCGCGCGTGCGGGGCGGAGCTGTTCCGCTCCACCGAGAAGTTCGACTCGCACTGCGGCTGGCCCTCCTTCTTCACCCCGCTGGCCGGCGAGACCGTCATCGAGCGCGAGGACCGCTCGCTCGGGATGGTGCGCACGGAGGTGCTGTGCGCCAACTGCCACTCGCACCTCGGCCACGTCTTCGCGGGTGAGGGCTACGACACCCCGACCGACCTGCGCTACTGCATCAACTCGATCTCGCTGACGCTGGAGGAGAAGCCGGTCGAGGGCTAGGTCGAGGGCTGCCTCGCGCTACGGCAGGATCGCGACGATCTCGCCGATGTCGGCGACGCGGCGGCCCGTCTGGAACGGCAGCTCCTCGCGCACGTGGAGGCGAGCCTCCGTGTAGCGCATCTTGTGCATCAGGTCCTCGATGCGGGCAAGGTCAGCGGCCTCGAAGGCGAGCATCCACTCGTAGTCGCCCAGCGCGAAGGAGGCCACCGTGTTGGCTCGCACGTCCGGGTGGTTCACCGCGGCGCGGCCGTGCTCGGCGAGGATGCGGCGGCGGTCCTCCGGCTCGAGGATGTACCAGTCGTAGGAGCGCACGAACGGGTAGACCGTGATCCACTCCTGCGGCTCCTCCCCCATGATGAACGCGGGCAGGTGGGCCTTGTTGAACTCCGCCGGGCGGTGCAGCCCGTTGCCGATCCACCCCAGCTCCACCAGCTGGCCGAGCGTGGTCTCGCGGCGGAAGTCGGCGAGCGCCTTCTGCAGCTGCTCGAAGCGCTCCGCGTGCCACCAGATCATGAAGTCGGACTCCCGACGGGTGCCCGTGACGTCGTAGATCCCGCGCATGACAACCTCCCCGCGCTCGGCGAGGGAGTCGAAGAAGCGCTTCGCCTCGGCGACGATCTCCCCGCGCTCGGAGCCGAGCGCACCCGGGATCGCCTTGAAGGTCACCCACTGGGTGTAGCGCTGCACCTTGTTCAGCGCCTCGTAGTCGACCTCGCCGTGTGCGTTGACCTGCTCAGCCATCTGGCCCATCCTTTCTCACCCTCCGCGGGTGTATCAAACTAAAGTCGGATACCACCCTACCCCCTCTGTGCCTCCGGCGGGCGCACCGCGAGCCCCTGTCGCACCCCCGCGCCCACGGCGCGCCTCCCCCGCAACCTCCCGGCGGGTGGATACCTTGAACGGCGTGACGAACTCCGACACCTCCTCCCCGAACCCCGGGCTCGCCGCCGCCTCCGCAGCTCCCGGGACCGCCGGCACTGGCCCGGCCACCCCGGCCGAGTTCACGGCCGCCGCGGAGTCCATGCACGCCGCGAAGCTGCGCCCCGAGATCACCCTGGGTGAGATCCGGCCCCCGCAGCGCCCCGCGCCGTTCAGCCACGCCGTGGGCCTCGAGGTTGACCGGGGCGGTGACGGCTCGCATGTGCCCACCGACTCCGAGGGGGACGCCTTCGGCCGTCTCATCCTGCTGCACTCCCCGGACTCCGAGGAGGCGTGGGAGGGCTCGATGCGCCTGGTCGCCTACATCCAGGCCGACATGGACGACGCGGTGGCCTCCGACCCGCTGCTTCCCGACGTCGCCTGGCAGTGGCTCAACGAGTCCCTCGCCGAGACCGGCGCCGGATTCACCAACCTGGGCGGCACCGTCACCTCGACGGCTTCCGTCCGCTTCGGCGAGATCGGCGGCCCGCCGCGCGCCTACCAGCTGGAGATGCGCGCCTCCTGGACCGCCGAGGGCATCGACCTGGCCAGCCACGTGGAGGCCTTCTCCAAGGTCCTCGCGCACGTCGCCGGGCTGCCCCCGGAGAACGTGGCCGAGCTGCGCACGCGCTAGGCTGCACGGGTGTCTTCCCGCCCGCAGTTCGAACTCGTCGATGAGCCGCTCGCTTATCGACGCGCCGCCGACGCTCTGAACGCCGGGCGCGGCCCCTTCGCCCTGGACACGGAGCGCGCCTCCACGTTCCGCTACGACGACCGAGCGTTCCTCGTCCAGGTGCACCGCCGTGGCGCGGGCACCTTCCTCATCGCCCCGGAGGGCCACCGCAAGGAGGTGCGCCGGATCTTCGCGCCCGTCCTCGGCGGGGCCGACTGGATCCTCCACGCCGCCGGGGAGGACCTGCCGAGCCTCGCCGAGCTGGGCCTTTACCCCGGCTCCCTCTTCGACACGGAGCTGGCGGGCCGCCTCGGCGGTTTCGACCGCCCCAACCTCGCCGCCATGGTTGAGCGCTTCGTCGGCGTGACCCTGGAGAAGGGCCACGGGCGCGAGGACTGGTCCACCACGCCCCTGCCGTGGCAGTGGCAGGAGTACGCAGCCCTGGACGTGCTGCACCTCAACGAACTGGCCGAGGCGCAGGCGGAGTACCTGGAGGGGCGCGGGCTGCTCGCGGCGGCGTCCCAGGAGTTCGCGCACCTGGCCGCCCTGCCCCGCAGCACGACCGCAGCGCGCAAGACGTGGCGGGATGTGAAGGGCGTGGCCTCGCTGCGCTCGCCGGCCGAGCTGCAGGTGGCGCGCGCCCTGTGGGCGGAGCGCGACGCCGAGGGCCGCGCCACCGACACCGCCCCGAACGCGATCCTGCCGAACAAGGTGCTCGTGGACCTCGCCCGCGCGCGGCCGCTCACTCTTGCGGAGACGGCCCGGACCAAGGGCTTCCCCCGGCGCCGCCGCGGCGCGGCCGAGAGGTGGTCGGCGGTGATCCGCCGCGCCCTCGATGACGCCCCGTCCACGTGGCCATCCCCCGAACGCCGCAGCGGCGAGGTGCCGGGCAAGTCCGCCTGGGAGCGCCACCACCCCGAGTCCTGGGAGGCGCTGAGCGCCGCCCGCGCCGCCGTGGCCGGCGCCGCCGACGCCCTCGGCGTCGCCCCGGAGGTCCTGCTGCAACCCGCGATGCTGCGCCGCCTGGTCTGGGACGCAACCTCGCGCGAGGCCGGGATGTCGTGGGACACCCACGCGACAGCGGCGGCGCTCGCCCGCCTCGGGGCGCGGCCCTGGCAGGTCGAAGCCACCGCTGTGGCAGTGTCGGGCGCCCTGCGCCGCGCTACGGAAGAAGCTGCGGGCTAGTCGCCGAGCTCGCCCGCCCACTGGTGGACGGAGTCGAATGCCGACTGCGCGTCCAGGCCGTACTCCTCGAGGATCTGCCCGCGGCTGCCGTGGGGCGGGAACACGTCGGGGAAGGCGAGGTGGCGCAGGGGCGTGTCCAGCCCGGCCAGGGACATCGCCTCGCCGAGGGCGGAGCCGATGCCGCCGCGGACCACGCCGTCCTCGTAGACGACGACCATGTCCGCCGCCGCGGCGAGGTCGAGGAGCTCGGGGTTGACGGGCACGACCCAGCGCGGGTCGACCACCGTCACGCGCACGTCGCTGCCCTCGCTGCGCCGCGCGACCTCCACGGCCTGCTCCGCGAAGCTGCCCACCGCCACGATGAGCACATCGAGCTCGCTTTCCGACGCCTCTCCGGCGGGCCTGGCGAGCACATCCACGCCGCCGGGAAGCCTCTCGAGCGCGTCGATGTCCTCGCCCACGCTGCCCTTGGGAAAGCGCACGACGGTCGGCCCGTCGTCGACGGCGATGGCCTCGCGGAACTCCTCGCGCAACCGGGCCGGGTCGCGCGGCGCGGCCACCCGGATGCCGGGGACGATCGACGTCAGCGCCAGGTCCCACACGCCGTTGTGGCTGGCCCCGTCGGAGCCGGTGACGCCGGAGCGGTCGAGGACCAGCGTGACGGGCTGTTCGATCAGGCCGACGTCCATGAGCAGCTGGTCGAAGCCGCGGTTGAGAAAGGTGGAGTAGATCGCCACGACGGGGTGCAGCCCGCCGAGGGCCATGCCCGCGGCCGAGGTCACCGCGTGCTGCTCGGCGATGCCGACGTCGAAGAAGCGCTCCGGGAACTTCTCGGCGAAGGGCGTGAGCCCCGTCGGCCCGGCCATCGCGGCGGTGAGGGCGACGATGTCGTCGCGCTCGTGCGCGGCGCGCAGGAGCTCCTCCGAGAACACCGAGGTCCAGCCGGGGGCCGAGGCGGTGAGCGCCTCGCCCGTGACCGGGTCGATCACACCGGTGGAGTGCATCTGGTCGGCGCGGTTGTTCACAGCCGGGGCGAAGCCGTGGCCCTTCTCGGTCACAACGTGGATGATGATCGGCCCGTCGTAGTTGTGCGCGTAGTTCAGGGCGTTGGTCAGGGCCTTGAGGTCGTGGCCCTCCACCGGGCCGACGTACTTCATGCCCAGCTCGGGGAACATCTCGGTGGGCAAGACCTGGTACTTCACGCCCTCCTTCAGCGCGTGCAGGGCCTCGAAGGTGCGCTCGCCGACCCACCCCATCGACTTCAGGGTCCGCTTGCCGGACTCCATGACCTCGTCGTAGCCGGGCTGTATGCGGATGGCGGCCAGCTGGCTGCGCAGGTGCGTCAGGTTGTTGGCGAACCCGCCGATCGTCGGCGAGTAGGAGCGGCCGTTGTCGTTGACCACGATGACCACGTTGCGGTCGCCGTCCGCGATGTTGTTCAGCGCCTCCCAGCACATCCCGCCCGTCAGGGCGCCGTCGCCGACCACCGCCACGACGTTCTGGTGCCCGAGGCCCGCGAGGCGTTTGGCCTTAGACAGCCCGTCAGCGTAGGACAGCGCCGCGGAGGCGTGGGAGGATTCGGTCCAGTCGTGCTCCGACTCGGCGCGGCAGGTGTAGCCGGACAGGCCGCCCTTCTGGCGCAGGGTGTCGAAGAGGGCGCCGCGGCCCGTGAGGATCTTGTGCACGTAGGACTGGTGGGAGGTGTCGAAGATGATCGGCTCCTCCGGGGAGTCGAAGACGTAGTGCAGGGCCATGGTGAGCTCGACAACGCCCAGGTTCGGGCCGAGGTGGCCGCCGGTGGCGGACACCTTCTCGATGAGCAGCACCCGGATCTCGTCCGCCAGCTCCCGCAGCTCGGGAAGGCTGAGCGCCTTCAGATCCGCCGGCGACTCAATCGTGTCTAGCAGTCCCACAGTACTTCCGCACTCCTTTGACGATTGGCTGGCTCGGCCCGGGACAGGCCGGGGCCGCGTGCGCTCGGCGCGGCGCCACCGTGCTGCGGCGCCGCCCGTGAGCTAGTCTCAGCAAGTTTACACTTCGCCCACTCGCTCCGAGACTGCGCCGCGGGGGCCGGAGTGGGCGGGTTGGAGCAGGGCGACGGTCTCGAAGTGGTGGGTGCCGGGGAAGGCGTCGATAAGCTCCATGCGGCGGACGCGGTAGCCCCGCTGCCCCCACGAAGACAGGTCGCGGGCGAAGGTCGCCGGGTCGCAGCCGACGTGGATGACGCGCTCGGGAGCGGCCGCCGCGACGGCGTCGATGACCTCCTGGCCCGCCCCCGGGCGCGGCGGGTCGAGCACCACGAGGCGGGGCGCGGCGAGGTCCGCGGCCCCCGCCTCCACCTTGCGGTTGTGGCGGCCGAGGTCGAAGTCGCGCAGTCCCTCCTGCGGGCGCGCGGCGGCGGCCGGCGAGTAGTCGACCGTCTCCACCCGGCCCCCGCCGAGTGCCGCAGCGATGAAGGGAACGAACACGCCCACCCCGCCGTAGAGGTCCCAGCCCACCGCGCGCTCGTAGTCGCCCGCGCCCCACTTCTCGACGAGCCCCGCGTATGCCTCGGGGGCCGCGGCGTGCGCCTGCCAGAAGGCGGTGGCCGGGAACGAGAAGTCGTGGCCGAGCACGTGCTCGACGACGTCTCCCCCGCCCTCCACGACGGTGTCGATGCGCTCCACGCGGCGGCCGCGCTGCGCCCGCGTGGTCTCCACGACGTGGCGCCGGCCGTCGCCGTCGAGGACCGCGACGACCTCCGCGCCCGGGGTGAAGCGCCGCGCGCCCTCGCCGACGAGCCCGTCGAGGAGCCCGGGCGCCGCCTGCGCGCAGGGGGCGTCGGTGATGAGCTCGGTCGAGCGGGCGGCGCGGGTTCCGGCGCGCCCGGCGGAATCGACGCCGAGGCGCGCGCGGGTGCGCCACCCGGTACCCGGCTCGAGGGCGCGCTGCGTCATCTCCTCCGCCGGGTCGAACCCCTCCAGCACCCCGGAGCTGCGGGTGTGCGCGCCGAGCTGGCCCAGCATGACCTGTCTCTTCAGGCCGAGCTGCGCGGCCGGGGCGATATGGCTGTAGTCGCAGCACCCGGCACCGCGGGCCGCCGCCGGGCAGGCGGGCTCGACGCGGTCCGGGGAGGCGTCCACGACGTCGGCGAGCTGGGCCCGCGCCCACCTCTTCTTCGCCTTGACCACCGTCGCCGCGACGCGGTCGCCCGGCACCGCCCCGGAGACGAACACGACCCGGCCGTCGGGGGCGTGGCCGATGCCCTCGCCGCCGTGGGCCATCGCGGTGATGTCCAGCTGGAGCGTGTCGCCCTTCTCCAGCGGGGCGTCCGACCCGCTCACTGCTTGTCTTCGTTCTGGGCGGAGGGGGTGTCCATGAGCTCCTGCAGGGCGTCGGCAAGCGCGTTCGGGTTGCCGGGGGTCGGCTGCTGGCCCTGCTGGGCCCGCTGCTGCGCGGCCTGCTGGGCACCGCGCTGGCGCACGGCCTCCTGCACCTGCGCCGCGAGCTGCTGCGGCAGCACAACAGGGAGGGAGTTGCCGGCCAGGATGGGGTCGCTGCCTCGGTAGACGAAGCTGCGCGCGACGATTTCGCGGCCCAGGCTGGTCAGCTCGTCCTCCCTGCCCTCGGGCGCGGCGAGGGTCAGGCGGTAGAGCCAGCGCGGGCCCTCCACGCCGATAATGCGGATCGTTCCGTTGGCGCCGGTTCCCACGACCTCGCGGCCCCACGGGCCGGTCTCAAAGGAGACGGGCATGCCCTCCGCGCGCATCCCCTCGGCGATCTCCTCGGACGACTTCTCCCACAGCCCGCCTGTCCGCGGGGAGGCGAACGCGACGGGGGTAGCCCGGCCGTGACGGGTGACAATGTGGACCATCTTCGGGCCCGTGTCCCCCATCTCCACCTGCACCTGCGACTCCCGCGGCAGCGGGATGCGCATGGAGGACAGGTTCAGGGTGACCTGGGAAAAATCGCTGAAGTCGAAGTCCTCGATGCGCACCGCGTCGCCGTCGAATGGGCCCGATTGACCGTTGACTGCGTCGTGACCGATGACGACGGGACCCGCCGGCGCGTCCTCCTGCGCCACCTCCGGGGCTGCCGCCGCCGGGGCCGCCGCAGCGTCTTCCACAGCGGCGGTCGCGTCGGCATCCGCGCGGCGCGCCTCGTCCGCCGCGGGCTCCGCGGGAGGGGTGTCGGGGGTCGCGGCGCGGGAACCCGCGCCCTTGTTCTTGCCAAACGGCCACAGTGCCATGCTCATGTACCTTTCGTCTGCCCGCGGGCCGCGGGGCTGGTCCGGGACCGCCGGCGCGCGGCGCGCCCGGGGGGATCCCGATGTCCTCGTCTCCGACTCTAACGGCCCGGATCGGCCCGTGCGGGCCGCGGGGCGTCGGGAAGCGCTGGGCGCGATCAGTGGGTGCCGGTGGAGCCGTAACCGCCGTCGCCGCGCTGCGTGGCGTCGAGTTCGTCGACCTCGAGGAAGGTGACCAGCTCGACCTTCTGCACCACGAGCTGGGCGATGCGCATGCCCCGGGTGATCTCGATGGGCGTGCTGCGGTCGGTGTTGAGCAGGCACACCTTCAGCTCCCCGCGATATTGGGCGTCGACCGTGCCGGGGGTGTTGACGATGCTCAGCCCGTGCTTCGCGGCGAGGCCCGAGCGCGGGTGGATCAGCCCCACCGTGCCGAGCGGCAGGGCGAGCGCGACGCCCGTGCCCACCAGCGCTCGCTCTCCGGGCGCGAGGGTGAGGCTCTCGGCGGCGTAGAGGTCCGCGCCGGCGTCGCCGTCGTGGGCGCGGCGCGGCAGCGGAAGGCCCTTGTCCAGGCGCTTGATGCGCACCGGGGAGAACTCGGACGGGGCGGGGGTGGCGGCAGGCGCCGGGTCGTTGCTGTTCACCCAGACCACACTACGGCACGGCTTCCCACGCAAGTCGGCCGGTGATCGCCCTGCGGCGCGCCCCCTCAACTAAAGTTGGATGGGTGATGGACAACGCTGGGACGAATGGAAGCCGCGCGGCCGTCGGCGCGGAGGCGGGCGCCGGTGGCCCCCGGGTACTCTACCGGGAGCGGCAGTGGGCGCCGTGGTACATGTGGCTGGCCGGGGCGGGGCTCGTCCTGCTGCTCTCGGGCCAGTTCGCCCTGAACCGCAACGTGTGGTGGTTCGTCATCCCCCTCGTCGCCATCGGCGCCCTGGTGGGATGGTTCCTGCTGTGGCTGTCGCGTACCGAGATCCGGGTGGAGATGGAGCCCGACGGCACGAGGTGGCTGCTTGTCGACGACGCGAACCTCCCCTCAACCGTCGTCGCCCGCTCGATGTCTGTCCCGGCGTCGGCGCGCCAGAACGCGCTGGGCAGGCAGCTCGACCCCGCGGCGTACCTCGTCTCGCACGGCTGGGTGAGGGAGCACGCGCTCATCGTGCTCGACGACCCGGACGACTCAACCCCCTACTGGCTCATCGCGTCGAAGGACCCGGAAGCGCTCCTGGAGGCCTTCGTTCCGGAACAGCGTCGGTAAGCAGCGCCGGTAAGCAGCGCCGTTAGTAAGGCGCCACAAAGGGGAGGGAGGTTTTCGCCTCCCTCCCCTTTTCTATCGCCCGCGGAGCGCTACTCGCAGTCGAGGCAGATCTTGCTGCCGTCGTCCTCGGTGTAGGCCAACCGGTTGTTCTTCTGCACCAGGAAACAGGAGGCGCAGGTGAACTCGTCCTCCTGGCGCGGGACGACGGTGACGTTGAGCTCCTCGCCGGAGAGGTCCTGGGCGGGGATGTCGAAGGAGTCGACGATCTCGCCGTCGTCGTCCATGCTGCTACCGGCAGCTTCCGCGGCCTTGAGACCCTCGAGTGAATCCGTCTCGATCTCGTCTTCCATGCGACGACGCGGGGCGTCGTAATCGGTAGCCATCGTGACTCTCCTTAGAGCTTGGTGCTTTGTGCCTCATGACCGTCTCGCTACCAGCGAAAAGCGGCCCCTTATGTACGCTTTTCAGCGGAATAGTAAAGCATCGTGCACACCCTGTCATCTTCGCAGGTGAACAGGGGTATTCGACGCGCCCGGGCGAGTGTTTAGCCGAGCGGGTTCAGCGCGCCCGCCGCGTCGAGGAGGCCGGCGAGGTCCGCGGCGATTCCGGGCGCGGCGGCGGTGACGACGGCACCGGGCGCCTCCTCGTCGCGCAGGCCCGGGTGGTGGACGGCGGCGCCCGCCTCACTCGCGATGACCGCGCCGGCGGCCCAGTCCCACGGGTGGGTGCCGTGCTCGTAGTAGGCGTCGACCCTGCCCTCGGCGACCGCGCAGAGGTCGAGCGCCGCCGAGCCCATCCGCCGGATGTCGCGCACCTCGGGCAGGACCGCGGAGAGCATGTCCGCTTGGCGACGCCTCCACCCCGCATCGTAGGAGAAACCCGTGGCCACGAGCGCGCGGGAGACCTCGGCGGCCCGCGAGGCGCCGATCGCGCTGGTGGTTCCGCCGCGCCGCACCGTGGCTCCCAGCCCCGCGGCGGCGCTGTAGCTCTCCCCCGTCGCGGCGTTGTGCACCGCCCCCGCGACGAGCCGGCCGTCGACGGCCGCGGCCACCGACACCGCATAGGAGGGCAGGCCGTAGAGGAAGTTGACGGTGCCGTCGATGGGGTCGACGATCCACTCGACCCCCGTCGCGGACGCCCGGTTGGCGCCCTCCTCGCCGAGCACGCCGTCACCGGGGCGCAGCGCGGCGAGGCGCTCTACGATGTGGCGCTCGGCAGCCTTGTCCACCTCCGTGACGGGGTCGACCTCGCTCGACTTGGACTGCGAGGCGATCGCTCGCCCGCCCTCGGTCAGCGCGGCGCGGCGGCTGGCCACCAGCTCCGCCGCCCCCTCCGCGAGGCGGACGCAGAGGTCCCGCAGCTCGGCGTTGCTTGGGCGGTCTGTCGGTTCGGTGCTCTTCGGTTCGTTCGGCGTCATGCGGCCCATGGTGCCCCACGCATTGGTAACGCGCACCCTCGCTCGCCCGGCCACCCGCGAGCAGCTTTTGTATGCTTACGCGCATGGCACAGGCAGAAGCTTCCTCCCCGTCCGGCACAGACTCCCGCGCGTTCGGGGTGGACGTGGGCGGATCCGGCATCAAGGGCGCCGTGGTGGACCTCTCCACCGGCGAGTTCGTCGGTGACCGTCGCAAGATCGCCACGCCCCAGCCAGCCACCCCGGAGGCAGTGGCGGCGACGGTCGCGCAGATCGTCGAGGAGGCCGGCTGGAACGGCCCCGTCGGCGTCACCCTGCCCTCGGTGATCAAGGACCAGGTCGCGCTGACCGCGGCGAACATCGACCCGTCCTGGGTCGGGACGAACTGCCACGACCTGCTGTTCGCCCACCTCGGGGACCGCGGGATCGCCGTGCTCAACGACGCCGACGCCGCCGGCCTGGCCGAGGTCGCCCACGGCGAGGCCGCCGCCCGGGAGGGCGCCGTCATCTTCCTCACCTTCGGCACGGGCATCGGCTCCGCCTTCTTCGCCGACGGCGAGCTCTTCGCCAACACGGAGCTCGGCCACATGATCATCGACGGCCGCGAGGCCGAGCACATCGCCTCCTCGGCGGTCAAGGACCGCGAGGAGCTCAGCTACGAGGAGTGGGCGGGCCGCGTCAGCACCGTCCTGCTCGAGTACGAGAGGCTGTTCAACCCCGCGGCCTTCATTGTCGGCGGCGGAATCTCGCGCAAGGCGGACAAGTGGGTCCCGCTTCTCGACGTCACCACGCCCGTCCACCCCGCCCGCCTGCGCAACCGGGCCGGGATCGTCGGCGCGGCGATGGCGGCGGCCAGGCACGTGGCGCCGTAGGTAGGCGTCGTGAAGCGTGACCGACCCGACGCCCTGCGCTCTCGCGGGTTCGGGTACGGTGGTGCGACGAACTGAGATACATCCCGCGGTAACGCAATCCCGGAATAGGAGCGTCGCCGCGGCCGTTAATCATGTCGGTCATGAAAATGCAACCCCGTTTGCGTACTCTGGGGTGTCTAAGAGTGCGGAACGCAAGTACCGACAAGGCGAAAGGGCGTACGTGGCAACCAGCGAAACTTCCGGCAACACCACGGTCGACGGCTCGGCGACCGTCGAGGTAAACGGTGCGGCGGGCGGCGGCGCAACGCGGGCGACCAAGAAAACCGCCAAGAAGACGGCCCGCAAGACGGCCAAGAAGGCCGTGAAGAAGAACGCCAAGAAAACGGCGAAGAAGACCGCGCGCAAAGCCGCCAAGAAGACGGTGAAGAAGACCGCGGCGAAGAAGGCCACGGCCAAGCACTCCTCCGCCGAGGGCGCCGTAGAAGAAGAGGAGCTCACCCTCACCGACGACGCCGACCAGGACTACGACCCCCTGCTCACCGACGAGGAGGACGGGGACTTCGATGACGAGCTCGCCGACGACGAGGAGATCGACGGCGACCTCGAGAAAGATGACGACGAGGACGAGGAAGAGGAGGAGGACGAGGGCTCCTCCGTCTGGGACATCGAGGAGTCCGCCGCCCTGCGGCAGGCGCGCAAGGACGCCCAGCTCACCGCCTCCGCGGACTCGGTTCGCGCCTACCTCAAGCAGATCGGCAAGGTCGCGCTTCTCGACGCCGAACAGGAGGTCTCCCTGGCCAAGCGCATCGAGGCCGGCCTCTACGCGCAGCACCGTCTCGACGAGATGGAGCGCGCCGCCGCCGAGGGCGACAAGGACGCCAAGCTCACCCCCGCGGTCAAGCGCGACCTGCGCGCCGTCGCCCGCGACGGGCGCAAGGCCAAGAACCACCTGCTCGAGGCGAACCTCCGCCTCGTCGTCTCGCTGGCCAAGCGCTACACCGGTCGCGGCATGGCCTTCCTCGACCTCATCCAGGAGGGCAACCTCGGCCTCATCCGCGCCGTGGAGAAGTTCGACTACTCCAAGGGCTACAAGTTCTCCACCTACGCCACCTGGTGGATCCGCCAGGCAATCACCCGCGCGATGGCCGACCAGGCCCGAACCATCCGCATTCCGGTGCACATGGTGGAGGTCATCAACAAGCTCGGCCGCATTCAGCGCGAGCTCCTGCAGGACCTGGGCCGCGAGCCCACCCCGCAGGAGCTGGCGAAGGAGATGGACATCACCGAGGAGAAGGTCCTCGAGATCCAGCAGTACGCCCGCGAGCCGATCTCCCTCGACCAGACCATCGGCGACGAGGGCGACAGTCAGCTCGGCGACTTCATCGAGGACTCCGAGGCTGTCGTCGCCGTCGACGCCGTCTCCTTCACCCTGCTGCAGGACCAGCTCCAGGACGTCCTCCACACGCTGTCCGAACGCGAGGCCGGCGTGGTGCGCCTGCGCTTCGGCCTCACCGACGGCATGCCCCGTACCCTCGACGAGATCGGCCAGGTCTACGGCGTGACCCGCGAGCGCATCCGCCAGATCGAGTCCAAGACCATGTCGAAGCTGCGCCACCCCTCGCGCTCCCAGGTTCTGCGCGACTACCTGGATTAAGGCGCGTAAAAGGGGCACCCACGGTGGGTGCCCTTTTCTTTGTGCGTGCGCCCTTAGCTCTCCCCCGGGTCCGCCGCCAGCAGTACGAGGAACCCCGAGAAGCTATCAGCGAGGATGCGGGGCGGGTCGTTGTCCTCGGCGTACTCGGGTTCCCAGATGCTCACGCTGCCGTCGCGGTGGAGCAGGAAGAGCTCGTGAAAGCCCGACTGCCCCTCCCCGATCGCCATGGTCGCCTCGGGGAGCTCGAAGTCGAGCGCCATGTCTTCGTTGAGGGCGACGATGTCGTTCTCCTCGCCGCCGTACAGGCTGTCGAGGGTGAGGTCCACCTCCCCGTCCCCGTCGAGGATGTAGCCGTGGTCGAGGCGCACACGGCCGCCGCCGTGCGTGGTGAGAAACTCCCGGTAGTCGCCCGGCAACGCAGCGCCGAAGAAGCGCTCGACTGCGCCGACTGCCGCCCCGTCGAGCGGCGCGGGCTCGGACTCCATGATCTCGGTGTAGTTCGTCGCTGTTCCTTCCGTTGGATCGAGGTGGCTACCCATTATGGCAGAGGACCGCCTCCCGCGGGAGAGCTTGCCGAGCCCAGGGTGACCTGGCGCGGCCGCTACCAGTCCCGCAGGTAGGCGATGCGGTCGCGCAGCTGCTCGGCGCTGCACAAGGCGGTGGGCGGGCCACCGCACGCCTTGCGCACCTCGGTGTGGATCGCCCCGTGCGGGCGCCCCGTCTTGCCCGCCACGATGGAGACGCGGGCGTTCAGCTCGCGGCGCAGGTCCGCGATCTCGTCCACGGCGCTCTTGCCGCCGGGCTGGGCGGGCTTCGGCGTGATCGTGGTTCCCAGAACGGCCGCCCGCTCGCGCGCCTCGCGCTCGGCGGCCTTGCGCGCCTTCGCCTCGGCGTCGCGCGCGTCCAGCTGGTCCGCCTGGCGCTTGCGCAGCAGGAGCTTCACCTGCTCGGCGTCGAGAAGCCCGGGCAGGCCGAGGAAGTCCTGCTCCTCGGCGGAGCCGGCGACGGTGGCCGTTCCGTAGGATGAGCCGTCGAAGATGAGCGAGTCGAGCTCCGCCGACGCGCCGATGGACTGGTAGCCGGAGAGCTCGTCGGGCTCGTTGCGTGTCTGGTTGGCCTGCTCCAGCAGCTCGTCCGACCAGCCGGACTCGCGGTGCGGCTTGCCCAGCACGTGGTCGCGCGAGACTTCCATCTCCTCGGCCAGGCGCAGAAGCACCGGGACGGAGGGCAGGAACACCGAGGCGGACTCGCCCGGGCGCCGCGAGCGGACGAAGCGGCCGATAGCCTGGGCGAAGAACAGCGGGGTCGACGCCGAGGTGGCGTAGACGCCCACGGCGAGCCGGGGCACGTCGACGCCCTCGGAGACCATGCGCACGGCCACCATCCACTCGGTGGTTGAGGCCGAGAATTCGTCGATGCGCGTCGAGGACCCGGCCTCGTCGGAGAGGACGACGGTCACGGGCGTCGAGCTGATCGACGAGAGGATCTTCGCGTAGGCGCGGGCGGTGGTCGTGTCGGTGGCGATGACCAGCCCGCCGGCGTCCGGGATGTGGGCGCGCAGCTTCAGTAGGCGCGTGTGGGCCGCCTGGAGCACCGCGGCGATCCAGTCGCCCTTCGGGTCCAGAGCCGTCTTCCAGGCCCGCGCCGTCTGCTCTGCGTTGAGGGGCTCGCCGAGGCGGGCGGAGTACTCCTCGCCCGCGGAGTCCTTCCACTGCGCCTCGCCGGAGTAGGCGAGGAAGACGACGGGGCGGACGACGCCGTCGGCAAGCGCGTGCGAGTAGCCGTAGGTGTAGTCGGACTGGCTGACCAGGTGGCCGTCGCCGTCCTCCTCGTAGCGCACGAAGGGGATGGCCGAGTCGTCCGAGCGGAACGGCGTGCCGGTCAGCGCGAGGCGGTGCTCGGCGTCATCGTAGGCCTCGCGCACGCCGTCGCCCCAGCTCTTCGCGTCGCCGGCGTGGTGGATCTCGTCGAGGATGACGAGCGTGCGGCGGGCCGAGGCCACGGCGCGGTGCTTGAAGGGGTGCATGCCCACCTGGGCGTAGGTGACCACGATGCCGTCGTATGCCGCGTTGACCGCGGATGAGTTCGTGAAATTTGGGTCCAGGGACAGGCCGAAGCGCTTCGCGGACTCGGACCACTGGTGTTTCAGGTGCTCGGTCGGGACGACGACGATGACGCGCTGCACTGTCTTGTCGTCGACAAGCGTGCTGGCCAGCGTCAGCGCGTAGGTCGTCTTGCCGGCGCCCGGGGTCGCCACGGCGAGGAAGTCGCGCGGCTTGGTGGCCATAAACGAATCAAAGGCCTCCTGCTGCCATTTGCGCAGCGAAGGCCCGGTGGCGGACTGGGTCACTTACGACGCAGCCCCTTGTAAATGCGCTCGCAGTCGGGGCACACCGGCGAACCCGGCTTGGCCTGCTTCTTCACGGGGAAGGTCTCCCCGCACAGGGCGACGACCATCTTGCCCGAGATCGCGGAATCCACGATCTGGTCCTTCTTCACGTAATGGAAAAACTTGGGGGTGCCGTCGTCGGTGGTAGACGAGGCGTCCTCCCTCAAATCCGGGCGCTCAAGGGTCTTCGTCGTCGTATTCACGCCCACCATCATGCCCCAATTCGGGCGAGAAATTAAGCCGTGCTGGTCGGGCTGGCCGGGTAGGACTACCGTGGTCGAACATGAGCACGGCAGGCGAGCACTTCGACGGCCCGGCGGTCGACGTGGAGGCCGAGGCCGCTCCGCGCCGCCGCCGCTGGTGGCGCCCGCGCCGCAGGGAGCTGATCACCGACGCCACGCGCTCGCCCGAGCAGAACCTGCGCAGCCGGGAGCGCGTGTACATGGTCATCCAGATGCTGCGGTTGCCATTCATCCTGCTGTCCATCTTCTTCGCGTGGTACCTGGGCAACTGGTGGCTGGCGGGGGCGTTGTTCGTCATCTCGGTGCCGCTGCCCTGGGTCGCCGTGATGATCGGCAACGGGCAGGGCGAGAAGCGCGACGCCCGCTCGCGCAACGTGTACAAGCCAGCGGTGGCCCGCGAGCAGTACCGCCTGGAGGCGCAGCGCCGGCGAGAGCTCGGCGGGGCTTCCGCGGCGCAGGACGCCCCCACTATCATCGAGCACGACGACTAGCCCCCGCTTCACGAAGGAGCCCCCTGTGCCCGAGGTGCCCTCCCTGCCCGCCGCCGTCGCCGAGCTGCGCGCCGCGCTCGACGCCGCCGGCTTCACCAACGAGTCCGTCTCCGCCCACCTCGGCCCCGACGCCACGGAGGCGCTCTACCGCGGCGAGCCCGGCGTCGTCTTCGCCGCGTGCGCGGACGGCTCGGAGCTTTCGCGCCTGATCCGCTTCTTCCTCCTGCGCGAGCCGATCTCCGCCGAGGCCCTCGCGGAGCTGCTCGGCTCCCGCCTCGCCCTTTCGCTTCTCGACGCCACCCTCGCCACCCGGCTGCCGTCCGGCGAGGTGCAGGTCGCGCTCGACGTGCGCCCCCACGTCATCGCGGGTGAGAACCGGCTCATCGTCTCGGACCTGGACGCCTCTACGACGGCTCACGTCCCCGGCCCCGACCACGTGCTCGGCGTCGGTTCCGCCTCGCTGTCCCTGCTCGGGGCGGTGCCGTGCTCGCCGGTGGAGTCGGTGCTGGACCTGGGGACCGGCTCCGGGGTGCAGGCGATAGCGCAGTCCGCGTGCGCCCAGCGGGTCGTGGGCACGGACCTGCACCGCCGGGCGCTCGAGCTGGCGGAGGCGAACCTGGCGGGCAACGGCGTGGGCAACGTGGAGCTGCGCGAGGGCGCGTGGTTCGAGCCCGTGGCCGGGCAGCGCTTCGACCGCATCGTGGCGAACCCGCCCTTCGTGGTGGGCCTGCCCGAGGTCGGGCACGTCTACCGCGATTCGGGGCTCTCGCTCGACGGCGCGACGGAGCTCGTCGTGGGTGAGGCCCCGGGTCACCTTGCCCCGGGCGGCACCGCGCACATCCTTGGCGCGTGGGTGCACACGGCCGAGCAGAGCTGGGGCCAGCGCGTCGCGTCCTGGCTCCCCGAGCGCGGCGTGTCCGCCTGGGTGCTGCAGCGCGATGTCGTCGACCCCGGGATGTACGTCTCCACCTGGCTCAGGGACGAATCCATCGATCCCCGCTCCCGGGAGGGCGTCGAGCGCACCCTGCGCTGGCTGCGCCACTTCCGCGACGAGGGCGTGCGCGCCATCGGCTTCGGCTGGGTCTTCCTCCGCGACATCGGCGACGCCCCCACGGAGATCACGGCCGAGGAGCTCACCCAGCCGTTCACCGACCCGCTCGCCCCCGAGGTGGCCGAGTATTTCGAGCGCGCCGCGTGGCTTCGCGACGCCACCACCGACACCGTCCTCGACGCCCGCTACCTCGTCCGCCCCGGCGTCGCCGTGGAGGAGGTCGGCGTGGCCGACCACGAGGCGGGCATGGGGTTCACCCCGCGCGTGATCCGCCTGACGCGCACCGAGGGGCCGCGCTTCAGCCACGAGATAGACGCCGGGCTGCGCGCGATCGTGGCGGGCCTGCACCCGCAGGGGCTGCCGCTGCGCGACGTGGTGGACCTGTGGGCTGTCTCCAACGGCGTCGACAGCGAGGCGTTCGCCGCCTCGGCCGCGGCGGCGGTCGTCGACCTGGTCCGCCACGGCCTCGTCGTCCCCGCGGACATCGCCGAGGTCGTCGCCTAGCGGCGGCGCCGCGCACCACCAACCACCGAGAGGAAGGGAACTGCCCGTGAAAGCCGTACTGACCCGCGTCTCCAGCGCCTCCGTCACCGTCGAGGGGGAGGTCGTCGGATCGATCGACTGCCCCGAAGGCGGCGTGCTCGCCCTCGTCGGCGTGGGCCGCGAGGACGACCCGGACGCGTGGCGCGTGGTGGCGCGCAAGATCGCGGAGCTGCGCATCCTCGAGGGCGAGCGCAGCGTGGAGGAGGCCGGCGCCCCCGTCCTGCTGGTCAGCCAGTTCACCCTGATGGGCCGCACGGCGAAGGGGCGGCGCCCCTCGTGGTCGAACGCGGCGCCGGGGGAAGTCGCGGAGCCGGTGATCGAGAAGATCGCTGGGGAGCTGCGCGAGCGCGGCATCCACGTGGAGGAGGGCCGGTTCGGCGCGATGATGAGGGTGGAAAGCGTCAACGAGGGCCCGTTCACCGTACTCGTTGAATCTTAATCGCGCCTGAACCTGGACCCGGGAACAAAAGCGGGCGCTTATGCGTTGGGCTGATAGGAACTCATCGTTTTAGGAGGCACGCACACATGACTCAACCGGATCATGCTCAGGCAGTCGACGGAGAGGAAAACGTCGACCGCGGCAGCCGCCGAAACCAAACGAACGACAACCCCTCCGCGGATCTCGTCCGCGTGTACCTCAACGGCATCGGGAAGACGGCGCTACTCGACGCGGAGCAGGAGGTGGAGCTCGCCCAGCAGATCGAGGTGGGACTCTACGCGCAGCACCTGCTCGATGATCCGGAGGTTCAGCTCACCCGCGCCCGCAAGCGCGACTACAAGATCCTGGCCAAGCAGGGCCGCAAGGCGCGCGCCCACCTCCTCGAGGCCAACCTGCGCCTCGTCGTCTCGCTGGCCAAGCGCTACACCGGCCGCGGCATGCCGCTGCTTGACCTCATCCAGGAGGGCAACCTCGGCCTGATCCGCGCGATGGAGAAGTTCGACTACGCGAAGGGGTTCAAGTTCTCCACCTACGCCACCTGGTGGATCCGCCAGGCCATCACCCGCGGCATGGCCGATCAGTCGCGCACCATCCGCCTGCCGGTCCACCTCGTCGAGCAGGTGAACAAGCTCTCCCGCATCCGCCGCGAGATGTACCAGTCCCTCGGCCGCGAACCCACGAACGAGGAGCTCTCGGAGGAGTCGGGCATCGAGGAGTCCAAGATCGAGATGCTCCTGCGCCAGTCGCGCGATCCGGTGAGCCTGGACATGCCCGTCGGCGCGGACGAGGAGGCCCCGCTGGGTGACTTCATCGAGGACGCCGAGGCCACCGACGCCGAGGACGCGGTCGTCTCGACGCTGCGCCACGACGACATCCAGGACATCATCAACGGCCTCGAGCAGCGGGAGCAGGACGTGATTCGCCTGCGCTACGGGCTTGACGACGGCGTCCCCCGCACCCTAGACCAAATCGGGCGCCAGTTCGGTCTCTCCCGCGAGCGTGTGCGCCAGATCGAGCGCGAGGTGATGGCGAAGCTGCGCGTCGGCGACCGCGCGGATCGCCTCCGCGACTACGCCTTGTAGCTCTCCTCGGCGCCTGTCCGCCGACCCCGCGGGCGAAAGCCCGGAGAAAGCCCGGAGAAAGCACAGCCCCGGCCGAACCCGTCGGCTACGATAGGCTGTGCTTTTCTTCATTTGGGCCGTTTATAGTGAAGTGATGGGCAGCCCACCTGGTGCCGCGTTTCCCCGCGGCGCCAGGAATAGCGTTTTCAGGTAAGGATGAACATCGTGCGCGACCTAGTTGACACCACCGAAATGTACCTCCGCACCGTCTACGAGCTGGAGGAAGAGGGCATCGTCCCGCTGCGCGCCCGGATCGCCGAGCGGCTGGACCAGTCGGGCCCGACGGTGTCGCAGACCGTGGCGCGCATGGAACGCGCCGGCCTGATTGTGGTCGAGGAGGACCGCTCCCTGTCGCTGACGGAGCTCGGCCGCGAGCGCGCGACCTCCGTGATGCGCAAGCACCGCCTCGCGGAGCGGCTCCTCACCGACGTCCTCCAGCTGGACCTCACCCAGGTCCACGAGGAGGCGTGCCGCTGGGAGCACGTGATGAGCATGGAGGTGGAAAAGCGCGTGGTTGCCGTTTTGGACAACCCCTACCGTTCCCCCTTCGGCAACCCGATCCCCGCACTCGGCGAGCTCGGCGTGGACGAGCCAGGCGCGATCGACCTCGGCGAGCGAGCCAGCGACCTCGAGCTCGACGCCCCGGTGAAGGTCAAGATCGTGCAGATGAGCGAGATCCTCCAGCTCGATCACGTCCAGTTCGCGGCGCTGAACAACGCGGGCATCGGGGTGGACTCGGTGGTCACCCTCGAAAACGACCCGGAGGCCGGCTGCATCGCCATCACCGGCGACAGCGGCAAGCGCGTCCTTTTGCGCCAGGAGCTCATGCACGCCTTGCGCGTCTCCCCCGCCTAAACCTCACCCCGAAACACCCCCGACGAAAGGTTTTTCCGTGAAACTCCTTGTCACCGGCGGCGCCGGCTACGTCGGCAGCGTCTGCGCGACGGTGCTGCTCGACGCCGGGCACGACGTCACCATCATCGACGATTTCTCCACCGGCAACCGCAACGCCGTGCCGGCGGGCGCCCGCCTCGTGGAGGGCAGGATCGGCGACGTGATCGACGAGGGGCTCACCCGGGACCGCTACGACGGTGTGATCCACTTCGCGGCACGCTCGCTCGTCGGCGAGTCGATGGAGGTGCCGCAGGAGTACTGGCAGGACAACCTCGTGGTCACGCTCGAGCTTCTCGACGCCATGCGGGCCCACGGCGTGAACAACCTCGTGTTCTCCTCCACCGCCGCCACCTACGGCGAGCCCGAGGCGGTGCCGATCACCGAGGACGCGCCGACGCGCCCGACGAACACGTACGGGGCGACGAAGCTCTCGATCGACTACGCCATCGCCTCCTACTGCGCCGCCTACGGACTCGGCGCGACCAGCCTGCGTTACTTCAATGTCGCGGGCGCGCACGGCCACGCGGGTGAAAACCACAAGACGGAGACGCACCTCATCCCGCTGGTCCTCCAGGTCGCGCTGGGCTACCGGGACAAGATCATGATCTTCGGCGACGACTGGCCCACCACCGACGGGACGTGCGTGCGCGACTACATCCACGTCGCCGACCTGGCGGACGCCCACCTCCTGGCCCTGGAGAGCAACGTGACCGGCACTCACCGGATCTTCAACCTCGGCTCCGGGGAGGGCTATTCGGTCCGCGAGGTCATCGATACCTGCCACGAGGTCACCGGGCACGAGATTCCCGCAGAGGTTGCGCCGCGGCGCGCCGGGGATCCCGCCGTGCTCGTCGCCTCCTCCGACAAGATCCGCTCCGAGCTCGGGTGGAACCCGACGCGCACGAACCTGCGGCGCATCGTCGAGGACGCCTGGGCGTTCACCTCCGAGCTCGGCGACCGCTCCCACGCCGCCCGGCGCGGGTAGAGCCCACCTAGCTCCAGGGAGAGATGCTCCCCTCGCGCACGGCGGCGGTGAGCTCATCGTGCTTGCCCACGTGGATCACCCCGATGAGCACTTCGGAGAAGGAGTGCCCGGGCACCTCGATCTGTGCTGCCGTGAGGGCGGCCACCGCCCAGGAGACGAGCCCGCGGTCCACCGCGATGATCGCCCAGACGCACAGGGCGTTGGCGCGGATCACCCCGCCGAAGGTCTTGGCCACGGCGATCATCATGTGCGCGGCGGGCAGCGGGCTCGTCAGGGCGTCCGAGATGAGCCGGTCGCGCAGCCTGCTGCGGGCGAGCATGGTGGCCACGGCGAGCCTGTCCTCCTCCTCGCCGAGCAGGTCGTGGCCGCACGCCTCGTCCCAGGGCGCGAGCAGGGGCCGTTCGGGCGCCCCGTGCACGACCAGGCACGCCTCGGCGGCCGCGGCGAGGGCCCCGCGGTCCCCGCGCATGATCCGGTCCTGCAGTTCGACGCCGCGTGAGAACGCCACCCGGGCCAGGGCCTCGCGGTTCTCCGCGTCCGCGTCGTCCTCCGGGGGCAGCGGGTCGAAGTAGCGGAAGGTGTCCTCCCGGCTCAGCTCGGGCAGGACGCCGTTGTCCAGCAGCGCCTTCATGGCGGGAGAGGACATGACCGACGCGACGGTGCCGCGCACCCAGTGGTCCTCGAGGGGTTCCTCCCCCGGCGCGCAGGGGGCGGGGCCGAAGACGATGTCGTAGGGGGTGCCGGTGGCGATCTCCGAGACGTGCCAACAGGCGTCGACAAGCATGAAGCCGCGGCTGTTCTCGGCGTCGAAGAGCGCCTCCGTCGCGTCGCGCACGAGCTCGGAATCGGGGATGCGGCTGACGATGACGGCGTACACGGCGAGGTCGGCGACATCCGGCAGGCCCATGAGCGCGTCGCACAGTTCGACGGCGTGGGTCAGGTCGGCGCGCATGACGGGGCCGAGGGTCGCGCAGCGGGTGTCGCTGTGGTGGTCGAGCCCGACGAGGACGACGGATTCCTGCGGGTAGAAGCCGAGGATGCCGGGCAGCGCGGCGATGAGGTCGCCGGGGGTGGTGGTGGGCGGGTGGTCGGATGAGCTGTCGGATGGGCGATCGGATGCGAAGGCGGCATTATCCATATTTGTTCAGACAGCTCCGCACGACGCGTGGTTCCGGGGCGCGCCGTCGAGAAGCTCCGGCGGGGTCGATACAACGGCAAAACTGTGGACAGACGCGGGTTGTCCACAGACGGGGCGGCCGGGCGGGGCTCTGCGGTGGCGCGGGAGGGCCGCATCCGGCAAGATGGATTCTTTTACGGGAATGTTTGACCGGCTTACATCGTTGTTGGGAGCAACGCCCCGCATAGACTGTAGGCCCAGGAGGTTGAGACATGACGCAGAACGACCGTCACATGTACGAGCTGGAGTACCCCGCTCCCGCCGTGGGCGAAGGCGCGTCCCACCGCCCGACCCTCGTCATCGCCATGCAGGGCTACGCAGACGCGGGCCACGCCGTCGAGGGAGCCGCCGACCACCTCAAGGCCGCCCTGGAGTCGCACCCCGTTGCCACCTTCAGCAACGACGAGCTCATCGACTACCGCTCGCGCCGCCCGACGGTGACGATGGCCCAGCACGAGATCACCAACATGGAGAGCCTGCAGCTCGACATGCGCGTGCTGCGCGACGAGGAGGGGACCTCCTTCCTGCTTCTCTCTGGCCCCGAGCCGGACCTGCGCTGGGAGGCGTTCAGCGACGCCGTGGCGGATCTGGTCGAGCGCTTTGACGTGGACAAGACCATCTGCCTCTACGCCGCTCCCATGGGCGCCCCGCACACGCGCCCGCTGGTGGTGTCGGCCCACGGCAACGACCGCGACCTCGTCGGCGCGATGTACACCTTCGACGGCATGGTCACCGTGCCCGGTTCTGCCGCGATCATGATCGAGCGGGTCCTCCACGGCCGCGGACGCTCGGTGGCGGGCTACACGGCCCACGTTCCCCACTACGTCGCCGCCTCGCCCTACCCGCACGCGACCTACCAGCTGCTGCAGTCGGTTTCGGACGCCTCCGGTCTGTCCTTCCCGCTGCGTGCGCTGGAGGGCGACATGCAGCGCGTCGCCCGCCAGCTGGCGGAGCAGACGGCGGACTCCGAGGAGATCTCCCAGGTCGTGGCCGCGCTCGAGCAGCACTACGACCGCGAGATGGAGGACTACCGGGAGCGCCACCCGAACGCGATGATGCCGGGCGAGGCGCAGACCCCGTCCGGGGAGGAGATCGGAGAGGCCTTCGAGAACTTCCTCGCCGCCATCGAGGACCGCGACCGCAACCGGGGCCTGCCCTCCGACGGTTCTACGGACACGCTTGACGACGCCAACGGCGACGAGCCCGGCGAGCCCAGCGAGCCCAGCTAACCCCTGCGGCCCCGGCCGCCGTGTCGGGGCCGTCGGCTACGGTGGTGGGCGTGACTCTCGCCGACATGCTCACCGACCTCGACAACGTCCCCGAGGCCCTCTTTGACGAGGCCGTCTGGGACAGCTTCACCGCCTGGACCGCGGAGCGCGGCATCTCCCTCTACCCCGCCCAGGAGGAGGCCTCGCTGGCGCTTCTGGCCGGTGACAACGTCATCCTGGCCACCCCGACGGGCTCCGGCAAGTCCATGGTGGCCAACGCGGCGCACTTCATCGCGCTGGCCCGCGGGCAGCGCTCCTTCTACACCGCCCCGATCAAGGCGCTGGTGAGCGAGAAGTTCTTCGCGCTGTGCGAGATTTTCGGGGCGGAGAACGTCGGCATGATGACGGGTGACGCCACCGTGAACGGTAACGCGCCGATCATCGCGGCGACCGCGGAGATCGTGGCCAACATCGCCCTGCGGGAGGGCAAGAACTCCTCCATCGACCAGGTGGTGATGGACGAGTTCCACTACTACTCCGAGCCGGACCGCGGCTGGGCGTGGCAGGTGCCGCTGCTCGAGCTGCCCAAGGCCCAGTTCCTCCTCATGTCCGCGACCCTCGGTGACACCGGGTGGCTGGAGCGCGACCTCACCGAGCGCACGGGCCGGGAAACCACCTATGTGGGCGGCTCGCAGCGCCCCGTCCCGCTGGATTTCAGCTACGTCTTCACTGCCGTGCACGAAACGCTCGAGGAGCTTCTGGACGGTGGCAAGGCGCCGATCTACGTGGTCCACTTCTCCCAGCGCGAGGCGACGGAGCGGGCCCAGGCGCTGACGAGCATCAGCATGGTGACGCGGGAGGAAAAGGACGCGATCGCCGCCGAGATCGGCGACTTCCGCTTCACCACCACCTTCGGCAAGACGCTGTCCAAGCTGCTGCGCCGCGGCATTGGGGTGCACCACGCCGGAATGCTGCCGAAGTACCGGCGCCTGGTCGAGCGCCTCTCCCAGCAGGGTCTGCTCAAGGTCATCTGCGGCACCGACACCCTCGGGGTGGGCATCAACGTGCCGATCCGCACGGTGCTCATGACGGGGCTGGCCAAGTACGACGGCACGCGCCAGCGCATCCTGAAATCGCGCGAGTTCCACCAGATCGCCGGCCGCGCCGGCCGCGCCGGGTACGACACGGAGGGCTCGGTGGTCGTGGAGGCCCCCGAGCACGAGATCGAGAACGCGAAGCTGCGGCGCCGCGCCGGCGACGACCCGAAGAAGAAAAAGAAGCTGCGCGCCAAGTCCGCGCGCGAGGGGGAGGTCTCGTGGTCGGAGAAGACCTTCCTGCGCCTCACCGAGGCCGAGCCGGAGGAGCTGAGCAGCCAGTTCCGCGTCTCCAACTCCATGCTGCTCAACGTCGTGGCCCGGCCCGGCGACGGCTACGAGCACATGAAGCACCTGCTGCGGACGAACCACGACACGCGGGCCAAGCAGAACCGCGACATCCTCACCGCGGTGGAGCTGTTCCGGGGGCTGGTCAACGCGGGCGTCGTCGAGCGGACCCCGGACTCCCCCGCCATGCGCCCCTACACCCTGACCACCGAACTCGACCGTGACTTCGCCCTGAACCAGCCGCTGTCTCCCTTCGCCCTCGCGTTTCTGAGCCTGCTCGACCCGGAGTCGGAGACCTACACCCTCGACGTCATCTCGGCGTTCGAGGCGATCCTCGACGACCCCCGGCAGCTGCTCCAGGCCCAGCAGTCGGCGGCCCGGGGCGAGGAGATCGCGGCGCTGAAGGCCGAGGGGGTGGACTACACGGACCGGATGGCCATCGTCGAGGAGGTCACCTACCCCAAGCCCCTGGAGGACGAGCTGGATGAGGCCTTCGACACCTTCTGCTCCGGCAACCCCTGGGCGCGCGAGTTCGAGCTCTCGCCCAAGTCCGTGGTGCGCGACATGATCGAGCACGCCATGACCTTCTCCGATGTCATCGCCACCTACGGGCTCGCCCGCTCGGAGGGCGTGGTGCTGCGCTACCTCACCGACGCGTGGCGCACCCTGTCCCACTCCATCCCCGAGGCGTACATGAACGAGGAGGTCGGGGACATCGTGGCCTGGCTCGGGGAGCTGATCCGCCAGGTGGATTCCTCGCTCATCGACGAGTGGGCGCACATGGCCGACGAGGACTCCCCCATCTCGCAGGAGGCGCTCGACCGGGAGCTCGCCTTCGGCGTGGAGGACCCCACCGCGCTCACCGCCAACCGCCGCGCCTTCACCATCATGGTGCGCAACTACTTCTTCCGCATGGTCGAGCTGTTCGCCCTGGAAAAAGAGGAGCAGCTCGAGGCGATGGTGGACTACCTGGACCCCGACGCGCGGCCCGACTGGCCCGGCGCGATGGACGACTACTTCGACGAGTACGACGACCTGCTGCTGGGCCCGGACGCGCGCGGGCCGGAGTTCTTCCGCCTCGCCGACCAGTCAGGGCGCGTGTGGGAGGTCGTGCAGATCTTCCACGACCCCGAAGGCGACAATTCCTTCCAGCTTCACGGCACCGTCGACCTCGACGCCTCCGACGCGGCCGGGGAGGTGCGTCTCGGCGAACTGCGCATCGTGCAGAAGTAAGCCAAAACCGCAGACGGTATGTTTCACCGATATGTTTCGAAGGAAAACTACCGTTTTTGCCCTCCGCCTATAGGCGTCTTGTACTGTCATAGGCATGGGCAATAAGGAATACCGTCCGACGCTGGCGCAGCTCCGCACCTTCGTCACCATCGCCGAGAACCGGCACTTCGGCACTGCGGCGAACAAGCTCAATATCTCGCAGCCCTCGCTCTCGCAGGCCCTCGTGGCGCTCGAGACGGGCCTGGGGATCCAGCTGATCGAGCGCTCCACCCGCAAGGTCATCGTCACCCCGACCGGGGAGAGCCTCCTGCCGTACGCCAAGGCGACGCTGGAGGCGGCGGACAACTTCGTCTCCCGCTCCCGCGGGGCGCAGGGGGTTTTGTCCGGGCCGCTGAGCATCGGCATCATCCCCACGCTCGCTCCGTACATCCTGCCCGAGTTCCTTCGCCTCGCTCTCGAGGCGCACCCGCACCTGCGGCCCCGGATTGTGGAGGAGCAGACCGACCACCTCATGCAGCAGCTGCGCGACGGGCAGATCGACATCGCGCTGCTCGCCGTTCCCACGGACACCTCGGGCATGGTCGAGTACGAGCTGTTCGACGAGAGGTTCATCGTTGTCACCAGCGAGGACCACGCGGCGGCCGGCCACGACGACCTCACCCTGGACGTGCTCGAGGACCTGGACCTGCTGCTCCTCGACGATGGCCACTGCCTGCGCGACCAGATCGTGGACCTGTGCCGCATCGTCCACGCCGCTCCCCCGTCGACCGCCGAGTCCGCCACCCGCGCGTCTTCGCTGACCACGATCATGCAGCTGGTGGTTGCCGGCCTCGGCTCGACGCTCGTGCCGGCGTCCGCGATCGCCACGGAGTGCACCCGCCCGGGACTCGGCCTGGCCACCTTCGACGAGACTGTCATCGCTCAGCGCACCATTGGGCTCGTCTGCCGGGCCAGCTCCTCGCGGGCCGCGGAGTACCGGGTCCTCGGCGACTACGTGACGCAGGCCCACCGCACGGCGGTGGACAAGGGCGAAGCGCTCCTGAAGGGCTAGAATCGTTCGGCAGATATGAACGATTCCCCCACCCCCGTCTCCCGCGCCGACCTCTACGACCGCCTCGAGGCGGTGCCACTGAGCGAGGTGCGCCGGTTCCAGCGCCGCCTGAAGAAGGCGCGCGCCCCGCACGCCCTCGAGGCCATCGCCGCCGACATCCACGCCGCCGCGCAGCTTGTCGACGCCCGCGCCAACGCCCTGCCCGAGATCACCTACCCCGAGCAGCTGCCTGTCTCCGCGCGCCGCGAGGACATCATGGACCTGCTGCGCGACAACCAAGTGGTCATCATCGCGGGCGAGACCGGCTCCGGAAAAACCACCCAGATTCCCAAGATGCTGCTCGAACTCGGCCGCGGCCGGCGGGGTGTGATCGGGCACACGCAGCCGCGCCGCCTGGCGGCACGCACGGTGGCCGAGCGCATCGCGGACGAGCTGGGCCAGGACATCGGGGAATCGGTCGGCTACGCCATCCGCTTCGACGACCGCGTTTCGCCCACCACCGCCGTCAAGCTCATGACGGACGGCATCCTGCTCGCGGAGATGCAGCGCGACCGCTACCTCAACGCCTACGACACGATCATCATCGACGAGGCCCACGAGCGCAGCCTCAACATCGACTTCCTCCTCGGTTACCTGAAGCGTCTGCTGCCCCACCGCCCCGACCTGAAGGTGGTGATCACCTCCGCGACGATCGACCCGGAGAGCTTCGCCGAGCACTTCGCCTCCGCCGACGGCACGCCCGCCCCCATCATCGAGGTCTCCGGGCGCACCTATCCGGTGGAGATCCGCTACCGCCCGCTCGTCGAGCAGGTCGGGGGCAAGGAGGTCGACATCGACATGATCGACGGCGTCGTCGCGGCCGTCGAGGAGCTCATGCGCGAGGGCAAGGGCGACATCCTCTGCTTCTTCTCCTCGGAGCGCGACATCCGCGACTGCATGGAGGCCATCGAGAAGAAGCGCTGGCGCGGGGTCGAGGTCACGCCCCTGTTCGGCCGGCTGTCCAACGCCGAGCAGCACCGCGTCTTCTCCCCGCACTCGGGCCGGCGCATCGTGCTGTCGACCAACATCGCGGAGACCTCGCTGACGGTGCCGGGCATCCACTACGTCGTGGACACGGGCCTCGCGCGCATTTCGCGCTACTCCACCCGCACGAAGGTGCAGCGCCTGCCGATCGAGGAGATCTCCCAGGCCTCCGCGAACCAGCGCTCGGGCCGCTCCGGGCGCGTCGCCGACGGCATCGCCATCCGGCTCTACTCCGAGGACAATTTCAACCAGCGCCCCGAGTTCACCGACCCGGAGATCCTGCGCACCAACCTCGCCAGCGTGATCCTGCAGATGATCTCGCTGCGCCTGGGCGACGTCTCCGAGTTCCCCTTCATCCAGCCCCCGGACCCGAAGGCGATCCGCGACGGCCTGCTCATCCTCCACGAGCTCGGCGCCACCACCGACAAGGAGCGCGACGGCGCGCCCGTGCTCACCGACATCGGCCGCGACATCGCGCGCATTCCCGTCGACCCGAAGATGGCCCGCATGCTCGTCGAGGCCAACCGCCTCGGCGTCCTCGATGACGTCACCGTCATCGTCGCCGCCATGACCATCCAGGACGTGCGCGAGCGCCCGCTCGAGTTCCAGGCCCAGGCGGACCAGGCGCACGCCCGATTCAAGGACGCCACCTCCGACTTCCTCTCCTCGCTCAAGCTGTGGGACTACATCAAGGACTCCCGCGACGAGCTGTCCGGCAACGCCTTCCGCAAGCGGATGCTCAAGGAGTTCCTCCACTACATGCGCATCCGGGAGTGGTACGACCTGGTGCGGCAGCTGAGGGACGTCGAGAAGCAACTGGGCTGGTCGCGCGCGGAGAACGTGGCGGGGGAACGCGACGCCGACGCGATCCACAAGTCGCTGCTGACGGGCCTGTTGTCCAACATCGGCGCGCGAGACGGCGAGTCGAAGGAGTTCCAGGGTGCCCGCGGAACCCGCTTCCTCGTGTTCCCGGGCTCCTCCCTGGCGAAGAAGCCGCCCGCCTTCATCATGGCCGCCGAGCTGGTGGAAACCTCCCGGCTGTGGGCGCGCGACGTGGCGCGCATCGAGCCGGAGTGGGTGGAAAAGGCCGCCGGGGACCTGCTCAAGCACAGCTACTCCGAGCCGGTGTGGTCGCGGAAGCGCTCCGCCGCGATGGTGCACCAGAAGTCCATGCTCTACGGGGTGCCGATCGTCCGCGACCGCCTCGTGCCCTACCACCGCGTCGACGCCGAGGCCGCGCGCAGCATGTTCATCCGCCACGCGCTCATCGAAGGCGACTGGAACCGGCACCACACCTTCATCGAGCACAACGAGGCGCTCCTCGCGGAGGCCGCGGAGGTCGAGGAGAAGCTGCGCCGCCGCGGGCTCGTCGTCGACGAGGACACCCTCTTCGACTTCTACGACTCCAAACTGCCGGCGAGCGTCACCACGGCGCGCCACTTCGACTCCTGGTGGAAGAAGAAGCGCCACGAGGACCCCTCCTACCTCGACTTCGACCCGGCATCGCTTATCGACGACACCGCAGACGCCTCGGCCGACGCCTTCCCCGCCACCTGGCGCCAGGGCAGCATCGACTACGACCTGCGCTACAAGTTCGAGCCCGGCGACCCCCTCGACGGCGTCACCGTCGACGTTCCCGTGCCGCTGCTCGCCGGCTTCGAGGATGCGGGCTTCGACTGGCTGGTCCCCGGCCTGCGCGAGGAGCTCGTCACCGAGCTGATACGCTCGCTGCCGAAGGCCCTGCGACGCACCGTGGTCCCCGCCCCGGACTTCGCCGCCCGCGCTCTGCCCAAGCTCATCCCGCACGCCTCCCCGCTCGTCGAGCAGCTCGCAGAGGTCCTGCGCTCCCTGGGTGGGTCGGGCATCAACGCGACCGACTTCCGGCCCGAGGCCCTGCCGGCTCACCTGCGCATCACCTACGCGGCGATCGACAAGCGCGGGAACACTATCGACACGGACAAGGACCTGGGAGCCCTGAAGACGCGGCGGGCGGGGCAGATCCGTTCCTCGGTGTCCAAGGCCAGCCGTGGCGCCGAGACGGGGGCGGTGCAGAAGTGGACCCGCGACGCCCTCGGGACGGTGGCGGAGAAGGTCGAGACGACGATCGACGGCAACACCGTCGACGCCTACCCGGCCCTGCAGGTCACGCCCGAGGGCGTGAAGGTCACCGTGCACCCCACGAAGGCGGCGGCAGACGCCTCCATGGTCACCGCGACGCTGACGATGCTGCTGCGCGAGATCACGGTCTCCACGAACCAGATGACCAAGGGCCTGCCCCTGCGCCACAAAGTGGCGGTGGACCACTACCCCCACGGCGGGGCGGACGGGCTCGTCGACGACGCCCGAGTCGCAGCCGTCCGCGACCTCATGTTCGCCCACGGAGGGCCGGTCCGCTCGCCGGAGGAGTTCGAAGCACTCGTCGGCCGCATCAAGCCCGAGGTGCCCGGGGCAGTGCGCAAGACGGTGGTGGGCATCGCGCCCGCCCTGGTGGAGTACGCCAGCATCAGCCAGGAGCTCGCCGCATGGGAGGGCCCGGCCATCGAGGACATGAAGGCCCAGCTCGCCTTCTACCTGCCCAAGCACGCGATCACCGTCCACGGCATGGAGCGGCTGCAGCACCTGCCGCGCTACATCAACGCGATGCGCATCCGCCTCGAAGATATGAACCTCGACCCCGACCGGGACGCCGACCGGCAGGCCGTGGTCGACACCGTGCGGGCCGAGCTGGCGGCGAAGCTGCGCCGCCTGCCGCCCGGGCGGGAGAAGACCCCAGCCTACAAGGAGATCCTCTGGCGCATCGAGGAGCTTCGCGTCAGCCTGTTCGCCCAGCGGCTGGGCACGGCGAAGCCGGTGAGCCAGCGGCGGGTGGAGAAGATGATCGACAAGCTGGCCTGACGCGGGAAGACCCGGCTAAAAGTCTTCGCGGTCCTTCCGGCGCATCAACCGGATCTCGGACTCAAAGTCGTCCGCGGACTCGAAGGATTTGTACACGGAGGCGAAACGGAGGTAAGCGACCTCGTCGAGGGCGCGCAGCGGCTCCAGGACGGCGAGCCCGATATCGTTCGCGTTCACCTGTGAGCTGCCGTGGCTGCGCACGGTCTCCTCGACCTGCTGCGCGAGGCGCTTCAGGGCGTCGTCGGACACGTCGCGGCCCTGGCACGCGCGCCGGACGCCCACGATCAGCTTGTCCCGGTCGAAGGGCTCGCTGACGCCATTGCGCTTCACCACCGTCAACACAGCCTTCTCCACGGTGGTGAAACGGCCGCCGCAGCGGCTGCACTCGCGGCGACGCCGAATCGCCGACCCCGCGTCGACAACGCGCGAGTCGGTGACGCGGGACTGTTCATTGTGGCAAAACGGGCAATACACGCGGTCCTACCTCCGGGAAGGAAATCCAATCGTAGTGCTGCGCCAGTCTACCCCGCGGTGTTCGGAAGTCAGCGCAGCACGGAGAAGGACGCCCTCAACGCAGCTCGGCAGTGACAACCTCGCGCGTGACATCGCCGCCCGCCCCGGACACCGCCCCTGCCCCGGTGAAGACGCCGCCGAAGGCGGAGCCGAGGATCAGCGCGAACCCGAGGAGCGCACCCATCAGCACATTTGCGCGAGACTCCCCGCGGGCGTCGACGGGGGCAACATCGACCCATTCCGCTATGTTCGGATCGGCGTTCGAACGTCTACTCGTTCGATTACTGTCGCCGAGGGACCGCACGCTGGCGGCCGCCGGAGCGTCGGAAATTACGGAGGGAAGGTCCCACACGACAGCGGGGGGAACACTGGCGGGCCGGGAAGTGCGTGCAGCGTTTCCGGCGTAGCGGGGGGTTGCGGTCATGGTCATGGCGGTTCTCCTTTGTTGTTTCACGTTCAGCCTAGAAAGACGCTCGACACGAGTCGAACATGATCGTCCAGGTGTTCGACTCTCGCCGTTGTGTTCGATTTATAGCACTGCCCCGAACGCTTGTCCAGGCATTCGCCCGAAATCTCGAACATGTTTGCCACATCTGCTACCGTGGTGAACAAACGAATGGCCCGCTAACCAACCCCGCTAATCAACCTCGGTAACCAACAACGCCCGGCACACCCACGGAGGAGACACCATGGCCCGCAAGAAAGATGACCCTAAGGCGCTCGATCCGAGCGTTCTGTCCGACCGCCAGCGACGCATTCTCGAGGTGATCCGCGACGCGGTGGTGCTGCGCGGCTACCCGCCGAGCATCCGCGAGATCGGCGACGCCGCCGGGCTGCAGTCCACCTCTTCGGTGGCGTATCAACTCAAGGAGCTCGAAAAGAAGGGCTTCCTGCGGCGAGATCCGAACAAGCCCCGCGCGGTGGACCTGCGTCACCTCCCCGACTCCACGCCCGCGAGGTCGAAGAAGTCCCCCGTCCCGGCTGAGGTCTCAGAGGATGCCTCCCCCGCCCGCTACGTGCCCGTTGTGGGCCAGATCGCCGCCGGCTCCCCCATCCTCGCCGAGCAAAACGTCGACAGCTACCTGCCGCTGCCCGAGGAGCTTCTCGGCGACGGCGAGCTGTTCATGCTGCAGGTCGTCGGCGAGTCCATGCGCGACGCCGGCATCCTCGACGGAGACTGGGTGGTCGTCCGCTCGCAGCCGGTGGCCGAGGAGGGGGAGTTCGTCGCCGCCCTGCTCGACGGCGAAGCGACCGTCAAGGAGTTCCACCGCGACGCAACCGGCGTGTGGCTGCTCCCCCACAACGACGCCTTCTCCCCCATCAAGGGCGACGAGGCCCAGATCATGGGGCGCGTCGTTTCCGTTTTCCGCACCCTCTGATCGGGCCCGGGATACTTGAACGCCCGTCCCCCGACCGGGGGTGTGCTCCTCCCGAAGACGCATCGCGCGCCACGGCTCTGAAACAATGGGTGCGGTGCGGGTCCGCCCCGCCGATTGTCACCCAGGCCCCGGAGGTTAACGCTTGTACGCAGAGGAACGTCGCCGACAGATCGCGTCGTTGACCGCCGTGGAAGGCCGGGTCAGCGTGACTGAGCTCGCCCAGCGATTCGATGTCACGGCCGAGACAATCAGGCGAGACCTCGCGGTGCTGAGCAACGAAGGAATCGTTCACCGCGTCCACGGTGGCGCGGTGGCCAGCCAGTCATTCCTCACCGCCGAGATGCCTCTCGACGCCCGCTACCGCTCCGCCTCCGGGGCGAAAAGCGCGATCGCCCACGCGGCGCTGCGCTACCTCCCGGACGCCCCCGGTTCCGGAATCTTCCTCGACGCCGGTTCGACCATCAGCAACCTTGCGAGCCTCCTGCTCGACGACCCCCGGGCCGGGTCGTGGTCGATCGTGACCCGCTCGCTGCCCATCGCGCTCGAGCTCTCGGGCGGCGGACTGACCAACGTCCACCTCCTCGGCGGCACGGTCCGGGCGCTGTCGCAGGCGGTGGTGGGCGACACCCCGCTGCGGGCCCTCGCGCTGATGAGCGCGGACGTAGCCTTCATCGGAACCAACGCCCTGACGGTCGACCACGGCCTCTCCTCGGCCGACCCGCAGGAAGCGGCGGTCAAGGCGTCGATGGTGGCGAACGCTCGCACGGTGGTCGTGCTGTGCGACTCGACGAAGCTGGGCACCGACTTCCTGGTCAGCTTCGCCTCCCTCGATGACATCGACGTCCTCATCATCGACGGCGACGCCCCCGCCTCGATCCTCGCCGAATTCGAGAGCCGGGGGGTCGAAGTTGTGGTCGTCGAGGACTAGCCGACCCGGCTGCGGAACCCGTCGTAGCTGCCCTCACCGAGCGCGGTGTAGGCCCAGCGCATGAGCGGGTAGATCACGATGACGCCGACGGAGCCCAGCGCGATGCCCTCGAGCTGGACGCTGCCGATGGTCAGGGAGAGGTTGCCGATGCCCACGATGAGCGCCACCGCCGCAGCCGTGAGGTTCGCGGGGTTGGTGAAGTCGACCCTGTTGTCCTGCCAGATCCTCACACCGAGCATCCCGATCAGGCCGTAGAGGACCAGGCACGCCCCGCCGAGGACTCCGACGGGGATGGTGAAGATGATCGCGCCGAACTTCGGGATGAAGGCGAGCAGGATGGCGAAACCAGCGGCCACCCAGTAGGCCGCGGTGGAATAGGCCTTCGTGGCTGCCATGACGCCGATGTTCTCGGCGTAGGTGGTGGTGCCGGAGCCACCGAAGCATCCGGCCAGACCGGTCGCGATACCGTCGCCGATCAGGGCGCGCCCCTGGTAAGCGTCGAGATCCGTGCCCGTCATCTCCCCGACAGCCTTGACGTGCCCGACATTTTCGGCGATGAGCACCACGAGGACAGGCAGCGTGACCAGGATCGCGGAGAGGTGAAACTGCGCGGTGTGGAGCGGGGGAAGGCCGACCCAGGGGGTCGCTGCGATCTGCTCGAGGGCGCCTTCGGCGAGCCCGCCCGTCAGCGCCGCCGTGACCCAGCCGACGACGACGCCGATGAGGATGCTTAGGCGCGAAACCATGCCGCGCGTCGCCACCCCGAGGACGAGGATCGTGGCCAGGGTGACCAGGCCGATGAGGGGCTGGCTCTCAAAGTTGGCCACCGCCGTGGGGGCGAGGTTGAAGCCGATCAACGCTACGATGGCGCCGGTGACCACCGGAGGCATCACAGCGTCGATGACCCGGCGGCCCATGGCGTTGACGAGCAGGCCGACGAGGATCAGCGTCACGCCCGTCAGCACCACGCCACCGAGCTGCGCCGCCACGCCGTACTGCTGCGAGGCCGTCAGCGGGGCGATGAAGGCGAAGGAGGAGCCCAGGTAGGAGGGCACCTTATTGCGCGTCAGCAGCAGGAAGATGATCGTGCCCAGGCCGGAGAACAGGAGCGTCGTGTTTACCGGAAAATGCGTCAGGGTCGGGACGAGAAGCGTCGCCCCGAACATCGCCACGACGTGCTGCATACCGATTCCGATGGTGCGCGGCCAGCTCAGCCTCTCCCCGGGTGCGACGACGGCCCCGGGCTGTACGTTTCGACCGTCTCCGTGGACGGTCCAGCCAATGAATGTGCTCACGGGCCCCCATTATCGCCCGGGGCCGCCGGGCAGGGTTAATCGACCGGTCAGGAGATGACGTACTCGGCGTATTGGTCGGCGATGACTTGCGGCAGGCGGACGTCGATAAGCGTGCCCTCGGACTCGTAGGACTCGGAGCGCACCGTGCCCTCCTCGTGGAGGCGGCTGATGATGTCGCCGCGGGTGAAGGGCACGAGCATCTGCACGTGGGCGTCGATCGTGTTGAGGAACATCTCGATCTTGCCCTCGAGCTCTGCGATGCCCTCGCCGGTGAGCGCGGAGACGAAGACGACGTCGTGGCCGGTGCGGTCGAAGGCGTGGCGCAGCTCCGCGAGCACGAGCGGGTCGGCCTGGTCGATCTTGTTCACCACGACGATCTCCGGCGGGATGGTCTCGCCGGAGTCGCGAATGACATCGGCGAAGACCTTGTTCACCGCCTCGATCTGCTTCAGCGGGAAGGGGTCGGAGCCGTCGACGACGTGCAGGAGCAGGTCGGCGTGGGTGACCTCCTCCAGCGTCGACTTGAAGGCCTCGACGAGCTGGGTGGGCAGGTGGCGAACGAAGCCGACGGTGTCGGTGAGCACGACGCTGCGGCCGTCGGCGAGCTGGGCGCGGCGTGTCGAGGGGTCGAGGGTGGCGAAGAGGGCGTCCTCGACGAGCACGCCCGCGTTCGTCATCGCGTTGATGAGGGAGGACTTGCCCGCGTTGGTGTAGCCGGCAATCGCGATCTTGGGGGTGGTCGAGCGCTGCCGCTTGGCCCGCTTGATCTCGCGGGCGGTCTTCATGTCGCGCAGCTCGTGGCGCAGCTTGGCCATGTCGGTGCGCAGGCGGCGGCGGTCCGCCTCGATGCGGGTCTCGCCCGGGCCGCGCAGGCCCACGCCGCCGTTGGAGCCGGCCCGGCCGCCGGCCTGGCGCGAGAGCTGTCCGCCCCAGCCGCGGGTGCGGGTGTAGAGGTACTCCATCTGCGCGAGGCTGACCTGCGCCTTGCCCTCCTTGCTCTTCGCGTGCTGGGCGAAGATGTCGAGGATGAGCATGGTGCGGTCGATCACCTTCGTGTTCAGCGCCTCCTCCAGCGCGACCATCTGGCCCGGGGAGAGCTCGCCATCGAAGACGACGGTGTCGGCGCCTGTGGCGGTGACGATCTCCTTGAGCTCCTTGACCTTGCCGGAGCCGATGTAGGTGCCCGGGTCCGGCCGGTCGCGCTTCTGGTAGAGCAGGTCGATGACCTGGGCGCCGGCCGTCTCGGCGAGGGCGGCGAGCTCGTTCATGTTCGCCTCGACCTCGGCGGTCGTTCCCTCTGTCCACACCCCGACGAGGATGACCTGCTCGAGACGCAGCTTGCGGTACTCGACCTCGTAGCCGTCCTGGGTGTCTTCGGATCGCAGCTCGGTGTCGCGGGTGACGCGCCGGAAGGCGTTGCGCTCCTCCAAGTCGAGGGCGCCCACCGTGGGTTCGGCGCCGCGCTGGCGGGAGGCCGGCTGCGGGTCGTTGTGGCGGAACGCCTGGCGGAGGAGCTCGTCGTGCGTGGCCTCGTCTGTGCCGGCGGCGGCGAAGGGGCGGACGCGTTTGGGCTGGAAAGAAGATTGAGTCATTAAATCCTTAGTGTACGAGAGTGCGCGCGTAAATTCCCTATACAGCGCGCGTTTACCTTTCTCAGCAACGCGCCCGGGCCCGGTTTTCTTCCCGCGCGCGGATTCAGCCGCCGGGCGATGGCGGACTAGAATGATCCACCATGAGCGAAACAGTCATCACCGACCTGTCCAGCATCGGCCTCGGCTTCGACAGGTGGCAGGACGCGGTGGAAGCGGCGATCGCCACCAACCGCCTCGCCGTCACTGGCGAGGTGCGCGGCGGCCAGCTGATCCAGTACGCGGATCCCTCCGGCGCCCAGCTGAACATCCTCGCCGTCGAGCCCTTCGCCACCTTTGCGGGCTTCGAGGCCTCGACGCGCACCTACGCGCACATCTCCATGCTCAACGACGTCGTCGCGCTCGCCGACATCGTCGACCCGCACGGCAACACCATCACCTCGGTCACCCTCAACCTCGCCCAGGGCCCGTTGCTTGTCGACGGCCCCACCCTGCAGTGGCAGGAACTCGCCGTGACCGCCCTGGGCCTGAACGTGACCACCTACGCGAGCGCCGAGGAGTTTCACGCCCACCGTCCGGACACGCTCGGCGAGGTCCGCTCCGCCGGCGCCGAGGCCGTCGCCTCGGGCGCCGCGGTCGCCCCGGACGCGGGCGCTGAGTTCTCGGCCCGCGTCCTCGAGGCCGAGTACCGCACCAGCGAGCTGACGGGCGGGCGCTTCATCCACGTCTCGGTGGACGGCGCCTTCCCCTTCGAGGTGTGTCTGCCGGACGGCGAGCTGCCCGAGCGCAACAACGTCATCGCGGGCACCGCAGTGCTCGCGGGCTCCATCCCCGCCCCGGTCGGCGGCGGGTGCGGCGGCTGCGGCGATGCGTGCGGCTGCGGGGGCCACTAGGCTTTCGGCAACGCCGGTACGCCGACACCACAGGAGGGGGTGAGAGGGTGGATTCGTCCAGGAGGGACCTCGCGCGAGCCCTCATCGCGGCCGCGCTCATCGCGGCCGTCATCGTGCTGATCATCACGCTCAAGGGGCCGGGCCTGGTGCTCTCGGTCGTGCTCGTGGGGGCGGCGACGGTCTACGTCCGGCGGATCCTCGGCGACCCGGAGACGTCTTCCCTGCGGGCGTCGCTGGCCATCGCACGCGACGACATCTCGGACGTCCTCGCCCAGTACGACACCCTCCTGCACGGGCTGACTACCGAGGCGGTGGCGGAGCGCACCCTGCACTACCCCGCCCTCGCCGACCCGGGTACCACGAACCCGGTCATCCAGGACTTCCAGCTGCGCGCCGCGGCGGCGCGGCGCTTCGTCTCCAGGGTCGACACGCGCTTGGCTGACGGCGACCTGGACCGCGCCCAGCTCGAGCGCCTCATCGCCATCGCCGACGAGCGCGCGCTCGCGCTGGCGTCGTCCTGGCGCGAGGCGCGCCGCGCCGCGAAGGAGCTCGGCCCGGGCTACGGGCTCGGCGGCGCCTAAGCCCGGCGGGTGTCCCCCGGCGCGGAGGAGAACGCGGCCAGGTCCACCTCGCCTCGGGCCACGATGCGCGACGGGCCGGTCATGACGGCCTCCCCCGCGTTGATGTCCACCCGCACGGCGCCGCCGGGGACGTGGACCTTCACGGTCCCGTTTTCGATTCCGGCGTCGGCAAGCGCGGCGCGCGCCGCTGCGACGGTTCCGGTGCCGCAGGAGCGGGTCTCCCCCACCCCGCGCTCCCAGACGCGCATGTGCACGCTGCCCGCGTCGAGCTCGGTGAGGATCTCCACGTTGACACCCGCGGGGAAGAAGTCACGGTCGAAGACCGGCTGGCTCAGCTCGAGCGCGCGGAGGTCGTCGGCGCTCAGGCCGGGGATCACGGCGGCGAGGTGGGGGTTGCCCACGTCGACGCCCAGGCCGGCGAAGTCGAAGTCGCCCATCCGCGCCGTGGACACGCCGGTGACCTCGACCGGGCCCATGCCCACGCGCACAGAGGCCTCGCGCGGGGTGTGCTCGAGCACCGCTACCTGCTTCACGCCCGCGCGGGTGCCCACCTCGAACTCGTCGTGGCTGATCAGACCCTCGGCGCGCAGCACGTGGGCGAAGACGCGCACGCCGTTGCCGCACATCTCGGCGATTGAGCCGTCCGCGTTGCGGTAGTCCATGAACCAGCGCCCCTCGCGCTCGACGACGCGCAGCAGCCCGTCGCCGCCGATGCCCGCGCGGCGGTCGCACAGGCCCGCCACGATCTCCTCGGTGAGGTTCAGCTCGTCGCGGGGGTCGGGGATGATGACGAAGTCGTTTTCGGTGCCGTGCCCCTTGAGAAAGGCAACGGGCGCGGGTGTGGTGTCGGAAGGCTTTGCGGCGGAAGTCACGCGAGCGAGTCTAGCGCGCGAAGAGCGCCATCGACGTCCGCCTCGGCGGCCGGGAGCCACGTGATGCGCGCGTCGCGGTTGAACCAGGAGCGCTGGCGGCGCACGTAGCGGCGCGTGCCCGCGATCGTCTGCTCCACGGCCTCGTCCCGGCTCAGCTCGCCACGCAGCATGGCGAGCACCTGCGCGTAGCCGATCGCGCGCCCGGCCGTGGAGTCCGCGCGCAGCCCCTGGCCCACGAGCCCCTCGACCTCCTCGACGAGCCCCTGGGCGAACATGAGCTCGGCGCGCCGGGCGATTCGCGGGTTGAGCCACTCCGCCTCCGTGCGCAGCCCGAGGATGCGGGTGCCCCACCGCGGCGGGGCGTCCTTCGGCGGCTGGGAGGCCTGGAAGGGTTTGCCTGTCAGCTCGATGACCTCCAGGGCGCGGACCGTGCGGCGCGGGTCCTTGTCCTCGATCACCCGCGCGGCCTCCGGGTCGACCGTGGCCAGGTGGGCGTGGAGGGCATCGACGCCGACGTCGTTCAGGCGCGCCTCCCACCGGGCGCGCACGGCGGGGTCGGTCGGGGGAAAGCTCCAGGCGTCGATAAGCGACTGCACGTAGAGCATCGACCCGCCGACGAGCACGGGGACCTTGCCGCGCGCGGCGATTTCCTCGACCGTCTCGACGGCGCGCGCCTGGTACTCGGCCACCGATGCCGTGTGCGTGACCGGCCAGATGTCGAGGAGGTGGTGCGGGATCCCCCCGCGCTCGGACACGGGGAGCTTGGCGGTGCCGATGTCCATGCCGCGGTAGAGCTGCATCGAGTCGACGTTGACGATCTCCCCGCCGAGCTCGCGGGCAAGGGCGATGCCGAGGGCGGACTTGCCGGAGGCCGTCGGCCCGACGACGGCGACGGGCGCGATCATGCGCGCACCTCCCACGCCGCGACGTAGGAGCCGACTCCGAGGGAGCCGTCGGAGTCGATGAGCTCCGCGCGGACCACGTCGAGCGCGGCGAGCTCGCCCCAGAGGGAGGGCTCGATGACCCCCGCCGCGCCAAGCTTGTCGACGTCCACCCGGCCGCGGCCGGCGAGAAACTCCTGCAACGCGGCGTGCGCCTCGCGCGCCCCCTCCACCAGCGACAGCGGGGCGCGGGGCGTCAGGCCGGCGGGCCCGTCCACGACCACGACGGTGAGCAGCTCGGGGTCGAGCGGGGCGACGTGCTCGCGGGAGGAAGCCACGTCGAGCGCCCCACCCAGCGCGTAGCGCGCCACGAGCTCGGGCAGGTGCCTACCTCCGCCGACCTCGACCTGCGGGGCTCCCCACGCAGCGAAGGAGCCCTCGTGGCCGGTGCGCCAGCGTTCGTCGCGGCTGCCCACGATCTCGGCGCGGGCGAACCCCGCGCCGCCGACGTATTCGCGCACCGCAGCGAGCAACTGCCGGCCGGGCAGGTGCGACGGGGCGAGCTCGGGCACCAGGGCCGGCGAGCCGGGCATGATGAGCAGGCGGGGGTTCGTCACGGCCTCAACACTAGCTGCACGCCACGGTCCCGCGGCCCAGTGCCCGCCCGCGATGCCCCATACGCCTGACAGGGCGCGATGCCGGTCGGTAATATCTGGCACACGTGCGGGCGCGCGTCCAACGCGCCCCGCCCTGGCAGCCGTGACGCGCGGCACCGTACCAGCAAGGCCCGAAAGGACGACACCATGACTCAGCCCCCCACCCCGGGTAACACCCCGAAGCCCTCACCAGCGGCGATGGCGAAACGCACGCCCAAGCCGGGAGCCCGGCCGGGTTCGGCTGACCAGCAGCACACCACCCCGTCGCCCGTCCCGGCCGCACCGCTGGCCGCCCCCGTCATCGCCTCCGACCCGTCGAAGTTCGGCCGCGTCGCAGAGGACGGCACCGTCTACGTCACCCGCGGCGGCGTGGAGCGCGAGATCGGCTCGTGGCAGGCGGGCAGCCCGGCGGAGGGCCTGGCCCACTACGGCCAGCGCTTCGACGACCTCGCCACCGAGGTCGGCCTGCTGGAGACCCGCCTCGCCGCCCACCCCGAGGACGCGGCGCAGCTGCGAACCCAGGCGGAGACCCTGAAGGGATCCCTGGACACCCAGGCGGTCATCGGCGACCTCGACGCCCTGGAGGCCCGCCTCGACGCGATCATCAACCACTCCGAGGAGGCCAGCCAGCGCGCGAAGGAGGCCAAGGCCGAGCGTCGCGCCCGGGCCATCGCGCGCAAGGAGGAGCTCGCCGCCGAGGCCGAGGACCTGGCCGAGAACTCCACCGAGTGGAAGAAGGCCGGCGACCGCATCCGCGCCATCCTGGACGAGTGGCGCACTATCCGCGGCATCGACCGCACCACCGACGACGCGCTGTGGAAGCGCTACTCCCGCGCCCGCGACGCCTTCAACCGCCGCCGCGGCTCCCACTTCGCCGAGCTCGACCGCAATCGCGCCTCCGCCCGCCGGGCGAAGGAGGACCTGGTGCAGCGCGCGGAGGCGCTGAAGGACTCCACTGACTGGAACGAGACCGCCCGCGCCTACCGGGACCTGATGAGCGAGTGGAAGGCCGCGGGCCGCGCGCCGCGCGACGTGGACGACAAGCTGTGGGCCCAGTTCCGCGCCGCGCAGGACCACTTCTTCGAGGCCCGCAACGCCGTGCACGCCGAGCGCGACCGCGAATTCGAGGCCAACGCGCAGGCCAAGGACGCGCTCATCGCCGAGTACGACGCCCTCATCGACCCCGCCAAGGGTCTCGGCGCGGCGAAGTCGAAGCTGCGCGAGCTGCAGGACAAGTGGGAGGAGATCGGCTTCGTGCCGCGCGGCAAGGTGCGCGAGTACGAGGACAAGATCGGCGCCATCGAGAAGCGCGTGGCGGACGCGGAGGAGTCCCGCTGGCGCGCCTCCGACCCGGCGGCGCAGGACAAGGTCAACCAGTTCCAGGTCAAGGCGGACGACCTGACCCGCCAGGCCGAGGCCGCCGAGGCGAAGGGCGCGACCGCCAAGGCCGCCGAGCTGCGCGCCCAGGCCGCCCAGTGGCAGGAGTTCGCCGACGTGGCCGCGAAGGCGGTCAACGGCTAGCGTGCTGACTCCCCTCATCCTCGGCAGCGCTGACACCGACGATGCCCGGGAGGCGGTCGCTGCGTACGTCTTTTCGGCCACGCTCGCGATCCAGGACATTACGGGGCTGGCGTCCTCCGGGGTGACCGCCTCGCACGTCGCCAAGCGTCTCGAGGGCTCCGCCGAATCGCGCTCCCACCTCTTCGCGCTGTCCTCGCGCACCGCTCCCCGCCCCCTCGGAGAGCTGGGCTACCCCGAGCTGACGGCGGAAGACCTGCTCGACACCGAGGCCTGGGTATTCGTCTCCCTCCCGCTGCTCGAGGACCTGGGCGTCATCGAGGCGCACGTCACCCTCGACGCGGCCATCGCCCCACTGCCCGGCGAGACCGTTCCCCCGGCCCCGTGGGAATCCGCGCTATCGCTTCTCGACGCCCTCTCCACTGCCCTCGGCAGACCCATCCGCCAGGTGTGGGTCACCGGTCGCGCCCCTTCCAGCCTGGCCGAATTCGGCTACACGCCGGCGTTCACCGAGGTCCAGGCGGTATTCGACGTCCCCGAACTACCCGCGGGACCGTGCGACGTTGTCGCGGACTTGGCATTTGCCCCCGCCGACCTCGCAGGGCTGCGCGGCGTTCTCACCTCCTCCTCGCGCGACTACCCCCGCGGCGAGCTCGCCATGGACACCGTGGAGTGGGACGAGGCGCGGCTCCGCGACGCCGGGGCGCGCCTGCTCGACCGCGGCGGCGCCCAGCTCACGGCGCTGGCCCGCGACTGCGGCGGCCGCGTGGTGGGCATGGCCGAGGTGGTCCACTACGACTCCGACGCCGAGAATCTCTGCGAGCTTGGCCTCATCTACGTTCTCCCCGACCAGCGCCGCCGGGGCCACGGCGCGCGGATGATCCGTTCGGCTCTCGGCGCTGCGCGCGAGCGCTGGCCGAAGGTCGATACCGCGTACCTTTCCTACCCCGCCGGGGATCCAGCTGCGGAGGCCGTGGCAGCCTCCCTCGGAGCGCGCGAAGTGTCCACGACGACGGCGTGGCAGAGGACGGGGCCTTCCTGAGCCGACGATCGCGCGGCGCATCTCGCGCGCCTGCACCCGATCACACCTGCAGACATAGTTTTGCCGCGTGTACAATCTCGGCGCATGGACGGCTTCCTCCCGCTCGCCCGCCGCTACCTGCTCTTCCAGGCGGGATTGGTGGCCCTCTACGTAGTCTCCGGGTTCAACTCCAGCAGGTTCGCCCTGCGCGTCTCGCTCGGGATCGCGATCGCCCTGGGCGTCGCCGCAATCCTCACCAGCCTGGCGCTTCTCGGCGCCGTCGCGGCCCGAAAGGCGTGGCGAAGGGCCGCCGCTCTGCCCTTGGTGCTCAGCGCGCTGCTCATCGCCACCGGGTGGGGCTTCGGCATCGCGGGCTGGGCGGAGGAGTTCGCCGCCAACGACGAGCTCCCCATCATCAACATCGGGATCTTCCTCGCGCCCCTCGGGCTCATCCTCGGTTTTCCGGCTGCGGTGTCGCTCCCGGAACGCCCCTCCACCGAGAAGGACTAGAGCCTAGACCCGCGGCAGTGTGACGTAGTCCGGTAGGGGCAGTGGGGCGTCGATAGGCTGCTTGGCAGGGTTCATGTCCACGCCCAGGTCCTTGGCAAAGATGAGACGGGTGGACTCGTAGACGCGCGGGGAGTTCTCGTTGAGCTCGAAGACGCGAGCGCCGCGCAGGGTGTTTTGCGTCCACGTGCCGTCGTTGAGGCCGTAGGGGGCGAAACCCGTGCCCGGGCAGTAGCCGAGCTCGACGCCGAAGTAGTCGCCCTTGTAGCTGTTGATGTGGTCGTGCCCGCAGTAGATGCCGAGCACGTCCCCGCGATCGCGCACCGCCGCGTAGATGCCGGAGTTGAAGGAACCGTAGTAGATGTCCTCGTTTTTCACCCCGTCGATGCCGAAGGTGGTCTTCGCCTTGAGGTGGTTGATCTCGTCGTGGTTGGCGGGCCCGCCGTACCACATGTCGCGGTGCTCGTAGGTGGGAATGTGGAAGTACATCAGGCCCGGGACCGTGCGTCCGAAGCGCTGCTCGGCCTCGCGCGACGCGGCGAGGTACCAGTCGATCTGGGCGGGGCGGATGTAGTCGTAGTGCGGCACGTCGTCGTTGTTCTGCACAGGGTCAGCCCCGGGCAGGTAGTTGCCCGAGTCAAGCAGCCAGATCGCGAACTTGGCGACGTCCCTCTCGCGCGACCCCGCGATGAGCAGCTGCGCGTCCGAGTGGCCGAAGGGGCGTTCCCCGGCGGGCGGGTTGAGGTTGTGCTTGTACTGGCGCACGAAGTCCGCCATGTGACGCTCGTACACCCCGGTCCCGGCTGCCTCCACGGAGTCCTCGTCGTGGTTGCCGAAGGTGATCGCCCAGGGCACCTGGCGGTCCTCCATCGGGCGCACGACGTTGTTGAGCGCCTGGAAGACCTCCTCGGCAGTGGTGGGGCCGTCGGTGATGACGTCGCCGTTGATCAGGGCGAAGTCCGGCTTCTCCTGGTCGAGGACCTTACCCATGAACTCGATGGTCCGCCTGTCCGTCAGGTGGTCGTCCTGCGTGTCGTTGAACTGGACGATGGTGAAGCGGCCTTCCGCGTTGAAGGACAGCGGCATCCCCGCCGGTGTCGGCGCGGTGCCCGGGGCGGTGGAGGAGGACTCGACGATGGAGCTCATCCCCGGCAGGGATGACGAAGAGGACTGCGCCCGCGCCGGGCCCGCCAGCCCCGCCACCGCCGCTGCGGCGGCCGCCGCGCCGCCGCCCCGCAGGATTGCCCTGCGCGACAGGCGGCGGTGGTCGTTGGTACGGGGCTGTTCGGGGTTCATCGGGGTCCTTTCGTCGCCGGCCGTCGGCCGTTGTCCGGTTGAGTGACGATGCGGACCTTATCCCGCCCGGGTGGACGGCGGGCTAACTGAGCGTGAACCCTTGCCTACTGCCCCGCCGGGGCCTCCACTACTCGTGGCGGCGGTGCCTCTCGGCGGCGCGGGCCCGGCGGTCGTCGACAAGCAGGGGGTTGTCCTCCCCGCGCGAGATCGCGGCGCTCGCCTGCGCCCTGGCGACGTCGTCGTACTGGTCCGCGTTGCGCAGCCGCTCGGCGAGCTCCCTCTGCGCGGGCGTGCGCCGAACGACGACGGGGATGTAGGCGAACACCGCCACCGCCACCGCCGCAATCGCCAGGTAGATACCGGGGCCGTGGTGCAGCCCGGCGTCGTAGGTCGCGCTCGAGCGGCGCAGCCACACCGCGAGCAGCGAGAGGATGAGGGCGATCGTCGTGGCCATCCACCCGGGGGCGGCGAGCGCGAAGCGCTTCGTTGCCACCACCAGGGAGGTGAGCACCGCGAGGCCGAGGAAGCTGAACCAGACGAAGAGGTGCTCGGTGACCTTCACCTGCGCCTGCCGCGAGGCCTCGCCCGGCACCAGGACCTGCCAGCCGCTCGCGTCGGCCGCAAACGGCAGGAACAGCGCGACGAGGTACGCGACTACACAGCCCAGCAGCACCCAGCGCGACGTGCCGAGGTCGACGCTTTTCGACGCCTCACGCTCCTGCCGCGCCAGGTCCTGCGCGCTTTCCTTCTCTTCCGCCATCTCCGGACCTCCAGTCTTTCCCGGGTACAACGCTGGCCCCGACTCTAGCCCCGCGTGCTGCAGCAGGCTGAATCCGCCGCCGGGGCGGCGGGCGGCCGGCCCACGGTGGGCAGGCCCAGGCCGACGCCGACGGGCGCAGTGGTGGGCACGGTTCCGGCGGCGGAGTTGTCCCCCGCCTTCGTGCGCCGGTGGCTGATCACCCCGGCGTCGGCGATGAGGTAGTGCGGCTTCGAGTCCGTCACCGTCACCCGGACGACGTCGCCGGGGCGGATCTCCCCGTGCAGGTTGCCCTCGGCGCGGAAGTGTACGAGCCGGCCGTCGCGGGCGCGGCCGGACATGCGGTGGGTCTCGTCGTTCTTCCGCCCGCCGCCGGCCTGGACGAGGAGCTCCTGCTCCGTGCCAACCAGCTTGGCGTTCTCCTCGGCGCTGATGCGCTCCTGCAGCGCGAGCAGGCGCTCGAAGCGCTCCTGGACGACATCCTTGGGCAGCTGCTCATCCATCTCGGCGGCCGGGGTGCCCGGGCGCGGCGAGTACTGGAAGGTGAACGCCGAGGTGAACCGGGCCTTCTCCACCACGTCGAGGGTTGCCTGGAAGTCCTCCTCGGTCTCGCCGGGGAAGCCGACGATGATGTCGGTGGTGATCGCGGCGTGCGGCAGCTTCTCGCGCACCTCGTCGAGGATGGCCAGGAACTTCTTCGAGCGGTACGACCGGCGCATTTCCTTGAGCACGCGGTCGGAGCCGGACTGCAGCGGCATGTGCAGCTGCGGGCACACGTTGGGGGTCTCCGCCATCGCGTCGATGACGTCCGAGGTGAACTCCGCGGGGTGCGGCGAGGTGAAGCGCACCCGCTCGAGCCCCTCGATCTGCCCGCAGGCGCGCAGCAGCTTGGAGAAGGCGGAGCGGTCGCGCTCCAGGTCTTCGTCGACGAAGTTGACCCCGTAGGCGTTGACGTTCTGGCCCAGGAGCGTCACCTCGCTCACGCCCTGGTCCACCAGCGCCTGCACCTCGGCGAGGATGTCGCCGGGGCGGCGGTCCTGTTCCTTGCCGCGCAGGCTCGGCACGATGCAGAACGTGCAGGTGTTGTTGCAGCCCACGGAGATGGACACCCACCCGGCGTAGGAGGACTCGCGCTTGGCGGGCAGCACCGAGGGGAAGACCTCGAGCGCCTCGACGATCTCCACCTGCGCCTCGTCGTTGACGCGGGCGCGCTCCAAAAGCGCGGGCAGGGCCGAGATGTTGTGGGTGCCGAAGACCGCATCCACCCACGGCGCCTTCTCCACCACCGTGTCCCGGTCCTTCTGGGCCAGGCAGCCGCCGACGGCGATCTGCATGCCGGGGTGGCGGCCCTTCGTGTGCTTGAGCTGGCCCAGCGAGCCGTACAGGCGCTGGTCCGCGTTGTCGCGCACCGCGCAGGTGTTGAAGACCACCAGGTCGGGCTCGGCGCCCTCGGCGGCCGCGACGTAGCCCGCCTCCTCGAGCAGGCCGGAGAGGCGCTCGGAGTCGTGGACGTTCATCTGGCAGCCGAAGGTGCGCACCTCGTAGGTGCGGGCCGGAGTGGCGTCGTCAAGCGTGCGTTCCCGCGTGGAAAGTTGCTCTGTCACGGTGGCCCAGTCTATCGCTGGCCCGGGTGTAGTCCTAACTGCGCAAAGCCACCCCCTCGCGCGCGCTGTCCAGCACCTTTAGAGCGTCCTGCAAAATATCTGGGCGTTCCCATGAATTACATCACAGGCACCGTGTAAGAGTTAGATTCATGACACAGGCGTCTGAACCCATGATCCGCATCGCAGGCGTGGACAAGTACTTCGGCGACTTCCACGCCCTGAAAGACATCAACCTCGACGTGCCTCGCGGCCAGGTCGTCGTTGTGCTCGGCCCCTCCGGATCCGGCAAGTCCACCCTGTGTCGCACGATCAACCGCCTCGAAACCATCGAGAAGGGTTCGATCGAGATCGACGGCAAGCGCCTGCCCGAGGAGGGCCGGGAGCTGGCCAAGCTGCGCGCCGACGTCGGCATGGTGTTCCAGCAGTTCAACCTGTTCCCGCACCTGACCATCCGCGACAACGTCACGCTCGGGCCGGTGAAGGTGCGCAAGATGTCCAAGGCGGACGCCGAGCGCCGCGCGAACGAGCTGCTCGAGCGCGTCGGCATCGCCAACCAGGCGGACAAGTACCCCGCCCAGCTCTCGGGTGGCCAGCAGCAGCGCGTCGCCATCGCGCGGGCGCTGGCCATGGAGCCCAAGGTCATGCTTTTCGACGAACCCACCTCCGCCCTGGACCCCGAGATGGTCGGCGAGGTGCTCGACGTGATGACCGAGCTCGCCCGTTCCGGCATGACCATGGTCGTGGTGACCCACGAGATGGGCTTCGCCCACAAGGTCGCCGACCGGATCCTGTTCATGGCCGACGGGGAGATCGTCGAGGACTCCGACCCCCAGACCTTCTTCAGCGCCCCGGCCTCCGAGCGCGCCCGGGATTTCCTGGGCAAGATCCTGCCCCACTAGTTTTCCCGCCGCGTTTTCCAGACCAGCCCCCAGATAGCTCAACCCCCAGTAAAAGGAGACAACGATGAACCGCACCTTCCGCTCCCTCGCCTCCGCCGCAGCCGCCGTGCTCGCCGCAACCACCCTCGCCGCCTGCGGCGGCGGGGAGACCGGCGGCGACGGGCTGCTCGCCCAGATCGAGGCCGGCCAGGTCACCCTCGGCACCAAGTACGACCAGCCGGGCCTCGGCCTGCGCGAGGGCGACGGCTCCATGTCTGGCCTCGACGTCGACGTTCTGACCTACGTGGTCAACTCCATCGCCGACGACAAGGGCTGGGAGCACCCGGAGATCACCTGGCGCGAGACCCCGTCCGCTCAGCGCGAGACCCTGATCCAGAACGGGGAGGTCGCCGCGATCGGCGCCACGTACTCCATCAACAAGTCCCGCGCCGAGGCCGTCAGCTTCGGCGGGCCGTACCTGCTCACCCACCAGGGCCTGCTGGTCCGCTCCGACGAGTCGGGCATCAAGGGCCTCGACGATCTCGACGGACGCATCCTCTGCTCGGTGACCGGCTCGACCCCGGCCCAGAAGGTCAAGGACGCCCTGCCCGGCGTCCAGCTGCAGGAGTACGACACCTACTCCTCCTGCGTCGAGGCGCTGCGCAACGGCAACGTCGACGCCCTGACCACAGACGCAACGATCCTCGGCGGCTACTCCGCCCAGTCCCCCGGCGACTTCACCGTCGTCGAGCTGGAGAAGGACGGCGCGCCCTTCACCAACGAGCACTACGGCATCGGCGTGACCAAGGATGACTCCGAGGCCGTCGACGCCATCAACAAGGCGCTCGAGGCGATGTACTCCGACGGCTCCTTCCAGAAGTTCGTCGACGAGAACCTCGAGGGCGGCGTCGGCGTCTCCGAGGACAAGCCGGGCGACCTGTCCTTCCTCTAGAACCCCGGCACACGCCCCACACCCGAAGGAGAACCCGCGATGGACGCCCTCTGGGCCGACCTGCTACCCAAGCTCTGGCCGGCTTTCTTCACCACGATCAAGCTGACGGTCTATTCCGCCCTAGGCTCGATGATCCTCGGCACGATCCTCACGGCCATGCGGGTCTCCCCCGTCGGCGTCCTGCGCGGGCTGGCCACCTTCTACATCGAGACGGTGCGCAACACCCCGCTCACCCTCGTGGTCCTGTTCTGCTCCTTCGGGCTCTACCAGAACCTCGGCCTCCAGCTGGCCAGCCGCGACTCCAGCACCTTCATCGCGGACCAGAACTTCCGCCTGGCGGTGCTCGGCTTCATCCTCTACACCTCGTGCTTCGTGGCGGAATCGCTTCGCAGCGGCATCAACACCGTCCACTTCGGACAGGCCGAGGCCGCCCGCTCGCTGGGCCTGAGCTTCGGCCAGATCTTCTCCCTGGTCATCTTCCCGCAGGCGCTGCGCGCGGCCATCGTCCCGCTGGGCAACACCCTCATCGCCCTGACGAAGAACACGACGGTCGCCTCCGTCATCGGCGTCGCCGAGGCCTCGCTGCTGATGAAGTCGACCATCGAGTTCCACGCCAGCCAGCTCTTCGTCATCTTCGGCGTCTTCGCTCTCGGCTTCATCATCCTCACCCTGCCCATGGGCCTCGCCCTCGGCTGGGCCTCCGAGCGTCTGGCGGTGAGGCGCTAATGTCCGTTCGAGCAACAGTGCTTTACGACGCCCCCGGCCCCCGCGCTGTCCGTCGCAACCGCATCTACACCGCGCTGGCCCTCGTCGTGCTCGCGCTGGCCGCCTGGTGGGTGCTGGCCCGACTGGCCGACAACGGCCAGCTCACCGCCGAGAAGTGGCAGCCCTTCCTCGATTCCCGCACCTGGCGCACCTACATCCTGCCGGGCCTGTGGGGCACCTTGAAGGCCGCCCTGCTCAGCATCCTCTTCGCGCTCGTGTTCGGCGTTGTCTTCGGGCTGGGGCGCCTCGCCGAATTCCGCGTGGTGCGCTGGGCCTGCGGAGTGATCATCGAGTTCTTCCGCGCCATCCCGGTGCTGATGCTGATGATCTTCCTCTACCAGTTCTTCGCCGTCTTCAAGGTGGTGCCGCCGCGAGGCCTGGCGTTCTGGGCGGTCGTCGTGGCGCTCACGCTCTACAATGGCGCCGTCATCGCGGAGATTCTGCGCGCCGGGATCCGCTCGCTGCCCCGCGGCCAGACCGAGGCCGCCCAGGCCCTGGGCCTGACGCACTCGCAGACCCTGTGGAGGATTCTCCTGCCGCAGTCGGTCGCCGCGATGCTGCCGGCGCTGATCGCGCAGATCGTCATCGCCCTGAAGGACTCCGCCCTGGGCTACCAGATCGGCTACGTGGAGGTTGTCCGCTCGGGCACGCAGGTGGCCTCGGCGAACAAGAACTACATCCCCTCGCTCATCGTGGTGGCGCTGATCATGATCCTGATCAACTACGCCCTGACGCGGCTCGCGGTGCGCGTCGAGGCCCAGCTGCGGGCCGGGCGCGCGCGGCGCAACCCCTTCGCCAAGGTCCCCGTGGCGGCCCACCAGGGCCTGGACACGAAGGACAACGCCACGGTGGACTGGCACACGCCGGGCTACGTCAAGATCGACAACCCCGACGAGTAGCGGGGACAGGGGCCGGCACAGCGCCGTCAGTCGCCTCCGAGCTCCTCGATGCGCTGGTCGAGCACCTCGCGGCCGAGCCGCATGCTCATCCCCCCGACGTAGCCGCGCCGTGCCATGACCCCGACGATGCGGCGCAGGTGGGCGTCGTACTCGGCCCTGTCCGCGGGCGGCGCCTTCACGCCCCGGGCCTTCTTCTCGGCCACGGCGCGGGCGGTCGCCTCCTCGTCCTCGGCGCTGATCTGTTCCAGCGCCTCCGCGCGCTGCGGGGCTCCCACCCCCTTCGCCTGCAGCTCGAGGTCGAGCGCCTTGGCGGATTTCCCGCGGCGGGCGGCGCGCTGGCGGACCCATTCGCGGGCGAAGGCAGCGTCGTCCAGCAGCCCGGTGCGCTCGAGGTCGTCGAGGACGCGGTCGACGAGGGCGTCCTCGAACTCGGCGCGCAGGAGCCTCTCGCGGAGCTCCTGGCGCGAGCGGGCTCGCTGGTCCAGCAGCCCGAGCGCGCGCTTGCGCACAGGGGCCAGGGCTTCCTCGGCGGCGCGGTCGAACAGCGCCCCGCCGGCCTCGCCCGCCTCGTAGGCGTCCAGCGCCGCCTGGAGTCTCTGCAGCTTTTCCGGATCCGGGGCGGCCACGGTTCTTACTCGTCACCCCCGCCGACGAGATCGTCGTCCTCCTCGTCGAAGTCGATGTTGGGCACCATGTCCACGGGATCGTCCGTCAGCTCGTCGGACGCCGCCGCGTTGACGTAAGCGCCGACGCCGAGCTTCTGGAAGATCTTGTCCTCGATCTCATTGGCCACGTCCGGGTTTTCCTTCAGGAAGATGCGCGCTTTCTCCTTGCCCTGGCCGAGCTGGTCGCCCTCGTAGGTGAACCAGGAGCCGGACTTCTTCACCAGGCCGTTGTCCACGCCCATGTCGATGATGGAGGACTCGCGCGAGATGCCCTCGCCGTACATGATGTCGAACTCGGCGACCTTGAACGGCGGGGAGACCTTGTTCTTCACCACCTTGAGGCGGGTGCGGTTGCCGATGGAGTCCTGGCCGTCCTTCAGCGTCTGGATGCGCCGCACGTCGCAGCGCACCGAGGCGTAGAACTTTAGCGCCTTGCCGCCGGTGGTCGTTTCCGGGGAGCCGAACATGACGCCGATCTTCTCGCGCAGCTGGTTGATGAAGATGGCGGTGGTGCCCGAGTTGTAGAGCGCGCCGGTCATCTTGCGCAGCGCCTGGGACATCAGGCGGGCCTGGAGGCCGACGTGGGAGTCGCCCATCTCGCCCTCGATCTCCGCCTTCGGCGTCAGCGCCGCCACGGAGTCGATGACGATGATGTCAATCGCGCCCGAGCGCACCAGCATGTCGGCGATCTCGAGCGCCTGCTCGCCGGTGTCCGGCTGGGACACGAGCAGGTTGTCCGTGTCCACGCCGAGCTTGCGCGCGTAATCGGGGTCGAGCGCGTGCTCGGCGTCGATGAACGCCGCGATGCCGCCGGCGCGCTGGGCGGAGGCGATGGCGTGCAGCGCCACGGTCGTCTTACCGGAGGACTCCGGGCCGTAGATCTCCACGACGCGGCCGCGCGGCCAGCCGCCGATGCCCAGCGCGACGTCGATGGCGGTGTTGCCCGAGGAAATCGACTGGATGGGCGGGCGGTTCTCGTCACCCAGACGCATGATGGCGCCCTTGCCGAAGTCCTTCTCGATCATCGCCAGCGCCGCGTCGAGCGCGTTCTTCCGGTCCCCGCCGGCCGCGGCGGTCTTCTTCTTCGTAGCCATGGTTCTCCTCACATCTTTCGGGCATTTCTCGGGCGGGTCCGCGGGTCGCCGTGGATCGCGCCAGCCGTGTCGACACTGTCCGTCTACTTAGACTGGCAAAGTGGGGCGCACGGTTCCCTGCGCGCCTTGCACCGCTGCCGCCGGGATCGAATTCAAAGATATACGCCGCGCCGTCACCGGCTCGACAATACACGCAAAAACGTTCGAAATCATCCCGTGAGGGGCGGGCACTTACCACCCGGGCCTGTCGACGCCCAGACGGCGCTCCTCAGGGATGTCGTAGGCCTCGCACAGCCCCTCCCAGGCCTCCGCCGGGTCGACCCCACGTTCGATGAGCTCCTTCGCGGTCGCGCCGCGCCCGGGTAAGACCTGGGATTCCACGACCCACCCGGCCCGGGCGGGGCCGAACTCGTCCTCGACGCGTTGCTCAAACTCGGTCAGTCGCATGCGGCCAAATATACGCGCCGCCCGTTCCACAACGTTCTAGCCGACCGAAAAAGCGCCGCTTGAACACCGTTCAAGTAGAGTTTCCGCCATGACAACTCGATCCTCTTCCTCCGGAGCCGCCGCGCGCACCTCCGACCTCGCCTACGTCGCCGTTTTCGCCGCCCTCATCATTGCCCTCGGCTTCGTCGCCGTCCCCGTCGGTGTGGCCGGGGTGCCCATCCTCCTGCAGAACACCGCCGTGATCCTCGCCGCGCTCGTCCTCGGACCCCGCCGCGGCTTCTACGCCACCGGCCTGTTCCTGCTCATCGGCCTGTTCCTCCCCGTGCTCGCGGGCGGGCGCACCACCATCTTCGCCCTGGGCAGCCCGACGATCGGCTACGTACTGAGCTACCTGGTCGCCGTGCCCGTGGCCGGGGTGATCGCCGCCCGGGTCGTCGATAAGCCGAAGGCCGTGAAGGCGGCGCTGTTCGCTGTGGCCGGCTACCTCGGCCTCGCCATCGAGTACGTGATGGGCGCGATCGGGCTGATGTTCCGCGCCGACCTCGACGCCGCGGGTGCCGCGAAGGCGCAGCTGCCGTTCATCCCCACGGACGCGATCGAGATGGCCGTGATGGTCGCCATCGCCATCGGCGTGCACACCGCCTTCCCGCATCTGCTGCGCAAGGAATCGCGCTAGAGTGCCCGCCATCACCTTCGCGGGTGCGGGCGTGACCTACGAGGGCACGACGGTCCTCTCCCCGCTCGACCTGGAGCTGCGGGAGCGCCGCATCGGCATCATCGGTTCGAACGGTTCGGGCAAATCGACGCTGGTCAGGATGATCAACGGCCTCGTCGAGCCGACCGAGGGCACGGTGCTTTACGACGGCACCTCCCCCGCCTCCGACGGCAGAGCCGTCCGCCGCCGCGTCGGGTTCGTTTTCTCGGACGCGGAGTCGCAGATCGTCATGCCCCGCGTGGCCGACGACGTCGCGTTCTCGCTGCGCCGCTTCAAGCTCCCCCGCGCGGAGGTCCGTGCCCGCGTCGAGGCTGTCCTGGAACGTTTCGGGCTGGCGGATCGCGCGGAGAACTCCCCCCACACCCTCTCCGGCGGCGAGAAGCAGCTCCTCGCGCTGGCCGCGGTCCTGGTCATCGAGCCGGACACCGTCATCGCCGACGAGCCCACCACGCTTCTCGACCTGCGCAACCGCCGCCGCATCATCCGCGAGCTCGACAGCCTGGAGCAGCAGCTCATTGTGGTCACCCACGACCTCGAGATGCTGCGCGGCTTCGACCGCGTCCTCTGCCTCAACCGGGGCACACTGCTTTACGACGGCACTCCCGACGCCGCCATCGACACCTACCTGCGCCTGATGGACGACCCGATGGACGGGGAGCCACTGTGATCCGCGAGGTTCCTCTCGGCGTCTACGTCCCCGGCACCACCGCGGTCCACCGTGCCGCACCGACGGCGAAGTTCGTCGCCCTCCTGGTGTTCATCCTCACGGTGACGGTCCTGCCAACTCGGCCGTGGCACGGCGCGTGCGCCCTGGTCTTCGTCGTGCTGCTGTACGCCCTGGCCCGCATCCCCGCGGGCGTCGCCGCGCGGCAGCTCGGCCCGGTCGCTCCCCTCATCGCGCTGCTCGGGGCGTACCTGTGGTGGCAGAACGGGCTGCCGCGGGCCTCGACGACGACGCTGGGGCTGCTCGCAACCCTCGCCGCGGCCAACCTTCTGACGCTCACAACGACCGTCGAGGAGCTGCTCGAGGCCCTCGAGCGCAACATGGCGCCGCTGGCCCGCATCGGCGTGCCCGTGGAGACGATCAGCCTCGCCATCGCCCTGACCATCCGCCTTATCCCCCTGATGTTCGCCACCGTCGACGAGGTGCTGCAGGCCCGAAAGGCGCGGGGCGCGGGTCTCTCGCTCGCGGCCTTCGGCACGCCGGTGGTGATCCGCTCCGTCAAGCGGGCCCAGTCGGTCGGCGAGGCGCTCATGGCGCGCGGGGCCGGCGACTAGCGAACACCCCCGAAAGAGAAATGCACCCGGGCGGATAACGCCCGGGTGCAGTCGTGTCGCGGTGTGTGAGTAGAGGGGGACTACTCGCCGCGCAGCTCGCGCATGCGCTGCGCGACGGCGTCGCTGGAGACGTCGGTGCCGGCAGCGGGGGCCTCGGCGGCGTTGGAGGAGGTGTCCTCGCCCTTCTCGATGGCCGGCTTCGCCCCGGAGGTGAGCTCCCCGGCCATCTCGGCGCGGATCTGCTCGAGGCGGCCGTGGCCGGCCATCTGGATGCCCGCCTGCTCGACCTCGGCCATGCGGCCCTGGATGGAGTTCTGCGCGAGCTCGGCCTGGCCGAGAGCATTGGCGTAGCGGCGCTCGATCTTCTCGCGCACCTGGTCCAGGTTCGGGGTGCCGGAGGTGATCGCGTTCATCGACTGCATGGTCTCGGAGACCTTCTCCTGCATCTTCGCCTGCTCCAGCTGGGAGAGCAGCTTGGAGCGCTCGGCCACCTGCTGCTGCAGGTGCGCGGCGTTGCGCTCGACCGCCTGCTTGGCCTGGGCGGCCTGCTGCAGGGCCTGGTCGTGGAGGTTCTTGGTGTCCTCGATGGACTGCTCGGCGGTGACGAGCTGAGCCGCGAAAGCCTCGGCGGCGTTCTCGTACTCCTGCGCCTTCTGGGCATCACCCTCGCCGCGGGCCTTGTCGGCGAGCTGCAGCGCCTGGCGGGTGTTGGCCTGGAGCTTCTCCACCTCCTCGAGGCGGCGGTTGAGCTGCATCTCAAGCTGGCGCTGGTTGCCGATCACGGCGGCGGCCTGCTGGGACAGCGCCTGGTGCTGGCGCTGCGCCTCGCTGATGGCCTGCTCGATCTGGATCTTCGGGTCGGCGTTCTCCTCGATCTTGCTGTCGAAAAGTGCCATCAGGTAGTTCCAGAACTTGGAAAATGGGTTAGCCATGTCGAGGTGTCGCCTTTCGTGGTGTTTTGTCAGTAACCGCTAGCCAATCCTAGTCACAGCTAGGCTTCCGCGGCGGCCGGAGCAGCGTGTTCCAGCTCATCGGCAATGGAGTGGAGGGAGAGGTTCGAGACTGCGTCGAGGAGCACCTCCGCGACCGTGGTGTCCAGGGCCTCGCAGATCGACTGCAGCAGCTCGGAGGACACCTCCTTGCGGCCGCGCTCGAGCTCCGACAGGTAACCGGAAGACACGCGCGCCTGGGCTGCGAGGTTGCGCAGGGTGACCCCCTTGTCCGCCCGGTAGGCGCGCAGGGACATGCCCAGCGCCTCGCGCAGGAGGGTCTCACGTTGCGCCGTGCGGCGCACCCCACGGGGCGCGCTCACCGGGCGGTGCGGGGCTACCGGGTGATCGAGGAGAAGAGTTGTCGTTGCCATCAGAAGCGTCAACGATCCTCAGACTGCTTTTGTTCCCGCACCCCGGTCAGCGCTCCCACAAGGGCGGCCTCCACGGCCGAGGCGCGGATGGCGGCCCTGTCCCCCGCCAATACTCGCACCGGCTCGGGAGCGCCCGGCACCAGCGCGAATCGCCCGCGGGAGTGCTCGACGAGCTCCGCAGCCGCCGACGATGCCGTCCACAGCGGCCCCGCCAGGCCGACCCAGACCTCGCCGACCTGGTGCCCGTCTTGCGGGTCCGGGCCCGCCACGCCGGTGATCGCGACGGCCCAGTCCGCGCCGCACACCTTTCGCGCGCCGCGCGCCATCTCCCGCGCGGTGACGGGAGAAACCGGCCCGTGCTCGGCGAGCACCTCCGCAGGAACGTGGGCGAGGGTTTCCTTCAGGTCGGTCGCGTACGTCACCAGGCCACCGCGCAGCACGTCGGAAGCGCCGGCGACCTCGGCGAGGGTCGCGGCGGCCAGGCCAGCCGTCAGGGACTCGCAGAAGCAGATGGTCTGGTTGCGCCGGCGGAGGGCGTCGATAAGCGAAGAAGCGAGCTCAGACATTGGCTTTCCTTGCGTCGAGGAGGTACTGGATTCCGGTGATGACGGTCACCGCGACGGCGACGAGCATGACCAGCAGAGTCGGCACGTCCATCCACCCCGGCAGCGGGCACAGGTAGAGCGCCACGCCGAGAGACTGCAGGACCGTCTTGAGCTTGCCGCCCTTCGAGGCCGGCACGACCTTGCCGCGGCGAAGCATCCACATCCGCCACAGCGTGATGCCGAGTTCGCGCACCACGATGACCACCGTGATCCACACCGGCAGCGTGGAGGCGATGTTCAGCGTGACCAGCGCCGTGATCATCAGCGCCTTGTCCGCGATCGGGTCGGCGATCTTGCCGAAGTCCGTCACCAGGCCTCTCGCTCGGGCAATGTCGCCGTCGAGCTTGTCCGTGGCCATGAGCACGGCGAACAAGCCGAAAGCCCACCACCAGTGGTGAGCCAGCACAAGCCAGGCGAAAACAGGGACGAAGAGAATGCGCAGCGACGTCAGAACATTGGGCAGGTTCCAGTTCGACGGTGTCGCAGCGGGGGTCGGAGTGCTCACGTCTCCAATGTACCTACCGCCGCGCTACTTCTTCCCGCCTCCCCGGGAGACGTCGAGGTGCTCCGTGTCGCGCGACCCGGTGGCGGTATGGTCGCCGCGGCCGGAGGTGGCCGGGTCGTCGATCCATTCTAGGTGGTTGCCGTGGCTGTCCACCTTGCGGCGGTTGCCGTGGTCGTCGTAGTCGATGTGCCAGCTCGGGCCGCCGGTTTCGCGGCGCCCGGCCGCGATGTCGATGCGGCCCTTGATCAGGGAGGCGATGACGGTGAGCGCGAGCACGCCGACGATCACGGCGAGCGACAGGACTGTGCTGACCTCGGGCACGTGGACGTTCTCCCCGCCGTTGATGAAGGGCAGGTTGTTCTCGTGCAGGGCGTGCAGCAGGAGCTTGACACCGATGAAGCCGAGGATGATGCCCAGGCCGTAGGGCAGGTAGACGATGCGGTCGAGAAGCCCGGAGAGCAGGAAGAACATCTGGCGCAGGCCCATCAGGGCGAAGGCATTGGCGGTGAAGACGATGAACGCCTCGGAGGTGATGCCGTAGATCGCGGGGATGGAGTCGAAGGCGAACATGACGTCGATGAAGCCGATCGCCAGCAGCGCCACGAACAGCGGCGTCGCGGCCCGCTTGCCGGCCTTCGTCCGCGAGAACAGCTTGTCGCCGTGGTAGGACTTCGTCACCGGGATGACCTTGCGCAGGGCCTTGACCACCGCCATGTCGTTCGGGTCGGACTCGGGCTGGTCCGTCGCCTCGTCCCAGAGCAGCTTGATCGCCGTGTACAGCAGGAAGATGGCGAAGAGGTAGAACACGTCCGACCAGGCCTGGATGATCGCCGCGCCGAGCAGGATGAACACCAGTCGGCACACCAGGGCGATGATGATGCCGAGCAGGAGTACCTTCTGCTGGTACTTCCGGGGGATGCGGAACGAGCCCATGATGAGCGCGAAGACGAACAGGTTGTCCACCGACAGCGCCAGCTCGGTGATGTAGCCGGTGAAGTACTGCACGCCGTGCTCGGTGTCCCACAGCCACCAGATCACGCCGCCGCACACGGCGGACATGGCCATGTAGAAGACCGTCCAGAAGCCCGCCTCCTTCAGCGATGGCTCGTGGGCCTGGCGGACGTGGGTGGCGAAGTCGAAGACGAAAAATCCGAGGATGACGGCGCCTGCGACCGCCCAGATCCAAAAGGGAACGTCCATGAAAAGAACCTCCGGTCAAAAAGGGGATGCTGACATGACCGGAGGTCTCCCCCACCCCACCGTTCGGCGGGGCCGCCCGGGCCGGGGCTCTCGCGAGCGCCGTGCTGACGGCCCGTGGCGTTTTCGGGGTACTCCCCTCCAATGCGTGTGCCAGCCTACAGCACGCGGGCACGCACGCTTGGCGACGCCCCTCCCGGCACCCAAGCGGGCCTAGAACGCCCCGCCGGTCGGGTTGTAGGTCGCCTCGACGACGCTGGTGTTGTCCCCGGTGGCGCCGCCGTTGTCGTCGTCAAGCGCGTCCTTGGGGGCCTCGGCGGGGTCCGCGCCCTTGATCATCCAGATGATCGTGTCGAGCTCGTCGGGCTTGACCAGCACCTCGCGGGCCTTCGAGCCCTCGGAGGGGCCGACGACGCCGCGCGACTCCATGAGGTCCATCAGACGGCCCGCCTTGGCGAAGCCGATGCGCAGCTTGCGCTGCAGCATGGAGGTCGAACCGAGCTGGGAGGTAACCACGAGCTCGACGGCCTCGAGCAGGTCGTCCATGTCCTTGCCGATGTCGTCGTCGATGACCTTGCTCTCGGCGGACTTGTCCTCGGTGACGCCCTCGACGTAGTCGGGCTCGTCCTGCGCCTTCGCCGCCTCGACGACGGCCTGGATCTCCTCATCGGTGACGAAGGCGCCCTGCAGCCGCTGCGGCTTGCCCGCGCCCTGCGGGATGAACAGGCCGTCACCCATGCCGATGAGCTTCTCGGCGCCGGCTTGGTCGAGGATGACGCGCGAGTCCGTCAGCGAGGACGTGGCGAAGGCCAGGCGCGACGGCACGTTCGTCTTGATCAGGCCGGTGACCACATCGACGGACGGGCGCTGCGTGGCGAGCACCAGGTGGATGCCGGCGGCGCGCGCCTTCTGGGTGATGCGCACGATCGACTCCTCGATCTCCTTCGGCGCCGTCATCATGAGGTCGGCGAGCTCGTCGACGACACAGACGATGAAGGGGTACGGGCGCATCTCGCGCTCCGAACCGGGGGGCGCCTGCAGCTCGCCGGAGCGGACCTTGCGGTTGAAGTCCTTGATGTGGCGCACGCGCGCGGACTTCATGTCCATGTAGCGCTGCTCCATCTCCTCCACGAGCCACTGCAGCGCGGCGGCCGCCTTCTTCGGCTGCGTGATGATGGGGGTGATGAGGTGCGGGATGCCCTCGTACGGAGTCAGCTCCACCATCTTCGGGTCGATGAGGATGAGGCGCACCTCCTCGGGAGTGGCGCGCGTCAGCAGCGAGATGAGCAGGGAGTTGACGAAGGCCGACTTACCCGAGCCGGTGGAGCCGGCGACGAGGAGGTGCGGCATCTTCTGCACGCTGGAGGCGATGAACTCGCCCTCGATGTCCTTGCCCAGGCCGATGAGCATGGGGTCGTGGTCGGCGGCCACCTTGGGCGCGTCGAGGACGTCGCGAAGCCGCACCATCTCGCGATCCATGTTCGGCACCTCGATGCCCACGGCCGACTTGCCCGGGATCGGGGTGAGCAGGCGCACGTTGTCGGTGGCCACGGCGTAGGCGAGGTTGGACTGTAGGTTGGTGATCTTCGAGACCTTCACGCCCGGGCCCAGCTCGACCTCGTAGCGGGTCACTGTCGGGCCGCGCGAGAAGCCCGTCACCTGGGCGTCGACCTTGAACTCGTCGAAGACGTCGGTGATCGCCTCGATCATCCGGTCGTTGGCCTCGGTGCGCGTCTTCGGCGCGGCGCCGGGCACGAGCAGGTCGGTCGAGGGCACGTCGTAGTCCGAGCGCGTCTCGGGCGTACGGGGGGCGGGCGCCGGCACGTCCTTGTCCAGCTCGGATTTCGGGGTGGTCGCGGGGATTGCCGAGGCGTCGATGCCGCTGCGGGCGATGATCGCCTGGCGCATCGACTCGCGCGACTGCTCCACGGCGTCCGCCGCCGCTTCACGACGCCCCTCCGGGCGCCGCAGGACCTTCGTTGCGTTCTCATCCGCTTCCTCGACGTGCTCCGGTCCGTCAACGTCCGGGGCGACAGGGGTGGGCGCAGCGGAGCGCGCCTCCTCCCCTGCCCCGGCGGGCTCGTCGAAGAGGTTGGCGGTGCGGTCGCGGCGCCGCCCGAGGATCCGCGTCGATCCCACCTCCGGGGCCGCAGCGTCTGCGGCGTCCCCGCGGGACTCCTCGCGCGCGGGGTAGTTGTCCATCGGGGTACGGCGCCGCGGCGCCGGGCGCACCCTTTCGGTGTGGCGGCTCGGGGTGGCGACTCTGCTGACCGGGGCGCGGAGCTCGCGGCCCGCGGCGATGGAGTCGAGCTCCCCGTCCACGCCTTCGTACGGATCGTCGCTGTCCTCCGGGTCCGGGGTGTCGCCGGAGCCAAAGGCGGAGCGCAGGGCCGCCGCCGTGTAGTCGTAGGCTTCCCGCACGGTGATCCCCGTGGTCTTCAGGGCCCCGTACACGATGACGAGGGCGAGCAGCGGCACCGCGACGTAGGAGGAGAAACCAGCCGCGAGGCTCCCGCCGAGCAGAGCTCCGATCGCGCCGCCGGCGACCTTGCGGCCCTCCCAGTCCGCGGGGTTGCCCGCCAGGACGTGCACGAGGCCGAGCATGCCGACGGCGATGATGGCGATGCCCACGCAGACGCGGGTGCGCACCGCCGGGTCGTGCCGCACGTCCAGCATGAGGGCGACCGCCGCCGCGACGAGCGCCACCGGCAGAATCAGAGCGCCTGCACCGATGACCCAGTGCACGCCCTCCCCGATCACGTGGCCGACGGGGCCCGCGATATTGAGCCACACGGACGCGCCGATGACCGCCGCCAGCCCGATGATGAGCAGGCCCCACAGGTCCGCCCGGTTGGTCGGCTCACCGGCCTCCCGGGGTTCGTCCGTTTCCTCGTGCGTCGCCCGCGTGTCCACGTCCTCCTTGAAAAAATCATCCATGTCATCGTCGCGCTCGTCCGTACGCTCCGGTCCCCCGGCCCTGCGCCGGCCCCCGAACAGTGAGGCCACCGAGCGCACCCCCCGCGCAGTCCCTCGCGCGGCAGCGCCGAGGGAGTCCCCCACCACGCGGTAGGCCGAGCCCACGCGCTCCTCGGAGGTCTCCGCCGCGACCATCGTCGAGGTGGGCGGGTGCGTCATCGAGGACGGGCCGCCGTGCCACGACGTGGTGGGGCGCCCGGCACGTTCCCGGCCGCGGGGGCCAGACGGCGGGCGCCCGGAGGTGCGGTGCGCGGAGTTTTTGACAGACATGGTTGTAACACTAGTACCTTCCGCCCCGTATCCCACACGCGCCACACCGTCGGGAGGCCGAGAACCTCTTCCCCGCGTCTAGACCCTCAGCTTGACTTCCGCCTTCTTTACGAGCTCCCCGGGCCCCTTCACCCGCACCTCGACGGCCTTCCGGCCGGAGATCCACAGCAGCAGCTCGCCGGGCTCGCCGGCAACGCGCACGACGTCATCTCCGCGCTCCGCCACCGCGCGCGCCCCGCCGACGGTCACCGGAGGCAGCGCCGGCGGCGTCAGGATCACGGGCACACCCACGCCGCGCAGCGTCATCTTCCCCATCATCGCGGCCGCGCCCAGCAGCTGCTTGTCGACGACACCGCTAAACCGCCTCGGCCGAGCCACCCCGTCCCCGCGGCGGACGTCTTCGTGGTGGATGAAGTTCTCCGCGGTGTTCATCGCGGAGTCCACTGGGCGCAGCGGCAGCGGCGGACCCGCCGCCCACGCCCGGACCAGCTCGCCGTAGGGTCGCGCCTTTTGCTTCCGCGTCTCCTTCTCCAGCACGCCCGACAGCGGCGGCGCGAAAATGCCGAGCGCGGCGGCCGGCCGGTTCTCGCGGATGAAGAGGTGGGCGGCGAGATCGCGGGTCAGCCAGCCTTCGCACAGGGTCGGGGCGTCGGGTCCGACGTCGAGAAGCAATTGCGCGAGACGCTGGCGTTCTGTTTGAGCAAAAGACATGGGCCCCAGCATAACGCCGGGGCCCATTATCTCGCCGTGGTTAGAGGGACTCGCGGGAGGCGGCGACGTCCTCGTCGTCGACCGGCGCGTTGTCCGCGGCCATCGGGACGACGGTCGGCAGGATCACCGGCTCGCGCTTGTACTTCTGCTGGATCGCGCGCGAGACCTTGCGGCGCAGCTGCTGGACCATGCGGTAGGGGTCGTTCTCCCCTTCCGCGGCGAGGTCGCCCATGACCGTCTCCACGCCCTCGACGACCTTCTTGTTGAAGTCGCGGTCGTCCTCCGAGAAACCGGTGGTGGACACGCGCGGGGCCTCCAGGAGGCGGCCGGTGCGGTCGTCGATGACGCAGGTGATCGAGACGACGCCGCCCGAGGCCAGGCTCGTGCGGTCGGCGAGCACGTCGGGGTCGACGTCACCCATCGTCTCGCCGTCGACGTAGAGCTGGCCCACCTGGTACTGGCCGACAACCTTGATCTTGCCGTCGATCATGTCCACCACGACGCCGTTCTGCGCCAGCGCCGTGTTCTCGGGCTTGACGCCCGTGGAGATGGCCAGCTCCTTGTTGGCGCGCATGTGGCGCCACTCGCCGTGGACCGGCATGGCGTTGCGCGGGCGCGCCGCGTTGTAGAGGAAGAGCAGCTCGCCGGCGTAGCCGTGGCCGGAGGCGTGCACGTGCGCGTCTGCGTTGGTGACCACCTCGGCCCCGATCTGCGCGAGGTTGTTGATCACGGCGAACACCGCCTCCTCGTTGCCCGGGATGAGCGAGGAGGACAGGATGATCAGGTCGCCGTCGCGCACCGTGATCTGCCGGTGCTCGCGGCGCGACATGCGCGACAGCGCCGCCATCGGCTCGCCCTGGGTGCCCGTGGTGATGAGCAGCACCTTGTGCGGCGCCATCTTCGCGGCCTCCTCGATCGGCACGATCGTGCCCTTCGGGGCCTTCAGCAGGCTCATCTTCTCCGCGATCTCCATGTTGCGGATCATCGAGCGGCCGTTGAACGCCACCTTGCGGCCGTTGGCCACGGCGGCGTTGACCGCCATCTGCACACGCGAGACGTTCGACGCGAAGGAGGCGATGATCACGCGCTGCTTCGCCCGGGCGACCAGCCGCGTCAGCGTCTCCTCGATGCCCGCCTCGGACACCGAGATGCCCGGGACGGTCGCGTTCGTGGAGTCGCACATGAACAGGTCGACGCCCTCATCGCCGAAGCGGGACAGGGCGGGCAGGTCGGTCGGCTTGCCGTCGTAAGGCGTCTGGTCGAGCTTGATGTCGCCCGTCATGACAACGTGGCCGGCACCCGTCTTGATGGACACGCCCAGGCACTCCGGGATGGAGTGGTTGACGTGCCAGAAGCGCAGGCGGAACGGGCCGAGGTTGACCTCGGAGTCCTTGTTCACCTCGTGCAGCTTCGGGCGCTGGCGGTGCTCCTGCGTCTTCGCCGAGATCAGGGCGTTGGTGAAGCGCGAGGAGTAGATCGGGATGTCCGGGCGCAGCTTCAGCAGCCACGGGATCGCGCCGATGTGGTCCTCGTGGCCGTGCGTGACCACGAGCGCCTCGACCTTGTCCAGGCGGTTCTCGATCGGGCCGAAGTCGGGCAGGACGAGGTCCACGCCCGGCTCGCCGGAGTTCGGGAAGAGCACGCCGCAGTCGACAATGAGGAGTCGGCCGTTGTACTCGAACACGGTCATGTTGCGGCCGATCTCGGAGATGCCGCCGAGCGCGTAGATGCGCAGGCCGTTCTGCGGGGCCTTCGGCGGCGCCGGCAGGCGCTTGGTCAGGTCCGCGCCCTGCATCGACTTCATCGGGTTGCGGCGGTTGCCACCACCGTTTCCGCCGTTGCCGCCGTTACCACGGCCCCGGCCGCGCCCGCGACGGCCGCGGGAGGAGCGGTTGCCCCCGTTGCCGCGCTCACCGTCGGAGTCGTGCGCGCCGTCGCGGCGCTTGGACTGGCCGCCCTCCGACTCGGAACCGGAACGGCTCTCTCGGGCGGGCTCTCTGTCCGGGGCCTGGAAGACCGGCTGCTGGTCGGCGGGCTCGGGCGGGCCAGCCTTGCGAGTTACCTTGCGCGTCCGGTTTCGGGGTTCATTCATACTTAAAGGACTCCAGCCTTTTCCATGTCTCTACGGAGATCCTCGATCTGCGCCTCGGTCGCGGGAACGACCGGCAGTCGGGGGTCTCCAACGTCAATGCCCTGCAGGCGCAGGGCAGCCTTTGCAAAAGTTGCACCACCGAGGATTGCCTGCTGGCGAGCCAGCACATCGATGGTCGTGGCGTTGATTTCCCGCGTGCGGGCGAGGTCGCCTTCCTCGAAGCTTGTAACCATTTCTCGCAGCAGACGCGGCGCGGCATGGCCGACAACGGAGATAACACCCGTGGCGCCAACGGACAGCCACGGCACGTTGAGCGGATCGTCGCCAGAATACCAGGCCAGGCCGGTCTCGTGAATCAGCGGGGCAGCCTGGAAGAAGTTGCCCTTCGCATCCTTGAGGCCCTGGATCGTGGGGATGGTGGCCAGCTCGCGGATCGTCGCGGCCTCCACCGGGATGCCCGAGCGGCCCGGGATGTCGTACAGGCAGATCGGCAGATCGGTCGCGGCGGCGACCTCGCGGTAGTGCGCGACCAGGCCCGCCTGGGAGGGCTTGGAGTAGTACGGGGTAACCACGAGCAGCGCGTCCGCCCCGGCGTCGCGCGATGCCTTGGCCAGCTCCACCGAGGTGCGGGTGTTGTTCGTTCCCGCCCCGGCGACGAGGATCGCCCGGTCGCCGACCTCCTCCTTCACAGCCTCGAGCAGCGCGATCTTCTCTGCCGGGGTGGTCGTCGGCGACTCGCCGGTGGTGCCGGCGAGCACGAGCGAGTCGACCCCGTTGTCTACGAGGTGGGCAGCCAACTTTCGCCCCGCGTCCAGATCCAGCTCGCCCCGGGAATCGAAGGGAGTGACCATCGCGACAGAGACGGTGCCGAAAATCTCAGCACCAGTGTTAGCTTTCGTTGAAGTGCCCATAGGCAGATAGGTTACCCGCTCGCCGGGGCGGCCGTGCCACCAGCGCGCCGTATGCGGTCACTGGATGTAAGGGGTGGTGGCCATTTTCGTGCCGTCGGCCAGCTCGCTGACGAGGAAGTCATCGAAAAGCGTCGGCGCCGTGCCGCGCAGCAGCTCCAGGCAGGCGATCGCCAGTCCCCGGATCTCCACGTCGGCGTGCTCAGAGGCTCGCGCGGCGATGAACTCGCGCCACGCCCGGTAGTTGCCTGTGACCACGAAGCGCGTCTCCGTGGCATTCGGCAGGATCGCGCGCGCCGCCTGGCGGGCCTTCTTGCTCCGCAGCAGCGAGTTCTGCTCGCCCGCCGGGTCCTCTTCCAGGGCCCTGAGCAGCTCCGTGTAGACGAAGCGGGACTCGTCGACCGCGCGGAGGAACAGCTGGCGCAGCTCCGGGTCCGCGGCGATCGCGGGCGGGACCACGACCTCGCTCGCGCCGTTGTGGACGTAGCGCTGGCTGAGCTGCGAAAACGAGAGGTGGCGGTGGCGCAGCAGCTCGTTTCCCGCGGCCCGCGACAGTCCCCGCACGTAGAGGGTCGCCGTCGCGTGCTCGAGGAGGGCGTCGTGGCCGACGTCGATGATGTGGTGCAGGTAGGCCTCGTTGGTCGCCGTGTGCGGGTTGGGCCGGTCGAAGGTTTCGTAGCAGGCCCGCCCGGCGAACTCCACGATGGACTCGGCGTCCGTCGCCGCCGCGTCGGCCTCCCACCCGACACCGGCGGGGGGCGTGAAGCTGGTCGCGGCGATGAGCTGGACGTCGAGGCTGGACTCCCTGGATTCCACGGCCACCGGCTACAGCCCCAGGTAGGTGTCCAGGCCCACCGTCAGACCCGGGTGCTGGTCCACCTGGCGCACGCCGGTGAGCACGCCCGGCACGAAGGACTCGCGGCCGTAGGAGTCCTGGCGGATGGTCAGCGACTGATCCGTGGTGCCGAAGATGACCTCCTCGTGCGCGACCATGCCGGACATGCGCACCGCGTGGACGCGGACACCGTCGACGTCGGAGCCGCGGGCGCCGTCCAGGCTCTGCTCCGTGGCGTCGGGGGCCGCGCCCAGACCGGCTTCCCGGCGGGCGTCGGCGATGCCCTGCGCGGTCTTGATCGCGGTGCCGGAGGGAGCGTCGAGCTTGTTCGGGTGGTGGTACTCGACCACCTCGGCCGATTCGAAGTAGGGCGCCGCCTGCCGCGCGAACGCCATGGTCAGCACGGCCGAGATGGCGAAGTTCGGCGCGATGAGCACGCCGACTCCCGGGTTGTCCTTCAGCCACGCGCGGACCTGCTCGTAGCGCTCGTCGTCGAAGCCGGTGGTTCCGACGACGCAGTGGATGCCGTGGGTGATGCAGAACTCCAGGTTGCCCATCACCGCGCCCGGCGTGGTGAAGTCCACGATCACCTCGGCGCCCTTCTCGGTCAGCTCCTCGAGCGCATCGCCGTGGTCAATCTCGGCGACGAGCTCCAGGTCTTCCGCAGCGCGCACGCCCTGCACCACCGCGGATCCGACCCTGCCCCTGGCTCCCAGAACTCCAACCTTGACGGCCATGGCTACTCCTTACGTGTTGTTTCGTGGCTTCCTGTTTCGGAAGAATCGCTTTCCGGCCACTCTATCGCTTTCCGCCTCCGCCCCGCCCCGGGCCGTTAAAGTGGGAACTATGAGACCTATGTTGCCCATGAGACGAACCCTCTGCCCAGCCGCGCTCACCCTCGCCCTCGCCCTGGGCGTGAGCGCCTGCTCGCCCAGCGACGCCCCCTCCTCCGCCCCCGACACCTCCCGCGCGTCCACCACGTCCGCCGACAGCCAGACTCAGAGCCAGACCCAAGCGCAGTCGCAGACCCAGTCCGCACAGGCCCACGTCGCCGCCACCGCCGACGAGGCGACCACCGCCGTCGCCTTCGGCACGGACCGCGCCCAGCAGTCGCCCAGCCCGGACGCCGAACTGGTCATCGCCGACGTCCGCGCGGGCAGCCACGACGGCTTCGACCGGGTTGTGTTCGAGTACTCGGGCACCGGCACGCCGGGCTTCCTCATCGGCTACAACCCCGAGCCGCGCCAGCAGGCCTCCGGCCTGCCGCTCGAGGTGGCCGGCAACGCTTACCTGGAGGTCATGATCCAAGGCACCCCCATGGGCATGCTGAGCCAGCGCGAGGACCTGATCAAGGCCGGCCCGATGGACGTCGCGGCGGGCTCCATCCAGGGCGTCACCCACGGCGGGGTGTTCGAGGCCGACACGCAGTACATCCTCGGCGTCGACCAGCAGCGCCCGTTCCGCGCCTACACGCTGGAGAACCCGACCCGTCTCGTCGTCGACGTCCAGCGCTAGCGAAACGGCGAACGCCCAGCGCGACCGGGCGGTCGGCTGGGCGTCGTGAAGCGGGGCTTTTCTAGTCCTCGACGGGGACCAGGGAGATCTTGCCGCGGTTGTCGATGTCCGCGATCTCGACCTCAATCTTGTCGCCGACGTTGACCACGTCCTCGACGTTCTCGATGCGCTTGTTGCCGCCGAGCTTGGAGATGTGGATCAGGCCGTCGGTGCCCGGCATGATCGAGACGAACGCGCCGAAGGCGACCGCCTTGACCACGGTGCCGAGGTAGCGCTCCCCCACCTTGGGCATCTGGGGGTTGGCGATGCCGTTGATGCGCTCGATGGCGGCGTCGGCGGCCTCCCCGGAGGCGGCGGAGACGTAGATCGTGCCGTCGTCCTCGATGGACACGTCGGCGCCGGTGTCCTCGGTGATCTGGTTGATCGTCTTGCCCTTCGGGCCGATGACCTCGCCGATCTTGGACACGGGCACCTTGATCGTGGTGATCTTCGGGGCCAGCGGGCTCATCTCGTCGGGGCCGTCGATGACCTCGGCCATGGTGTCCAGGATCGCCTCGCGGGCGTCGCGAGCCTGCTCGAGGGCCCCGGCGAGGACGTCGGAGGGGATGCCGTCGAGCTTGGTGTCCAGCTGCAGCGCGGTGATGAACTCGCGCGTGCCGGCGACCTTGAAGTCCATGTCGCCGAAGGCGTCCTCGGCGCCGAGGATGTCGGTCAGGGTGACGTACTCGGTCTCCCCGTCGACCTCTCCGGAGACCAGGCCCATGGCGATGCCCGCCACCGGGGCGGCCAGCGGCACGCCAGCGTTGTAGAGCGCCAGCGTCGAGGCGCAGACCGAGCCCATCGAGGTCGAGCCGTTGGAGCCCAGGGCCTCGGAGACCTGGCGGATGGTGTAGGGGAACTCCTCCTTCGAGGGGATCACCGGCAGCAGGGCGCGCTCGGCGAGGGCGCCGTGGCCGATCTCGCGGCGCTTCGGGGAGCCGACGCGGCCGGTCTCACCCGTGGAGTACGGCGGGAAGTTGTAGTGGTGGATGTAGTGCTTCGAGGTCTCCGGGGACAGGGAGTCCACGGTCTGCTCCATCTTCAGCATGTCCAGGGTGGTCACGCCGAGGATCTGGGTCTCACCGCGCTCGAAGAGGGCGGAGCCGTGCGCGCGCGGGATGAGCTCGACCTCGACCTCGAGGTCGCGGATGTCGGTGGTGCCGCGGCCGTCGATGCGGAAGCCGTCGGTGAGGATCTTCTCGCGGACGATCGACTTCATCAGCGCGTTGTAGGCGGCGCGGATCTCCTTGACGGCGGCGCGCTCCTCGTCCTTGTCGTCATCGTCGATGTCGAACTTGTCGAGCAGGTCCTCCTCGACCTCCTCCATGTAGGAGTTCGTGGCGTCGTCGCGCTCCTGCTTGCCCTTGATGGTCAGCAGGTTGGCCAGCTTCTTCGCGGCCTTCTTCTCCACGGCCTTGTACACCTTGTCGCTGTACGGCGGGAAGAGCTGGAACTCCTGCGTGTCCTTGGCCGCCTGCTCCGCCAGGGCCGCCTGGGCCTCGCAGAGGGTGCGGATGTAGGGCTTCGCAGCCTCGAGGCCCTCGGCGACGGTGGCCTCGGTCGGGGCGGGGGCACCGTTCGCGATGTGCTTGACGACGTTCACCCCGGCGCCCGCCTCAACCATCATGATCGCCACGTCCGGCTTGCCCTTGCGCTCGACGATGCGGCCGGCGACGACCATCTCGAACAGGCAGCGCTCGTGCTGGGCGTGGTTCGGGAAGGCGACCCACTGCCCCTCCGGGTGCTTGTCGTCGGCGACGAGCGCCATGCGCACACCGCCGACCGGGCCGGAGACGGGCAGGCCGGACAGCTGCGTCGCTGCGGATGCGCCGTTGATGGCGACGACGTCGTAGTACTCCTCCGGGTTCATCGACAGCACGGTGATGATGACCTGCACCTCGTTGCGCAGCCCCTTGACAAAGGTCGGGCGCAGCGGACGGTCGATGAGGCGGCAGGCCAGGATCGCCTCAGTGGACGGGCGGCCCTCGCGGCGGAAGAACGAGCCCGGGATGCGGCCCGCGGCGTACATGCGCTCCTCGACGTCCACGGTGAGCGGGAAGAAGTCGAAGCCCTCGCGGGGCTGGTTCGAGGCCGTGGTGGTGGCCAGCATCATCGTGTCGTCATCGAGGTAGGTGGTCACCGACCCGCCGGCCTGGCGCGCAAGCTGGCCGGTTTCGAAGCGGATGGTGCGCGAGCCGAAGTCGCCGTTGTCCAGAACCGCCACGGCCTCGGTCGTGCCGTAGTCCTCGTCGACGTAGACGTCGGCGGTGTTCTTGGGGGTGAAAGTGCTCAAAGGATCCCTCTCTGTGGTGTCCGGGCGATCATCGGTGCCGCCCCTCGTTTCTGTGTCCTTGCAACGGCACCCAACCTTACCAGGCGCTTTGACACATCGCCCAGCTCGCCCGATTCTCCCGCTCGCGCCCCGCGCGCCCGGTAACATGAGCCAGCAATAATTTTCCCCACCATAGTTTCCGCAGGCAGCCCCCGAGGCTCCCGGATTCACGATGCCCAGCAAGGAGGAACCGTGAGCAGCGCAGCTCCCACCCCGCCGGCCCCCGCCGAACCCGCCACCAAATGGTCCGTCATCGGTCCCGGCCTCGTCGCCGCCGCCACCGGAGTCGGCTCGGGCGACCTCGTCGCCACGCTCATCGCCGGCCAGAAGTACGGCTACGCCCTGCTCTGGGCGTGCATCGCGGGCTCGATCATGAAGATCGTGCTCGTCGAGGGCGTCGGCCGCTACACCCTGGCCACCGGCAACACGATGTTCCACGGGTGGCGCCAGCTCGGGCGCTGGACCAGCTGGTACTTCGTGCCGTACATCATCATCTGGGGCTTCGTCTACGGCGCGGCCGCGATGAGCGCCTCGGCCATGCCCCTGAAGGCCCTCTTCCCCGGCACCAGCCTGGAAATGTGGGCGGTGCTCACCGGGCTGCTCGGCTTCATCTTCACCTGGCTGGGAAAGTACCGCACCTTCGAGAAGATCATCGCCGTCCTCGTCGGCGTCATGTTCCTCACCGTCTGCGGCATCGCCACGCTGTCGCTGTCGAACCTGCCGGAGATCCTCCGCGGCCTGGTGCCGACGATCCCCGAGGGTTCCTTCGTCTACGTGCTCTCGCTGGCCGGCGGCGTCGGCGGCACCATCACGCTCGCCGCATACGGCTACTGGCTCACCGAGAAGAACTGGCGCGGGCCCGCGTGGATGCGTGTGATGCGCCTGGACAACACCGTCGCCTACATCGTCACCGGCATCTTCGTGGCGGCCATGCTCGTCATCGGGGCGGACCTGCTCTACTCCGCCAACATCGCCGTCTCGCAGGGCGACCGCGGCCTGCTCGATTTGGCAGACGTTCTCGAGCAGCGCTACGGGCCCACCATGGCCAAGGTCTTCCTCTTCGGGTTCTGGGCCGCGGCCTTCTCCTCCGTCCTCGGCGTGTGGAACGGGGTGTCCCTCATGTTCGCGGACTTCGTCGGGCACGCGAAGCACCTGCCCGCAGACCACGCCGACATCCACGTCGGCGGGCGCTACTACCGCTGGTACCTGCTCTGGCTCACGTTCCCACCGATGCTGCTGTTCTTCCTGGGCAAGCCCACCGCCCTCGTCATCGCCTACGGCGTCCTCGGCGCGCTGTTCATGCCCTTCCTCGGGCTTACCCTCCTGCTCCTGCTCAACTCGCGCCATACCCCCAAGCGGTGGCGCAACGGCTGGGTGGCCAACACCCTCATGGCGCTGATCTCGGCGGCGTTCGTTTACATCTGCGCCACCGAGCTGTGGAAGCTGCTGCCCTTCTAGTCCCCGATGAATCCCGTGCGTCGGCCACGTGTCAGGCGGGAAACGAAAAACCGCCCGGCGTCGGGGGACGCGGGGCGGTGAAACTCAAACGCAGTACTGCGCGGACTAGCGGCGGAGGCCGAGGCGGGCGATCAGGTCGCGGTAGCGCTCGACGTTGTTTTCGCGCAGGTACTTCAGCAGGCCACGGCGGCGGCCGACCAGCAGCAGGAGGCCGCGGCGGGAGTGGTGGTCGTGCTTGTGCGACTTGAGGTGCTCGGTGAGGTTGTTGATGCGCTCGGTGAGCAGGGCAACCTGGGCCTCGGGGGAGCCGGTGTCGGTCTCGTGCAGGCCGTAGTTCTTGAGGATTTCAGACTTCTTCTCAGTGGTCAGCGCCATGAGGTTCTCCTTGTTATTTCAGTTCGCATTCCATGAATCAGCGTGCGGGCCGGACTGCTGCGAACCGCAGTCGCTCGTCGATGCCCTGAGCCGAGGGTTCAGAGTACCAAACCGGGGCGGGGCCCCAAAATCGCCGCTCAGTCGGTCGAGGCCGCGATGGCGGTCAGGCGGTCCATGAACTCCGCGAGGAAGCGCGGGGCATCGACGGCGACGGCCACGTGGGCGGTCTTGACCGGGTCGTTGAGACGGGTCTCGTCGCCGATCGTGCGCCCGCGGGTCGGACCCTCCGTGTCGGTCTTCATGTTGATGTCCAGCAGCGTCACCAGCGAGGGATCGATCGCGACGGCGACGGCCAGCGGGTCGTGCAGGCCGCAACCGCCGAGGTGCGGCGCAGTCGTCTCGTAGGCCTTGATGTAGTAGTTCGTCGCGGCGGCGAGGAAATCGCCGCCGCGGGTGCCCAGGGCCTCCCACTTCGCGGTCTCGGCGGTGGTCAGCAGCGTCTGCAGGGTGACGTCGAGGCCGATCATCGTGACGTCCTTCGCGCGGCGGAACAGAACGTCCGTGGCCTCCGGGTCCTGGTTCACGTTCGCCTCGGCCCAGGCGGAGACGTTGCCGGGCACGGTCAGCGCCCCGCCCATCATGACGATGTGGGCGTTGTCGGCGAAGTGGTCCGAGGCCTCGATGGCCGCCGCGATCGTCGTCGACGGGCCGGTGGGCACGATCACCAGGTCGTCGCCGTAGCGCTCGACGGATTCGATGAGGAAGTCGACGGCGGGGGTGTCCTCGACGGCCCGGGTGGCGTCGTCAAGCACTGCCTCCCCGATGCCGTTGACGCCGTGGATGAAGGCGGAGATCTCGAGGACCTCGAAGCTGTCGCGGGCGCGGGCGTGGCCCGGCCCGGCGAAGACGGGCACGTCGGTGCGGCCGAACAGCTCCAGGATGGCGAGCGCGTTGCGCACACCGTCCTCGACGAGCACGTTGCCGTAGGTGCCGGTCACGCCGATGAGCTCGAGCTCCTCGCTGCCCAGCGCGTAGGCGAGGGCGAGGGCGTCGTCGATGCCGGTGTCGAGGTCGAGGATTACTTTGCGGGCCATGGTCTGTCCTTCCGGTTAGTCGGTCACGTGCAGGATCTCGCGGGTGCGGGCGACATCGCGGGCCATGTGCTCGAGGAGCTCGTCGACGGAGTCGAACTTGACCATGTCGCGCACCTTGCCCACGAACTCGACGCGCGCAGTGCGGCCGTAGAGGTCGGCGTCGCGGTCGAGGATGAAGGATTCGACGCTGCGCCGGTCGTCGCCGAACGTCGGGTTCGTGCCCACGGAGATCGCCGCCGGGTAGCGGATGCCCGGCTCCATGTCGCCCTCGATGGGCTCCTCCCCCAGGACGGTCAGCCAGCCAGCGTAGACGCCGTCCGCCGGGAGGGCCGTGACGTCCTCGACGTACTGGTTGGTCGTCGGGTAGCCGAGCTCCCTGCCACCCCGGCCGGCGCCGCGCTCGATCCCCGCGGTGACCGCGAAGGGCCGGCCCATGTAGTCGCGCGCGACGTCGATGTTGCCCTCGGCGAGCTCGTGGCGGATGGCGGTGGAACAGATGCGCACCCCGCCGTCATCGAGAAGCCCGACGATCGTGACGTCGAAGCAGTGGTCGCGCCCCAGCTCGGCCATCGTGGCGGCGGTGCCGGCGGCGTCGCGCCCGAAGGTGAAGTTCTCCCCCACCACCACGCGCCTGGCATTGAGCCGACCCAGAAGCGTGTCGGTGACGTACTCCTCCGGGCTGTCGCCCGCGAGCTCCTCGCGGAAGTCGACGACCAGCAGGTAGTCCACCCCGAGCGACGCGATGAGCCGCGCCCGCTCCTCCAGGCTGAGCAGGGCGTTCGGGGCGCGGTCGGGGGCGAAGACGGCCACGGGGTGGGGGTCGAAGGTCATCACCACACTCGGCACGCCCAGGCGGCGGGCCTCGTCGACGGCCCGCCCGATGAGCAGCTGGTGGCCCCTGTGCACGCCGTCGAAGACGCCGATGGTCACCACCGTTCCGTCCGGTTGCCCGAATCCCTCGGGCACCTCGTCCAGGCCGCGCAAAATATCCACGGGGAACAGACTACGGCATACTGTGGCACCATGACCGATCCCCTCTCCCGCTCCGGAATCGTCGTCGTGGACAAGCCGGTGGGCATGACGAGCCACGATGTCGTCGCCCGCCTGCGCCGCTTCTTCGGCACCCGCAAGGTCGGCCACGCGGGCACCCTCGACCCGATGGCCACCGGCGTGCTCGTCGCGGGCATCGAGCGGGGCACGAAGCTGCTCGCCCACCTCGTCGCCCACGACAAGGTCTACGCCGCCACCATCCGCCTGGGCGCGTCCACCACCACCGACGACGCGGAGGGCGGGGTCACCGCCACCGCCGACGCGGGGGGCGTCACAGAGGAGGCGGTGCGCGGGGGCGTCGGGAAGCTGACGGGCGAGATTATGCAGGTCCCCTCGACCGTGTCCGCGATCAAGGTCGGCGGACGCCGGGCCCACGAGCTCGCGCGCGAGGGCGTCGAGGTCGAGCTGCCCGCCCGCCCGGTCACCGTCCACTCCTTCGATATCCTCGGCTTCCGCCGCGAGGACGGCTTCCTCGACGTCGACGTGCGCGTGCACTGTTCCTCCGGCACCTACATCCGCTCGCTGGCCCGCGACCTCGGCGCCGACCTCGGCGTCGGCGGGCACCTCACGGCCCTGCGCCGCGAGACGGTGGGAAGCTTCACGCTTGACGACGCCCAACCGCTGCCCCACCTCGAGGAACACCCCCGCCTCAGCCTGACGCTCGACGAGGCGCTGACGCGCGCCTGGCCCGTCCTTGAAGTCACCGCCGCCGAGTACGAGGCGCTGGCGATGGGCAAGTGGCTCGAGCCTCGCGGTCTGCGCGGCGTCCACGCCGCGGTGGGCCCGGACGGCCGGGCCGCCGCGCTGATCAAGGAGCAGGGCAAGCGCCTCGCGACGGTGTTCGTCGCGCGACCCTCGACGCTCTGACTCCTCAGCGCTGCAGAGCCTCAGCGCTGCAGAAGTTCAGCGCCTCAGCGCGCGAACTTCGCTGCCAGCGTCCGAGTGACAAAGGCCGAGGCCACGATGTAGCCGCCGCGTTCCTCCCACCGGCCCTCGAAGAAGGGCACCGGAGTCGGCCGCGCGAGCAGGTAGGACAGGAAGGTCCCGTCGGGGCGGATGTCGATCTCCGCCTCGCCGAAGTCCAGCCAGCGCCGCGTCATGGGGAACCAGCACTTGTAGGTTGCCTCCTTGGCGCAGAAGACGATCCGGTCGGCGCAGTCGATCCCGTCGGCGCGCAGCTTCTCGATGGTCGCCAGCTCCCGCGGCCGGGCGATCTCCCCCACCACCTCCTCGGGCAGGCGGTCGGCGGGCTCCGCGTCGAGACCGATGGACAAGACGTGGCGCGTGGGGGCAGCGACCGCAGCGCGGAAGCCCTCCGTGTGCGTCATCGACCCGGTGAAGCCCTCCGGCCACAGGGGCATGCCCCGCTCGCCGCGCAGTATCGCCTCCTCCGTCTCGACACCAAGCTCGCGCAGGGCCTGGTGCGCGCACCAGCGGGCGTCGCCGAACTCGCCCTTGCGGGAGTCGACGGCCTGGCTGACCAGCCCCTGTTCCTCGGGGAGGAGCTCACGGTAGTTGGTCAGGTCGCGGCTGTCGCCCGTGCGGATGTAGATGTAGCGCGCGTGGGCGGGAAAGAGGTCGAGGTGCTGCATCACGCGCCCGCCTCCATGACCGGGTAAGGCCACGCCGTGGGCCGGGGCGTGCCCTGCCACTCGCGCGGGTAGCCCAGCGACACCTCGATGTGCTCGATCCCGTCGACCGTGGTCACCCCCGGCATGTGCAGGTGGCCGTAGACGACGGCGCGCGCGTTGTAGCGCCGCGCCCACCCGCGCGTGTGGCGGGTCCCGCACCACAGCGCCACCTCCGACCAGCGCATCCGCATGATCGGCTCCTGCACGAGCGGCCAGTGGTTGACCAGGATCGTGGGCCCCTCGATGCGCGAGAGCCGCCTGGTGGTGTAGGCGAGGCGGTCCCAGCACCAGGCGCGGACGTCGACGAAGGGCGCGATGGCGAACTCGTCGGTCATCATGATGTTCTTCTCGCGCGCCGCAGAGACCGCCTCGTCGACGGACATGCCGGCACCGCGGAAGGAGTAGTCGTAGAGGGTGAACAGGGGCACCACGGTCACCCCGTCGAAGACCGGGTAGGTGTCCTCCGGGGTGTGCACCCCGAGTTCGCGCATCGCCTGGACGAGGGCCGCGTACTTCTCCCGTCCCCGGTAGCGGTCCGCCGAACGGGAGAACAGCTCGTGGTTGCCCGGTGCCCAGATGACGGTGTCGAAGCGCCCGGCCAGCTCCGCCATGACGCGCACGATGAGGTCGAACTTCTCGGCCACGTCTCCGGCGACGATGAGCCAATCGGACGGGTCCGACGGCTGGATCGCCTCAATCTTTGGGCCGTTCGCCTTCACCGCCGCATGCAGATCCGCCACAGCCCACAACGTGGTGGTCATTCTCCTATTGGTAGCACAGGGCGAGCGCTACGCCCGCTTCTCACCCACGGTCGCCCACCGCATGGAGCCGAACCGCTTCACGACGCCACCGAGGCGCAGCAGCACCGACGCCAGGTGCCCCGCCCAGATCCCCGCCAGCCCCCATCCGAAGTAGAGGGCGGCCCCGGTGAGCGGTAAGAAGCCCAGCAGCACGGCGCCCATGGTCAGGTTGCGCAGGAAGGCGGCGTCGCCCGCGCCGAGCAGCACGCCGTCGAGCGCGAAGACCACCCCTCCCGCACCGATCATCGCGATGAGCAGCCACCACGGGACCACGAGCGCGTCGAGGACGGCCGTGTCCGCCGTGAAGATGCGCTGGATCGGCCCGCCGAGCACGAGGAAGACCCCGGCGAGGACGAGGGAGAAGGCGACGGAGAAGCCAGTCGCCTGGGTCCCCACGCGCCGGGCCTCGGCGGCGCTGCCCCGCCCGAGCGCGGCGCCGGTGAGCGTCTGCGCGGCGATGGCCAGCGAGTCGAGCACCAGCGTGAGGAAGTTCCACAGCTGGAGCATGATCTGGTGGGCGGCCAGCGAGGCCACCCCGAACCTGCCCGCCACGGCCGCGGCGGCGAGGAAGGACACCTGGAAGGACAGGGAGCGCAGGATGAGGTCGCGGCCCAGGGCGAGCTGGCTGCGGATGACCTCCCAGCGTGGGCCCCAGGCCCCGGTGTGCTCCCGCGCGAGCACCAGGAGGAAGAGCGAGGCGGTGATCCCCATCCCGAGCAAGTTCGCCGCCGCGGAGCCGACGAGGCCGAACCGGCCCACGAGCAGGGGCAGGGCCACCGCCCCGGGCACGAGCCCGCACAGGGTGAGCACGAGCGGCAGCCGGGTGTTCTGCACCGCGCGGAGCCACCCGTTTCCGGCCATGATCACAAGCGTCAGGGGGATGGCGAAGGCGGCCACGCGCATCCAGCGCACCGCCGCCTCTGCGGCGCCGGCGTCGTTGGTGAGAAACAGCGCGACCGGGTGGGCGAAGGCCCACACCAGCGCCGCCAGCGCGCAGCCGACCAGCACCGCCACCCACGTCGCCTGCACGCCCTCGGCCACCGCGGCGTCGCGCTTGCCCGCCCCGAACAGCCGCGAGGCCCGGGCGGTGGTGCCGTAGGACAGGAAGGTCAGCTGCGTAGTCACCGTCGACTGCACCGCCGTGCCCGCGGCCAGCGCGGCGAGCTCGGCGGTGCCGAGCCTGCCGACCACCGCGGTGTCCAGCAGCAGGTAGAGCGGGTTGGCCGCCAGCACGCCCAGCGCGGGCAGCGCGAGCGCCAGGATCCGGCGGGCGCTCACATCCGTTGGTGCGCCCGCCATCTAGTACATCTCACCCAAAATCCGCCCGACGACCTCCTCGCGGGTGCCGCCCGCGCTCAGCCCGGCGGCCGGGATGTGCCCGCCGCCGCCGAGGCGCTGGGCGACGCGGGAGACGTCGAGGCTGGTCGAGCGCAGAGAGACGCTCCAGCGCCCCCTGCCCTGCTCCTTGAGCACCACACCGACGTCGCTGCCCTCGAGGGAGCGCGCGTAGTCGATCACGGCCTCCACCGCGGACTGGCTCATCCGCTCGAGCACGTCCGAGTCGATGGTGAACACGCACACGGAATACCCGTTGGCACTCGTACTCTCCATCCCGGCCAGCACCACCCCGAGCAGGCGGAGGTCCTCCGGGCTCATGGCGTCCATCAGCCGCAGGGCGATCTCCCTGGTGTCCAGGCCGTACCCCATGAGCTCGGCCGCCATCGCGTGCATGCGCGGGGTGCCCCAGCGGAAGTTTCCGGTGTCGGTGACCAGGCCCGCGTACAGGCAGTGCGCGATCTCGGCGTCGAGGACCACGCCCATGTGGGCGAGGATCTCGCGCACCAGCATGGTCGTGGATTCCGCGTCAACGATGAGGTTCGCCCCGCCGAAGCCGGGGTTGGTCTCGTGGTGGTCGATCACCAGGACCGATTCCCTGTTCTCCACCAGGTGTCCCATGAACGCGCCGGTGCGGTCGACGGAGGCGCAGTCGACGGTGACCACCAGGTCCGCCTCGGGCAGCTTCCCGGTGTAGGCGATCTCCCCCACGCCGGGCACTGAATCGAGGTTGGACGGGTGCGGGGAGCTCTGCCCGATGAACACCCGGGCCCGCTTGCCCGCCCGGCGCAGCCCCGCCGCCAAGCCGCACGCGGAGCCGACGGCGTCGGCGTCCGGCTTGATGTGGGTGATCACGGCGACGGAGGTGGCGTCGTCAAGCAGGCGCGCGGCGTCGGCGAACGCGGCGTCGAGCTCGGGGAAGAGGAAGCGCTCCATGTGCAGGCCCGGGCGCTACAGCTCGGTGTTCTTGTAGGGGTTGCCCTCCCCCGCCGGGGTGGCGTTGGCGCGCAGCTTCGCCAGCTCCGCGTCGCGCTCGCGCGCCCGGTTGAGCAGTTCCTCCATCCGCGCCGAGGCCTCGGGGACGGTGTCCTGCTCGAAGGCGATCGTCGGGGTGAAGCGCACACCCAGCTCGTCGCCGACGATCTTGCGGATCTGCCCGCGCGCCCGGTGCAGCGCCTCGGCCGCCTGGGCGTAGTCGGGCTCGTCGTCGATCTCTCGGCCGCGGGTGGTGTAGTACACCGTCGCGTCGTGCAGGTCGCCCGTCACGCGGACGTCGGTGATGGTCACCAGCTCGAGGCGGCGGTCCTTGACCTGACGCTCGATCGCGCGGGCCACGATCTCCTGAATGCGCTTGGCCAGACGTTGGGCACGAGGATTCTCAGCCATCTCAAGCTCCTTTACACGGGCGGGTCGTTTCCCCGGCTATCCTACAGCCCGCCCGCCGGGCCGAAGGCACGCGGGTGGGCGGCGAAGGCCCCGCTCCCAGTGGGAAACGGGGCCTGTGCTTCACGACGCCCCATGGGGCGTCGCCACACATGCTCCTAGGTGCGCGGGACCTCGACCATCTCGTAGACCTGGATGACGTCGTCGACCTGGATGTCCGGGTAGGACAGCACCATGCCGCACTCGTAGCCCTTGTCCACCTCGGTGACGTCGTCCTTCTCGCGGCGCAGCGACTGGATCGTCGCGTCCGGGGTGACAACGTTGCCGTCGCGCACCAGGCGGCACTTGGCGTTGCGGCGGACCTTGCCGTCGGTGACCATGCAGCCGGCGATGAGGCCGACGGAGGACGCCTTGAAGATCTGGCGGATCTCCGCGGAACCGATCTCGCGCTCCTCGTAGATCGGCTTGAGCATGCCCTTCAGGGCGTTCTCCACGTCCTCGATGGTCTTGTAGATCACCGAGTAGTAGCGGATCTCCACACCCTCGCTGTTTGCCTCCTCGGTCGCCTTGCCCTCGGCGCGCACGTTGAACGCGACGATGACGGCGTCCGAGGCCGCGGCGAGCACCACGTTGGTCTGGGTGACGGCACCGACGCCGCGGTCGATGATGTTGACCTCGACCTCGTCGTCGACCTCGATCTTGAGCAGCGCCTCCTCCAGGGCCTCCACGGAACCCGCGTTGTCGCCCTTGAGGATGAGGTTGAGCTGGCTCGTCTCCTTGAGCGCCTGGTCCAGGTTCTCCAGGGAGACGCGCTTCTTCGTGCGGGCCTGCATGGCGGAGCGCATGCGGGCGTCGCGCTGAGCGGCGATCTGGCGGGCGACGCGGTCGTCCTCGACAACCAGGAGGTTGTCGCCGGGGCCGGGCACGCCGTTGAGGCCCTGCACCTGCACCGGGCGGGACGGACCCGCCTCCTCCACGTCGTTGCCCCACTCGTCGACCATGCGGCGCACGCGGCCGTAATTGCCGCCGACGACGATGGAGTCGCCGACGCGCAGGGTACCGCGCTGCACGATGACCGTCGAGACCGGGCCGCGGCCGCGGTCGAGGTGGGACTCGATGGCGATGCCCTGGGCGTCCATGTCCGGGTTGGCCCGCAGATCCAGCGCGGCATCGGCCGTGAGCAGGACGGCCTCGAGGAGGTCGTCAATGCCCGTGCCCTGCTTCGCCGAGATGTCGATGAACATGGTGTCTCCGCCGTACTCCTCCGGCACGAGGCCGTACTCGGTGAGCTGGCCGCGGATCTTCTCCGGCTGAGCCTCCGGCTTATCCACCTTGTTCACGGCGACCACGATCGGCAGGTCCGCCGCCTTGGCGTGGTTGATCGCCTCCACCGTCTGCGGCATGACGCCGTCGTCAGCGGCCACGACCAGGATGGCCAGGTCGGTCGACTTCGCACCGCGGGCACGCATGGCGGTGAACGCCTCGTGGCCCGGGGTATCCAGGAAGGTGATCGTGCGCGGCTCGTCCTCCAGTGTGACGGTGGTCTGGTACGCACCGATGCCCTGGGTGATGCCGCCGGCCTCGCCGGAACCGACGTTGGCGCGGCGGATCGAGTCGAGCAGGCGGGTCTTGCCGTGGTCGACGTGGCCCATGACGGACACCACCGGCGGGCGGTGTGCGAGGTCCTCGTCGGTGCCCTCGTCCTCGCCGAACTGCAGGTCGAAGGACTCGAGCAGCTCGCGGTCCTCGTCCTCCGGGGAGACGATCTGGACGTCGTAGTTGATCTCCGCACCCAGGATCTGCAGGGTCTCCTCCGGCACGGACTGCGTGGCCGTGACCATCTCGCCCAGGTTGAACAGGGCCTGGACCAGGCTCGACGCCTCGGCACCGATCTTCTCGGCGAAGTCGGTCAGGGTAGCACCCTGGCGCAGGCGCACGGTCTTGCCGCCGCCGTCGGGCAGGCGGACGCCGCCGACGACGTTCGGTGCGTGCAGCTCCTCGTACTCGTGGCGCTTCTGACGCTTCGACTTGCGCCCGCGACCGGGCGCGCCGCCCGGACGGCCGAACGCACCTGCGGTGCCACCGCGACGGCCGCCGCGACCACGGAAACCGCCGCCCTGGTTCGGTCCACCGGGGCCACGGCCGCGTCCGCCGCCGGGGCCGCCCTGGCCACCGCGGCCGCGACCAGCGCCGGCTGCCTTCGCCGGCATCTGGGCTGGGTTCGGAGCCATGTCACCCGGGGTGGGTCGACGGCCGCCGCCCGGACGGGGTGCGGGGCGCTGCCCCTGCCCACCGCGCTCGCCGCCGGGGCGTGCGCCGCCCTGGGCGGGGCTGCGTCCGCGGCCGCCAGCAGCACCGGCGCCACCGCGGCCACCGCCCGGACGGGGAGCCGGACGGCCGCCGCCGGTGTTGGAGGAGAAGGGGTTGTTCGCCACACGCGGGCGCCCGCCCGGCTTCGGCATCGGGCGCGGCATGGAACCCGGCGTCGCGCCGCCCTTGGCGGACGCGGGCTTCGGCGCGGCCGGCTTCGGCTGCGAGGGCTTGGAGGCGCCCGGCTTCGGGGCGTTGCCCGCGGACTTGGGCTGCGCCGCCGGGGCGGCCTGGGCCGGCCTCGGCTGCGCCGGCTTCGCTGCGCCCGGCTTCGGGGCGTTACCGGCGGGCTTGGGCTGCGCCGCAGGGGTGGCCTGCGCGGGCTTGGGAGCGCCCGGCTTCGGGGCGCTGCCCGCGGGCTTGGGCTGCGCCGCCGGGGCGGCCTGGCCCGCCTGAGCGGGCTTCGGCGCACCCGGCTTGGGCGCAGCCTTGCGGGGCTTGGCGTCGGCGGAATCGCCGGACTTCTCCCCGTAGAAGGCCTTCATCTTTTTCACCACCGGCGGTTCGATGGTGGACGATGCGGTCTTGACGAACTCACCCTGCTCCTTGAGCGTGGCGAGCAGTTCCTTACTTGTTACGCCGAGCTGTTTTGCCAGTTCGTGAACGCGTAGCTTTCCGGGCACGTGTCTCCTCTTGGTTGTTGCTAGAGGGCCAGCCGCCGCAGAAGGCTACTGAGGCTGACGACCCCTAGACGTTGTCAGTGACTTTCATCGCTGATGCTGCTTCATCGCTGCGTACTCATCAGTGTTCGGTCTTCCTTATTTCGTGTGGGTCTCCCGAGACGCTCGCGAGGTACGTCCGTACATGACCTAAGTCCACCGGGGCGGACATGCGGAGGGCGCGGGCGAATGCCTGCCGTTTCTCCGCCAGCTCGAACGCTTCCCACGTCGGGGTGATCCACGCTCCCCTCCCGGGCAGCGAGCGCGACGGGTCTGCCAGCACGCGCCCCGACCTGGACGGGTCGGCGACAACGCGCAGCAGCTGCGAGTCGTGCGCCGTACGGCGTGAGGCAATGCAGGTGCGGGTTCGGACGGGAGTCGTGCGCGCCACGTTGGGCTGTGCGCTCGAGTTCATCCACGTCCTTTCTGCCAACGCCCTGCGGCGTTGAGCTATTCCACTTCTGCTCTGCCTCGCGCCGCTCGACGCGGTCAGCGTGTTTTAAGCCGCAGTTAACCTTACGCCACTTCGCGGGGATTGTGTACTTCCCCCGGGGTGACGCCCGCAGGAGCCCTACTGCGCTGCGTCGGAGTGGATGTCGATCTTCCAACCCGTCAGGCGCGCGGCGAGACGGGCGTTCTGCCCCTCCTTGCCGATGGCCAGGGAGAGCTGGTAGTCGGGGACGGTCACCTTCGCCTGCTGCGCCTCGCGGTCGAGCACCTCGACGCGCACGACCTTCGACGGAGCGAGGGAGTTGCCGACGTACTGCGCCGGGTCCTCGGAGTAGTCGATGATGTCGATCTTCTCGCCGCCGAGCTCCTTCATCACCGTGGAGACGCGGGCGCCGCGCGGGCCGATGCAGGCGCCCTTGGCGTTGACGCCCTTGACGTTGGCTTTCACGGCGATCTTCGAGCGGTGGCCCGCCTCGCGGGCGATGGAGACGATATCGACGGTGCCGTCGGCGACCTCCGGGACCTCGAGTGCGAACAGGCCGCGGACCAGTTCGGGGTGGGTGCGCGAGAGGTTGACCTGGACCTTGCGGTCCCCCTTGTTCACGCCGACGACGTAGGCCTTGACCCTGTCGCCGTGCTTGAGGCGCTCGCCGGGGATCTGCTCCGCCGGCAGGAGGATGCCGTCCTGCGGGTCCTGCTCGGTGCCGAGCTGGACCACGATGATGCCGCGGGATTCCGCGTTCGCGTCGCGCTGCACGACGCCCGAGACCACCTTGCCCTCGAACTCGGAGTACTCGGAGAAGACCCGGCCCGCCTCGGCCTCGCGCATGCGCTTGACGATGGCGTCGCGCACCGCCAGCGCGCCGACGCGGGAGAAGTTCACCGGGGTGACATCCGCTTCGCTCAGGACCTCCCCGTCCTCGCCGAGGGTGCTGAGGATGACCGCCACGTCGCCCGTCTCAGTGTCGATGTCCACGCGCGCCTTCTCGTTGTCCGCGGGCGGGGCCTCGCGGTAGTCGCGGTACGCCCACAGGAGGGCCTCGGCGATTGTGGTGAGCAGGTCGTCCACCCCGATGCCGTGCTGCTTCTCGATGGTCTGCAGCGCGCTCAGGTCAATATTCACTTGTTTTCCTCTCCATCGGAGACCAGCGTCACGGCCTCGTCGTACGACTTCTCCGCCAGCTCGATCTCCGCAGCCGGCGGGTTGTTGAATTCAACTTCTACCACCGCGCCCGCCAGATCGGAAACCGCGCGGACGTGCACCTGAGGCAGCGCGGTGCCGGAGCTCACCAGCACCACGTTCGCCTCCTCGGCGTCGAGCGCGCCGACGCGGTAGAGGCCCTGCCCGACCTTGATCCTGCGGCCGTGGCTGCGCCGGAAGTGGCGCGGCTGCGTCAGCGGCAGGTCGACTCCGGGGGTGGTCACCTCCAGGGTGTAGCCGGCGCCGAAGTTGAGGTCCCCGGCGGCCTCGTGGGCGTCGAAAAGCTCGCTGATCTCGTTGGATACCGCCTCGAGCTCGTCGAGGGTGGGGCGCGTGTCGGAGTCGAGGGCCACCACCACCTGCGATTTCTTCCCCGCCTTGACGGTGCGGACGTTTTCCACGTCCATCCCGCTGCGTTGCGCGACGGGGCGAATCAGGTCGGTGAGGGTCTCAGCTGCGGGAAATGCCATGTTGTCCAGCCTATCGTGTACGGTTTCCGGCGTGAAGATCTCCCGCCTCGCGCTCGTTCCGGCGTGCCTCGCGCTCGCGTCGTGCTCGGTGATGGACATCGCCGGGCCGCGCCCCAACGGCGAGGTCCTCGCGCTCGCCCGCCAGGCGGAGGCGGATTCGCTCTCGCTTCACGACGCCCCAGCGGCCGAACTCCGCTCCCGCCAGGCCGCGCAGCTCTACGACGAGATCACCCGCCTCTGCGGCACCGACGCTGCCGGTGCGCCCCCGGCGACGTGCGAGGTGGAGCGCGGCCCCGGCGAGGCCGCCGGCGCCCCCGACGTCGGCGCGCTGACCGGAAGCGCCGCGGAGGGGGCGGCCCGAGCCGTCTCCTCTCTGCCGGACGAGTCCGTCGACCTCGTGGTCGCGCAGGCCGTCGACGCCACCGCCCTCCAGCCGGTCAATTTGCCCCCAGTCACGGTGGCGGACACGGCCGACCTCGAGGCCGCGCGCGAGATGCTGCGCCGCGAGTTCGCCGTTGAGTACGCACTCGGACTCGCCTCCTCCTACGCGGACGCGGATCTCTCCGCGCGCATCGATGCGCTTGGCGAGGCGGCGGAGCAGCGCCGCGACTACCTGACCGGCCTCCTGGCCGCCTCGGGCGAGATCCCCGTCCCCGCCCCCGGCTACGAGTTCAGCGGGCGCCCGGAGCCCGCCGATTCCGAGCAGGCCGCGGCACTCGTCGACGAGATGGAGGAGTGCCTGGTGGCCGAGTGGCGCGCTACCGCCGCAGGCGCCTCGACGGCACCCTGGATGACGGCGGCGATCGCGCTGGCGGCGCAGGCGCAGCGGGGCAGCATCTGAGGCGGCGCGTAGGGTAAGGGCACCGACCCCGCTCTGAAAGAAGCCCTCCCCGTGACTTCCCGTGCCGTCCGCCTGCTCAGGTGGGCATCCCTGGCCCTCGTCGGCCTCGCCGTTTTCCTCATTTCCCTCGGCCCCCTCGAGGCGCCCCAGTCCCCCACCGCCATGCTCCCGGACGGTTTCGACTCCACGGAGGTCGCTGCCAAGCGCGCCGAGGGCGGCGGTGACGGAGCGGGCGGCTCCGCCGCGGTGGTGCTGTTCACCGGGCTCAGCCCGGACACCTTCGCCCAGCTGGGTCCGAAGGCGGAGGAGCTGGGCGGGCCGCTGATCCCCAACGAGGCGATGGACGCCGCCATCGTGCCCGTCGAGGTCGCGTACGAGTCCCTGCTGGACAACGTGGACCGCGTCGCCGAGCTGCGCGGGGACGCCTCCTCCGACCTCCCCGCAGGCGTGCAGGCGCAGGTGACCGGCCCGGCCGCCATTTCCGCAGACCTCTCCGGGGTGTTCTCGGGGGCGAACGTGAAGCTGCTGGCGGTCACCGCCGCCATCGTCGCCGTGCTGCTGGTGTTCACCTACCGCTCCCCCGTCCTCTGGCTCATTCCCCTGCTGGTCATCGGCGTGGCCGACCGGCTCGTGGCCACCCTCTACCCGCGCGTGCTCGACGCGCTCGGGATGGCCTGGAACGAGTCGACGGGAGGGATCCTCTCCGTGCTCGTGTTCGGCGCGGGCACGAACTACGCGCTGCTGCTCATCTCCCGCTACCGCGACGAGCTGGCCTCCCACGAGGACCGCTTCGAGGCGATGGCGCGCGCCTGGCTGCCGACGGTCAGGGCGATCAGCGCCTCCGCGCTCACCGTTGTCCTCGGCGTGCTGTGCCTGCTGCTCTCGCACACCCCGACGACGCGCTCCCTCGGTGTCGCGGCGGCCTTCGGCGTGGCGGTGGCCCTCTTCTTCGGCGCGTTCGTCCTGCCGGGCGTGCTCGCGCTGTTCGGCCGCTGGATCTTCTGGCCGCGCACTCCGCAGGTCGGCGAGGAGGCGGAGCACCGCCTCTTCGACCGCGTGGGCTCCTTCGTGGCGGCGAAGCCGCGGGCGATCCTGGCCACCTCCCTGCTCGCGCTGGGCGTGATGTGTCTCGGCATCCTGCAGATCAACACGGGGCTGACCCAGGCCGACCAGTTCATCGACACCCCCGAGTCCATCTCCGCCGCCGAGGAGCTCGGGGAGAAGTTCCCCGAGTCCTCGGCCACCCCGGCGATTGTGGTCACCCCCTCCCCCGAGGAGGCCACGACCGCCCTCGAGGACGCCGGTTTGAGCGTCACCCCCGGCGAGGGCGTCCTGCAGGTCTCCGGCGGCGACACCGAGGAGATCCGCGCCGCCCTTGGTGGCCTGGACGCCAAGGTCGGCGGCCCCGACGCGGAGCTCTACGACACCGAGGTCGCCGCCGGGCAGGACCGCGCGCTGATCTTCCCCACCGTCCTGCTGCTCATCCTGCTGAGCCTCGTCGTGGTGCTGCGCTCGCTCGTCGCGCCGCTGATCATGACGGCCTCAGTGCTGCTCACCAACGGCGCGGCCCTCGGGGCGGGCTGGTGGGCGTCCCACCACCTGTTCGGCTTCGAGCGATTCGATTCCGCCGCCCCACTCTATACCTTCGTGTTCCTCGTCGCCCTCGGCATCGACTACACGATCTTCCTGGTCACCCGCGCGCGGGAGGAGGCCCAGTCCCACGGGACGCGGTCCGCGATCCTGCGGGCGCTGTCCACCACCGGCGGGGTCATCACCTCCGCGGGCATCCTGCTCGCCGCGGTCTTCGCGGCGCTGGGCGTCCTACCGCTGGTGGTGCTGGCCCAGATCGGCATCGTGATCTTCCTGGGCGTCCTGCTGGACACCCTCGTGGTGCGCACCCTCGTGGTCCCGGCAGCCGTGCAGCTGCTGGGCGGGAGGTTCTGGTGGCCCGCTAGGAGGCGATGAGGCCGCGCAGCTTCTCGACGACCTCCCCGGCCTCCACCTCGAGCGTCTCGCCGCCCCGGATCCGCAGCTCGACCTTGCCCTCGGCGAAGGCGCGGCCGAGGATCACAGCGAAGGGCATGCCGAGCAGCTCGGCGTCCTTGAACTTCACGCCCGGGGAGACCTTCGGGCGGTCGTCGAAGAGCACCTCGATGCCGGCGGCGTCGAGCTCCTCGACGAGCCGCGCCCCGGCCTCCATGGCGGCGGTGTCCTTGTTCGCCACGGCCACGTGGACCTGGTAGGGGGCGATCTCGACCGGCCAGACGAGCCCCTTGTCGTCGTGAAGCTGCTCGGCGACGACCGCCATCATGCGGGACACGCCGATGCCGTAGGAACCCATGGTCGGGGTGGCGCGCTTGCCGTTCTCGTCGAGGATCTGCACGTCCATCGCCTCGGTGTACTTGCGGCCGAGCTGGAAGATGTGGCCCAGCTCGATGCCGCGGGCCAGCTTGACGGTGCCGTTGCCGCTGGGCGAGGGGTCGCCCTCGCGGATCTCCGCTGCCTCGACGAAGCCGTCGACCTCGAAGTCACGGCCGGCGACCAGGTTGAGCACGTGGTGGCCGTGCTTGTCGGCGCCGGCGATCCACGACGAGCCGGTGACCACGCGCGGATCCGCGTAAACCTTCACGCCGTTGGCGGCCAGCGCCCGCGGGCCGACGTAGCCCTTGACCAGGAAGTCATGCTTGGCGAAGTCCTCCTCACCCGCCAGCTCGAACGTCGCCGGCTCGAGGGAGGCCTCGAGGCGCTTCTCGTCGAGCTCGCGGTCGCCCGGGATGAGCACGGCTGCGAGCTGCGGGCCGAACGGCTCACCCTCCTCGGTCAGCGCGCGCGGGTCGTCGATCTTGATCACCATGCACTTCAGGGTGTCGGCGGCCTGCGCGTCGATGCCGTTGGCCCGGGCCCAGGCGACGAGCGCCTCGATGGTCTCCGCGTTCGGGGTCTCGCGCTCGACGGCCTCGGGCTGGCCCTCGATCGGCGCGGGCTCGGGAGCCACGGTGACCACGGCCTCCACGTTGGCGGCGAAGTCGCCGGCGGTCGAGACGACGAAGGTGTCTTCGCCGTTGTCGGAGTACGCCAGGAACTCCTCGGAGGCGGAGCCGCCCATCGCGCCCGAGGTCGCCTTGCAGATCTCGTAGCGGATGCCCACGCGGTCGAAGATCCGCTGGTAGGCGGCGCGGTGCTTGGCGTAGGACTCGTCGAGGCCGGCGTCGGACATGTCGAAGGAGTAGGAGTCCTTCATCAGGAACTCGCGCCCGCGCAGGATGCCCGCGCGGGGGCGCGCCTCGTCGCGGTACTTCGTCTGGATCTGGTACAGGGTGACCGGGAAGTCCTTGTACGAGGAGTACAGGTCCTTCACCGCGGCGGTGAACATCTCTTCGTGGGTCGGGCCGAGCAGCATGTCCGCGCCCTTGCGGTCCTTGAGGCGGAACAGGTCGTCGCCGTACTCGGTCCAGCGGTTCGTCGCCTCGTAGGGCTCGCGAGGCAGAAGCGCCGGGAAGAGCAGCTCCTGGGCGCCCATGCGGTCCATTTCCTCGCGCACCACGCCCTCGATCTTGCGCAGCGTGCGCAGGCCGAGCGGGAGCCAGGAGTACACGCCCGGGGCCGCGCGGCGGACGTAGCCCGCGCGGACGAGAAGCTTGTGGGAGGGCACTTCGGCGTCCGCCGGATCTTCGCGCAGCGTGCGCAGGAACAGCTCGGAAAGGCGTGTAATCATGCGGGTTATCTTAGCGCTAGGGTATTCGGCATGCTCATCCTCCTCCCGCCTTCCGAAACCAAAGCTCCGGGCGGCTCTGACCAGCCGATGTCGGTCTCTTTCCCCGCCCTGGATCCGGTGCGCGGGGAGATCATGGACGACCTCGCGGCACTGCCTGTCGACGCCATGGTGACCGCACTGAAGATCCCAGCGTCGAAGCGCGCGGAGGCCGAGGAGAACCTCACGCTTCGCAGCGCCCCCACCATGCCCGCGATCCACCGCTACACGGGAGTGCTTTACGACGCCCTCTCCGGCGGGTCCAAGCTGCCCACCCGGTCTGGCACGGTGCCGACGATGAGGGCTCGCTGGGGGGCGTCGATAAGCGAAGTTCTTTCCGAGCTGGGCTTCGTGGTGGACATGCGCTCCGGGGCCTACCACTCCCTGGGCCCGGTGCCCGGCGCCGCGACCGTGCGGGTGGAAACCGAGGTCGACGGCGTGCGCAAGGTGGTCAGCCACTTCAACAAGCAGTACAAGGGCGAGCTGGCGCGCGCGCTGGCCTGCGGGCCCGAGTGCACGTCGGTGGAGTCGGTCGCTTCGGTGGCGTCTGCGGCGGGGTTCGCGGTGGAGGTGTCAGGCTCCCAGCTGACGCTGGTGGTGTAGGGCTGCTTCGACGTCGCTGACGAAATCGGTCGGGTTCGCGAGGAGCTCGGCCGGCCGGTAACGCAGGATTTTGTAGCCCTGGTTCTCGATGCGCTTCTTCCTGTCGTTTTCGCGCTTGATGGTCTCCGCCGTGTCCTCCTCGTACTTGCTGTCGCCGTCGATCTCGATCAGCAGCCACCCGTCTATCGCCAGATCCGCCCGGTACGCGCCGACGCTGTGCTGCGGCTGCGGGTCGAACCCCGCCTCTATGAGCAGCGCGCGGGCCAGGGACTCGAACGGCGACTCTGACAGCGCCGTGGCGTGGCGGAGGCATCTCCTGGCGAGGGCATTCCCTTTCACCCGCCCCATGGAAGCGATGGCGCGCCCTACTGACCGCCGCTCCGCGCCCGCGCGCAACAGCCAGTCGAAAGCGATCAACCCCTCCGCGAAGCCGTGAAGTCGGGCGATGTCAATCGCGGTGCGCGTCAAGCGGGTGGCGCGGTACCCTTCGCCCGCGTACGTGTCCTTTTCCGCGAGCCGGAAGTGGCGCGCTTCGTATTCCGGGTTACGCCTGACTGAGGGGGCGATCCACCGGCTGGTGCTGGCCAATTCCACTTTCTCGCCCGTCAGGGCGACGACCCACATCCCATTCACCCGCGCCGCAGATCTTCCGACAAGCACCGCCGAGTGACAGTTGCGTCCGGCAGCCACCGTCAGGAGGAACCTGCGCTCGTACCAGGGAAGCTGATTCCACAGGGCCACCGGGTAGTAGAGCTGCGGTGAGAGTTGCCTCAATGCATCGGACGCCATCGCCTTCCACATGTCGCGATCCGTGTGGAAAACCCGGCGCGTATCGATGATCTGGCGCGCGAGGTCGCGGCGCCGCTCCGCTTCTGCAGCAACGGCCACCTGATTTCTCCGATCTGTCCCCATACCTGTGTTAGACGGCCGCCTCAGCGCCTGGGTTCCATCCGGTGTCGGCTACGGAGGTAAGACGCGTGAGGAAACTTTCCAAAGTCAGACATTCAAAGACAGATAGATCGCCATAGCCCCACCCGAGAGCTCTGCGGGAGTATGAAATGTCTGCTTCTGAATATCTGACTCTTCCCTTTCTCGGTCCCCGCGAGCACCCCGCACCCCCACACC